>CAWECO010000002.1:0-618970 GCA_963807645.1 uncultured Gemmatimonadales bacterium
AGCGGGTGCCATCATCAGCTCGCTGGCGAGCGTGCAGCTCACCCAGTAGTCCGGCCTGAGTTCCATGCCGAACGAGAAGCTGTCCACCGGGACATCTCCGACGGTGGTGATGTTCTTCCACTGGAACTGATTCCCGCCCACAACGAGCGAACCCTGATTCCTCTTGGCCTGGATCTGCAGGACGACGCTGACTTCCTGCGCATCCTTGGTCACGTGGCGCACGCCCGGCGCGAGCTGGCCGATCGGCGTCCACATTCCCTGGTAGTTGGCGACCGTCATGTCCTGAGCTTGTGCCTCCGGCGTCCAAACGAACATCAGAGCCAGAGCTGCCGCAAAAACGAACTTCTTCATCGAGGTCCTCCGCGTGAGGTCGTCTCGGGTGTCGATCCGAACACCGGAAAAATGCTTGTTGCGACGTTAGCGGACAACCTCTCGGTCTGCAAGGCGTAGCGGGTCGGGCGTTCGGCCCTTCCTTCCATTGGTCGTAGGGCGGGCTGAAGGTTGCGGTCGGCGGGTCGGATCGTAGGTTGCGATCGCGAAACCAGCCGGAGTGGCGGAACTGGCAGACGCGCCGGACTCAAAATCCGGTGGGAGCAATCCCTTGAGGGTTCGAGTCCCTCCTCCGGCATTGTTGACCCGCGACAACTTACGGATGTTAGAAAAGCGCCCGGTTTTGACGCCGGGGGCACGAACTCGGCCGGCAGCTTGGCGCATCTAGCCTGCCTTCGTGAGTTCGGAACGAAGCACCCCGATGCGCTGCCAAATCTGATTCGAATGCCTGGCTCATCGACAACTTCGACACGCACGTGAACTGACGCCGACCCCTCGCTGCGCGGCTCTCTTTGATGGCCGCATATCCGTGCCCGTACCCTCCCGGTATGAACGTTAGGACAGCGCCCGGTGGTTTCGGTCGGGTTCAGTGGGCGACGTGGTCCCAAGGGGACGCAAATGGGGCGGGGCGCGGCTTGACAGCTGGGTCGCGAGGTGCGTCACTGGGATTCACGCCACCCAGCTGCCTGGGGAGGACACCATGCCGTTCAAGGAGAAGAACGAGAATCTCGATGATCGGCGCACAGGTCACCGTTGGTAGAATGCGACCCCCTGGCTTCGCGCCTGTACCAAATCAATCGGTCGAGCTGAGTCCCAACACCATCTACATGCCCGGCGGCGAGGACGTGGCTTCGATTGTTACGGTTCGCATCATGTATCGAAAATTCGGCACGGGTGAGCGAGCGACTGCGGAAGGGCGAGTCGGTAATGAGAACACTGCTACGGAGCCCGACGTGAACTACGGCGGAACGGTTGCCCAGTATTCGGATACGAGCATCTTATCCGCCGGCCTCTTTCGTTCGACCGATCCGGCAAAGGAGCGAGAATGTCCGATCATCTGAAAGCGCAGTTCGCCGCCGCGCTCGGCGCCCTTCGTGACAAGCATGACATTCGCCTCGACGGCGAGGGGACCAATGCGCTGACCACCTGGTTCCTCGGCCCCAAGGGCGAGAACGGCGCGATTCTCCAGGAGCTGGTCCGCGCCGCCCTCGACGCGCACCTCGGATTCCGGAAGGATGTCTATCCGGAGGACCCGGCGTTCATCACGTCGGCAATGCAGCAGGAGCCTATCTACACCGAGGCCGTCAGCGAGCTACGCCGCGACCATCAGGCCCTCCTCGCAGCGCTTCAGGAGTCGGGTGCCTTCTTCAGCATGCGCAGCCAGGGCCACATGCTCTGGGACGTCACGATTCCGGGGCTCGCGGGCTACTTCGCGGCGATGCTCTACAACCAGAACAACGTTGCCGCCGAGGCCTCTCCCGTGACGACGATGATGGAGATCGCCGTCGGCGACGACCTCTGCCGGATGCTCGGCTTCCACGTCCCACTGGACGTCGAGGCCCAGCCGCGCGCCTGGGGTCACATCACCTGCGACGGCTCGCTGGCGAACATGGAAGGGCTCTGGATGGCGCGGAACCTCAAGTTCTTCCCGCCGGCCCTGGTCGAGACGGCCCGGGCGGTCCCCGAGGCGGCGGCCATCCTCGGTCTGATGGTGCCCCTGCTCGAGGGGAAGGCGAAGCGGCTCGGCGACTGCACGGCCTGGGAGCTGCTCAACCTCCCGATCGACGTCGTGACCTCCCTCCCGCAGCGGGTGTGTGACCACACGGAGATCCCGAAGGCCGCACTCACCGGCTACATGGAGCCCTACACGGTCTCGGCGCTCGGCATGGCCGGCGCCTGCTTGCGCTACGTGCAGGGTCCGGGGCTCCCGCATCTCCCGGTGATTACCTCGCCAGCGACGAACCATTACTCGTGGCCCAAGGGCGTGGCGCTGCTCGGACTCGGCACCAACCAAATGTGGGACGTCCACGTGGACTTGGACGCGCGACAGGAAGTCGATCTGGCTGGGAACTACCCGGACAACCCGCGGACCCTCCGCGCCTACCTGAAAAAGGCGCTCGACACCAGGACTCCCGTCATCGCTGTGGTGGCGGTGATGGGTTCCACCGAGGAGAGCGCCGTCGATCCGCTCGACGACATGCTGGCGCTCCGCGACGAGTTCCGTGACCAGGGAATGGAGTTCACCATCCACGCCAATGCGGCCTGGGGCGGCTACTTCGCATCCACCTTCCACGACCGGATTCCGGCCGAGGGGCCGGCGGCGCGCGCGCCGGAGCCTCGCGCGCACCGGAGCGGTGGCCGGGTGCTCGCTCCGATACCCGAGACGCCGATGAACGAGGACATCCGACGGCACTTGCTGGCGATGGGCGAGGTCGACTCGATCACCGTCGATCCGCACAAGGCGGGGTACATTCCGTATCCCGCGGGGGGGCTCTGCTATCGCGATAGCGACATGCGAAACCTCGTGTCGCTCAAGTCGCCCGTCGTCTTCCACGGTGCGGCCGATCCCACGGTCGGCGTCTACGGGATCGAGGGAAGCAAACCGGGTGCGGCGGCCGCGGCGGTCTACTTCAGCCACCAGGCGATCCGACCCACGCGGCGCGGCTACGGCAGGATCCTCGAGAGTTGTATCTTCTCGAGCAAGAAGCTCTACGCGCGCCTTCGTACCATGGCCGGACCCGGCGACCCGTTCCGCATCGCCTTCGTCCAGCGGATCCCGGCCGAACGCGAAGGCCGGCCGGCGGCTGAAGTCGAGCAGCAACTGAAGGACATCCGCACCTGGTTCGTCGGCAAGTCGAACGCCGAGATCGTGCAACGGACCGCATTACGACTTCTTCAAGCAACTCGGATCCGACCAGACCATCCTCACCTGGGCGGTCAACTTCCGCTTGGCCGATGGAAGCTGGAACCAGGACGTCTGCAAGCTGAACGCGCTCAACAACGCGCTCTACACGACGTTCAGCATGATGCCGATCCCGCTGGACGGACGGAGGGAGCAAGCTGCGCGAGCCGGGCGACGTGAAGCTCATCCTCACTTCGTCCGACTTTGGCGTCGCATCGTACGGACCGGAATTCGTGGCCGCGTTCCTTTCGCGCCTCGGCGTGGAGACGACCCGCGAGCAGTTGCTGAGTCCGGACTTTCCGAGCGTGGACTTCAATATCAGCACGCAGATGGACCCCTGGTTCACAGAGGACGAGGCGAACCCGCAGGACGGCTTCATGGAGACCATCGAAACGACCATTCGCCAGGAAATTTTGCGCCAGATTCCTTGATCTCACAGTAGCAGTATTCCTCGACCACGGAGCACGAAGATGTCCGATCATAAGGACTCACCGTACGTCGACAGCCACCCGATGATCGACATCGGGGACTATTTCCTGTGGCCCGGGGCCAGCGGCGGCCCGGTCTTCATGATCACCCTCAACCCGCTTACCGACCCCGATCCGCGTGTCACATCGGAGATCCACCTCGACGCCACTGCGACCTACGAGTTCAAGATCGACCTGGATGACGACGCCGTGGCCGACGTCTCGTACAAAATCACCGTCGAGGGAAACGTACCGACCCAGCGCGTGACGATGCGCAGGGCGACCGGCGACGACGCCGTCTCGAACCTGCCGCGCGGCGAGATCGTCGCCACCGGAGAAAGCACGGCCTACGGCGCCGAGCAGGCCACCGTGATCGAGGGAACGAACGGGGAGATGCTCTTCGTCGGTCCGCGGCAGGATCCCTTCTTCTTCGATTTCCGCGGGATGATCTCGCCGGTGTCAGATGACCTGCGCTTCGCGCTGAGCAGTGACGGTCTCGCGACCAATGGCAGCTCCGCCGACACCTTCGGGCCCACGAACATGACGATCGTTGCGCTCGAAGTCCCGGACCTGAAGGGTAAGAAGATCGGCGGCTGGGGGCTCACGTCGGACGCCGACGGCAAGCCACTCGACCGGGCCGGCCGCGGCTCCATCACGGCCATCTTTCTGCCGGACCCACCGACGGGACGCAATCCCGATGACTATCCGTACGGGGAACTCAAGCAGCCGTACAACGAGACGAGGCCCGTGGACGACCGGAAGAACTACCTGGAGGCGTTCGAGTACCGACTCAAACAGATTCAGGCCGACGAGAAGTGGGCCGAGTATTTCCTTCCTGACATCCTGACATACGACCCATCGGAGCCGCAGGTCTACCCGAACGGCCGCAACCTGGTGGAGGACGCGGTCTTCTGGATGATCGTGGCGCTGAATCCCTTCTGCTTCATCCCCGCGGCGGCTGACCCACCGTACCCGCGGTCGAACCCGCAGGAGATCCTGAAGAGCTTCCCCTACGCCATTCCACCGACGACGAGCTACCCATACATGAAGCTCGGCAAGTCGCACCACCACTCGTAGGGCGAGTATCGATGTACGACCGCCCCCGACGGCGCTTTGCAGCGGCGCCGTCGGGGGCGGTCCTCATTCCGCCACGCGTCAGGGATCGACCCAGAGTGTGTCGTCGCTGCCCGCGTCCCACGCCTTCTCCTGGATCGCCTTCAGCCACGGCACGATCTCGGCCGGCACCACGGTGCGGTACTTCGAGCCATCCTCCTCGGCGAGCCGCACCAGCGCGTCGACCATGAGCTGCGGGTCCAGCTGGTTGTCCAGCACCCCATCGAGGCTCGTGAAGAGCTCGGGGCGCGAGAGCGTGGTAGCCGGATCGAACCAGCGCTGCATCATCTCCATCCCACGGTCGTTGAAGCCTGTGCTGAAGGGGCCCGGGTTCGCGATGCAGACCTCGACCCCAGTCCCGGCGAGCTCGGCCTTGAGCCCTTCGGCCAGGCTCTCAAGCGCGTGCTTGGTGGCGGTGTAGATCGCGCCGAGTGGCACGGTGATAAGGCCGCCCATCGACGAGACAATGAGGATCTTGCCGGCGCTGCGGTCTACCATCTGCCGTGCGAAACCCTGCGTCATCGCCAGGGTTCCAAAGACGTTCACCTCGAAATTGCGACGTACCAACTCCATCGGGATCTCGGCAACTGGCCCCGTCTCCATCACGCCGGCGTTGTTGATCAGTACGTCGATCTGGTGCTTGAATGCCGCGCGCCGATCGGCCTCGTTGGTGATGTCGAGGAGGAGGACCGTCAGCTCCACGCCCGCCTCCTTCGCCGCCAACAGCAGCGTGGTCTTCTGGGGCGCGATTTCGACGCCGGCGAGGACGGTGTGCCCGCGCCGCGCCAGCTCGATCGCCGTGCCCCTGCCGAAACCCGATGCTGCGCCCGTGATGAGGATCCGCTTCGCCATGCTGGTAGTCTCGGTGTCTCGTGTTAACGTGAGCCGTCGCGCGGCCTCACATTCCAAAATGGGGTGCGGCGACAGCCGGAGCTAGCCGCTCTCGGCAGCTACATGCGCGGGTTAGGCGGCCCAGGCGGTTGGGCCGCCGCGGTTTGGAAGCGGTCCACCAGGCACTCCGAAATCGCGATCGAAGTTGGCTGCCATGGCTTGATACTTAGGCCCAGCTACCACCGTGGTGCCGATCACGAAGAGCCCGGGCCGTCACAGTTGGAGCATGTGCCCGATAACCGCTTCAGCCGTGGCGAGCTCGCTACCATGGTTGACCTGTTCGAAATACGTGTGCCATCCAATCCGCGCCGTGCCTTCCTCGATTCTGGCGATCTCCGACCGGTCCGTGCCCTGCCAGACGGCGGCATACTGATACCCACCATGCAGTTGCGTGTCATCGTCCGTGATCACACAACCCAGCAGCTTCAAGTCTTCACTCATCAGGGAGTCGACCAGTGCCTTGACCTTGCCCGCAAACTCCTGCCGCCCTGCAGCATCCAATGCCAGCCAGGCGGGTGTTGGTTTCCACGCTTCCACATACCAGTACATTTCGCATCTCTCTTTGGGGTCAACGCCAAAGGGACGACAGGCTCAGTTGGCGGCCATTTCGACACGTGATCTGCGTCCAGGCGCGATCGGTTACAGCGTCATCAATGCACCGACAAGGTCATCTGATGTGATCTGATTGCCACCAATGTTGACCTGGTCGAAGTAGTCATAGAACCCCACGCTGGCAGTCCCGTCCGCAATGGCCTGTACGCACGACTTATCCTTCAACTTCCACACGACGAGGTAGGCATAGCCTGCCCTGGGCATGGTGTCTCCGTCATTCACGCAGCAGCCATACACCTCCCGATCCGCTCCCATGATCGTATTCAGGAAGGCGTCGACCTTACCCATGAACGCCTCCCGCTCCTTCTGGGGAAGCCCGAGCCAGGTCGGTTTGGCGTTCCACATTTCCACGTACATGTACATTGGCCACTCCTTGGTTGGCTGAAGCGTTGGAACAGGTTGGCAGGATACCCCCGACGTTGGCCGCACGCAAACAGCCGCAAACACGCCATGCAATGCAGGCGATCAGCCGAGGCGCGAGCGCGTGAGACTCTCCTTGGCGCGCGCCTCGAGCGCCGGGCAGCCGTTCTGCCGGGCCGTCTCGAGCGCATGGCGGAGCGACTTCCCTGCGGCTTCGAGGTCGGCTCCGGATGCCGCGGAAACCGGCTCCGCCAGCAGTTCGCCACGCACCCGATGCACTTCGGGCTCCCACCAGCGCTCGGCGGTACGGTCCATCACCTCTTCCGCCTCGGCGAGTGCCTCGAGCGCGGCCGCCGCGTCTCCATTGTCCCGATGGGCCTCGGCGAGCAGTGTCAGGAAGAAGGGCCGCGCCAGATCGGCCCCAGTCGCCCGCCGGGCGGCGAGCCCCTGCAGGATCTGTCGGATGCCGCCCGCCGGATCGCCTTGCGCGGCGCACGTCCAGCCGCCGAGGATCGTCCCATAAGCGGCATAATGTGGGAAATGGTGCTCTTCGGACAGCGCGATCTCCCGGTCCACGAAGCCCTTCGTCTCCTCCGCCTCAAGGCGGAACTGCCGGTGCACCGAGGTGAAGTTGAGTGTGTGGGCGAGGCTCAGCGGGTGTCCCAGCCGACCAGCGAGCGCGAGAGTCTCCCGTTCGGTCGCGAGCGCTGCCTCCGGCTCCCCGTCGAGCCATCGCATCCAGGTGAGGTGCGTGAGGCAGAGGATCGCCGGATCGAGCCCGTACCGGGTGCCGTGGAGGTTGTGGCGTCTCTCGTCATCAGATGCCCAGCGCCGCGTCGAACTGCCTACGCGCCGCTGACATCTCCGCCATGTAGAAGAGGATCGTGCCGAGCCAGCTGTGCGCCTCGAGCCGCTGGTCTTCGTCGTCGTCCAGCTCGGCCTGAGCGAGGGATTCCTCTGCGAGCCGCCGCGCCGCGGCGAGGTCGGCGCGGATCAGGTAGAAGGCGGCCAGGCCCCAGAGCACGTGGAAGCGCTCCGGGGTCTGGCCGATGAGGGCACATAGCTCGCGCGCCCGATCGAAGGATGCCAGCACTTCCGGCGCTGCATAGCCCTTGGTCGCGATAAGAGGGGCGCCGAGGGCGATCTGCATTTCGAGCATCTGCCGCGTCCGCTCGACGGTCACCGGGAGAAGGTCGAGTAGCTCGATGCCGCGCGACAGGTGACCGATCGCCTCGAAGTTGGCGTACACCTCGAGTGCCTGCTGTCCGGCGCGGTGCCAGTTGGGTATTGCCAGCTCCGGCTCACCGCCCTCGGTGTAGTGGTGGGCGAGCAACTGCGGCGCCGCCGGGCGGCCGTCGGGCGAGGGACCGTCGAGCGCCCTTGCGATCGCCTTGTGCAGAGCCTGGCGTCGCCCGCGTGGGATCGACTGGTAGGCAACGTCCTCCACCAGCGCGTGCTTGAACGTGTAGGTCGCGGCGTCGGCGTCGCCGTCGCGGAAGACGAGGCCCGAGGCCACGAGCGTGTCGAGGCCTGTCGGTAGCGCTTGCTCCGGGACGGATGCGACCGCGCCAAGGAGTCTGCGCTCGAACACCCTGCCGATCACGGCGCCAACCTGCGCCACCTGCTTCGCGGCGGGATCGCGGTCGAGGCGCGCCATCAGCGACGCTCGTAGCGAGACGGGTACCTCCAGCATCGCGGTATCGGCCGCGAGCGCGTACCGCTCTCCCTCGAGGCGCAGCTGGCCCGACTCGAGGATCGCCCGCGTCACCTCCTCGATGAAGAGTGGGACACCGCCGGCCTTCGCCACGATCTCCTCGAGCAGGCCGTCTGGTAGGAGCTTCCCATCGGCGACACCCTCAATGATCGCGCTCGCCTGGCCGCGGCTCAGGTTGGAGAGCGTGAGCGCGGCGACCTGTCCCTGGCGGGTCCAACGTGGGCCGAACTCTGGCCGGTGGGTGATGACGATCAGGAGGGGGGTCTGCGGCACCCGGGTGATCAGCAGATCCAGGAACTCCAAGGTGCTGGGATCGGCCCAGTGCGCGTCCTCGAAGAGCATGAGCGCCGCGCCTTCGTTCGAAAGAGCGCAGGTGAGGTCCACCGCGGCGTTCAGCGTCTGGTTCTTCCGGCGCACAGACGACCCCGAATCGGGCCCGGGCGGAGTGTCGATCGGGATCCCGAGCAGTGACGCGAGGAGCGGAAAGTCGCGCCCGGCGTGAGGCTGCCCCCCGACGAGCCGCTCCAGTGCGTCGCGCTTCTCGGACGGCCCCATCTCCCCCTGTCTTGCGAGCAAACGGTCGAGGTGGTCGATGAGAGGCTGGAAGGCGCTGTTCAAATGGAAAGGGGAGCATTCGAAGCGGAGCAGCGTCCGCACACGCGGCCCCAGCGACTGCTGCAGCTCGCGGAGGAGGCGCGACTTGCCGAGCCCCGGCTCGGCGCCGATCACCACGACCTGTCCGTCGCCCTCCTGTGCGAGTTGCCAGCGATCCACTAGCAGCCCGAGCTCCTGGGCGCGTCCCACGAGCGGCGTGAGTTCTACGCGGGCGGCTGCGTCGAATCGGCTCGTCGCTTCGAGTACGCGCACGACCCGCGAGATCCGGATGGGGTCGGCGATGCCCTTGAGTTCGTGGTCCCCCAGGTCTTCGAGGTCGAATCGCGCACCGACGAGGGCCTGCGTCTGCGCACTGATCACCACCTGCCCCGGGGCGGCAGCGGCGAGGAGGCGCGCGGCGACGTTGGGCGCCTCGCCCATCGCGAGCTGTTCCGAGCGGCTGGTGCCGCCAATTCGATCAATGAGCACCTGGCCGGTGTGGATGCCGACGCGGACCTGCAGCGGCTCGCCGAGCCGTTCGCGCCACGTCCGCTCGACCACCTGTATCGCATCGACGATGTCGAGCCCGGCGCGCACTGCGCGTTCGGCGTCCTCCTCGTGTGCGCGCGGGAAGCCGAAGTAGATCAAGACGCCGTCGCCGAGATACTGGGCGACGTGCCCCTCGTACCGCCCCACGATCGCCTCGACCTCGCGCTGGTAGTCGCGGATGAGGATGCTGAGGTCCTCGGGCACGAGCCGCTGGGAGAGCGCAGTGGACCCGACGAGGTCACTGAAGACGATCGTGAGCTGTCGCCGCTCGCTGTCGGTCGACCGGCGTAGCGCTGGATCGCCGGTCTCTGGCGTGAGCGGGGTCCCGCAGTTCTGGCAGAAGCGGGCATTCGCTCCGACCACCTCCTCGCACTGCGGGCAGGCGCCAGGCGATCCCCCCTGCACGTCGGTCACGGACGCGTACTGATCTGCATACAGCAACATAATCCGTCCCGGAACCGTCGGCGACCGGGGAAGGACGACAATAGGCGCCGAAAGCGAAGTCAATACAATCAACGCAAGCGGCCAGGGAGTCGGCTACAGCTTCATTGGCACCCCCGACAACACTGGTATTCGACGGCGAGTCCCTCCTCCGGCATCTCATGGACCATCGAGTCAGAGACGGACCAGCGTCATATCCAAAACCGCTGCGTCTTCGATGTCGTCTTCGTTGAAATCGTAGACCGTCGAGGCCCCAGTCAGACGCAGCGTGTCGCCGCTGAGGACGAAGTCGAACCGCCAGACGCCCTCGATATCGCCAGAGTCGAAGGAAAGGGTCAAGACCGTCGTTGAACTCCAGGTCCCGCCGGCAAACTCTGTGGGTTCACCGGGTATGCCGACGCTCAGCCCGAAGTCCCCGTTTGCCTCGAGGACGAGCCTGCCATTCGCTCCGAGCGCAACGAGTTCGACGTTCACATCCGGATTCGCGACGCTGCTAAGTTCGATTACCGTCGCGTCCCACGAGCCGATGAGGTCGTTCGATAAGGGGCCCGTGGCTTCGTCATCCCCGCCACAGGACGAAACAAGCGGAAGCAGTGCCAGCAGAAGAACACGAATGGTGCGATGCATGATCCCTCCATCCCGACCGGGAAGTCGGACGTTGGCGAGGGAGGGGACGCCCATTGCGCCAGCGTGCGGTCCGTGTCGCCCGGTGGCAACGCGCGTAGGCGTGGCGTCACCGTCGCGGTACCAACCGGGCACAGGTTAATCTAGCGATCCCGTGTCGCCCGGTCACTCCCCGCTTGCGTGTCTGGGAGGGGCAGGCGGGACGTGTGCCGTGGTGGACTCTGGTGGCTCACGTCCGCGGGGGACGAGTCAGCGGCACAGGTGGGGAAGGTGTTATTCGGATAATCAGCGCAACGCATCCTGATCGGAGGGTATCATGAAGAAGCTCGGAGCGGTGCTGGGTCTTATCGCGGCGGTCGGCACTATCAACGCGCAAGCCGCCCCGGCTCAGACGGCAGCCGACTCCTCGGCAATCGTGGCCACGGCTCTCGACTACATCGATGGCTTCTACACGAGCGACGGTGAGCGAATGGAGAGGGCACTGCATCCGCAGCTCGCCAAGCGCATTGTCGGTGACCCGGCGGGGCCTGAGAGTCGCCTGCAGAACATGACGGCAGGGCAGCTCGTCCAGGCTACCGCCAGCGGCGGGGCGGCAGGAATTCCGGACGAGGCAAAAAAGAAGGACGTCACTATCCTCGACATCTACAACAACATCGCCTCCGTCAGGATCGATGCCGGCGTGTGGATCGACTACCTCCACGTGGCCCGCTGGAATGGCGAGTGGAAGATCGTGAATGTGCTCTGGGAGATGGCACCCCGAGACTGAGCGCCGCCCGACTGTTGCCGGTCCGCAACACTTGCTGGCAGCTCCGGCGGCACGCGATCTTGGTCGGCGGTCCGGCTGCTCCGGGTCGGATCGCCGCCACACTCTCGGTGAGGTCCGTGTGTCGATTCGCTGCGCAGCGATGGTCACCAGCGTTCTCCTGGCCGTTCCGACAATGGTTGCGGCTCAGGAAACGCCGGCGTCTCTGGGGGCGCTCGTCGGCGCGAATGTCGCCGACCAGGCCGGCCAGGATGTCTTCGTTCCTCACGACAAGTTCGGTTTGATCGGTGGGCTTTCGGGCACGCTGCGGTTCTCCGACCGTTGGGCTGTGCAGCTTGATGGCCTTTACGTGGAGAAGGGCGGTCGGGAGAACAACGACAGAGATCCCGACGACCCGTTCGATGACAATCTGTCGCTCCGGTACCTCGAGTTTGCGGTCCTCGTCAAGTTTGCGCTTGCGAGCGGTGGGGCACGTCCGGAGTTGTTCGTGGGGCCCTCTTTCGCCTACGAGTTGAGCTGCTCCTATGACACGGCTCCCGGCGGAGCGTCGAGTCCAGTGGACTGTCCGGAGGCCGGGCTCCAGACTCGCTCGCTCGACCTCGGCATCGCGTTCGGAGCGGATGTCGAGATTCCCCTCGGATCGGGCCACCTGGTCATCGACGGTCGGGGCATCGTCGGGTTGCGTTCTTTCGACGACTCGGAGGCCAACCTCGACTATCGGAACCGCATCCTTGCGCTCATGGTGGGCTACCGCTTCATCCTCTAAACGGGCTTCCCTCCCACGCGGTGTCACAAGTGACGTTGACAGAACGGGATCGAGGCCTATCTTTTCGCGAATTCCTTTCGTCGTTCATCCGGCGTGGGAAGATCACCAGCCGGTGTCGGCGCACAGGTCGAGCATCGGGCGAGTATCACTCAGCAGGAGCGTAGTATGTCGAAGCTGACGGGCACCGTGAAGTGGTTCAACAACGACAAGGGCTTTGGCTTCGTGTCGTTCGACGATGGCGCGCGAGACGCGTTCGTTCACTTCTCGGAGATCCAGAGTGAGGGCTTCAAGACCCTGGACGAGGGCGACGTTGTAGAGTTCGACCTTGCCGAGGAGGGACGCGGCCCCAAGGCGAAGAACGTGGTGAAGGTCGGCTGAGGCTCGACGCTAGATCCGGTTCTTGAAGGGGGGTGCTCTCCGGAGCGCCCCCCTTTTTCATTCGATCAGAATTCCGGCGACGTCGGACAGGTCCCAGTCCCCTGGAATGGCCGGGAGGCCCAGCACCTGCATCAATAGCGGATACACGCTCACGTTGGGGAAGGCCGGCACTCGAGCGGCTTGACGGAATGCCGGACCGGCCGCGACGAAGATGCCCTGCATGTCGGGAGCGTGTTGATCGAACCCGTGGTTTCCCCCGTCGGCAGCCTCGGGCGCCCTCTCGAAGTACCGGTGCGTGGTGATGGTCCATCCGTCGTCCGCTATGCCGACAATCGGTGCGACCCGCGGGTGGGTTCCGTACTCGAATCGATCGGGGATCGACTCCTTCCGGTAGATGGCCACGTGCGGGTGAGCTTCCCGCAGTGCGTCGTAGACGTCATCCAGGTCCTCTTCGACCGGCCACAGAGCGAGCACCGGATTCCAATCGATCGGTCGGGCGGTCTCGAGGTCAACGTAGTCGTCCACGAACATCACTCGATCCTGGCTCGTCGGGATCATCCCATGGTCTGACACGACGACGAGGTTCGTCTGCTCAAGGAGCCCCCGTGCCTCGAGACCGGCGACCAGCAGGCCCAGCGCTGCATCGACGGTCGCGATCGCGTCGAGAATTTCCTCGGAGTCCGGACCTGCGTTGTGACCCACGATGTCGGTCTCGTCGAAATACAGGGTGAGGAAGCTCGGTCGCTCATTTCCGGGCCTGTCCAGAAGGTCGAGGACCCACTGCACCCGGGCGGCGTTGGGCATCGTGCCATCGAATGGCACCCAGTACGAGGGCGAGAACCCATTGATCTCTGCTTCGTTTCCCGGCCAGAAAAGCGGAGCGGTTCGCAATCCGTGCCGCTCGGCGGTCACCCACACCGGCTCGCCTCCCCACCAGCGACCATCCTGAACCGCATCCCGATTGGACATCGAGAAGCTGCCCTCGAAGCCAGGGTCCCACATCGCGTTGGCCACGAGACCATGGTGATCGGGTACCAGGCCGGTGACGAGCGTGTAATGGTTGGGAAAGGTCTTGGTCGGGAACGCGGGGACAAGTCCCTCCGCTCGAACTCCGCGCGCCGCCAGGGCCGTCAGGTTCGGACTGACTCCGCGGTCGGGGTAGTCCCAGCGGAAACCGTCGAAGGAAACCAGGACGAGGGTCGGGGCAGGCTCGAAGGGACGATTCGCCACGTCCGGCGTGCGCTTCGCGCAGCCAGTGGCCGCCGCCAGTGACAGCCCGAGCGAGAGCAGGCCCCATCGCCTTGTGATCCGCCGGGTCAGCGCGAGCGCGCCGGGTCTCGAAGTAGTATGGTTCATCCAATCAAGCCCTTGATACCCTGGACGAAGACGTGCGCGACTGATGCGCCATTCTATGCGTACTCGCGGCTGGACGCGATGCTTCGCCGCCTGCGCCGCCGGTGGCCTCTTGTTCACCCTGTCCGGGTGCGATTCCGAAACCGCCGACGATCGCTTGAGCGTTACTGTGACGGTGGCTCCGTTGGCGGGTCTCGTCGATCGCATGGCAGGCAACATTGCTGACGTAACCGTCATGATTCCGCCTGGCGCGAGTCCCGTCACGTACGAACCATCGCTTTCAAGGGTGCGGGCGGCATCCTCCGCCGATCTGTACGTGTCGGTCGGCCACCCGGCGTTCGCATGGGAGCTCACGTGGTTGGCGGGGCTGCTGGGGCAGGGCGACGCCGTCATAATTTCCGGCGCCGAGGCCTGCGAGGTATTGCCAGACGATCCGCACATCTGGCTCTCGCTGCCGTGCGCCCGAAGCATTGCGGTTCGTGTCGCCGAGGCCCTGCAGGAGGCGCGTCCGGCCGCCTCGGAGTCGGTGGCTGCGTCGCTCGCGGATCTTATGGCCGAGATGAATCGCATGAGGGAGCGTCGCCGACAGCTTGCTGGGCCCCCGAACGGGAGGGGCCTTCATCGTATTGCACCCCGCCTGGGGGTACCTCGCACGCGAGTACGATCTGCAGCAGATGGCGATCCTCGAGCACGGAAGCGGTGACGCCGGGCCCGCCAGGCTCGCGACGATCGTCGAGCGAGCCCGAAGCCTGGGTCTCGCCAACGTCATCGTTCAGCCGCAGTTCTCGGCGGAAGCGGCGCTGCTCGTTGCCGTTGAACTGAACGGACGGACCGTGCCGCTCGATCCGCTCCGCAGGGACTGGTCGTCGGCGTTCGACGAGGCCGTCCACGTGTTGGCGGCGGAGGTGAAGCCGTGACGCCCCCACCGATCCTCTTGCGCGATGTGAGCTATTCGTACGGGCGCACTCGGGTTCTGGAATCCGTCGATCTTCGACTCGACGATGGCGATTTCCTGGGAATCATCGGCCCCAACGCAGGCGGCAAGACCACTCTTCTCAAGATCGTCTTGGGGCTGTTGAGGCCGGATCAGGGCACCGTCGAGGTATTCGGCCGCCCTCCCGCCGAGCGCCGGGGAGTGATCGGCTACGTACCGCAGTACGCCCGGTTCGATGCGAGCTTCCCCATCGACGTTTTGGATACGGTCCGGATGGGTCGACTCGGGATTCGGCGGCCGGGAACGATCGCGGGATTCTCGCCAGGCCGCCCTGGAAGCCCTGGAGCGGGTGGACCTCGGCGGATTGGCCGGTGAGCAGATTGGCCGGCTGTCGGGAGGGCAACTTCAGCGCGTCCTCATCGCGCAGAGCCCTCGCGTCGGAACCCCGAATCCTCCTCCTCGACGAGCCGACCGCCAGCGTCGATACCCGAATCGGACGCTCCGTATACGAGCTCCTCGGCCGCCTGTCCGATCTGATGACGATCGTGCTCGTTTCTCACGACATCGGCGTGATCTCACGATACGTGAAGACGATCGCCTGTCTCAACGTCCGCCTGCACTACCACCACTCCCACGAGTTGACAGACGAAATGGTGGAGGTGGCCTACGGGTGCCCGGTGGATCTGGTGGCGCACGGTCACCCGCACCGGGTGCTGCCAGCCCACGAATCGGCCGGTGGTTCATGATGGGGGCCCTCGAGTACGAGTTCTTTCAGCGGGCGCTCGCTGCCGGACTGCTCGCAGCGGTGGCCAGCGGAATCGTGGGAACGTTCGTGGTCGCGCGTCGGATCGCGTCCGTCTCCGGGGGGTTGGCCCACGCTGCGTTCGGCGGGATCGGACTCGGGTATCTCGCCGGGTTCCCACCGATGGCCGGTGCCCTGGCCTTCGGCCTGGTCTCAGCCTTGGGAATCGGCGTGGCCGAACTCCGGCTCCGGCAGGGACTGGACACGTTGATCGCCATGGTTTGGGCCGTCGGCATGGCCCTCGGAATCGTCTTCGCGTCTTTGGCTCCCGGCGCGACCCCGGACCTTCTCAGCTACCTGTTCGGCAACATCCTCTTCGTTCCCCCAGCCTATCTCTGGTTCACGGCGGCCCTGGACGTGTTTCTGCTACTGGTCGTGATCCGCCTGTATCATCCGCTTCAGGCAGTATGTTTCGACGAAGAGTTCAGCTGGGTGGCCGGCGTGCCCGTGTCGGCGCTGTTCCTCCTCCTCCTCGGCCTGACGGCGGTGACCGTCGTGGTGCTGATTCGGGTGGTCGGTGTGATCCTGGTCATCGCTCTCCTCACGATTCCAGCCGCCATCGCCCGCCATTGGACAGGGGGTCTGGATCGCATGATGGTGCTGGCCGCGGCCATAGCCGCGTCTCTGCATTACCGCGGGCCTGTTCATCTCATACGGGTTGTCCGTCGGCGTCGGGCTGGACATTCCCACGGGCCCGTTCATCATCCTTCTGGTGGCCTGGCTTTATGGGGTTTCGGCCATGGCCAAGCTCTTCGCTGGGCCGACGCCGCGGCCGGTAGAGACCGGTCGCTGTCCTGGATGAAACTTCGAGCCCCTCCTCGCGCGTATGAGCACACGTGGCCGGCTTGCCGGCCGGCAGTGAGGGTGCGCAGGGCACTTGCGGTCCCTCCAGGGTGACCGCGCCCTGCGGTGAGTGGTGGCCTGCGTCTGCTGGCCGCTGGCCAGTTTGGAGAGGTCCATGAAGACTCGAACGAAGGTGACCATCGGGCTGGTGGGCCTGGTGGTTGTAGCTGGCGCGATCGCGGCCGTGTCGCTGCGCGGTGGCAACGGAGACGAAGGACCGACCACGATCGAGGTCACGCGTGGCTCGATCGTTCAGAAGGCGCTGGCGATCGGGAATATCGAGCCGGACGTCGAGATCAGCGTGAAGTCCCAGATCTCCGGAGTGGTCCGAGAGCTTTTCGTCGAGGACGGGGACTACTTGTTGGCAGGCGCGCCGCTGCTCGAGGTCAAGCCGAATCCGACCCCGATCGAGCTCGCCGAGTCGAGTCGCCAGGTGGAGTTGCGGGAGATCGAGCTCGTGAACATGGAGCGCGACCTCCAGAGGAAGCAGGAGCTCAGGGAGCGCGACTTCATCACGCAGGAAGAGCTGGAGCTCGCCGAGCGGGATTTCGAACGGGCCAGGGTGCAGGCTCAGATGGCTCGCGAGCGGGTCGCCTTGCTCGAAACCGGACGGGTGCGAATCGCGAACCGAGACATCGAGGGAGTCATTCGATCCCCGATCGACGGTTTCGTGCTGGAGACGAGGGTCGAGAGCGGAGATCCAGTGGTGCCGTTGAGCGCGTTTCAGGAGGGTACGGTCCTGATCACGATGGCGGCGATGAGCAACCTGATCTTTCGCGGTACGGTGGACGAGATCGATGTCGGAAAGCTGCGTGAGGGGATGCCCGCCGATGTCAAAGTGGGTGCCCTGCCGGATGCGGTGGTGACCGGTGAAGTGTACTCGATTTCCCTGAAGGCGCGAACGGAGGATAACGCGACCGTCTTCCCGATCGAGGTCACCCTCACGGAGGTGGGTGAGTGCGGTACTGCGGGCCGGTTATTCGGCGAATGTGGACGTCATCATCGATCGACGGGACGACGTCCTGGTCCTCCCCGAGCGTCTCATCCGGTTTGAAGATGACGAGGCGAGGGTCACCGTCCTGCTACCGGGCGGAGAGACGGAGGACCGCGTGATCGAGACCGGTCTTTCGGATGCGCTGACCATTGAGGTGATCACCGGCCTCGAGGAGGGCGAGCTGGTGGTCGAGCCGCCGCCGCGAGAGATCGAGTGAGTCGGGAGGAGGCGGCGTGAATCGATTGGCGGCTGCCCTCGGCCAGTTCGTGGCGGACGTCAGGAACCAGAAACTGCGCACCACGCTGACGCTGCTGGGAATCACGTGGGGCACCGTGGCCGTCGTGGTCCTCCTGGCGTTCGGCGTGGGTCTCGAGCGACAGACCAAGAAGCGATTTCATGGACTCGGCGATCGGGTCGTCATGCTCTTCGGTGGTACGACCACGCAGTCGTACCTGGGGTTTCCCGAGGGCCGCTCGATCCGATTACGGGAAGCCGACGCCTGGACCCTTCAGAAGCAGATCCCGGAAATCGAGCGAATCAGTCCCGAATTCAGTCGCTGGAATTCGCCGGTCCGCAATGGCAGGCAGGTCCTGCGTCCCAACGTTGCCGGTGTGTGGCCCGACTACACCTACATGCGGAACGTGATTCCGGACATGGGCGGCCGGTTCATCAACCAGGAGGACATCGAGGGCCGCCGACGGGTCGCGGTCCTCGGAAACCGGGCGAGAGACTTCCTGTTCGAGGGAGAAGGGGACGTGGATGCGGTCGGCCGGACGATCATGATCGGCGAGACGCCTTTCACGGTCGTCGGGGTGATGAAGCCCAAGCAGCAGAGCTCGTCCTACAGTTCGCGTGACCGTGATCGGGTGTTCATCCCGGGGTCTACTCACCGGGCGATGTTCGGTCAGGTGTACCTGAACAACATCGTCTACCAGACGGCGAGTGCGGACGCATCCCGACGCGTCGAGGGCCGTGTCTACGAGGTTCTCGGACGAAAATACAGGTTCAATCCGTCTGACGATGACGCCCTCGGGGTCTGGGACACGACGGAGTTCGAGAAGATGTTCGAGTACCTGTTCGCCGGCTTTCACATGTTCTTCGCGATCGTGGGCTCTTTCACCCTCACCGTCGGTGGCATTGGGGTCGCGAACATCATGTACGTGGTGGTCCGCGAGCGAACCCGGGAGATCGGGATCAAACGTTCGGTCGGGGCCCGGCGGAGCGACATTCTGCGCCAGTTCTTCCTCGAGGCGACGACGATCGTCTTGATCGGCGGGGCGCTCGGCTTCGCGCTGTCACTGGGCCTGGTGAAGCTCGTTTCTTTCGGAGAGATGGAGGAGTTCATCGGAACGCCTCAGATTTCGCCGGCCGTCGCGGTCGTCACGATGGTGCTGCTCGGGCTCGTGGGCATGGCTGCCGGGTTCTTCCCGGCGCGCAAGGCGGCCGGTCTGGACCCGGTCGAATGTCTGAGGGGCTAGGTTCAAAGCCATGTGGCGAATCCTGTTGACCGAGTTTTTGGGCGATCTGAGGGCCCATAAGACGCGGGCGTTGCTCACGATGTTTGCCATCACCTGGGGCACGATCGCAGTCGTCCTGCTGCTGGCGTTCGGTGAGGGTCTGCGGCGCACCATCAACAGTGGTCTTCTCAACGCCGGCGAACGGATCTTCATGGTATACGGTGGCCAGACGACGAAACCGTTCGAAGGGCTTCCGCGCGGGCGACAGATAAGGCTGAGCGAGGAGGACATGGGGTTGATCGTCCGCTTCGTCGATCAGATCGAGGAGGCAAGCCCATCGTATGGTCGCTGGGGTGTTACGCTCGAGTACGCCGACGTGCGCACGACGACCTATATGGAAGGGGTCCATCCGGCCTTCTCGGACATGCGTCGCATGTATCCAAAGAGGGGGGGGCGCTTCATCAACGACGCCGATGTGACCGAGCGGCGTCGCGTCCTCTTTCTCGGCGACTCGATCGCCTTTCGCCTGTTCGGCCCTCGGGACCCGGTCGGGGAGATGCTGGAGCTGGACGGTATCCCGTTCACCGTCGTTGGCGTCATGCAGTCGAAGTTCCAGGACAGCATGAACAACGGTCCGGACGAGGACCGGGCCATCATCCCGGCCTCGACCTACCGCGCGATCTATGGTGACCGGTACGTCAACCACCTGCTTCTGCAGGCCGAGAAGCGTCGAGCGGGCCGAGATCACGAAGCGCGAGATCAACGAGGTGGTGGGCGCGAAGCACAAATTCGATCCGACGGACGAGCGCGCTCTGCCCATGTGGGACTTCATCGAGAGCGAGGAGCAGACCCGGGCGATCGGCTTCGGCATCCAGATGTTCCTGGGCCTGGTTGGCGTCTTCACGCTCATCGTCGCAGGAGTCGGTGTCGCGAACATCATGTACGTCGTAGTCAAGGAGCGAACGAGGGAGATCGGCATCAAGCTGGCCGTCGGCGCGCGGAAGAGCCACATCATGGCCCAGTTCGTGTTCGAAGCGCTGGCCATTTCTCTGCTCGGAGGCCTGGCCGGGATGACGTTTTCCGTGCTGGCCGTCCTCCTCGTGGATGCCATACCGGCTTCCAATCCGGCCATGAACTACATCGCCAACCCGAAGTTGTCGTGGACCATTACCGCAGCGTGCGGTTCGATCCTAATGCTGATCGGACTACTTTCCGGGTTCCTGCCCGCCCGTAAGGCCGCGCGGCTGGATCCTGTCGAGTCGCTTCGCTACGAGTGACCCCGCCGGACCCCTGAGGAGTGACCGTATGGAAGAGTTCTTCATCGCCCTGGTACCGATCACGTTCATCCTGTCCTTCGCCGGAGTCCTGATCTTCCGGCCGCTGACCAAGCGACTTGGAAACGTCATGGAGGCCAACGCCCTCGCCAGGCAGCAGGTCGTCGATGACAAGCTCCACCACGAGCACGTCAAGACGTTGCTGGAGACTCAGAACTTGAAGATCCAGCAGCTGGAACAGAGACTCGAATTCACCGAATCGCTGCTGGAGGCACGACCCGCTCAGCGTCGGCTCGGCGGCCCGACGCCAGAGGAACTCACGTGACGCGCGCGGTCCTCTTCAGAAGAAGAAGAAGGCGCCGGCGCGGATAGAGAAGATCGATCCCGATCTCGATGTGCCGGGATCGGAGATGCCGTCAATGACAAGATCGCCGCCGCTGAACCAACCGAACATGCCGGTGACATCGATCGAGATGCTCTCCGCGACGGGAATGTCGACGCCTACCACGGCCGCCGCCTCCAGTCCACTGATCTTGGTGGAGACCCCGCCCACGTCGTTGGCGAGTTGCATCCAGCCCACTCGCCCCTGGATATACGGAATCATCTCGGTCTCTTCGCTGAACAGGAGCAGGTCAGCGACAGCAAAGATGTCGTATCGGTTCGCCGAACCATCGACATCCTGTATGCCGTGGCGGGAGTAGCCGGCTCCAGCACCCAGCCGCACGGGGACGTTCCCGAGCTGATACAGGGCCGCGAGCTCCACGCCCGGTCCGCCGTCGATGCTGTCGCCGACGTCTCCGGTGATCAGCGTGTAGGCGAGGTTCGCATCGATCATGAATCGCGCCTCCCGGCGCGGGTCGAACCTGCCCTGGGCGAGCCCCTCCGTGGGCATGATGGACGCATGCAGGATGATCGTAAGGACAGCGGCGACCACAAGACGTCGCATGTTGGCTCCCGTTGTCATGGTTCTACACCGCTCAGCAGTGGCCGAAGGCGCGACACTCGCGGCAGTTCGTATGCGTGTCAACACCGCAAAGGCAGTACGTTGTTTCATCGCCCCCATCTTGCCGGTTGAGCGAACAGGCTTTCGATTGGGGTCTGAAGACGATGGTTACCGGGCCGAAAGGCCGAAGGCCGGGCAATCGCTGGCGGAGTGGGAATGAACGAAGATCGTCGCGAGGGGTCATCCGAATCTCCCGAGTGGAGAGTGCCGGGCGACGAGCAGCTTGAGACGAACGCGTACCACGTCTGGAAACCGCGTCCCCTCCTGCGTAGCGTGCACTGGAAGCCCTTGCCCCCTCCATCGCGGGAGGCGGGCCTTGGCTCGTATGACGTCTTCATCGACCAGAGGGTGTTGAAGGCGATCCACCAGCATGTCTGGGCCGCGACCGCGGGCCAGGAGCCGCTGGGCTTTCTCGTCGGCGACCTTTGCGAGGATCCGGATACCGGGCGTCGGTACGTGATCGTCAGTGCGGCCGTTCCCTCGAAGTTCCCGCTGAGCGAAGAGGATCCTGAGCAGATTCGCGGAGAGGCTCTCGTCGCTATGCAGCTCGAGGTCGACCGCCTCCGGGGAGTGCTCGCGGGTTGGTATCACAGGCACGCGACGGGTCCAGTCGAGTTGACGGCCGAGGATCTTCAGACGCACGAACGACACTTCCCGGAGCCGTGGCAGATAGCGCTGCTGTTCGTCACCGACCACGCGGAGCCGGCCGGGGGCTGCTTCCGGCGCACGCGCAACGGGCTGGCCGGCGACGTGCCGCTGCCATTCTTCGAAATGGTAAGCAACGAATCGTTGCTGGCTCGGGGAGTTCGCCGCTCGCGTATGGACTGGGTCAACGTAGAGACAGCCGACGCGATCGATCGGGATCCCCCCCCCCGACCCGAGCCGGATCGGGAATTGCCCGCCGAGCTCGAGGCAGAGCCAGAGTCTCTCGTGGATGCTGAGCCGCCGACCGACGTGGCCGAGCCGGATGAGATCGATTTCGCGGTGCTGCCCGAGGCGACTGAGACCGATTCTGCAGACCTGCCCGAGCCGAGCGGCGAGCTTGCCGGTGACGCCGGAAGTAGCGATGAGGCTGGCGTGCCGCCGATCCTGCCGCTCGATTCGGGTCCAGAGCTCTCGGGCGAGCACGAGGCGTCGGGTTTCGAGCTGGAGGAGACGCTGGCCGAGTTGGATGCAGCCGCGGCGGAGTTCTCGCTGCCGGTCCTGGATGATCTGGTTGAGACCTCGGCGAAGCCAGACGAGGAGACCGACACCGACTTGCCCGAGCCCGGGTGGGATGACGGGGGCTCGGCCGATGAGGTCTCGCTGCCCCTGCTCGAGGACGTGGACCTCGAGTCGTTCGTCACGGAGGTGGAGACGGCGGATGTCGCGGCTCAGGTAGACGAGTCGGTGGACATCGAAGAGATCGAGCCGCAATGGGACGAGGCCGAGATTGGTGACGCTCTCAAGGCGCCCGAGGCGGAGTTGGCGTTGGATGTGCGCGACGAAGATGAGGACGAGGTCGACGACGAGGACGAAGAGGCTTCCACTGCGGCGCGCGAAGTCGAGCCGGACGCCGGGCCGGAGGAACGGGCTGCGCCTCCGCGGGAGACGAAACCACGTCGTTCGTGGGTGGTGGGCGGTGTGTTGGTCGCCCTGGCGATCGTCGTGAGTATACTCGTGTTCGTGCTGCCTTCAGGACCGGACGCAGGGGATGCGGGACCGTCGGACACCACACCGGCTCCGGCGGTGGATGCCGGTGAAGGATTGGCTGAGCCTCCCGAAGTCGATATGCCCGCAGAGACGGACCCGTCGTCGGTCGAGGGGCCGGTCGATTCTCCACCAGCGGCAGACTCCCTGCCCGCCGCGGCCTCCGTTCAGGACATGGAGCGCCTCGGCGACTCGCTCCTCGAATCCATCAGTCGGTATTATGGGCTGGCGGTGGCGGAGGACGGAGGTCAGGCGACGTGTGGGGACCTGCGGGCGGGTTACGTAGAGGTGGACGACCGGTGGATTTCCTACAACGTACAGGGCAGGGCCAACTTCCGAGGACGTTTGCCCGACGAACTCGCTACACGGGACGAGCGCCTGTATTCCGGCGTTCAGGACGTCGAGCGGGAATTCACTCGTTCTGGGTGCGAACGCCCATGAGGCAGGGCTCCCGCGCTGCTTGCGGGATGCGCGTAATCGTTCTGGCTCTGGCATTGTGGCCTTCCCTGGCCGACGGGCAAGAGGCGAGGCCTCGGGCGCGCGACGTGGGCATCGAAATCGGGGTCCTCGATCCCGGACCGCTGAATTCCATCACCGACGTCGAGGGAGTGCGGGTCGGTCACAGCACGGTCGTCGAGGGAGACTCCATCCGAACGGGCGTGACGGCCGTTCTTCCGCATGGCGGCAACGTCTTCGCCGAGCAAGGTTCCTGGTGCGATCGTCGTTCGGAACGGTTTCGGCAAGTTGGTGGGCCTCAGTCAGGTCAACGAATTGGGCCGCATCGAGACCCCGATTCTCCTCACGGGAACGCTGAGCGTCTTTCGGGCGGCCGATGCGCTTGTCGACACGTTGCTGGCAGATGCGGCGAACGCCGGGGTGACGTCCATCAACCCGGTCGTCGGTGAGACAAACGACGGCTACCTGAGCGACATCCGCGCTCGCCCCATCCGCCCGGTACACGTTCGGGAAGCCCTGCGGACGGCTGCGAGCGGGCCTGTCGAAGAGGGATCGGTGGGAGCCGGGACGGGTACGCGGGCCCTCGGTTGGAAGGGTGGAATCGGGACGTCCTCCAGGCGGCTTTCGGATGCGTCGGGCGGATACACCCTCGGCGCGCTCGTGCAGACGAACTACGGGGGCTTCTCACGGTTGCGGGCGTCCCGGTGGGCCGGATTCTCACCTCTGACGGACCGGAAGGGTCCAGGCGCGACGACCGTGAGGGTGGCTCGGTCATGATCGTGATCGCCACCGACGCTCCGCTCGCACATCGAGAGCTGGAGCGTGTTGCCGAGAGGGCATTCGCGGGAATCGCTCGGACGGGATCCTGGATGTCGCATGGATCGGGCGACTACGCGATCGCTTTCTCAACGCACCGGGGTGCGGTGGAACTGGCGGATGGGGAGCTCCTGACCCGGTTGTTCGTTGCGGCGGCCGAGGCGGTGGAGGAAGCGGTGCTGAACTCCTCTGTTCAGGGCAACGACCGTCGTGGGTTACCGTGGCCGCCGCGCCGAAGCTCTGCCGGTGCCCGACGTGCTGGAGATTCTTCAGCGGCACAATCCCTAAGGAAGGGGCGCCGCCGGGTCGCAGGCGGTTCCGTACTCGTGGGCGAGTGCGGCGCGCGCCTCCTCGATATCCCGCCTGATCCCGGCTCGCAGATCGTCCAGGTCCTTACCGTCCATTCCCACTGTTGGCACGGGATCCAGGATCCTCACCACGACGTCAGCGTTTCCGAACTTCATCGACCCCTTGCGTATGGCCGTCCGTGTTCCATGCACGGCCATCGGAAGGATCGGCAGCGCCCGTCTCGATCGCTAACCGGAAGGCTCCATTTCGGAAAGGAAGCATCTCGATGCGTCCGCGAGCGCGTGCCCTCGGGGAAGATCATGATCGACGCTCCCCGTCGAAGCCACCTTCGAAGCCCGTTGTACGAGGCACCGCGACTTCCGGCGTCACTTCTCTCCACTCCGACGTCGCCTGCCATCCGCATCATCTGGCCGAGGAACGGAACCCGGAAGATGGACGACTTGGACAGCCACTTCATGTCCCACGGAAGCCATCCGATCAGGATGATGTCGGCGAGAGATTCATGGTTGGCCACGGCGACGAAGGGGTGAGAGCTCCTGTCTGGGACGTCCCCTATCACACGGACGCTCCAGAACGGATTCAGGGCGATCAGGATTTGAGCTCCGAACCGGAAGACTGCGACCGGCGATCCAGCGCGGCCGGTCCCACCACCCGGTGAGGAGCAGGGCGATCCCGACGACCGGCGTCCACAGGACGACGACGATCTGCCACACCACCCAGACCAGGAGACTCGCGACTCCTCTCACCAAGGGAGAGATCACGCTACGTCCACGCCCGCCTCAGGGTCTGACGGGGCAGCGGTTCGGAGAACGATGATTCCCGCGATCGCCGACAGAAGCGACCCGACGATGATGCCGAGCTTGGCCAGGCTGAGCGCTTCGTAGTCCGTGAACGCGAGCGAGGCTATGAATATGGACATCGTGAAACCGATTCCCGCCAGAAGTCCGCCGCCCCAGAGCGTTCGCCAGCGCGCTCCTTCGGGAAGAGCGCCCAGTCCGAGCCGAACGGCCAGCCACGTGAACCCGGTAATGCCCAGCTGCTTGCCGACGAACAGCCCTACGATGATCCCGAGGGGCAGCGGGTGTCCCAGCAAGTCCGCGGCGGACACCGCCGGAACGGCAATTCCCGCGTTCGCGAAGGCGAAGACGGGGAGGACCAGAAAGGCCACCCACGGATGGATCGCGTGCTCCATGCGGTATAGCGTCGCGGACGACTCCTGGGCCTCATCCGCGATCTCGGTGAGCGCCTCCTCCAGGAGGTCCTTGATTTCCCACTCGGCCTGGCGCTCCTGATGGGCCTCGCTCTGGATTTCCACGAGCGACGTGGTCGCTATCTCGAGCGACTGGCTGAAATCCGTGGTGTCGGTTGCCGTGTCCCGCTTCCGCCCGGCCGGGATCATGGCGGCCGCCGCCACTCCGGCGATCGTCGCGTGAATGCCCGATTGATACACGAAATACCACACGATCAGAATGGGTACGACGTACGCGAGAGGCCGCTCGACACCGGACCGGTTCAGCACGAACATGATGGCCAGCCCACCTCCGGCCAGCGCGAGCGCCGTCAGGTCGATGTTCCCTGAATAGAAGATCGCGATCACCAGGACGGCCATCAGATCGTCGGCAATGGCGAGGGCCGTAACGAAGGTCTTGATCCACAGCGGGGCGCGGCTCCCGAGCAGCGCGAGGATCGCCACGGCGAACGCGATGTCCGTCGCCATGGGCACGCCCCAACCGTTGACGTAAGGCCCCCCGCGATTGAACGCCCAGTAGAGCCCGGCCGGAACGACGGCTCCCCCGATGGCCGCGACGACGGGGAGTGCCGCCCGTCTCAACGAGGCCAGCTCACCGAACAGGATCTCGCGCTTGATCTCGAGGCCGACCAGGAAGAAGAACACCGCCATCAAGCCGTCGTTGACCCAGTGAAGCAGGGACATCTTCAGCGCCCAATCGCCCAATACCAGCCCCGCGTACGTCTGCCAAAGATCTTCGTAGGCAGCCCGGAGCGGCGTGTTCGCGACGATGAGGGCCACGGCGGCGGCGCTCATCATGACGACTCCACCCGCCGACTCGGTCTTGAGGAAGCGAATGATGGCGCGGGAAACAAGCGGCCTCGACTCGACTGCGACCTGGTTCAATCTGGCATATCTCCGGTTTCGTTCTTTCTCTGGTGTCGCGCGGTTCCCGCAGGAGATCACGCCTGCTCGTCTGGACACCCCTTGGGCGAACGCCCATTTTGCTCGACCGACAGCCGCGACCGCAAGCACAGGAAGAAACTGGATATGACCCCGACAGAGCCAACGGGCCGTTCGGAGATTCTCCCATCCGCCTACCAGCCCGATCTGCCCCTCTCCCGCTTCCTGGTCGACGAGGCGCCGGGTGAGGAGGCCGTGCCGCTCGATGTATTGATCGTCGGTGGGGGCCCGGCGGGGCTCGCCTGCGCCATCGAATTGTCTCGGCTGGCCGCGGAGGATGCCCAGCAGGGTGGGGATCTGGGAGAGATCGAGATCGGAGTCCTGGAGAAAGCAGCGGCACTTGGGGAACACTGTCTGTCGGGCGCCGTCGTGAATCCCTCGGCCTTTCTCGAGCTCTTCCCGGGAATCGGGAGCGAGGACCTTCCGTTTCGAGGAGCCGTGCCGTCGGAGAGTGTCTACCTGCTGTCCGAGGCCGGGAAGCGGAAGATCCCGACGCCTCCCCCGATGCGAAACCACGGGAACTACGTGGCCTCCATCTGCGAAGTCGTGCAATGGCTGGGCGGAAAGGCGGAGGAATCAGGAGTCAACGTGTTTACTGGCTTTCCGGCGGACGCTCTGCTCGTGCAGGGGGACCGGGTCGTCGGAGCGCGCACGGCGCCCGCAGGGCTGAACCGGGAGGGGGACCCCGGTAGCGGCTTCATGCCGGCGATGGATCTGGGCGCGCGGGTTACCGTACTCGCGGAGGGAAGTCGCGGTCCTCTCAGCCAGTCGTGGCTGCGGAGCCAGGAGGTCGGCTCTGCCAATCCCCAGATCTTCGCTCTCGGAGTCAAGGAGTTGTGGCAGGTGGACCGGCCGCTGGACAGGGTCATCCACACGCTCGGCTGGCCATTGCCGCGGGACGCGTTCGGCGGCAGCTGGATCTACCCGATGGGGGACGACCTCGTGTCGCTCGGCCTGGTCGTCGGTCTCGACTACCGGCAGAGCACGCTCGATGTGCACGAACTCCTGCAACGGCTCAAGGGACATCCTCTCGTGCGTCAGATCCTCGGCGGAGGAGAGTGCTTGGAGTGGGGAGCCCGCACGATTCCCGAAGGCGGGTACTACGCCATTCCCGAGCGCCTTCACGGGGACGGCGTGTTGATCGCCGGGGACGCGGCCGGTTTCGTGGATGTGCCGAGTCTCAAGGGCATCCACTACGCGATGTTCTCGGGAATCTACGCCGCGAGGGCGACCTTCCAGGCTCTCAAGAGCGGGGCATCCGATCGCGCCGCTCTCGCACCGTACGACGACATGGTTCGCGCGAGTTCGATATCACGTGACCTGTATCGCAGCCGGAACATGCGAAATGCGTTCAAGTCGGGTTTCTACCGCGGCGGTCTCCGGTCGGCGATCTCGATGGTCACGGGTGGGCGCTGGCCCAGGAAGCGGATCTCCGTGGACGAGGATGCGGACGAGCTGAGAACGGTCGTATCGGCCCGCGAGTTTTCGCCCGATGGCGGTTACACGCTCAGCAAGGTCGACGCGGTGTTCCGCTCCGGGAACGCGACGCGGGATGACATCCCCTCGCACCTGATTTCGCCATTCGACCTGCCGTCCGAGGTGCAGGCATTCTACGAGCACATGTGCCCCGCGGGCGTCTATGAGACGGGGGAGGACGGTCTCGTCGTGAATGCTCCCAACTGTATCGACTGCAAGGCGACCGACGTGCTTGGTCCGCGGTGGACACCGAGAGAGGGAGGAAGCGGCCCGGCCTACAAGAGGATGTAGTCCTCCGGAAGGAACTTCAGGCAGCCGTGCAAAGCATAGCCCCGACGACCGCCCGGTCGCCGGGGCTCCGCTCAAGAGGGCCCTCGTCGTTCATGAATTCGGGACAACACGACTCGACACGGCCAGCCATGTTGTCCCGTTTCACGGATCTCAGTTGGAGCCGCTCAGTAACTCGTCGAGCAACTCGTCTGCGTGGTAGACGCTCCGCAGGGCTTCGGTGATCCCGGCGGAGTGGACCGACACCGTGCGTCCGTTCGGAGCGGCGAACAGGAACTCGTTCGGCAGAGATTCGACATTGCCGTCGAACGCGATGCCTACCCAGCGTGCTTCCTGGTCGATCACCGGGCTGCCGCTGTTGCCGCCCGTGATGTCATTCGTCGACACGAAGTTGATCGGAACGCCCATGTCCACTGTGCCTCTCGCCTCTTCGAAAGCAGGCGCGAGCGTCCATGGCATCTCGTTCCCGAATTCCTCGGCCCGGCCGTACAGCCCGTAGATCGAGGTCTGAGCCGGGGCATACGTGCCGTTGAACTGATAGCGCTGCACGACCCCGTCGGTGATACGCAACGTGAACGTGGCGTCGGGCGGCAGGTCGGTTCCGTACACGGCGAACAGTGCCGACGCGAAGCGCTCGTTCTGGACTTCCTCGGAGGCATTGGCCGACTGCCAGGCGCCCAGCACGCTCTGCTGCTCCGCCCGCATGGCGCGAACCAGTTCGACGAGCGGATCCGTGCTCGCCTGCATGGCCGCCGCACCACCGTCGATGAGGGACTGACGGTAGACCGCGTCACCCATCTGCGAGGACTCGATCAGTCGCTTGGCCGCCGCCTCGGGCGTCTCGCCCGGCTGGACAGCCTGCACGAGCACCGCGCCGGCCGGCAGCCACTTCTGAGCCAGCGCCAGGCGTCCCGCGAGCATCCCGAGAGACTGATCCATGTGCATCTCACCCGGGTCGCGAATGCCCTCTTCCATTCGATCGAAGTTGCGGGGACGCTGGTCCTCGGGCATGGCCAGCATCTGGATGTACTGCCCCAGCTGCCCTGCCATCTGCAGGTGCGCAGACGGGTTGAGGAAATTCGGATTGTTCAGGTAGACCGTGGGCGCGAGCTCGGCCATGCTCTCGTTGATCTCCGCGATACGGTCCCACACGTCGCCGAACTCGGCGGCCAGCGTCGGATCCGCCTCGACGGCGGCCCTGAACTCGTTCTCCCAGGCGATCTTCCGAGCCGTGAGCTCCACGTCTCTCAGGCCGCCCAGCTGACCGCGATACAGCTTCTGGGTGTTTTCGAATCCGAAGATCTGGTTCTGCATCGCCCGGCCCCGCTCGGGATCGCTGGCCTGGATGGCGTGCATGATCTCCAGGCGCTGGTCGAAGAAGTCCAGAATCATCGGGTGAAAGACGACCCGCTGGTACATGTACTGTGACAGCGTGATCTGCCGGGCGGTCGAGCCCGGGTTCCCGGTCACGAACACCAGCTCGCCCTCGGCCGCTCCGTCCGGGTCCCACTCGAAGTAATGGGGAGTCGAGGCCGGGCTTTCGCCGTCTTCGTCGTAGGCGCGCACGAAGCTGATGTCGAGATCGTAACGCGGATACGTGAAGTTGTCCGCGTCCCCGCCGAAGAAGGCCGCCTGCATCTCGGGTGTGAAGACGAGCTTGACCGTCGAGTACCGGTGGAACTTGTACAGCTTGTACTGGCCGCCGTGGAAGAGCGAAACGACCTGGCACTCGAGACCCGTATCGGCCTCGCAAGCGTCGGTCAGCTCCTCGCCGCGGGCATCGCGTGCCGCATTGATTTCGGCGTCGGACATGCCGGGCTGCGCCACGGCGCGGAGCTCCGTCGTGATGTCCTCAATCTCGATCAACTGGTCGAGGTACAGGTTGGGGCAGACCAGTTCTTCCGCTTGGGTCGCCGCGTAGAACCCGTCGTTGAGATAGTCGTTCTCGTCCGTGGAAACGGCGTCGATGCAGCCGCGGGCGCAGTGGTTGTTCGTGATCACGAGTCCATCCGCCGACACGAACGACGAGGAGCAACCGCCCCCGTAGCGGACCGATGCCAGGCGCACGTGCTCGAGCCATTCCGAGCTCGGCCGGAATCCGTACGTTTCCTCCCAGTAATCGAGTGGTGGATTCTCGAACGTCCACATCGTTCCCATCTCGGTGCCGGTCAGCTCCACCATTCCGGCATGATCAACCGCGGCCTGAGGTGCGGTGAGAAGGCCGGCGGGCGGCGGAGCCATCTCGACGACCGGGACCGGAACGGGAGCCGTTTCGGGCGGTGGCGCGGACGAACACGCCGCAGCCAGCAAGGCCGCGAGGATCGCGAAATGTCTAACTCCGATAGTGGTCATCGGTCACTCCGTTCATGGGTTGGGCGGGTCGTGGGACGCCGCATTCTATCTGCAAGGGTCAGGCCCGCGCGCGAAGACGTCACACCAGCTGTCTCAGCACCGTCTGCAGGATGCCTCCGTTGCGGTAGTACTCGACTTCCACCTCGGTGTCGAGGCGGATGATCGCGTCGAACTCGATGGTCGTTCCGTCGTCTGCCGAGGCTCTGACCGCCGCGTGGTCGCCCGGTGTGAGGGCTCCGTCGATACCGGTCACGTCGAAGATCTCGGCACCGCTGAGACCGAGAGACTCGGCGGTCTGGTCGGCGGCGAACTGGAGCGGCAGCACGCCCATGCCGATCAGGTTGCTGCGATGAATCCGCTCGTAGCTCTGGGCAATCACCGCCCGGATCCCGAGTAGACGAGGTCCTTTCGCCGCCCAGTCGCGAGACGATCCCGTTCCGTATTCACTCCCCGCCAGGACGATGAGCGGCACGCCCTCCCCCTCGTAGCGCATGGCCGCGTCGAAGATCGACATCGGTTCGCCGGACGGGATATGGCGGGTGAAGCCTCCTTCGACTCCGGGGACGAGACGGTTTCGCAGCCGCACGTTGGCGAAGGTGCCTCGCATCATGACTTCGTGGTTGCCACGCCGGGAGCCGTATGAGTTGAAGTCGCCAGGGGGCACTCCATGCTCCATCAGGTAGCGGCCTGCCGGCGAATCCTGTGCGATCGCTCCCGCGGGCGAGATGTGATCGGTGGTCACGGAGTCGCCGAGCAGAGCCAGGACGCGGGCCCCGCTGACGTTCTGCAGCGGTTCCGGCTCTCTGGACATGGAATCGAAGAACGGCGGTTGCCGCACATACGTGGAGTCCTCTACCCAGGCGTATCGATTGCCGGCAGGGACAGGGAGGGCGCGCCAGTCCTCGTCACCGTCGAACACGCTGGCGTACTGCTCCCGAAAGTGCTCCGTGCGGACCGACGTCCGGATCGTGTCACGGACCTCCTGCTGTGAGGGCCAGAGGTCCCGCAGGAAGACGTCCTTGCCCTGGCGGTCCTGGCCGAGCGGCTCGCGCGTCAGATCCAGGTCCATACGGCCGGCAAGCGCATAAGCGACCACGAGCGGCGGAGACGCCAGGTAGTTGGCTCGGGTGTGTGGATTCACTCGACCCTCGAAATTTCGGTTTCCCGAGAGAACCGCAGCCGCCATGAGATCGCCGTCCCTGATGGCCTCGGCGATCGGTGCGGGCAGCGGGCCGCTGTTCCCGATGCAAGTGGTGCAGCCATAGCCGACAACGGCGAATCCCAGCTCCTCCAGCGCAGGGAGAAGGCCCGCGGCGGTCAGGTATTCGGTGACCACCTTCGAGCCCGGGGCGAGGCTCGTCTTCACCCAGGGCTTTCGCTTCAGCCCGCGGGCCACGGCGTTCCGTGCCAGCAGTCCGGCCGCGACCATCACGCTCGGGTTGGACGTGTTGGTGCAACTCGTGATCGCCGCGATCACGACCGCACCGTCTTTCAGATCGAAGGAGATCGGCCGGTCTTCGAGGTCGACCATCGTGACGGGCAGTGCGCTGGGGCCTGCACCGGTCCCGCCATCGCTGCGGTTCGCAGCATGAGCGGCTTGCACCTCTTCGAAAGACTCCTTCACGCGCGTCAAGGGCACCCGCTGCTGCGGCAGCTTCGGTCCGGCCAGGCTCGACTCGACCGTGCCAAGATCGAGGGACACCGTATCGGTGAAGTCGGGCTCGGGCGAATCTGCGGTGTGGTACAGGCCCTGGGCGCGGGCATAGGCCTCGACCGTTGCGACGTGGTCGTCGTCCCGTCCCGAGAAGCGAAGGTAAGCCAGCGTCTCGGCATCGATCGGAAATATCGCGCAGGTGCTTCCGAACTCGGGCGACATATTCGAGATGGTTGCCCGATCGGCCAGGGAAAGAGAGGAGAGGCCTTCCCCGTAGAACTCGACGAACTTGCCCACGACTCCCTTCGCCCGGAGCATCTCGGTCACCCGCAGGACGACGTCGGTGGCCGTGGCACCCTCGGGGAGCGTCCCGTGCAACCGAAAGCCCACGACCTCGGGAACAAGGAAACTGATCGACTGGCCGAGCATGGCGGCCTCCGCTTCGATCCCGCCGACCCCCCACCCGAGCACGCCGAGCCCGTTGATCATCGTCGTATGGCTGTCAGTGCCCACCAGGGTGTCCGGGTACAGCACCCGCCCCTCGCCGCTCCCGGTGTCGAACACCACCCGCGCCAGATACTCCAGGTTGACCTGGTGGACGATGCCGGTGCTCGGGGGGACGACCCTGAAGTTGCCGAACGCCTGCTGTCCCCAGCGGAGGAACAGGTAGCGCTCCCGGTTCCGTTCCATCTCCTTTTCTGAGTTGATGAACAGGGACGCCAGCTTTCCGAAGCTGTCCACCTGCACCGAATGATCGATCACCAGTTCTGACGGAAGATGGGGATTGATCAGATCGGGATCGCCCCCCATCTCGAGGATCGCGTCGCGCATGGCCGCGAGGTCGACTACCGCCGGCACCCCTGTGAAGTCCTGCAGGATGACTCGGGCGGGCATGAACGAGATCTCACGCTCGGCGGACGGGTCCCAGGCCGCGAGCGCCTCGATGTCGTCCGACGTCACGGTGGTCCCGTTCTCGTGCCGCAGAAGGTTCTCGAGAAGCAGGCGAATCGAGAACGGCAGCTTCTCGACCCGACCAACACCCGCTCTCGCCAGGGCCTGGAGATCGAATATCGAGGCAGAGGAACCGTCCGGCAGTTGAAGCGCGCGGCGGGCTCCGAAGGTGTTCGTTACCGGTGCTGGCGGGCGACATCATAAGGGTCTCTCTGTGGGTTGCGACCGCTCCGTGGCGGAGAGTCGAAGGATCATCCTGGCCATGCGTTTCGGACGCTTGGCTGCGCGTGGGCAATATGCTATCCCGCGTAAGGTGAGGCGAGTACCGGTGGGGAAGGGTTTGGGCGCGGCGAAGAAAGCGTCTGGCACGATTCCCGAGGCTGGCTGATATTGCCGAGCCCCTGTTCTGGGGCAAGATGATCGCGCCGAACGAGGGACTTATGGGCGAACCCTACAGGGCGGACTACCGCGGACCGGTCTTCCACTTCTTCTGGCCGCTGACCCGCTACGTGACCACACACGTCACGGTGCTGTTCCTCGGACTCGTGTTCTATGTGCTGAATCGGGCAACCGTGATCGGGCGAGGAAACGTGCCGCGGCAGCGCAACGTGCTGCTGTTGTCGAATCACCAGACGATGATCGACAGTTTCCTGGTGGGGACGGCGGCCTATCTCGGGCCCTCGCTGCTCAAACCGTACCTGACGCCGTGGAATCCGGCGGCAGAGGAGAACTTCTTCAAGAACCGCTTCTGGGCCTGGTGGGCGGACAACTGGAAGTGCATCCCCGTGAAGGCCGGTCGTCGGGACAGCCGCGCGTTGCATCGAATGATCAGGGCGTCCAAAGGTGGAACGATGGTGCTCTTTCCCGAAGGCACACGGTCGCGGGACGGCGAAATCCGGAAAGGAAGGGCGGGAGCAGGGTTCGTGGTGCTGGCGAACCAGCCCAGAGTGGTGCCGGTAACCGTGGACGGCCTGCATGATGTGCTGCCTGTCGGAAGCTCTTTTCCGAGGCTGTTCAAGCACATCTGGCTGGCGTTCGGGAAGCCGATAGACTATTCGGAGTACGCTGGGCAGCCCCGCTCCAAGGAGGCGGCCCAGGAAATCGTGGACGACGTGATCGACATTCTGCGGCGGCAGCTCGCCGGGTTACGCCAGCTGCAGGCGGGGAACATCGATCGCGAGACGTTCGAGAGAATCCTGAACCGGGAAGAGGATGACCGTTGATGATCAAGAGCGGAATACTGAAGGCGACGACCATGGCAGTGGCGGTGTCGGTCGCGGCCGCCTGCGCGCAGTCACAGGAATCGAAGACAGAAACCGATGTGGGAGAGGACGAGACCATGCAGCAGCCGGAAGTCAAAGGACCGCGAGTGCAGCTCGAGACGAGCATGGGAAACGTCCTGATCGGGTTCTATCCGGACCAGGCGCCGCTCAGCGTGGACAACTTCCTCGCCTACGTCGAGGCGGGTCATTACGATGGTCTGATCTTCCATCGAGTAATTCCGGACTTCATGATCCAGGCCGGTGGCCACGAGGCGGATCTCGCGATGCGCGACGGCGGGCGGGAGACGATTCGGAACGAATCAGACAACGGCCTGTCCAACGCGCGCGGCACGATCGCCATGGCTCGAACCGGGGACCCGCACAGTGCCTCGTCGCAGTTCTTCATCAACCACGCGGACAACACGTTCCTCAATTTCGGCGAGAATCCCGAGAGCCCGAATCAGTGGGGGTACACCGTGTTCGGCACCGTGCTCGAGGGTATGGATGTGGTGGACGCGATCGCGGCGGTGCAGACGGGAAATGCCGGGGGCATGCAGAACGTTCCGGTCGAGCCGGTCACGATCGTCTCGGCCACCATCGTGCAGCCTTAGCTGCGGCAGGCAGGCAACAGATCCGGGCGCCGGGGAGAGTTTCCTCCGGCGCCCGTGCAGCATCAGGGCGTCAGGACAGGCCCGTCACGCTACCACACCAGGCGACAAGACCTCCTCGAAGACCGGAAGCGCCCCCTCCAGCGTCTCTCGCTCGATCACGAGCGGGGGCGCGATGCGGACGGTGTGGTGGTGCGTGTCGTTACAAAGCACTCCGCGTTCCTTGAGGGCCTCGCAGAACGGTCTGGCCATTCCCGATTCCGCCTCGATCTCCAGACCGATCATCAAGCCCCTGCCACGTACTTCCTTGACGTGCGGCGAGTCGATCTGGCGCAGCCGATCCATGAACCACGATCCGAGTTCCTGGGATCGGTTCGGCAGATCTTCTTCGAGAATCACCCCGAGGGACGCCAGGCCGACGGCCGCGCCGAGCGGATTGCCTCCGAACGTCGAGCCGTGGTCTCCCGGGTGAAAGACGTCCATCACCTCATCGTTCGCGAGGATGCCGGACACCGGGATACACGCCACCGCCGAGTGCTTTGCCCACGATCAGGATGTCGCCACGAGTTCCGTCCCAGTCCCCGCAGAACAGCTTGCCCGTTCTGCCGAGGCCCGTTTGAATCTCGTCGTTCAATAACAGCACGCGGTTGGCCCGACAGATCTCGTGGGCTCGGGCCAGGAAGCCGTCCGGGGGCACGACGATCCCACCCTCACCCTGGATGGGTTCAACGAGGAAGGCGACCGTCTCGTCCGTGATCGCGGCCTCGAGCGCGTCCGGCGTCACCGTGCGGAATGAACTTGAATCCGGGCGCGAACGGACCAAATCCGTCGCGATACTGCTCTTCCGAGGAGAAGCCCACGATCGTGGTCGTGCGCCCGTGGAAGTTGTTTTCGCATACGATGATCTCGGCACGGTTCTCCGAGACACCCTTCACTTCATAGCCCCACTTGCGAGCGGCTTTGATCGCGGTCTCGACCGCCTCCGCTCCCGTATTCATAGGGAGGGCGCGAGTGAAGCCTGCGGCTTCGGCGAGGGCCTGGAGGAATCGACCCATCTGGTCATTGTGAAACGCCCTCGAGGTCAACGTCAGGCGGTCTGCCTGGTCTTTCAGGGCCCCGATGATTGCCGGGTGCCGGTGACCCTGGTTCAGGGCCGAATATGCGCTGAGCATATCGAGGTATCGGTTGCCGTCTACGTCCCAGACCCAGCAGCCCTCGCCTCGCTCTATGACGACCGGAAGCGGCGCGTAGTTGTGAGCGCTCCAGCGCTCCGCTTCACGGACAAACGACTCTGTCCTATCCATCGGAATCTCCTCCACACTCATGGATCACTCGGGTTCAGAATCCCGGAGGCCGGCGACTACCGGTGACGGGCGGGAGGTTATGCGGTTGACCCCTGCCAGGCAACGCCGTGCCGGGCTCTCGGGGAGTGCCTCCGCGATGGCTCTGGACAGGGCGTGCCGGCAAGCTCATACTCGTCCGCCGGAACCGGCCATCCGGGCGGTTCGAGAAGAGAGGTCAAACGGGGGATTCATGTACATACTGGTGACCGCGATATTGGCGGTCCTGATCACTGGCATCGGCGGGACACTGGCCTACTTCTGCCGGCTGCCCGAACTGGACGAAGGTTCCAACGACCCGAGTTGAGCGGTCGGGCCGTCGGACCCGTCCACGTTACTCGTCTGCTGACACGATCTTGGCGATCATCTCCGGATCGTCGGGCAGGAGTTGAGCCGGAGCGAGCCTGGGGACGAGTTCCCTCCACTCCGGGCGCAGCCTGTAAGCCTCCGCGAACAACGGCAGCGACTCGTCGAGCCTTCCCACGCTCGCCAGGGTCACGGCGTGCCAGAATAGGGGCTCGGACTCACCGGGGAGCAGAGCTTCGGCCCGTTCGTATTGGTCGACCGCCGCATCGACATTGCCCCGCGTGACCTGCTCATCGCCCTCATTCATGTGACGGTAGGCGCGAGCGACTGAGAGAAGACGACGGAGCTCGATCAGGGGCTCCCGGTGGTCGTCCACGCGCAGATCGAAGACACGATCCTGCCACGGCCTGCCGGATGGTTCCGCCGCTACGACGAGGAGGGCCGCCGACTGCCGACCGCGAATGTCACCCCCCTCGGCCTCTGCCGCCTCGAGCGCGGCCATCAGGCGCTCGGCGAGGTCACCGGAGCTCGACTCGTAGGCCCCGACCATGGCATCGCACACCGTGGGGCGGTGCATGAGATTGGCCTGGACCGTAAACGCCTTGCCTTCGAAGTCGCAGGCTTCCTGGATCGCCAGGCTTCCGGTATGCACCGCGGTTCCGCCGCTCGCGTCGACCATCCCGACCTGTCTGACCTCGGGGTGGGCGTCGGCCGCCAGGAGTCCGCTCAGAGCCTGGTCGGCGGTGCTGCCGGTGCGCAGAAGGACCAGGCCATTGGCACCGTATGAGGGATCGATGAAGGACTGGGTCGCGATCGCTCCGATGCCGCTCTCCGCCCAGGCCACCGAGGACCCCACGGAGAACCAGTGCGATTGGACCGCGACTCCCATCTCCCCGGTCTCGGTGTCCAGAGCTACGATCGAATAGGTGTGAACCGGCCGGAGCGGTCTCTCGAGCTCCTGGCCGAGGGCGGGGGCCGAAACCGTTAGAATCGCGGTCAGCGCCAACAGTTTCGTCAGGTGGCCCATGGGCACGATCATGGCATTCACTCCGCCAGGGTTGTGTGTGGTCATGAAGCAGCTCGGAAGGAGTCTAGAGGGTCGCCGCGGCGGAGGGAAGCATGGCGAGTTGGACGAAGGGCGGCGGGAGCTGGATGTTCTGGCGTAATAGGTTGTCTCGTAAAGCGTTGATTGCACGAGCTCATGTGGATTCTATAGCGGTCCGAGTCGGTGGACATGTGGGCTTGACGATGCTATATTAATGGGCCGTGCAGCACTCGCGTTGACCCAACTTCGAGGTTTGAATGACCAAGCACTTTCGGGACGACAGCGGTAGACGGTGGAAGGCGTGGCTCGCTTCGCGGGACGTCTTCTGGCCCGATCCCGATAAGACGGGAGTGAAGGACGATAAGGAGTCCGTGATCTTTGTGTGCTTCTCCGATCCGGCGCAGCCCCAGCGGCGCATCAAGCTGCCCGCCGGTTCATTCGAAAGTCTCGGCGCGGACGATTTGAAGAGCCGCTTCGACGTTGCCGAGCCGGACGCGGCCATCCGATAGGGAACGCGGGGGCTCGGAACTATTCGAGCTGGGGGCGTAACACCGGTTGAACCGGGGGTTGCGCCCCTTTTTTGTGGGCGTTCTTGAGCAGGCCCTGCCAAGGAACATCATGACCGATCAGAACGCAAAAGGACTGGCCGGCGTCGTCGCCGCAGAATCCGCGCTCAGTTTCATCGATGGCGAGGCGGGTCTCCTGTCGTACCGGGGATATGACATCCATGCCCTGGCCCGCCACGCGTCGTATCTCGAGTCCGTGTATCTGCTATGGTACGATGCCCTTCCGGCCGCCATCGAGCTCGCCGCGTTCGAGGGCACCCTCGCCGGTCAGAGGGCGCTGCCCGAAGTGGTCCGTAGAGCCCTGCCGCTTCTGTGTGGCGAGTCCTCTCCAATGGCGGCTTTGAGAACGGGCGTCTCGTTGCTGGGACAGGTAGACCCCGAAGCGGATGACATTTCCCACGAGGCGGATCTCAGGAAGGCCGGCCGTCTGGTCGCTCAGATGCCGACGCTAGTCACGGCCTTCGACCGAATCCGGAAAGGCCTCGATCCGATCGACCCCGATCCCGAGCTCGATCATTCCGGCAACTTCCTGTACATGCTCAGCGGGGAGCGGCCCAGCGAGACCGCCGCTCGCGCACTGGACACGTCACTGATTCTCTACCTCGAACATGGGCTCAACGCATCGACGTTTGCCGCCCGGGTGGTGGCCTCGACCTTAGCCGATATGCACTCGGCGATCACCGCCGGTGTATCGGCACTGAAGGGTCCGTTGCACGGCGGTGCGAACGAGAAGGCCATGCAAATGCTTCTGGAGATTGGGCATGCGGACGACGTTTCGGCATTCGTCGACCGGGCGCTCGAGCGGAAGCAGAAGATCATGGGGTTCGGCCACAGGGTGTATCGGACCGAGGATCCGCGCGCGACGCACCTGCGCCGAATGGCGGAGGAGTTGAGCGGAGAGGCGGGAGCAGCCAGCTGGTACGACGTGTCACGCGCGCTCGAGAAGGAGATGCTGGCTCGCAAGGGACTCCACTGCAACGTGGATTTCTACTGTGCCACCGTCTACTACTCTCTTGGGTTGCCGATCGACCTGTTTACGCCGCTCTTCGCGATCGGGCGAACTGCCGGCTGGGCCGCGCACGTAATGGAACAGCATATGCACAACAGACTGATTCGACCGCGCGCGGAGTACACGGGCGAGTTGGATCGGCCCTGGGTGCCCATCGACCGACGTTGATCACTCTTGTCTGTTCGGGGAGTCTAAAGAATGTCTTCTGAATATCGTTTCGCGAAGGTGCCTGACGGAGATCCGATTACTGTCACGGCGGACGGGCCGAGCGTGCCCGATCGACCGATCGTCCCCTTCATCGAGGGTGACGGAATGGGGCCCGATATCTGGGCGGCAGCCGTGCGGGTGTTCGACGGAGCTGTCGAGGCCGCATACGGAACCGACCGAAAGATCCAGTGGATGGAGGTCCTGGCCGGAGAGAAGGCGCTGGAACGGTCGGGGGAGTGGCTGCCGGACGAGACTCTGCGGGCCCTGGAGGAATTTTCTGTTTCGATCAAGGGGCCGCTGACCACTCCTGTCGGCGGCGGGATCCGGTCACTCAACGTGACGCTGCGCCAGAAGCTCGATCTGTACGCGTGCGTCCGCCCGAGCCGCTGGATCCAGGGGACTCCGTCTCCGGTGAAGGCGCCGGAGAAGCTGGACGTCGTGATCTATCGGGAGAACACCGAGGATGTGTACTCGGGGATCGAGTGGGAAGCCGGTTCTGAGGACGCGGAAAAGGTCCGTTCGTTCCTGAACGACGAGATGGGTTGCTCGATCAGGGAAAATAGCGGAATCGGAGTCAAGCCGATCTCGGAGTTCGGGACCAAGCGCCTCGTCCGCATGTGCATCAGGGAGGCGATTCGCAACGATCGCAAGTCGGTCACCCTGGTCCACAAGGGCAACATCATGAAGTTCACGGAGGGGGCGTTCCGCGAGTGGGGATATGAGGTCGCCCGCGACGAGTTCGGGGACCAGACGATCACCGAGACGGAGCTGTGGAGCGCGCACGACGGCAAGCAGCCGGAAGGGAAGATCGTCATCAAGGACCGGATCGCGGACGCGATGTTCCAGCAGATTCTCCTGCGTCCGGCCGAGTATGACTACATCGCGCTGCCCAATCTCAACGGTGACTATCTCTCGGATGCATGTGCCGCCCAGGTCGGTGGCCTCGGTATGGCACCGGGGGCCAACATTGGAGACGGCGTAGCTCTATTCGAAGCCACGCACGGTACGGCTCCGAAGTATGCGGGACTGGACAAGGTGAACCCGACCTCGCTGATTCTCTCCGGCGTCATGATGTTCGAGTACATGCGCTGGGACGAGGCGGCGCAGGGTCTGTTGGAAGCGATCGAACGCACGGTCGGCCAGAAGTACGTGACGTATGATCTCGAGCGCCAGATGGACGGTGCTACCCTGGCGAAGACGTCGCAGTTCGGGGACCGCATCATCGACAACATGCGAGCTGGCTGAGTCCGCCCGCAGGTGGGGCAGGGGGATGTCCCGGCCCCGCTTCGAAAAGCGACGCACGGAGGGACGTATCGGGTCACGGACGCCCCCGACCATCGGGCTCCTGCTCGTTCTTTGCCTGTGTTCAGTTCCTGGCCTTCGCGGCCAGGAGCCGGACAGGCCTGTCCCCGAGACCCCCCCGGACACGCTGGTTGGCGAGCTGGAGGGCGAGCTGACCGGCACGCTCGCCGACTCCTCCAACGCTGAGCCGTTCCAGCAGATTGCTGAGGAGCTGCGGCCGCCTGCCGAGGGCTGGTCGTGGGCGACGTACGAGTGGGATCGCGACACGATTCTGCGCTCGAACGCCATGACTCTCCAGGACCTCCTCTCGGAGCTGGTCCCCGGCTTCACCGCGCTTCGCACGACCTGGTTCGGCGGACCGCACTACGCGATACAGGGAGCGCTCGGGCCGGGCTTCCTGACGGTCTCCATGGATGGCCGGGAACTCACCACGCTCGACGCGGGCCAGGTAGATCTTACCCGGATTGCCCTTGCCAGCGTCGAGAGCGTTCGCGTGCGGCGCCGGGCGGATGGGTGGGTAGCGGAAGTGACGACCCTGAGGCGCAAGGAGCGCTCGGCGTATTCGCGGATCACCGGGGGGACGGGCGATCCTGGATTGAGCCGCCTTCGGTTGCTGTTCAGCAATGGAATGGGCCGGAACTTCAACCTGGGCACGTCCATCGACCTCCTCGACACGGGTGGGGATTTCCCATCGAGCGACTTCAACTTCTGGGGCAGAGTGGAGTGGCTGCCTGGTGGAGGAGATGCGGGTCTCGAGCTGCACTGGGTGAGCGAGAAGATGGAGCGGACGGTCTATGCTGCCGAGGACCTCAACCGGACGGAGCTGTTCGTCCGCGGAAGGGGAAACCTCGGCGAGCATCTGCAGGCGGAGGCGTTCGCCGGAACGACGAGCCTCAGCTCCGAGGGAGAGAATATCCGGAAGGTGGCCAATGGTGGGTTCCGTCTGTCTGGCGAGGCGGAGGACGGATGGTTCCGAACGGCCTTTCGGCTCTGGGATGATTCCGCCTACCCGATCGCGGACCTGGACATCGACGCGGGCTACGAGGTTCTGTCGTGGCTTTCGCTCAATGCGGGGGGGCGGCTCGGATCCTGGAACGACTTCGGCACGTCGGAGTTCCGGGCGGGCCTCGCCGCTGAGCTGCGGCCGGTGCGGCTTCGGCTGACACTGGACGGGGCGACGGGTACTCGAGGCGTTTCCTATCCGACGCTGGAGAGATCCGATTCCGTGTCGTTCGACGTGGGAGCGGCCGGTCTGGCGCTGCGTCTCGGCGCTTTCGCGTTTTCCGGTCGTGGAGAGTATCAGAGACTGAGCCGACAACTGCCGTTCGGCGCCGTGTTCGATCTGGAACAGGGGGCGGGCAGTGCGGTCGAACTCGGTCTGGCGGAAGTCGGCTTTTCCGGTCCCGTCGTACCGCTCGGGCTGGTTCTCGAGAATGTGGCACCCATCGTACTCAGGGGTTTCTATCGCTACTCCAACGTCCTGGCCGGAACCGATCCGCTCTATGTACCCGAGAGCGTGGCGCGCGCCGAGCTGTTCTGGCACGACTCGTTCTTCGAAGAAGAGCTCGAGGTCAGCGCGTCTTTCGGTCTGAACTACCGGGACGCGATGCTTACGGCTTCGTCGCCGGGCTCCGGCAGCCAGAACCCTGTTCTCGTCCCCTCGTACGGGTTCATCGACTGGAATTTGATGATCAGGATTCTGGGGGTGAGGGTGTACTGGCGGTTCGAGAACCTCACCGCGGCTACGGGCCAGGACCTGCCTGGGCTCGCGTTCCCGCTGCGTCGATCCGTGTTCGGCGTCAAGTGGGAGTTCCTGAACTGACCCGAAAACGCTATAATGATCGGTTCTTATGATACGCAGCATGACGGGCTTCGGGTCGGCGTCCGCGACGGCCGACGGTGTGGACTTGGGTCTGGAACTCCGGTCCGTGAACTCGCGGCATCTCAAGCTCCACTTCCGACTTCCGCCCGGGACGGAGCGGTGGGAGGAAGCGCTTCGCGAAGAAATCGCGGCGCGAGTACGGAGGGGTCATGTCGATGTCACCCTTCGGCTAGGCTCGCCTGCTGGCGAAGGCGCGGGCGCATCGGGTCCTGTCTATCGACTCGACGAGGCGCGCGCCCGGGCTTTCGTGGAGGCACTGCGGGACCTTCAGAAACGGTGGGGCCTGACCGGGGAAGTGGATATCGGGCTAGTCGGTCGCTGTGACCGCCTGCTCGTCGAAGCTTCCTCTGACCCGGTCGAGACCGTCTCGGAAGACGCTCTGCGCGAGGTCGCCGTCGCGGCGGTCGCTCAACTCGTCGAGATGCGGGTGCGCGAAGGAGAGCGGCTGGCTGTGGATCTGATGGCGCGGGTCGGTGCTCTGCTCTCCGGTCTTTCCGAGGTGGAGGCTCTGGTGCCGCAGCGGCTCGCACGGGAGACCGAGCGACTCAGGCGGTCGATTCGAGAACTGGCAGGAGACATAGAGGTCGAGCCGGACCGGCTTGCGCGCGAAATCGCGTTCATCGCCGACAAGTGGGACATTTCCGAGGAACTGGTCCGGGCTCGGGCCCACCTCGAGGCGTTCCGGGAGCTCATGGAATCGCCGTCCGAGGAGCCGGTCGGCAAACGACTCAGTTTTCTCGGGCAGGAACTGCTTCGGGAGGTCAACACGATCGGCTCCAAGGCGAACGACGCTACCATTGCCCGGATCGTGGTGGAGATGAAGAACGAGCTCGAATCGCTCAGGGAGCAGAACGAGAACGTAGAGTGAGGCGAAATCCGTGAGACCGTCGCCGTCCCATCTATTTCCGATTGTCCTCGCGGGACCCTCGGGTGGTGGTAAGACGACGGTTCGGAAGGCGCTGTTGCAGCGGCGATCCGACCTTGTGTTTTCGGTGTCGGCCACGACGCGCAGTCCCCGCCCTGGAGAGGTGGAAGGCGCGGACTACCGGTTTCTTGCGCGGGAGGATTTCGAGTCTCTGATCCAGGCTGGGGATCTACTGGAGTGGGCTGAGGTACATGGGGAGTTGTACGGAACGCCCCGGTCGAACCTGGAGCGGGCGTGGGACGGGGAGGCGCACCTCCTGCTCGACATCAATGTCCAGGGAGCCCGGCAACTGCGTGCCAGGCAGCCGGAGGCGCTGACCGTATTCCTGCTGCCGCCCAGCTATGAACACCTGGCGGATCGGTTACGGGGGCGCGGGAGTGAAGACGAGCAGACGTTTCGGAGACGGATGAGGTCCGCTCTGTCGGAGCTCTCGGAGGTCGAGCGGTTCGACTACGCGGTCGTGAACGATGATCTGGACGAGACGCTGCAGGCGGTCGAGGCTATCGTCTCGGCCGAACGCCACAGGGTCAAACGACTGAGGCCCGGATGTAAGAGAGTCGGTCCGGGAACTCAGTGAATCATTGAATCGGATGCTGAACGCGTCCTGAGCAAAGGAAACCAAATGCGAAATCGGGTCTACACTCCCGACGATCTTGTCCCGGCAGCTTCGGACAAGTACCTGGGGGTGCTCGTTTCGGCCAAGTACGCGCGTGAGCTGAACGCGCTGCCCCTCGAGCGCTCTCCCTACGGTGCCGACAAGCTTACCACGATGGCACTCGCTGCCATTTCCTCCGGTCAACTGGAGTATCGCCTGGTCCGCAAGCGCTCCGCTCCGGCTGAGTAGTGGCGATGCTGGACGGGCGCCGCGTTCTGCTGGTCGTCTCGGGCGGGATCGCTGCTTACAAGAGCGTGATCCTCCTGCGGCGACTACGCCAGGCCGGTGCCCGGGTTGATGTGGTGATGACAGCCTCGGCCGAGAAGATGGTGGGCGCCACGACGTTCGAGGCTCTGAGTGGGCGGCCTGTACTGACCGACCTCTGGACTGAGCCTCTCGCACACGTCGAGCTCGGACGCGAGGCGGATCTGGCGATCGTCGCGCCGGCGACGGCCAACATCCTGGCGAAGATGGCGCACGGCATAGCAGACGACATGGCCAGTTCGACGCTTCTGGCGGTGGATTGCCCCTTGTTGGTCTGCCCGGCCATGAACCTGCGAATGTGGAGTCACCCCGCTACCCAGGCCAATATGCAGGCGCTTGCCGACCGGGGTGTGCACTCCGTGGGCCCCGAGGATGGCGAGCTGGCGGAAGGGGAAGAGGGGCCGGGCCGGATGTCCGAGCCCGAAGACATACTGGCCGCAGCCGTGCGGTTGTTGGGAAGCGGTTCGGCCCTCGCCGGACGAAAGGTCGTGGTCACCGCAGGACCGACACTGGCGCCGGTGGATCCCGTGCGATTCGTGGGTAATCGATCCTCCGGGCGGATGGGTCTGGCGATCGCCTCGTCGGCCTGGCTCCGAGGAGCCGAGGTCGTCCTGATTGCCGGTCCCACGACGATAAGCCCTCCCCGCGGGCCGCGGCTGATTCGGGTCGAAACCAGCCGTGAAATGTTGGAGGCTCTGCAACAGGAACTCGCTGAAGCTGCGGTGCTCGTCATGGCTGCCGCCGTCTCGGACTTCGTGGTTTCCAGCCCCGTCGAGCAGAAGATCAAGCGCGGCGATCGGGACCACCTCGAGATTCGTCTCGAATCGGGACCCGACCTGCTCGCAGAGACCCGCGACTTGAGGGCCAGGGCCGGCGTCTTTACGCTCGGTTTCGCGCTCGAAACGGAGGACCCGATCGGCAACGCCCGGAGGAAGCTGGAAGCCAAGGGCATCGATATGGTGGCCGTGAACGAAGCGGGTCGGGCGGACCGGGGCGTCGAAGCGGAGACGAATCAGGTAGTGCTCATCGATGCCGAGGGGGTGGTCGAGGATATGCCCCTGATGTCCAAGGCCGAGGTGGCGGAGAGACTGCTCGATCATGTCGAAGGGCGTATCTCATGACCGAGGATCGAGCGGCTCTCCGGAGCTGGATTGACGGCCGCATGGCCCTTGGGGAGCCGGAGCTGTTCCTGCCGGGAAGCCGGAGCGACACGCTGGAGCGGATCCGCGCGACGGGCTCCGGCGCCGGTGCTGGCGAGCCCGCGCTGGATGTGAGGCGCCTGGCCAGCGCAGGGACGCGCGAGGACATCCTCGGGATCGGAGACATGGACGCGCTGCGGACAGTAGCGGAGGCGTGTACCCGCTGTGGACTTCACTCGACACGGACGAAGGTAGTGTTTGCCGACGGAGCGCCCGATGCGAGGGTTCTGTGCGTGGGAGAAGCACCGGGCGCCAACGAGGATCGGACCGGTCTGCCATTCGTAGGCAGGGCGGGGAAGTTGCTGGATCGCCTGCTTCTCAGTGTCGGGTTCCCGCGAGCCGAGGTGTTCATTTGCAACGTTCTCAAGTGTCGGCCGCCCGGTAATCGAAACCCAGCACCCGACGAGATCGAGGCCTGCTCTCCCTTCATGCTTCGGCAACTCGAGCTGGTAAGGCCGACCGTGATCGTCGCTTTTGGAACCTTCGCGGCGCAAACGCTGCTGGGATGCCGGGACTCGCTGCGTCACCTGCGGGGTCGAACGCACCTTTACGAGGGGTATCCCCTCGTCGTGACGTATCACCCGGCGGCCCTGCTGCGGAATCCGGGCTGGACCCGGCCTACGTGGCGGGATCTGCAACTCGCCCGGCGGATCGCCGACGGCGATCGGAGCGCGTCGTCGGCGCCCGCGACGCCTGACGGTCAGCCGGCCTCGGACGCCGCGGTCTCGGGGGACACTATGGAGTCGAGGGACCAACTGACCCTTGGAGGCCGCGATGGCTGAGCCTTCCATGATCTCCGTCGATACCGGGGTCACGGGCCGTCAGATCCCTTGGTCCGAAGAGGCCGAGATTTCGGTGCTCTCGGCCATGCTGATCGACGGAGACGCGGTGGCGCGGGCCATCGAGATGGTTGGCGACAGTTCGTTCTACAAAGAGTCCAATCGCAGGGTCTTTCGGGCCATGGTGCGGCTGTACTCGCAGGGGCGAGGTGATCGACGTGGTCACCCTCTCCGACGAATTGAAATCCGCGGGAGAACTGGATGGTGCCGGGGGGATGTCTTACCTGGCCAGGCTCGTGGATGCCGTTCCCACGGCGGCCAACATCGAGTATCACTGTCGCATCCTGCGCGACAAGGCCGTTCTTCGTCAGCTGATCGAGTCCGCGACCGACATCGTTCGGGAGGCCTATGACGCCCCGGCGGGCGAAGTCGATGACACGCTGGACCGGGCCGAGCAGAAGATCTTCCAGATCGCCCAGGCTTCTCAGCGTCAGGGCTTCGTGTGGATCAAGGAGATCCTCTGGCCGACGTTCGAGCGGATCGAGGAGCTGCAGAACAGTCCGGGCTCGGTTACGGGTGTGGCGACCGGTTTTGCTGACCTCGACAACATGACCGCCGGGTTCCAGAAGGGCGACCTGATCATCGTGGCCGGCCGGCCTTCGATGGGGAAGACGGCGTTGGCGATGAACTTCGCCCAACATGCGGCGATCGACAAAGAAGTCCCCGTGGCGGTGTTTTCCCTCGAGATGTCGAAGGAAGCGCTGGTGCAGAGACTCCTGTGCTCGGAGGGCCGCGTAGACGCCGGTCGTCTGCGGCGAGGGCGCCTGCAGGATGATGAGTATGCAAGACTGGCCACGGCGGCCGGTCACCTGAACACCGCGCCTATCTGGATCGACGATACGCCGGCGATCACCGCTCTCGAACTTCGTGCCAAGGCTCGCCGCCTGGCCTCCGAAGTCGATCTGGGACTCATCATCGTCGATTATCTGCAGTTGATGAGCGGGCCGAGCAACGCCGACAATCGGCAGCAGGAAATCAGCGCGATCTCCAGGTCCATCAAAGCGGTTGCCAAGGAGCTCAACGTGCCTGTCGTGGCGCTCTCCCAGCTCTCCCGCGCTCCCGAGCAGCGCACCGACAGAAGACCCGTCCTGGCCGATTTGCGCGAGTCGGGCGCGATCGAACAGGATGCCGATCTGGTGCTTTTCGTGTATCGGGAAGAGGTCTATCGGAAACCGGAGGACCTCGTGGACGACTCCGGCGAGTCGATCGAGGGAAAGACGGAATTGATCATCGGCAAACAGCGAAACGGACCCACCGGAAGTCTCCGCCTGTATTTCCACAAGAACTACACGCTCTTCGAATCGGCGGCGCGCAAATCCGATGCTCACTGAGCGTCGCGGTTGACGCCCTGTTGACGGTCGAACGGCAGATGCCAATCGGAGAGTTCATCGAGCAGCAGGGTCCCGGGACACCATGAGCCGCACAAGGACCGTCTACGTATGCCGCGACTGCGGCGCCGAGACTCCTCGTTGGGAGGGGCGCTGCCCGACGTGCGGCGAGTGGAATTCGCTGGACGAAAACGCGTTGCAGGCGCCTTCCCGTCAGGGAGCGAGAGCTGGTCGCCCCGTTCGCTCTGTCCGCGTGCGGCCCCTCGGAGAATCGAACGACTCGCCCGTCAGCAGGATCGAGACGGGTTTCGGAGATGTCGACCTAGTGTTGGGCGGAGGCATCGTCCCCGGTTCGGTAGTCCTGCTGGGTGGAGCTCCCGGGATCGGGAAATCCACGCTTCTCCTGCAGCTTGCAGGTCGGCTGCGCGAGCGCGGACACGATGTGCTCTACGTGTCCGGCGAGGAATCGGCCGAGCAGGTCGCGATGCGTGGGAGGCGACTGGCCACGGCTTCCGCTGTGGCCTTTCTCGCCTCGAACGAACTCGACCACGTGTTGAGCGCCATTCGTGAAACCCGCCCGGCCGTCGTCTGCATCGACTCGATCCAGACCATCAGCTCGAGGCAGCTCTCCTCGGTTCCCGGTGGCGTGGCTCAGGTACGGGAAGTCGCGTCCGTTCTTCAGCAAGAGGTGAAGGAGGCGGGAGCTGCCTGCGTGCTCGTCGGACACGTCACCAAGGGAGGTGCGCTGGCGGGGCCGCGCACGCTGGAGCACCTGGTCGACGTGGTCCTGCATTTCGAGGGGCAGCGCGCAGGCGACCACCGGATTCTCAGGGGGTCGAAGAACCGTTTCGGCAGCGTCGATGAAATGGCGGCGTTCCGAATGGACGCTTTGGGTCTCGTGCCCGTTCCCGATCCGTCGGCTCTCTTCCTTACGCCCGATGGGTCTGAGACGAGTGGCGCCGCCGTGGCGGTTCCGGTGCATGGAAGTCGCCCGCTGCTGGCGGAGGTCCAGGCCCTCGTGGCTCGGGCCAGATTCTCGGTTCCGCAACGCGTTTGCACGGGATTCCCTTCGCGTCGTCTGGCCATCCTCCTGGCCGTTCTGGAGAAGAAGGCCGGGATCCCTCTAGGCGAGCAGGATGTCTTTCTCAACGTTGTGGGCGGACTCCGGATGGCCGATCCTGCTGCGGACCTGGCCGTCGTGGCCGCCCTCGTTTCGGCTGGCCTGGACCGTCCTTTCGCCCCGGGAACCGCCTTCTTCGGGGAGGTGGGCCTCGGCGGGGAGGTGCGCGCCGTGTCGAGCGGTGAAGCTCGGCTCAAGGTAGCCCTCGACGCGGGGCTGAAACGGGCGGTGGTCCCGGCCGCTCTTCGGGACGATCTGGACGGAGCGGCCGGCGGTTCCTTGCGGTTCGTGCGCCACGTGCAGGAGGTGACCGCGCTCTTGGTCCCGGCCGGTGCGCCATGAAGGGTGCCTCGGCAGTGATCGTGGCGGCCGGAAGGGGCGAACGCCTCGGATCGGCGAAGCAGTTCCTGCCGCTGGGCGACATCCCGCTTCTGCAGTGGAGCGTCAGGACGCTCGGCGGCCACCCCGGGGTCGGCGAGATCATCGTTGTGCTTCCCGCCGATTGCGTCGCGGAGCCGCCGGCCTGGCTGATGGCCAGTTCCGTCCGCTGTTGTGCGGGCGGCGAGAGCCGGCGCGAAAGTGCCGGAGCCGGAGTACTGGCGACCGATCCCGGTGCCGAGTTTATCCTGATTCACGATGCGGCGCGCCCGTTCGTGTCGCGCGGCGTCATCGACCGGGTTCTCGCCGGCGTGCCGCAGACTGGTGCGGTCCTCCCGGTACTGCCGGTCGTCGATACGATCAAGAGAACGGAGGGTGGGCTGGTCGTGGGCACCGTCGCACGGACGGGACTGGGTCGGGCTCAGACTCCGCAGGCGTTCGAGGCCCCACTGATCCGGTCGCTCCACGCTCGGGCTTCCGAGGCGGGCAGCACAGCCTCTGATGACGCGGCGCTGTGCGAGGAACAGGGGCAACCCGTGTCCGTCGTAGACGGAGATCCCTGGAACCTCAAGATCACGACCCCGGCGGATCTGGACCTGGCGCGCTGGCTGGTCGAGTCCGGCAGGAAGCGCGTGCCTCCACCATGGAGCGTGGCCGGTGGCCCGTTATGAGTCGGCGGCGGTCGCGGGCGAGACCGCCAACCTGTCCTCGGTGGTCCTGAAGGCCGCCGATGTGCTGCGTTCCGGGGGCGTGCTCGCGCACCCCACGGAAACGGTCTACGGAATCGGCGGGGCGGTCTCGCTGGAGGTCGACGAGAGGATCGGACGCCTGAAGGGCCGGTCCGTGCACGAGGCGCCGATTCTGCGAATCGCACTCGACGCGCCTGCGCTCCAGATGGCATTTCCCGAACTCGTGTGGCCGGCTGCGGCCCGGCGACTGGCGGAGCAGTTCTGGCCAGGACCCCTTACCCTCGTGCTGGAAGGTGACTCCGGGACGAGCATGGCGGTCCGTGCGGAGGGCCACCCTGTTATGCGAGCGGTCCTCGGGGCCTGGGGAAGGCCGATGGGATCAAGCAGTTTGAATCTCTCGGGTGAGCCGGCGGCGGTTACGGCCGACGAGGCTGCCCGGACCCTCGATGCGATGCCGGATGTGGGTGCCGCGGTTCTGTTGCTTGACGCGGGGAGCCTTCGGGGTCCGCCGCCCTCCACCCTCGTGTCTTTTGTCGGATCTACGCCTTCCGTGCTGCGTGATGGCGCGGTTCCTCGTCGTGTGATCGAGAGCCTCTTTGAGGAGGCGAGCCGGTGACCAGGCTCCTTTTCGTGTGCACGGGAAACACGTGCCGAAGTCCTCTGGCAGAGGCCCTCACTCGTCTCGAGGCCGGAAAGCGTAGTCTGCAGGTCATCGCGTGCTCGGCAGGAACCATGGCGCTGCAAGGAGCTCCCGCCTCGCCGTGGTCGGCGGCAGCGGCGGCCCGAAGGGGAGCGGACCTTTCCCAGCATCAGGCTCGCCCACTCGATCCGGAATTGCTGGCCCGGTCGGATCTGGTCCTGGCCATGACGGCCGCGCATCTGACGGCGCTTCGTTCGGGGCACGGACGCGAGTTGAACGCGGGTCTGGTCACCGATTACCTGCCGGTCGATCATCCCTGCCACGGTACACCGGTGTCGGATCCGTTCGGGGGAGGGGCGGACGAGTACGAGGACGTAGCGCGTCTGTTGGAGCACTGCATCTCCGGCATCCTGGACCGTCTGGCCGACTCGGAATGAACGAGGCTCGGCACTACGGGTTGCTGGGCGACCCGGTCGACCACTCGCTCTCGCCGCGACTCTATCGGGCGGCCTTCTCGGTCTTGAGCATTCCCGCGGAATACGAGGCGTACCAGGTCGCCCGGGGCGAGCGCAACGAGCTTCGGAGGAAGATGCTCGAGCTGGGAGCCTCCGGCGGGGGCAACGTTACCGTCCCCCATAAACGACTTGCCGCGGAGCAGTTGGCCGAGCGGTCCGTCGCCGTCGATCGAACGGGCGCCTGCAATTGCTTCTGGCTCGATTCCGAGGGCCGACTGGCGGGCGACAACACGGACGTCCTAGGCTTCAGGGACGCCACGGCGGACCTAAGGAAACTTCAGCTCGACGGTGGCTCGGTCCTTCTGATTGGCGCTGGTGGTGCGGCCAGGGCTGTCGCGGTTGCGTGCTCCGAGTCCGGCGTCCGGAGACTCACCGTCTACAACCGTTCGGTCGAAAAAGCCGAGGGTCTGATATCGGACCTGGCGATCGACTCGATCGCACAGGTCGCCACGCAACGACGGATCGCAACGGAATGCTGGGACCTGGTGGTCAACGCAACCAGCCTCGGTCTAAGCGCCGGTGATGAACTCCCACTCGAGCTGGATTCCGAGCGATTCCGGTTCGCGATGGACCTGGTATACGGTCCCGGGGGAACGAGATGGACACGGCATGCAGCCGACCTGTCGATCCCGGCCATCGACGGTCATTCCATGCTCGTGAGCCAGGCCGTTCGAAGCCTCGAGAGGTGGGTCGGGCCGCTCCCCGATCGGCGGTCCGTCGCGAGGGCAATGTGGGATTCCGTGACCGCCGAGCCTGCGCCCGGCTCACGCTGAGACGTGGGCCGCGCATGGGGTGGCTAACGTCGGGTCTTGCCAACGGTCTCACTCGTTTCGCGGACGCCCTGATTCCGTGTGGTTGCCCCATCTGTCGGACGGCGATTCCCGCGGACGGGCCTCCCCTGTGCGGATTGTGTGCTTCACGCGTGGTCCCCGTCCCGTGGCCCTGGTGTCCGCGGTGTGGGCTTACGCGGGTGATTCCCGGGCCCGCTGCGGGCCAGTGTTCCGAGTGCCACGCGTGGCCTCCAGCACTTCGAAGAGCCGCGTCCGCGTGCCTGTATGTGGGACCGGCTGCGGAGCTCGTGCGCGGATTCAAGTACCGGGCGTGGACGGGACTGGCCGAGTACATGGGCGAGCTCATGCTGGGGCCCGCCCAGCGGCTCGTGAACGGGTCGGTTCCCGAGCTGGTTCCAGTGCCCCTCACGAAGGCGAGACAACGGGAAAGGGGCTACAATCAGGCTGAACTGCTGGCGAGGGTATTGTCGCGCCGAAGCGGCTGGCCTGTCGCGCAGCACCTGTCGAGAGACCGGGGCGGTCCGTCCCTGGCGCGGTTGGGCCGGTCGGACCGCGAGAGAATAGCGCGAAACGCCTACTCGGTACGACCGGGCCCCGCCGGTGTCGGCGGTACCCGGAGAGCCGTTCTGATCGTCGACGATGTGATTACGACGGGAGCGACCGGTATGGCCTGCGCGGAAGCACTGGATGCGGTCGGGCTGGAGTGCCTGGGCATCGTCAGTTTCGCGCGGACCGATCCTCTCGTCCAAGGTGGTTGAGGAGGGCCCGGCAGAGGGACTTGTGCGGGACACTCCCTGCGTGCAAGCTATGGTCTCTTCAAACTGGAAATCCTTAGACGGGAGTCATTCATATGTCTGTCAAGATCGCGATCAATGGATTCGGAAGGATCGGCCGCAACATCCTCCGCTCGGCGTTGCAGCAGGGAATGGGCGATCTGGATCTCGTGGCGATCAACGATCTGACGGATGCGGCGACGCTGGCCCATCTGTTCAAGTACGACTCGGTGCATGGGGTCTACGACGGGCAAGTCGACGTGGATGGCAACGCCCTCGTAATCGACGGCGAGCGATTCGACGTTCTGTCCGTGCGGGATCCGGCGGACCTTCCGTGGGCTGATCTCGGAGCGGACATCGTGTTCGAGGCGACGGGTCTGTTCAGGAAGCGTCCGGACGCGGCCAAGCACCTCGATGCGGGCGCTCGCAAAGTCGTGATCACGGCCCCGGCTCCAGATCCTGACGTGACGCTGGTGCTCGGCGTCAACGGTGGCGACTACGATCCTGCGAAACACGACATCATCTCGAACGCGAGTTGTACGACCAACTGCGTGGCGCCCGCGGTCAAGGTCCTGGTCGACGAGTTTGGTTTCGAGAGTGGCCTGATGACGACCGTGCATAGCTATACCAACGATCAGCGCATTCTCGATCTTCCGCACAAGGACCTTCGTCGGGCACGCGCGGCTGCCGTTTCGATCATTCCGACGACGACCGGAGCCGCCAAGGCCACGGGCCTGGTGATTCCGGAGGTGGCGGGCCGGATCGACGGAATGGCGATGCGGGTGCCGACGCCGAACGTCTCGATCGTCGATCTCGTCGCGAAGCTTGGCCGGGAGACGAGCGTCGACGAGGTCAACGAGGCCTACAGGAGCGCTGCCGGCGGCAGCCTCAAGGGCATCCTTGACTTCGAGGACAAGCCTCTCGTGTCCATCGATTACGTGGGCAACCCGCACAGCTCCATCATCGACGGCCTGTCGACCTCCGTGATCGGCGGTAGTCTCGTGAAGGTCATCTCCTGGTACGACAACGAGTGGGGATACTCGACGAGGTGTGTGGATCTCGCCCGTACCATCGGGCAGAGCCTCTGACGGGGGAGGCGGACGTGCGAAGGAGGAGCCTGGCAGACCTGGCGCCCGCCGACCTCGATGGGCGCCGCGTCCTCATTCGGGTGGACTACAACGTACCCCTGACCGCGGATGGAGCGGTTGCGGATCTGACGCGTGTTCAAGCGACCCTTCCCACGCTGCGGCATGTCATGGAGCTCGGGGGGAAACCGGTCCTGCTGTCGCACCTCGGACGTCCGAAGGGCCAGGTCGTGCCTTCGATGTCGCTGCGGCCTGTGGCGTCCGTACTGGCCGACGAGTTGGGAGTCCCGGTTCGGTTTTTGCCGGCGACCGACACGGACGAGGCTGTCGACGCGAGCCGGGACATCGGGAGGAATGAAGTCCTTCTGCTCGAGAACACGCGCTTCCTCGCCGGTGAAACGACCAATGACCCCGCTTTGGCGGAGCGGTTCGCGCGACTCGGCGACCTGTTCGTGAACGATGCGTTTGGCAGCACTCACCGCGCTCACGCGTCCGTCGTTGGGGTCACCGAGTTCCTGAAGCCCTCCGTTGCTGGCTTTCTCGTACAGCGAGAGCTGGAAGCCCTGTCCGGTCTGCGAGAGGTGAGCCGACGGCCGTTCGTCGTTATTCTCGGCGGCGCAAAGATCGGGGACAAGATCGGGCTCCTTGAGGCGTTTCTGGGACGTGCCGACGCGGTCCTGATCGGAGGAGCGATGGCCAACACGTTCCTGGCGGCGGCCGGTGCGAGCACCGGCCGATCACTGGTGGAGCGTGACGCGATTCCGGTGGCAGGGCAATTTCTGAAGAGTGGCGAGCGGAAGCTGGTTCTTCCCACCGACCTGGTGGTCGCCGATCCGGAAGCCGCTGATGCCGGGGCGGCCGTCGTCGTCCCGGCCGAGGCCGTTCCACCAGACCTCGCCGCGCTCGACATCGGCACCGACAGTCAGGCTGCTTTCGCAGATGTTGTGCGAGGAGCCGGTACCGTATTCTGGAATGGACCCATGGGTCTGTTCGAGAAACCCGGATTCGATGCGGGTACCGTTGCGGTGGCAGTCGCCATGGCTGAGTGCACGGCAGCGGGCGGTTTTACAGTGATCGGAGGAGGGGACTCGGCCGCCGCGATCCGGCAGGCCGGCCTTTCCGAAGCGGTGTCTCATGTGTCCACGGGTGGCGGCGCATCGCTGGAGTACCTGGCGGACGGGTCGCTGCCTGGAATCGAAGCCCTGGATCCGGCCTGAGAGATGATGCGAGACAACGTGCGACCGATGTTCGCGGCCAACTGGAAGATGCATCTCGGTCCGGACGAAGCGGAGTCATTCGTTCAGCGCTTCGCGGCGCTGCACGCACCGAGAGAGGATGCTCGAGTCGTCTTCTTCCCGCCCTACCTGAGCGTTGGAGCGTTCATCAGCTCCGCGCGCTCCCGACCGGACCTCGAGTCTGGGGTTCAGGATGTGCACCAGGATGTTTCGGGCGCGCACACGGGGGCCGTGTCGGCGCCGATGGCGAGACAGTCCGGCGTCGGGTGGGCGCTGGCCGGGCACTCAGAACGACGACGGGAATTCGGCGATACGGATACCGTCGTGGCGTCCAAGATCGCCAGGATCCTCGAGGCGGATCTGCGACCCATCCTGTGTGTGGGCGAGACCCTTGAGGAACGGGAGAGGGGAGAACTGGAGACGGTGTTATCCCGTCAGATCAGGGCGGTGCTCGAGAGCCTGGATCACGGGAGTATCGCCCGCCTGACGTACGCCTACGAACCGGTGTGGGCGATCGGAACCGGTCGCACCGCGTCGCCGGACGATGCCGCGCAGGCTCATGACGTCGTCAGGCGGGGGATAGTGCTCGGCGGGGGGCAGCAGGACGCCGTGATCCTCTATGGAGGTAGCGTGAAGCCAGGCAACATCGGCGAGTTGCTCGGCGCTTCCGGCGTCGACGGTGTCCTGGTCGGGGGAGCGAGCCTGGATGCCGAGAGCTTTGCCGCAATCTGTGCGGGCGGGATCTGACGGGGCGTCAGCCAGATCCCGATGCACGTTGACGCGATCCGGCGATATCCCTAATTTCCGACACGGTGCGGGCCCTGTTCAGCGGCCCGCGCCTTTTTTGGGTCATACGAGGAAGAGGTGGAATGTATACGCTAATGATCGTACTGATCAGCGTGATCGCGCTCTTGTTGGTCCTGATCATCCTTCTGCAGTCGGGCAAGGGTGGTGGTCTCGCGGCCGAATTCGGGGGGGCATCGTCTTCCACGGATTCCTTCATGGGTGGTCGCCAGGCGGCAAATTTCCTCACCCGGGCTACCTGGTTCGGGGGCGGAGCCTTCCTCGTTCTGGCGCTCCTTCTGGCGGTACTCTCGGCCAGGCAATCGGCTCCCCCGGAGTCTATTCTTCGCGAAGAGTTCGGTCAGCCGGCCGCGCCGCCCGCGTCCGTCCTCGAGACGGAAGGACAGGCTGCGCCTGCCAGTCCGGTGCCCGTTCAGACGCCGCCGGATACTGAATCGGGTGGCGGAGAGCCGGAAGGCGAGTGACGGGAACTGCGTCAGACCCCCGCTGATACTGCGGGGTCTGGCCTGAACCCGGCGTCGGGTGGCAGATCGAGATAGTCGATGAACAGGCCACGATCGACCTGAGCGGCCATCCAGTCCTCGAACCGCGATTCCACGAGTCCCTGCGGGGCAGTGCCCGATCGAGCGGTCGTCGTGGCCAGGTAGTTCGCGTACTCGTTCTTGGGATGATCGGCGTGGCCTCGCACCCAACGCCATTCTACACGGTGCCGGGCGGCGGTGGCCACGAGACGGCGCCATAGGGCGAGATTCTCGATCTCGCCTCCTTTCCTGCGCCAACCTCGTCGGGCCCACCCGTGCACCCACTCCTTCATTCCGCGAACGAGATACTGACTGTCTGACGTGAACACCACGTCGCACGGCTTCCGCAGGACCGACAGCCCCACGATTCCGGACACCAGCGCCATGCGGTTATTGGTCGTATCAGGGTCGAAGGCCGCGAAGTCTCTTCGATACCAACCCTTGCGGGAGTCGAACCTCTCGAGCATGCCTGCGGCGGCGCCCGGCCGGGCCACGTCCTGATGCTGGTTGCCGAGGCAGGATTCGTCGGCGTAGATATACACGAGCCCGGAGTGCGCGCCGTTCGACGGCGCCAGTTCTCGTTTCATGACTTCAATTGGGTGCCGACGGTGACTCTCACGCAAGATCTTGACGGCTATCTGCTTCTGGAGGACGGAAGGCTCTGGCGGGGAAGGCTGGCCGGCGCGCGCGCGACCGGAACCGGTGAATTGGTCTTCACCACGAACCTCGCGGGATACCAGGAGGTTCTCACGGACCCGTCGTTCGCCGGTCAGATCGTGGTGATGACGGCCCCCATGATCGGCAACTACGGAGTCACGCCGGTCGACGCGCAGGCCGAGAAGCCGTGGGTCGCGGGGTTCATCGTGCGGGCGCTTTCCAGAGTATCGAGCGGGTGGCGGGCGACGAGCGGACTGGACTCGTATCTGGCCGACCACGGCATCTCGGTGCTGGTCGGGGCCGACACGAGAGCGATCACGCGACACATCAGAGAGCGCGGGGCGATGCGGTCCATCATTGCGCCTGCGACCCTCGCGGTCGACGAAGCGACCGAACGCCTGGCGGCCCACCCGCGCATGGAAGGACTGGACCTCGCTACCGTCGTCTCGACGTCCAAACCCTACGTCGTTGAATCCCAGGGAGAGGAGAGGGGGCTCGTCGTTTGCCTCGACTACGGCGTGAAGCTCAGGAGTCTTCAGTTGATCGCTGCGGAAGGCTACCGCGTTCAGGTGCTGCCTGCCGGCACAGCCCCCGCGGAGATCGTGGCGAGCCGGCCATCCGGCGTATTCATCTCCAATGGACCTGGTGACCCGGCGGCGGTCCCGCATGCGGCAGAGACGATCAGGGCGGTCAGCGATGCCGGCGTGCCGGTGTTCGGTATCTGCCTCGGCTGCCAGCTTGTGGCTCGGGCTTTTGGAGGACGAACGTTCAAGCTCGCCTACGGCCACCGGGGCGGAAATCACCCGGTTCGCAACCTGGAGACGGGTGCCGTTGAGATTACATCCCAGAACCATGGATTCGCGATCGCCGAGAAGGATGGGGTCGCCGAAGGAAACGCCGATCTCATGGTCACCCACCGTAACCTCAATGACGGCACGGTAGAAGGGCTTTCGCACGTGTCACGCGCGGTGTTTGCGGTCCAGTATCATCCCGAGGCCGCGCCCGGTCCGCATGACAGCCGATACCTTTTCCAGAGGTTCGTCGATTCGATGGGCGCAACTTCCTCTGTGGCAACCGGTTGACACGCTTTCTACCGGCACGATACCTTTAGCCGATCCGGAAGCGCCGAAGAGACGGACTTGACCGTCCGCGTCGACGGCTCTTCCAGCCTTTTGAGGCTCATCTCCGCATGTGGGAGCCACTTAGCGTGCAGCGTCGCACGACGGTTCTCAGCATTTTCCTGCTTCTCGCGATCTTCGCGATCGGCGCCGGCATCGTACTGCGCCTGATGCTGGGGGGGCCGTTTCCCTTCGTCTCCGCCGACCGCGTTGCGGTCCTTCCCGTATATGGAGTCATCGAGTCGGACGCCTCGTTCATCCAGAACCTCGCGAGGTACCGGGACGACGAGTCCGTCAGGGGCTTCGTCGTCGAGATTCGATCGCCGGGCGGCGTCGCGGGCACGGCTCAGAGCATGTACTCGGAACTGGCCCGGCTGCGCGAAGAGGACGAGAGGCCCGTCGTCGCCTGGATTGGAGAGGTCGGAGCTTCAGGCGGCTATTACGTGGCGCTCGGAGCGGACAGCATCCTGGCCCTTCCCAGCTCCATCACAGGCTCGATCGGGGTGATCATGCAGTTTCCCAACGCCGAGGAGCTGCTGAGAAAAGCCGGCGTGGGACTTGAGGTCGTCAAGAGCGGTGAGCTGAAGGACATCGGATCGCCCGTCAGGGATCTCACCGCCGAGGAGCGCAGAGTTTTGCAGGATCTGGTGGACGACGTCTACGAACAGTTTGTGGGCGCCGTCAGCGACAATCGAGGCCTGGACCGGGACAGCGCTGCCTCGCTCGCCGACGGTCGGGTGATGTCCGGAGCCCGGGCGGCGGAGCTCGGGCTCGTGGATCGGACGGCGACTCTCAGCGAAGCTCTGGACCTGGTGGGGCGGATGTCCGGACTGGGCGACAACCCCAGGACTGTCCGACCCGTGGAGCGGAGGCTGGGTTTCCGGGACCTCCTGTTTGGGATCGAAGAATCGAGATTGAGTGCACTGGTGAGGAGCGTTCTGGATCGATCGCTGATCGGTCCGCGACTCCGTTATCAATGGCCGTGATCTGAAGACGCTGGGCCGGAACAACAACCACCGGCAAGGGGGATCCACATGACGAAGGCTGACCTAGTCGAACAGGTACACGAAGCGATCGGACCGGGGGTCACCAAGAAGGACTGCGCGGCGGTGATCGACGCATTTCTCAATGCCGTCAAGCAGGCGATTGCCAACGGGGATCACATCGAGATCCGTGGGTTCGGGACCTTCAAGGTTCGGAACCGTCGGCCGAGGATCGCCAGGAATCCGAGAACCGGCGAATCGGTCACCGTGCCGGCACGGTCCGTGCCGATCTTCAAGCCGTCCCGCCTGTTCAAGAAGGAGGTCGAAGAGGCTCTCTAGGACGGTTCGGTTGGCGGTCGCCCCGCGAGGGACGGCCGCCGACGTTCGTCAGGAGAAGAAAGCCTGGATCCGGGCGAGGCCCTCCGCGAGTTCCTGGTCCGAGACCGCATAGTTCATTCTCAGGAACCCGGGCGTTCCAAAAGGCTCGCCCGGGATCGTTGCGACTCCCTCCTGCACGAGTAGTTGCTCGGCGACGCCCATGGAATCGGACGTACCCGTCAGGCGGGCGTACACGTAGATCGCACCCGCGGGGGTCCTCAGCTCCAAGCCGGGGACTGCCGAGAGTGCGGCTACCGCCATGTCACGCCTGCGCCGAAGCGTGTCCCGAAACTCACCGACGATGTCGTCACGCTGCGGCGCAGAGATGATGGCAGCGGCCGCATGCTGGGACGGCCCTGCGGCGCCCGAAGTAGTCTGGCTCTGCAGGGCGGACATCTTTTGCACGACGGGTTCCGGGGCCACCGCATATCCGATTCGCCAGCCCGGCATCGAGAAGGCCTTCGAGATTCCGTCCAGGTGAAGCACGCGCTCAGGATCATGCGGCACGTCGAAAATGGAAGGCGCGGAATCTCCATCATAATAGAGACGACGGTAGATCTCGTCCGACACGATCCACAGATCGTTGAGCCTGCGCCCACGCAGAGATCTCGGCCATGAGATCCCAATCGAAGACGTCCCCGCTCGGGTTGCTGGGGGAATTCAGAAACAGACCTCGCGTGGCTGGAGTGCGAAGGCTCTCCAGGGTCTCGACGTCGACCCTGAAGCCGTGTCGCCCAGTCCGTCGGTACCACCACCGGGCGGGCCCCGGACAGCTCCACGGTCGCCAGGTAGGTGGGCCAGTAGGGCGACGGCACCAGAACTTCATCTCCCTTCTCGAACAGGCAGAAAGCAGGCGTTGAACAGAGCCTGCTTGACTCCGGCGGATATCAGAACGTGTTCAGGCTCGGTCTCTGAGTCCCCGGTGGTCTGTCTGACGTACGAAGCGACGGCGGCCCGCAGCTCGGGGATCCCGGGAGTCGGAGGGTATCCTGCCTTTCCCGAACGCACGTATTCCAGGGCCGCATCGATCGCGACCTGCGGCGTCGAGAAAGAGGGCTCACCGGCTGAGAGGTTGATGACCGACTCCCCTGCTGCGCGCATCTTCTTGGCCCGGGCGCTGATAGCCAGAGTGGCGGAAGGAACGAGGGAGGCGATGTTCTCGGAGAACCGCATGTGGAACTCCCTGGGTCCAGGTGATTGTTGGAGGTTCGAAACCGCACTAGTTTCGACGCAACGCGTTGCCACAGCGTGCGGAGGGCGCGTCACGGTTGTGGATGTTATTCGAGGCGCTGCTTCGGCGTCAAGATCGGCTTCTTGAGGGCGGTTCATGATCACGGAAACAAGCACACGACTTGCACCCAGGACGTCCTGGCGGGTGCCAGGCGGTTCTTCACGCGGGAGAACGCGCTGTCCGCGGCCAACGTGGTGGATGAGAGTGACCGACACGTGACGGTTGCTACGTTCCGCAGTCGACTCGCGATCTCTGCATGGAAGGACGAGGAGGCGGGAGTGACGAGGGTGCGGGTTAGCACCCTGCGTCGGCAGGATTCGGTCGGGAAGTTCCTGTCCTGGCTGTCGACGGCGGAGCCCTCGGAGTGACGGATCGATTCGAAGTGCCGGTTCGCCTGTTCGGTAGGCACCGGGAAGCCGCCGGTGAACCGGTGATACGTGTGGAATTGGACGCCGGCGCGACGGTCGCGGACCTGAAGGCGGCGTTGGCCATTCATCCCGCCCTCGGAACCTCTCTCGACGGTTCGGCGGTCGCTGTGAACCGCATCTATCGGTCGGGCGAATCGCCGGTCATCGAAGGAGACGAAGTTGCAATCATTCCCCCCGTGGCCGGCGGATGAACTCCGAGTTGCCGGCCGCCACGGAGCCCCGGGAAGGCGTGCTGATTGCAGAGGTGACCGACCACGAACTTCGAGGCGCTGACCTGCTGCACCAGCTGGGCAGCGTGTCCGACGGCGCCGTGCTCGTGTTCGAGGGTCGAGTGAGGGACCATAACGCTGGACGTGCCGTCGTTTGTCTTCACTACGATGCGTACCGGGAGATGGCCGACGACGTCTTGCGCGAGATCGCGGCCGAGGCGCTGCGGACCAGCGGGGCGTCGGCGATAGCCGTGCGGCACAGGGTCGGCAGTCTCGAGCCGACCGATGTGAGCCTTCTCGTGGGGGTGGCGGCGGCTCACCGCGGCCCCGCGTATGCGGCGTCCACGTACATGATCGAAGAGCTCAAGCGCCGGCTGCCCCTCTGGAAGCGGGAGGAGTATTCCGATGGCAGCAGCCGTTGGCTCGGTGGCCAGACGCCGCCGGCCGGAGGTTCGAGTGCCGAGCGGGCTTCGGAGCGGGGTGGCGGATGACAGGGACACAGCGGGCTTCGGGGATGGAGGATCAGTTCGGTCGCCGTATCGACTACCTGCGAATCTCGGTCACGGACAAGTGCAACCTGCGCTGCACGTACTGCATGCCGGTGGAGGGTCTCGAGTGGATCGACCGCGATGAGTTCCTGTCGTACGAGGAGATCGCGTCGGTCGTGCGCCAGATGGCCGGGGAGGGTTTGCGCCGGATCCGTCTTACGGGCGGGGAGCCCCTGGTGCGAAGGGACCTGCCGGATCTCGTTCACCTGCTTTCAGAGATTCCGCAGATCGAAGACATCGCCGTTTCGACGAACGCGATTCTTCTTCCACAGTTCGGGCGGGATCTACGAGATGCGGGCGCCAGCCGCGTCAACGTCAGTCTCGACACTCTCAAGCGGGACCGCTTCCGCGATGTGGCTCGCCGCCCTGAACGGTTCTTCGATGCCACCATCGAGGGCATTGATGCGGCTGAACGTCTTGGCTTTTCGCCTTTGAAGATCAATACCGTGCTGATGAAAGGACTGAACGACGACGAGATCGAGGGGTTTGCCGAGATCACGAAAGAGCGGCCGTGGCATGTGCGGTTCATCGAGCTGATGCCGACCGGCGACAACCTGCACCTGGCCGAGCGATTCCTGTCCGCGGATTCGGTCCTGAAGCGTCTTCGCGCGATCGGGGATTTGCGTCCGACACCGGGTCCGGTCGGAAACGGCCCTGCCACGTATTTCCAGTTCGCAGGGGCTCCCGGAACGGTCGGTGTGATCACGCCTCTGTCTCACAACTACTGCGATCGCTGCAACCGGATGAGGCTGACCGCCGATGGCAAACTCCGGACCTGTCTTTTCGGAACGCACGAGGTGGATCTCAGGGCTCCGCTCCGCTCGACGGGCGATGTTCTTCCGGCCGTGCGTGAGGCTCTCCGCGGCAAGCCGGAGCGTCACTTGCTACAGCTGGGAACGGCGCGTGGCAGCGGCGGTCTGAGGGCTCTGAGCCAGGTGGGCGGCTAGCCCGCAACGACCGGTTGCGCTTGGACGTAGGCAGGGTAGGTTGGGACCTGGGAAGAGCGGCGGCGCGCCCCCCACGCGTCCGCGTCCCGAAGACGATCTCCAATCCACATTTTCCACTCAAGGACGGTCACCGTGGACAAGATAACCGTAGTAGGAGCCGGGCACGTCGGCGCGACGGCCGCGCAGCGGATCGCCGAGCGCGAACTGGCGCGTGAGGTCGTGTTGGTAGACATCCTCGATGGAGTCCCACAGGGCAAGGCGCTCGATCAGTGGGAGTCGGCGCCCGTCGAGGGCTTCGACACGATGGTTACGGGGGCCCAGAACTACGAAGAGACCGCAGGATCGGGCGTGTACGTCGTCACCGCAGGTTTGGCTCGCAAGCCGGGCATGAGCAGAGACGACCTGGTGCAGAAGAACACCGCCATCATCCGGAGTGTCTCGGAGGAAATCGCCCGCAACAGTCCGGAAGCCATCATCGTGATGGTCACGAATCCTCTTGACGTGATGGCCTACGTGGCGAAGGCGGTCACGGGCTTCCCGCGCGAACGGGTCATTGGCATGGCGGGGATCCTGGATACGGCTCGATTCCGGAGTTTCATCGCGATGGAGTTGGATGTCAGTGTCGAGGATATCCAGGCGCTGGTCCTTGGCGGTCACGGCGACAGCATGGTCCCGATCGTCAGTACGGTAAGCGTCGGTGGTATCCCCCTTACCCAGCTTCTGAGCGCAGACCGGATCGAGGCCCTCGTGCAGCGCACCCGGAAGGGTGGCGGCGAGATCGTCAAGCTCCTGGGGACAGGGTCGGCGTACTACGCGCCGTCGGCAGGCGCGGTGCAGATGGTGGAAGCGATAGCCAGGGACAAGAAGAGAGTGCTGCCCTGCGCGGCGTGGCTCGAAGGTGAATACGGACTGGACGGACTGTTCCTGGGTGTACCGTGCAAGCTGGGAGCGACGGGCCTCGAGGGGGTAATCGAGGTGCAGCTGTCGGACGTCGAGCGGGAGGCCCTGGGGGCTTCGGCTGAGGCAGTTCGCGGTACCATGGAGCTTGTTCAGCTCTGAGGTATCCGGCTCCCCCCGTTCGTATGGGGTCCACCGAACAGCGGGACCGCACCCATTCGGGGTGTGGTCCCGCTTTCACGCCATGACGTACTTCGAGTTTCTTGCTCGCTGGTACAACCTCGCCTTCCTGGCGCTGGGGGCTGCGGGTCTTGTCTGTGCCGCCTGGGGCAGAGTGCGTGGCCGCGACCTGTTCCGGCTCTCCGCCACGCTCCTGATCACGGCGGTGATCGGTCTGACATGGAATGGGACCATTCACGACCTCGGAATGGGCTCGCCGGGTGCTCGGTTCCCCGTCGTGCTGCTGGGGTCCGCAGCGGTAGGCTGGCTGGTGGGCCGTTGGTTGTCTCGCCTTCGGGCCAGGCACTTCCGCCCGATTGCCGCAGTCCGATTCAATAGGGCCGGGCACGAGGGTGTCGAGGCGCGTCTGGTCACGCGCGTAGCGGGCCCGGAGCCGGGTTCTGGAAGGGCCCAGTGGCAGGACGAGGAGGGGGCACTCCATATCGTGCATGTGCATACGTCGGAAGGAGAGATCGGATTCGGGCGGCGCCTGCGCCTGGAGCGGTTTGACCCGAGCCGTGAATCGTACCTGGTGACCGTCCTTCCACGACGCCGTTGGTTCCGCCTCGCTTAGGCTGACAGCCTCCGTCATGTGACCGTTCGAGCGTTTGGGTCGTCTTTGGGGCGAACTGCCTCGATCACCAACGACGATCGGCGACAGCCGGTCGGAGAATTGGAGGACCCAGATGAAGATTCGACTGCGGATGCTCACCCTGGCCGCGCTGGTTGCGATCGGCACGGCCGCCTGCGACGACAATTCCACGGGACCAGCTGACAGTGAGTCCACCACCGAGCTGGGCGTCAACGCCGACATGGAACTTCAGGTGGTCGGAGACGCCGACCTGACGGAGGTCCTGATCGACGACGCGTCTCTCTCGATGGCGAGCTCTGTGGATGGGCCGCCGTTTGGCGCGGGGCGCGAGTGCTTCCGTGATGCCCGCCAACTGCTGCGGAACGGGGACGAGGAAGCGGCCCGCACCCAGGCGCGAGAGTGCCGCATGAACGTGGTGCGTGCCGTGTTCGAGCATCGTGGCGAAGAGGTCATCGACGAGTGGTTCGCCCGGGTCGAGAACCTCGTCGAAAGGGTCGGCGAGGCTGGAGACGAATTCGCCCGGCTTGCCGAGCTCGAGACGAAACTGCAGGGACTGCTTGAGGAAGCCTACGTCCTGCGTGACGGCGGAGATCTCGTCGGGGCGGGGGAGCGGTTGGTCCTGGCTCTTCAGATCGCCGATCGAATGCGGCACCGGCACCCCGACTTCGATCGGGATCCGGCGGCGGTCGTACGGCTCGCGATGGCTCGCAGCGGAGAAGCGATCCGCCTCGCCGAGCGGCTCATCCCGGAGCCGACGGTGAAGCAGGAGACGATCCTGTTCCGGGCCGTCGAGCTACGGCGGCGGGCGCAGTTTTCCCTGGAGCATGGCTGGTACCGCCGTGCCGTAGCGCAGGCGCACCGGGCGGAACAGTTGTCGCTCGTCGCTGTTCTGAATGGCGAGCGTCCGACGGTCGAGGATGCCCAAGCCCTGCTGGCCCTCGCCGACGAGATGATCGCGGCGGCGGAGCTGGCGATCGGTGACGCCCCTACCGAAGCGCAGCAGCGGCTCCTGCAACTCGCCATTCGGCTGCGAAACCGCGGTGCCGAGGCGATCAACAACTGGCAGTGGCGCGGCTCCGCGTTGCTCTGGAGGTCGGCAACCACGGCCGCGGTGCTCATTCCATAGAGGCCGGCCCATTCCGCCTCCCGTGCGGAGATGCTGATTGGCCGGGAGACCGGTCGGATGACAAGAGGGGCAGCGCCTGGCGCTGCCCCTCTTGCTTGCGTCGAGGCCGGGAAGAGTGGGGGCTCTCACTCGATCGGCAACTCGGCTTCAAGGAGGGCGCGAGCCACCGTCAGCTCCGGATGGGTGGCAAGATCCAGCGTGCCGGTCGGTTCGATCCGCTTCCAGTCCGCGTCCCAGACGAGTTCCACTTTCGGGCGGAGAATATTTGCTGGATCGGTCGCCACCACACGACCGATTTCCCCCGTGCTGATCTGAACGTAGCTGTCGAGCGGAAACGCCGAGATCTCGTTGACGAGCGCCGAGACTACCTGGGGCGCGAAATACTCGTCCTGCATTCCGACCACTCTTTCGAGGGCCTGCAATGCCGTATAGGGCGAACGGTAGGTCCGCGGGTGCGAGAGGGCTTCGAACACGTCGGCCACTCCCAGGATGCGGGCGATCGGATCCAGGTCACGGTCGAGCAGACCGTAGGGGTATCCCTGGCCTTGAGCCCGCTCGTGTTCCTGCAGCACCGCTCTCCGCAACCACTCGGCTCGCGGCGCACAGCGCTCGATGATCTTGGCCCCCTCCAGCGGGTGCTGCCGAAGGGCCTCGAGCTCCCGGTCAGACCACGCGCCCGGTTTGCCAAGCATCTCGGACCGGCAAAGCCGCCATGCCGATATCGTGAAGCAGGCCAGCCTGTACCACGTCGACGGAGTCCTCGACGCTTGTAACCATTCCGAGAGCAATCTTGCCACCCAGTATGGCCACGTTCACGCAGTGGCTGGCCAGGTCATAGCTCTCATGAGGTTCGAGGCTGCGGTTTATGAGACCGTTGTCTCTCAATAGATCGGTGTGCAGCTCTTCGGCGAGCAGGCGGCTGCGGGGCACGTCCGGATCGCCAGAGCCACGTACAGCGGCCAGTGTCTCTTCTACGAATGCGTGAGCCTCCTCGTACAGGCGATTCGGCGCGAAAGGCTTCGGCGACCGGGCCCGGACCGCTCGGTGGTCGCTCGCGTTACCCTGGCCTCCTGGCCCCGGACCGCCTGGGCCCGGAAGCTGACCCGGGGAGCCGGTCAGTACCAGGTCGCCCCGGCGGGCCGCCTCGGCGAGGTCGTCCGGATCGTCCACGAACTGCACGGTCCATGGGAACGCGTCCAGGGCCGAAAGCATCTCGGCGGTCAGCTCGGTCTTACCGAGCATCACGACAAGTCTTCGTTCTCCGGGATCGCCCATCTCGTCGCTCATGCTGTGCCTTCCAGCGTCGGTTCCGGTTCTCGCTGCCGTGCGCGCACGACGCACGCTCCCACAGCCAAAACCAGCAAGTTCCGGGCTCGCGCGGAGTCCACGGCCCATGCATCTTGCCGTATGCATACGAAATTCCTGCTTGTGGGGGCAATATCAGCGTTCATCGGGGTCGCGGCCGGAGCTTTCGGCGCGCATGGCCTGGAGGCGCTTCTGTCGCCCGACTTGCTCGCGGTTTACGAGACAGGCGTGCGTTACGAACTGGTCCACGCCATGGCCTTGTTGTTCGTCGGTCTCGCGGCGAACCAGTGGCCGGAAGCCGGCTGGGGGAGAGCGGGGTGGATGTTCGTGGTGGGGACACTGCTGTTCTCGGGCAGCCTGTACGCACTCGCGCTGACGGGAGTCCGCGCCCTCGGAGCCGTTACCCCGGTGGGTGGAGTGTTCTTTCTCCTCGGCTGGGTCTTTGCCGCGGTGGCGGCTGCCCGCTCAGTGTCCCGGGGCCTCTGAGCGGACCACAGTCCTACAAGCGTGGCGGGGTGACGCCCGTCTGTCCCTGGTACTTTCCCTTCTTGTCGGCATAGCTTGTTTCGCACGCTTCGTCTGACTCGAAGAACAGAACCTGCGCGATGCCCTCGTTGGCGTAAATGCGGGCCGGGAGAGGAGTGGTGTTGCTGATCTCGAGCGTCACGTGTCCCTCCCACTCGGGCTCGAATGGCGTGACGTTCGTGATGATGCCGCAGCGTGCATAGGTGCTCTTACCCACGCAGATCGTCAGGACGTTGCGGGGAATCCGGAAGTACTCCACGGATCGTGCCAGGGCGAAGGAGTTCGGCGGGACGATGCAGACGTCGCCCTTGAACTCGATGAACGAACGCTCGTCGAAGTGTTTCGGATCGACCACGGGGGAGAGCGCGTTGTGGAAGATCCGGAACTCATCCGACACACGCATGTCGTAGCCATAGCTGGATAGCCCGTACGAAATGACGCCGTCCCGAACCTGCTCTTCGGTGAACGGTTCGATCATCCTGTGCTCGAGCGCCGTCCTTCGGATCCACCGATCACTCTTGATCATCCGGCTTCTCTTCCTGTTTCCCGTGCAGAGATCCTTCGCACGAGGTCCTCGAGGGCCTCGGCGACTTCCGTTGTCCGTTCCTCCGGGGCGGAGTGCCCGCAACCAGCAGCCAGTTTGAAGCCGCCGCCAAGCGTCGCGGCCCAGCAACGCGCTGACTCCGGGTCTATGCGACGGTCCGCATCGCCTGCAAAGACCTGGACCGGAACGTCAGGCGGGCTTGCCCACCGTCCGAGTTCCGCCGGACACCAGTCCAAGAGAATCCGCGAAAAACCCGCCGCTCGTCCCGGATCGGCCCACGGATCTGCATAGCGATCCACGAGGCCGGAAGGGATCGCACCCCGGTCGGCGAATACGCGCCGAACGAGCATATAGCGGGTGAGCGGCCGACGGAAGACTCTGGCGGCCGGACCGACGAGTGTGCGCACCGTTTTCCGGCGAAGCGCCCCCAGGACCCGCGGTCGCGTAAGGTCCGGAGTGACCGGATTGACGAGCAGCAGCCCCGCGGCCTGGACCCTGTGGGCGGCAGCGACGGCGATGGCAGCTCCGTGCGAATGCCCGGCAAGAATGGGCCGCTCGACGCCGACGGCGTCAAGCAACTTAGCCAGACGACGGGCCTCAGACTCGAGGTCGTATCTTGCCGTGGGGGCAGCGTCCGATTCGCCCCGGCCCAGCAGATCCACCAGGAGGAAGCGGCGGCGACGCTCCAGCAGCCGCGCAACGGGGCTCCAGGTGGTCCGATTTGCGCTCAGGCCATGCAGGCACACGATGGCCGGTCGTGCCGCGCGGGGACCCCGGATCTCCACCACCATTCCTCCCTCCGGAGTTCGGATGGTGACTACCTCTTGTCCCGGGCCGCCCACCGTGCTCTCTTGTGTCATTCGGTCCCGTTCGATGCTCGCTAGTCTGCCCGAAACGCCTGAAATGACAGCAGAATAGCGTGTTCCCGGAGACCGCGCTCGCCAGCTTGACGCTATGCGGCGTGCCGCGCTATCTTCGGCGCGATTCGTGACCAATTTCACAAACGGCCTGGATGGGCGATGAAGCAGGCATACGTCGGCGTCGCGATACTGTTCGTTGTCGGATTGCTCACCGCGGGCATGTTCCTGCTGTTGTCCCATCTGGCGAGCGCGTACCGCCCCAGCACCGTCAAGGCGATGCCGTACGAGTCGGGCATCGACCCGCTGGGCGACACACGTGAGCGGTATTCCGTCAAGTTCTATATCGTCGCGATGCTGTTCATCGTGTTCGACATCGAGACGATCTTCTTCCTGCCCTGGGCCGTGATCTTCAGGGACCTGGGGCTATTCGGACTCATCGAAATGTTCATCTTCATCTTCGTCCTCGCGGTAGGGTTGGCGTACGCGTGGAAGAAGGGGGCGCTGGAGTGGGACTGACGCATGGCCGATGAACGAAGGCAACTTCCGACCGTGAACCCCTCGGCTGCGGGCCTGGACACTGGCGCGCCGGTGTCATGGTTGACCACCAAGGTAGATGCCGTCGTGAACTGGTCGCGGCGCAACTCGCTGTGGCCGATGCCGCTCGGGACCGCGTGCTGCGCGATCGAGATGATGGCATCCGCCGGCTCGAAGTACGACATCGCGCGGTTTGGAGCCGAGCGGTTTTCATTCAGCCCGCGCCAGGCCGACCTGATGATCGTCGCTGGCAGGGTCACCTACAAAATGGCTCCGATCCTCAGGCGGATCTGGGACCAGATGCCGCAGCCGAAATGGTGCATTTCGATGGGAGCCTGCGCCAGTTCGGGAGGCATGTTCGACAACTACACGATCGTGCAGGGGATTGACCAGATCGTTCCCGTCGACGTCTATGTTCCGGGCTGTCCCCCGAGGCCGGAGAGCCTTCTCTACGGTCTGATGATGATTCAGGAGAAGATCAAGGGAGAGTCTCTGGCCAACCCGGTTCACCGGGAAGAGAGCCCGGACTCCGTCGGCCAACCCAACCTGCCTCCCGAGGCCATCGAACTCGTGGCGCAGCCGTTTGGAAACTCCACGAGACAGAACCGAATCAGCGGTGTCGAAGGCTCCTCGGCCATCTCCCGTCCCAGAGATCGCCGCGAGCGTCTTCTGGAGCACCAGGACTGAGCCATGTCTTCGACTCTTACCCAGAAGTTGCCCGACCTGGTGATCGGCGCGGAGGCGCCGGTCGACGTGGAGCAGAGCCCGTCAGTCCAGGCCTTGCGTGGTCGTTTCGCCGAGTCGATACGTGCGGTTCGACTGGATCCGGTTGGCACTCCGGTGGTCACGATCGAGCCTGCGTCTATCCACCAGGCGCTGAGCTTTCTGAAGACCGACAGGGCTCAAGCCTACGATCTCCTGCTCGACGTCATGGGAGCCGATCCGGGGGGCGACCTGGTGATCCAGGTGTGGTACCAGCTGTGGTCTCTGGAGCACGGCCGCATGCTGAGGCTGGTGGTCCAACTGCCGCGTTCGGACCTGTCCATCCCGACGGCGGTGGGGCTATACCCGGCGGCCGACTGGCTCGAGCGCGAAGTCTATGACATGTACGGCGTGCATTTCGAAGGGCACCCCGATCTCCGACGCATTCTGATGCCGGAGAATTATGACGAGGGTTTTCCGCTTCGAAAGGACTTCCCGCTGCGCGGTCGCTTCACCCGGTCCGAGCAGGTCCGACGTGCCCTCAATCGTTCGACAGAGGATGTGTACGCTCGAGAGGAGCTCGCGCTAGCCGGTCTTTTGGACACGGAAGAATCCCCGGCGGAATCGGATGCGGTGGACCATCTCGCCGGCGAGAAGATGGTCATCAACATGGGGCCGCAGCACCCGGCAACCCACGGTGTGCTTCGACTCGTCCTGCAGCTCGATGGCGAGACGGTCGTTCGCTGTATCCCCCACATCGGGTACCTGCACACGGGGTTCGAGAAGACGTGCGAGTACCGTGAGTGGAACCAGGTGATTCCGTATACGGACCGTATGGATTACCTGGCCCCGATGCTTTACAACATCGGATATGCATTGGCGGTGGAGAGCCTGCTCGGAGTCGAGATCACGCCGCGCTGTACGGTCGTGAGGCTGATCCTCAGCGAGCTGAATCGACTGCTCGGCCACCTCTTGTGGCTGGGGACCGGAGCGATGGACATCGGTGCCACGACCGTGTTCCTGTACACGTTTCAGGAACGCGAGCGCATTTACAACCTTCACGAGGCATACTGCGGAGGGCGTATCACGACCTCCGCGACTCGTATCGGCGGAATGGTTGCAGATCTTCCCGCCGGTTGGCTCGAGGCCTGCCGGGATTTCGTGAACCGGTTACCGGCCACGCTGGACGAGGCCGAGCGCCTCCTCACGCGAAATTCCATCTGGCAGTCCCGGATGATCGACGTCGGCGTGATCGATGGCCAGAAGGCGTTGGAACTCGGCTTGACGGGGCCGAATCTGCGCGGGAGCGGCATCGCCTACGATGTGCGGAAGGCGCGGCCCTATCTCGGATACGACGAGTATGACTTCGACGTGCCGGTGGGCGTCGTGGGCGATACCTACGACCGGTACCTGGTGCGACTCGAAGAGATGCGCCAGAGCATCAGGATCCTGCAGCAGGCCCTGGCGCGGGTGCCGGGCGGTCCGATCAACGTGCAGGATCCGGCCGTAATCCTCCCCGACAAGAGCGAGGCCATGTCGTCGATCGATGCCATGATCTCACACTTCAAGCTGGTCATGGAGGGCCTGCAGGTTCCGGCGGGAGACGTCTGGTACTCGATCGAGGCGACCAAGGGTGAACTTGGTTTCGGCCTCATTTCCGACGGTGGGCCGAAGCCCGTGCGCTGCCGTTTCCGCGGCCCCTCGTTCGTGAATCTCGCCGCGCTTCCGTACCTGGTGGAAGGGGGACTCGTGTCGGACGTGATCACGGCGAACGCGTCGATCGACATCGTACTGGGCGAGATCGACAGATGACCTGTCCGCGAACATTGCCGATTGGCAGGCACTCTTTGTCGCAGGCAGAGCACGCGTCGATCGACATCGTCCTCGGCGAGATCGACAGGTAGTCCGATATGGGAGACCGAGTGAAGAAACCCCTGCACCCGGCGGCCGCGAGCGCGCAGCCCTTCCAGGTGGCGGATATCCGGCCCACCGAGCGGTTGTTCGACGACTCTGAGGGCCAGGACCGCCTCGAGAAGGCCGTGAGCCGCTACCCGGAGAAGCGGGCCGCTCTCCTGCCGATGCTCGGATACGCTCAGGAGAGGAACGGCTGGGTGTCGGACGAGAACATGGTAGAGATCGCGGGGGCGCTCGATCTCACGCCGGCCTACGTTCGATCCGTCGCCACGTTCTACACGATGTACAATAAGCACCCGGTCGGCCGACATCTGATCCAGGTCTGCACGTGCATCTCGTGTCACCTGAATGAGGGGCAGGAAGTGTTCGAGCAGTTTCTTTCCGAGACAGGCACCCGGGCTGGCGAGACTTCCGAAGACGGCCGGTACACCGTGATCGAGGCTGAGTGTCTCGGTGCGTGTGGTTTTGCGACGGCGGTGCAGGTCAACGACCGGTACTTCGAAAACGTGACGCCGGAAAAGGTTCCGGCGATCCTGGACGAACTGGACTAGGCGGGCGACACCGATGGGGTACCCGTACAGCCACGATCTGGAAGTCAGTACGCTCCTCTCCCGTCATTTCGGGGATGAGAAGGCGCGAACGCTTGCAGGCTGGAAGGAGTTGGGCGGTTACGCCTCGCTCCCGAAGGCGCTCGAAATGGACCCCGACGCCATCACAGAAGTGGTCAAGGAGTCGGGGCTGCGAGGCCGGGGCGGCGCCGGCTTTCCGACGGGCGTGAAGTGGAGCTTCATGCCGAAGGAACCGAACGGGCCGCACTACCTTTGCTGCAACGCGGACGAGAGTGAGCCCGGCGCCTTCAAGGACCGTGAGATCCTGCGGTGGGTGCCGCACCTGCTGATCGAGGGGTGCCTGATCGCAGCGCGAGCGATCCGGGCGCAGCACGTCTACATCTACGTGCGCGGAGAGTTCTTTCCCTTCAGCGCCATCCTGCGGGATGCCGTCGTCGAGGCCTACGAGGGCGGCTACGTGGGAGAGAACATTCTCGGCAGCGGCTGGAGCTGTGACGTGACCGTACACCTGGGCGCCGGGGCGTACATCGCAGGTGAGGAAACCGGCCTCATGAGTTCGCTGATGGGCGGGCGTGCGGAGCCGTGGATCAAGCCGCCGTTCCCGGCGCAGTCCGGAGCGTTCGGTCGTCCGACTACCGTCAACAACGTCGAGACGCTGGCGGCGGTGCCGATGATCGTGGCGGAGGGAGCCGACTGGTACCGGCAGTGGGGGACGGAGAAGAGTCCGGGCACGAAGCTGTGGTGCTGCTCTGGCCACCTCGAGCGTCCGGGCACGTACGAGCTTCCGCTCGGGGTCAAGTTGAGCGACGTGATCTACGAGGTGTGCGGAGGGGCCCCCAACGGCAAGAAGATCAAGGCCGTGATTCCGGGTGGGTCGTCCACCGCGATGCTTACGGCCGACGAGTTGGACTGCTCCGGCGACTACGAGGGGATGGCGGACGCCGGAAGCGCGCTAGGCACGGCATCTCCCATCGTGATGAACGAGGACACGAATATTGTCAGCGCGATGCGGCGGATCGCCCAGTTCTACGCACACGAATCCTGCGGCCAGTGCGTACAGTGCCGCGAAGGCACGTCCTGGACCGCGAAGATTCTGCATCGGATCGAAGAAGGGGAGGGGACGGTCGAGGACCTCGACACCCTGTACCACCTGTGTGAACAGATGACTGGACGTACCATCTGCCCGCTGGCGGACAGCGTCGTGTTCCCGCTGCTCTCGTCGCTGGACAAGTTCAAAGACGAATACCAGGCGCTGATCAAGCGCTGAGACTCGAGCCATATCGAGGGATCGCCGACGGATGAGCGACGCAGCGAAAGAAATCACACTGACGATTGACGGCGTGGAGGTCTCGGTCGCGGCCGGGACCACGCTGTTGCAGGCGGCCGAGCATGCCGGCGTCGTCGTGCCGCACTACTGCTATCATCCCGGAATCCCGAGCCGTCCGGCGCAGTGCCGCATGTGCCTGGTGGAGATCGAAGGACAGCCGAAGCTTCAGCCGTCTTGCGTCTTTCCGGCCGGGGAAGGGATGGTGGTGCACACGACGAGCGAGACGGCCGAAACGGCCCGCAAGTCGGTCATCGAGTTTCTGCTCCTGAATCACCCGCTGGATTGTCCGATCTGCGACGCCGCCGGGCAGTGCATGCTCCAGGACTACGCTTTCGAGACCGGTCAGCTGCGGAGCCGTTATGCCGAGGCCAAGATGGTTCTCGGACGCGACCGGGTGGCGGACGACATTCTCTATTTCGGCGATCGTTGCATCGTGTGCACGCGTTGCGTGCGGTTCATGGAGGACCTCGCCGGGGACAATGCGCTCGTGGTGGCCCAGCGCGGACACAAGGCCTACATCGACACGTTCCCGGGCAAGGACCTCGATCATGCCTTCCGCGGCAACATCGTCGACGTGTGCCCCGTAGGCGCGCTGGTGCACGAGGATTTCGTGTTCAAGGCCCGAGCGTGGGACATGGACTCGGCCGCCGGGATTTGTCCGGGCTGCTCGACGGGCTGCAACATCGAGATCAATGTCAAGGAGAACCAGGTCGTTCGGACCAAGCCGCGATTGAATCCCGAGGTAAACTCCTACTGGATGTGCGACCATGGCAGGCGCGTCCTCGTCATGGCGAACCGAGGGGTGCGGGCCGAGGCGCCGATGATTCGCCGGGCGGACGAGCTGGAGCCCGCGAGTTGGAACGAAGCCCTGGCCTGGGTGGCGGAGGAGTTCGAAGGATCGGGAGGGGTGTCCGTCGTCTCGGCGAGCGTGTCGAACGAGGCTCTCTTCTACGCGCGCACGCTGCTGGATCATCTGGGGATCGAGGGCGGCACGTTTCAGGTGGAAGAAGGCGAGGAAATCACCCTCGCGGGGTTCCCGAAACTGAAGCTGCGAGCCGAGCGGGTTCCCAACGCGACAGGGGCCGAGTTGCAGGGTTTCCGACGTTCCGAGGGTTTGCCGGAAGTGGTGGACGGGGCTCCTCTGGTGGTTCTCGGTGATGCGCTCGCCGAGGCGCCGGCCGACTATGGAGCCAACGCCGGCTTCTTCCTGTACATCGGGTCGCACCTGCCACCCGCCGCCAGGAATGCCACAGCGATCCTCCCAGCAGCGACGGTCCCCGAAATGGAGGGAACGTTCGTCAACTACGAGGGACGGGTGCAGCGGTTCCATCAGGCGCTGCGATCTCCGGGCGTGGCCCGGCCCGCATGGATGTTCCTGAGCCGTCTCCTGGAGCATCTCGGCGCAGGCGCCGGAGTCCGCGAGATCACCGATGCGTTCGGCGTGATGGCGGAGGGTACGGAGGCGATGCAGGGCCTGACGTGGGGCGGATTGGGCCTGAGAGGTGAACTTCTCAGCGAGGCCGGGCAGCCGGCCATCGCCGTGGAATAGGGGGCAGAATGGAGGCGGTCACCGGCACGGCCTTCGTCGTCGCCACGATTCTGAAGACGATCGTCTTCTTCGTCTTGCTGCTGCTCGGCGTAGCGTTGGCGACCTATATGGAGCGGAAGGTCGCCGGTTTCATGCAGGACAGGAGCGGTCCCAATCGGGTCGGTCCTCTGGGAATCCTCCAGGTCATGGCCGACGGGCTCAAGTTCATCCTCAAGGAAGAGGTGACGCCGGGGGCCGCACACAAGAAGTTCTTCGTCCTGGCACCCGCCCTTGCCTTGTTCCCCGCCACGGTACTGTTCGGAGTCATCCCGCTCGGGTCACCCTTGCCGACGCCCTGGGGTCGGGTGGACATGATCGTGGCGGATGTGCCCATCGGCTTTCTGTACGTGCTGGCGATTTCCTCGCTGGCGGTCTACGGGGTCGTGATGGCCGGCTGGTCCTCCAACAGCAAGTACTCGTTTCTTGGCGGACTTCGCGGTTCGGCTCAGATGATCAGCTACGAGATCGGGTTGGCCATGAGCCTGGTCCCGGTCCTGATGCTGGCGGGCAACGTCGAGATGCCCGTACTCGTCTCCATGCAACAGTCGTTCGCTGCGGGCCCCGCGACGTACGGAATGTGGTTCATGTTTCCGCTGATGGTGTCCGGCTTCTTCTTCATGGTGTCGGGACTGGCCGAAACGAACCGGGTTCCGTTTGATCTTCCGGAGGCCGAGGCGGAAATCGTCGGTGGTTACCACACGGAATACTCCTCGATGAAGTTCGGGATGTTCTTCCTCGGTGAATATTTCCACTTGATCACGACGGGCGCGCTGATCGCGGTGTTCTTCCTCGGAGGGTGGGATATCCCGTTCTGGCAGGGCGACAACATCCGCGTGCTGGCCGATGGCACCGTGATCGGTGAGCCGACCTGGTGGAAGACGTTGCTGACGCTTATGGCCTTCACGGCCAAGACGGTGTTCTTCGTGGCGTTCTTCATGTTCGTTCGCTGGACGATCCCCAGGTTCCGGTACGATCAATTGATGGACCTTGGCTGGAAGGTCTTCATACCTGCGCTGATGGCCTACATCATGCTCATGGCCGTCGCCATCTATCTACTTGATTCGGCCGGGATCGAGGTCGGAATCGGGTTCTCGGCGGCGCTGCTGGGAGTCAACTTCGTGCTGGCGCTCATTCTGCTGTTCGTGGTGGATCGTGGGCGGCTGGTTCGGGGTGCGACGGCAAAAACGAGAAAACGTGCTCGAGCCGAGGCCGCCGCGGCCACGGTCGGCGGAGCCGAGGGAGACTTGCATGCCGGGTGAGGTGAGGATCGTGGAGCGGCCGGAGAGCGAGAGTTCTTACGTCCGTGCCATCAGCAAGGGGTTGGGCATTACCTTCCGGCACTTCGCGCACGCGGACAAGCCGACTCAGCAGTACCCGGATGAGAAGTGGGAACTTGGGCCTCGGTGGCGCGGCACGCACCGCATGGCGACTCATGAGGACGGACGTGCCAAGTGCGTGGGGTGCGGCCTGTGCCCGACGGTGTGCCCGGTCAACTGCATCAAGCTCATTCCCGCGGAGGACGAGAACGGGGAGCGGTACGCGGCGGTCTACGAGATCGACGAGTTCCGCTGCATTTTCTGTGGTTTCTGCCAGGAAGTATGCCCTGTAGAGGCGATTCACTTAGGGGTCCATTACGAGAACGCCGAGTACAGCCGGGAGCGTTGGGTCTATGACCTGGCCCGACTGTGCGAGAACGACCATCCGGTCACGGCGTTGTGGGATCCCGCTGACCCATCGTCCGAATGATCGTAGACTTCTTCTTCGTGTTGTTCGCCGTCATGGCGATCGGTGGGGCCACCGCCATGGTGTTCGCGCGGAATCCGGTGGCGAGCCTGCTCTACCTGGTCATGGCGTTCTTCGCGCTTTCGGGAATCTTCGTCCTGCTGGACGCGCATTTCATCGCGGCCGTCAATCTGATCGTGTACGCGGGGGCGATCCTGGTCCTGTTCCTGTTCGTCATCATGCTCCTGAACCTCGGGCGCGACGGAGAAGACGGACTTGCGAGGTCCGGCGTACCGTATACTCGGCATCGTGGTGGCCGGGGCCGTCTTCGGTCTCTTGCTCGTCATGTTGAGGGACGGTCACGCGACATCGATGGCCGGCGGGATGGGGCAAGCCACGATCGACGCCATGATTCAGTCACAGGGCGCGGTCGGGGTCATCGCCGATCCGATGTTCCGGAGCTACCTGGTCCCGTTCGAGATCACTTCGCTCTTGCTGCTGGTGGCCATCGTGGGGGCCATCGTGCTGGCGCGCCAAAAGGCACCGTGAGTAGGGAATGGATATCGAAACCTATACGCTGATACTCAGCGCACTTCTGTTCGCGATCGGGACGGCAGGCGTCCTGCTTCGGCGCAACGCGATCATCATGTTCATGTGCATCGAACTGATGCTCAACGCAGTGAACCTCACGCTCGTCGTGTTCTCGCGGTCGCTGGGGATCGAAGCGCAGGTGTTCGTGTTCTTCGTCATGGCCGTCGCCGCCGCGGAAGCTGCGGTGGGACTGGCCATCATCATCGCTATCTTCCGGCACTACGAGCTCGTGGATGTCGACCGCTTTAATCTCCTGAAATGGTGAACTTCGTCGAGTCGTTCCTCCGGGTCGCGCAGCATGCCGAGGTCGGGTATCAACCGGTCCTGCCGGGTCTGATTCTCCTGCTCCCCCTCGTGGGTTTCGTCATCAACGGTCTCGGGGCGTTTCTGTGGCGCGACGACAAGCGCATCCCGAGTGTCGTCGGGCCGCTGGCCGTCATCGGCGCCTTTGCCGTCGTCGTGGCCAACTTTCTGGCCATGCGTGGCGCGATGCCGCACGATCCGGCCGTCGTTTCGCTGTGGACGTGGATGGCGGCGGGCGACCTTTCGGTCGGGGTGGACCTGCAGTTCGACCAGCTGTCCATCCTGATGATGCTGGTGGTCACCGGGGTATCCTCGGTGATCCATGTGTACAGCATCGGCTACATGCGGGATGATCCCGGGTATTCCCGGTATTTCGCGTATCTGAACCTGTTCGTGTTCTTCATGCTCATCCTCGTGATGGGCGCGAACTTCCCGATCATGTTCGTCGGTTGGGAGGGCGTCGGGCTCTGCTCCTACCTGCTGATCGGGTTCTGGTACGAGAACCGGGCGTTCGCCTCGGCGGGGAAGAAGGCATTCATCGTGAACCGGATCGGGGACTTCGGTTTCCTGGTCGCGATGTTCCTGATCTTCACCCACTTCGGGACGCTCGACTTCGGCGCGGTCTTCGCCGCCGCTCCGGAGACGCTGGTCTTCGGGGGCGGCGTGGTCACCCTGACCACTCTTCTGCTGTTCCTCGGGGCCACCGGTAAGTCGGCGCAGATACCGCTGTACGTGTGGCTACCCGACGCGATGGCGGGCCCGACTCCGGTCTCCGCGCTGATCCACGCCGCGACGATGGTCACGGCCGGCGTCTACCTGGTGGCGCGCTCGGGGGTGCTGTTCGCGATGTCACCGGTCTCGCAGGCGGTCGTTGCGGCGATCGGCGCGGGGACCGCTCTGTTCGCGGCGACGATCGCCACGCAGCAGTACGACATCAAGAAGGTTCTGGCGTACACCACGGTCTCCCAGCTGGGCTACATGTTCCTCGCGGTGGGTGTGGGGCATTCACGGCGGGCATGTTCCACCTGATGACGCACGCGTTCTTCAAGGCGCTGCTGTTCCTCGGGTCCGGGGCCGTGATTCACGCGATGCACCATGCGCTCCACCAGGTGCACCGCCATGACGACCCGAACGACATGCGCAATTATGGAGGCCTGAAGAACCTGATGCCGATCACGTGGGCCACCATGTGGATCGGGACCGTCGCGATCGCGGGCATCTTCCCGTTCGCCGGCTTCTTCTCGAAGGACGAGATCATCTGGAGCGCCGGTTCGTACGGCTACTCGGTGTTGTGGGTGGTTTCGCTGCTGGCGGCCGTGCTCACGGCGGCGTACATGACGCGCTTGATGGTGCTGACCTTCCACGGAGAGAATCGCAGCGGGGCGGATGCGAAGCCTCACATCCGCGAAGTGCCAGCCGTCATGTGGGTGCCGCTGGCGATCCTGGCGGTCCTTTCGGTGGTCGGTGGCTGGATGCAGATCCCGGAGGCCCTCCCGGTGCTGCCGGGGGTGGATGCGCTGCACCACTGGCTGGAGCCGGTGATGGAGCCTGCCCGGCACGTCATGTTGGAGCACGGTTTTCAGCAGGCGCACGAGTCGCCGCTCGGCGGTGGCGAGGCCGCGTGGGCCATCATCTCTACGGTCGTGGCCCTGGTCGTCGTGCTTCTGACGTTCCGGGCGTTGGTGCACCGGCGCTATCTCCCGGCGGGTGAATCCGAGGCGCCGACGGGATTCGCCGGCATTCTGTACAACAAGTGGTACGTCGACGAGTTGTACGATCGAGTGATCATCCGACCGCTTCTCGCCATGTGGCGTGGGTGCTGGAGAATCGTGGACGCCGGTCTTATCGACGGCACGTTGAACGCGCTGGCCTCCGGGACCCGAATGGTGGGATGGGTGGGAAGCCTGTTCCAGACGGGTCGGGTGGCCGGCTACATGTTCTGGTTCGTGACAGGCGTGGTGCTGATTCTGGCGCTGCTCCTGCGATGACGCACCCAGCAAGCGAATAGAGCGTTGAGCAATATCTTCGAGAGCCACTGGGTCCTGAGCCTGCTGTTGATCCTGCCCCTGGCGGGTTCAGCGGCTTGCCTCATCGTGCGCGAGGAGCAGTCCCGGCACGTGGCTATGTTTACGAGCGTGGTCGCGTTCCTGGTCTCGCTACCCCTGTTCTGGACGTTCCGATCGGGAACGGCCGCGATACAGAACTACGTTTCGGTTCCGTGGATCGAGGCGTGGGGAATCGGATACACCGTCGGGATTGACGGCATCTCCCTCCTGATGGTTCTTCTCACGACGTTCGTGACGCCACTCGCGATTCTCGGCTCCTACACCTACATCCAACAGAGACAGCGTGCGTACTACGCCATGCTGCTCCTGCTTCTCGCGGCCATGATCGGCGTCTTCGTGTCCCTGGACCTGTTCCTGTTCTTCCTCTTCTGGGAGATCATGCTCATTCCGATGTACTTCATCATCGGAGTATGGGGAGGGAAGCGGAAGATCTACGCGGCCGTGAAGTTCTTCCTTTTCACGGCCATCGGGTCACTGCTCATGCTGGTCGCGATCGTGGTGATCGTGTTCCTGTACTATCGCCAGTTCGGCGTGATCACTTTCGCCTACAATGACCTGGTGCAGCTGCCGATCGCCCGCGACCTCCAGGTCGTGCTGTTCTCGGCGTTCGCGCTCGCGTTCGCGATCAAGGTTCCTCTGTTCCCGTTCCATACGTGGCTGCCCGACGCGCACGTCGAGGCTCCGACCGCCGGTTCCGTCATCCTGGCTGGCGTGCTCCTCAAGATGGGCACGTATGGATTCCTCCGGTTCGCGATGCCGTTCTTCTCGCACGCTGCCACGAGTCCGGCGGTTATCGGAACGATCCTGGTGTTGAGCCTGATCGGCATCACGTACGGGGCCTGGGTGGCGGCGGTGCAGCCCGATGCGAAGAAGCTCGTGGCGTACACGTCGATCGCGCACCTCGGCTTCGTCATGATGGGGCTGTTCTCCCTGACCACCCAGGGAATCCAGGGCGGAATCCTTCAGATGGTGAATCATGGCATCTCCACGGGGGCCCTCTTCCTTCTGATCGGTATGCTGTACGAACGACGTCACACCCGCATGATCGAGGACTTCGGCGGAGTGGCGAAAGTGATGCCGGTGTTCGCGGCCGCGTTCCTGCTGGTCGCGCTCAGCTCGATCGGGCTCCCGGGGACGAACGGTTTCGTCGGCGAGTTCCTGATCCTGATCGGGACGTTCCAGAAGTATCCGGTGGCCGCGTTCATCGCGGCGACGGGCGTGATATTCGCGGCGGCGTACATGCTACCCATGGTGCAGAGGATGCTGTACGGCGAGCTGGACAAGGAAGAGAACCGAAGCCTCACCGACATCGGAGCTCGCGAGCGACTGGTCCTGGCACCCGCCCTCATCATGATCGTTCTGATCGGTGTATACCCCCAGCCGTTCCTCTCCCGGACGGCTGCATCCGTCGATGCGCTGATCGATCAGGTCGAGCGTCGCGCTGTGTCCGCACCGGCCGTCATGGGCGCGGCTGACGAACGCTTCGACCGCATGCCGATTCTCGGCCTCGACGAGTAGACAGAGGGGATAGATAGGTGATCCTGGACTTCAGTTCTCCGATCGACTACCTGTGGGCTTTGCTGCCCGAAGTGATCCTGGCTGTGACCGGGTTGCTTGTCCTGACCCTGGACGTGTTTCAGCGTGGCGATCGCTCGGGGCCGAGTCGGGCGTGGGTTCGGTGGACCGCCGTGGCCGGTGTACTGCTGGCTCTGCTGGCCAACGGCTACCTGTTGGAATTCGAGGTCCCCGTCCGCAGCGGCATGATTGCGATGGACGCGTTCCGGGTCGCGATAAACTTCGTCATTCTCGGAGCCACCGTCCTCGGCCTGCTGTTTTCTTTCGACTACTTGCGGCGAGAGGGCCTGGACATCGGGGAGTTCTACTTCCTGATGCTGATGGCAGCCGTCGGGATGATGCTCCTGGCGGGATCGCGTGACCTGATCGTCGTCTTTGTCGCTGTCGAGCTGATGTCGCTGTCTGTCTACGTTTTGACGGGGTTCAACCGGAGAGACCCGCGGTCGGCCGAGGCAGCGCTCAAGTACTTCCTCATGGGAGCTTTCGCGAGCGGCTTCCTGCTGTATGGGATCGCGCTGCTGTTTGGGGCCACGGGAAGCACGAACCTGGCGCTCGTGACGTCCGAGGTGGCGCGCGGCGCGGCGGAGGGCAACTTCCTCCTGTATGCCGGGGTGGCGCTCGTGGTCATCGGTTTCGCCTTCAAGATCTCGGCGGTTCCGTTCCACATGTGGACGCCGGACGTCTATGAGGGCGCTCCGACACCGGTCACGGGTTACATGGCTGCCGGCGTGAAGGCGGCCGGATTCGCCGCGTTGCTCCGGATCGTCACGGTGGAGCTTGCGCCGGCAGCAGCCGATCTGGGGCATCGTTCTCTGGTGGCTCGCCGTGCTGACCATGATCGTCCCGAATCTGATCGCGCTGGCACAGGACAACGTCAAGCGCATGCTGGCGTACTCGTCCATCGCCCACGCCGGCTACTCTGCTCGTCGGAGTGGTCGCGGGCAGTGCGTCGGGGCGATCTGCGGCACTGCTGTACCTGGCCGTCTACGCCGTCATGACGCTCGGCGCGTTTGCCCTCGTCGGCGTGGTCGCCGGTCCGGGGGACTCGACGCAGGCGGCCTGGCCGACTTCCGGGGCTTGGGTTGGCGTCGACCGCTGCTCGGCGCGCTCCTCGTCGTGTTCCTGCTGTCCCTGGCCGGGTTTCCGCCGACCGGTGGATTCATCGGCAAGCTGTACTTGCTCCTGGCGGCCGTGGAGGCCGGCCATGTGACGCTCGCGGTCATTCTCGTGCTGACGAGTTTCGTGTCGTACTACTACTACCTCCGGGTCATCTGGAAGATGTACTTCGAGGAGGCTCCCGCTGATGCCGAGCTTCCCGCGGCCTCCGGGGCTGCCTTCCGCCTCGCCGCGGTCGCCGCGGCCGTGATCATACTGGTGGCTGGCCTGTTCCCCGGAAGGGCGATCCGGACGGCGGAGGTTGCGGGAGCGGATCTTGCCCCGCGCCAGGTCTCGCCACTGTCGCAGCCCGCGGTGCCCGTAGGAGTGACCGAGACGAACACGGACTGACGGCACCGTATAGGAGGAGTCGCGTCGGACCACGCCCCGTCCCGCCTCCGTGGCGGCCGACGGGGCGTCCGCTGGAAGGGTGGATCCTCTTACGCACAGGTCCCAATGAACGTATCGAGCACCATATTCAGGGAATACGATATCCGGGGGATCGTCGGAGACGACCTGACGGTCGAGGTCACCGAGGCCGTGGGCCGAGCGTACGCATCGCGTCTGAGAGCCCGTGTTGACCGACCCGTGGTGGCCGTCGGTTATGACAACCGACCGAGTTCGCCTGAACTGGCTGACGCTCTCGCGGCGGGCCTGAACGCGGCCGGCGCCGATGTACGCCTCGTCGGTACCGTGCCGACGCCCGCGCTTTACTATGCGGCAGACGTATGGGGTACGGACGGCGGAATCCAGATCACTGGATCCCACAATCCCCCCGAATACAACGGAATCAAGATGATCGTCGGCGATCGTGCTCTGTACGGGGCCGCGATCCAGGAGCTGCGAGAACTCGTAGAGTCCGATCGGTATCTTGCCGGCGATGGTCGCACGGAACGTCACGAAATCCTCGATCGGTACGCGGAGGAAATCGGGAGACGGGCGGGAGTGGAAGGGCCCGTGCGCATGGTCCTGGACTGCGGTAACGGCACGGGATCCGTGATCGCGCCGCAGGCGCTCACGTTGGCCGGCATCGACGTGGACTGTCTGTATTGCGAATCCGACGGCACCTTCCCGAATCATCATCCGGATCCGACCGTGGACGAGAACGTCGTCGATCTTATCGCACGCGTTAAGGCCACGGGAGCGGACCTCGGGGTCGGCCTGGACGGCGATGCCGATCGGATAGGCGCCGTCACGGAGAGCCGGTGGCATCGTGCGGGGCGATCACCTCCTGCTTCTCTACGCGCTGGACGCGCTGCCCAGGTACCCAGGGGCGGAGATCGTCTTCGACGTGAAGTGCTCGAAGGCGCTGCCCGAGATGATAGCCCGGGCAGGCGGCGTGCCCGTCATGTGGAAGACCGGTCACTCGCTGATCAAGGAGCGAATGAAGGAATCCGGGTCTCCCATTGCAGGTGAGATGAGTGGTCATATATGCTTTGCAGACAATTACTTCGGATTCGACGATGCGATCTACGCGGCGGCTCGACTGGCGGGGCTCGTCCAGCGGAGCGGGAAGCCGTTCTCTGAGCTGGCGGCCGCGATTCCGGCGTATCCATCGACGCCCGAACTCCGTGTGGACTGCGCCGAGGATCTCAAGTTCGATGTGGTCGGTCGGGCGGTAGAGCACTATCGAGCCAGCCACCCCGTGAACGACATCGACGGCGCCCGGATCGAATTCGATGACGGGTGGGCTCTGATCAGGGCGAGCAATACGCAACCCGTGATCGTCATTCGATTCGAGGCGGATTCCGTGGCCGGGCTCCAGGGCATACGGGACGATGTGGCGGCATACCTGGGAGGCGAGGGCGTATCCGTACCCGAGCTGTCGGGGAGCTGACGCGTTCGTGAGCACGCACGGACGTTCGGTCGTCGTAGCCATCGGCGGCAACGCCCTGTCTCCGGCGGGCGAGTCGGCCTCGGTGGGTAACCAGTTTCGGCATACCCGCGACAGCATGGAGCCGATCGTGAACCTGGCTCTGCAGGGCTGGAACATCGCGGTCGTTCACGGGAATGGGCCGCAGGTCGGCGATGAGTTGCAGCGGAACGAGGTGGCCCGATCCAAGGTCGAGCAGCTTCCCCTGGGAGTGCTGGTGGCTGCTACGGCTGGTTGGATCGGCTACATGATTCAACAGTCGATGCAGAACGCGCTCGAGGCCGCGGGCAGCGATCGGCGGGTGGTGACCCTGATCACCCAATCTCTCGTCGACCCCGATGATCCATCGATGCGTGAGCCGGTGAAGTTCATCGGCCGGGGGATCCGGCCCGGGGTGGCCGAGGAGCTCCGGGGTGAAGGACTCAGAATCGAACCGGACTCACGGGGAAACCTGCGGCGGCGGGTACCGAGTCCGATACCGGTGAGGATCTGCGAATCCAGGATGGTGGCCGAGCTGGTGGCCCGGGGAGATATCGTTATTGCAGCCGGCGGCGGAGGGATTCCCGTTTACGCGGATTCGGTACTCGGTCTGGAGGGAGTAGACGCCGTTGTTGACAAGGACCGCGCGGCGGCGCTACTCGGCCACGAAATCGGTGCGTCCGTGCTCCTCATTCTGACGGATGTGGACGGTGTCTACGAAGATTGGGGCACCGATGACGCCCGATTGCTGCCCCGGTTGACGGCTTCGGACGCGCGGGCCCTTATCGAGTCCGGGGCCCTGGGTGCGGGGAGCATGGGGCCGAAGGTGGAAGCCGCCGTCCATTTCGTCGAGGGAGGGGGAGAGCGCGCCATCATCGCGGCGCTGCACAACGGGCCGGCCGCTCTGGCTGGTTCGTCGGGAACGACCGTCACGCCGGACCGAATAGCGTCCGGCGGTTTCGAGTAATCACGAGACGGCAAAGGCAGTCATGAACATTCACGAATATCAGGCCAAAGAGATTCTTCGCGCCCACGGAGTTCCGGTTCCGCCGGGGGAGGTTGCCACGACTCCGGACGAGGCGGAGCGAATCGCGGCGGGTTACGAGGGCATGGTCGTGGTGAAAGCGCAGGTCCACGCCGGCGGTCGCGGAAAGGCGGGAGGCGTCAAGCTGGCCGACGACGCGTCTGACGCGCGCGCGAAGGCGGAAGCGATCCTGGGGATGCAGATCAAGGGACTCACGGTGGAGAAGGTCCTGATCACACCTGCGGAAGATATCGACACGGAGGCGTACCTGGGGATCGTGATGGACCGTGGTTCGCAGAGCGATGTCATCATGGTTTCCTCCGAGGGCGGGATCGACATCGAGGAAGTGGCCGCGACCAACCCGGGTGCCATTCATAAGCTGGCAGTGGACGCCCGCTACGGGCTGCTTCCGCACCAGGCTTCGGCGCTCGCCTACGGCCTGTATTCTGAGGCGAAGCTCGCCCGTCAGGCGGCCCGCATCATCTCGCAGCTCTACGAAGCGTATCGCGCGGCAGGGTGCACGTTGGCGGAGATCAATCCGCTGATTACCACCCCGGCGGGTGAAGTCAAGGCGATCGACGCCAAGATGAACATCGACGACAACGCGCTGTTCAGAATTCCTGACGTGGAAGCCATGCGCGACGAATCGGCCGAAGACCCGGCGGAGCGCAAGGCGAGGGAAGCGGGTCTCAGCTACATCCAGCTGGACGGCGACGTCGGGTGCTGCGTAAATGGGGCCGGGCTGGCGATGGCCACCATGGACCTCGTCAAGCACTACGGCGGGGAGCCGGCCAACTTCCTGGACATCGGGGGCTCGTCCAATCCCGACAAGGTTGTCACGGCCTTCGAGATCATTACATCCGATCCGAACGTCAAGTCCATTCTGTTCAACATTTTCGGGGGGATCACCCGGTGTGACGACGTGGCCAACGGGATCGTGGAGGCGACGCGCAGGATCGACGTCAAACTTCCTATCGCGATCCGCCTGACCGGTACCAACGAGGATCTGGCCGTCCAGATCCTGAAGGAAAACGGGTTCGAGGCCATGACGGACATGGACGAGGTGGTGAAGAGGGCCGTCGAGTTGGCGGCGGGTCCGTCGAGCTAAGCCAATCGGGTATCAGCACAGACCGCAAGAGGATTTTCAGGAATGAGCATATTCATTGACGGGAATACGAGCCTGGTCGTGCAGGGAATCACCGGTCGCGACGGTTCCTTTCACACACGCCAGATGATCGAGTACGGGACGGACGTCGTCGCGGGTGTGACACCGGGCAAGGGAGGCCAGGTCTTTGACGACCGGGTTCCCGTCTTCGATACCGTGTCCGAGGCGGTCAAGGAGACCGGGGCCAACGCGAGCGTGATCTACGTCCCGGCGGCCTTTGCTTCGAGCGCGATCTTTGAAGCGGCGGACGCCGGAGTAGACCTTATCGTGTGCATCACGGAGGGAGTGCCGGTGGCGGACATGATGACCGCGCTGCCCTACGTGCGGGAGAAAGGTGCCCGCCTGATCGGCCCCAATTGCCCGGGCCTGATCGCACCAGGTATCGGCAAGATCGGCATCCTGCCAGGGCAGATCGTGACCCCCGGGCCGGTGGGCATCGTCAGTCGGTCGGGAACGCTGACCTACGAGGTCATCTTCCAGCTCACCCGCCAGGGCATCGGTCAATCTACGTGCGTCGGCATCGGTGGCGATCCTCTCATCGGAACCGACTTCGTCGATTGCCTGAGAGCGTTCGAAGCGGATCCGGACACGCGTGCCGTGGCCATGATCGGCGAGATCGGGGGCACGGACGAGCAGGTGGCAGCCGCCTTCGTTCGCGACCGGATGTCCAAGCCGGTCGTCGGGTTCATCGCGGGCCAGACGGCGCCACCGGGTCGCCGCATGGGCCACGCCGGCGCCATTATCTCCGGGTCCGAGGGCACGGCGGCCGAGAAGATGGCCGCTTTCCGCGAGTGCGACATCGCGGTGGCGGAGCGGCCAGCTGATCTCGTAGGACTTCTTGAGTCCAGACTCTAGTAACCCAGTGAAGGGGCCTCTAAATATGAGCGAATCGGACACGCTGACGATCGTCAAGCCCGACGCGTTCGGGTCGGGGAAGGCCGGCCGGATCATCGCGCACCTGGAAGATGATGGTTTTCGGGTCGTGGCGGCCACCGTCAAGCACCTGACCCGGCCGGAGGCGGAGGCGTTCTACGCTGTGCACCGTGAGCGGCCGTTCTTCGGTTCCCTGGTGGACTTCATGACATCCGGGCCCTGCATGCCGATGCTGCTGCGTCGCGAAAACGCCGTGCCGGAATTGCGCAGGGCGATCGGGGCAACGGATCCTGCCGAGGCCGAAGAAGGCACGGTTCGGGCTCTGTACGCGGAGAGCAAGGAGCGGAATGCGATTCACGCGTCCGACTCGCCTGAGAACGCGGAAATCGAGATCTCCTTCTTCTTCTCCGGGACCGATCGACTGTCGGGTTGATCGAGCGCATGTTTGCAATTGACAAGACGGCTAAGAAGGGCTATGAATAGCGGTTTCCCGGCTGGACGGGTCGATCTGGACAGGCTCCGACGGGGCCCCGTGGAGTGGTCGGGTACCCTGCCTGCAGAGCCAGGCGCCTGGGGCCTCGACGGGGTTGAGGTCACGGATGGGCCGTGGCTCGAGTACAGAGCCGAGGCGGGCGGGCGCGGTGGAATCCGAGTAGTCGGGCGCCTTACGGCTACGCTACGCGTGGAGTGCCGCCGCTGCCTGGGCGAGATGACGTGGCCGACGGATATCCCGTTCGACTTCCGGTTCGACACGGCCGTGCGGGAGTGGGAAGAAGAGGGCGGCGTGTTTTCGCTCGATCCGGACGCCGTCGCGGTGGATCTCGTTCGACCGCTGCGGGAGGAGTGGGTTCTGGCAATGCCGGAGTACCCGGTGTGCCGTGAGGGGTGCCGCGGACTCTGCCCGGTGTGCGGAGTCGACCTCAACGAGTCAGAATGCGGTTGCGGGCCAGAGGCGGCTGACCCGCGCTGGGATGTTTTGAAGCAGATGGTGTCGGACGGGCAGCCGGAGGCTGCTGGACCCGATGGAGAGAATTGACGGCAACGAAGGATAGGGAGTCGTATCATGGCGGTACCCAAGAAACGGACCTCGAAGCAGCGCAAGCGGAAGAGGCGTACGCATCACGTGGCGGCGCCAACTGCTCATCAGGCTTGCCCGAAATGCGGGGATCCTCGACGGCCCCACCGCGTGTGCCCGACGTGCGGTCACTACGGCGAGCGGGAGATCGTCCGAACCGAAGAGTTCTGACCGGCCCGCGGCCGAGCTTGGTTTGACATGCAGCGCATTGCGTTGGACGCGATGGGAGGAGACGGCGCGCCCCGAGTGGTCATCGAGGGCGCGCTGTCTGCCGTTGAGGAATGGCCGGACCGGTTCGCCATATCCCTCGTGGGCATCCCTGACAGGATTCGCGAAGTGCTCCCGCCGCAGGTGCCGGGCGGGATCGAAGTGGTGGCCGCGAGCGAAGTGGTGGAGGGCCACGAGTCTCCGGTGCGAGCGATTCGTCGGAAGCCTGACAGCTCGATTGTCGTGGGCCTGGGCCTCCTCCGGGCCGGTGCGGTCGATGCTTTCATAAGCGCCGGTTCTACGGGCGCGGTGATGGCCGCTTCGCGTTTTCTTCTTGGCCTGCTGCCCGGCGTAGAGCGACCTACGGTGGGCACGATGTTTCCGACCGCCGGTTCACCGGTCCTCGTGGTGGACTCCGGGGCCAACATTGACACACGCCCGGCCCAGTTGCACCAGTTCGCTCACCTGGGTTCCGTCTATATGCGCGATCTCCTGGGATTGGAGCGTCCCCGGGTCGGGCTGCTGAACGTCGGAGAGGAGTCTTCGAAGGGGGGCGCCCGCGCTGTGGCGACGCACAAGCTTCTCCAGGATGATGAAGACCTGCACTTCGTCGGCAACATCGAGGGACACAGGATCGTCCAGGGGGATTGCGACGTTTTGGTATGCGACGGTTTCGTGGGCAATGTGCTGCTCAAGTTCTACGAGTCCGTGGCGGGCTTCATCACCGGTGTTCTCGAACGTCATCTCGACTCCGCGGTGCACGGTGAGGGTCTGGCGGAAGTCTATCGAACGGTAGACTACGCCGAGTACGGAGGCGCTCCACTCCTGGGTGTCAACGGCGTCTCGATCATCTGTCACGGGGGATCGTCCGCCCGGGCTATCAAGAACGCGATCGGTGTCGCCGGAGCCTGCATCGAATCGGGTATGGTGGAGGACCTGGCGGCCGAGCTGGAACCGGACAGTCGCAGGGCCCGGGTCTGGAGACGGATTCGCCGCCGCTGATCGTCAAACTGGACCACCGCTCCGCGTCGTTCGCGGTGCATTTCGAGGGAGATCGAATTGTCTGTGAACACGCTCGCCGTTCTAATGCCGGGGCAGGGCTCCCAATTCGTCGGTATGGGCCGCGAATTGTGCGAAGCCAACACGCGCGCTGCGGATGTCTTCGAGCAGGCCAACGACATGCTCGGTGTCGATCTTCGGCGCATTTGTTGGGAGGGACCGGAGGAGGTCCTGACTCGCACGGAGAATGCGCAGCCCGCGATACTTTTGCACAGCTATGCGGTCTGGGTTTGCCTGCCGGAGGCGGTGCGTGAGCGCGTCACGGTGGGGGCGGGACATTCCCTGGGGGAGTTCTCCGCCTATCTCGCCGCGGGAGCCCTCGACTTCGGGGACGCCATCCGCCTCGTGCGAACACGGGGCGAGCTCATGGGGCGGGCGGGGATGTCCCGGCCGGGAACCATGGCGGCGGTGATCGGCCTCGATCCCGATACGGTCGTCGAGGTGTGCGAGGGAGTGCGCGATGGAGTCGTGGTGCCGGCCAACTACAACGCTCCCGGCCAGATCGTGATCAGCGGAGACACGAACGCCGTCGGCGTGGCGAGAGAGCGTGCCCTATCTGCCGGAGCCAAGCGGGCTCTGCCGCTCAACGTGAGCGGAGCCTTCCACTCTCCGCTCATGGCAGAGGCGCGTGAGGGCCTGGGCGTGGCGCTCGAAAGCGTGGAGGTCCGAGACCCCCGATTCCCGGTGGTCGCGAATGCCGCGGCCGGACCGGTCACCCTGGCTCGGAGGGCCAAGGAGCTGCTGGTCGAGCAGTTGACGTCACCGGTCCGGTGGGTAGAATGCGTTGAGACGATGCGGGCCACCCGACCGGACCTGTGGTTGGAGGTAGGCCCGGGCAAGGTTCTTACAGGATTGATGCGCCGAATCGATCGGGGCACGGACGTGCACGCGATCGGAGGTCCAGAGGATCTCGACGCCATACAAGCTTTGATGGAGAGGGATGACGATGCGTGAACTTGACGGTCAGGTTGCTGTCGTCACCGGCGGGTCGAGAGGGATCGGCCGGGCTATATGCCTTGAGTTGAGCCGGGCCGGGGCTTCGGTGGCTGTCGTCGCAAGGTCGGAGGGCACGGCCCGCGAAACCGCTAACCTTCTGGAGGGACCGGGAATCGCGCTCGCATGTGACGTGGGGGACCCCGCCCAGTGCAAGGACCTCGCGGCCACGGTCACAGAGCAACTGGGCCCGATCGACGTGCTGGTTAACAACGCGGGCATCACGCGCGACAATATCCTCGTTCGGTTGAAGGACGAGGACTGGGACGCGGTGTTAGAGACGAACCTGAGCGGTGCGTTCAATACCAGTCGGGCTGTCGCACGCGGGATGATGAAGAGACGAAGCGGCCGTATCATCAATATCGCCAGTGTCGTAGGCTTGACGGGGAACCGCGGACAGGCCAACTATGCGGCATCCAAGGCTGGTCTGATCGGCTTCACGAAGTCCGTGGCGCAGGAGCTGGCGGCACGCGGCGTCCTCGTGAATGTGGTGGCGCCCGGTTTCATCGAAACCGACATGACGGCGGATTTGCCGGAGGAAGCGCGCGATGCGCTGTTTGAGCGCATACCGCTAGGACGCTTCGGGTCGCCGCAGGATGTCGCGGGAGCTGTGCGCTTCCTGACTGGACCGGCTGCTGCCTACATTACCGGGCAGGTACTGGTTGTAGACGGCGGCATGGTGATGTAGCCGGCACCGATGGTGGGAACGCCGGAGAGATGAAACAACAACACAGAGGTTGGGAACATGTCCGATGCGGCTGACAAGGTCAGAGAGATAATCGCCAACGAGCTTGGCGTCGAGATGGAGAAGGTCGCCGACGAGGCTTCGTTCGTCGAGGACCTCGGTGCCGATTCGCTTGACACGGTGGAACTCGTGATGGCGTTCGAGGAGGAGTTCGGGGTGGAGATCCCGGATGAGGACGCCGAGCAGATGCAGACGGTGGGTGATGCCATCCGTTATCTCCAGGACAAGGAGTAACCTCCAACCCCCAAGGAGGAGGAGACACGGATGTCCGAACAACGGCGCGTGGTGGTCACGGGCCTCGGTCTCATCACGCCGGTCGGCCTTGATGTTGCGGAGACGTGGGATGCCCTGATCGCTGGGCGCTCCGGCGGGGCTCCGATCACGCAATTCGACGCTTCTGACCAGTCTGTTCGGTTCGCCTGCGAGGTCAAGGGCTTCGATCCCGAACGGTACATGGAGCGCAAGGAGGTCCGCCGGGCGGATCGCTTCCTGCAACTGGCGATGGGCGCCGCCCACCAGGCGGTTGAGCACGCGGATATCGAATCCGCCGTCTCCTCCGTGCCTGGCGAGCGCTTTGGGGTCATCGTGGGCAGCGGCATCGGCGGTCTGACTACGATGGAGACCCAGCACGCGAAACTGCTGGAGCAAGGACCCGGTCGGGTTTCTCCGTTCTTCATTCCCATGTTCATCGGCGACATGGCTGCGGGCATGATCTCGATGAAATACGGAGCGCGCGGACCGAACTACGCGACGGTGTCGGCGTGTGCTTCGAGCGGGCACGCTGTCGGCGCGGCTTTTCGTTCCATACGAACGGGCGAATCCGACGTGATGATCACCGGTGGCACGGAGGCGACCGTCACCCCGCTGTGCATCGCCGGTTTCGCCTCGATGAAGGCGCTGTCACAGAGGAACGAATCTCCGGACACGGCCTCCCGACCGTTCGACCACACCCGAGACGGATTCGTGCTTGGCGAAGGCGCTGGAATCCTGGTCCTGGAGGAAATGGAGCATGCGCTGGCGCGGGGCGCGGCGATACTGGGCGAGATCGCCGGCTTCGGCCAGACTGCCGATGCCTATCACATGACCTCGCCCGCTCCCGGAGGTGCCGGCGCGCAGATGGCCATGCGGCTGGCCATGAAGGACGCGGGCCTGGAGGCGGTAGACGTGGACTATATCAATGCGCATGGCACGTCCACGCCGGCCAATGACGCCACGGAGACGGCGGCCATCAGGGCCGTTCTCGGCGACAGGGCGGGAGAGATCGTCGTCGGTTCCACCAAGTCCATGACGGGGCACACATTGGGGGCTGCGGGGGCGATCGAGGTCGGCATCTCGCTGCTGGTTTGCGAGCACGGCTTGATCCCTCCCACGATCAATTATGAGACGCCGGATCCGGAGTGCGATCTGAATTACGGGGTCGACGGGCCGACCGAAATGACGGTTCGAGCCGCCCTGACTAACTCGTTCGGATTTGGTGGACACAACGTTTCCCTCGCCGTTCGCAGGTGGGAGGGCCGGTGATATATCCCCGTGCCGACGGAGAGTTGAGCGTAAGGCCTCGGGCCCGGGAGTTGATCCCCATCGCGGAGAAGGTCGAGGCGGGCGAGCGGATTTCTCGCGAAGACGCAATCGCCCTGTTCGATACGGATGATCTCCTGGCGGTCGGAAGCATGGCGGATCTGGTCAATCGGCGACGCAATGGTGACCGCGTGTATTTCGTGGCCAATCAGCACATCAACCCGACCAACGTCTGCATCCTGAACAAGGTCTGTGTGTTCTGCTCGTACGGCGTGCGTCCGGTGGCGGAAGACGCCTACACCATGAGCCTGGAAGAAGTCTACGCGGAGGCGGCCGCGGCCCAGCACTCGCCGACACGGGAGTTTCACATCGTGGGCGGGCTGCACCCCAAGCTGCCGCTTGCGTACTACACGGACATGATCCGGGGCCTGAAGGAGAGACACCCCCGGGTGCAGGTGAAGGCGCTCACGGCCGTCGAGATCGCGCACCTGGCACGCATCGAGGGCATCGGGACGAGAGACGTGATCCGGGAGCTTCAAGAAGCCGGACTTGACGCGATGCCTGGCGGAGGCGCGGAGGTCTTCAGCCCCGCGGTCCGGTCGACGATCGCGGATCGGAAGCTCGTCGCCGACGAGTGGCTGCAGGTGCACCGAGAAGCGCACGAGCTCGGGATTCCGACGAACTGCACACTCCTCTACGGTCATGTCGAATCGTCGGCCGATAGAGTCGATCACATGCTCATGCTGCGCGACCTTCAGGACGAGACCGCGGGCTTCAGCACGTTCATTCCGCTCGCATGGCACCCGGACAACACGGCCCTGGGCCGTGAGATGGGCGTGGAAGGCCGCCGGACGGGAGGGATCGACGATCTCAAGGCCCTGGCGGTAGGCCGGATAGTCCTCGACAACGTACCGCACATCAAGACGCACTGGATCATGGTGACCACGAAGGTCTCGCAGATCGCGCTCTCGTTTGGCGTCGACGACCTCGAGGGCACCGTGGTCCTCGAGAAGATCACGCACACGGCCGGAGCGGATACGCCGATCGGACTGGACCTGGATGAGATCGTCCGCCTGATCCGTGAGGCCGGGAAGACACCGGTCGAACGAGATTCCCTTTACAACGTGGTGCGGGAGCCGGCGATCTCATGACGACCGGTTTGCGCGGTACCTCGACGGATCTCGCCCCGGTCGATGCAGAGGAGCGCGCTGAGTTCGCTTCCCTGTATGACCGACCCATGCTGGAGCTCGGTGCCATGGCCCGCGACCGCGCCATGGCGGCGGCGCCAGGAGGGAAGGTCTCCTATATCGCGGACCGCAACATCAATTACACGAACGTATGCGTCACGGACTGCTCGTTCTGTGCCTTCTACCGGCGCCCGGGGCATGAAGAGGGGTATGTCCTGTCGAATGAGGAGATCGGGGCCAAGATCGACGAAGCGAAGGCGATCGGCGCGGTTCAGATCCTGATGCAGGGCGGCCACAATCCGTACCTCAAACTGGACTACTACACGGGCCTGCTCGACTACATCAAGACGCACCACCCGATTCACGTCCACGGATTCTCGGCCTCCGAGTTGGACATCATCGCCAGGGTTCACAAGATCGACGTGGATGCGGTCCTCGGTGAGTTGAAAGACGCTGGTCTCGATTCAGTGCCCGGGGCGGGGGCGGAGATACTGGTGGACGATGTCCGGGACCGAATCGCCAGGAAGAAGATCGATACGGGTCGGTGGCTGGATATCCATCGGGCGGTGCACGGGCGAGGCCTCTCGAGCTCGGCCACCATGATGTTCGGGGCTGGCGAGAGCCGTGAGGACAGAGTCGAACACATGATCCGGGTGCGCGATCTTCAGAGGGAGACCGGCGGCTTCACGGCGTTCATACCCTGGACTCTGCAGTCCGACGGAACTGAAATGGACGGGACGCCGGAGGCCACGGCATCCGAGTACCTGAAGACCGTCGCGGTTTCCCGTCTCGTGCTTGACAACGTGCGGAACCTCCAGGTCAGTTACGTCACTCAGGGTCCCAAAGTGGCTCAGGTTGCCTTGCACTTCGGATGCAATGATTTCGGCTCACTGATGATGGAAGAGAACGTGGTGTCGGCCACGGGAACGAACTTCATCATGCCGCGCCCCACGCTGGTGCGCTTTATCGAGGAGGCGGGTTTCGAGGCCGTCGCCCGATACCAGGACTACTCGCCGATCAGAAGTGATCTGGATTGGTACTGCGGTTGCGCGGTGTGTCTGGACAGGAGAGGGACGTGATGGCTGGACGAGTGCTCGTCATGATGGGGTCCGAGTCGGACCGGGCCGTTATGCAGAAGGGTGTCGACGTGTTGGCGGAGGCGGGCGTCGGCGTCGAGGTCGTCGTGAGCAGCGCGCATCGGGATCCGGTGCGAACGGCGGAGCTGGCCAGCACTGCGGAAACCAGCGGCTTCTCGGTGGTGATTTGTGGAGCCGGACTCTCCGCGGCCCTTCCAGGGGTTGTGGCCGCGCACACCCGACTTCCTGTAATCGGTGTTCCGATCTCCGCGGGTACGCTGGGCGGACTTGACGCTCTTCTGTCCATCGCTCAGATGCCCCCCGGTGTTCCGGTTGCGGCGGTTGGGATCGACAATTCGCGGAACGCGGCCCACCTCGCGCTCCGTCTGCTCGGGGTCAGTCACGAGTCCTGACCCGGATGCCGCCCGATAGGAGGGTCCGTGCGAGTCGGCATCGGCTATGATTCACACCGTTTCGCGTCGGGACGACCCCTCGTCCTGGGCGGAGTGCGTGTCCCCGATCACGACGGCCTGAAGGGGCATTCTGACGGGGACGCTGTTGCGCACGCGCTGATCGATGCCCTTCTCGGGGCGTCGGCTCTCGGGGACATTGGAGAGCACTTTCCGGATACCGACCCTCGCTGGGAGGGGGCGGACTCTATGGACCTCCTGGCGGCTACGATTCGGCTGATCGAAGAACGGAACTATCAGGTCGTGAACGCGGACGTCACGATCATCACGGAGAGTCCGCGAATCGGGCCGTGGGTTCCCGAAATGGCTGAGCGAATGGCGGAGTTGCTGCGCATCGCCCGGTCGTGCGTCTCCATCAAGGGGAAGACCAACGAGGGCATGGGCTGGATCGGCCGTGGCGAGGGGCTGGCGACGATCGCCGTCGTGCTCCTCGATCAGATCGGAGACATTGACACACTGCATGCCTCGATCCGCACGGGCGGGTAGGACGGGACCGTGCAGGAACAGCTGGAGTCTCTTCTACACCTCGTAGGCGATGTACCGGTAGAGGTCGTCTACCTTCTCGTCGGTGCCGGCGCGGCAATAGAGAACCTGTTTCCTCCCGTTCCGTCGGACCTCGTCGTCGTAGCCGGGGGCATCCTGGCGGACCGGGGAATGCTGGACGTTCGCCTGGTGTTTCTGGTAGCCTGGGCGAGCAATCTTCTTCTCGCTCTCGGCGTCTACGTGGCCGCGCGGCACTTCGGCGGTGGCATCTTCTCGACCCGGTGGGGTCGGTGGCTCCTGCGGCCGGCTCAACTCGAGCGCATGTCGCTCTTCTACGAAGACTACGGGGCCCTGACCATCCTGGTCAGCCGTTTCTTTCCGGTGTTCCGAGTCCTGGTGCCAGCCTTCGCGGGGATCAGCCGCCTCGGTTTCGCGCGCACGGCACTCCCCCTGGCCCTTGCGTCGGCGATCTGGTACGCGGTCCTGGTGTTCGGCGGAGTCCTGGCCTCGCAAAATATCCCGCGTATCATGAACGCTCTCACGGCGGTGAACACGACCGCGGGCCTAGTCGCCCTCGCCGTCGCCCTGGGCCTGACGTGGCTCTGGTGGCGGTCACGCCAGGTCGAGGAGGCGAAGGACCACCCCGATGAGTGATCGACGACGAACCGAGACCGTCGTTTCTTCGCTCGACGAGGCGAGGGGCCGCTTCCGTTTGGAGGAATTTTCCGACTTTCTTCTCTACGAGCGTGGATTGGCGAAGCGCACCGTCGAGGCCTACCTCGCCGACTGTGCGGGTCTGATCGAGGACCTGCATGCCGGGGGCGTACGGGAGCCGGGAGCGGCGACCTACGATTCTCTCAGGGCGCACCTGGCACGCCTCGGAGATCGGGGGCTATCAGCCCGTAGTGTGGCGCGACGCCGCTCGGCCCTCCGCACCTACTTCGGATTCCTCGTCGAGGAGGGATACTTAACGGAGGATCCGACCGACAAGCTTGAGAGCCCAAAGGCCAGCCAGACCCTCCCCGACGTCCTGACCTACGCGGAAATCGAGGTCATTCTGGATACCGTGGCCAGGGTGGCGCCCGACACGTACGCCAACGCTTCGCGCGACGCTGCGATGCTGGAAACCCTGTACGGAGCCGGTCTCCGGATATCGGAGCTGATCGGATTGCGCGTGCGTGACCTGTCTCTGGAGGACGGACTGGTATCCGTGCAGGGCAAGGGCGACAGACACCGAATCGTGCCGCTTGGAGGTCGTGCGGTCAGGGTGATGCAGCGCTACCTTCGGGACAGGCGGCCTGATCTAGACCGGGGTCGGTCGGACGGAGTCGTGTTCCTGAATCAACACGGGCGACCGTTGAGTCGCATGGGCGCCTGGAAGATCGTGCGTAAGCACGTGCGAAACGCCGGCGTCGCGAAGAAGGTCACGCCGCACACGTTCAGGCACAGCTTCGCCACGCACTTGCTCGAGGGAGGAGCCGACCTGGTCGCCGTTCAAGAAATGTTGGGGCACGCGGATATCTCTACGACGCAGATCTATACTCATGTTGACCGTCGGTACCTTCAGGAAGAGCACCGCCAGCACCATCCACGGGGTTAGCACCGGGTGAGTGCCGCATCGCGTGTGCTCAACCTGTCCCGCAACCGGCAATCCGTTCGCCGGTTCGCCGATCGGCCGGTCCCGCCGGAGATCCTTCTTCGGGTGCTGGAGTGCGGTCGATACGCTCCATCCGCCCGAGAGGACCAACCGTGGCGCTTCGTCGTCGTTCAAGATGCGATGACGCGACACCGTATCGCGCGAGCCGTCTTTCAGGGCGACCTGATCCGGACGGCACCGGCGCTGGTCGTCGGCTGTGCAAGGATTCACTCCAATATCGCGGGCAGCGGCCGGCCGAGCCATCCGATCGATCTCGCCGCGGCGACGCAAGCAATGGTTCTCGGGGCCGCTGACATGAGCCTCGCGACCTCGTGGATCACGGGTTTTCGTGAAGGTGAGATCCGTGACGTCCTGGGCATTCCAGCGGATGTCCCGGTGGTCACCCTGCTGGCGCTTGGATACCCGGACGGGTTCCAGCGTCTGGCCGTCCGGCGAGACGAAGACCTGAGTATCGCCTGGGACCGGTGGAACGCCACCGGTTCGGAGGTGGGGTCATGAGGGGGCGGTGGGGCGCGGGTCGACGCTGTCTTCATGCGGTTCTGGCGCTGTTCATGGCCGGCGCTCTCTACGCTCCCTACCTGTGCTCCCAGGAAGTCGCTTTTCAGCCGCGTAAGGGGAATTCCCTTGACGCGAGCCTGGCGCAGTTCCTGGCCCGCGGCGCCGCCGAAGTGTGGACGCGGGATACGGTCGTGGATTCTGACGGCCGCGTGGCGGGTGACCTTCTGGTGCTGGAAGCCCAGGTGAGGCTGTCCGGCACGGTCGAGGGAGACCTCTACGTGGTCGACGGCGACCTGTTCCTGCGACCGGGGGCTCACGTGACAGGCAACATCGTGGTCATGAGTGGAGGCTTTCACGGATCCGGAATGGCGACGGTGGACGGAGACATCACGTGGCGTCCCGCGGAACGATACTCAGTCTTTCCGGTCGGAGGAGGATTCGAGATTCGTCCGGTGATCGACGTTCCTGAGGTCGTCGAGCTTCACGGTCTTCATGGTTTCGAGGCCCCCACGTATCAACGCGTCGACGCCGTAACCCTGGCTTGGGGGGTCACGCTGCGGGCGGCCACCTGGGCGTGGCAGCCGACGCTCGAGCTGGTCGGACGATATCGGTCGGGTCAGGGCCGGCTCGAGGGCACGGTGCGCCAGTTCTGGCACCCCGGACCCGTGGAATTCGGGATCGAGGCCGAACGTGCGACGCGGACGAACGAGGGGTGGATTCGCGGCCCCGTGTCGAATTCTCTCTCCTACCTGTTCCTCGGCGATGACTTCAGGGACTACTACGGAGCGGATCGGGTCGCTTTCGTCCTGCGCGGTTCAGGGGATCGGTGGTGGACTCCGTGGTTCCGCGTCGAGTGGGAAGACGCCTGGAGCCGCAATGCGGGGGACCACTTCACGGTGTTCGGGTCGAATACGGTCCGTAATAACGCGTCCATCGACGACGGGGAAACCTGGAGCGCCACGCTGGCGGTCACGGCCGACGAACGGACGGGCGAGAACGGACGGCTCGTCGGACAGGTGCTGCTGGAAGGAGCCGATTCAACCCTCGCTGGTGATTTCACGTATGTGCTGGGCGAGATCGAGGCTCGGTGGCGGACGCCGGGCTTCGGCTCGCACGAAGTGGATCTGTTCGCCCTGGCCCGCGGTGACCTGGCCGGTACCCTTCCGGCCCAGCGATGGACGGGATTCGGAGGCCGGGCGACGCTTCCCACGTACACGGTGATGCAGTTCACGGGACCCCGCGTCGTATACGGACATGTCGGGTACGCCATCCCGATCGAGGCGCTCCGGGCCGGCGGGCTTGGGGCGCTGGACGTGTTCGCACGTGTGGGCGCTGGCCGGGCCTGGGTGAAGGACCAGTCGGCTGACTGGCGCGTCAACCTGGTAGCTGGGCTTCGCTTCTGGGTCCTCGAGGGCGGAGTGGCCGTGAATCCCGATGCCAGTGGGGGCGACGTAAGAGGCTACGCGATCTTCAGGTTTCCGGGGGATCTCTGATCGCCGGCCTTTGACAGCGCCTTCTGCCACGGATTACGTTACGGAGCGTGAATTTACCGCCGTCACGCATCCGATTTCGACCCTATGCGGTCGCCTCTGCCCTCGGGCACAGACAGTGCGTCGACATCTCTTCCACGGCCGTGCACCCCGTCCAAGGCGATACCCGCCGGGGCCACGCTTTATCGACCCGAAAGTGAGAACTCATGCCTGATACGCCGTCGGCGGATACGAAATACATCTTCGTAACGGGAGGAGTCGTGTCCTCGCTTGGCAAGGGAATCGCGGCGGCCTCCATTGGCCGCTTGCTTGTCGAGCGAGGGCTTGCCGTGACGATCCAGAAGTTCGATCCCTACATCAATGTCGACCCCGGGACGATGTCGCCGTTTCAACACGGCGAGGTCTATGTCACCGATGATGGGGCCGAGACGGACCTGGACCTCGGTCACTACGAGAGGTTCATCAACGAGTCGTTGTCGCAGGCGAACAACGTCACGACGGGCCGGATTTATCAAAACATCATTACGAAGGAGCGCCGGGGCGACTTCCTGGGAGCGACCGTACAGGTCATTCCGCACGTTACCGACGAGATCAAGTCCTACATACAGATGCTGGCGCCCGGTCATGATGTCGTGATCACAGAGGTCGGAGGTACGGTCGGCGATATCGAATCGCTGCCGTTCCTCGAGGCGATTCGACAGTTCCGGCAGGATGTGGGCTGGAAGAACACGGTTCTGGTTCACCTGACGCTGGTCCCCTACATCGCGGCGGCAGGCGAGCTCAAGACCAAGCCGACGCAGCATTCGGTGCGTGAGCTCATGGAGATCGGGCTCCAACCGGACATCTTGATCTGCCGCACCGAGTGGCCGCTGCCCGAGGAGGTACGGAGGAAAGTCGCCCGTTTCTGCAACGTGGACATCCGGGACGTGATTGAAAGTCGTGACATGGACACGATCTACGAGGTGCCGCTCCGTTTCAGGGAGCAGCGTCTCGACGATCGTATTGTCGATCACCTCGCGCTGCAGACTCCTGAACCGGATTTGAGCTCGTGGGAGACGATGGTAGAGCGCATCAAGCACCCCGGTGCGGGAGAGGTGCGTGTCGCGGTCGTCGGGAAGTACACCTCGCTGGTCGACTCGTACAAGTCCATTCAGGAGGCGTTGATCCATGGGGGGATTGCCAACGACGTGGGTGTGCGGATCGACTGGCTATCTTCGGAGGCCATGGACTCGCAGGGGACGGATGCGCTGACTCCCTATGACGCCGTGCTGATACCGGGCGGGTTCGGGCAGCGCGGAGTCGAGGGAATGGTCGATACCGTCCGCTACCTTCGCGAGGCGGAAGTGCCATTTCTCGGGATCTGTCTCGGGCTGCAATGCGCCATCATCGAGCTGTCGCGGAACGTGTGCGGGCTCACGGGAGCGGACTCCGCCGAATTCGAGCCGGAGACGCCTCATCCAGTGATCTCGCTGCTGGATTCGCAGATGAAGGTCACGATGAAGGGCGGAACGATGAGGCTCGGCGCTTATCCTGCCCGTCTGGCCGAAAGCAGTCGGGTCAGGGAGCTCTACGGTGTGGACGAGATCTCGGAGCGCCACCGTCACCGCTACGAGGTGAATAACGAATACCGGGAAGCACTGGCTGGCGGCGGGCTGGGGTTCTGTGGGCTGTCTCCAGACGGCGGTCTCGTCGAGATCATCGAGCTTCGGGATCATCCGTTCTTCGTCGCCACACAGTTCCATCCGGAGCTCAAGTCCCGTCCGACTCGGGCTCATCCCCTATTCGCCGCCTTCATCGCGGCGGCAGTGGACTACCGCCAGGGACGGCCTCCGGTCCAACCCGGAGACGCCGAGGCCAGAACGGGCTTGGCCACGGCGGGTAGAGAATGAGCATCCTGGCTCCCACCGGGCGATTCCTTCTGATCGCGGGGCCCTGTCTGTTGGAAGACGACAACCTCAACATTCGGGTCGCCGAAGGTGTGCGCGAAGTGGCCGAACGTCTGGGCGTCTCGGCGATCTTCAAGGCGTCTTTCGACAAGGCGAATCGCACGAGCGCCGCATCGCCACGTGGGCCAGGCCTGGACGAGGGACTCGAGCGACTGGCCGCCGTGCGGCAGGCCACCGGTCTGCCGGTACTGACGGACATCCACGAGCCGGGGCAGGCGGGTGCTGTGGGGCAGGGCGTCGACGCGATCCAGATCCCGGCGTTCCTGTGCCGGCAGACGGATCTCCTGACCGCCGCCGGACGCACGGGCCTTCCGGTCAACATCAAGAAAGGGCAGTGGCTCGCTCCTGAAGACATGAGATATCCGGTCTGGAAAGTCCGGGAAGCCGGGTCCAGCGAGGTGAGCGTGACCGAGCGCGGAACCACGTTTGGCTACGGTCGCTGGATTGTGGATATGCGAAGTTTCGCGATCATGCAGGAGGTGTGCTCCTGTCCGGCGCTGTTTGATGCTACGCATTCGGTGCAGTTGCCGGGAGGAGGCGGGGGCGGTGCTTCGAGCGGAGGGGAGCCCCGGTGGATCGAGACTCTTGCCCGTGCGGCCGTGGCAGCCGGTGCCGACGGGGTTTTTGTGGAAGCCCATCCGGATCCAGCCAACGCACCGTCCGACGGGGCCAATATGCTTCCGTTGGATCGACTGCATGGACTGGTCCAGGGGCTGCTGGCCATTCGGGAGGCGCGTGAACAGGCTCCAGGTCATTCGGCATGAACCCCATATCCGCCGAGAGGGCCCGGAATATAAGGGTGGTTCTGCTGGACGTGGACGGCGTGATGACGGATGGAGGGCTCTATTACTTCGCCGGTGATCGTGGAGAGTCGGAGGGGCGTCGTTTCCACGCGCATGACGGACTGGCGATCTACATGCTTCGTCGGGCCGGCCTCGAAGTAGCGGTCGTGTCAGGCAAGATCTCGGCACCCGCGCGCAAGCGCGCAGAATCACTGGGCATCGTGGAGATTCACCAGGTCTCGCCGTTCGGTAAGCTCGAGGCCGTGGACGGTATTCTTCGGAGCTTCGGCGCCGCCTGGGACCAGGCGGCGTTCCTGGCCGACGACCTTGCGGATCTTCCGGTGCTCCGCGAGGTAGGGCTACCGGCTGCCGTAGCGAACGCCGTGCCCGAAGTAAGGGAGGCTGCGGGCTGGGTAGGTGAGGTGCCGGGAGGCGCCGGCGCCGTTCGAGAGTTCGTTGAAGCGCTGCTCAGGGGCCGTGGGGAATGGGCGTCCCTGGTCGAAGCGTATGCCGCGGAATGTGTGGAGCACTGGAGGTCTGGACAGGGTGAGTGAGGACAAGGCCGGTCGGGCGCAGGATGCGCGCATTATCGAACGGGGCCGGGAAGTGCTGCGCATCGAGAGCGAGAGCGTGGCGGCCATGGCGGAAGGCCTCGGATCGGACTTCGCCGATGCGGTAGGAGCGATCGCCGGCATTTCCGGGCGGGTGGTCGTAACCGGTATCGGGAAATCAGGAATCGTCGCCCGAAAGCTCGCATCGACGTTTTCCTCAACAGGCACACCGGCGATATTCCTGCATCCCGTCGAGGCGGCGCACGGAGATGTCGGTATGCTCGTCCGAGGAGACCTCCTGCTGGCCATCTCGAAGAGCGGTGAGTCGGCGGAGGTGGAGAGCCTGTTGCCCGTGATCGGGCGCCTGGCGATTCCCGTCATCGTGATGACCGCGGAGCCGGCCTCGAAACTCGGGGCGCGAGCGGACTTCGTCCTGGACGTCGGTGTGCAGGTGGAGGCGTGCCCACACGATCTGGCGCCCACGGCGAGCAGCACGGCCTCCCTGGCCATGGGAGACGCGCTGGCGATGGCCGTGTCGGAGCTCCGAGGCTTCGGTCCGGAGGACTTTGCCCGCCTCCACCCGGGCGGAGACCTGGGAAGGCGACTGACGCTAACGGTCGAGGACGTGATGGTCACGGACACCGCCCACGTCCCTCGCCTCGGCCAGGACGGCGATCTGGCGGCGGCGATGCACCAGATCGCGCATCGGCAGGGTACCGTGCCCATACTCGACGAGCAGTCGAGAGTGATCGGAGTCATCACGGCCGGCGACCTGACCCGATACGCCGATCAGAATCCCGACTTTCTCTCCCACACGGTAAACCGGGCCATGAACCGGTCGCCGAAGACGATCACGCCCACGGAAATGGCCACTGCCGCCCTGGCCAGTATGCAGGAGAACGGGATCATGGCACTGCCGGTGGTGGACGGTGAGCGTCAGCTGCTTGGAATGGTCCACCTGCACGACCTGCTGCGAGCGAGGCTCACGTGAACGGGCCCGCCGGACCTCCCGGTGTCCGGTCATTGGGTGCGATATGCCTGGCGCTCGGTTGGCTGGTCCTGGGGGGCTGTGAGAAGGAGAGCCAGAAGCCGCTGGCCTCCGATACGCTCCTGGGTCTCGAAGCCGACCAGGTGCTGGTAGGGGTCGAGATGAACCTCACGCGTGCGGGGGTGCGAAACGCCGTCCTGGTGGCCGACACCGCCTTCAGCTTCCAGCAAGAGGGTCTGCTCCAACTCCGAAACCTGATCATCACGTTCTATGGAGCGTCTGGGCTCGAAGAGGGCGTGCTGACCGGGCGCGAGGGGGAGTATCACTTCGAGACTGGCGATGTCGAGGTCATGGGGGAGGTCGAGGTCACGGAGGCCGTGGGATCGAAGCGTCTTGTGACCGACCGCTTGCGGTATGCCGCGGAAGCCGATTCGCTCTACGGGGATACCGCGTTCGTCCTCTATCGGCCGGGCCTCGAAATGCGGGGGGACAGCTTCGTCAGCGATGCGCAGCTCGAGAACGTGCAGAGCCTGAATCCAAGCTTCGTATCTCAGGGAGACCCGACCTCCGCGCCGGGCACAGCACCGGAATGATCTCGAGCCCGATCGCGCCCTCCCGGATTCTGCTCGCCTTTCTAACCGTACTGGCTGCCCCTCAGGCAGCTTCCTCTCAGTCGACCCCCAGCTGTCAGCTCCGCGTGCGGGTCGTGGCCGCGGCCGGCGCTCGGGATCAGCCCAGGAGCAACATGCTGGCGATTCCGGGGGTCGAAGGAAGGTACGCCATGCACCTCGGTGGAGGCCTCGTGACGGGTAGGTGCGGGGACGCCACCATGACGGGAGACAGCGCCATACACCTCGAGCACGTGGCCGAAGCCCGAATGATCGGTTCGGTCAGATATCGCGACACGACGCGTGTGCTGGACGCGGATACCGTCACCTACTATGGCCTGTCTGATCGAGTCATAGCTGTGAGCGACGTACGGCTCGAGCGCCTGGGGTCGGGAGCCACGCTCGAGGGGCCTCGGGTGCAGTTCTGGCGCACGGCTTTCCAGGGAAGCCGCACGCTTGCGACCGGGAGACCGCATATGACGTTGCCGACGGGAGGCCCCGGTTCCGAGCCTTTTCTGGTCGATTCCGACGAGGCCGAGTTTCTGGGGGAAGAGCGGGCGTTCGCGCGCGGCAACGTCGAGATCCACAGATCGGACCTTGACGCGACGGCCGACAGCGCGCGTTTCGATGCCGGGGGATTGGGTGTTCTGTATGGACGTCCGATCGTTCGTGGGGAGGGATTCGAGCTCACGGGGGACAGCGTGCTGGCGCGTTTCGCGAATGACGAGCTTCGGGAGGTCCGATCATTCGGTGGAGCGTCGGCAAGCGGCCAGGACTTCGAACTCCAGGCGGATCTCGTCACCGCCGAGGTCAGTGGGGGAGAGGTGGAGCGACTGTGGGCTTTCGGCGAAGGCCGGTCCATTGCTGCATCCGGCAGCTTCCAGCTCGCGGGAGACTCGATCGAGTTCTTCCTCACGGCCGGGCGTATCGACTCGATCGCATCCGTGGGGACGGCCTCCTCGGTTGAGACCGAGGCGTTCGTCCCGGGATCGACTCTCGTGGAGGCCGTCAAGGGATTGGAGCCGGGTTCGAACTGGCTGACGGGTGACACGATTCGAGCGTTCTTTGCCGCACCCGCTGCCGACTCGCTACTGCCGCCGTCGGAGACAGACCCAACGCCGGAGCGAATAGCGGCTGTCGGGAGCGCTCGATCGTTCTACGCGACGGTACGCGATTCGGTTCGATCAGAAGCGCCTTCGAGGAATTACCTGCTCGGCGATCGGATCGAGGTGTTGTTCGAGGAAGGGGAACCTGCGGAGGTCATCGCAAAGCAAGCCATTGGCATCTATCTCGAGCCTTCGGACGAAGGAGGAGGCCGTTGAGCAGCAACAGCATCCTGCGCGCTGAGGGTCTGGTGAAGACCTTCGGCAAGCGACGCGTCGTGGATGGGGTGGACCTGGAGGTGCGGCAGGGCGAGATCGTGGGCCTGCTCGGCCCGAACGGGGCAGGGAAGACCACGACGTTCTACATGATCGTCGGACTTCTCGGGGCAAATTCTGGCCGGGTCTACCTCGATCAGCAGGAGTTGACGAGGGTGCCGATGTACCGCCGGGCGCGGGCGGGCATCGGCTATCTATCGCAGGAACCCTCCATCTTCAGACGCCTGACCGTCGAGCAGAACGTCATGGCCATCCTGCAGACCCTCGACATGACGCGATCGGAGCGACGGGAACGACTCGACGAGTTGCTCGACGAATTGTCGATCGCCCACCTGCGAAAGAACAAGGCCGATTCGCTATCGGGCGGCGAGCGGCGCCGACTGGAGATTACGCGGGCGCTGGTCACTCGCCCCAAGTTCATGCTTCTCGACGAGCCGTTCGCAGGGGTAGATCCCATTGCGGTGGACGACATCCAACGCATCGTCGCCGAGCTCCGGGAGCGCGGGCTGGGGGTGCTGATCACCGACCACAACGTGCGCGAGACCCTCTCGATCACGGACCGTGCCTACCTGATGTTCAACGGTCAGATCCACATCGAGGGACCGGCCCAGAAGCTGGTCGAGGATCCAGAGGCGCGGAAGATGTACCTGGGGCTCGACTTCGAGCTCTAGCTCCTCACTGCGGGTGTGGCGCTCGGCCCGTCCTGCAAGGGGTGTGCCGTGTGTACCGCGTACGCTATCTTACATGCAGCGCGCGGCCCGTGCGGCAGCACAATCAGATTGAACGGAGTGGTCGAGTAGCCGATGGCGGATTTCAGGCGAGGGCTCTCGCAGAGCCTCGGAATGCGGCAGGAACTGAAGATCAATCCCCGCCTCTATCAGGCGATGGATCTGCTCTATATGCCTCTGCTGGACCTGCAGGCGCACCTGAAGCTGGAGGTGCTGGTCAATCCGTTCCTCGAGTTCACGGAGATGGCCGAAGAGGAGCTTCCTGAGGAAAAGCAGGAAGAGGAAGAGGAAGAGGACGAAGTCGATTGGGAGGAGATCCTCCTGAACGGCTTCGATGCAGGTGGCAGACGGAGCCAGTTCGAGGAAAAAGAGCACTACATGCCCACGCCGGCCGCTCCGCCCGATCTTTGGGAGCACCTGCGCGAACAGCTCAATCTCCTCACGCTGGGGCCGCGCGAGTTCGCGCTCGGCGAAGAGATCATCGGAAACATCGACCGGGAAGGGTTGCTGGCCTGCACCCTCGAAGAGGTCGTTGAGGCGGCCAACACGTGGCTGGCCGGAAGCGAGCCTGAGTTGTGGGCGGAGATGGAGCCGTTCACGCTCGAGGAGGCCGAGGCGGTCCTTGCCGTTATCCAGGGGTTCTATCCCTCTGGAGTGGGCGCCCGGGATCTTCGCGAGACCCTGCTGATCCAGTTGAGAGACCGGAAGGACGAAGAGACCCTGGCCTACCGGATCGTCCGGGATCATTTCGAGCAGTTGGTGAACCATCAGATGGAGCGAGCTGTCGAAGGAGCACGGCATTTCGCCAGCCGACGTTCAGAGCGCCGCCGACTCGATTGCCAAGCTCGATCCGAAGCCCGGCCTGAAGTACGCGGACGCGAGCGAGAACTACGTCATTCCCGACCTGGCGGTCGAGAAGGTCGATGGCGAGTACTTCGTGTTTCACAACGACTCGTCGCTGCCGCGGCTGAAGCTGTCCCGATCCTACCGCGAGGTCGCCCAGGATCGGAACCAGTTCCAGGGTGAAAACAAGGCGTTTATCTCCAAGAAACTCAACAGCGCCCAGTGGATGATCCAGGCGATCGAGCAGCGCCGTCAAACGATGCTGAAGGTCATGGGGTTCATCGTGGATCGTCAGCGGGAGTTCTTCGAGAAGGGGGTCGAGCACCTTCGGCCCCTGACGCTTCGGGAGGTGGCCGAGCACATCGACATGCACGAGTCGACGGTCTCGCGGGTGACGAATGACAAGTACGTGCAGACCCCGCGTGGAGTCCTGCCCCTCAAGTTCTTCTTCTCCTCAGGCCTTTCGACCGACTACGGCGAGGACGTATCGGCCCGGGGCATTCGAGCCCGGATCCAGAAGCTGGTGGCCGATGAAGATCCGAAGAAACCCCTGACCGATCAGGCCATCGTCGACGTCTTGAAGAAAGAAGGCGTCCAGATTGCCCGGCGCACGGTCGCGAAGTACAGGGATCAGCTCGGGATTCTCTCGGCGAGGATGCGTAAGCGAGTATGACCGAGTCCGGGTTGTCCGCCGCCGACCCCCTCCCGCCGACCTTCAGAAGCTTCTCGGTAATCGTCCCCGCCTTCAACGAGGCGGAGAACATGCCGGACCTCTTCCGCGAGCTCGCCGACACGTTCGCCCGTTTCGAATTGGACGGGGACGTCCTTCTGGTGGACGACGGTTCGACGGATGGAACGGCGGAGGCGGCCGCGTCGGCAGCTTCGGCAGTCGGACTGGAAGCGCGCACCGTGATCCTGAAGCATCGGGTCAACAAGGGAAAGACCGCGGCATTGATGACCGCGGTCCGATCCGGCGGGGCGCAGCATCTGGTTCTTTTCGACGCCGATTTGCAGCATGCGACCGACGAGATTCCGCGCTTCCTGACTGCCCTGGACGAAGGCTACGACGTGGTGGCGGGACGAAAGGTCGGCGACTACCCGAAACGCATGGTGTCGGGGATCTACAACCGCCTGTCGCGGGCGATCTTTCGCATTCCGGTCCGCGACCTGAACTCGATGAAGGCCTTTCGGCGGGAAGTCGTGGACGAGATTCACCTCCGCGAGGACTGGCATCGCTATCTGATTGTCCTGGCGCACGACCGCGGGTTCCGGATCGGCGAGATCGACATCGACCTCCTCCCAAGGCGCCACGGCGCGTCTAAATACAGTGGGCAGGGAAGGGTCGTGATAGGGCTGCTCGACCTCGTATCGGTGTGGTTTCAGCTCGTGTTCAGCCGCAAGCCGATGCTCTTCTTTGGGCTTACGGGTCTCCTTTTGGCCGGGGTCGGAGTGCTCGTCGGCATCGCGGCTCTCGTGCTTCGCTACGCCCTCGGCACGGGCTTCAGGCCGCTCCTCACTCTCGTCGTGTTTCTCGTTCTCCTGGGAGGCTTGCTGTTCGTCGCGGGTCTCGTGGCGGAACTGATTGCGGGGCTCCGGGCCGAGGTCGAGGATCTCCGCCGAGAGCTGAGAAGGTGATCCGGGAGCGCACGGGCGGACGGACCGACTCGACCGACCGCGTGAGCCTGGACTCGCCTTTTCCTGGCGACGCTGGCGGGGGCTTGGCCCCGGCAGTGCTGGTGGCCGCGCACGTCCTTCTTGCCGTCCTGGTATTCGAGCCGACGCTCTTCCCTGGAGCTGATGCCGGACACTACATGGTCCTGGGTGAATCGCTTCGAAACGGGATGGGCTTCCGAGACATTCAGCTGCCGGGATCGCCCCTTCACGCCAAGTTCCCGCCCGGATATCCGCTGATACTCGCGATAGTCGGCTGGTTCGGCGGTCTTCAGGCGTTCAAGGCGGCCTCGCTCGCGTTCGCGGCTGGCTCCGTGTGGCTGACCTACCGGATCGCCGAATCTCTGACGGGCCGGCGGGTCGCTCTGGTGGCGGCCGGTCTCTTCGCGGTGACCCCCGTGCTTCTCGATTTTTCGCACCGGGTCTTGTCGGAGGCCGCGTTCACATTCTTCCTGTTGGCGGTCGTTGCGGCCACCCTCGGCGACCGGAAGGTGGGAGTAGCGGCGCTGGCGGCGGCCGCGGCGGCCTTCTTCACTCGATCGGCCGGGGTGTCGGTGCTCGTCACGCTCGTGGTGTGGGCCATGCTGTCCCGGGATCGCCGCGGCTCCGCGGCGGCGGTTATGGTCGCACTGACTTGTGTCGGTGGCTGGGCGGTCTACCAGCATCTCGCCCAACCCATGCAGCCTGGCTATCTGCAGCAGTTGATTCAGGAGAATCCGTACGTTCCGGAGGCGGGGACCGTGAGCCTGGCCGAGTTTCCGGCGCGAGCAGCCCGAAATTTCTGGCGCTATGTCAGCTCGGAATTCCCGGGGTCGTTCGGGTTCGCCTACCGTCCGGCGGGGTACGGTCACAACCACGGCCGTAGCCGGGATCGTGCTGACGTCGCTGGTTCTTTACGGATGGCTCCGGTCGGCTGCCCGGCGCCTGACCCTCGCGCATCTCCTCGTCGCCTTCTATGTCGGTCTCATTCTCCTGTGGCCGCCCGTTTGGACCGATCGACGGTTCCTCCTGCCGGTGCTGGCGCTCCTCGTGGTGTTCGGCGCGCTCGGAGCGATCTCGGTCATCGAACACCTCGGGCGGCCAGCGGGTTACGCGGGGCTGGGACTCGTGGCGGCCGGCGTCGCGACCGTGGCCCTCCTCTCTTCGGCGATGGTCGTGCCCGGCAGAGTCGCGTGCCAGTTCTCCTATCGGAACGGTCAGCCGTGCGATCGACCGCAGTACAGGGAGTTCTATGCCATGGGCTGGTGGGCCGCCGACAACACCCCTGCGGGGTCGGTGATCGCCAACAGGAGCCCGGCCACCTTCTACCTCTTCTCACGTCGGCAGGGCGACCTGTACACGTACTCGACGGACCCTGCGGTGGTGATGCGGGGCCTCGAGGAGATGGGAGCCGACTACGTACTCGTCGACCGTCTCAGTGCCACGACGGCGATGTACCTGATTCCAGCCATTGCGGCGAACCTGGAGCGCTTTGAGGTCGTCCACACCGTCGGTGGCGAGGAGGGCACGGCGCTTCTGAGGTTACTCTCCGCACCTCGCACGGCTTCGCTCGACGGCGAACCATGAAGGTAGTCCACGTCGCGACCGCTTTTCCCCGATCCCACGACGATCCGATTACGCCGTGGCTGGTCGAGCTGGTTCGGCGTCAGCGCGAGGCAGGCCTGGATGCCACCGTGCTCGCGCCGTCTTATCGCGGCGGACCCGACACCGAGACGACCGGGGTGCCCGTTCGGCGCTTTCGATACGCACCCCGGTTTCTGGAGAACCTTACGCACGACCAGTCCGTTCCGGACCGAATTCGAGATCGTCCTGCGGCGGCGCTGCTCGTTCCGACCTATCTCGCAGCCGGGTGTGCGGCGGCGCGCACCGTCGGAAAGGAACAGCGCCCGGATGTGGTTCACGTCCATTGGCCCATGCCGCATGCACTGATGGGGGCTGTCATGCGAAGGGCCTCGGGAGGCAAGACGGCCGTGGTCTGCAGCTTCTACAGCGTAGAGGTGAACTGGATCGATCGCCGCCTTCCGTGGTTGCGTCCGTTTCTCGAATGGAGCGCCACCACCGCCGATGCGGTGACGGCGATTTCGACTTCGACGGCCGCTGCCGTGCGAGGTCTCACCGACCGGGAGGTGCGCGTGATACCCTACGCGGCCGCCATAACGGATGTAGATCGAACTTCGGTCCGGCCGGCTTTCTCGGACCCCGGGGCACCTGTTCGTCTCCTTTTCGTCGGCCGGCTCGTGGAACGGAAGGGTGTCGAGGTGCTCGTGCGGGCGCTGGCGCGGCTGCGTCACCACCGGGAGGCGGAACTGGTGATCGTCGGGTCCGGTAACCGGGAAGGACACATTCGGCGAACCGCCGCGCTCGAGGGCGTCGAAGATTACGTGCACTTGCTTGGTTTCGTAGGCACAGAGCGTTTGATGCGGGAGTACGCCGCGTCGGACATCTTCGTTCTTCCGGCCGTCGTGGACTCTCGTGGAGACACGGAAGGGCTCGGAGTCGTCCTTCTGGAGGCGCTGGCCTACGAACGGCCGGTGGTCGCGTCACGAGCCGGAGGCATTCCGGACATCGTCGTCGACGGGGTGACCGGTTGGCTGACCGATCCGGGGGACGCCCAGACCCTCAGCGATAGTCTTCTCGAGGTCGCTTCCGATCCGGAAGAGGCCCGTCGCGTGGCGGCGCGGGGCAAGGCCGAGGCGGAGCAACGCTTCTCCTGGGATCTGATCCTGACGGAGACCATTTCTTCCTACCGATCGGCCGTGGAGGTGCGTCGTGCGGAGCGAGGCTGATCGGTACGAACGGTTCACCGCAACCGATGAGTACCGGGCGGGGCGCGTTCGGAAGGCGCGTGTCATCTCGCATCTGTGCGCGCCATACTTGAAGGGCGCCAGTCGGGCAGCCGACCTCGGTGCTGGCACTGGTATTATTCGTAAAGTACTTGAAGAAGAATTAGGTAATCCAATATTTGGATTGGAGATAGACGGTAAGTTCATAGTGGATACAGAACGGATGGTGCGAGGAGATGTCCTGCGCATTCCGTTTGCGTCCGAGTGCCTCGACTTCGCCATGCTGAACCATCTCTACGAGCACGTACCGGACGCGGGAGAGCTCTTCCGGGAAACGTATCGGGTTCTGAAGCCTGGCGGGCGGGCGTACGTGACGGCTGGGAGTCGCCATGCGATCATCGAACCCCACTACCGACTTCCGTTTCTCAGTTGGGTACCGAAGGGTGCAGCTGGGGCCTACCTTCGCGTGACGCGCCGGGGGCGCTCATACGACGACATCAGGTTTCTGACATATCGACCGCTCACGAGGCTCATGCGGGCAGCGGGTTTCATCGTGCACGACGTGACGGAGAGGGCCATCGACGACTTGATCCGAACGGCTTGGGGCGACCGCTGGGGGGGGGTATGGGGAGCGGTGCGTCGCGTCCCGGCGGGCGCGCTTAGCGGTCTACTCAGGGCCGGATCTCCGCAATGGTTCTTCTTTCTCGAACGACCCATGCGTCCGCATGACTCCTCGGGGGTGACTTGATGACCGCGGGCAGAGAGAGCTGGACGCGGCGGCATTTCGTGTGGATCGCGGCCGCCATCGCCGGACTGCTGACCGTCTGGTTCTATCGAGGCTTCGTCTTCGACGGCAGCACGATGCTGTATGGAGACGACATGATCAACGAGGGCTGGCAGCTGCGCTCGTTCGGGGTCGAGGAGATTCGCTCCGGCCGAGGGTTCCCGCTGTGGAATCCGTTTGTCTACGGGGGCCAGCCGTACCTGGCGATACTCCCGGGTCCGGTGTTCTATCCCACGAGTCTTCTGTACCTGATCATGCCGCTTCACCGGGCCATCGGGTGGACGTTCGTGCTGCACACGTTCCTGTCGGGCGTCTTCGCGTACCTGGCAGCCCGGTCGATTCGACTGGAGCGTGTGCCGGCAGCCGTCACCGGACTTGCGTTCATGCTCACCGGGTTCGTGGTGTCGACTCTTTACGGTGGACACGACGGCCGCATGTTCGCGATGGTCCTGATTCCGCTTGCCTTCACCTTCCTCGAACGAGGCCTCGACTCGGGACGGTATCCGTGGTTCCTCGCCCTCGGCGTGGTGATCGCCCTCCAGATCTTCACGCCCCACATCCAGCTCATGTACTACTCATCGCTCGCTCTCACGCTGTACGCCGCGATGCGGATTGGACAGCGGGCGCGGAGCGAGGGGGCGAGGACCGCACTTCCACTGGTCGGTTTGTGGGCGATGGCGTTTGGGGTGGCGGCGCTCGTCGGGTTGGCGCAACTGCTTCCAACCGTTCAGATCCTGGATGTGGCCGTGAGGGGTGGGGCAGGGGAGTCGGGTTATGCCTTCGCATCGTCGTGGGCGCTGCCACCGCAGGAGATCTCGGCTCTGTTCCTGCCCGACCTGATCGGGTCCCTCGGGACTTATTGGGGAAGCAATCCGTTCAAGCTTCACACCGAGTACCTGGGGACCGTTCCCCTGGGGCTGGTCCTCGTCGCTCTGACCGCTGTGCGGAGGGATCGCCGCGTCACGATCCTCGCGACGACCGCCCTCGTCTGCGTTCTGTTCGCGCTTGGCGCTGCCACGCCGGTCCATCGACTGGCGTACGCGGTGCTCCCCTTCGTCAAGCAGTTCCGGGCACCCTCGATGATGCTGGGGCCGGCCAGTCTCATGATCGCTCTCCTGGCGGGTCTTGGCTGGCAGCATGTCCTCGACGCCCGCAGGGAAGGGCGGGCCATAGCCTGGACGTGGGCATTCGCGCTGGCCTCGCCGTTTCTCCTCCTCGGCCTCGCAGCGGCCGTGGGGCCCGAGGGCCTCATGCGCTGGGTGCGGACGGCCTGGTTTCCCGCCGGCTGGACCCGGTCGCCTGCCATGGATCCAACGGCCGCGCTGCAGATCAATGGCTGGTTTCTGCTCCTGGGTATCGGTGGGAGCGTGGGAGCCGCGTGGGCCGTCGGCACGCGCCGGGCGCCCGTGTGGGTCGTGACCCTACTTCTCCTCCTTTGCGTCGCGGATGGTTGGCGGGTCAATGACCGGTACCTCAGAACGGTCGACCCGGAGGCCGTCTTTCCCTCCGATACGCTGGTTCGGCACTTGCGCGCGGAACTGGACGTGGGTGAGAGGGCCTTTCCGCCTGCCGGGATGACCGGCTACGGCCCCAGTGAGCTCAGCGTACACAGAATTCCGACGGTTACCGGTATTCAGAAATTCCGACTCGAATGGTACGAGCGCTTCACCGGCGGGCTGGGCATGCAGAACGTGGGGACGATGGCGGCTCTGGGTTTATTGGACGTTGGTTTCATCGTGGCGGGATCCGGCGTGTCATCCGATGTACTCTCGCTGGAAGCGACCGCGCCGCGAGGCTCAGCCTATCGAGTGTTGAGCGATGTCCCGCACGCGTTCTTTCCTCGGCGCGTCGAGGCGACCGCCGATACCGCGGAGGCCCTCCGGCGCGTTCTCGAGGCGGATCCGCTCGATCTGGCAATCGTAGAGGGAGATGTGGCTCCGGATGCCGGAGAGGGTGTTGCGACGATCACCCTTTATGAGCCCAACGAGATCGTCCTCGACGTGCAGGCGTCCCGCGCGGGTCTCCTGTTTCTCAGCGAAGTCTACTACCCGGCGTGGCGGGCCCGCGTCGACGGTGAGCCCGTGCGCATCTACAGGACCAATACGGCCTTTCGGGGCATCGTCGTTCCGGCGGGATCCCATGAGGTCACGTTCCGCTATTCGGCGGCCGAGTTTCGCACGGGATTCGCGGCGTCCGGGCTGGCGGCAGCTGGCGTCGCTCTGTGGCTTCTGGTCGGGCTTGTCCGGCGACGCCTGAGCGGCGGAGCTGCGGTAGCGACGGCGGGGGAAGAAGCGTGACGGCGAAGCGCGGCCCCCGGCGCATTGCGGCGATCGCATTCCTGGCCATCGCCCTCGTCTTCGTGGTCGTCTTGCTTCGAGGGCAATGGACATCACTGGACGACGTGATGGCCTCGACCCGTGCCTACGAATGGTCTTTCCGTCCGGGGTTGCTCGTTCTGGCGGTCCTGACTGGAGTCGCGGATCTGCTGCTCATGGGAGGCGTGTGGGCACGGCTGTTTCGGCGAACCGGCGGTGACGCGCGTCTGGTGGACGCCGTGCGCGTCTGGGTCTTGACCAACTTCGGGCGGTACATACCGGGCAAAGTGTGGCAGCTGGGGGGCCTCGCCGCGTACATGAAGGGAACCGGCGACTCGGGAGCCGCGGCGCTTGTTTCGGCGTTGGCTTTCCAAGTCATCACCTTGGCTACCGGCGCGGCCGTCGCGGTGTCGACCATCGGCGTCGCATGGGCGGGTGGTGACGGCAACGGACTGTTAGCGGTAGTCACGCTGGTCGCGATCCTGCTGATTGCGCTGCAGCCGCGCGTAATTCGCTGGACTGCGGGTCACATCGGCCGGTGGTTGGGGGAAAGCGATCTGACCGTGGATCTGCGCGGCCGCCATATCGCAGGAGCGGCTGGCGGTATGCTGGTCGCCTGGATCCTGTATGGGGCCGGCTTCCTGATGCTCCTCAGGGGCGTTGGCATCGCCGTGGATATCTCTCAGCTGCCGGTGGCTACCGGCATCTTCGCGGCCAGCTATGTGGTCGGATACCTTGTGCTCGTGGCCCCGGGCGGACTGGTGGTGCGAGAGGGCGCGATGACGGGGCTTCTGGCCGAGTTGTTGGGACTGGCCCTGGGCGTGGCTGCGGCCGTGGCGATCATGGCACGGATATGGATGGTGGTGACCGAACTGGCTGCGTTGGCTCTCGTGCTGGCCTGGCCAAAGTCGGTGGCGAAACAGGAGAAGCTGGCTTGAACGAGAACCCGCGCGGCTCCGGGACCGGAGCCGATCGGAGAGGGCAGGGCGCTGGTCGTCATGCCGACGTACAACGAGGTCGGGAATCTCGGGACGATCGTTCCCGTCGTTCTGGACCAGGATCCGCGCCTCGACGTTCTCGTGGTGGACGACGCATCGCCCGACGGAACGGGCGACGTGGCGGACAGAATGGCGGCTGACAGCCCACGGGTGCACGTGGTGCACCGCGAGGGGAAGCAGGGGCTGGGCAGCGCCTACCTGAGAGGTTTCACCTGGGGCCTGCAGCGAGGATATGCCTTCCTGATCGAAATGGACTCGGATCACTCGCATGATCCGAAGTATCTTCCCACGCTTCTCGGCGCGGCCCAGGAAGATCTAGATCTCGTGATCGGGTCTCGTTATGTCAGTGGGGTCAACGTGATCAACTGGCCCATGAGTCGACTGCTGTTGTCCTGGGCCGCCAACAAGTACGCGCGTGTCGTGACGGGTCTGCCACTGTCGGACGCCACCGCTGGATTCAAGTGCTTCCGGCGCGAAGTCCTCGAAGCGATCGATTTCTCGAAAGTCGGCTCGACCGGTTACGCCTTCCAGATCGAGATGGACTTTCGGGCTTGGAAGAAGGGGTTTCGCGTGGGCGAGGTGCCCATCGTGTTCGTGGACCGGACGGAAGGTGAGAGCAAAATGTCCGGGGCAATTGTGCGCGAGGCCGTGTGGCGGGTCTGGGCCCTTCGATTCGCGCTCGATCTTCAGGCGGTTGTAAGGGAGGGGACGCCGCGCAGGGGCCATGGGGAAGGTCGCCGGCCCCCCGGGACGCCCGGTGGCTAGTTTACATAATACATCTTATGCGCCATACGCCCGTCTGTGTCCTATGCCAGGCGCTGCGGACGACTCCTTAGCTTCCTTCTCCCGGCGCCTCTTCGTCGGCTGCGTCCGCTTCACCCGTCGCCCGGGGCCGCCGCCGGCTGCAGATCAACGGCGGGCAACGCAGCAGGTGGCTCCGCCTCGAACGCGGCGAGTGCCCGCACCTCTCCGAGCCGGACGTTGAAGACCTCCTGACCGGTGGGATCGTCTTCGGCTTCGCTCGCCAGCTCTTCGTACAGAGTGGCCGCGTCGGAGTAGCGCCCGGCGATGGTATGCAGGCGTGCCTGTTCCGCCAGGCCGAACCGGCGCTGGTAGTCGAACATGGCCCCGGACGAGATGCGCTCGTACCACTGAAGCGATGATCGGGTATCTCCACCCTGTTCGTACGCGGCCGCGATCATCTTCATCGCCGAGAACGCCAAGGGATTGGACGTTCCGAGATCGGCGACTGGCTCGAGGGCCTGGATCGCCAGCCCAAGGCTGTCACGGCGCAGTTCGAGGTCTCCCAGGGCCACGCGGGCCTGGCTCGCGTATGGCGTGCTCGCGTACTGGTCGATGAAGATCTGCAGCTCCGACCGAATCGTCTCGACGCTCGATGATTGGGCAGAAATCTGGATCTCCTGCAGCCGTACCGATGCTCTCTCAACCAGCTTGTTCCGATAGTCCTGGTAGTAGAACGCCGCCGCCACCACGAGCACCAGTGCGATGCCTCCAGCCATCACGGCCCGACGGTGCGTTTCCGCCCAGGCGGCGGCCTCCATGACCCGCTCGGTAACATGATCTTCCGTGTCGATATGCTCGGGCCGCTTCTCGCGGGCCATTTGCTTAGCCATGTCTTGCCGCAACGCCTTTCTGATGCGCAACGCCCGAGTCGGGTCGTTGTATCTGTAAAACTATATATGTCAATAACTTATGGGCACACACAAGATCCTTAGCCGCGCCATCTCCTGCGGCTTCGACCTGCGGACCAGTATCGCCCGGTCGGGATACTAGGGGCAGAGCCGCGGATCAGTCAATGTGAGCTTCCATGCATGACCCGCCGATGCACCCAGATGTACACGACGATGATGAGCGCGAGCCCCGCGAAGATCCACACGAGGTTGTCTCCGATCACGGCTTCGCCGGCGTGAACGAGCTCCGGGTAGGTCATCTCCCGGGTACCATTCCCGAGTGCAAATCCGACAAGTCCGAGGATCAGAACCCAGATGCCGGCGCCCAGGCCCGTGAAGAGCGCGAACCGGCTGAATCGCATTCGCGACAGTCCCGCTGGAATCGAGATCAGCTGTCGAATCGCCGGGATCAGGCGGCATACGAAGGTCGTGATCTCGCCGTGCTGCCTGAACAGGCCTTCAGCCCGCTCCAGGCTGTGGGCCGGCAGGAAGAAGTACCGACCGTACCGATAGAGAAAGGGCCTGCCGAGCTTCAAGGACAGCCCATAGTTGACGAAGGCTCCGGCGAGTGAACCGAGGATGCCCGCAGTCACGGCTACCACGAGTGCCGCAACGGGATCGGGAGGGAAAAACTCGGCGCGGGCCGCCATGAACCCTGCGGGAATCATGACGACTTCCGATGGAAACGGTATGAACGAACTCTCGACCGCCATCAGGAAGAACACGATCAGAGGGCCCCACGTCCGCCCGAGCTCCGCCCCCAGTTGGACGTATTCGATCAAGATCTCCGTCATCGACTCGTCGCCTGAATCACCAGCCCTCTTCTCCTGTCAGCGGCACGAAACGGGCGCTATCCACCATCTCTTCGCTCAATGTCCCGTCGGCCAGTAAGGTAACCCGGACGAGATGCTGTCCGGAATCGTCGCCCACCGGGACCAAGAGCCGGCCGCCGGGTCCGAGCTGAGCGACGAGAGGCTGTGGCACCCTGGGCGCGGCGGCACCGCATAGAATGACGTCGTATGGCGCGTGCTCGGGCCAGCCCGCGCTCCCATCCCCGACGCGCGTCGTGACGTTCTCGATTCCGAGATCCCGCAGACGGTCCGCCGCCAGAACCGCGAGTTCCTGGACGGTCTCTACGGAGTACACGTGGGCTGCAAGTTGGCTGAGCAGTGCGGTCTGGTAACCGGAGCCGGTTCCTATCTCGAGGACCTTCTCTTCCCCGCTCAGGTCTGCGAAGTTCCAGGTGCAGGGCATGAGCGCCCGGTCGTGAGATCGTCTGCCCGTGACCCAGCGGCAGCGCAACGTCGTCGTACGAGCGATGGCGGACCGCCTCCGGAACGAACATGTGCCGGGGAATGAGATCGAAGGCATGCAGGATTGCGAGGTCATGGATTCCCCTCGCCTGGAGGCCCTCGATCAGTCGGCGGCGGTCACGCCGATACGCCGGATCTACGCTCCCTGCATCCACGTGCGTACCTCGTTGATCAGGCGGTAGTTCGTCAGATCGAGGTGGAGTGGCGTGACTGACACGTACCCGGCCTGGACCGCACGGAAGTCCGAGTCATCGCGACCGGTCCAACTGGACACTCCCCCGCCGATCCAGAAGTACTCGCGGCCGGACGGGTCTTCTCGCCGCGTGAGCGAGTCTGAATAGACTCTCCGACCGAGCGTCGTGACTCGTATCCCCTTCACCTCGTCGGCCGGGATGTCCGGAAGATTCACGTTGAAGAACGTCTCTTCGGGGAAATCCTTCCGACGGATCAGCATCCTCACGAGATCGGTCAGGACGCCTGCATAGCCCGGAATACGCTCTGACGCTCGGCTCGAATACGAGATGGCAACGGCCGGAATGCCCAGTATCGTTCCCTCCATCGCCGCGGCCACGGTGCCCGAGTACAGGACGTCCTCACCCATGTTGGGTCCGTGGTTTACGCCAGACAGGACGAAGTCGGGCGGGCTGGCCAGGAGTTCGTTGATTCCGATGAGCACGCAATCCGTGGGGGTGCCATCGATCACGTGGTGGCCCTCGGGTGTGCGCGTGGCGCGCAGTGGCCGGTGAACGGTCAGTGAGTGGCTTGTAGCGCTCTGCTCACGGTCCGGGGCTACGACCTGCACGTCTCCGAGGGCGGAAGCGACCTCTATGAGGGTCTGCAGGCCGATGGCATGGATGCCATCATCATTGGTGCAGAGAATCGTAGGGCGGTTCACGGAAGCGGTCGGACTGTCGTCGCTGTCCAGGGTCATTCGCCGAGCGTCAACAGGTCCAGGAGGCCGTCCGCCTCGCGTCTCAGGTCTCGGACGGTCTCCCTGTCCCAGGCCACACGCGCCGCCCTTGCCAGCTTTCCCTCCTTGCGCAGCTGATCCAACTTGTGACGGGCTCCGTCTATGGTGTACTTCTCCGCATACAGCAGATGCCTGAGAAGATGCACCAGCTTGATCTCCTTACGTCGGTAAACCCGGTTTCCCGCCCGATTCTTGGAGGGCTTCAGGGCCGGAAACTGCGTCTCCCAGTAGCGCAGGACATGCGGCTTCAACCCGGTGATCTCACAGACTTCACCGATCGAGTAGTACTCTTTCGGGGCGATGCGATCTTCCACCGAACTCAACTCCAGCGCTCAGGCTTAGGCTCTCTGGACATCAGGAGGGCGAGCGCTCTCCTGGGGTCCACGTGTTCGTACAGGATGGAGTATACGGCTCCCACGATGGGCATTTCCACCCCGTGGCGCCCGGCCAGGTCCCTGGCGGCCTCGGTCGTACGCACTCCTTCGGCCACTGCCGTCATGCCCGCAAGCACGTCTTCGAGATTCTCGCCGCGTCCAACGGCCAGGCCTACCCTGCGGTTCCTGCTCAAGTCTCCCGTGCATGTCAGGATAAGGTCTCCGACTCCGGCCAGCCCCGCGAGGGTTGCTCCTTCACCCCCCAGGCGCTCGGCCAGTCGCCCGATCTCCGCCAATCCGCGGGTCATCAGCGCCGCACGGGCATTCGTCCCGAGTCCGAGTCCGTCGCTGATTCCGGCAGCGAGCGCGATCACGTTCTTGAGCGCGCCTCCGAGCTCCGTTCCCACCAGGTCGGCCTGGGTGTACAGCCGGAAATGATCGTTCTGAAAGAGTCCCTGAACGTGTTGGGCGTTCTTCACGCTGGCCGACGCAAGAGTCACCGCAGTCGGGAGCCGGCGGGCAAGTTCCAGGGCGAAGCTGGGTCCCGAAAGCACCACACAGCCGCGCGCGGTGTCTTCACCGAGCACCTCGCGGAGTACCTGGCTCATGCGAAGGTCGGTGTGGATCTCGATGCCCTTCGACGCGCTAACGATAACGGGTCGGCTGCTCCCCAGGTGTGTGCCCGCCTCCTGCATGACGGATCGGACCACATGCGATGGACTGACGGATACAACCACGGTCGCGCCATCCAGCGCCTCTGGCATGTCGGCAGTCGCTTGCAGCGCGGGATTCAGTTCGACGTCCGGCAGGTACTTTTCGTTTCTCTGGTCGGCCCGGACGCTCTCCGCGACCTCTGGCTCGTAGGCCCAGAGGCAGGTCGAGTGCCCGTTCGATGCAAGCACGTGGGCCAGTGCCGTGCCCCAGCTGCCGGCACCGAGGACTGCTATTCGATTATTCGGCACGCTCACCTTCCCTCTTCTCCGATCTCGACGCCGCCTGGCTCCGGCCGAATCTGTTCTCTTCACCGCGGATCAGACGCCGAACGTTGTCCCGGTGTGTCCACCAGACGAACATCGCGATCGCGGCGCAAAAGACGATGGTGGACGTCGCCTCGTCCGTGAGCCACGCCGTGAGGGGGACCAGGGTGGCAGCCGAGATGGAAGCCGCGGACACGTATCCCGTAATCGCGACCACGCCGATCCAAACGAGGAGGGAGATCAGGGCTGATGTCGGGGCCAGGGCGACCAGGACCCCGGCTCCCGTCGCGACGCCCTTCCCTCCTCGAAACCCCACAAAGATCGACCACACGTGCCCGCCGATCGCAGCCAGGCCATAGAGAAGTGCCAGGTCGCCGAGCGCGGCGCCGTCCCAGGATGGAAAGAAATAGGCGGGAACGAACCCCTTGGCCACGTCCACCGACACCACGGGGATCCCGGCGCTCAGACCCATGACTCGGTACGCGTTGGTTCCGCCCAGATTGCCACTTCCATGCTCGCGCAGGTCAATCCCGTGCAACTTCCCCACCAGATAGCTCGTCGGGATCGCCCCCATGAGGTAGGCCGCCAGAGCGAACAGGAAGACCGTCATCAATCGGCTACCGGTTCCAGAACAGGGTCACGCGTCGCGGTCTCACTCCCGCCGCTGCCGGGCGGAGATTCGGAGGGGCGATCCGACGAAACCCCACTCCCTACGAAACCCGTTGGACACGTAGCGGACATAGGACGTTTTCAGATCCTTAGGACGGTTCGACCAGAGAACGAAAACAGGCGGTTCGACGCCCACCTGACTGGCGTAGTATATCCTGACATCGCCCCTCGCGCCCTGCGGAGGCTGTTTGCGTCCCACGAGCGCGCGAAGGACTCGATTGACCTCGGCCGTCGGGATCCGCCGGGATCGTTCGCGCTGCACGTCACGGGCAAGTTCAACCACGCGCTGCAACCGCTTTCCGGACAGGGCTGAGGTCGTGATGATCGGTACCCATCTCAGGTAATGCGCCCTCTCGCGGAGTTCCTTTTCGAACATGGCGAGCGCGTCCGGCCCCCTGTCGTCGATCAGATCCCACTTGTTGGCCACGAACACGAGCCCCCGCCCCGCCTCCCAGGCCTCCTCTCCAATGCGGAAGTCCTGGTTTGTCACACCGGCCGCGCAGTCCACGACCAACAGACAGACATCGGACCTCTGGATCGCAGATGTGGCCCTCAGCCGGCTGTAGAATTCGACATCGTCGTCAACGCGAGAACGCCGGCGCAGGCCCGCGGTGTCGATCAGGCAGATCCTCTCGCCCTCGAAGTCCAGGTAGGTATCGATGGCGTCTCGGGTCGTGCCGGCCTCGTCATGAACCAGGACTCGATCTTCGCCGAGGAGTCGATTGACGAAGCTCGATTTTCCGACATTCGGCTTGCCGATCACCGCGAGCCGGAGGCCCACGGGAATGCCGGCGGATTCCTCGGGGTCGGGCAGCGCGGCGACCACACGGTCCAGGAGGTCTCCACTGCCCTTCCCGCTGAGGGCCGAGACGGGCACGGGCTCCCCGAGCCCAAGCGTATGGAACTCGTGCTGCGCGACAGCTCCCGCCGGCTCGTCCAGCTTGTTGACGGCCAGCACGACGGGGCGACCTGATCGACGGAGAAGATCCGCGACGTGTTCGTCGACCGGGTGAATGCCGGCGCGCCCATCGGTAACCAGCACGATCGCCTGGGCGCGCTCGATGGCCTCGACGACCTGAGCTCGCACTTCTCGGTCGAGGGGCCGTACCGGGACTTCATTGATCCCCCCGGTATCGACGAGCAGGAAATCACGGCCCGCCCACTCGGCTTCCGCGAATTGCCGATCCCGAGTGACGCCGCTTCGCTCGGCGACGATGGCAACACGTCGGCCCAGTATGCGATTGAACAGCGTGGACTTGCCCACGTTGGGGCGGCCCACGATCGCGACGGTCGGAAGGCCTACAGTGCCAGCAGCGTGTCCGTCACGTGCTCCGATGGACATATCCTCAGCTCGAGAAAGTCCTGCCTCAGTTCGGACAGGGACAGGTCGTCAAGAAAGAGATCCTGGTCGTTCAGCGCTGTCCGGCTGAAGAGAGCCAGGTCGAAGTCACGGTACGGATCGAGCGCCCGGGCATAGTCGGCGCCTGAGAGAAGGCCTGCCGTCGTGACCATGGGACCATAGAGAGAGTTGTGCGCGGCTACGGTCGTAAACGTCGCGCCGGTCTTGCTCGAGACCTCGTCAGCCAGGTCAGCGAGGTACGGCCTCATCGAGGTTCCCGTAACCAGTACGATCCTCCTGCCTTCCAGGGATGGCAGGTCATCGATGTCCGACCGGACCGCCGAGGCAAGGGCAGAAACCGCGCCGACTCCGTTCGCGACGAGTTCGTGGTCGTCAAAGTACTCCGGTTCGGGAAGGGCGAGACCGGCTTGCAGGAACATTTCATCGGCTGCGTAGCACCAAGCTCGACCCCGCTCCGCGGAGGCACGCGCGCGGATCGATTCGACCGCGGCGAGGGCTCGCGCACACTCTTCAGGACTGAGTTCCCTGACACCGCGGTCGGCGTTGAACGCGGTCAAACCCACCGGCACGATGGAGAGCGAAAGAACGTGATCTCCCCGTGTGTACAGGTCCTCGATCGTACGCTCGAGGGTCTCGCCGTCGTTGATTCCCGGACACAACACGACCTGAGCGTGAACCTGGATCCCGCCCTCCGCGAGCCGGTCGAGGTTCTCTCCGATCAGCGCCGATTTCGGGTTGATGAGCATGCGCAGCCGGGCCTCGGGGTCGGTCGCGTGAACGCTCACGTACAGAGGGGTGAGACGTTGCTCGAAGATGCGCTCCCAGTCCTCGTCTCTCAGGTTGGTCAGGGTCACGTAATGACCGAACATGAACGACAACCGATAGTCGTCGTCCTTGACGTACAGCGGCTGCCTGAGTTTGCTCGCCTTCGGATTGCCCTTCACGAAGCAGAACGGACATGCGTTGGTGCACCGGCGGACCTTATCGACCTCGGGAATCAGCCCCAGGGTCTCGTCGGGGTGCTTTTCGATTTCGTAGATCACCGGCTCCCCGGACGGAAGGCGTACTTCGAGGTGGAGCTCGGGGTCCGCCTCGTAGAACCGGAGGTCGAGGGAATCACGAAGATCGCGACCGTTGATTGCGAGCAACGCTGCACCGGGAGGGATCCCCAGGTCGGCGCCGATCGAACTACGCCTTACTCGTGCGACGCGAACCATTCAGAGTCCGATCTCCACAGGGCTACTCCTTCGATGGCCGGGCAAATATACCCGTGCCACGCCGCTTCCTCCAACCGGCGGAGGGAGTGGGCGCATGATGAGAAAACGGGCGGAGATCCCGATGGGATCCCCGCCCGTCGCAGGTCGGAGCGAAATCAGGAATCGCTGGAAGATCCGCCCTGGTTGTATTGGAAGCCCGACACTGGCTCCTCGATCTGGAACTGGAGGAGGAATGACGAAGCCTCTCCCTCGGCCGGCATGGTGATCATCAGCTCTTCGGTCGTCACCACGTGTCCGTCTTCAGCCAGAAGATCCACGGGTACCGTGACTTCCATGCCCGCTGCCGCCGACTTGTTCATGACCTGGCCCTCGACGCTGTACACGCCCTCGGATACGGCGGCGAGCTGAGAACGCAGGAACTCATACGTAAGGTCATCACGCCTCTGGAGCACGGCCAGCGCCGCGTCGGCATCCTCCAGTTCGCGGTGTGCGTTCGCCAGGAGATTGTAGTTCACGGATTCGAACGGGTAGCGCGCGACAAGCTCGCCGGCCACGGGGATCAGCTCTTCGTAGCGTTCGGCCTGGTAATAGGTGTTGGCGAGGTTTTCCATGGTCTCCTTGTTGAGCGGGTTCATCTCGTGGGCCCGCTCGAAAGCCAGGGCAGCCTGCGCGAAATCCTGCGCGCGATACAGCCCGATCCCCACCTGCGACCACTGCCTGAAGCTCAAGTCGTCGCGGGTGAGAAGGTCCGTGAACATCTGTTCAGCGGCGTCCTGATCTCCCGCGTCCATCAGGGCGACCGCGTAGTTCAACAATCCAAGGACGTCGTCGGGATTGGCAGCCGCGTAGTCCGAGTAGATCGCCAGTGCCTCTTCATCGCGTCCCGCCTGCCTCAGCAACTCGGCCATGTTGATGCTGGCCGCACGAACCATCTCTGGCTCACCACCAATTTCGAGAGCCCGCTGATAGAGCTCCATGGCCATCTCGTTGTCGGAGCGCTGCTGGTAGATGTTCGCAGCGTTGGTCAGGGACCTGGCGTCTTCATAGATCACGTTGGACTGCAGGAATGCCTCCAGCGCTGCGTCCTGGTCATCGGCCCGAAGGGAGTTGATACCCCGGTTGTAGAGCGGGACCCACGCATTGAAGCGCAATTCGTTGATCAGGTCGGCGCACGCGGGCTCCATGCCCGAGAGCCTCGCGAGCATTGAGTCGGCTCCCGCGTAGTCCCGGAGCCCGAGGTAGGCGGTTCCCGCGAGGAGAAATGCGCGAGGCAGCGGCTTCTCATCCGTCAGCGCTGGTTGCAGGGTTTCGATGGCCCTGGCGTATCGCTTCTCCTTCGGCTGCGGGTCGTCCCGCCGCGCCGCATAGCTGAGCTCTACATCGGCGCCGCGCGTGAACTGATTGCCCTTTTCCGCGCACTCCTGAGCGGTCCCGCTCGTCGGCAGGCCGAAGAAAGCGATCAGACTCGCCGCCACTCCATACTTCAACGAATTTCTGAGCATAATAACCTCAAGTTTCATGTTTACAGCACTATAGCTATGCTGTACACCATCCTCTGAGCGGTCTGCCTGCGAGTCCAGGCCCCGCCCCGCCCGGGCGGCCCGTTTGGAAATCCGGGGCCATCCTGCCACCACACGTCCCCGGTTGCAAGCCCCGGCATATCTAGTACGCCCCTCGCAGGAACATGTTTCCCACGGCACGGCGCATCCGTCCTCACTCCACGTTCGTCCGTGACAGCGTCTCGAGGATGCGCCGCGCCGTGGCAGGGCCGATCCCGGACACCTTCGTGAGGTCGTCCAGGCTGGCCTTCCGGATCTGCTCCAGACTGCCGAACTCTCGCAGTAGGTCCTTCTCCCGAACCGAACCAACCCCCTCCACGTCGGATAGACCCGATCGCAAAGTTCGTCTCTGGCGCAGCTTCCGGTTGTAATCGAGGGCGAAACGGTGCGCTTCGTCGCGAGCGAGTTGGAGCCAGCGGAGGCCCGGGCTGCGCCTTTCGAGGACCAGCGGATCGGGAACCCCCGGAATGAAGACTTCCTCCTGGCGCTTGGCGAGCGCCGCGAGGGGGATATCCGAAACCCCCGCGCTCTCCATCGCATGCAGGGCCGCCCCCAACTGGCCCTTGCCCCCATCGATGAGGACAAGATCCGGGATCGCTTCATCTCGGGTCACCCGCCGGGTGAAGTATCGTCCCACGACCTCCTGCATCATCGAGAAGTCATCCGTCTTGCCGTCCGCAGTCTCGCGGATTCGGAAGCGTCGGTACTCCTTCTTGCGGGGAGCCCCGTCACGCAGCCACACGGCGCTGCCAACGGAGTCGCGACCGCTGAGCGTGGATATGTCGAAGCAGGCGATGTCACGGGGCGGCGACTCGAGGCCCAGGGCTACGGCAAGCTCTCGAGCCGCGGGCGGCAGGGGCGTATCCGCGCTCGGGGGCGATTCTAGTCCAGCTCGCTCGGCCAGTATGTGGCTCGCGTTTTCCTCGGCCATGTCCAGGAGCCTGCGCTTGGTCCCTCGATGCGGCACGCCGAATGCGAAACGGCCCGCCACGACGCTCAGACAGAATCGACTCGACGATCGGCCGATCCTCGAAGTCGGAAGGAACCAGTAGCTCGGGCGGGACGTCGTCCTGGTTCAAGTAGCCCCCCTTGATCGCGGCCGCTGCGAGGACCGCCTCGTCATCGCTTCCCTCTCCGATGCGAAGAAAGTGCACATACCGGCCGAGCAGCTTTCCTTCCCGTACGCGCAGGAACACGCAGCAGGCCGCGTCGCCGCTCTTCGCGATTCCAAGAACGTCGCGGTCGCCGCCTCGAAAATCGATCGACGTCCGACGCTTCTCCATGGATCGAAGGCCGCGCAGTACGTCGCGCAGTTCCGCGGCTCGCTCGAATTCGAGCCTCTCCGATGCCTCCTCCATCTGGTGCCGCACGTCCCGCTTCAGTCCGCTGGTCCGCCCTGACAGGATGTCGAGAATCCGGTCGATCATCCCGCGGTACTCCTCCTCCGACTGCCTCCCCACACAGGGGGCCTTGCACCGGTCGATGAAGTAGTCGAGGCAGGGTCGTTCGGGAGCTTCCTGCGGAAGCGCGTAGTGGCAGCTGCGCACCGTGAACATCTGCCGGATCATGCGAAGGGCCCTCCGCATCGCGCCCACATCCGTGAACGGGCCGAAATACCGCGATCCGTCGCGGACGAGCCGGCGAGTTACCAGCACACGGGGAAACGGCTCCTGTACCGTCACCTTGACGTAGGGGAACGTCTTGTCGTCCCGAAACTGGACGTTGAAGCGTGGCGCGTGCTCCTTGATCAGATTCGATTCGAGCAGGAGCGCCTCGGCGGGTGACGTAACGACGAAAATCTCCACCGATACGGTGCGGCGCGACAGTTCGCGGAGCTTGAACGACCGGTCCGCCGCCTGTCCGAAATAGCTGCGCACTCGGCTCCGCAGAGAGGTGGCCTTCCCGATGTACAGGATTCGGCCGTCGTCGTCCCGGAACAGGTAGACGCCCGGTTGGCTGGGAAGGGTCTTCAGCTGCTCCTGCAGCCGCTCATCGCTCACCCTGCCGGCCCTCCTCGGGGAGTATCACCGGTGGACGTCTCGCGATCAGGAGATACGGCACCGCCCCGGAGGCGCCGACCGCCAACAAGAGAGCGAGGACGGAGAAGAAGCCACCACCGGACCACTGTGGCTCCAACCATCCGCGGGCGGCGCTGGCCGTAATGGCCGCCGCCACCGCGCCTGCCGCCAGCCGGAGTGTCGCCTTTGCCGCCGTGCGATCGAACAGGCTGCCGATCCTCCGGCCAAGCATGGTCCACAGAAGGAGGAGGTTGATCCAGGCTCCCGCCGCTCCTCCGAGCGCGATTCCCATCGCCGCGTACGGGCGGTAGGGATCCGGGAGCCGGGCCCGGCCCAGCAAGGTGAGGAGAACGGCGATCCCGATGCCGATGGTCACGGAAACCGCGGCGAGCAACATGGGAGTGCGCGTGTCCTGCAACGCGTGGAAACCGCTGGCGAACAGCTTCAGAGAGCTCGACGCCACCAGGCCGAGGGCGTAGGTGCCCAACACCGCCGCCACGAGGACCGTGCTCGACTCGGTGAACGCCCGGCGCTCGTAGATCAGGCGAATCACAAGGTCTCCGAACAGCAGGAAGAACACCGCCGCGGGAAGCACGAAGAACAGGATCTGGAAGAAGCCGTTGACCAGGCGGGGCCGGAGTCGGGCCGCGGTGGCGTCTCTCGACATATTGGGCAGGGACGACGCGGCCACGGCGATCCCGAACAGGCTGATGGGGAGGTAGATGAGCCTCTGCGAGTAGCCGAGCGCTGACATGGCACTCGTTCCCACGAGCGTGGCCAGGGAAATGTCGACCAGCGTCGAAATCTGGAAGATGCCCTGGCTCGAAATCACCGGCACCGTGTTTCGCGCCACCCGCCGGATGGGCTCCCAGTTCCAGGCCATCGTGGGTCGCAGAGATCCCGCGACTCGGCGCGTGGCAGGGATCTGAACGGCGACCTGCAGCAGGCTGCCTGCGAGGGCTGACCAGGCCAGCGCGTGCGCAAACCTCTGACTTCCGAGGGCGTTCGCCAGGAAGAGACCGGCGATCTGCGAAAGGTTCCAGACCGTGGGCGCGACGAATGGCAGGAAGAACCTGCCGTGGCTGTTCAGAACGCCCAGGAACCAGGCCCCGACGATCAGGACCCCGGACATCGGAAAGAGAATCCGAACCAGCTCCGTAGTGATGCGCCGAGGTTCTTCCGCGGCTCCGAGCATCACGAGGTTGGTGATCCAGGGAGCCAGGATCACGCCAAGGGCGCTCATGAGAACCGCCGCCGTCAGGACGACACCGAGCACGGAAGAGGACAGCCGGGTCGCCTGGCCGGAAGACCTGCCGTGTTTCTCGAGCGTTTCCGAATAGACCGGCACGAAGGCCGCGGAGAGTGTGCCCTCACCCAGGAGATTTCGAATGATGTTGGGGATCTTGATGGCCGCCCAGTAGGCGTCGGCGAGCAAACCGGTTCCCAGGAAAGCTGCCAGCGCAGAGTCTCGGGCAAGGCCCGTGAGTCGACTGAGGAAGATCCCGGCTCCGACGGCCGTGGCCGGCCGGCGGCGAAACGGATTCAGCCGGCGTTCCTCGATCGGGACACCGGGAGGTCCGCCAGCGGTGGGAGGCGCGTCACTCACCCGGCCCGAGGCGGGAAGCGTCGCTCTGCCCCGTTCCTTCGACCAGTCGGCGCACGAACTCGGTTTCCTCGCGAAGGCTCTCCATGCTCTCGGTCAGGTACTTGACCTCGGCTTCGAGTTCCTCGACCCGGGGGCCAATCTCCGGGGACTTCCCTTCCTCGGTAGCGCGCGCGATACGGTTCGCCAGGGCCTGGCCCACAGACGAGTCGAGGACGATCGCGAGGATCGGAATCATAAGGACGAGGCCGATAATGACAGCCCAGTGCAAGCCCACCACCTATCGAAAGTCAGTCGAAGGGCCGCGGAATCCCGCGGCGCACGCCACACTTGCTAACCTACTCCGCGGGTGAATGCCCAGCAACGCTGCCCGCGCGATATCCAGCGGGTCAGGGAGATGGGTGAAGCGAAGCCGTGCGGACCGCCTCGAGGAATCGATCTCCGTGGCGCGCGAGATAGACCCATACCGCCAGGGCTCGCTCCTGCGCATTTCCATCGGGATACAGATTCGCGGCTGCTCGCTGCACTTGCCCGAGGGTCGCTCCTTCCCTGTCCCGGGTCATCCGATCGAGGGTCTTCCGCAGACTGGCCAGGGACGCGAAAGACTGGCTGCGGCTCTTCCCGACCGCGGAGCGAAGCCCGGGAAGGTCGGCAGCCACCGCCTGTTCCAGGGCGCCAAACGCCTCCTCGATCCGGTCCTCCGTCTCCAGGAGGGCCTCTTCAACGGATCGGGGCCGACTCCTCTCCACAACGCCGGCAGCCGCCCCCGTTCCCCCATCTCTCAGCTCATCGGCTGACACGCCCGTCTTCTCGAGCAACCTCGTGATGCGCGTCTCGATGACGGACCAGGAGTCACGCGGTTGAACGATAGGCATCGGCACGCCGAGAAGTTCAAAGAGCGGGCCGATCTGGGACCAGTACGCGATTTCACCAGGCCCGAGAACCGTCGCTCCCACAGGAAGCAGCCAGGACTCGAGGACGGGTCGGAGCGCCGCAGAGGGGCTGTACCGATCGGGTTCCGCCGCCATTTCCGCGATCACACCGGCGACGTCCGTCGAGGTACCGAGCGGGTCGATCTGGATTGGGCCGGAGGTCCCTCGCAGCCTGTACCTGCCTTCCGGTCCCTCTCGAAACACGGGTATCGCGCCGCCGGTCTGCGTGAGCTGCGGGCGGTAGCCGAGGCGAGCGACGGCCGAGGTGCCGCGGATGAGCGCCTCGTCGACTCTCCCCCGCTGCTCGAGGACCCGGCGGAAGAACGGCGTGGCCGCACGACGAACTTCTGCGTGGGCCGAGTCGAGGAAGGCGATCGGCAGGCCGTCCAGCCACGAAGCCGCCGCTCCGATAAACGCCTCCGTAAAGGAGCGCCCGGGCGCGTATTGATCTCGCAGCACATCCAGCCACGGTCGTCCGGCTTCCTGCGTCTCCAGGGAGTCGAGGAAGTCATGGGTCAGCTCCGCGACGCCGGCCGGCAGTAGCGCTGGCCCGACCGAGCGGCCGGCTCCGTCCGCGGGAGCCGGAAGCTCGAGGCGCCGCAGGCGCTCGTCCCGGTCCAGAAATCCGATCGACGCGACCTCCGGCCAGTCATGGTCATCGCCGGCGACCCAGAAGACGGCCAGACACGGAATGCCCCAGCGCTTCTCCAGAGTGGCCGCGACGCGTATGGCGGTCATGGCCTTGTAGAGCACGTACAGGGGACCGCCGAACAGTTGCGGCTGTTGGCCCGTGGTGATCACCAGACCGTCGCCGGCGAGGGCGGACTCCAGTCGCTCGCGTGCTTCCCCGCCCTGACAACGAAATGCACCCGCGCTCAGGGCCGAAGCAGACACACGGTCCGCGCGGGGTGGCATGTCCGCCAAACCCAGCGATCCCGATGGGAAGAGCGCCAACGCGTCTTCGCCGCCCGCGAGAAGGTCCGCCACGAGCCCGCCGGGGCCAGCCAGGCGCTCGGGAGCGATTCGCAAGGGGCTCACTCCGCCTCGCTTCCCGCCCGGGCCCGCCGGCCGGCCAAAATGAGGCGTGCGGAGCTCTCCGTGAATGGCGTGCCTCCGTATTCGCCGAACCTATGCGTGGTCATGAGTCCCTCGTCAGCCAAGAACGACTCCAATTCCTCGCACGAATACAGCCGCACCCGCTCCTCGAATCGCTGGACCGCGCCCTGGTCCGGGGGCTCGATGCGTATTCGCTTCACGACGACACCGTCAGCGATCTCCCGGACCTGCACGACCCTTCGGTCCCCCACTTCACGGCAGTCCTCGGGCACGAGATCCTGCCTGACCCGATCGGCGTTCAGGAAGTCCAGCATAAAGGCGCCTCCGGGGGAAAGCACTCGAGCCACCTCACGCAGCACGCGTCGATCATCGGCAGGTTCCGCGAAGTACCCGAAGGACGTGAAGAAGCTCGTGAGGCCATCGAACGCATTCGGGGCGAACGGAAGCTCTCGCATGTCGCCCCGCACCAGCGGGATCCGTCGGGCTATCGGCGAGCGCGGACCGCAACAGGGTCATGGAAAGATCCAGTCCCGTGGCGTTCAGGCCGACCGCATGCAACTCCCTCAGGTGCCGGCCGGCTCCGCACGCGAGGTCGAGGACACGTGACCCGGGAGCCGGGGACGCGACATCATGGAAGAGCGCGACCGCTTCTCTCGCTTCCCGTTCGTCCCTGTGCGGATAGAGCGCCAGGTACTCTTCACCGAACCAGTCGTGAAACCACTCCCGGGTGGGTAGGACGCGGGTCACGCGGCCCCCCCTTTGTGATAGGGCTCGCCCCTGAGAATCGTCCCGGCTCGGTAGATCTGCTCAGCCAGGACCAGTCGGGCCATCTCATGTGGCAGAGTCATATGCGAAAGCGAGAGCGTCCGCGTGCACCGTCGCACCAGATCGTCGTCAAGCCCGAAGGCGCCGCCGATCAGGAAAGCGACGCCGGGTTGACCGTAAGTCGCTTTGTCGGCCAGAGACTCTGCAAGGTCTCGAGAAGTGGTTGGGGTCCCGTCTCGAGTCAGCGCCCAGGTGTCGAGATTCTCCGGGATACGCCTGGCCAGCTTCTGCCCCTCGGCAATCCGCACCGCGGTCGGTGAGTCGCCCGCTCCCGTGGCGGCCGATACTTCCACCGCGTCGAACTTGAAATACCGACGCGCGCGCGTCTCGTAATCTTCGATCAACGCCGACATGTGTCGGCCGCGCGGTGAACCGACCGCAAGAACGACCAATCTCATGAGGCCTGGGAACTGATCATCGGGCCAGAACCGTGTCCCGAAGGAAGTGTTCGTTGTCCCGTCTGGGATGGCTCTCGGTGAAGTGCAGTCCCCTGCTCTCTCGCCGACGCTGCGCAGATCGAACGACCAGAGCCGCAACCTCGCGCATGAACTCGGTCTGCCGGGACTGCATGGCGCCGGGCCCCGTTCCGTCACGGGCGATAGCAGCCCCCGCGAGATTATCGATCTCTTTCCGCGCCGCCTCGAGCCGTTCGTCGGATCGAACGATCCCCACCTTGTCCCACATCAGGTCCCGGATACGCTTTCCCACTTCGTCGGCTTGGATTCCGCCTGCCGAGAGATCGGGCAGCCGCCAATCGATCCGCGATATGGAGGAAAGCGAATGCAGGTCGGCGGCCAGCCGGATCGAAGCCCTGTGGGAGAAGACCACCGCTTCGAGCAGTGAGTTCGAAGCGAGCCTGTTGGCCCCATGAACCCCCGTGCAAGCGATTTCGCCGGCGGCGTACAGGCCAGTCAGTGACGTCCGACCGTCCCAATCCGTGAGCAGCCCGCCGCACTGGTAGTGGGCGGCCGGGACCACGGGAATGGGGTCCTCGGGAAGATGAATGCCTCGATCCTCGCACTCGCGTGCAATATTCGGAAAGCGCCGGGCGACGACGTCGGAATCGATCGGAGAAAGGTCGAGCAGAACGAACTCATCTCCCGTCTGTTTCATCTCGGCGTCGCATGCGCGCGCCACGACGTCGCGAGGTGCGAGGGAGCCCGCTGGATGATATCCGGTCATGAACTCGAAGCCATCCTGTCGCCTCAGCACCGCCCCCTCCCCGCGCACCGCTTCCGACACGAGTTGGGCTCGGGCCTCCGCCGGATACATGGCCGTCGGGTGGAATTGGACGAATTCCAGGTTCGCGACGGCAGCCCCTGCTTCGTACCCGAGCGAGATGCCGTCTCCTGTAGCGATGTCGGGGTTCGTCGTGTGGCGATACAGGTACCCCGTGCCTCCAGCGGCCAGCATCACGGCGCGCGAATGGATGGCTTTCCAAGTCTTGCCGTGCACGTCGAGCACGAGAGCTCCGGCGCAGCGGACACGGTTCCACGTTGGATCCATGACCGTAGCCAGCGACCACACGAAGTGGTTTTCCAGAAGCGTGATCCGTGGTTCGGCAGCGACAGCCGCGAGGAGGGCCCGTTCGATTTCCTGCCCCGTGAGATCCGCGGCGTGAAGGATCCTCCGCTCGCTGTGTCCGGCCTCGCGACCCAGCGAAACCCGACCGCCTTCCCTGCTGAACCGGACCCCCCAATCCATGAGTTCGCGAACTCGTTCCGGGCCCTCCCGGACCAGCTCTTCGACCGATCGTCGATGGCACAGGCCGGCCCCCGCCACGAGCGTGTCCGCGACGTGCAGTTCGTGGGAATCGTGCGGATCGAATACGGCGGCTACGCCACCCTGCGCGTAGTTCGTGTTGGACTCGAGGCGCTGCTTCTTGGTAACGACCACGACATCCGCGTACCTGGATGCCTTGAGCGAGAAGGTCAGTCCGGCGATTCCCGATCCTACGACCAAGAGGTCGGTATGGATCCTCTCTGGACCATTCATCGCAGCGAACTCCGCTCGTCGGGTGTGCGCGGTTCAAGGAGGTCCAGGCAGGTCCAGACGATGCTGGGCTCTGGCCCACGCTCTTCCCAGACCACGTTTTCCGAAAGGTACCAGATCGGCACCGCATCTCCCAGCGCGCCGACCAGCTTCATGACGTCCTTCAACGTACATACGATGCCGGAGTCACCCGCCATGTCTCGAAGACGGTTGCCGAGCGCGCGATCGATGCGGGCATGGTCGGGGAGGGTCACGGTCTCCTGCTCCAAGCCCGAGACGCGCCTGGCCTGCGAAAAGAACAAGGTGGGCCACATGATGCCCGCAACCGAGAGTCCAGGGCGAGGTGAACGGGTCGCTCGAGCGGATTCGTTGGCGGGGACCAGCGAACCGGGAACGATGCGCGCCGACACGAATGGCGGTGCACCCTCCGCCTGGAGTGCCTGAATCCGCGGGCCAAGACCCCCGGTCGAACCGATACCTCGCTTGTCGAGACGTGAATCGTCCTCTGAGCATCGGCGCACGACGACCACGAGATCCGCCCTCCCGAGAGCCGCCATCCCCTCGCGGAACGGGCCGGCGGGAAGATGGGCGGGGCTGCCGATTAGCGAATGTTCATCGAGAGTCACGATATCCAGGTCACGGTGCAGTCGTCGGCGCTGGAAACCGGAGTCCAGGATCGCGATCTCAGCTCCCTCCGCGGCCGCCCTGTGGGCCAGTCTTTCGCGATCGCGCCCACCATACACGCGGGCACCCGGGGCGAGCTGTCCGTGGACGTACATCTCGTCCTCGAATCCGTGCGTCAGGATCGCGACGCTGACCCCCGCGGCCGATAGGCGGGCCGCGACATCCGCCGCGACCGGTGTCTTGCCGGACCCACCGATCGTCAGCCCGCCGACGGAGACCACCGGGATTGTAGCCTGCACGCTGGCGAACATGCCCACGTCATACATCAGGTTCCTCGCTCCAGCTGCAACCCCGTAGGCAGCCGATGCGAGGCGGAGAGCCACCCCGGGACGCCCGGTCCACGCCCGGCGAATCCGTGCCTCGACACGCCGGCCGCTACCGCGTGCTCGACTCACCGTCGACGACTTCCTTCTCTGGCGGCAGCTTCGTCACAAGCGGCCGTGACCGCGTCTTGCGCCAGTGTGACCCGAGCTTGCCAGTCGGCCACCGAGGTTTCGCCGAGATCCGCGGGAACGCTGATGGGATCGCCGTACGCCAGAAAGACGATCGAACCCGGTTTCGGCACGGCGAACCGATCCCAGCTGTTGAAGGTCCAGGAGCGGACAGCAGCGGCGCCGGCGGGAATGATCGGGTATCCGGTCCGGGATGCCGCGAGCACGGCGCCGGGCTTGCACTCGCGGGCAGGACCCTGGGGCCCGTCGGTCGTGATTGCCAGTGGATGGCCCTCGGATGCGGCGCGAGAGAGCTCCTGGAGCGCCCTGCCCCCCCCCCTCGTGCTTGAGCCGCGAATCGTCCGGTAACCGATTCCCTGGACCATTCGGGCGATGATCTCCCCGTCCCGGTGCTGACTCACGATGACCGCAACGTTCTCCTTGCGGTGTCTGAGGGTGAGAGGAAGCTGCTGCGAGTGCCAGAGCGCGTATATCGCGGCCCCGGCCCTATGTCGGCTCGCCACCGGCGCGCCCGCCGGGTCGATCTCCTGGAAGCGCCAGGATCGACCCAGTGCCAGCAGGAAGGCGGGGCCCATGTATTGGGCGGCCAGGATAGTGAGATCGAAGCTCATGTCGCGGCTCTCGCGTCCAGGATCTGAGAGCACTCACGGGCCACGCGAGCGGCCGCGCCCGGCTCTCCGAGTCGATCGACCACCTGTCCCAGACCCCGGACCTGTGCGTCGCGCTCGGAGCTTCCCGGGACGAGCAGGGGGAGAGCCGCCGCCGCGAGGTCCTCGGAGGTGACGTGGCCCTGGATGAACTCGGGGACCAGCCGTCGGTCGGCCACGAGGTTGACCAGCGCTATGTGATCGACCTTCACGAGGCGCCTGGCTATCGAATAGGTGAGCGGATTCACCCTGTAGCCCACCACCATGGGCACGCCGGCGAGTGCGAGCTGCAGAGTGATCGTGCCGGATTTCGTGATCGCCGCGCCCGCCCGACGGACCGCCCACTCCGCGTCCACGAGCGCCGCCTCCCCAAGGTCTCCATAGGCGGAAGGGGGAAGATCTCGAGCCCGGGCAACATAGGTCTCGAGCCCGGGCACTCTGGCGGACAGTCGCCGGCTGGCCTCGAGGAAGGTGGGGAGAAGCCGTGTGACTTCCTGAACGCGGGATCCCGGAAATATCCCGAGAGCGGTGGTGCCGGCCTCGTTTCCAGCGCCCGTCGAATCGGTCGAGTGCCGGTCAAGCAGAGGATGGCCGACGAAACGCGTCTGCACGCCCCAACGCTCGAGACGCTCCTTTTCGAACGGAAGGACCACGCATACCAGATCCGTATCCTCGGCGAGCTTCCGTGCCCGAGACTCGTGCCACGCCCACACCTGCGGGGCGATGTAGTAGAGGACAGAGATACCCTTCCGCCGGGCATACCGGGCCAGGGGCAGGTTGAAGCCCGGGTAGTCGATGGGAACGAGAAGGTCGATCTCTTTCTCGATGAGGAACCGGCGTACCTCCCGGCGCAGGCTGGCCAGATCCGGCAGATGACGGACCACCTCTGCAAATCCCAGGATGGCCAGCCGATCTAGATCGGCCAGCAACTCGACCCCCTCCGCGGCCATCAGGCTTCCCCCGAGTCCGTACAGCCGGACCCCGGGTAGCTGCCGTTTCAGTTCGCGGGCGAGCTCGGCGCCGTGAAGGTCACCCGACGGTTCGCCAGCAGCCAGAAAGATCGATCGGTCAGACAAACCGGTTGAGATAGCCCATCAGCAGGACCACAAGTATCAGGAGCATGACCAGCGTCAGGGTGCGCGGACCGCGCTTGGCCCCGACGCCCAGCTTCTTACGTTCCTCGCGGATCTTGTACAGGGACATGAGCGGTTGCCTCGATCTCTGTCTGAATTCGGAGCGCGATCTCCAACGCGGCCCTTCCCTCGGCCGCAGAAACACTGCTGCTTCCGCTCCCACCGATCCACGCGAGGAATGCCTCGAGTTCCAGGCGCAGCGGCTCCGCGGAGTCTCCCTTGATCGAAACGCGCTCCACGATGTCCGCCAGCGATAGGTCGCTGAGCTCCCGGGAACGTGATATTCCTGCCAATTCGACGCCATCGCGCCGGCGCAGATACTCACCCTCTCCTTTGGCCAGATCGAGGCTGAAGTATCCGGACGGCTGAAACAGGCGCAACGCGCGCGTACGTTCAGCCGATACGCGACTGGCGCTGATGTCGGCGCACGCGCCATTCGCAAAGCGAATCCGGGCACTCGCCATGTCCACGGAGTCCGTAAGGACGGGAATCCCGACGGCGTCCACGGACTCGACTGGACTATCGACCAATCCGAGAACGAGATCGATGTCATGAATCATGAGGTCGAGCATGACCGGAACGTCGGTGCCGCGAGGCTGAAAGGTCGCGAGTCGCTGCGACGAGATGTACCGGGGGTCTCGCAGGAGTGGCTGAACCTCTCGAATGGCGGAGTTGAAACGCTCGACATGCCCGACGGCGAGCAAGAGTCCGAGTCGGTCGGCCTTGTCGACCAGGTCATCCGCCTCTGCGAGCGTGGGGGTCAGCGGCTTCTCGACCAGAACATGACAGCCCGCTTCCAGGGCTAAACTGGCGACTGGATGGTGGTCGGAGGTCGTGACGGCCACGACAAGGGCATCACAACTAGTCGCGAGGGCGGACAGCTCTAACGCCTCGACGGATAGGTTCTTCGCTACGTGACGGGCCTGCGCTCCATCACGGTCGTGGACGCCAACGAGCTCGCAGTCCGGTATCTCGCTCAGTATCCGCGCGTGCGCCGATCCGAGCCGGCCGACACCGACCACCCCGACCTTCAGGGCGCTCATGTGGTGATGCCGCGCTCACTCGACCGTATGAACGAGATCATGTGGTCGACCTCCGGAACGAGGTCGTCCCGCTCATCCAGCCGCTCGAGGGCTTGCGACACGTTCAGCTCTGACTGGAAGACGAGCCGGTAGACTTCTTTGATCTGCCGAATCGTCTGTCGCTGAAACCCCCTGCGCCTCAGGCCCACGATATTCAAGCCATAGGCGGCGCACGGACTGCCGGCTGCCATGACATAGGGGGCGACATCCTGCGGCAGTCTCGAGCCACCTCCGACGAAGGCGTGGCAACCGATGCGAACAAACTGGTGGATAGCCGTCACGCCTCCGACGATCGCCCAGTCCTCGATGATCACATGTCCACCCATGTTCACGGAATTGGCCAGAATGACGTGGTTGCCCACCCGCGAGTCATGCGACACATGGGCATACGCCATGATCAGGCAGTCATCGCCGACTACGGTGGTCCCTTCGTCGATCGTTCCCCGATTCAGGGTGGCATACTCCCGGATCGTGGTACGGCTTCCCACGTCGAGCGTGGTGGGCTCGCCCGCATACTTGAGGTCTTGCGGGTCCGTTCCGAGCACCGCCCCCTTGTAGATCCGGGAGTCATCCCCCACGGTCGTATCACGTTCAATCAGCACGTGCGAGTCGATGGTGACCCGCTCTCCGATCACGACGCCGGGTCCTATGATCGAATAAGGTCCGACGGAGGCGGAGGGGGAAATCTCCGCAGCAGGATTGATGATCGCCGTCGGGTGAATCGCGGCGGGAGCCACCGCACGGGTGTCGTTCATTTGTCCATCACCCTTGCCATCATCGTGGCCTCGGCTACGACATCCCCGCCAACGCGGGTCTCGCCCTGCATTCGGCAGGTGCGGCCCCGAATCTGCAGCATCCGCAGCTCGAAAAGCAGCTGATCTCCGGGCGTGACGGGGCGGCGGAACTTGACTCCATCCAGGGACATGAAATAGACGACCTTGGACTGCGGGTCGTCGAATTCGTTCATCAGGAGCAGTCCACCCGCCTGCGCCATCGCTTCCACGATGAGTACGCCGGGCATGATCGGGTGCTCAGGAAAATGGCCCTGAAAGAACGGTTCGTTGATCGTGACGTTCTTGAGGCCGAGGATCCTCTTTCCTCCCTCGAATTCCAGCACCCGGTCGATGAGCAGGAACGGGTAGCGGTGCGGGATGTAGTCGAGGATTCGTTGAATGTCGAGCACCGGGCCGCCGTCGTCCGGTCGCGCGAGCATATTTCGAAGCCGGCGGGCGACGGACACGTTTCCGCGATGACTGGGCCTCTCAGCGATGATGTGGCCCCGGATCTGAGCCCCCACTAGAGACAGGTCTCCGACCAGGTCCAGTATCTTGTGCCGGACGAACTCATCGGGAAACCTCAGCGTCGTGCCTTCCGCGAGTCCGTCCTCCGTCGCCACGATCGTGTTTTCGTGTGTCGCGCCCAGGGCCAATCCCTTGGCGTGCAGCATTTCCCGCCAGCTTTCGAGGCCGAAAGTGCGGGCCGGCGCGATCTCGCTGCAGAAGGTATCGGGCTCCACCTCGACGGTCGCTGACTGCCTTCCGATGGCCGGATGCTCAAAGTCGATCACGGCGGTCACGCGATACCCATCGTGCGGCGCGATCGTATACGTCGAATCTCCCTCGCGGATCGCGAAAGGCTCACGCACCACGACGCTTCGGGCAGCACCTTCCTGCTCGACGATGCCCGCCTTCTTGATAAGCTCACACCACACGCGCCCACTGCCGTCGAGCGCGGGTGGCTCGGGGCCCTCGAGCAAGATCTCGAGGTTGTCGATCCCGAAGACGGTCAGGGGCGCGAGCAGGTGCTCGATCGTCCCGACCTTAGCGTCACCTTCACCCAGGACCGTCTCCCAGGACGTCCCGGCAACGCTGTCGACCGTTGCCGCAAGGAGCGGCTGGTCTTCGAGGTCCGTGCGCCGGAACGCCAGGCCCGTGTCCGGCTCCGCCGGTCGCAGTGTGGCTCTGACCGGCTGCCCGGTGTGCAAACCCGCACCCTCAATCGTCACTTCCGATCGGAGAGTCTTCTGCGGGCGCTGATGATCGTCAGTCATTCGCTCTCCCCATCGAGGTGACGCTCGAGGTGAACGAGGCGGCGAAGTATCTCGGGGAGGCGCAAGGTGAGGGCACTCGCTCGCAGGGCCTGGCGGTGGGGCCTCGCCGGATAGCCGGAATACGTTTCTCCCGCGGGCACATCCCCAAACACGCCGGCCTGCGCGGCAATCCTGGCACCGTCTCCGATGGCGAGGTGACCAGAAATGCCTGCCTGACCTCCTATGCGCGTGCCGGGTCCGATTTCCACGCTCCCGGCGATGCCGACCTGGGCCACGATAATGCAGTGGTCACCCACCGTCACGTTGTGGCCCACGTGCACGAGGTTGTCGATCTTGGTTCCCTGCCCGATCACTGTGTCGCCGAGCGCCCCTCGATCCACGGTGCAGTTGGCCCCGATCTCGACGTCATCCTCGATGATGCAGCGCCCGACTTGGGGAATGCGAGTCAGTCCTTCCGCTCCCGGAGTATAGCCGAATCCGTCAACGCCGAGGCGCACGCCCGTGTAGATCCGGACGCGGTCACCGACCGTGGTGTCGTGCAGAATCGTGCAGCCGGGTCCAATTCGACAATCCCGTCCGATCACCACGTCGTCATCGATGTGCGTGTGGGCTGCGACCTGCGTGCCCGAACCGATGACCGTGTCTTCGCCGATCGTTACATAGGGGCCGATCGAAGCGCCGTCACCGATCCGCGTGCCGCGTCCGACGATAGAGGTAGGATGCAGTCCCGGGTTTGGCCTGTGCTCCGGATAGAACACCCCGAGCAGCTTGCTGAACGCCAGCTCCGGACTGTCCACGCGAATGAACGCCGTTCCGTTTGCCTCAAGTTCCATATGGGGATCCACGAGGCATGCGCCTACCGACCGCACGCCCAAGCGCCGGGCGTATTTCTCGTCGACGACGAACGTCACGTCCGTGGGGCCGGCCCGGTCCACCGACGCGACGCCGTCGACTCGACGCGACGCATCGCCCTCGACCTCACCGGCCACGAGTTCTGCCAGCTGCTGTACGGTAAAATCGGTCATGTGACTTTCCGTCGCACGCCGTCCCAGGTAGAGGGACACGCGAAACTGAAGACGGAACGGCGGGAGGGGTAACTCACCCTCCCTTCGTTCCGAATCTGTATGCTGCTGCTACGGAACTGCTCCGCCGGCTGGTGCGGGCGGCGGAGGCTCTACGCCGAGTCTCGCGAGGACTGTATCCGTAATGTCGAGCGTCGTGTCGGCGGCCACCAGACCTTCCTTCGACGCGTCGAGGACGATCGAGTAGTTGTTCTCCGCCCTTAGCGTCTCGATGACGGCGCCCACCTGCTCCAGAATCGGACCGAGAAGCTCCTGCTGCCGCTGCTGCGCCTGCGAGTCCATTTCACCCTGCTGTTGCTGCAGCTGGTTGCGAAGATTCAGGATCTCCTGCTGCTTCGTCTCTTTGGCCTGTGGACTGAGGAGTACTTCCTGGCGCTGGTAGTCCTGCAGCATCGAATCAACGACCGCGGCCTGCTCCTGGAGTTGCGTGCGCATGTCGGCCAACTCGCGCTCGAACGTCCTCGCCGCCTCCGCGGCGCCGGGAGCGGCTTGCAGGATCACCTGACCCCGGACGTACACCACCGGAGTACCCGCGCTTGGATTACCCTGCGCCTGCGCGGTCTCCGCTGCGCACGCCAGGACGATCATCGCGAGAGCCAGACAACGTTTCAGAGCCATATCGTGCCTCTCCTTCCATCCCATTGAAGTCTATGTCTTCTTCCGTCTGTCGCAGTCAGAACAACTGCCCGAACCGGAAATGCAGCTGCCAACCCGGGTTCGGCCGTCCGAGCACGTCTCGGCGATCGAAACCGTAGGCGTAGTCCAGCCCCACCGGACCGAACGGCGTCACCAGGCTCAACCCTACTCCAGCGCCGACCAGGAGGTCCGTCGGGTTGAACTCCGCCGCGCTGTTCCAGAGGTTTCCAGCGTCTACGAAGGTACTCGCAAATATGTTGTCCGTCAGCTTGATCCCAAGGGATGCCGAAGTCGTGAAGTAAGACTCGCCGACCCGGGCCAGGCTGTTGACCGGGGCATTCCGCGGGACGTGACCCAGCGGAGTGATCGTCGCCTCCTCGTATCCCCGAACCCGCTGGCCAACCTGGGTGCCACCGACGAAATACCGCTCCACGTAGAACGGGTTGTCGCCGAACACCAGTCCGGCTTTGAAGTTGAGGCCGGCGACCACTTCAATCGGCACCTTTCCGGGGCCACCACCGATCTGGGCAATCCGTGAGAACCACTCGCTGTCGAAATCCCACTTGTCATAGTCACCGTCGCCGCCGAGCCACCCACCGGTCTTTCTATATGCGAGCTGGTTCCGGTTGCCGCCGGTCGGAAACAGGCCTCCCTCTCGCGTATCCCGGACGAGTCGAGCCGAGATCGTGCTCCGGGTCCCGTTCGTGATCAGTCCCTGGGACTCCGGGCCCAGTCCGAACGCATCCAGGTCACTGACGTCCTCCCGGAACAGAGAGTACCCGAGGAACAGCCGTATGGCGCGGACGCGGAATCGGAACACCGGAATTCCGAACTCGAGGAATCCTCCGGTCTTCCGGCGCGTGCCCAGGTCGAACGTCTGAAACCGGTCACGCGAACTCTGGAGACCGACGGTCGCGCTGTATTTGGTTCCGAACAACTCGGGGTCCGTGTAGCTGACTTCGATGTCCTGCACGCGGGCACCGAAGAGCCACCGGAAGTGTCCGATCTTGGCCTGTCCGAACAGGTTAGGCTGATCGTAGCCGATGAACCCTGCCAGACCGGTCGCGGCCGCCGCTGACATCCCGAAGTTGACGTTGCCGGTCTGTTTCTCCTTGACGCGGTAAACGATGTCGATGTCCCCGTCTTCGCGCGGACTGATCTGGATGGCCTCATCCGGCGGCAGCGTCTCGAAGAAACCGAGCGACTGAATATTTCTTACGCTCTGAATGAGACGCTGCTGCGAGTAGATATCGCCCGGCAACGTGAGAAGGATCTTCCGGACGACGCGGTCGTGCGTGTAGTCGTTGCCGACGATCGAGACGGTACGGATATAGGCGGGATTTCGCTCGATGACTCGCAGACTCAACGACACCGTTGGATTGGCGCCGGTCGTATCCGGCGGATTCCGGACGACATTCGGGCATCACCTGAACCTGGAGGTAGCCTGCGTCGCGATAGAGATCGGCAATATCCATCGAAGCCTTCTCGAACGCAGTCTCGTCGAACGGTGGGTAGTCCCCGGACTCCAGCCTCTCGGCGTCCAGCTCACCGTCTCGCACCGGCGGATAGTACTCCCCCAGTTGCGACGCGGGGAACCTCCGGTTGCCCTCGATGTCGAACGCTTTGACCAGATACTGCGGGCCTTCGCGAACGCGTACCTGGATCCTCCCCTTTCCGGTGAGCGTATCGACGACGATCGTGTCGCCCAGGACTTCGAGGTCGATGTAGCCATATTCCCCGTATAGCGCCGGGATACGATCGGTCAGGTCCGCGCGGTACTCGTCGCGGTGCAGTTCGCCGGGCTCGAACCAGAAGAACCCCTCTTCGACCGTGCTCATTGTCCCGCGGATTTCTGAATCCGTGAGCGCTTCATTGCCGACGATCTCGACCCTCGCGAGAGCGAGCCTCGGACCCTCATTGACGCGGAACGTGAGTTCAAGCTGGTCCAGACCGCGCGGATCCGGCGCCAGGGCCGTATCGACCTTTGCCTGGGGAAAACCCTCCTGGCCGAGCAACTTGAGAATCATGGCCCGGGCCCGGGCAATCTTGGAGGGATCGAGTGCGGCGCCACCCACCAGACCGACCGTGTCCGTGACGGTACCGTCACTGGCGTGTTCGAGGCCCTCGAATCTGTAGGACCCGACGACCGGGCGCTCGACCACGTCGATGTAGAAGATCGCTGGAGTGAAGGGCGTGACCCTGACCTGTACGTCGGAGAACTCTCCGGTCGCGAAGAGGCGCTGAATGGACTCCTGAATACCGGGGCCGTTGACGACCTCGCCCACGCGGATCTGCGCGAGCCGCTGGATGCCCTCCGCGGAATAGCGGGAGTTGCCCCGTACGACGATGCTGTCGACGGTGACGGAGAGGGGCTCTTCCTGGCCCAACAACGGAGCGACCCTCGCCGTCGACATTGCGGCGAGGGCCACGAGCCCGACTGCGATTCGGCTAAATTTCACGTGGCGGATGTATGCGATGCCGCCCGGAAGACCAGGGATTCGGAGTCCTTCGCCAGCTCCACGACGATCTCGTCTCCCGGCGCGAACTCGGCCATCAGGATTTTCTCTGAAAGCGCGTCCTCGATATACCGCTGAATCGTTCGCTTCAAGGGACGCGCACCGAACTTCGTATCATATCCGCGATCCACGAGGAAGTCTACGGCCGCATCCGCCACATTCAGCGTCAGCTCCTCGTCGGCCAGGCGCCGTTGGACGTCGCGCAAGCATGATGTGAACGATCTTGCCGATCTGCTCCTTCGAGAGCGGGTGAAAGACGATGACGTCGTCGAGTCGATTGAGGAACTCGGGAGTGAAGGTCCGCTCCACCTCATCCCTCACCTTCTGCGCCATCCGGTCGTACTGGATCTCCGACTCACCGGTCTCGAAGCCGAGGCTCGACGACGAGGCGATCTCTCTGGCCCCGACGTTGGACGTCATGATGAGCACGGTGTTCTTGAAGTCGATGACCCGACCGTAGTTGTCGGTCAGGTGTCCCTCGTCGAGCACCTGCAGCAGGATGTTGAAGACGTCCGGGTGCGCCTTCTCGATCTCGTCGAGCAGGACCACCGAGTAGGGACGGCGCCGCACCGCCTTCGTCAGCGCACCGCAGTCCTCGTAGCCCACGTAGCCCGGAGGCGCACCGATCAGGCGACTGACCGAGAACTTCTCCATGTACTCGCACATGTCGACGCGGATCAGCGCCTGGTCGTCGCGAAGAGGAACCGCGCCAGCTGCCTCGCGAGCTCGGTCTTCCCGACGCCCGTCGGGCCGCAGAAGATGAACGAGCCGATCGGGCGTCGGGGTCCTTGAGACCCGCGCGCGTGCGCCGAATCGCCCTGCTGATCGCCTGGATCGCCTCGTGCTGGCCCACCACGCTCTCGTGCAGCTCGTCCTCCATTCTCAGGAGCCGCTCCGTTTCCTCCTCGCGGAGCCGGCTGACCGGAATACCTGTCCAGCGCGATACGATGAACGCGATCTCCTCCTCCGTCACGATCGGACGAGTCTCTCGCTGCTCCTTCTCCCACTCCTCCTTCGTCCGCCGGATCTCGGACAGGAGCTCCCTCTCTCGATCGCGCAAGCATGGCCGCCCGCTCGAAGTCCTGGTCGCGGATCGCTTCTTCCTTCCGGCCGCGACAGCTCCGTCCATCTCTGCCTGGAGCTTCTGCACTTCCGGCGGCGGAACCTGAGCTCCAAGGCGCGAGCGGGCGCCCGCCTCGTCGATCACATCGATGGCCTTGTCCGGCAGAAAGCGGTCGGTGATGTACCGGTCCGAGAGCTTGGCCGCCGCCTCCAGCGCCGCGTCGGGAACGTTGACGTTGTGATGGTCCTCGTAGTGCTTGCGAAGCCCCTTGAGGATCTCCACCGTCTCGTCCACCGACGGAGGCTCGACGATCACGGTCTGGAAGCGACGCTCCAGGGCTCCGTCCTTCTCGATGTACTTGCGATACTCGTTCAGCGTCGAGGCCCCGATGCACTGCAGCTCACCGCGCGCCAGCGCCGGCTTGAGCATGTTGGACGCGTCGATGGCGCCTTCCGCGGCACCGGCTCCGACGAGCGTGTGCAGCTCGTCGATGAAGAGGATGACTCCTTCGTTCTGGGAGATCTCGTTCATGACGGCCTTGAGACGCTCCTCGAACTGGCCCCGGTACTTGGTGCCGGCGATGACCGCTGCCATGTCCAGGGCCAGGACCCGATGATCCTTGAGGCTGTCCGGGATGTCACCGCGGTCGATCATCTGGGCCAGGCCCTCGACGATGGCCGTCTTGCCCACCCCGGGCTCTCCGATGAGAACGGGGTTGTTCTTCTTGCGCCGGGAGAGGACCTCCATGACCCGCTCGATCTCGGCATGGCGGCCGATCGTCGGGTCGAGCGCGCCCTCGTGCGCCAGTTCGGTCAGGTCTCTGCAGAAGTGATCGAGCGCCGGAGTCTTGGACTTCGTGTCCCCCCGCGGCGCCGCGGGAGCCGGAGCGCCACCTGGTTCGGCGACCGCGCCTTCGCTACCGAGGAGCTTCAGCATTTCGGCGCGAGCTTCCTCGAGACCGATACCGAGTTCCCCCAGCACCTTGGCGGCAAGCCCCTTCTCCTCGCGCAGCAGGCCCAGCAACAGGTGTTCCGTGCCCACGTAGCAGTGGTTCAGCTCGCGGGCCTCGGCCATCGCGTACTCGAGCACCTTCTTGGCCCGAGTCGTGTAGGGCAGCTCTCCAATCGAGGCGGACGCCTTTCCCGGCCTGACGTTCTCTTCGACGAGCCGCAGGAGCTCGTCGAGATCGGCCGCCAGGCTGCGCAGCACCTCCGCCGCGACCCCGTCACCCTCGCGGATCAGCCCGAGCAGGATGTGTTCGGTGCCGACATAGTCGTGCTGAAGGCGCATGGCTTCTTCGCGCGCCATGGCCAGGACTTTTCTCACACGGTCGGTGAAGTTGTAGTTCATCAACCCCCCGAGGGCGGTCCATCGACCGCCGTCGTATCGCTGGTTCCGTCAGCGGGCGCATGTCCGGCGTCCCGCTCGTCTCTGGCTAGCTTATCCCGAACGTACGTCGCGCGACAGACATCCGCTTCATGCTCCGTCAACTTCGCGCCCGCCGCCCGCTCGAGGTGCGCCGATTGTCCGCGCACGAGAATGTCGTTCAGCGTCTCTACCCGTGGTGATTTCAATAGTTTCAGCGATACGCCCAGGCGGACGCCCGACAGCAGGTTCATCATCTCTTCGAGGGCCAGGCTGCGCGCCGTGCGAAGGATTCCATACGCTCTCCAGACCTTGTCCTCGAGAACAGACGGCGCCTCCGCGAGAAGCACGCTCCGAGCGCTGCGTTCGTATTCTATGACCTTTCCCGTCACACGCCCCAGGTGGTCGATCAGGTCTTCCTCGGTCTTGCCCAGGGTCGTCTGGTTGGAAATCTGGAAGAAGTTGCCGACGACCTCCGACCCTTCCCCATACAGTCCTCGATACGTGAGCCCTACCTGGGAGATGCCCTCCAGTACCTTCGAGATTTCCTTGGTGAGCACGAGGCCTGGAATGTGAATCAGCACGGAGGCGCGCAGGCCGGTTCCGACGTTGGTCGGGACAGGCGGTCAGGAAACCGAACTGGTGATGGAAGGCAAGCGGGAGGAGAGCGCCCAGTTCCTCGTCCATACGGTCCACCTGGCGCCACGCCACTTCGAGACCAAGTCCGCCTACGAGGGACTGAAGCCGGAGGTGATCCTCTTCGTTCACCATCACGCCACAGGAGCTCTCGCGCGCCAGCGCAAGGGCAGCGCTCGAGGAGCCGGGGCGAGCCGCCAGGAGGTCACGGCTGATCGAGATGCCGTTCGACGAGCATCTCCCGGTCCATCGGCTCCAGCTGTTCGATCCCCCAGAAGAACCCGCCGTCCAGCGACTCGATCCGTTCAGCGGCCGCCCGAACCCTCTCAACCACGTCGGCCCGCTCCTCGGGTCCGGCGCGGCCAGGGAAAGCAAATCCCTGGAGGTTGCGGGCAACCCGGATACGAGACGAGAGGACGATCTCGGCTTCGTCTCCGCCACGAATCCAATCCAGTCCGCGGTCACCGAGGGGCTCGGAAAGTCGGATCATCCCTGCACCTCGAGCTCGTGGATCCGGTCACGTAGCTCAGCCGCTGTCTCGAAGTCCTCCGTTTCGACCGCCCGTTTGAGCCGGCGCCGCATCGACGAGAGCTGACCCAGGCGATCCGAGAGGTCCGACGTCTCGCTGAGATAGAGCTTCCCGGCATGCTGGGACGATCCATGAATCCGGCGAAGCAGTCCGCGCAACTGCGTCTCGAAGTGCACGTAACACTGTGAACACCCGACTCGTCCGGTCCCTCGAAAGTCCGCCGCTGAGATCCCGCAGAACGGACAGGGCTCCGCGGAATCCGGTACCGGGGTCTTCGGGCCGGGGGATCCGAGTTGGGCCAGGAAGTCGACGAGGGGCGGCTTGTCCGCTGCGTCCACGTCCGCCGATGCTGGCGATATCCCGCGATCCGCCGCGCAGCCGACGCAGAGGTGGATCGACTGCATCTCGTCCGCCTCGATCGACGTGAGGTGGACCTCAGCCTCCCTCTCTCTGCAGTCTTCGCACAGCATGAGCCGCTCAGCCTCCTGGTTCGAGTGGCACCCGCTCGGTGCCGTTCGATTCAAGAACACCGGAGGTGAGTCGCAAGATCCGATCCGTGCGCGCCGCAAGGGCGGAGTTGTGCGTTACAACCACCATGGCGGTTCCGTGATCGCGGACGAGATCGAATAGCACGTCGTGCAACAGATCACTGGTTTCGAGGTCGAGGTTTCCAGAAGGCTCATCGGCCAGGAGGACGGGAGGCTCGTTAGCCAGAGCACGCGCCGTCGCTACCCGCTGCTGTTCCCCGCCCGACAGCTTCGAGGGAACGTGGCCCGACCGATCGGCGAGACCCACCTGGTCGAGAAGCTCCAATGCTCGCTTCCGCGCCTCGGCTCGCGCCGCTCCCGCTATGAGCTGCGGCATCATGACGTTCTCGAGCGCCGTGAAATCCCTGAGCAAGTGGTGAAACTGGAAGACGAAGCCCACGTATCGATTCCGAACGTGGGCCAGCTGCACGTCGTCGAGATCGGCGAGGTCACGGCCTCCCAGTGCAATGCTGCCGGCCGTGGGCAGGTCCAGTCCGCCCAGGATATGCAGAAGCGTTGACTTGCCAGAACCGCTGGGGCCGACGATCGACACGGTCTCTCCTCGACCCAACCGCAGGTCGACCCCTCTCAGCACCCGGATCAAACGGCCATCGGCTCCGTCGAAGTTTCTCTCGACCCTGGTGGCGTCAACGGCTAGAGGCTTCTCTGCCCCACTCGTCAGATCATTCATGGCGGATGGCCTCCACCGGCGTGTAGTCGGCTGCGCGCCGGGCCGGATATATGGTGGCCAGGAAGGCGATCGAGAGGGAGGCGAGCACGATGAAGCCGACGTCCAGGACGTTCGTATCGACCGGCAGATGGTCGATGAAGTAGACGTCCCCGGGAAGCGTGATGAACTGATACCGATCCAGCAGCCAGGACAGCGCGAGGCCGAGCCCCGTTCCGACCGTGGTGCCCACAAAGCCGATGACGACGCCCTGCAGGACGAATACCCGCGTGATGTCGGCCGCGGTAAGACCCATGGCACGCATGATACCGATCTCCCGGACCTTGTCCGTAACGACCATGATCAAGGTGGAGACAATGTTGAACGAGGCGACCAGGACGATGAGAAGCAGGATGATGCCCATCGCGAACTTCTCGAGCTTGAGCGCCGAGAACAGGCTGGCATTCTGCCGCTGCCAGTCATCCACGGAGTAAGGAAACCCGAGCGAATCTCTGATCCGGGCCGCTACTTCCCCGCTGTTCCAAGGATCGCGCACGTTGAACTCGACGCCCGTGACCGCTCGGCCCATCCGTAGCAGGCTCTGCGCGCTTTCCAGATGCACGTACGCGAACTTCGTGTCGTACTGATACAAACCGGTCTCGAAGAGCCCGGTGACTTCGTACAGGCGGAGCTGAGGTTGGATGCCTGTCGGCGTCAATTCCGCGCCCTGAAACGACACGACGGTGACGGTCTTGCCCGGATAGAGATTGAGCCGGTTGGCCAGCGTCGTGCCGAGGACGATTCCCGGACGACCGGACTCGGTTTCGCCGAACGGCATGGTCCCGGCGGTGAGATGCTCATCGACTTCCGTGACGGACAGGGAGACCGAATCATCGGCGAGGCCACGCAGCACGGCCCCCTCCGAATAGCTCCCTCCGGGCACGTTCAGACCGACCTCCGTATAGATGAAGGGCGCCGCGCCGGTCACGTCCGGATCCTCCGTGACACGGCGAAGCACCGATTCCCAGCTTTCCATCCGAACGGCTTCGCCGATCTCCAGCACCATGCCGTGCGAGTTGGCGCCGAGGATTTTCTCGCGAAGATCCGTCTGCAGTCCGGACATCACTCCGATCACGACGATCAGAGCCATGACCCCAACCGATACGCCTCCGATGGCGATCAGGGTGATCAGCGACAGAAAACCCCTTCCCCGCCGGCTCGACAGATATCGTCGCGCCACAAACCAGTGCAGAGCGCGGTCTGTGCGACGGGTACGCCCGGTGCTCTCAGTCGGATTCATCATCCCTCATGATCGGATACAGAATGACCTCTCGTATCGTGGACCGGCCGGTCAGGAGCATCACGAGCCGATCGATGCCCAGTCCAAGCCCGCCCGTCGGTGGCAGCCCGTATTCCAGGGCCCTCACGTAGTCTTCGTCCAGCGTCTGGGCCTCTTCATCTCCGGCGTCCCGCTGCGCCACCTGTTCCGAGAATCGTTCCCACTGGTCGATGGGGTCGTTCAGCTCGCTGAATGCGTTCACCAGTTCCGTTCCCGCAACGATGACTTCGAAGCGCTCGGCCAGCTCGGGGTCGCCGCGCTTGGGCTTGGCGAGAGGGCTCATTTCGATCGGGTAATCGAAGACGATCGTCGGATTGACGAGTTCGGGTTCGACCCATTCTGAGAAGATCACGTCGAGCAACTTCGTGCGGCTGAGTGTGCTGGCGTCACTGCGCCCGGCCGCCTGCACTCGACGGCGGAGTTCATCCGTATCGGCCGACTTCGCATCGAATCCGGCAAAGTTCTGAATGGCCTCAAAGAAGGGCATGCGGGCCCAGGGACGCGCCAGATCCACTGTGTGACCGTCGTAGGACACCTGCAGGCCACCCGCGACGGCCATAGCGGCCTCGGTGACCAGTTCCTCGGCCGTGTCCATCATGGTCTGATAGTCCGCGTACGCTCGATAGAGTTCGAGCATCGTGAATTCCGGGTTGTGCGTCCGATCGATCCCCTCGTTCCTGAAGTTCTTGGAGATCTCGTACACCCGATCGAGCTGCCCGACGACCAATCGCTTCAGGTAGAGCTCGTCGGCGATTCTCAGAAACAGCTTACGATCCAGAGAATTGTGGTGAGTGGTAAACGGACGAGCGAAGGCACCCCCGTAGAGGGGTTGGAGCACGGGCGTTTCGACCTCGAGATATCCCTCGCGGTCCAGCTTGGCACGCAGTGCCGAGATGATCCTGGCTCGGGTCATGAAGACCGCCCGCACATCGGGATTGACCGCGAGGTCCGCATAGCGCTGACGATACCGGCTCTCGACGTCGGCGAAGCCGCTATGCACCACCGATTCCCCGTCGTCCGTAATCTCCGTCTTGCCGAGCGGCAACGGGCGCATGGACTTGGCGAGCAACTCGAGGCTCTCGACACGGACGGTGACCTCACCCGTGCGCGTCCTGAATAGCTCACCCTCCACTCCAATCCAGTCGCCGAGGTCGAGCAGCTTTCGGACTTTCCGGTCGAGCTCGCTCAGGTCGTCATTGCGGAAGTACACCTGGAGTCTTCCCGATCGGTCTCCCAGGTGTGCGAATGCGCTCTTCCCCATGTCGCGGAGCGACTCGAGGCGACCCGCTACGCGCACCCGGATTCCCTCCTCATCGTCCTGATACCTGCCGAGAGCAGACGTCAGGTCGTCCGTCGGATCGAAGGAGTAGGAGTAAGCGGGGACGCCCAACTCCCTCAGTTGCTCCAGCTTAGCGTACCGGTCCCTGATGGGCTTCGGTCTTTCGGCGGCGGCGTACCAGTCGCGGATCGGCAGACCGTCGCGCTGCCCCGAGGAGTGCTGCGAAGTCACGTTCAGCCTCCTCCTTTCCTGCGGAGAAATGCCTCGATGAAGCGATGAATGTCGCCGTCGAGCACACCGTCGGCGTTTCCTACCTCCAGATTGGTTCGGTGGTCCTTGACCATCGTGTACGGCTGGAGCACGTACGAGCGGATTTGATTGCCCCAGGCGATGTCTGACTTCGAATCCTCGAGCGCCTGCTTTTCCGCTTCCTTTTCCTCCATCGCTCGTTGGTAGAGTGCGGCCTGGAGCATTTTCATGGCCTTCGCCCGGTTCTTGTGCTGGCTCCGCTCCTGCTGGCAGGACACCACGACACCCGTCGGCTCGTGGGTAATCCTGACGGCCGAGTCCGTCTTGTTCACATGCTGACCCCCTGCGCCCGACGCTCGATAAGTATCGATACGAAGATCGGATTCGTCGATTTCAATCTCGACGTCATCGTCGACCTCGGGGTACACGAACACGGATGCGAAGGACGTATGCCGGCGTCCCTGGGCATCGAAGGGGGAAATGCGAACGAGGCGATGCACACCGGTTTCTGCCTTGAGATACCCGAACGCGTGGTCCCCCAGGATCTCGAGAGTCGCGGATTTGATCCCGGCTTCCTCTCCCGGTTGAAGTTCAAGGAGCTGGACCTTGTAGCCCCTTCGTTCGGCGTATCTCGAGTACATTCTGAGCAGCATCTCGGCCCAGTCCTGCGACTCGGTGCCGCCAGCCCCGGGATGGACCGCGAGCAGGGCCGATCTGTGGGCGTCAGGGCCTCGAAGCATGTTCCGCAACTCAAGCTCTGACAGCCCGTCCTGCACCTGGGTCGTCTCACGGTCGAGCTCGGATGCGAGTTCTTCATCGTCCGCTTCGGCGAGGAGGTCGGCGAGATCGGTCAGCTCCTCCACCTTGCTCGCCAGGGATCCCCAGGGTTCGGTCCAGGCCTTCAGAAGGTTGGCCTGGTCTATCGTCTCGCGAGCGGCGTCTGGATGGTCCCAGAAGCCGGGGCTTGCCATTCGTTCCTCGAGACCGACCAGCGCCTGTTCCTTGGCGTCGAGGTCAAAGGAACCTCCGTAGGTCAGTCAGCCTGTCCCGCAGTTCGTTGATCAGTTGGAGCTTCGCGTCGGATACTGCCATTCGAGTCTCTCCCAAGCCCACCAGGGCTTCCAGCGTATTCTCAGACCGCCCGTTGCGCCAAGACGGGGTTCCCGCGCGTCGCGGAAAGCCCCGTCTTCGGCGAGTCTAGCCGCGGTGATTCCCCCGGTCAAGCGGGACTGCCGACCAGTTCAAGGTCGATGGTCCGGCTCTCGGTGTCGACCCTGACGACCTGCACCGAGACTCGATCTCCCAACTGGTGTCTCTTCCGCGTCCGCCTGCCGAGGACCGCGTGCGCATCGGCGTCATAGGAATAGTAGTCGTCAACCAGGGATCCGAGGCGAACGAGACCTTCGGCGAGCACGTCGTCGAGGACGACAAAGAGGCCGAAGCTCGTTACCCCGCCGATCGTGCCCGAGAACTCGTCGCCGACATGGCGCTGCATGAAGCGGATTGTCTTGGCTTCGACGGACTCCCGCTCCGCCTCCTGGGCCCGCCTTTCCATGTCCGACGAATGGCGGGCAATTTCCTTGAGTTCCTGCGTGTCCCGGCCCGGAGAGCCCTTCATCGAACGGATCAGCGCCCGGTGAACGACGAGGTCCGGATAGCGCCGGATCGGCGACGTGAAGTGCGCATAGGCCGGGGATGCCAGGCCGAAGTGGCCCACGTTCTCGGTGGCGTACCGAGCCCGCTTCATCGAACGCAGCGTCACGTTCGAAATGAGATACTCGTGGGGCGTCCCACGGGCCTGGTCCAGCAGGTGAGATAGATCTGCGGGGGTGACCTCCGCCATGGGCAGGGAATAGCCGAAGAAGCCCGCGAGTTCCCTCAGCTTGTCGATGCGGTCGGGGTCTGGGTCCTCGTGGATCCGGTAGATCAGTGGGAGGTTCTGGGCCAGCCCTGCAGTCGCGACGGTTTCGTTGGCGAGGATCATTAGATCTTCGACGATTCGGTGCGCTTCGAGGCGCTGCCGCGGTCGGATCTCGACGGGCTCGCCGGCGTCATCCAGGATCACCTTCGCCTCGGGGATGGCGAAGTCCACCGCCCCCGCCCGTTGCCGCTTGGCCCTCACTGTCGCTGCCACCTCCGATAGGGCCCGGAGCGCCTCGGTCACAGCGACAGAACCCGCATCCGGCGGTGATTCCGCATCGAGAAGCGACTGCGCCTCTTCGTACGCGAGGCGGTGTGCGCTCCGTATGATCCCGCGCACGATCCGCTGTTCGCGAAGCTCCAAATGGGCGTCGAATGCCAGCACCACCGACACGGTCAGCCGGTCCTCGTCTGGAACGAGCGAGCACAGATCCGCCGAAAGCGCCTCCGGGAGCATCGGAATCACGCGATCCACCAGGTATACGCTCGTGCCCCGATCCAACGCCTCCCGGTCGAGGGCGCTCCCCTCCTTCACGTACCATGACACATCGGCGATGTGAACGCCTACCTCGAGCCCGGTCTCCGTGCGGCTGACGGACAGGGCATCGTCATGGTCCCTCGCATCTTCCGGATCGATGGTGAAAGAAAGCGTGCCTCGAAAGTCCTCTCTTCCCTCGAAATCCTCGGGCCGGAGCCCCCGACGCGAGACCTTCTCGGCTTCCCGAACGACGGTCGGCGGGAACTCTACAGGCAGCTGCTGGCCGAGGATGATGGAGAGCACGTCGATGCCCGGGTCTCCAGGGCGGCCCAATACCGCGGAAACGACGCCCACGGGGCGGAGTTCGTCCTTGCCCCACTCCTCGATCCGGACGAGCACGATGTCGCCGTCAGAGGCTTCGGCACGGTCGGTGGCAGGCACGAAGACGTCGGTTGGCAGGGGCGGCTCTTGCGGCGCGACCGATCCATAACCCCGACGTTGGTGATAGACGCCCACTACCTGCACGACCGCTCTCTCCAGCACTCGAACCAGGCGCCCCTCGGGGTTTCGGCCGGGCGTTCTCCGCTCCACGCGAACCGCAACTCGGTCTCCCTCGACGGCGGAGCCGAGATTCCGTTGCGGCACGTAGACATCCTTCGAGCCCGCCTCCTCGGAGATTACGAAGCCATCCCCCCCGCGGGTCATGTCCAACACCCCCGTCACGATCTCGAAGCTGCCAGGCACGGCGTATCGGCCTTTCCGCTGCCGGAAGACCTCTCCATCCGTTTCCATGGCCTTGAGCCGGCGCCGAAACGCCCGGTACGCGTCGTGATCCACACGCAGATGTCTGGCGAGATCGCGCGCGGTCAGCGGACCGTGACGGGCCTCCTCGAGGGCACGAACGATTTCGGAACGGCTTGGCACGTCATTCATGGCGGGCTCGCGTCTGCTGGCGGATCAAAAACCGAAAGCGAGGGAGAGCTGGAACGGAGAGTCGGAGTCGAAACCGGAAAAATCGTCGAACGCTCTTCCGAGGTCGACGATCAGGCGATCGTAGCGAAGACCGATCCCCAGGGCGGCGCCACGTCGACCCGTCGCGGTCCAGGCGTAGCCGGCTCGCAGGTAGAGGATTCCACGCAAAGAGGCCTCGGTGCCCAAGTATCCTTCGAGGTCGTCAAACTCCGCAACGGTTTGCTGAAGATCCGCCTGCAGCGCGATTCCGAACCTCTCTTCTTCCGGGAGGAAAGCCCGGAGTACGTCCAGCGAAGCTCCGACCCGCAATCGCGTCGGCATGGGATCCGTAGTGCTGGCTCCGTTGACCCGGATGCCCGGACCGAGATTCCTCAGCACAGCTCCAACTGACAGTCCACGGGCCGCGGCGATGTCCGCGGTAACCCCAAGGTCGAAGGCATGTCCGACGCTCTTGCCGTCCACGGCACCGCAATCTCCGGAACACGCCGACGACAGGCGGACGAGCTTGTAGCTCACTCCCAGATCCACCGCGGGCGACAGTCCGTAACCACCGGTCAGAATCAGGGCGTCGTCGTCGAGAGCGATTGAGCCGAGGTCCTGGTTCGATTCGTCTCGAGCCTCGATGGATCCCATGCCAAAGTGATAGTAGGCGAGCCCGACTCTCACGGATTGCCACCGGCCAAGGAATCCGATGACCTGGCTGGACGTTCCGAAATCGTTCGCCACATGAAAGTAGGCGGTCGGCCGCTCGATACCGGCCGCCGAGGCCGGATTCCAGAGTACGCCTTCCACGTCCGCCCGAGAGGCCACGACAGCCCCGGCCAGACCCACGGTACGGGCGCCGATCGGGGCAAGCAGAAATCGGGCGGTTTCACGGGTCGAAGACCTGCCCAGTAATTCTGTGCCGGTCGAGGAGTCCTGTGCCCTGGACGCGGAGGGACTCAGGACGAGGAAAGATACCAGGGCGAGGCTAGAGAGCCTCGGCTTCATCGATCAGCATGATGGGGATGTCTTCCTCGATGCGGTATCGCAGTCGGCATGCGTGGCAGGTGAGCGTCTGCTCCAGCTCGGCATATTCCAACTCGCCCCGGCATTTCGGGCAGACGAGGATCTCCAGCAGCTTGGGATCGATGGCCATGGCTCACCTGGGTCCGGGCGGAAGGTCGTATCCGAGAAGCTTAAGTTGGCCGGGGCGGCGTCGCCAGTTGGGCATCACCTTCACTCTGAGATCGAGGTACACCGGGCGCTCAATGAGGCGTTCAATCTTGCCTCGTGCTTTCCGTCCTATGGTCTTGATCATGCTGCCGCCCTTTCCGATCACGATGCCTTTCTGGGATTCTCTCTCGATGTAGATCATGGCAGCGATGTATACCGGATCGTCGGTTTCCCGGAAGGTCTCGATTTGCACGGCAGTCGCGTAGGGGACTTCGTCGGCCAGTTCCTCGAAACATGTCTCCCGAATCAACTCCGCCGCAAAGAAACGCACCGGCGCGACGGCGATTTCATCCACGGGATAGAGAGGCGGACTTGGGGGAAGAAGGTCGAGGATCGCGGCCCTGAGCTGATCCACGCCCTTGCCCGACCTGGCCTCGGTGATCGTGCTGGAATGCCAGTCCGCCCCCTCGGTGAGCGCGACCTCGATCTCAGAGGACACGCTCTCCCCCACCCGGTCAGCCTTGTTCAGGCAGAGGAGCGCTGGGACACCTGCTGGAGGATCGAAACCGCGGGCATGCTCAATGCTCGGCTCCCAGCCCAGGTCAAGCACGTACACGAGGACGTCGGCATCCGTCCTGGCCCGTGCGACCTCTGCCTGCATCGATTCATGCAAGGCGTAGCGCGGCTCAAGGAGGCCGGGCGTATCCACGAAGACCGCCTGATGTTGGTCGTCGGAGTAAATGCCGAGGAGTCGCTGTCTTGTCGTTTGTGCCTTGTGCGTCACGATGCTGAGTGGCTCGCCGATCAGCTGATTGAGAAGAGTGGACTTGCCGACATTTGGAAGGCCGACGATGGCGCAAATGCCGGCTTTGAAAGACTCCGAAGCAGCGGGAAGGGAGATTTCACTCATGACGGGAAAGCTGTGTGGCCGGGGCCGGCCCCACAAGCTCGAACAGCAATCGTAGACAGCGAATCAGTTTTCGGCAGGGCGCTGTCCGCGACGTCGCTGCCGGCGCTCCTGGTTCTCAGCCTGAATCTTCCGGAATTCCGGGATCTGCTCGTCTTCAAGGAGGGCCTCGATCTGGGCACTGGTGTCTGCCTGGAGCTCCATCATCTTCGGGCGCGCCTCGGCCATCGCCGCCCGGCCTTGCTCGCGCGCGGCTCCGAGGATCTCTCGACCCTTCTCGGCCTGGATCTCCAGAAGTTGTCGGATGCTGGCGGTCTGTTCATCCGTCAGGTTAAGACGAGACTTATAAGAGTCTACTATACTGTCAGTTGGTACACCCATACCGCCGGGGCCACGCTGTTGCGCGGCCAGGTCCGTCGGCCACGCAGCGAGAATCAGCATGCTGGCGAGCATCGGGATCACACGTCGCATAGTGTTGCCTCCACGTACGGGGTTCGGGTCGTGACTGTCCTTCATACGGTTCTTTGACGACCGAGTGACGGATTCCATTCCATTCCCGCGTTCAGGACTCATTTCCGGGGTAGACGTACGAACGCCCCACGTCGCGGGTGAGCGAGTGAGGCGTTGGTAGTAAGAGCCGGCGGTGACCTACTCTCCCACGGCCTGAGGCTGCAGTACCATCGGCGCTGAGGGGCTTAACTTCTGGGTTCGGGATGGGACCAGGTGTATCCCCCTCGCGAGAACCACCGGCACTTTCGCAGCTGTCGAGAAATGTCGCATCTCGGCGTTTCGTCCTTCGCGTCCTCCCTGCGACGTAGACTCTCGCTACGTCTCGGTCGTCGCGTCGTTGCGCTCCTTGACCTGCACCATTCTCTGCGGCATCAGAGCTCACGGTCCAGAGGGTCCACTCTGGCAGCGTGGCGTATGTGCCAAAGAGGGGTAAGAGGTTGTCGGTTGTGCTGTTGTGGGTGCAGTGAGCCGCTTCCTGTATGTGTAAGAAGAGGATCAAGCCGCACGGCCGATTAGTACGGCTCGGCTGAACGTGTTGCCACGCTTACACCTGCCGCCTATCCACGCAGTCGTCTCCTGCGGGCCTTCAGGTACCTTGCGGTACGGGAGATCTCATCTTGGGGGGGGCTTCCCACTTAGATGCTTTCAGCGGTTATCCCTTCCCGACGTAGCTACCCTGCGATGCCCCTGGCGGGACAACAGGTACACCAGCGGTCAGTCCACTCCGGTCCTCTCGTACTAGGAGCAGCTCCCCTCAAATCTCCAACGCCCACGGCGGATACAGACCGAACTGTCTCACGACGTTCTAAACCCAGCTCATGTACCGCTTTAACGGGCGAACAGCCCGACCCTTGGGACCTTCTCCAGCCCCAGGATGCGATAAGCCGACATCGAGGTGCCAAACCGCCCCGTCGATGTGAACTCTCGGGGGCGATAAGCCTGTTATCCCCGGCGTACCTTTTATCCGTTGAGCGACGGCCCTTCCATACGGGACCGCCGGATCACTAAGGCCTGCTTTCGCACCTGCTCGACCTGTCGGTCTCGCAGTCAAGCTCCCTTGTGCCTTTACACTCTCCGCGCGATTGCCGACCGCGCTGAGGGAACCATTGCGCGCCTCCGTTACCTTTTGGGAGGCGACCGCCCCAGTCAAACTACCCGCCTGACACGGTCCCCGAACCCGATATAGGGTCCCAGGTTAGAATTCCGACATCGCAAGGGTGGTATTTCACCAGTGGCTCCCCGGAAGCTGACGCCCCCGGTTCATAGCCTCCCACCTATCCTACACAGGCGGTGCCAAAACCCAATGTCAGGTTGTAGTAAAGGTGCACGGGGTCTTTTTGTCCTGCCGCGGGTACTCGGTATCCTCACCGAGACTCCAATTTCGCCGAGCTCTTGGTCGAGACAGTGCCCAAGTCGTTACGCCATTCGTGCAGGTCGGAACTTACCCGACAAGGAATTTCGCTACCTTAGGACCGTTATAGTTACGGCCGCCGTTTACCGGGGCTTCAGTTCGAAGCTTCACCGTTTCCGAAGAATTGGCTGACCTCTCCCTTTAACCTTCCGGCACCGGGCAGGCGTCAGTGCCTATACGTCGTCTTAACGACTTTGCAGACACCTGTGTTTTTACTAAACAGTCGCTTGGGCCGATTCTCTGCGGCCCGTTTCAGCTCCACGCGCGAAGCGCTTCACCTACCACGGGCTCCCCTTCTCCCGAAGTTACGGGGACATTTTGCCGAGTTCCTTAACCAAGATTCACTCGAGCGCCTGAGGCTTCTCGCCTCGCCCACCTGTGTCGGTTTGCGGTACGGTCGCCCATTTACCTCGCCTGCGAAGCTTTTCTCGGCAGTCTGATTACGGTCCCTTGACGGGGTCCGAAGACCCCTTCGGCATCGGATCTCGGCTTGACCAGGGGGATTTGCCTCCCCGGAAACGCCTACCTCCTTGCATCAGAATTCCACCACCTGACGGACCTGTCACTTCTGCGTCCCTCCGCAGGCTCGAACGGCTTATGGGCGGTACGGGAATCTTGACCCGTTTCCCATCGGCTACGCCTTTCGGCCTCACCTTAGGGGCCGACTAACCCTGAGCTGATCGACATGGCTCAGGAAACCTTGGGCTTTCGGCGACGGGGGTTCTCACCCCGTTTATCGCGTACTCATTCCGGCATTCTCACTTGCCTGCGCTCCACGGGTAGCCTCACGGCCCCGCTTCCATGCTCAGGCAACGCTCCCCTACCCCGCAGCAACACCCGAAGGTGTGCCGCAGCCCTGGCTTCGGTGACAAGCTTGAGTCCCGGCCATTATCGGCGCAAACCCGCTTGACTGGTGAGCTATTACGCACTCTTTCAAGGAATGGCTGCTTCTAAGCCAACCTCCCAGTTGTCTACGCAGATTCACATCCTTTCTCACTTAGCTTGTACTTAGGGACCTTAGCCGAGGGTCTGGGTTGTTCCCCTCTCGCGCACGAACATTATCGCCCGCGCCCTGCCTCCCTGAGACCAACTGACGGGCATTCGGAGTTTGGTTGGGTTTGGTACCCCGTGAAGGGCCCTAGCCCATCCAGTGCTCTACCTCCCGCAGTCTACACTCAGAGGCGATACCGAAATATCTTTCGGGGAGAACCAGCTATCTCCAGGTTTGATTGGCCTTTCACCCCTATCCACAGCTCATCCGAGCGGTTTTCAACCTACAACGGTTCGGTCCTCCACGAGGCATTACCCCCGCTTCAACCTGGCCATGGATAGATCACTCTGGTTTCGGGTCTGGCCCGACGGACTTAAACGCCCAGTTAAGACTCGCTTTCGCTTCGGCTCCGCCGCTGAACGGCTTAACCTCGCCCGCTAGGACCAACTCGCCGGATCATAATGCAAAAGGCACGCGGTCAGGCCCAAGTCCTCCGAAGAGGCTCGGGACCCTCCCACCGCTTGTAGGCACGAGGTTTCAGGTTCTATTTCACCCGCCTCCCGGCGTGCTTTTCACCTTTCCCTCACGGTACTAGTCCACTATCGGTCACAGGAACGTATTTAGCCTTGGCAGATGGTCCTGCCAGCTTCAACCGGGATTTCTCGTGTCCCGGCCTACTCAGGAACAAAGCCCAGACGGAAGACTGAATTTCGCCTACGGGGCTCTCACCCTCTATGGCGGCGCTTTCCAACGCGCTTCGAGCTCACTCAAATCTCCCATCCGAAGAACCTGCAGGTCCCTCCGACCCTGCCCTACAACCCCGCGTAGACAACGGCTGCAGCCTGTCACGCCTACGCAGTTTGGGCTCTTCCCCGTTCGCTCGCCGCTACTCAGGGAATCACTCGTTTGTTTTCTCTTCCTCCGGGTACTTAGATGTTTCAGTTCCCCGGGTTCGCTTCGCATAGCCTATGTATTCAGCCACGCGATGACTGGGCATCACCCCAGCCGGGTTCCCCCATTCGGATATCCACGGATCAACGCTCGCTTGCAGCTCCCCGTGGCTTTTCGCAGCTTGCCACGTCCTTCATCGCCGTCCTGTGCCTAGGCATCCACCCCGCGCCCTTAATGCTTGATCCCTTCTGTTACCATAACAAAAAAAATCGCCTCACTACGCCCTCTCGGCACTCCACAACAACCTCTCACCCCAATTTGTCAAAAAGCAGCCCCCGATCCGCAATGCGGACCGAGGACTTTGTATGTAAAGAGGTGTAAAGTGGCGTGCAGGTTGACCTGGGAATTTCTCCCTAGAAAGGAGGTGATCCAGCCGCAGGTTCCCCTACGGCTACCTTGTTACGACTTAGCGCCAGTCACTGAGTTTACCTTCGACGGCTCCCTCCCGAAGGTTAGGCCACCGGCTTCGGGTACCCCCAGCTTCCATCGCTTGACGGGCGGTGTGTACAAGGCCCGGGAACGTATTCACCGTGGTATGGCTGACCCACGATTACTAGCGATTCCGGCTTCATGCAGTCGAGTTTCAGACTGCAATCCGAACTTGGACCGGCTTTTTGGGATTCGCTCCACCTCGCGGTATTGCTGCCCTCTGTACCGGCCATTGTAGCACGTGTGTCGCCCTGGACATAAGGGCCATGATGACTTGACGTCATCCCCACCTTCCTCCGGTTTATCACCGGCAGTCCCCGTAGAGTCCCCGGCCGAACCGCTGGCAACTACGGGCGAGGGTTGCGCTCGTTGCGGGACTTAACCCAACATCTCACGACACGAGCTGACGACAGCCATGCAGCACCTGTGATGGCTCCCCGAAGGGTCCCTCCCTGTTTCCAGGGAAGTACTACCAACATGTCAAGCCCAGGTAAGGTTCTTCGCGTTGCTTCGAATTAAACCACATGCTCCACCGCTTGTGCGGGCCCCCGTCAATTCCTTTGAGTTTCAGCCTTGCGGCCGTACTCCCCAGGCGGGGTACTTAATGCGTTAGCGTCGGCACTGAGAGGGTCAATCCTCCCAACACCTAGTACCCATCGTTTACGGCGTGGACTACCAGGGTATCTAATCCTGTTTGCTCCCCACGCTTTCGCGCTTCAGCGTCAGAAAAGGCCCAGCGAGCCGCCTTCGCCACCGGTGTTCTTCCCGATATCTACGCATTCCACCGCTACACCGGGAATTCCACTCGCCCCTACCTCTCTCTAGTCGAGCAGTATCGGATGCAGTTCGCGGGGTTGAGCCCCGGAATTTCACACCCGACTTACCCGACCGCCTACGCGCCCTTTACGCCCAGTGATTCCGAACAACGCTTGCTCCCTCCGTATTACCGCGGCTGCTGGCACGGAGTTAGCCGGAGCTTCCTCTGGTGGTACCGTCAGGCGGACCGGGTATTGACCGATCCGTGGTTCGTCCCACCTGACAGGGGTTTACGACCCTGAGGCCTTCCTCCCCCACGCGGCGTCGCTGCGTCAGGCTTTCGCCCATTGCGCAATATTCCCCACTGCTGCCTCCCGTAGGAGTCTGGGCCGTGTCTCAGTCCCAGTGTGGCTGGCCACGCTCTCAGGCCAGCTACCCGTCATTGCCTTGGTAGGCCGTTACCCCACCAACTAGCTGATAGGCCGCGAGCTCATCCGATGGTGCCAGCTTCTTCGAGAGGCCAGCTTTCACATCCGGCTTCCAAGCCGGTGCTGTATGCGGTATTAGCTCAGGTTTCCCTGGGTTATCCCCCGCCGTCGGGTAGATCGCTCACGTGTTACTCACCCGTTCGCCGCTTTACTCGCCTCCCGAAGGAGACTTTCTCGCTCGACTTGCATGTGTTAGGCACGCCGCCAGCGTTCGTCCTGAGCCAGGATCAAACTCTCCATGGTTATGAAAGAGCTCGGATACTTCTACCGGCTAGGCCGGCGCAAGCATCCTTTTGACTCTGGAACGCTGGTTTCAACCTCGCGGTTGATCACTGCGTTCGGAAATTCACTTTGATTCCTCATTGAAACGCGAGAAGTGAAACTCGCGCCTCGAGGCCCACACGCCACTCACACCATCTTTTCAAAAAGCAACCGCCCGGACGTGGATACTGCGCCACGTCTCGCGCGGAGCACGTATACTACTCTACGCCATTCTGGGGTGTCAACCCCTGTCCGAACAGGCCGTTTCGGAACCTGTTCGGGGTAGCTGACGGCCGCGATTGTACACGCGCGGTTCAACAGACGCAAGGGGTACGGAAGGGTGAGCGACGGGACTCGAACCCGCGGCCTCCAGGGCCACAACCTGGCGCTCTAACCGCCTGAGCTACGCCCACCATGATTCAGCGCACGACAATGTAGTCGAGTGAGGCGGCGCTGCAAGCACTTCCCCTCCCGACTCGCCGTGCTATCTTCGGCTCGGGCTGTCGGCCGACGGAACTCCCGCGGCCTGCGAAATGTGTTTGAACCGCGCCTACAGGTGTAGCTGACCGTATATGTCAAAGCTATCGATCGGCATTGTTGGATTACCGAACGTCGGGAAGTCCACCCTCTTCCAGGCGTTGACTTCCGTCGCGGTGCCTGCCGAGAACTATCCCTTCTGCACCATCGATCCGAACGTTGGAGTTGTGGAGGTACCGGATCGCCGCCTCCACGTGCTGGCCGACATCGTCAAGCCTCCGCGGGTCGTACCGAATGTCGTCGAATTCGTGGATATCGCCGGATTGGTTGCGGGTGCTTCCCGTGGAGAGGGCCTGGGAAACAAGTTCCTGCAACATATCCGGGAGGTCGACGCCATAGCACACGTTGTACGCTGCTTCGAGGACCCGTCCGTCGTTGCGACCGGTGACCTCGAGAATCCCAGCGCCGACCGGGAGGTGGTCGAGTTGGAGCTGGAACTGTCCGATCTCGATACTGTCTTGAGGGCCCTGGACAAGGCGGAGCGGAGGGAGCGGAGCGGGGACAAGGACGGCGCGCTCTTCGCTCGCGCGCTTGCGGCGGCTCCGGGATGCGTTGGACTCTGGAGTGCCCGCCCGTCGCGTTGAAATGGATGCCGAGGAAGACAAGCTCGTTCGATCTCTCGGACTGCTCACGCGAAAGCCGGTGCTCTACGTCGCCAACGTGGACGAGCACGAACTCGAGGTCGGATCCCCGCACACGGCGAAGCTCCGGGATGCCGTGGCGACCTACGATCCGGAGGCTGCGGTCGTCGAAGTGTGTGCCAGTCTCGAGGCCGAGCTTCTCGCCCTCGAGCCCGACGAGCGGGCGGAGTTCCTGGCCGAGCACGGTCTTAGCGAAAGCGGCCTCGCTCGACTGGTGAGAGCCGGGTTCAGACTGCTGGGCCTGCAGACGTTCTTCACCATCGGAGACAACGAGGTCCGTGCGTGGACTCTGAGATCGGGGGCACTGGCTCCCGAAGCAGCCGGCAGGGTGCATACTGATTTCGAGAGGTGCTTCATCCGCGCCGAGACCATCGCTTTCGATGACTTCCGGGACATCGGGCTCCTACAAGGCTGCCCGAGAGAAGGGTCTCGTCCGCGCCGAGGGCAAGGAATACGCGGTACGCGACGGCGACATTCTCCTGTTTCGTACCTCGGCGTGAGCGGTTCCGCACTTGTCGCGTCAATCAATGGCCGACATGGAGTCGCAGGGTTAGCTTCCAGACGAAACCTCGGGTACGCCCGCCGCGTATTGAGGTTGATCATGAAGTGCTGGCCAAACCCATAAAGTGAGACGGAAGTGAACGATCTGGTCTCCCAGTCCGGCGAGGGCTCGTACCGCGACGGGCTCGGGTATGCCCTCTGGTGCCTCGCGTTCGTCGGACTCGCGGGCATCCACCGGATCTACCTCGGCAGGTATGGGACGGGGATCCTCTATCTGTTCACGTTCGGCCTGTTCGGAATCGGGCAGTTCATCGACCTGTTTCGGCATGAAGTCGCTGGTCCAGGATGCCAACATCCGCGAGGGCTACCTTCCCCATCCGCGGGTCGTCGGACAGCTGATGAGCCGGATGACTCCGGCCCCGATGAGTGTCGGCCAAACCTCTCCGTCACCAGCTACTCGATGCGGCCGTCACTCACGGTGGAGCGATCTCCGTCACCGATGGGGTGGCCGCGACGGGCGCGACGTTCAGCGAGGTCGAGGCCGAGCTGAAGAAGCTGGTCGAGTCCGGATACGTGGACGTGGATGTTCCGGCCGGGAAAGAGCTACATCGTGTACCGGTTCACGGAGCTGAGCTGACTCAATGCGGCCGTCGACGCGCTAGCGGACGGTCCCCTGTATGTACTCGCGAAGATAGCGATTCTCGACGTCCTTCTCCTGCTTCAACGCGTTGACAACGTCTCCAATCGACACGACCCCGATTAGCTCCTTCCCATCCACGATGGGCAGGTGGCGGATTCGGTTGGCCGTCATCACGCCGGCCGCGTACTCCACCGAGATCTTCTGCGACTCCGACGACGAGTTCGGAGGTCATGGCATCGCGCGACCGGGGTCGTTGCCAGCGATGCCGGGATCGGTTGCTCCGAGGCGCAGTACGTCCCGCTCCGTGAGAATGCCGACCGTACTTCCATCCTTCGTGACGATCACGGCTCCGATGTTGTGCTCGACGAGGACGCGCATCGCCTCGTGCACCGTTCGGTCCGGGCTCAACGGTCACCACTGAACTTCCCTTCCTATCGAGAACCTGACGAATCCTCATGTTGTCCCTCCGGCTGCTGGTGACACGTCTCCTGTCCTCCTGGCTCTGCACCATGATACAGAAAGGGGGACGAACCATGAAGGTCGTCCCCCAAATCGCTCGTCCGACCGGGACGATCTATTGAGGAGAGCGGAGCAGGTCGTTGATGTAGTGAGCCGACGCGTCCGCGTCCGAGTAGGACAGGCCGATCATGCCCATGCTCGGCATCTCCGTCTCGTGACCGACGAAGATCCGTTGCCGTATGGCTGGTAAGTCGTCCGCCAGGGGCCAATCGGCCGCCGACATATCGGGTACCGCGATCTCGAAATTCACCGCGTCCTCGCCCTTGCCTGCCCCGTCCGCCCCGTGACAGCGCTGACAGGTAAACGCCCAGACCACCCCACCCCGCTCGTATCTCGCGTTCTCACTCTCCCAGGTCAGCGTATCAAAGACCGCGGCATCGTACATCTCGGTCGCTTGTGCCACGGAGTCCGCGCGTGCGGCACGCAGCAGCTCTTCCCGTGGAACCTGCGGACCATCTTCCGCGTCGCCACCGCCGCACGCCGGGATCCCGGACAGAAGGACGACCAGCAGCCCCGCCAGCTTCCTATTCATTTCGTTCACCTCTCGGTTCAAGGTGTCGCGCCTTGCGGTCCGTGCGCTCCGCGGGGGTGAGGTCGTAGTCGGCATCAAACAACGCGCGTTCCCACGACCCGTACGTCGGGTTGGGAAGCATGCGCCACCGATCGCCCCAATACTCGCCGTAACGCTCCTCTAATTGGTCTCTCTCGCGGACCCCGAGGCCGTCCACGTCTACGAAATCATTGAGATCATCACCCACGACCATGAGAACTCGGTGCGTGCCAGCCACCGCCCTTCTCCTGCTGCTCTTCGGGCTGCCCCAGTCCGGCTCCTCTCCCCGCGTGAGCATCACGTCGATATCGGACCGGATAGGAAGACCGAGCGCCACCAGGTTATCGCGGGTCGCCTGTTCCTGAGAGGCTCGCCGGTTCGTCACGTAGAAGACGGTGATGCCGAGATCGGAGGCCCCGTTCGTGAACTCGAGGGCTCCGGGTACGGCCGCGGCAGCGCGTTCATTCACCCACTCCGCCCAGGTGTCCGAATCATAGCTCGTACCGTTGATGAGCAGCCGCGCCTGGTAGGGGGAATTGTCGAGCACCGTCTCGTCGACATCGAGGACTACCGCGGGCGGCAGACCCGAGAAACCCGACTCTTGTTCGAGGGCTGCGCTGCGGGTCGAGTCGGCCAGCAGGGCCGGCAGATTCTCCAGGGCGGCCAAATACACGGAACGGGTGACCGCGCGGTACTCGGCGGAAGTCTGAACCCACAGGGTGGCATCAAGGTTGGCTTGAGTCGAAGGCGCCGACGCGCACGCGGCTGAAAGGCCCGCCAGAGTGGCAGCAGCGAGCGCGAGCGACCGGCTTGAGAACCCTCGTCGGTTCACAGGAAGGAATCTCCCGAAGATACTCACACGTTGAACGTTATGCGTACTGCTGAGAAGGTCGCGGTACACGAGTCGGGGCGCAAGAACTGCGTGACCCGTTCGCGGAAGCCGAGTGCCGAGGCAGATGCCTTGACGGCGATGCGATGACCGCCGATTGTATGCGTCAGTCGCTGCGCAGGGTGGCGGGGAGCGCATGGGTTCCGTGGGGCGAACCACCAGGGAGAGTCCTGTGAAGGCAAAGCGCGCCAGGCGTCTGCGCTGGCTGCTTCTTACATTCTTGACCGCTATCGGCGGCTGGGTCGTCTATCAGCTCGTCGGTTTCCTGGTCGTACTCGCGTCGGGGGGCTCGGCTGGCCTGCTTCGCATGCTCTTCGGCGCGTACGCGGCCCTCGCCGCAGGCTTCTTATTCTGCGCGTTGCTCACCCGGGTTGCGCCCGCGCGCCGCTACACGGTGGCCGTTGGCCTGGTCTTTGTCACCGTGGCTGTCGCCGCCGCCTTGATGGTCGACGACGGCTCTGAGGCTGGATCCGTTCCGGCCGTTCTGCTGGGCATTTCCCTCGTCGTGGGAGCGTTCGGCTATGCCCTTCGCGTGAGGGGCTTTTCCGAAACGGTGTCGGGCAGCGATACGTAGTCCCTCCGCTCAGAAGCTGTTACCCAGGAACACGGCGTTCGACAACAGCCTGGCGCTGCCGAGCCAGAATCCGCGGAATATCGGTTCATCGAGAATAGCGATCACGGCTCCCCGCCCGCGGCGCGTCGCTACGACGGCGGCGCTCCCGGACGCCGATTCCAGTCTCGCTTCCGAGATGTACCCGCTGAGGAGGGGGGAGGCCGCATAGCGTCCCACGACTCCAGAGTCGAGATCCGCATCGAAGAATGTGCTGCTGGTCCGGAATGTGGGGACCGAACCGCCGATTCCAAACGCCAGGGGATGGGTGGGATCCAGGTCGGCAGCCAGGATGGTCCCGCCGACGACATGCGCTCCGCGGGCGGCCCTTCGGTCGCCCCAGGCGACCCCGGCGGTCAGCGAGTCCAGATCGAAAGGCCTTTCCGTCAAATCGATGAGCCCCGCTTTGACGACGTCATCGACGGCGCTACCCGCGGCGATCAGACGGCCGCCGGTCTGGATCCACGGCTCCAACGGGGCGAGGGCCGAGTCGGGTGCCGACCCGCCAGCGAACAGGATCACGTCGTAACGTTCAAGGTCAGCACCCGCCAGTCGTTCGAGATCCAGCAGCGAGACGGGGACACCCAGGTAGGATGAGAAGAAGTCCCACACTTCCCCGGTTCGATTCGAGCTGGTCCCCGGCCCCGTGAGGAGCGCGATGGTCGGTGGAGACAGGACTACGGCACTACTACCTCCGAGGTCCGGCCCATCGGGTGTCAATGCCGAGACGGCAGAGTGAACCTCGATCCTCTCTCGCCCGGCCGACTCGGAGACCACGGCGCGGACCGCGTCCGGAGTCATTCCGTCTTGACGACCGGAGACCACCAGAACGCCGGCCGGATAGTCCATCACGCCGTCCGTCGTCTCCACGGCAAACGCACGCGTCATCAGGCGGACCTGGAGGTTCGCAGCATGGAGGCGGCCGAGGAACCGGGCACTCGCCAGGCCGTCCCACGTGACGAGGTATGCCACGGCCTCCGGTTGCAGGGTCGGCGGCGCCGGTAACTCGGCACTCGGCGCCGACCATTCCCGGCCGATGGGCAGGTCGGTCTGCTCCAGAATCAGGAGTTCCACGTCATAAGCCAGGGGCAGCGTCCAGGCGGACACGTCGTAGAACATCGAGTCCGCAAACGTAGTCCGGCGGCTCAGCATCGCATCGATCAGTCGGGCCTGGGGCTGACCGGCGGGAATGATCAGAGCCTGGCCTGGCTCAAACCGGCGGCCCGAAACCGAGATCGACGCCCCCAGTTCGTGCACCGAGACACGGTGTCTCTGCAGCAGTCCGGCCAACTGATACACTCTGTCGAGGCCCTGATCGAGGGGCACCAGGTATCCTCCTACTCCCCTCTCCTCAGCGAATGCGGCCGCGCCAGCGTAGAAGTCCCGTTGCAGGGAAAGCAGGTCCACTCGAAGATCGTGGGCGGCCTGAAGCGTCGAGAGGGAGGTCGCGAACTGGTTCCGCACCGTAAGCGCATACGGAAGAAGACCATTGACGGTCTCAGATTCGAGGGCCCTCGATGATGCCTGCTCGAAGAGAATGCCCACCGCGCCATTCACATCCGGATAGGTCGATCCCTTCCCGTAGTAGAAGTCGTCAAATACCTCCTGTGTGAAGTAGAGTTGGCCCAGTCTGTCGAGCGCTCGCGCGTGGTACCGAGCGATCTCCCCGGTGAGTTCCTGGTTACGAAGTGGCGTGTTCGGGTGAGTCCGGCTGGGAATCCCGGGTTGGAAGAAGTAGGTCCCGTCGCCGCCCATCTCGTGAAAGTCAGCCACGAGCTGAGGACGCCATTCGTGATACAGGTCCAGCCGGGCCCGCGTCTCCGGCTGGCGAGCGGGCAGCCAGTCACGATTCAGATCGAACCAATAGTGATTCGTCCTTCCTCCCGGCCACGGCTCACTGTGCTCCCTGTCCTGGGAGTCCACCGTGTGCGTCGCTCCACGGTTGCGGTTCACCCAATCGACGAATCGATCACGTCCGTCGGGGTTCAACATCGGGTCGATCAGGATCACCAGACTGTCGAGAAGTGATGCGACTTCCGGCCCGGAGCCCGCCGCCAGGTGATAGAGCGTCAGGAGCGCTGCCTCCGTTCCGCTTGCTTCGTTGCCGTGGACGCTGTAGCCCAGCAAAACGATCGCAGGCATGGTCGCAAGGTCGTCTGGCCTGATACTCGCCGGCGCGTCGGACAAAGCGCGATTGCTGTCCCTGATGTCCTCCATCCCTGCGTGATTTCGTGGCGACGTCACGACCGCATGAATGAGCGGCCGGTCTTCGTGTGTCCGTCCGTGCTCGGCGACGGTCACACGATCGCTCGTCTCGGCCAGCACCCGAAAATACTCGACGACCCGATAGGGCTCCGTGTGTCGCGTACCCACGACGTATCCGAGGACCTCCTCGGGACGCGGGACCGACGGATCGTAGGTGACCCCCTCGACCTCCATGTGGGCAGCCAGGGGTACTTGCTGCGTGTAGCCAGTGCCCGGGAGCAGTAGCGCGAGGATCGAGGCAAGGATGGCACGAGTCACGTTTCTACTCCGAGAGTCAAGTTCTTGGGGCGATCGTAGCGGACCAGGGAGGCCTTCACTGCTGCCTGGCTCGCACTCGCTGCACGAGCGCCAGGGTCTCCGGTGAGGGGTCGACGGCATATTCAGCCGCGAGCCTGTGAGCGAAATGCTCGAAGGCCGCTACGGCGCCGGCCCGGTCTCCGACGGTGTCGAGCAACTCGATGAGTCGGTGCAGGGCCGTCTCGTCAAAAGGATCCAGATCCACTGCCTGGCGGGCTCGGCGTGCCGCCTCGGCAGGGTCAGGCCTGCTCTCGGCAGTCTTGGACAGATCCCAGCAGCACTGGGCAGCGAGTCGGCGGAGGCGGACTCGCTCTGCGGCGAGCCACCCTTCGAACTCGGGAGCGTCATCGACATAGAACCCGGGTAGCAGGTCGCCGCCGTAGTGCTCCATGGCCTCCGCCGGACGCCCATTGCGAGCCATGGATTCGAAACGAGCCACATCGCACACCATCAGAGCAGGGTCGACGCCCACCTCGCCGTCCCCGCGTGTTCGTATCGTCTCCGAACCCACCTCGCGGCGCAACACATAGATGGCCTGTCGCAGTGAGTGTCGTGCGCTGTCAGGGTCGGCCTCTGGCCAGAAGAGGCCTGTGAGGGAATCGCGTCGTCTGAAACCACCCTCGGTCCCCGCGGCGAGGTAGGCGAGCACGGCCACTCGTTTGGGTTGGCGAACGATGGACGGCTGGCGTTTGTCGCGAGCCACGAGGTCGAGCCCCCCTAGTAGCTGAAGATACAGCTCGGGCTTAGGACCTTCCCCGGGGGGGCCGGCGGCGGAAAATCGGACGTCCCTACCGGATGTTGGGACGCGGTCGTCTCCCATCCGACCGGCGATCGCCTGCAGGCGGGAATCGCAATCGGCGGCCGTCGGCCGACCTCCCGGTCGCTTGGCCAGGCACGCGTCGAGCAGTTCTTGAAGATCGCCGGGGGCCTCGATCCCGCGCGCGACAAGCCGGACCGGGGGTTCGTGAAGATGGGCATGCACCCGCCCCGTCACCGTAGAGGCCTCGTAAGGGCCAGCGCCGGTCAGGACGTGATAGGCGAGTATGCCCAGTGAATAGAGGTCAGACGCCGAGGTGGGCTCTTCGCCCACCAGGAACTCGGGAGCCGAGTAATCGAGGTCGGTGACACGGTGACCCGCCGTCGTAAGCCTCTCTTCCGATGAGTCCTCCGCCTCGAGAAATGCCGCGAGCCCGAAGTCGGCCAGGAGAACTCGCGCGTCCGGTTCGCTGCACAAGAGACTCTCCGGCCGCACATCCCGGTGCACGATACCGTGCGAGTGCACGGCCGAAAGAGCGCTCGCCACTGCCGCGAGAAGCGAACAGCTCTGCTGGAGGCCGAGGGCGCCCTCCTCCCTGAGTCGTTCGGCGAGGCTGGTTCCCCTCACGTATTGCATCACGAGATAGGGGGTTTGGGACGCCAGATCTCCGACCCTGAAGATCGACACCACGCTCGGGTGCGAGACACGGGCCAGAGCGCGCGTTTCGCGCCGGAATCGAGCCATACTTTTCGTGCGGCGCGTAGCCGTCGGGTGCAGCACCTTCACGGCGACGAGCCGCTGAAGCGCGGGCTCACGAGCGAGAAACACCGTCGAAAGGGGACCGCCTCCAAGACGCCGGACGAGCTCGAGATCCGGGCGCAGTTCCTTCCGGATGGACTCCTCGAAGGAATCCGTTCGGTCCGTCATCTCGCTCGATCCCATCCCGGCACCTCCGAGCTCCCTCTACGCCGCCGGGGCGCCGGAGTCCTCCTCGTAGTTCAGGTCTCGATCCGGCATCTTCCCGCCGGGGCCAATCAGGTAATGCTGCAGCCATCTCATCGCGCGGAGACTGTAGTCAAGTCGCGCCGCCGCGTTGCGATTCCCGTGTCCCTCACCCGGGTAGAAGATCAGGCGGACCGGGGCCTTCCCTCGCAGCTTGAGGTGCCGGTACATCTCCATCGACTGCCCGGGGTTCACCCGCTTGTCTTCCGAACCGTGCAGGATCAAGAGCGGAGTGGTGGACCGGTCCGCCCAATAGACGGGGCTGCGTTCGAGGAAGAGCTCCCAGTCGTCCCATGGTCGCAGTCGATTGTGAACCAGGAACATCTCGTCCGGAATGTCGCTCGTCCCCACCTTGGAAATCTGGTTGCTGATGCCGACGGACATCACGCCAGCGGAAAACCGTTCGCTGTAGTAGGTCGACAACCACGCCGTGGCGTAGCCGCCGTATGATCCGCCGGTAACGCCTACCCTTGCCGAATCCACGACCCCTGTGGTGATGAGGTGGTCGACTCCGTCCACGATATCGTCGAACTCCCGGCCTCCCATATCGGCGTGGTCGAGCATACTGAACGCGACCCCTCGACCGGTGCTCGCCCGGTAGTTGGGATACAGAACGGCGATTCCGCGGCCGGCGGCAATCTGGCCTGGACGAGAGTAGGACGTGAGCCATCCATTCCGGTTGTGGGCTTCCGGCCCGCCATGGACGTGGACGATCAGCGGGTAGGTCCGCCCGCTCTGCTCATCGAGGGGCCGGATCAGAATCCCCTCCAGGTCCAGACCGTCCCGGGCCGTCCAGCGGACGACTTCTTGCGGCGCCATCCTGACGTCAGCCAGCCACGGGTTGGAATCCGTGGCGCGCTCTAGCGGCCCGTCCCCTCCCGCGTAAACGAACAACTCGTTCGGGTGGCTGGGGCTCTCACCCCTCGCCGCCATCACGTTTCCGTCTCGCGACACGCTGAAGGACGTGAAGACCGCATCGCCTGGTGCGACGATGTCCGCCCGGTTCGATCCGTCGTACCGAACCTCTCCGATTTCCGTCTCGACGCCGATGTCCGCCAGATACCGAATCGTGTGATCGTCCGTCCAGTGCGCGAGCGTGAAATGGCCCTCGAAACCGGGGACGACATCGCGGTATTGGCCGGTCTCAGCTTCGGCCACCATCAACCGGCCCTCCTTCGGGTCATTAATGGTCTCGCCGGATATGAAGGCCAGGTGCGCGCCGTCAGGGCTCCAGCTCGTGGCCCCGAGCTTCCCGGGATTGTTGATCCGGGCGACGACCTCACCGGAATCCACCTCCACGATATGCAGACGGCGGTGCATGTACGTGTCGTCGATCAATGGGGTCGGCGCCAGGGCTACGGAGATCACGTTTCCGGCAGGCGACCAGGACAGGCTCGACGCGTTGCCCTCCAGTTCGAGTTGCCGCGGCTGGCCATAGTCCTGACGGCCATCGAGGCGATCAGCGATCCACACTCGGGAAAAGCGCTCGTCTTCCTCGTAGGCAACAGCCTTGAATCCAACCTCCCGCAGCGTCTTCCGAACGGTGGGCTCGGGCTCCGTCGATAGGAATGCGATCCGGTCCCCGGCTGGACTGAGGGAGAAGCTCTCGATCGACGTCGCGTGTTCCAGCACGCGTTCGGATTCGCCGCCCCCGACGGGTATGGAATAGAGCACGCGATGGCTGTCGCCCCCGCGCCGGGAGAGGTACAGCAGCCTGTGGCCGTCCGGGGAAAAAGCGGGACTGCCAATGTTGGCCTGCCCTCCTACGAACAGCCGCGATTCACCGTTATCCACGTCGAACAGATAGAGATGGGACCAGGCCGATCCGTCCGGTTCGACGAAAGGCTTACGGGGAACGGACACCGTATAGGCAATCTGCCGACCATCGGGGGAGACGACGACCTGGGCGACGGACCTGAGGTCTGCCACCTCATGTTCGCCGAGCAGGTCCGCACTTTGGGCGTGAAGCGTCAGCGGGGCCGACAGCAGCAGGGCGGCAGCGACGCGGGCCGTTCGCCTCCTGGCCGATACAAAGGAAGACATGGATAGCCTCTGGTGTTCTGGTTTCGGCCGAGACGAGCCGCAAGCCGGTCGATCCGGACTCCCGGGACCTGACGGAAAGGTACCCGCCTCCTGCGGCTCAGTCACGCAGGGGCGGGTGACCATGAGTAGCTCAGAAGGGCGATTCTGCGAGGATCGCGCGAACCTCTTCCAGGGCGCCTTCGTTCCAACTCGGAGGCGTCTCATCCTCGCCGATCTGCCATGTGAGAAGAAACGCCAGCCGAGCGACTCGCGCTGCCTTGTCGGCGTCGATCGACGCAGCCTCGTCAGACGGCTGGTGATAGTCCTCGTGATCCCACGTCGTGAAGAAGATGGCCGGAATGTCCTTCTTCACGAAGACGAGATGATCGCTTCGGAAGAAGGCCTGTTCCGACGGATCGGGATCCGGGGCGATCGTCAAGCCGAGCTCCGGGTGGCGGGAAGCGATCTCCTTGGAGCGGTCGCCCAACGACGTGAACTCGGCGCCAATCGCGATGACGGTATCCGGGGCGTTTCGCCCGATCATGTCGAGGTTGATGTTCGCGACGATACTCGCGAGCGGCACAGTGGGATGGTCCGCATAGTGAGCGGCGCCCAGCAGCCCCTTCTCTTCTCCGCTGACCGCCAGAAAGACAACGCTCCGCCCGGGCGACCGGGGAAGGGCTTGGAAGGCCTGGGCTACCTCCAGAAGTACGGCCGTGCCCGATGCGTCGTCGTCAGCCCCATTGTAGATCGAATCGCCCTCCGCATTCGGCTCCCCGATTCCGACGTGATCGAAATGCGCCGTCAGGACGACATAGGTGTCGGCGAGCTCGGGGTCGCTTCCCCGCAGGAGTCCCACGACGTTGGGAGGTGTTGATGTCTGCCGCTGCATGGGGGTTCGTATCGTAAGTTCGGGACCCGCAAGTGGAATCGGGCCGGCGACTCCCGCGCCATCCTCGTGGGCCGCCAGCAGCTCCTCGAGTTCGGTGCCGGCTGCGGACACGATCCGCTGAGCTACGTCCCAGGTGACTCCCACCGTGGGCACAGGCTGCGCCGGGAGCCCTCCGCCCTCGATCTGGCCAGCCACCATGCCGATCACCTCGGCGGGCAACTCAGGGGCGAGCACCAGCAAGAGTCCAGCCGCGCCGGCCTCCCCTGCGGCCCGTGCAGCGACCAGGACCTCCATGCCCATGGAAGGCGGCGTCGTGACCACGACGATCCGACCCGATGAGTCGGGGATGGAGTCGCCCAGGAGCACGGAGATAGGTCCAAGAAACTCGAGGCCAGCGGACACGACCTCATCGCCCGATGGAAGGACGAAGAAGTCGACCGCGTGCTCCAGGAATTGGGTGTTCCCGCCGCTGGCAATCTCCACGGTCACGTCTGCAGACCTCAGCGACGTTTGCTCAAAGATCCAGCGTTGTACGAAGGAACCCTCGTCACCGGCGGGCTCCAACCCTGCCGCCTGAAAGGACTCTTGGAGATAGGCGGCGGCCTTCTCCAGCCCCGGGCTCGGCGTGTCGCGGCCCCGGAGTTCATCGCTCGCCAGGAACGAGATGTGGGCCATCATTTCGTCGGCCGTAATCGTCTCCGCGCCCGCATAGGGACTGATGCGAGCTTCCACTGGCGCCAATGCGACTTCGGGCTCGGGCACTACAGCCGAAGAACAGGCCGCCACGGATAGGGTGAGCACGACCAGAGGCAGGCGCCACGCTACGCATTCAGCAACAGGCATGTCGAGTCCTTATCTGGATTGGGTGAGCTCTCTCGTGCGGAAAGTGCCCCGCGTCCCCGAACGACGCAATCGACAGGTGACGCAACTGTTGCGTCGACCGTCCGCACCGCCATAATGCCGGCATGACTGAGAGCAGCGTTTTCGAGAGCCTTCTCGTGGTGGAACTCGCCGGCGTGCTGGCCGGCCCGGCCGTTGGGATGTTCTTTGGCGAGCTGGGTTCGCGTGTCATCAAGGTCGAGAACCGGGAAACCGGTGGCGATGTCACCCGTTCGTGGAAGGGCCCCGCCGAACACTCGGGAGCGTCGGCGGTTCGGACGGTAGCTTTTGGAGGTCTTGATAGAACGGTCGACCTCGCGGCGCCACCGGGGCTTTCCGAACATGCGCTCGAGGTGATGTCGGAACTGCTCGGATACACGGACGAACGAATCGACGACCTGATTGGAGGAGGCAGTGTGATGGTTGCCGAAGAGGGAATGGCGGGGTGAGCGAAAGCCATCGATATGTGTTCGCGCCTGCGACGCGATCGGTCCTTCCCGTGCTGGATTCCGATCGCATGTTTCCGATCAGGCGCGTCTACTGTGTGGGGCGGAACTACGCGGCGCACGCCCGAGAGATGGGAGGAGATCCTGATCGGGAGGCTCCCTTCTTCTTCTCGAAGCCGGCCGACGCGATCCTCCCTGGCGGGGGCAACATGCCCTTCCCTGCGGCGACCCGGGAGCTGCACCACGAGGTGGAATTCGTCGTTGCGCTCCGTGATGGAGGGGTGAACCTGGAACCCGATCGCTGCCGGGAGCTGATCTTCGGTTATGCCGTCGGGCTGGATCTCACGCGGCGGGATCTTCAGCGAGACGCGAAGGCGAGCGGCCGGCCCTGGGCGATGGCAAAGGGTTTCGACCGGTCCGCCCCTTGTTCGCCCGTGGCGCCCGCTGGCGCGGTGGGCCACCCGCGCTCCGGGGCCATAGGCCTGAGCGTAAACGGCGAGATTCGGCAGAACGCTGATCTGGCGGATCTCGTGTGGTCCCCCGAGGAGACTCTGGCCCACCTGTCGCGACTGGTGGAACTCGCCCCGGGCGATCTCGTGTTTACGGGCACCCCGGCTGGTGTCGGTCCGCTCACGTTTGGGGACCGATACCATGCCTGGATCGAACGCGTCGGCGAGGTGAAGGGCGCCATCCTCGGGCCCGAGGATTCCCGAGGTCCGCTCTCGTGAGCTACAGGAAGCGGCCTCGATCCGCGGATTCCGGAAGGAAGCACGAATCGAGCGTTCCCCAAACCCGGCGCCTTCGCTTCGCGACGGCCGAATAGACCCCGTCCCGGACGAAGCGCGGCACTGCGCGAAGGAGGGTGGCGGCTCTCCACGGCATGGGTAGCTGCGAGGCGATCCGAATCACCGCTTCACTCCTGGTGAAGACCCTGTCGCGATGGACGAGGGCGACCGTGGATCCAGCCAGGATCGACCGAACGGTCTCGGGTTCGATATCGCACCGTTCCAGGCAGCGGCGTGCCGCCGCAGAGTCCAGCGCCGCGAACAGAAACCGCCTATCGCGATCCCTGCGCAGCACGAACCGAACCGTCCGGATACAGAGCGGGCACCAACTATCGAAAATAACCAGTCGGGCGTCGGCGTTGTTGACGTCCGGTGGCTGGAGCATACCTTCGGCAACCGAGGCCGTCCCGTTCAACATGGAATCACGTCACCATAGGAGTTGCTCGTGAGCGGCAGGAAGCTGCCTCCCACGGCGTACGCCATTGAAGAGGGACAGGAGTACGTCCCCCTGACGGCTGGCCAGACGCTGACGGAGTTCACAGTCAAGGCGGTCCTCGCGGGCATCGTGTTGGGGATGATCTTCGGCGCCGCCAATACGTACCTCGGCCTGAAAGCCGGCCTCACGATCAGCACGTCGATTCCCGTCGCCGTCCTCACGGTGGTGGCGTTTCGGGTGTTCAAGGCTTTCGGCCTGAGCCACAGCATCCTCGAGACGAACATGTCGCAGACCGTAGGCTCTGCGAGTTCTTCGGTCGCCTCCGGGGTGCTGTTCACGATTCCGGCTTTGTTCATCTGGGGGCTGAATCCCGAATGGCTACAGGTTTCCCTTCTCGCGATGTGCGGCGGACTGATCGGTGTTGTGTCCATGATCCCCCTGCGCAGCTTCCTGATCAAGCGGGAGCACGGGAGCCTGCCGTACCCCGAGGGCATGGCCTGCGCCGAAGTACTGGTCGCGGCGGAAGAAGGGGGACAGCAGGCCGCAGGAGTCTTCTGGGGCATTGGCGTGGGGATGGCTTTCAAGCTCCTGACCGACGGCCTCAAACTCGTTCGGGGTGTTTTCGAGGTCGGCTTGCCTGCGCGGGCGGCTGTTACGATAAGCGTTTCTCCTCCACTGATCGGCGTCGGCTACATCCTGGGGATTCGGATTGCCACGGTAATGGTAGCAGGTGGCGTGCTTTCGGCCCTGATCATCATTCCGGCTATCTACTTGTGGGGATCAGGCCTCGCCGAACCGCTCTACCCGGAAACCGTGAAGCTGATCCGGGACATGAGCACCGACGAGATCTGGAACCGGTACGTTCGCTACATCGGTGCGGGGGCCGTTGCGACCGGAGGCCTGATCACCTTGATCCGCTCGATCCCCACGATGATCGAGTCGTTCCGACTGGGCATCCAGCAGATTTCCCGGCGGGCCTCGGACGCGTTCCAGGCGGTGGACAGGACCGACCTGGACCTCTCCCCCCGTACCGTCGTCATCATCATCGTATTGATCATGGGGGTCATGACCTTCGTCCCGGGGATCCTCGGGTATCTCGATTCTATACCGGTCCGCGCCGTGGCCAGCCTGTTGATCGCGGTATTCGCGTTCTTCTTCGTGACCGTAAGCTCGCGAATCGTCGGATTGGTCGGGGTTACGTCGAATCCCACGTCCGGAATGACGATCGCCACGCTCCTCGGTACGAGTCTTGTATTCCTGGCCTTCGGTTGGACGGACATGGCCGGCAAGGCGACAGCCCTCATGGTGGGAACCGCGGTGGCCATTGCCGCGTCGATTGCGGGTGACACGTCCCAGGACCTCAAGACGGGGTTCATCCTCGGCGCCACACCCCGTTACCAGCAGATCGGCGAGCTCATCGGCGTAATCACCTCAGCCGGCGTCGTGGTACTCGTCGTAATGCTTCTGCAGAATAACGTTCCTGGAGGGCTCGGTGGACCGGAACTCCCTGCCCCGCAGGCCACCCTCATGGCGCTCGTGATCGACGGTGTGCTCGACCAGAACCTCCCGTGGATGCTGATCGTGGCAGGCGTCGCAATCGGCCTCATTGCCTCCGCTTTCAAGATGCCGGTCCTGGCGTTCGCAGTGGGCGTCTACCTTCCCCTGGAGACGATGGCCGCGGTCTTCGCGGGGGGGGTACTCCGATACCTGCTGACGCGAAAGCAGAAGCCGGAAGAGGCCGAGCGACGTCGGGAGCAGGGGGTGCTGTTCGGTTCAGGTCTGGTGGGCGGTGGTGGACTTACCGGAGTGGTGCTGGCCTTGTGGGTCGGCCTCCGGGGAGGCCAGCGAATCGAGGGCTTCGCCCCTCACCTGCCGCATGTCGCAGAGGAACTCCTTTCCCTCGCGACGATCGGGGCCTTACTCGGGATCATGGCCTGGTTCGTCTTGCGACGCGGAACCGCGGATCGCGAGACGGCTTGATCTGCCTGGCGGAGCCGGCGACGAGGCCCTGAGAGGTCCGCCGCCGGTTCTCGCAGTCGGGCCTCAGAGGAACGTGATCAGCAGGACGACGAGCAGAACGGCGATCAGGATAAGATAGGTCTTCTTACGGTTCTTCTCGGCCATCGAGTCCTCCTCCGCGAGTGAGGTGAAATGGTCGTTACCGCGAATGCCGCCGAAAGATGGCATCATCGCGGCCCTCCGTCCAGCAGAAGATCCTTAGTCCCCCAGTAGTTGCAGCGTCAGGCGCCTTCGCCGCGGACGGTTGTCGAAATCGCAGAGCACGATTTGCTGCCATGTTCCCAGATCCAGTCGACCGTCCTTGACGGGTATGGCGAGGGAGGGACCGAGCAGGGCTGCGCGAACGTGGGAATGACCATTTCCATCGCCCCACCGCAAATTGTGCTCGTACTCCTGCTCTATGGGCGCGAGGCGAGCCAGCGCACGCTTGAGGTCGGAGACCGCTCCGGATTCGAACTCTATTGTCGTGACTCCGGCCGTCGAACCCGGAGTGAAAACGACGAGAATCCCGTCGGCGATACCGTGCGCCCGAACGAATTCGGCGGCCTCCGGTGTGACGTCGAGAACGTCTGTGTCACCGGTCGTGGCATACTCGAGGTTCCTGGAAACGACGGACACCGTTAGCAGAACCTAGAAGAACTGCCGATACAGGGGACGAAACCACCAGAAATCCCCAAAAGCGAACGCCAGTATCATCCAGACAACAATGCCCCACACCCACACCCCAAATACTTCCCCCTTCTTCAGCATCCAGCCTCCCTCCATAGCTCGGTTGCTTGCTCAGAAAGAAGATAACCGATCCGAGTCTCGGGCTGTAGGCTGGGGTGCTGCCTTCTCCCATCGTTCTCCATGGCTCTAGTCAAGCGCAGCCAGTGCGGCCGTGAGGACCTCGTAGAACTCGGCCACGGAAGAGACTTTCACTCGCTCATCGGGAGAGTGAGGAAAGTCGATCTGAGGCCCGAACGAGATCATGTCCATTCCGGGATACTTCTCTCCGATGATCCCGCATTCCAATCCGGCGTGGACCGCCCCGATCTCCGCCTCGCCCGCAACCCTCTCGTGCACCTCTTGTACGACCCGAAGCAAAGCCGAGCTGACATCCGGCTGCCACGCCGGATACCCGTCCTTTTCTTCGAGGTCCGCACCCGACAGGTCCGCAAAGGACCGAATACGCTGCCTGAGCGCCGCGAGAGAAGACATCACCGAGCTTCGGCTGCTCATCAGCACGAATACGCGGCCACCGTCTTCCCGCACTACGGCCAGATTCGTACTCGTCTCTACAAGCCCCGCGATGTCGTCGCTCATCGCCATGACGCCGTGTGGCAGCGCTGTCACCAGAGCCAGCAGCCTCCGCGTCGCGGTCGCAGTCAGCGCCTCCGCCGGAAGAGACGCATTCGTGATCTCGAATGACATGCCGGGGTCCGCCGTCGCCAGTTCTGAAGCGGCGGCTTCGAGCTCTGACGACAGCGCTTCCTTCACCCTCGTCGAAATGCCGTCGCCGGTCGGGAACACGACCACGCCTGACACTTCACGCGGAATCGCGTTGTGGGCGTTGCCTCCTCCGAACGAGGCGATGCGAACTGGCTCTGCGAGGGCGGCGGCGTAGAGGGCGCGACCCAGGATCTTGATCGCGTTTCCACGCTGGAGATGAATGTCGACGCCGGAATGTCCGCCTTTCAGCCCTGCGACGCGGACCGCGAAGGCACCGCTGTCACCCGGCACCGCCGACTTCTCGACGGCAAGGTGGAGGTGCGAGTCTGCCCCGCCGGCGCAGCCGATGGTCAGCACCCCTTCCTCCTCTGAATCGAGATTGATCAACCTCTTTCCGTTCAAGAGTCCGTCAGCCAGGCCCCCAGCCCCTGTCAGACCCGTCTCCTCATCGATGGTGAACAGGAACTCGAGCGGACCGTGAGCCAGGTCGTCGGCTTCCATGATCGCGAGCATGGTGGCGACTCCGATACCGTTGTCCGAACCGAGCGTGGTCCCTTCGGCTCGCAGGTAGTCCCCGTCAAGCACTGGCCGAATTGCGTCGCTGTCAAAATCGAAGTCGACGTCGGAGTTCTTCTCCTGCACCATGTCGAGGTGGGCCTGCAGAATGGTCGGAGTTTGCGACGGACTTGAACCCGACGCCGCCTTTCGGACCACGACGTTCCCGGTTTGATCGACCGTGTAATCGAGCCCCAGCCGATCGGCAACGGAGATCACGAATTCACGCGCCCTGTCTTCCTTCTTCGATCCCCGTGGTATGGTGAGAAGCTGGTCGAAGTAGCCCCAGACGGCCGACGGCTGGAGCTCGGAAACGAAGGTCATGGTTCCTCCTCTTGGTGCACGCGGGGCCTTCTGGCGGCCTCGTCGCGGGATCGGTCACGCTGGCGGGTACGGGCACGGAACGACAACTTCGGCACGATACGGCGTGGACCCCCTTTCGTCCATAATCGCGGAAGTCGAGCCAGGCACCCCGCTCCACACTCCGGAGGTAACGGATGAGCGACCGGAAGGACGTCTCTTACGTACCGGCAGAAACCAACATGGCAGAGCTGACGTTCAAGGCGGTCGCCCTGGGCGTCGTGATGGCCATAGTTCTGGGCGCCGCCAACGCGTACGTGGGCATGAAGGCGGGCCTGACCGTCGCTGCGGCCTTTCCGGCCGCGGTCGTGGCGATGGCCGTCCTTCGTCCGTTTCGCGGGAGTATCCTCGAAGAGAACATCGCGCGAACGACGGCTTCGGTCGGCGAGAGCCTCATGGCGGGCGCCATCTTCACGATCCCGGCTTTCGTGATCACCGGGGCCTGGGATACGCTCCGATACTGGGAGAGTACAGCGATCATGCTGGTGGGAGGTGTGATCGGAGTACTCTTCGTCATCGTGCTGCGGCGCACGCTCGTGGTCGAGGCGGACCTACCCTTCCCGGAGAGTGTGGCGGCGGCCGAGATCGTCAAGGCGGGACAGGGAGGACAAACGGGCGCCAAGTTCGTGTTCGGCGGTATCGTCATGGCTGCCGTCTGGGAGCTCTTCAAGAACAGCAACGGCATCTTGCTGATCAAGGAAAAGACGGCCGGGGCGATCGCTTTCGGCCAGTCGTCCATCTCGGTACTCGGGGAGAAGACCCAGTACGCGGGCGGTGGCCTGTACATGCAGACCCCGGCGGCTTCGCCGATGCTCATGGGCGTCGGGTACATTGTCGGGTTCCGGGTGGCTGCGATTCTGTTCGCCGGAGCCGTCATGGGCTGGCTGTTCCTCGTCCCGCTCGCCGTGTTTCTCAACCCGGGCTTGACCTCCGGCATGGCTTCGGGCGGAGATCTCGTAACTCTCAGTGAAGACGTGTGGTTCAACCAGGTCCGCCCGCTGGCGGTGGGAACCATGATCGTGGCGGCGTTCTGGACCCTCTGGGGGTTGAGGGGGCCCCTCGTATCCGGGATCCGGAAGGCCCTGGCAGACATCAAGCTCGGGGACGATGAAGGGAACAAGCCCCTTCGGACCGAGGTCGACCTCCCACTGCAGTGGGTGTTCGCCGGGATCGGAGCCATGGGGGTCGCGACGTTCTTCCTGTACCTGTATTTCACGGGCTCCGTGCTGGGTGCCGTCATTCTCACGGCCGTCATGCTGATTTTCGGGTTTCTGTTTGCCGCGGTCGCGGGCTACCTGGTCGGCTTGATCGGTAACTCGAATAATCCCATCTCCGGTCTGACGCTGACCGCTCTGCTGGTCGCTGCCGTCCTGATGGTCGCGATCGGACTGACCGATATCAGCGGTGTGGCCGGGGTGTTGGCGGTGGCGGGAGTCGTATGCTGTGCGGCGGGCGTGGCCGGAGACATGATGCAGGATCTCAAGGTCGGTCACATCCTGGGTGGAACCCCGTGGCGCATGGAAATCGGCGAGATCATTGGGGTGATCGGCGCCGCCGTCGTCCTGGCAATCGCCCTCAACGTGATGCACGCTGCCTATACGATCGGATCTGCAGAGCTCCCCGCGCCGCAGGCCGGCCTGATGGCCTTGATCGCCAATGGTATTGTGGGCGGGGAGATGGCCTGGCCCCTGGTGATCACGGGCATGTTCTTCGCCGTCGGCCTCATTCTCGTCAGCGCGCCTGCTCCGATGCTGATCGCCGTGGGTATGTACCTTCCATTCTACTCCACGGCCGCGATCTTCGTCGGGGGCCTGATCCGGGCGCTGTTCGAGTGGAGGCAGAAGAAGCTGGCTCCCACGGAGCCCCAGCGTCAGGAAGCCGAGAACAAAGGCATCCTGCTTTCTTCGGGCTTCATCGCCGGGGAGTCGCTGATGGCGGTCAGCCTCGCGTTCCTGTTCCTGGGGCAGGATTTCGTTCCGGTGCTGGCCCGGTGGAAGGCGGCGCTGACTCCCTCAGGCGACGGGAGTCTCGTGATCGGTCTTCTTGCCTACCCGATCATGGTCGGCCTTCTTGCGTGGCTTCCTCTCAGGAATCTCCGGAGTGATTCGAAGGCAGAGGGCGGGTGATCGGGGTACGGTCTCGGACGACGGGCGCGAATTCAGAGAGGGGCCCCAATCTTCTCGACATGACGCCGGTGCGGGAGGTGGAATGGGAGGAGGATGATGCAGGGATCATTACGCTGGTCCGTCAGCGCCCTGCCATCCGGGGCCCGAGGTCGATGTCGCGCTGGGTGTCCTACATGATGGCCCCACCGAGAATTCGGCTCGACGACGTCGGGTCTTACGCGTGGCTCCGGATCGACGGCCGTACGGATGTGCGCGGTCTCGTTGCGCAGGTACGAGAGGAGTACGGGGATCGGGCGGAGCCGGTGAGCCAGCGGCTTGGACAGTTGATCCGGCTGCTTCACAGGGAGCGCTTCGTCCGCTATCGGTAGCCCGGAGACGGACGACCCTTATCGCGCCGCTCTGGAAGCAAGACGACCGGCGGGATCGCGCTCCGCCGGTCGTTCAAAGACCGATGAGCGAGCCGATCGATCAGTCGAGCACGCCACCGTCATCCGGGTCCTTGCCGACCGTGGACTCACAGAGGAACCTGAATTCTTCGGACGCGAGCTGACCCGCCCGGATGGTCACGTTCCTCTCGTTGAGCCCGAGGACCGAGCAATTCGGGGATATCCCGGTCACCATGATGACATAGACGCCCGCTTCAAGGTCATCCACACTCCGCCGGACATCCAACTGCAGGCTGCCGACGATCTCTCCGTTGAGCAGGAGCGTACCTCCGTTCGCATCCAGGTCGCTCCCCTGCATGGTCAGCAAAACCTCCAGGGAACCAGACTGGGGACCGGTCACTTCATCGCTGCTGCAGGCTCCCACCGCCAGGATGGTCGCAGCGACCAGTGCTCCCGCCAAGATCCGCGTCGGACTATTCATACAAAAACCTCCCGATCGCCGGGCGACCGCATGGTAGCTCCCGCCGTGGCGGAATCGTGAGCCCCTCGTGCGCGTTGGTCATACGTTCGTGGCATCCGAGGGTTCCTCTCACAGACGATACTCCTTCATCTTGCGCCACAGGGTCGTTCGGCTCATGCCGAGGCGCTCGGCGGCCAGGCCGCGGTGGTAGCGCGCGGCTTCCAGCTCCGCGAGGATCCTCTCCGCTTCGGAAGTCTCCGATGGACTCAGGCCCCTGCCCATGAGATCCAACCTCGAGACGGGCTTCTCTTCGACCGAAGAGGCCTCTGGCATTTCCGCTGGGCCACCGGCCGCAACCTGGCCCTCGACCGCCGCCCCGGACAACCGGTCTCCACCATAGCGCCCTACTTCGGAGGGCAGATCCCGGGTGTGGATCGTCTGCCCCTCGCAAACGGTTGTTGCATACTCGAGAGCGTTCTGAAGCTCACGGACGTTGCCTGGCCAGCGGTACGTCAGCAGGGCTCGGCTGGCCGAGGGCGCGAGACGCAGAGCTCGCCCTCGCTCACGCCCGATACGGTCGAGAAACACTCGAATCAGCAGCTCCAGGTCCTCGCGCCGCTCGCGAAGGGGGGGGAGCTCTATCGGCACCACACGCAGCCTGTAGTAGAGATCTTCCCGGAACGCCCGCTCGGCCACAGCGCGCACGAGGTCGACGTGCGTCGCCGCGATCACGCGCACATCCACGCGGCGCGTTCGGGTATCTCCGACTCTCTCAAAGGTGTGCTCCTGCAGGAACCGAAGGATCTTTGCCTGAAGCCCGAGAGCCAGGTCTCCGATCTCATCCAGGAAGAGCGTGCCTCCGTCGGCAAGCTCGAAGCGCCCCTGTCTGTCTCGGACGGCTCCGGTGAAAGCTCCTCGAACGTGCCCGAACAGCTCACTCTCCAGCAACTCACTGGGGATCGCCGCGCAGTTGACCGCGATGAAGGGGCCGTCGGACCGATGGGAGGTCTGGTGCAGGGCTCGGGCGACCAATTCCTTCCCCGTACCACTTTCGCCCGTGATGAGAACGGTGGAGTCGTTGTGTCGAAGGAGTTCAATGATCCGGAAGATTCTCTGCATCGAGGCCGACCGCGAGATGATCCCCTCGAAAGCCGGTGCCTCGCGCTCCTCCACGTCCTCCGGGCGAATCATCACGACAATACGCGCATCCATCCCGCCGCAGGTATCTGACGGATCTACGGGCCCGACGCTCAGCGAAACCGGAATTTCCTGACCACCGGCTGCCAACAGTGACGCTCTCCAGCCCTCCCGGCGCTCGCCGGCAAGCACCGCCCTCGAGACGGAACCTCCCTCCTCAAAGAGCTCGCCCCTGAAGAGACTCGTCAGCGTGCGACCGACAAGTTCGTCTTCCGTGAGACCCAGCAGACCCGGCAGAGTTGTCGAAAACGCGAGGACGCGCAGCCGGTCATCCGCAGTGACGAACTCCCGACCCAGGCCGCTCAAGAGAGAGCTCAGCTCCGTAGAGGACAGGGTCACCTGCGAGTTGTCTTCACCCGCCGCTTCCACGACTTCGACGGCACCCGTGACGGCGCCTGTTTCATCCCTGAGAACGTGTCCGGACTTGTATATCTCGAGTTCCGTCCCATCGGCACGGTAGATCGGCAGTTGAGCCCGCCGGACCGTGCCGTGCCGGAAGACGCCGCATCCCTTCAGACACTCGCTGCACCGAATCGCGGTCAGGCAGGAGCGCCCCAGGACATCCTCTGCCCGGAAGCCCGTGAGTTCCTCGAGAGCCGGGCTCATGGCGACGATGTTCCTGTCCGCATCGACCTCGAACCAGGCGAGGCCGGCAAGATCGGTCAGGTGGCTCAGTCGCTCACCAGCGGCGTTCGCATGGACCTGCGCCATGGTCATCTCTCTCATTAAAAGACCCGCCATTCACACGATCGCCTGGCCGATCGACGACCCCAACCCATGCGGCGATCCCGGCAATGCTCTGCGTCATTATGTTTCTTTGCAAGAAGAGTGCGCCTGAGATCGCCACAGCCTGTAACCCGCTTGATGCGATAGGGTTACACAGACGCAGGGCAACGGTACCCGAACGGAAATGAGCGCTCTGCGATCCGCATGTGAAACGAAAAGTACCAGACTGTTTCAGTTGTTGCAACAGGTTGTTGCATTCCGTCGATGAGGAGGTCATTGATCTCCTGAGAGGGCTTTCATATGTCACTATCTGAGTTACAGTTAGGGAAATGCGAGTACTTGTGGCACCGACGTTGCAACGGTTGATGGCATGCGCGTGCCCGGCCGCAATGCGCGGGCCCGGCTCCTGGGACTGCTGGAGGATTCATGAAGAAGCTGCTCATTCTCGGTGCCGGCACGGCCGGGACCATGATGGCGGCGAAGATGCGACGCAACCTGGATCCCGACGAGTGGGCGATTACCGTCGTGGATCAGGATGATCGTCATATATATCAGCCGGGTCTCCTGTTCATTCCGTTCAGCATCTATCGAACGCGAGATGTCATCAAGCCGAGGTCGCGCTACATCCCGCGGGGCGTCGATTTCGTCATGTCGGAAATCGACGCGATTGCGCCCTCAGAGAACAAGGTCCGACTGAGCGGAGGAGTGGAGTTGGACTACGACTTTCTGGTGATCGCTACGGGCAGTCGCATCGTACCTGAGGAGACGGAGGGCCTTACCGACGAGGGCTGGCAGGAAACGGCCTTCGACTTCTATACCCTCGATGGAGCCTCCAGGCTGGAAGCAGCCCTCGAGTCATGGGAAGGCGGCCGGCTCGTTTTGAACGTAGTCGAGATGCCGATCAAGTGTCCGATCGCACCGATTGAATTCGTATGCCTGGCGGACTGGTATCTCACCGAGAAGGGAGTGCGGGACAAGACGGAGATCGTCTACGCAACGCCCCTGGACGGAGCCTTTACGAAGCCGCGAGCGTCGGCCATGCTCGGCGACCTCCTCGAGAAGAAGAACATCAAGGTCGAGGCCCTTTTTTCTGCCGGCTCTGTCGACGGTACGGAGGGAGTCCTGAGGAGCTGGGACGAGAGAGAGATCCCATATGACCTGCTCGTGACGATCCCGACGCACATGGGCAGCGAGACGATCGAGCGCTCAGACCTGGGTGACGAACTCTCGTTCATCCCGACGAACAAGCACACCTTGCAGGCCGACGCATTCGAGAACGTCTTCGTCCTCGGTGACGCCACCGACCTTCCGAGTTCCAAAGCAGGTTCGGTCGCCCATTTCCAGGGCGAGGTGCTCGAAGAGAACCTGCTCCGAGCCATTGGCGGGCGTCCGTTGATGGACGAGTTCGACGGACACGCCAACTGCTTCATCGAGACCGGCTTTGGAAAGGCCGTCCTGATCGACTTCAACTACGATGTCGAGCCATTGCCCGGAATGTACCCTGTCCCGGGGGTCGGCCCTCTGAATCTGTTGGGCGAAAGCGAAATGAACCACTGGGGCAAGATGGCCTTCCGTTGGATCTACTGGAACATGCTTCTCAAGGGGGCGGAGATACCCGGGGTCGAGTCCCGGATGTCGATGGCCGGGAAGTGGAGCTGACGATGCTGAATACCAATGAGCCGGGAAGTGATGTGGCCGTCGCGCCCGACGTCGACCTGGCGATCAGTCTCGCTGCGATCAACAGCAAGCTGGACGCGATCGTCGAGGTCACGGAGGACCTGGGAAGGCAACTCGAGAGCTTCGATGATCTGCGAGAGGACTTCGTGCCGATCGCTCACGAGGGAATGCTGATCGCGTACCGAAAGCTGGACGAGCTGGAGCGAGCCGGCGCGATCGACTTTCTGAAGGAAGCCGCCGGCGTATTCCACACGATCTCGACTTCTTTCACACAAGAAGATGTGAGGGCGCTGGGAGATAACGTGGTTCAAATTCTCCGAACGGTCCGAAGCCTGACTCAGCCAGAGGTGCTCGAACTGGCGGACAAGGCAGCCGGTGCACTGAAAGAGGCCCCCGCGGAGCCGTTGGGCAGAATCGGGCTGCTGCGATCATTCCGCGATCCCGAGGTTCGCAAGGGATTGACGATGTTCCTGGGCGTGCTGCGCGAAATGGGCAGCGACGCGGACACGAACGATAGCTAATGACCAGGCGCTCCGGTGCGCCATATGAGGGAGGAATAGCCATGAGCACGACCACGATTGCCGGGCAGGTCATCGAAGTGAACGAAGATGGGTTCATGCTGAATCCGGACCAATGGAGCCCTGAAATCGCCGCTGAACTCGCGCGAGAGGCGGGCATCGATCCGCTGACGGACAAGCATTGGCAGGTCATCGACTTCTGCCGGCGCGATGCCGCTGAGAAGGGCGAAGCGCCTGGCGTTCGTCGCATCACGAAGAACGCGGACGTCTCGATGAAGGAAATGTATCAGCTGTTCCCAAAGGGTCCTGGAATCCTCGCGGCAAGGATCTCCGGGCTTACCAAGCCCAAGGGCTGCATCTGAGCCGGCTTGACGATCCATCATACACCATTGGGAAGACAGCGCTTCCCTTATAGACAGAAAGAAGGAATGACATGACGGGCACCGGAAACGGAAATGGTGATGCACCACGCAAGATCGCCATCATTTGCTCCAAGGGAAGTCTGGACATGGCCTACCCCGGGCTGATACTGGCGAACGCAGCGCGCATGATGGGAATCGACGCAGTGCTCTTCTTCACGTTCTGGGGCATGGATGTGATTCACGAAAAGCGAGTGGACAAGCTCCACACGGGCATCGTTGGGAATCCGGCCACGCATATGCCGGCGATGGTGGCTGGTCTCCCGGGAATGGAGGGGCTCGCTACCAAGATGATGAAGAAGAAGATCGATGAGTTGGAAATCCCGACAGTCCGCGAAATGATCGAGATCCTCGACGATGCAGGGGCCGAAATCTATGGTTGTCAGATGGCTGCGGAAATGATGGACATCGACAAGAAGGATCTCCTGCCACAGGTCAAAGACATCATCACGGCCATGGACTTCTTCGACAAGTCCGAAGGCGCTCAGACGATCTTCATCTGAGCGAGGGCTGGTTCACGAGACCCAAGCTGCCGGCCGGGCCGAGGCTGCCGGGGGAAGCCCCCCTTCCCCGCTCTTCGGACCCGGCCGGTGTTCGTTCTGCTACCCGTCGGGTCAGTCTGGCCCTGTGTTCGCAGCCCCCGCGACAGGTTCCAGCACCTGGCGCACACACTCACCCAGAATGCCAACGGCCCGATCGGCATCGGCCGTGCTGAACGTGAGCGGGGGTCGGAATCGAATCGACCGCGTGCCGCACACCAGCGTGGCGAGTCCGTTCTCCCAACACTGGCCGCGGAGTGCATCCCGAGTCGCTCCGTCGGGCAGATCGAAAGCGATCATGAGACCCCGTCCCCGAACGTTGGTGATCGCCGGGTAGTCGAGCCGAAGTTCCTCGAGTCGCAGCATCAGGTGGGCCCCAACGGTGCTCGCGTTCTCGACGAGTCCGTCCTCCTCGATGATCTCGAGGTAGCGGGCGCAGCGGATCATGTCCACGAGGTTCCCGCCCCACGTCGAATTGATGCGCGACGACACGTGAAAGACGTTCGTGTCTACCTCATCGATGCGCCGGGTGCTCATGATCCCGCATACCTGGGTCTTCTTTCCGAACGCCACGATATCGGGCGTGACACCCAGCTGCTGGAAGGCCCACATGGAACCCGTGAGCCCCATGCCGGTCTGCACTTCGTCGAAGATCAGCAGCGCCTCGTGCTGATCGGCCAGCTCACGAAGCCGACGAAGGAACGCCGGCCGGAAATGGCGGTCTCCGCCTTCGCCCTGGATCGGCTCGATGAGGATGGCGGCGATACCGTTCGGATCGACACGGAATGCTTCCTCGATTTCTGCGACGGCCGTCTCCTCCGCCGCGGCCACCGCGTCTTCATCCGTCGGAAACGAGAGCGCGGGACTCGAAATCCTGGGCCAATCAAACTTCGGGAAACGGGCCGTCTTTTTCGGATCGGTGTTTGTGACCGACAGCGTGTATCCGCTGCGTCCGTGAAACGCATCCTTGAAGTGGAGGATCTTGTCACCACCACCCGCGATCCCGTTTCGCTGATTGAGCTGCGCCTTCCAGTCGAACGCGGCCTTCATGGCGTTCTCGACTGCCAGGGCTCCGCCGGCGATGAAGAAGAGGTAGCGAAACTCGTCCGGTACGGCCACGCGCCGGAAGGTATCCACGAAAGCCGCGTATTCGCGCGAATAGACGTCGCTGTTCGCAGGATTGGCGAGCGCCGCCCGCATGAGGGAGGAACGAAACTCGGGCTCCTCCATCTTCGGGTGATTGTGACCGATGGGCATGGTCGCGAAGTACGTGTAACAATCGATGTATTCCTTGCCTGTGAGGGCGTCCACCATGACCGATCCGCTCGACTTGTCGAAGTCGATCACGAGGTGGAAACCGTCCACGAGGATGTTCTTCTCCAGGGTCGGAAAGACCTCGCTGGCCGGAAGTGAGATCTCGGGCATCGTCGTCTCCGTCGTCGTGTGACATCTTGAGATCGGAGTGGTACGCGGCAGGTGCGACGTACGCGCTTATTGAGCGGCCAAAGTACCGTCTTCGGGTCACTTGCAAAAGCGCCCCGGCTTCAGGCGAGTCCCAGTCCGCCGAGACGGGCCCGAACCACGTCCTCCGTCGACCGTTCCCCCCAGATGTGGTCGCGTTGCGGAATGGGGAAAGCGCCCCTGTGAGAGCTCATGGCCGTCAGGGCGCGCACCATCTGGGCCATGGGGTCGGCATCCAGTCGGGTTCCCACGAACATGTCGATCTGCGACGCGGCGGGCTCGCCGATCAGGTTGCGTATGGACGCGTTTGCCGCCTTGAGATTGCGCGAGAACAGCGGCCGGCCGATTTCGTCCTCGTGTCGATCCGAAACGGCCTGCATCAGGGTCAACGAGTAATACGCGTCATCGAGGATGCCCAGGAGCCCGAGTCGATCCGGGATGATGTCGGACTCGGTCAACCAGTATTCGGTCGCCTCTCGAATAACCTCCGACATCTCGGCTTCCCGACCCGCCAATCGAGCCGCCTCGAGGCCGTCCCTGAGGTAGGCGGGTACATGCTCCACGTACTCAACTACGAACTCCACCGCACCGCGAACTTCCTCGTCTCCCGGAGAACGTCCGTGCGTCGCGGCACGTTCGCGCAGAGCGTTCGCGAGCCGTCCCGTCCCCTGCTCGTCGGCCAGGGCGTCCAAGATCATACTCTCCAAGGCCTTCAATGCCATGCGGTCTTTCCTTTTCCCGTAAGCGCAACGACGAGTCAGCGCCAGCCTCGCAGCCGGCATCTCGAGGTTCGCGCAAGGTACGTCACGGCTCTCGCCAGAGGTATCCCGGAAGGCTCGCTCCATCCTTGTGGAGCACCCAACGGGTAACGACCTTGAGCCTGCAGATGGTTCCACGACAGGAGATTTCCATGCCCCGATTCGCGACCCCACACACGTCGGCGGTCTTGCCGGTCATCGCTGATGCTCTTCGCGCCGCTCGCCGGAGTCGGCTGCGGGCCTGGCCCAGCAACCAGCCCGAGACTTCGGCGGCCAGTTTGAGGCCCGGACCATGCGCCTGGACTACTTCCACTCCGGTGGACTGGGAGAGGAGATCCTGGCGCTGGACCGCATCCTCGCCGACGGACCCTGGGCCGGAAGTCTGACCCGGCTGATCGACGATACCAACCTTGGGAAGTACCTGTTCGAGGTCATTGACCCGGCCAGCGACCGCGTCATGTTCTCGAGGGGCTTCGCCTCGATCTACGGAGAGTGGGAAACCACCGGCGAAGCCGGTCAGAGGTACGCGACATTCCACGAGTCGCTCCGATTTCCGTGGCCGCGGCACCCCGTGCAGGTCGTCCTGAAGAAGAGGGATGCCGCGGGCGCGTTCCACGAGATCTGGTCGCTTCCGCGTCGACCCCGACTCGCGTTTCGTGAATTCGGCCCCACCGCCGGCCGAGGGTCGGGTGTGGACGGTGTTCGAGAATGGCCCGCCGACCGACAAGGTCGATCTCGTCCTCCTCGGCGAGGGATACACGGCCGCCGAAACGGAGAAGTTCCATGCGGATGTCGCGCGGCTCGTCGGCCGCCTGTTCGAAACCGAACCGTTCAGGTCGCGGCGGGCGGATTTCAATGTGTGGGCGATCGACTTGCCGAGCGCGGAATCCGGAGTGAACAGGCCCCACGTGGGACAGTATCGAAGGACACCGGTCTCCGCGGAGTACAACATCTTCGGTTCCGAGCGGTACCTGCTCACTTTCGACAACCGTCGTTTGAGAGACGTGCTGGCGGCAGCGCCGTATGAATTCGTCGAGATACTCGTGAACGAGAAGCAATACGGGGGCGGCGGCATCTACAACTTCCAGGCGACGACCGCCGTGGATACGGATTTCGCGGATTACATCTTCGTTCACGAATTCGGTCACCACTTCGCCGGACTGGCGGACGAATACTACAGTTCTCCCGTCGCGTACGAGACGGGTGCGGTTGCGCACCAGGAACCGTGGGAGCCGAACGTGACGGCGCTGCTCGATCCGGCGGGCCTGAAGTGGGCCGACCTGGTGGACCCTGGGACCGCACTGCCGACGCCGTGGGGGAAGGAGGCCTACGAGGAGCACGCACGAGCGATTCAGGCGCGGCGGCAAGCCCTCATAGACTCAATGGCGCCGGAGGCCGAGTTCGATGCCCTCTTTGAGGAACAACGGAGTATCGAAAGCGAGATGCTCCACGCGATGGAGCACTCGGGTCAGGTAGGAGCCTTCGAGGGTGCAATGTACGAGGCCCACGGCCTGTATCGATCCGAAACGGATTGCATCATGTTCACTCGGACCGACTACTTCTGCCGCGTGTGCCGGCGGGCCATCGAGAGGATTATCGACCTCTATTCTACGTGAGTTTCCTACCAGGCGGTTCGCATACTGGGCTCCTGGATGGTCACGGCCAGCACTCGGTCGGTGCGGAACGTACTGGCGCCGATGTTGAACACCGCGGCGTTTTGGGCGATCGCCGAGGTCAGGCGCTGAGACGGGTCCTCTCCCTCCGGTACGGCGATCACCAGGGGGTGTACGGTGTCGGGTCCCTGCAGAAGCACTTTCACCTCCATACTGAGCCTCCTTTCCATTCGCACCAGGTGTCAGGTTCAGGGTGCCCTGGGGGTATCTTCCTCCGGAACGAGCCCGAGGCCCGCTTCGAGGACCGCCACCCTGAACGAATTAACCTGTTCATTATACAGACTATCCAGATCGAGGAGAACGCTTGCAGCCACCTGCTCGGCCTCCCGCAGGTAGGCGAGTTGGGCCGGGGTCGGAGCGTCCCACGAGGACTGCATGGATCCCATGGCGTAGCCGAGACGGTTCCAAACCCGATCGTCGGAATAGACGATTCCCTTCGTGCCTTCCGGAACCCACAGCTTTTCTTCTATTTCTGTCAGGCGGTCCCGGATGGCGATCGCCAGGTCCTCCAGGGCACTGTCACCCGTCGCCAGATCCTCGCTTCCCTCCTGGTCGCTCTTCGGGGTGGCCCGGTCCTCGGCCGCCAGAGCCGCGTCGAGGTCCGCGCGAACCCGATAGATCAGGCTGATTGCGTCGGCGATCGACTCGCGCAGGGCTCCGGCCGCGAGCAGCGCCTCATACTTGGCGAGTCGATCCTGGCGGCTTGCGCCCTCCCGCGGATCCGGAAGCACGGTAAACGCCGCAGATCGCTCCTCAGCGCCGAACGAGACGGTCAGCGTGTATTTCCCGGGGATGACCCGAATACCACTCGGCCGCTCGTCCGACTCGCTTGCTCCGGTCGGCTCCGTTTCCGGACTCCGAAACGCGTCCCGGCGAAGATTCCACGTAATTCGGTTCAAGCCTCGATGGGCGTCCAGCTCCCAGCGCCGGACGACCGATCCCTGCTCATTCCTGATCTCGAGATCGACCGTAGCCCCCGGCTCTTCTCTCTCCTCCGCGGACGCATCGCCGGCCGCTGACGGCGTCGGCCTGCTGGCCCTGGCCTCCTGCTGCCGCTCTCGCTCCGTCCATTCGTCGGGATGGGGAAGCTCGTCACCGTTCAAGACGATGTTGATGATGGCTCCTGTGGAGCGACTCTCTCCCCGGAACTCACCGTGTCCCGGGAACCGGCTGGCCCCGGTCTGCCGGCTCCGGTACTGCACGGCGTCGGGCACCGGGAACAAGTGAAGGCTTGCGTTCAGCGTCTCATCGTCAAGCCCGCGAAGTGGGCTGATATCGTCAAGAATGTAGGCCGCCCGACCGTGTGTCCCGATCACGAGATCGTGGTCACGCGGATGGACCACCAGGTCGCGCACGCCTACCGTCGGAATCCCATGCTCCCATTTGAACCAGTCCGAGCCTCCATCCAGGGAAACCCATAGGCCGAATTCGGTGCCCAGAAACAGCAGCTCGGGATCCACCGGGTCCTGCGCGATGGAGAGTGCATAGCCCGATACGTCGCCTTCACCGGCCAGGCGAGTCCACTCCTCGCCGTAGTTATCGGCACGGAAGACGTACGGGGTCCAGTTCGACCGCCGGTGATCGTCGAGAACGATGAACGCTCCCCCGGAATCGAAGTGCGACGGCTCGATGTGGGGAATCCAGGTATTGGCCGGCACGTCACGAAGCTTGCTCTCGAGGCTGGACCAGCTGCGACCCCCATCTCGGGTCACGTGCAGGCGTCCGTCGTCCGTGCCAACCCACAGCACTCCCTCAACGAGTGGACTCGGGGCGACGGCGACGATGCTCGTGAAGTTCTCCGCGCCGGTCACGTCGAGCGTCAGTCCACCACTCTCGGCCTGCTTCTGCCACGCGGGATTGTTCGTCGTGAGGTCCCCGCTGATGACCTCCCACGTGTCCCCCCGATCTCTCGACCAATGCACGAACTGACTGCCGTAGTAGATCGTGCCCGCTTCGAACGGATCTTGCGCGAAGCCCGCATTCCAGTTGAAACGGAGGTGTTCTCCCTCCCGGGGAGCCGGACGAATGTCCTTGCGCTCGCCGGTGCGGAGATCCCACCGACTCAAGAACCCCTCCTGGCTCATCGCGTACCCTCGCATCGGATCTTCAGGGTCCGGGGAAGTATCGAATCCGTCACCGAATCCCACCTCCGCCCAATGGAAGTTCCGGATGCCTCCGTTCTCCAGCACAGTGCTCGGACCCTTCCACGAGCCGTTGTCCTGCATCCCGCCGTACACGTGGTAGGGCTGTTCCATATCGACCCGTATGTGATAGAACTGCGCCAGGGGAAGGTTGCGCACAAAGCGCCATGTCTGGCCGCGGTCCCGGCTGATCGCCACTCCGCCATCGTTTCCGATAATGATGTGCGAGGCGTCGGCGGGGTTGATCCACATGGCGTGATGGTCGGGATGAATGTCCCAGCCTACGAGCTGCCTGAACGTGCGTCCACCGTCATCCGAAACACTGACCACCGACCAGAGACTGTACACCCGGTCCGCGCGCTCGGGGTCCACCCGGATATCGGCGTAGTAGAAAGGCCGATTGCCCACATTGTCGCCCTTCCCTGCGACCTCCCAGGAGATGCCCCCGTCGTCCGAACGGAAGAGGGCGTTCTCTTTGGCCTCGATGTAAGCGTAGACAACGCGAGGATCTGACGCCGCGACTCCCAGTCCGATCCGGCCCAGGTCCCCCTCAGGCAGGCCATCCTCGGGTGTGATTTGCGTCCAGCTGTTACCGCCGTCTCGTGTGAGGTGAAGGCCGGAGCCGGGGCCACCCGAGTTGAAGAACCAGGGCCAGCGACGATACTCCCACATGGCGGCAAACAACTTCTCCGGATTCGTGGGGTCGATGACCAGGTCGGCGGCGCCGGTTCGCTCGTTGACGTACAGGATCTTCTCCCAGGTACGCCCCGCATCGGTCGTGCGATATACGCCTCGTTCCGGATTCTCTCCCCATTCCCTCCCCATGGCCGCTACCCATACGGTGTTCGGATCCCGCGGATGGATGATGATGCGGTGGATTCTCTCCGTAGCCTCGAGGCCCAGGTGCTCCCAGGTCCGGCCACCATCGCGAGTAAGGTAGATGCCGTTTCCGACCGAGACACTGTTACGGACATTCCCCTCTCCCGTGCCCACCCAGACTACGTCCGGGTCCGATGGGTGTATGGCGATCGCCCCGATGGCCGCTACGGCCTGGTCGTCAAAGACGGGCTCGAAGTTCAACCCGCCGTTCACGGACTTCCACACACCGCCCGTGGCCGCCCCCACGTACACGATGGTTGGATCGCTGGGGGCAGCTACGACGTCGGCTACCCTCCCGCTCATGCCCGCCGGCCCGATCGACCGGGCGGTCATGCCGGCGAGCAGACTGGGGTCTACCTGGCCGGCTGCGGGGGCTGAGGTTCCGAGCAGGGCCAGCGAAATCCACACGGCGCTTCGACGGCACGAGGGCAGCCAGCTCCGGGAGACGAGGATCATTTCTCTACCTTTGAGTGAAACGGGGTTCGACGAGCCGCCCATGCGCGGCGACTTTCCCGAACATAAGCGCGGCTCCGGGAGCGGTGCCAGCCGGTCGCCGGGCCAGAGTGGACGAGAGAGGCGCGAGTCTTCAGTTTGCACGCCGATATGAAGCGAGACGATTGGAGAGGTCCACCGAACCCAGGCGGCGTCCCTTACCGTGCCATTCTCCCGGCGGCCTATTCGCGCGCGCTCGTCGCCGGCGCACTCCTGGTCGCGGTCTTCGTCGGAAGGCCGGCCCAAGCCCAGGTTCCCGAGCCGCAGCAACCGGACACGATACGGAGCGTGCTCCGGCCCCTCGTAGCGAGGGTCGCGGTGCCCGCGGTACTCGGCTCCTCGAGTGCCCTCGTCGTTGATCTGGACTCGGTGGCGACCCCGCCAGCCATGTCTCTGGCCGACGTGCTCCGTTCGATTCCCCTCGTGCGGGTCCGGGACAATTCCAGGGGAGAGACGCACATCTCGATCCGGGGCTCCGAGTCGCGCCAGCTCTCGGTGACCCTCGACGGCGTTCCGCTGACGATCGGGTGGGACAATCGGACCGACCTCTCCGTAATCCCGCTTACCGGCGTCACCCGAATCGAGGCGGTCAGGGGTCTGTCCTCGCTGCTCGCCGGTCCCAACGTGCTGGGCGGGGTCGTGGGAGTCGGCGTGACGCCGACATTCGTCGAGTCCGATGCGTTCGGTTCGGTCAGGGCCCGCGTTGGTGCCCAAACGGGAGGATCCGTGGCTGCGGATGTATCGCTGCAGCAGGGTCTGGGACGGGGCCGTGTCCACGCCGGCGGCGGATACCGCCAATGGGACTATCAGCCCATAGGAAGTTCGATCGAGCAGCCCCCCGGCGCCGTCTCGGGAAGGCAGATCAATAGCGATCTTCAGCAGTGGAACGCCTTCCTCGCTGGGCGCGTGGAGGGGAGAAACGGTCAGTGGCTCAGCCTATCTTCTTTGGCCTTTGGGGCCGAACGCGGCGTGGCGCCGGAGCTCCACGTCGTCGAACCCAGGTTATGGCGTATTCCCGTGACGCGTCGCTGGGTGACGGTGCTCGGAACGGGCACGGAGTGGCGCGCCCCGGCCGGCGGAATCGGACGGGTGAGCCTGCGTGCGGCCGTAGATGTCGGCCGCCAGGAGATCGATGAGTACGAATCCTCCGAGTACGAGGTGGTGCAGGGTCGGGAGATCGGCGAAGACCGAACGTTCACGCTGAAAGCCGACGCCTCACAGTCCCTGAGCTGGGGACGTCTCGATGTGAGCGCCACGGGAGCCGATACGCGGCATGACGAGACACTCGCGCCGGGCGGAGACACGCGCTATAGACAGCGGCTGTTCAGCGCGGCGGGCGAGTTGGACATCCCGCTATCGTCCGGCATCGGGGACGAAGGTCTCGCCTTCCTGGTGGGCGGAAGTCTCGACGGATCGGACACTCCTGAGACTGGCGGTCTCCCGCCTCGCGCCGCCATCTGGGACTGGGGCGGAAAGGTCGCGGCGACGCTGGGAATCCCCTCGGTCGGAGGTCAGGCGCATGCCGGGGCGAGCCGTCGAACCCGGGCACCGTCGTTGCGGGAGCTGTACTCCGGAGCGCTGGGACGTTTCGTCGTCAATCCGGGCCTCGGCCCGGAGACTCTCCTCGCAACGGAGGTCGGACTGACGGGTGGAGGCCCGGCGAGTCAATGGCAGATCGTTGGATTTCACCACCGGCTATCCGGCGGAATCGTGCGAGTCAGCGCCGGCGACGGCCGTTTCCAGAGGGTGAATCGAGATCGGGTCCTCTCGACCGGCCTGGAGTTGATTGGAGGCGTCCGGTGGTGGCGAGTTCTGCTCGACGCCGACCTGACCTGGCAGGACGTGGGGATCGACGATCCGGCGGCCCCGGCGGAGGAGCGACAACCCGAGTACCAGCCATCGCTGGCGGCGAACCTGGAAGTGGGGGTTCCCCTGCCGGGGACGGTCCTCGCGCGGTTCAGAGTCAGCTATGTGGGTCGGCAGTACTGCGTGCACCCCGACCTGGAGCGAGACGTGCGGCTGGACGAGGCCGCTTGGGGAGGGATCGAGCTAAACCGCACCTGGACGCTGGGCCGAGGCCGACGCGCGAGAGCGCTGCGCGTGACCGGAGGCGTCCACAATCTGACGGACGCCTCCGTGTACGATCAGTGCGGGCTTCCCTCCCCCGGACGACAGTTTACTCTGGTGATCGGGGTGGGCTGAGGGGAGGTATGATGACGCCGGGGACGCTCCTCGTTTGCAGTGCCTCATTGAAGTCGGCCACCGGTCCGGCCAGCACCTCCTGGAGATCCCGTTGGTGCGATTCCAGTTCCGCCAGCAGGTCCGCGTAGCGGGCGATGGCACCGCTCGTCGGAGCTCCGTCAGAAAAGCCGACATACCCGTACAGGTAGGCGAGCTGGTTGTCGAGCTTGGGCGGGAAGTTCAGGGGATCCTGCCCGCTCTCACTCCTTGTCTGCACGATGTCCCCTTCGATCCGGTCCAGATGGTAAACGGCGGTATCGGCGAGCACCTGCAGGTCGTCTCCATACCCCGCATCCTCCCCCCGTTCGGCACGGTCCCGCAATTGCTCCCGCACCGACCGGAGTCTCTCCACGGCCTCGTGAGAGGCCTGGAGCGATTCCCTGATCTTCAGCATCAAATCGAATTGCGCAGCCTGATCCTCGTCAGAAAGGTCGAGCCTTGGGTCCGGCAGCAAACGCAGTTCGCGCGTAGCCGTCGTGCTGCCGACGGTAAGGCGGACCTGATACGTCCCGGGCGCCACCTGCGGGCCGCCCGTGAAACCCCATATCACGGCTCCTTCGAGAAGCTCGGGGCGGCCGAGCCGTAAATCCCAACTCGCGCGATTCAGTCCCGCCGAGGCTGTGATCGAGTCGCCCTCGAGGGTTCGCTCGAACGTCGGCGCTGCGCCCGCCTCGTCCACCGACTCGCCGGGTTCCCAAGTCAGGGTTCGCAGAACCTCGCCAGCCGTGTCCAGGATCTCGATCGCGATACTCTCCGAAGGCTCGTTGGGAAGGAAGTAGTACAGGATGGCGCCGGTGGGGCGGCCGTCAGGGCCACCGCCCGAGACGCGGGCCCGATAGGCGTCCGCGGGCACGAATAGATGCGGGCGCTGAAGCTCGCGTGCGGCATCGATCTGACGTAGCGGCGACAGGTCATCGAGGATCCAGAACGAGCGTCCCTGGGTGGCCACCACCAGGTCCCCTCGGTGAACCCGCATGTCGGTGATGGGCGTTACCGGAAGGTTGCGCTGCAGATCCTGCCAGTCTTCGCCGTCGTTGAAGGACACGTACATGCCGTACTCGGTCCCGGCAAGCAGCAGCCCCTGTCGGACCGGATCCTCGCGAATCACTCTCACGAAGTGATTGTCTGGTATACCGTTGTCATCGCTGATCTCACTCCACTTATCACCATAGTCGTCGGTCCGGAAGATGTACGGATTGAAATCGTCCTGCCGGTACCGGTGCACCGCGATAAACGCCCGTCCCGGCGCATGTGGCGACACCTCAATGGTGTTAACCGTGCCCCACTCGGGCATATCCGAAGGGGTGACCTCCGTCCACGTCCCTCCGTTGTCGCGGGACACGTGCACGAGGCCGTCGTCCGAGCCCGCCCATAGCACGCCTGGCTCGAGCGCGGACTCCTCGAACGAGAATACCGTCCCGTACACCTCGACTCCCGTGTTGTCCATGGTTATGGGAGCTCCCGCGAAGTCCTGCCTCGTCGTGTCGTTGCGCGTCAGATCGGGGCTCACGGTTTGCCACGTGGCGCCTCCGTCCGTCGACCGGTGGATGAACTGCGATGTGTGGTACAGCACGTCTGGGTCGTGAGGCGACAGCCGGATGGGGGCATTCCACTGGAATCGATAACGGAGGGTCTTCGGCGCCTGGCCGAGCTGCATCTGCGGATACACGAGGATTTGCCGAAAGGCCCCGGTCCGATAGTTCACGCGCGAGATCGAGCCGCCATAGCAACCGGCGTACGTGACATCCGGATTGCGCGGGTCGATGGCAATGTGTCCGCTCTCGCAACCGCCGGCGGATCGCCAGTGCTCGGAAGGCGTCAGTCCACCAATGCCGAGGCTGGGAACAGAGATCGTGCTGTTGTCTTGCTGGGATCCGTAGACGCGATACGGAAAGCGATCATCGACGAAGACCCTGTAAATCTCGGCAGTTGGCTGGTTGTACATCGTCGACCAGGACCGCCCACCGTTCAGCGAGACCTGCGCTCCCCCGTCGTTCCCGATGATCATGGCCTCCGGGTTCGAAGGGTGGATCCACAGCCCGTGTGTGTCGCCGTGCGGCACGTCGATGGCCTGGAAGGTCCGCCCACCATCGATCGACTTCCACAGGTTCACGTTGAGAGCGTAGACCGTGTTTTCGTCCGCGGGATCCGCGTAGATGTGCGTGTAATACCAGGCCCTCTGCTGAAGATTGCGATCGGTATTCACCTGGGTCCACGTCTCCCCACCGTCATCCGATCGATAGACCCCTCCCTTTCCTTCGGGGGCCTCGATCAGAACCCACACGCGGTCTGGATTCGCCGGTGATACCGTAATCGCCGTCTTGCCAACGAGTCCGTCCGGAAGGCCACCCTCCAGCCGCGTCCAATGGTCGCCAGAGTCCGAGCTTCGGTAGACACCCCCTTCCTTCGCTCCACTGATCATGGTCCAGGGCTTGCGTTCGGCGCGCCACAAACCCGCGTAGATGATTCTGGGGTTGGCCGGATTCAGGGCAAGGTCCACGGCCCCCGTGCTGTCGCTGACAGAGAGCACCTTCTCCCAGTCTGCGCCACCGTTTTGGGTCCGGTACACCCCGCGTTCGGGGTTTGGGCCGAACGGGTGTCCGAGCGCGGCGACGAACGCCACGTCCGGGTCCCTCGGGTCTACGACGATCCGACCGATCTGACCGGCCTCCGGAAGACCTGAATGAACCCATGACTTTCCGCCATCCAGCGATCGATAGACGCCGTTGCCCTGCGACGTATTGCCCCGGATGCAGGCCGAACCCATACCCACCCAAACGACATTGGGATCGGAATCCGCTACCGCGATGGCCCCGACCGAGGCGGCACCGAACTGGCCGTCGGACACATTCCGCCAACTTCCGCCTGCGTCATCCGTCCTCCACACTCCCCCGCCGGTACTGCCCATGAAATAGGACAACGGTTCCGATATGACCCCGGCGACCGCCGTGACTCTTCCGCCCCGCGCCGGGCCGATCGATCGGTACTTCATGCCGGCCAGCAAGGACGTGTCGACGACGGCCTGACCCGAAACGGGACCGGCCGTGATTCCGCTGGCTAGAACGGTTAGGCACGATACGGCGACCTTGAGCCAGGCGGTCTTCGAGCCTCGAGGGTGGGGCATGACGCACTCCTTTCGCGCGGTCATCGTTGCTGCGGGAACGGCCTCGAGAGAATACGATCCCCTTCGGTTCCGGGCTATACCGCTGGCACCGTCGGGTGGATACGTTAGGCAGCGAGCCGAGGTCGAGCGGCCGCTTCCGCGGGAGGAGGCGGACGCCGGGCCCCGGTGCCACATCTCGACGCTTGCACGCCTTCCCTCGGAGGGGCCATGAGGCATTTCCGTATTCCGCACTTGATCCTGGCTCTCGCGCTATTCCTGCCAACCGCGCTCCCCGGTCAGGAGGACGACGAGGACTCCGAAGAGGCCGGCAAGAGACCGGCCCTCGACGCGTCCCTGCTATCCGGGCTCGAGCTCCGGGCGATCGGGCCGGCGCTCACATCGGGCCGGATCGGGGATCTCGCGATCCACCCCGACGCCACCTCGACGTGGTACGTCGCGGTCTCATCAGGCGGGGTCTGGAAGACGGAAAACGCGGGAGTGACCTGGAAGCCGATCTTCGACAAGTACGGTTCCTATTCCATCGGAACGGTGGCGGTGGACCCGACCGATCCGCTGATCGTTTGGGTCGGCACAGGCGAGAACAACAGCCAGCGCAGCGTCGGTTACGGCGACGGGCTCTACAAGTCCGTTGACGGCGGCCGGTCCTTCGATCTCGTCGGGCTGGAGAAGTCCGAGCACATCGCGAAGATCGTCTTCGACCCGCGCGATTCCGACGTGGTCTTGGTGGCAGCGCAGGGACCCTTGTGGGCGAGCGGCGGAGACCGCGGCCTGTATCGAACCGAGTGACGGCGGTGACACGTGGAACCTCGTTCTCGATCTGGACGAAGACACCGGGGTCACGGATCTGCTGATGGACCCGCGGAATCCGGACGTATTGTATGCGGCGGCGTATCAGCGCAGGCGGCACGTGTGGACGCTGATCAACGGAGGACCGGGCTCGGGGATCTACAAATCCGTCGACGGCGGCGTCACCTGGCACAAGGCGGACAAGGGACTGCCCTCGGGCGACAAGGGACGCATCGGGTTGGCCATGTCCCCCCAGGACCCGAACGTTCTGTACGCCACCGTGGAAGCCGCGGACGGAAAGAGCGGATTCTTCCGGTCTGACGACCGTGGCGAGAGCTGGTCGCGCGAGAGCGATTACATCGCGAGCAGTCCGCAGTACTACCAGGAGATCATTGCCGACCCCCATCAGTTCGACCGGGTTTACGCCCTCGACACACGTACGAGGGTGACGGAGGACGGCGGCAAGACGTGGTCCCGCCTGGGAGGCGAGTGGCGGCATGTGGATGACCACGCGCTGTGGATCGACCCGCGGAATCAGGACCACCTCTTGATCGGAGGAGACGGGGGGCTTTACGAGACTTGGGACCGGGGCGAGAACTGGGACTACAAGGCCAATCTGCCGGTGACTCAGTTCTACAAGGTTGCCGTGGACAACGCCGAGCCCTTTTACAACGTGTACGGGGGGACGCAGGACAACAACACGCAGGGCGGGCCGTCCCGGACGAACACCCGGCACGGCATTCAGAACAGTGACTGGTTCATCACGGTGGGAGGGGACGGGTTCGACCCGGCCGTAGATCCCGAGGACCCCAACATCGTCTACTCGCAATGGCAGTACGGAGGGCTCGTTCGATTCGATCGGCGAACGGGTGAGCAGATCGATATCCGGCCGCAGCCAGGTGCCGAAGGGCCGCCACTGCGCTGGAACTGGGACTCCGCGCTCCTGATTTCACCGCACTCCCCTTCCCGGCTCTACTATGGCTCGCAGATCCTGTTCCGGAGCGACGACAGGGGCGACTCGTGGCGCGCCGTGAGCGGTGATCTTACCCGCGACATGGACCGGAATGAGCTGGAGGTCATGGGTCGGGTCTGGAGCGTGGACGCGGTAGCGAAGAACAACTCCACGTCGTTCTATGGGACGATCGTGGCGGTGACCGAATCTCCGCTGGTCGAGGACCTCCTGTACGTCGGTACGGATGACGGTCTCATCCAGGTAAGCGAGGACGGTGGGACCAACTGGCGGCGCATCGATCAGTTGCCGGGTGTGCCGGAAATGACGTACGTCAACGACCTCGAGGCATCCTGGCACGACGCGAACACGGTCTACGCCGTCCTCAACAACCACAAGCGTGGCGACTTTGCCCCGTACGTGGTCGTGAGTCGCGACAGGGGAAGGTCCTGGAAGTCGATCGCATCGGATCTCCCGAGCCGCGGCTCCGCCTACACGATTGCCGAGGATCACGAGCGGCCGGGACTGTTGTTCGTCGGAACCGAGTTCGGCCTGTTCACCCGCCTGGACGCCGGGGCTGGCTGGATACGGATGAAAGGAGGACTTCCCACGATCGCGATCCGCGATATCGAAGTCCAGCGGCGAGAGAACGATCTCGTTCTGGCTTCATTCGGGCGGGGCTTCTTCGTGCTCGACGACTACTCGGCGCTGCGTGACGTGAACGACGGATTGCTGGAGCGGGCCGGGCACATCTTCCCCACGCGAGCCTCCTGGATGTATATCCGCTCAGATCCCCTGGGGGGTGGGGAGAAAGCCAGCCAGGGCGCGGCCTTCTTCACCGCCCCGAACCCACCGTTTGGTGCCGTGTTCACCTATTTCCTTGGCGAGTCGCTGCGTGATCGGGAGCAAGCCCGAAGGAAGGGCGAGAAGGAACTTGCGAAGGAAGGCGAGGATGTTCCGTATCCTCCGTGGGATGCCCTCAAGGCCGAGGATCGTGAGGAAGAGCCCGCGGTCTCGCTCGTGATCCGAACGACGGATGGAGAATTCGTTCGCCGGGTGGAGGCGTCCACGTCCGCAGGGCTCCACCGCGCTTCCTGGGATTTCCGGTATCCTGGCTTCGGGCCCGTCGAGCTCGGAGACGACGGAACAGGGCCAGCGGCCCTCCCCGGCACATACACCGTGACCCTGGAGGGGCGGGTGGATGGGGCGACGACCCGGCTGGCCGGACCGGATCCCTTCGAAGTCGCAGTCCTCGGCTCGCCCAGCCTGCCGGCCGCGGATCGGGAGGCAAAGCTGGAGTTCCAGCGTGAAACGGGCCGCCTCCAGCGGGCGGTCCTGGGGGCCTCGAGAGCCGCGTCCGACGCGGCGGAGAAGCTTGAAGTGATCAAGCATGCCGTGGAGATCACGCCCGGTGTGGATCCTGACCTCAGGGCCCAGGTGCGCGCCATGGAGCTCGGCCTCACGGACCTGCGGGAGCTGCTGGACGGTGACCGCACGAGGCCGAACAGGAGTGAGCCGGGAATGCCGGGGATCGTGAGCCGGGTCCAGACCGTCGTCGGTGGGCAGTGGTCCAATACTTCGAGGCCCACGGCCACTCAAAGGGATCAACTCGACCTGGCCTCCGACCTGTTTGGTGCCATGGTGGAAGATCTTCGCCAGCTGGTGGACGTAGACCTCCCCAACCTCGAGGATCGCCTGGAAGCGGCAGGCGTCCCGTGGACGCCGGGACGCGGGGTTCCGCGGTGGCCCTAGCTGCGAAAAGGAGGTGTGTACCGTGGGATGGCCGGCAAGAGGCACGGGCCTGAGCGGGAATCTCTGCCCGGGCGCGGTTGCCGCCGCGCTGGCAGTGGCGGGCGTGGCGGCATGTTCCTCGGCGACGATGCAGTCGGCGGGCGGGTTTCGTGAGCAGAACCGCACGAACGTCGAACGTCTCAGTCCGGGCATGCCCCGCGACCAGGTCGTATCGATCATGGGCACGCGGGACCTCCCGCGACCGCTGGGGACCGAGGGCAGCAGTGCGGCCAGAACCGAACGGGACACGATGGGTGTGACGCGGGTGCAGCTCGCCCTGGGGTCGAAGGCGCCGGCCCTCTACAACCCCATGCGCATGGGCACGTACGAGGCGGGGGCGGACACGTGGGAGGTCCTCTTCTACTACGTGCGCATGGTCGACGATGACGGAGTCGTGTCCGACGAGGAACTCGAGCCGGTGGTCCTGAAGAACGGCTTCCTCGCCGGAGTCGGCTGGACCTTCTGGACGGCGACTGCTGGCCGGGAGGGAATCAGACTCGATCTCGAGGCTCCCCCCTCCGGCTGATCGTGGCGTCGGCGCTACTGGCTTGCCAGCAGGACCTCGATCTCATCCATGATCCCCTCCATCCTTCTCATCAGGGCCTGGTAAGGGTCGGGTCGGGCCAGGTCCACGCCCGCGTCCACCAGAAGATCGTATGGGTAACCGGATCCGCCGGCGCCGAGGAGGCCCAGGTAGGCGTCCGTCGCACCGGGCTGCCCGCCCAGTATCTGTTCCGCCAGGAACGACGAGGCGGCGACGGAGGTCGCGTACTGGTAGACGTAGAAGTTGTAGTAGAAATGTGGGATGTATGCCCACTCCAGGTCGAAGATGTCGTCGATCCGCACGACGCCACGCTCATGACCGTGGTATCGCCTGATCAACTCTCCGTAGATCTCGCTGAACACGTCAGCCGTGAGCGCATCGCCCGCTTCGACTCGCTCGTGGATCGCGAGTTCGAATTCGGCAAACATCGATTGGCGGAAGAACGTGCCCCGAAGTTGCTCGAGCGCATGCCCGAGGTAGAAGAGGCGCTCCTCAGCGGTGGTCGATTCCTCGAGCATCCGATGCAGCAAGAGCGCTTCGTTGAGTGTGGAAGCGACCTCGGCCACGAAGATCGAGTAGTCCGCATTGACGAAATGCTGGGTCTTGTTGGTGAGGTACGAGTGGAGGGCATGACCCCACTCGTGGGCCAGGGTCGAAACCGATTCGTAGTCGTCATTGTAGTTCATCAATACGTACGGGTGAACGTCGTACACGTGGCCATTCATGTACGCGCCCGATTTCTTCCCCTGCCGCGGGTATACATCCATCCACCGCGACTCGAACCCGGCTGATATCGCGTCCCGGGCCTGGGCTCCCAGCGGGTCCATGGCCTCCAGCACCAACTCCTTGCCTCGTTCGATCGGATACTCGAAATCGCCGGACACCAGGGGGGGGTATATGTCCCAATAGCACATGTCGTCGAGACCCATCATACGACGTCTCAACTCGAAGTATCGGTGAAGCACGTGAAGATGCTCATTGGCCTGTTCGATGAGTGTCCGATAGACCGCGACGGGGATTCGATCGGAGTCGAGGGACGCCTCGAGCGAGTTCTCGTACCGGCGCACCCTCGAGTAGAACACATCCCGTTTGACCTGAGCGTAGAGCATCGTACCGATCGTCCGGCCGAATCGTCTCCAGACGTCGAAGAACGATCGGAATACCAGCTCGCGATCGGAACGATCAGCCGCGCTCCGGTAGCGCGAGTACCCGGCCTGATTCAACAGGAACTCGGTGCCGTCCGAGAGGGTGACCATGGGCCATGGAGCGTCAGCGTTCGCCAGCATTCCGTATGCGCTGGATGGCAACTCCGTGACCAGTCCAGCGGCCGCGATGATCTCTTCTTCGGACGCGCTCCGCGTGTGCTTCGCCCGGCGCAGGATATCATCGAGCTGGTGCCGGTACGTCTCCAGCGCCGGCTCGGCTGATATGTACCGGTGGACCGCCTCTTGGCCGAGGGAGAGGATCTCGGGCTCTACGAAACTCGCGGCCTCGGATAGTCTCGTGGCCACCAGGCTGGCGCGTTGCTCCATCCCGGCTGTGGCCCCGACCCGTGTATCTTCGTGATACCTCATGGACGCGTACGAGGCGGCCCGGTACATCTCCTTCATCACGCGCCCGTGCATTTCGAGACAGGCCAGGAGTGCGGCCGGACCGGATGCGAGAGTTCCCTGGAGCGCCTTGAGGGACTCGATGCCTTCCTGGATCGCGGCCAGTCCCTTCTTCCACGATTCCTCATCGGCATAGATATCATCGAGGTCCCACCGATCGAGAATGTCGGGGACGGACATGTATGCCAGCCTTTCTTGCCTGACCTTGTGCCGTTGGTCTCACTATTCGCGTATGCAAGATACGGCTTCGGCAGGTTTGTGGGGCAAGGCCCGGTACTCCTGCTCCCGGGTGACTGACGTGCCGCGCAGGGCCCCTGTCGCTTGCCTCGTGCTTCTTGCAGCTTGAGTGGCGTCTGGTCTGCCGACTCCATGTTCAAGCATGCTTCCGGAGGAACCGATGCGAATCACCGGTCTGACCCTCTACCAGGTCGATCTCCCGCTGCACGAAGGAGCGTACCAGTGGTCCGGCGGTAAGTCGGTCGAGGTGTTCGATTCCACGATCGTGCGCCTGACGACTGACGTCGGACTCGAGGGATTCGGCGAAGTGTGCCCGCTCGGACCGGTCTATCTTCCGTCCTACGCCGCAGGAGCGAGAACTGGAATCATCGAACTCGTTCCAGCGCTGCTGGGGCTGGATCCCAGGCAACTGGATGTGGTGAACCGGGCCATGGACGGGGCGATGAAGGGCCACCCGTACGTGAAGTCGGCGATCGACGTGGCCTGCTGGGATCTGCTGGGCAAGTACGTGGACCTTCCCGTCAGTGAACTGCTCGGAGGGCGCAACGGCCCTGATTTCATCCTGTACCGGGCCATATCGCAGGAGGCCCCGGACCAGATGGCGGCGAAGGTCGCCGAGTACCGGCGCGAGGGCTATCGGAGATTCCAGCTCAAGGTGGGCGCCGACGTGGAAACGGATGTCGAGCGGATTCGGGCTGTCGCCGCTGAACTGAAGCCAGGCGATGTGCTCATCGCTGACGCCAACACCGGCTGGCTGAGGCACGAAGCGCTTCGGGTGGCAAGAGCCGTACGGGATGTGGACGTGTACATCGAACAGCCCTGCGAATCGTACGACGAATGTCTGGGCGTCAGGCGAGGTATCGACCACCCGTTCATACTCGATGAATCGATCGATTCGGCAGCCACGCTGGTGAGAGCGCATGCGGACGCCGCCGCCGACGTCGTCAACCTGAAGATCAGCAAGCTGGGTGGCCTGACCCGGGCCCGTCAGGCCAGGGACCTGTGCGTGTCTCTCGGCCTCGGGATGACGATCGAAGACACGTGGGGTGGAGACATTGTGACGGCCGCGATCGCGCACCTGGCGCACAGCACTCCTTCGCGGTACCTGTTCACCGCCACCGACTTCAACAGCTACGTGACGGTGCGAACAGCGGAGGGTGCGCCTCAGCGCGTCGAGGGGAGGATGTCGGCACCGGAGGCACCGGGGTTGGGAGTGCGGCCGAACATGGATGCTCTGGGGGATCCTGTCTTCGAGGCGACCGCCTGACCGAAGTCAGCCCGTCGCCCCGGTCGTCTCGCCCTTCTGCAGCATGGGCCGGCACGCGGGGCAGAAGTCCGCCGATTTGAGATCCACGTCTTCGACGTACGTGGCCGCGTGCATCACACAGCCATAATCCTGACAGTGGACCAGCCCGTAGGAATGTCCCAATTCGTGGACCACTTCCTTGATCGTTCGCTCGATGAGCCGCTCCCGGTCTCGCGGAAGTCCGTAGTACTCGTTGCGCAGCCGGTGGGTGGACACCAGGGCGCCCGGCCCGTCCAGCTGGGCCTGCCCGAACACGAAGGTGAGGACCGGAATGAACAGGTCGACCCTCGTGACGCCTACGATCTTTCCCGCCGGGTCGGGGTGAAGCCGGAGAAGGCTGGCGAGGATCAGCGTGGCATTGTACTGCCCACGATCCGCGGAGTAGTAGCGCGGCAGGTCCATCTCCAGCTCCACGGCCTCAACCGGGCAGCCGAGGACCCGTGCCGAGCCCTCGATCACGCGTCCAGCCCATGCCGGCGAGTACCCGTTGAGGAAACCGAGGTAGATGGAAGGGGTCACTACGCCCGCTCGATGCCGTATCGTCGCAGTTTGTTGTACAGCGTCCCGCGGTCTACTCCGAGTGCCGCAGCCGCGCGCGTGATGTTCCCGTGCTCCTCTCGCAGGACTCGCTCGATATGTCTTCGCTCCAGCGCGGCAAGCGTCGTGCCTTCGGGTTCCGGCACGCGCTCGGTCAAGGGCAATGGCAGGTCAGCGGGCTGGACGGAGGACTCTCGACCGACCACCATGGCGCGCTCGACGGCGTTTTCCAGCTCCCGGACGTTGCCAGGCCACCCGTAGGACACCAGCCTGTCTTCTACCTCGGACGACACCCCCTTCACCGGCTTGCCCATGGCGTGCGAGTACTTCTCGATGAAATGGCTTGTCAGCGCTGGAATGTCCTCGGGTCGATCGCGTAGAGGAGGGATGTCGATGACGAACACGTTGATCCGGTAGTAGAGGTCCTCCCGGAAGCCGCCCTCCTCGATCAGAGCCTCCAGGTCCCGGTTGGTGGCGCATACCAGTCGGAAGTCTGACGCGATCTCCTGGTTTCCTCCCAGCCGGTGGAAACGGTGCGTTTCCAACACCCGGAGGAGGTCGACCTGCATCTTCGCCGGAATGTCTCCGATCTCGTCGAGGAACAGCGTTCCCCCGTGCGCCAGTTCGATCTTTCCCTTCCTCCGGTACTGGGCGCCCGTGAACGCTCCCTTCTCGTGCCCGAACAACTCGCTCTCCAGGAGCGTCTCGGGAATGGACCCGCAGTTCACGGCGACGATGGGGAAGAAACGGCGCTCACTCTGCGAGTGAATGGCCCGCGCGATGAGCTCCTTTCCGGTACCGCTCTCCCCCCGAATGACCACATTGGCGTCGGTCCCGGCGACCGTCGCAATCAGGTCCAGGACTCGTCGCATCCGCGGGCTGTCACCGATAATCGGCGAGGGAAGCATCAGCTCGGACACGTTTTCCTTGAGCCGAAGATTCTCCTTTTCCAGGTGCCTTTGCTTGAGGGCGTTGCGCACAGTGTTCGAGAGTTCGTCCGGGTCGACGGGCTTCGTGACGTAGTCGAATGCACCGAGCTTGAGGGCCTCCACCGCGGTCTCCACGGACGCGAAGGCCGTCAGGATGATGATGGCGGCGTCCTTGTCGATCTCCCGGATCCGCCGCTCCAGGGTGATCCCGTCCATGCCGGGCATCTTGAGGTCGATGATCACGATGTCGTAGGGACCGGAGTGCATGCGCTGGAGGGCCACGTTGCCATCTTCAGCGGTCTCGACGGCGAAACCGTCCTCCAGGAACCACTCCTTCAGAGAGTTCCGCACCGACATTTCGTCGTCGACGATCAATATCTTCTTTCCGTTCTTCATGTCCGCCACTCGTTGCTGTCGATTCCGTACGTGGATGGAGGAGCCGTGACCGGCTCACGAGGCAGTTCGATCAGAAACGTGGTCCCGGGTCCGGGTCCCGAATCCACTCGGATGGTCCCACCGTGGCGACTGACGATCCCGTACACGACCGCGAGGCCCAGTCCGACTCCGCTGGTCTCCGCCTTCGTGCTGAAGAACGGGTCGAAGATCCGGCCACGAATGGCCTCCGGAATTCCGGTGCCCGTGTCCTCGATGGCGAGCGTTACGGTGCGGTCCGCATCGGACTCGCCCGGCGCCGTGCGCACCGTGAGCTCCCCGCCTTCCGGCATCGCCTCCACGGCGTTGATCGTCATTGCGAGAAGGGCTTGAACGATCTGATCTCCGTCACACACCACGGTGTCATCGGAAATGCCCGGCAAGAGGTTCACCTCCACCGAGCCGAGCTCCAGGTGGTGTCCGGCAAGTTTCGTGACCCGATCGATCAGGTCGTGAAGATGTTCGGGTTTGAACTCGTGCGGAGACTCTCGGGCGTACGTAAGGAGGTCCTTGACGATTCGCCCGCAGCGCATCGATTCAGACCGAATGAGGTCAAGCTCCTCCATAACCTTTTCCTGAGGCTCTCCGGGACTCATGCCCTTCTCTACCTGACGTGCGATCACCCGCGAGTACGTCACGATCCCGGAAAGCGGGTTGTTCAGCTCATGCGCCACCGTCGCGGCCATGCGTCCGAGCGAAGCCGCTCGCTCGACCCGGATCATCTGCTGGTTGATGGATTTGAGTTCGGCGGTCTTCTCGCCCACCCTGTCTTCCAGGGTCTGCGACCAGTCGCGCAGCTCGGAATCGGCGGTCTTGAGGTTTCTGGCCATTTCGTTGAACGACCGGGCGAGCTGGCCCAGCTCGTCAGAGCGCCGCAGGTCGATGTAGACGTCCAGGTTCCCCGCAGCGAGGGCCTCGGTTCCACGTTGAAGTTTCTTTGCCGGAATGTGGATTGAGTCATAAACGATGAGCGCTATCACGAGGGCCGACAGGAAGATGATTCCCAGTCCGGCTGCTCCGCTGCGCCAAGTCGCGATGGACATCGCTGCATCGACGCCCGCTAGCGACCGCCGCACATCCAGCACCCCGAGCACCCTCTGATCGGCATTATGGCACCCGACCGAAGAGCATCCCTCCTCGTTCATGATCGGATTCAGAACTCCGAGAACTCGGCTTCGGTCAGCCTGCGTGTAGATCTGACTCTGCTCCCCGGTAGGCAGGACTGTCGGAGCATCGGGGCTGGCGTGACAGCCCCGGCACGCGTCCGAATCGAGCGACACGGTCGTCCCGATCTCATCCAACCGGCTGGAGAACTCGATTCCTCCACGATCGTTGTAGATGCGGATCGCTTCCATGCCGGGCTCGGCGCCCAACTGCAGCAGCGTACGTTGGATGCGATCTCGCTCCTTCTCCATCATCTCCACCGTCAGACTCTTCTTGATGAAGCTGCTGGCCCGAAACGCCTCGGAGCGCACCAGCTCCAGTGTCATTGTGTCCCGATAGTGGTTAACGATGCTCGCGTAGATGAAGAACAGGCCGAGGATGGAGAGAAACAGAATCGCAAACAGACGGATGCTGATGGCGGACTTCAGAACCGAGGTCCAGGCAGGCTTGCCCATGGGTCGCCTCGCTTTAGCGCCGCTGGCCGAATCGACGGCCGTGGGAGTGCGAAGGGAGCACTGTCCGGCGGATCAGTAGCGAACCAGCTCTACGCTGTTGAATCCTTGCACAATGTGTGCCTCGCGGGAGAATTCGTGGCGACCTGATTCCCGCGCGCACCTGGCATGACCCAGGTCGTCACCCGCGTGAGATCTCCGCGATCAAATCCTCGAATGCCTGCTTTCCCAAGACGCTTGCGAGAGAGGGTTGTGGCTCCCCACCATCGGCCATGACCGGTCCCACGGCTGACTCGAGCGGTAGCGTTACCGAAGCGAGGATCGCCCGCTTCACCGCTCGGAGTCGATCGGCGTACCAGGCGAGAGTATCCTCGCCGCGTACCAGTCTGGGTACGCTATTCAGGGACTCCGATGGTCGCACGCGGAACAACCAGTCGTCTCCCTCCGGCAGCCGGCACGGTTCGCCCGCTTCCGCGTACGCCGCGTTCGTCTCAACAACCTCCCCGGCAATCGGCATCCGGAGCGGTACGGCCATTTGCTCTCTCGCTATCCAGCCGCAGGGCTGGTCACGGTCCAGGCAAAGGCCCGGTCCCGGACTTACGACGCGTCGAATTGGGCTCAGCATTCTCAGGAGGGATCCGTCGAGGCCCACCGTGAGGCGATCGGTCCCGTCTTCCGTCAGCCAGAAGTGCGGTGGCCGGTAAGGCCGGTCGAGGTACAACCGGCAACCGGCCAGCAGGTGCGAGAGGTGTGCGTTGGCCTGCCCCGAAGGTGAAGCCGCGTCGGATATGTGACCCGAATCCGGCGGCAGTCCTTCGACGCGGTGGCAGGATGCTCTTCCTTCTCCGCTGAGAGCGTGATACAGCTCACACCCGTCGCACTCATAGTCCCGATCGCACAGACGATAGCTCAGCACACCCGACAGGACCCAGATGCAGGGAAGCTCCTCGTGTGGCATTCTGGTCGTCCCCGCGCTGTCCATCTTCAGCTCCTTCCATCTTGCCGTGAGCGGCGTCGCATCAGCCTCCCAGCTTGTCCGGCAGACTCGAGCTAAGAAGGAGTTCCTCCGCCAACTCGTCCCAGCGATCGTCCGACATTGCCCTGCCGAAACCCTTGACCGGTGCACCACCGTCGGGAAGCGCGACGCCCAGTTCCCGGGTCCACATGGCCCGCAGCCCTTCGGCCGCCCGGTCAAGCCAATCCCGGGCCACGTCCGCCGAGAGAAGGTTCCGCTGAAGCTTCCCGGGATCGGTCACGCGAACCTTCAGCAGCCAGCCCCGCTCGTAGGGCTGATCGTTAACGATGGCTGGTGAACTCCGAACTTCGGAATTGACAGAATCCACGACCCCGTCGACCGGAGACAGCATCCGAACCGAGCGGGGACCCACCCGCACCGTCCATCCCAGTTCTCCCTGTCTGACCGGGTCTCCCGGACTGGGGAGATCAAGAGCCGACGGTTCCCCGACGAGTTGCTGCGCGAAATCGTCCATTCCCACGCGGTAGATCCTACCGTCCTCGGGCGCCGCCCACGCGTGACCGGGGTGGAACAGGTAGTCGCGAGGGGCGGAGAACCATCCCCTGCGCGCCGGCCGGGCTCCGGCAGGCGCGGTATCAGGCTCCTCCGGCCCGAGCAGCTTCCAGTAGAAGACGAGCGCGGCCAGGAACAAGATGACGATGAGGTATTCGATACCCTTCGTCGCGAAGATATCCACTGCACCCATGCCTTCCATCTCTGTACCCTCTCAGGCTGCGGACGCCGAAGCACGCTCTACGCGCTCCACCCGGTCCGACGGCACGTGCGCGGCGTCAAGGACCGGCATCCGGTTGACCACCCATCGGAACACCCAGATCTCAGCCGACAGGACGGCGAGTGTGACGACGATTTCCTGCCAGGTAGGTACGTAACGCACCGGCAAGTACCATTTGAAGGCGATCACCGAGATGTTGAGTCGGTTCAGCACGATCCCCACGAGAGTGAGAATCGCGGCGGTGCCGATCACCCTGGGACTCTTACGAGCCACCCCTCGGAGGAATAGAACGCTGGGAACCGCCACGAATCCCACAACCTCCAGCAAGTACCAGGCGCCCCAGCCCGTTGCGAGGTAGTCCCATTTCTGTCCATGTACGAAGACGATCAACTCCATGAACAGGTAGACGAAGAGCGTCCCGGCGCAGATTCGGGCCAGGCCCCGGACGATGGAGTCGTGCGATCTCTCGAGATCCGGCCCCACTCGGTGATGGAATACCCGGTGCGTGATTGATCCCTCGAAGATGACCATGGAGAGTCCGGCGAAGATGCTGGACACGAAGAACATGATGGGAATGAACTCCGAGTACCACAGCGGGTGGACCTTGTCCCGGGCCATCATATACAGAGCCCCGAGACCCGATTGATGCAGGGTCGAAAGCGTGATGCCGAATATGACCGCCCCTAGCGTCAGCCGGTTGAGCCAGCGGCGCAGCCGAGGCCAGCCAGCCCACTCAGCGATCGCGGGCGCGAACTCGAGAAGCTCGGCGGTCATGTAGAGGAGGAAGTGCCACGCCACGAGAAACAGCACGGAGCTGACACCGAACGAGTTGCCGATGATCGGGTTGATCACGTTCCACGGGCGCCCGAGGTCCAGCAACAGGGCTCCGGCATAGAACACGTAGGCCAGGAAGCCGTTCAGGACCGTCACGCGCACGATCGGGCTGGTACTTTTCCTGGTTGAGGATGTACACCATGAAGCGTGAGGACGTAGGCCCCCCCGGCGAACGCCACTCCCGTGATCACGTCAAACCCGATCCACAGGCCCCACGGGACGTCCTGGTTGAGATTCGTCACCGAGCCGAGGCCCCGGGTGAAGCGGACATACAGAATCACCGCAGCCGTGGCCATGATCAGCGACGGTGATCACGTTGAACGGCGTCAGCAGCCTCCCGCGAGGCTTCATTTCACCTGCCAGGAACCGGGCGAAGCGTCGAGTTCCGTTCCAGAAACCGGGTGTATCCGCCGTGACGGTCACCATGTTCAGGCCTCCGGATCTTCCTGACGATACCCGGCCGTGGCCCTGCTCACGGCAAGCAGGAAGGGCGGGAACATCGTCAATACGAACGGGACCGCGTACAGGAATTCGCGAGTGAAAGTCGGATACGCCTGTTGACTGAGGTCAGTACGGAAGCCGAGTTGATCGAAGGGCACGGAAGCCAGGTAGAGCAGCCCGGTACCTCCGGCCTCATGCTCACCATAGATGTGGTGCACGTACTTGTCGGGCTCCTGGTAGATCCTCGACCATCCGAGTTCCAGCATCTCCGTGCGGGTCCCGAAGACGGTGGCCTTCGCCGGACACCCGGAGACGCAGGCCGGCGACTCTCCCTCCCGGAGTCGGTCGAAGCACATCGAGCACTTCTGAATGCGCGGATTCGCGCTGTCGTACTCGAACTTCGGGACATCAAACGGGCACGAGAGCATGCAGAAGCGGCAGCCCATGCACTTGTCACCCCGCCAAATCACCGGACCATCAGCCGTCTTGAGCATGGCCTTCGTGAGGCAGGCCGACGCGCACGCCGGTTGCAGACAGTGCATGCACTGACGCTTGACGTTCACCGGGCCGTTCTCCGTCTCATAGCGGTTCACGACGGTGAACTGAGTTTCCGACGTGTCGCGGAGCTTGCCAGGCTCGACGGATTTCGCCGGCTCCGGCAGTCCGTTGGACTCGGCGCAGGCTCGCTCGCACATCCGGCAGCCGAGACACTTCGTGGTATCCACCAGGATGGCACGCGACTCGGCCGTGGCCACCAGGGGGTTCTCTCGACTCGGCGGGCGCGCCTGGGCCAGATTCCTTCCCGCCAGGGTAGACCCGGCGGCAAGGGCCATCGTCTTTACGGCAGACCGTCTACGCATCTCGGCCTCCTGAGAGGGCAAGGGTCCGGGGGGATGACCACTGTCTCCCTGCTGTCACGCTCCGCACGGGGTCACGCGGAGAGGAACTCGTCCTCGAAGTCCGCCCAGGCGGCCGCATCCAGTTGATTCAGAGCCCCGACGGGCAGTTCGCCACCATCGGCGAGCGCGAGTCCGGTTGCCGGATCAGCTGTTGTCTCGAGGAGGTGATCTCGAATGCGTCCATACTGCGCCCGACTCCAGTCGACAGCGGGCTTGCCGAGCATCCAGGTCGGGACCTCGACGGACAGATTCTCGGGCTCGATGAGACACGTCCGGTCGCTTCGAATCTGCCAGCCCGTCGCACCGGACGGAGTTGCGTTAGCCATGCTGATGCTGCCGGAGATCGGGGACCGGACGACCAGCCGGCGCTCCCCATTTCCGATCGTCATCAAGGGTTCGCCCTTCCTGACGCGCTCTCCTGCCCTCCGCATCTCCAGTTCCGCGTCGGGACCCAGAAGTGACAGAAGCATGGGGTGGACACCGACCTCGACGTCACCGCCAGATCGTACCTGGCCCCACGTAAACGTCGGCTGCAGGAAGACCCCTGCCGGCACGCCATTGATGAGTTCCCGGACCGGAAGGGCACTAAGCGGAGCAGACGATTCGGCCGCGATTCGGCGGGGCCTCTCGATGAGGAAGTAGTGACCGGTCAGGAGGGCCACCACGAGTAAGAAGAAGACGGCTGCAAGCATTGTTTCCTCCCCGACTGTTCTGCCTTCGGTCCGGTTCGCGCCGTCCGTCATTTCGGAGGCCCGCGAACACGGCCGGGCGTAGCCGTTCGACTTTCAGTAAGGCAAGCAAGGTGCCACAGCGAACGGATGACGGACGAGGCCTGTATCCCAATGCGGGCTCATGGTTTACAAAGACAAGGTGAGAATCCGGCGATGGTGTGGTTCGAGAACGAGTGTCGACAATTTCGACGCGACTCTCGCGTCGAGTATTGGACGGCTCGCTTTATGTCATTCCGAAAATACGGGTTAGCAGTAGCGTCGAAAAATTCGACAGCACGTTGTGGAGTTCTTCGACGTTCGCCGCCCTTGCTGTTGTGGGCTTAGTGATCGATGTCCGGCCGGAACCGTCGCATTTCTCCGACCTGCAACTAGACTCGCTTGAGCTATCGCCCCGCAAGCGAATGGGCCTCGTCGAGGCCCTTGCTCGACGAACCTCACCTCGGCACTTTGCGCCCGCACCGCATTTCGTCCAAATCAGCGGACGGTAGACCTGCGGTTTCGGCGCACGCTCACCTGCTATCAGTGAGATCAGCCTTGGATTCGGACAAGGGGCTCAGTCCGGCTGCCGTACGCCCGATAATGGATCGCCCACTCGCGCGCGTCCTCGCCGTGCTGGCGCTGCTGTTCATCTTCCTCCTGGGCGTCAACGGCCTGGGGGACGCGTTCAAGTCCCTGGGACGCGGACTGCTGGACTCCTTCTTCGCAGGCCACCGAGAATCCGTTCATGGGTCTCATGGTGGGTATCCTGGCCACGACTCTCGTCCAGAGTTCTTCCGTTTCCACCTCGCTGATCGTGGGACTCGTCGCGGCGCCCGAGAACGCGCTCCCGATCGCCAACGCCGTTCCGATGATCATGGGAGCCAACATTGGGACCACGGTGACGAACACGCTCGTGTCCCTGGCCCACATGGGACGGAAGGACGAGTTCTACCGCGCCTTCTCGGTGGCCACCGTCCACGACTTCTTCAACTTCATGGCCGTCGCCATATCTGCTCCCCCTGGAGATGGCCACGGGGTACCTGCAGAAGACGGCGACCTGGCTGTCGTCCTCTCTCACGGGTCTCGGGGGAGTGGACTACGATAGCCCGATCAAGGGAGCGTTGAAGGCGGCTCTCAAGCCCATCAAGGCGGTGATCCACGCCGTCACGGATTCCGAGCGGCTGCAGGCGGCTCTTCTGATACTGGTCTCGGGCCTGCTCATCTACTTCGCGCTGCTGTTCCTGGTCAAGGTGATGCGGAGCGCCATGAGTTCGCGGGTCGAGACGATGGTGTCACGCGGGCTGTACACGTCTCCAATCGTGGCCATGATTCTCGGAGTCGTGGTCACAGTGATGGTGCAGTCCAGTTCGATCACGACGTCCCTGCTGGTGCCACTCGCGGGCGCGGGCCTGATCACCCTGCGAGCAGGCCTTCCCGATCACGATCGGGGCGAATATCGGCACGACGGTGACCGCCTTCCTCGCCGCTCTGGCGGTGACGGGGCCCAATGCACTGGCGGGGGTGACGATCGCCGTGGTTCACCTTCTGTTCAATGTGAGCGCCACGACGCTGATCTACCCCATCAGGAGGATACGGGAGATTCCGCTGAATGCGGCGAGGCGCCTGGCTCGACTTGCGGTCAGGTCCAAGGCGCTGGCGATCGCCTATATTCTGATTCTGTTCTATGGACTACCCGCCCTGTTCGCATTGTTGAACCGGGCGCTGTAATCGGAGGTACGTGATGCTCAAGGAACTGCTCAGCATCTTCCGCGCCGGCGAGCCGTTGGCCGAAATGGGAGAGAAGTTCTCGAAGATGTTGGGGCTGACCTACGACATGACGATCGTCGCGGGCGAGGTCTTCTTCTCGGACTCGCTCCAGGCCGACGCCCGGACGACGGTCTACAAGACCGACGTCAAGGTCAACAAGCTGGAGAGGAAGATCCGCAAGCTAGTCATCGCCCATCTCTCGCTCGCCTCCGGAAGGTCTTCGGTTCCCTACTGCTTGCTCCTCATGAGCCTGGTGAAGGATGTCGAACGCATCGGTGACTACGCCAAGAATCTTGCCGAGGCGCGGGACTACCATCCCGCGGCTCTCCCGGATGATGAGATCATCCAGGAGATGATAGAGATCCGTAGAGAGATCGAGGGCGGGTTCGCGGAGATCGGTTCGGTGTTCGAGTCGTCTGATCACGAGCGTGCCGTGGAGTTGATCCGGGAAGGCCGGGACCTGACTCGTCGGTGTGACGCCGTCGTCGGGCGGGTGGCGCGCAGCGACTACTCGGCGGCGACCGCGACGTGTGTCGTCATGGGGGCGCGATTCTACAAGCGCATCGCGGCGCACGTGCTGAACGTTCTGTCGAGCGTCGTCATGCCGCTGCACAAGCTCGACTACTATGACGAGAAGAGGTTGGCGGAAGTTCTCGACGAAGAGTAGCGCGCCTCAGGGATAGATGAGATACCGGGCCCGGGCCGTTTGAAAGGCCTCGAGCCCGCTGGCCCAGTCCCTGACTATGCTTTCCACGCCCCTTCCCTCGTCCACGGCGATCCGTAGCTGATCGGTACCTGCCAGCCGGTCGAACGCGGCGGGTCGCCAGGCCCAATCGGCGCCTGCGGACTGCCGGATTTCCCGCAGCAGGGCCACGGCGGTTCTCGTCGGATCGTAGGTACCGCGGTCCGTTACCTCCAGCCGGATCCCCTGGACTTGCTGTCCCTCGAACTTGCCGTCGTCTGCGCCGCGGGGAGTGAAGCTCACGGGCACCAGGCGAACTCCCGGAAAGGACACCGCGGCCACGCCGGCGATCACTTCCTCCGGGTCCAGCCAGGGCGCCCCGATCTGCTGAAACGGGCGCTCAGTACCTCGGCCCACCGACAGATTCGTCCCTTCAAATAGGCACGTGCCGGGATAGTGCGTGGCGCTCTCGAGGTCGGGCATGTTGGGTGAGGTGGGGATCCAGAGCACACCCGTTTGGTCAGCCCACCTGGACCGCTCCCAGCCGCCGGCGGCGATGACGATGAGCCTGGCTCCGATGCCGAACTCGCTGTTGAACATCAGTGCGAGCTCTCCCGCGGTCATGCCGTGTCGCATGGGGATGGGGAAGAGGCCCACGAAGGATGCGAACGCGGAGTCAAGCACGTTTCCCTGCACCAGCTCACCGCCTATGGGGTTCGGTCGATCCGCCACCACGAACAGGAGCCCGGAGCCGGCGGCAGCGCGCATCGCCTCTGCCATGGTGGACACGTACGTGTAGTAACGGGCTCCTACGTCCTGGACATCGAACACGAGAGCGTCGAGTTCCCGGAGCAATGCCGGGTCAGGAATGCGGCGCTCGCCATACAGCGAGTGGACCGGGAGTCCGGAGTCCTGATCGATCGTATCCCGAGCCGCCTCACCCGGCTGATCGCTTCCCCGTAGACCGTGCTCCGGAGCGAGAAGGACTGTGACTTCGATCCCTGCGTCGAGAAGGAGCTGGGCCCCGGGGGTACCGTCCCGAGCGACGCCCGTGTGGTTCGTGATGAGACCGACCCGTAGCCCGGCGAGAAGGTGGGCAGAGTCCCCGGCGAGGACCTCGATCCCCGGCACGACCTCCTGATCCATGGGACGCTCTGGGACACAGGCGGAGACTGAAACGAGCAAGCCCGTCAGACACGCGGCTACCGCCGGTATCGCACCATCAACTGCCTGTCTCTCTGACGCGTTCGTCATTACGTTTCGACTCGATTCTCAATAGCCCTGGAACGTCCCTGTGACCGTGTCTCACGAGGTAAGCGACATGACGACATCCCGACGAGCAAGTCCAAGTCGAGTGTGGATCCTGGCTCCCCTGCTTTTGACGCTGTCCGGATGCGACGGCTACGCGGGCGAGGATTACGCTGATCGGGTCGAGATCCGGCGCACGTCGTATGGCGTCCCCCATATCCTCGCCGAGGACCTCGGATCCATGGCCTACGGGCTCGCCTGGGCTCACATGGAGGACTATGGCCAGCTCGTGGTGGAGCGACTCACCATGGCCAGGGGTGAACTTGCGCTGTTCAAGGGACAGGACCTGGTCGAGTCTGATTTCTGGTGGCGCCGCCGCCACCAACTGGCGGCGCAGGCGTATCCGACCCTGGACGAGGAAACCCGAGCGATCTACGAAGGTTACGCTGCCGCGGTCAACCGGTTCATCGCGTCGCATCCGGAGCGGGTCCAGGAATGGGCCAGCGACCGGTTTACGGGCGTAGACGTTGCCGCGCACTGGGTGGACGAAAGGCTGGAGGGAGCCACGCGGAGATTCCTGGGCAGCCAGGCGGCGCGCCGAGCGGCGAGCGACTCAGCGGCGGCTTCCGGTGATGGATCCAACGCCTGGGCCGTGGGGCCGTCCCGTACGGCCAGTGGCAACGCGATTCTCGTCCGAAACCCGCATTTCTCGTGGGGAGCGGGTCGGTACAGCGTTTACTACGAAGCGCACATCACGGTGCCCGGGGTGATCGACTTCTATGGTGACTTCAGGGTCGGATATCCCATGTACTTCAACGGTGGATTCAACGCGAACCTCGGTTGGAGCACGACGAACAACTCGCCCGACATCGAGGAGTTCTACGCCCTGACGGTAGATCCCGGAGAATTCCGAGGCCTACCTGCTGGACGGAGAGTCCGTGCCCCTCGCGATCCACGGAGTTGCAGGTCAAGGTCTCCGGTCCGTCGGGCGTGGAGACCGTCACGCGGGCGTTCCTCGATACAGAAATCGGCCCCGTCGTCGACCGCACCGCCGACACGCTTTATGTGGTTCGATCGGCAGATTGGGGTGAGTACCGGCGCACGGAGCAGTTCCTCCGCATGATGCAGGCTTCAACGCTCGAGGAGTGGAAGGATGCCATGCGGCTCCGGGCGATGAAGGAATCCAGCTTCACCTACGCCGACGGCGCGGGGAACATCTTCTACGTTTGGAACGCCGCCATTCCGGTTCTTCCCCACCCATCGGGACGCGACACGGTGGCGATCCCCATCACCTCGCGGAGCGAAGTGTGGCAGGACCTCGTCCCGTTTGACTCGTTGCCCCAACTCCTGAACCCGGCCAGCGGGTATCTCCACAACGAGAACGACTCGTTTCACTACTCGAATCTCGAGCAGCTGATTGACGCCCCGGCCGTTCCGGCGGCATGGCCGGAGCGGAGCCTCCGATTGCGAAGCCAGTTGGCGCTCGAGCTTCTCCGCAGTGCCGAGGGTGTGACTCTCGAGCAGGTCATCGAACTCAAGCACTCACCTCGAATGCTGATGGCCGACCGGGTGAAGGACGACCTGGTTCGGGCCGTCCGGGCCTCCGGCGCGGTCGGCGAGGTCGCCTCGGCCATCGACCTCATCGACGCCTGGGACAATTCCTCGAGGGCGGACAGTAAGGGCGGCGTGCTATTCGAGTTGTGGGTCGGCCAGTACGACGGCCTGGGAGGAGACTACGCACGGGCCTGGGATCCCATGGAGCCGACCACCACGCCCGAAGGGCTGGACAACCCCCAGCTTGCCGCGCAGGCCTTTGCTGCCGCGGTGGACGAAGCCACGGACCTCTACGGGAGCTGGGACATCGCCTGGGGAGACGTGCACAGGGTGCGCTGGGGCGAGGTGGACGTTCCCGTCAGCGGCTGTCCGTCCTACCTGGGCTGCTTCCGTCACCTCGCATTCGACCCGGATGAGGACGGCCGGCTTCGGGCCTACAGTGGCGACGCCTGGATCCTGGCGGTCGAGTTCGACTCGATTCCCAGGGCGTATTCCATCCTGGTCTTCGGCCAGACGGGCGACCCGTCGTCCGAGCACTACGATGACCAGACGGAGATGTTCTCCCGCGGTGAACTCAAGCCGATTGCGTTCACGGAAGACCAGATCGAGGCGGACCTGGTCCGTCGCTACCGGCCCGGTAATTAGCGGCGAGCGGGGGCCTCGACCTTCAAGGGTCTTCCGGTGTATTGTGGTCCGTGGACGATGTGCCGCAACCGTCGGCCGAACGACACGCGCGCCCGTCCCCCGGGGGGCGCCAGACAGCGGGGGTCCGCAGGATCCAACCTCGCCGAACCGCAGCACGGAGGGCTGAGATGGCTTACCGAATCCGCCGGGTCGAGTACTACTACACGACGGTCGAAGACCAACCGGGCGAGGCCTACAAGATCCTCTCGCGCCTTGCCTCGCTGGGCGTTGACCTTCTCGCTTTCACGGCGGTTCCCGTGGGGCCGATTCGCACGCAGATGACCTTGTTCCCCGAGGAGTCCGCGAGACTGGAGACTGCCGCGGCGGGTGCCGGAATGTCCCTTGACGGTCCTCACCCTGCCCTGCTCGTTCAGGGTGACGATGAACTAGGAGCCCTGGTGGAAGTTCACCAGCAGCTCTTCCAGTCACGCGTGAACGTGTACGCATCCACTGCGGTGACGGACGGGAAAGGCGCGTACGGATACGTGCTGTACATTCGCGCCGAGGACTACCCGCGGGCGACGGCCGCGCTGGGGGTTTAGGCTCGCGCCTCGGTGGTCGACGACCCTTTGAATCGGGGAGGCGGGATTCGGTGTCGAGGCGCAGCCTCGACCTTGAGCACGCAAAGCGTGCGCTGTTGGAGCCCGAAGGGCGTAAACCCTGAGCAGGTATCGCCTGCGAACAACTACCCGCGGCCTGAATCGGGGAGGCGGGATTTGAACCCGCGGCCCCTGGCTCCCAAAGCCAGTGCTCTGCCGGACTGAGCTACTCCCCGGTATGACTATTCAGCGTGCCCGCCTCCGGCGGGTCAGCGCTTTCCTCACCCGCAGCCGCTGCGGCTCCATACGACCGCCACGGCGACGAGCGCCAACAACGACAGGACTTCGGACATCCGGTCTTCTCCACGTCGAAAGGGTGTTGAAGCGGCGGAAAGATGACACGGCCGCCCGGTCTGCGCCATATCACCCTCTATCTCCCACTTCGAGTTCCTCCGCCGATCTCCCCGTCAGTTCCGCAGATCCGCGATCGCCTCTTGCGACCGCAGCCTCGATCCGACCCTCGCCGAGCAGCCGATAGCCGAGGGCATTGATCTCGACTCCCGTGAACCAGGGATGACGTCGCCGATAGGTGTCGTACGCTGCTGCGCCGCCTCGACGCCGAGCGTGATCGAACTGCGGAGAGCACGTGCGCCGTAAGACCCGGAAGTTCGAGCTTGCGTATCACACTCCTCGGCGCGGGGAGCGCACCCGAAAACGACCGCGCCGCGACCATCTCCATAGACAGGCCAGCTCGACCGATCGCTTAGTCGAAGAAGGCCGACACTGTCACGATGGACCCTTCCCTGGATCAACTCCGGGCTCTGAGCAATCGCCTCATCGCCGAGAAGGCCTCGAACAGCAGCCAGACCTCGAGCACCAGGATCGCGGCTCCCACCACGGTCAGGAGGACCTGATCGTCCCCCGCGAATCTCACCAGGTTCAGGATCATGGCCCATGTAGTCATAAAAAGCAGGAATGCCATGGGGATTGCCGTAACCCAGGCGCGGCGGCCCAGCTTCACCAGGAACAGGGTGAGAACCAGGAGGCTGAGACCGGCAAGCAGTTGATTGGTCGTACCGAACAGGGGCCACAGCCGCATTCCGCCGGCCCCGCGGTCCAACCCAAGGGCCAGCAGCGCGCAACTGGCCACGGCGATCAAAGTCGCCACCCAGCGGTTCTGGACGGCCTTCACGCGGTATTCCACTCCCAGCTCGGCAATGATGTAGCGCTGCAGCCGCACGCTCGTATCCAGGGTGGTGGCCGCGAAACTGATCACCACGACGGCCGCGAAGATCGTCGCAACGCCGTGCGGTATACCCAGTCCTTCGGCCAGGACCCCAACCCCGTGCACGAAGGCCGTGGTCGCCCCGGTCGAGGCGGCCGCCCACGATCCGTAGTGGGCGTGCCATCCATCGATTCCGACGTAGAGCGCGAAACCAGCCGTCGTCGCCAGGATCGACGTCAGGGCCAGGGCCCCCTCCCCGAGAGCTCCCCCGTAACCGACATACCTAGCGTCCGGCTCGCGATCCAGCTGCTTGGAAGAGGTCCCCGATGCCACCAGGCCATGGAAGCCGCTGATGGCGCCACAGGCAATCGTGATGAACAGCAGGGGAAACCAGGCCGGAGCGTCGGCCGGGAGGTTGGTGTTCACGGCCGGAGCGACGACGGGCGGGTTCGCGACGAGCACCCCGGCGCCGATGATGCCGAGGGCTACGAACAGCTGATGGCCGTTCACGTAGTCCCGAGGCTGCAGGAGCAGCCAGACCGGAAGCACGCTGGCGAAGAACGTGTAGAGGAACAGAATGATGATCCAACCGACCCGCTGCCCGTCGAGGGCGGCGGCCGACGCCGCGGCCGAGGCGTCCGACCCGGCCGCAGAGAGCTGCGCGCTGGACGGTGAAAAGCCAAGAGCGTCCGGCAGACTGATCGGCACGTACTGGCCGATCCATATCAGCGCGTACAGGATCACCAGGGCCGCGAGCGAAGGAACGAGGATGCCGGCCCCGGTCCGGTAGATCAGGAATCCCACCACCACCGCCACGACGAGGCTTCCCCACACCGGCAATACCGCGCCGGGATTCGCCATGAACAGGTTCGCGATGATGACGGCGAACACGGCGTTGACCATGAGCAGGAGGAAGAAGATCAGAAGTAGGAAGAGGACGCGGGCGCGATCTCCCACGATCGACTCCGCCAGGGTCCCGATCGAGTTCCCCTTGTGACGCGTGGAGATCCACAAGGTCCCGAAGTCGTGCACGGCCCCGGCGAACACCGTACCTACGACGACCCAGAGGAACGCTGGCAGCCAGCCCCAGATGACGGCGATGGCTGGCCCCACGATCGGAGCGGCCCCGGCGACGGACGTGAAGTGATGGCCAAACAGCACATGACGGTTCGTGGGAACGTAGTCCACGCCGTCCTCGAACTCGTGGGCCGGCGTCACGAAATCGGGATCCAATTGATAGATCCGGCGCGCGATGTAGCGTGAATAGACCCTGTAGCCAGTAAGGAAGGCGCTAACACCGACCACGAGCAGTACGATGGAGCTCAAAGGAGATCCTCCGTGCTCTGCGCCCTCAGCAGGTCGAGAAGGCCGCCCAGTCGCTCCGCACCCACAGGGTCACGGTCGAGGAGTGGGAGATAGCCGAGCGGCCAGGCGCCAAACCGTTCCTCGATGTCGGCCAGGTTCGCGGACTCTCGCTGTTTTCGGCGAACCGCGAATGCGTCCGTGCTGGAGTCCGGCATGACCTGGTTGACGATCACGCCACCGACCGGAATACCGTGCCCGGAAAGGGCGGTCATGATCCGGTGTGTCTCGAGAACCGGCAATCTCTCGGCTATCGTGACGAACAGGAACGCGGTCCGTCCTGGATCCCGCAGCACCTCTCGGGCCGCCTCGAACCGCTCGCGTCTCTCTTCCAGGGCCTCCAGGATCACGTCCCTGCCGCGGTTGTCCGAGCCCGCGGAATCACCGGCGACGTTGCGCCACATTCGGCCGAGCGTCGTGATCTTCTTTCGCTGTGCGATCAGCCCCGCCATCCAGGCCGCCATGAGCTCCGGAAGGGAGAGAAGTCTCAGGGTTTGCCCGGACGGGGCCGTGTCGAACACGATGCGGCCGAAACTCCGTTCCGCGACGATTCGGGCGAATCGATCGAACAGAGCGGCCTCCTCTGATCCCGGCGAGGCGCGGGCCACGGCCAGTTGCCGCTCCACTTCGCCAGCCAGTCGAGGCGGCACCGCGTCACCGATACGCGCGGTCACTTCCGCCATGTACCGCTCAGCCTCCGCAGCCGGGTCCAGCTCGATGCCCCAGAGGTTCGGCCCGATCGCACGGGCTTCCGAACCGAGATTGACCCCAAGCGCGTCGCTGGTCGAGTGGGCCGGGTCCGTCGAGACCAGGAGCGTCGGGGTCCCCTCGGCAGCCGAGCCGAGTGCCCGAGAGGCGGCGACGGTGGTCTTGCCCACGCCCCCCTTCCCCCCGAAGAACAGAACGGGACGGGTCATGGCCTCGCGCAAATCGGTCAAACCCGGCATGATACGATCAGCAACACCGAAATCCGCCGTCCGGTGCCTCTTCCATTCCCATCCGTAGATGCCATTCGTGGAATCGCTCGAGAACCTCCGGCAACATCTCGAGCGTATAGAACTGTAGCGGGCTCGGCACCCCGAGTAGATCAGAGAATCCGAGCACGAAGAGCAGGTCCCGCTCGCGCAGGTACTCCCGGTGGATGGTCGCTCGGTAGGGCGCGAAGTAGATGCCCTCGTAGATGTCCCTCGCTGACCGCAATCGCCGCATCAGTCCGCGGCCCGGTCTTTCCGCCCTCGTCACGGTCGCTCGCAGGGAGTCCGCACCAGGAAGACGGAACCGCGCGTCTGGCCCCGTGACACCGGCGATCCAGGCGTCAGAACGCGCGCCTCTCCCGCCCAGTCGTCTCCCGCTCTCTCGGCCCGGACGGTGAACGCGCTCCTGTCATCTCCGGTGACCAGCCGGAGCCAGATCGAGTCCCGCGACTGGGCCGTCCATATGGCCTCGTGCAACCGTGACTGAGCATCGCCGGGTATCTCGATCCCGTACACCGATTGCCCGGTCCAGTCGTCCGATTCAACGGCCGTGAGGTCCATGGTTCCCGGCAGATAGCCCACGCCAGGAGACCACCCGAATTCAAGGCGGTAGCAGCCAGCGGCTCGATCAGCGTCACCGGCCAGTCGCTCGCCGGGCAGCGCGTGCCAGGGATCTCCCGCCGGTTGCACGGACTTGGATCTGAAATCGTCGGCACCTGGCTCGGCGACCGGAGCGGCCACCCCGTCGATCTCGGCGAGCTCCTCCTCGACCGGGCCCTCGGTTTGCGCCAGAGCGCCCATCCGCCGGGGCGCATCCGCGGCGCCGCCCCGATCCCGTTCGGTGGCCTCGTCAGCGGGCCTCTGCTCCCGCTCCATGTCGCCGTCGACCTTCAATTCGGCTGCCACTCCTTCTGCACCGGCCGCAGCGTCCTCCTTCCGTGCGAGCTCGTTCGCGTCCTGAAGCCGATCCTGTCTCTGCCTCGACTCGCCGACGTCCGCGTCGCTCGATGATACCTCGTCGGCGAAATAGCGCGCCCCTGCTTCCGGCGGCGCCTGCTCCACGGTGCTCGCGGCCGGAGCCTGCCCCTCATTGAACGGATCCGCCCAGCCCTTCTCTTCCAGCACGGCTCGACCGATCCAGCCGGCTCCAAGCGCCAGAACCACCGTCGCCGCCCACCCCAGACGCTGCGCCGACAACAGACCGAGCCGCCACCGGCCACCGCCAGAGTCGGGACTGTCTGCCCCTCCCGCTCCTCGCAATAGCACGCTGCTGGATGTCTGCGAAAGAGGGTGCAGCGCCTTGAGGCACGGCAGAAGCGAGGATCTCCCGGGCCGCCTCGCGGAGTTCGCGAGCCTCCTCGAGGCGGCCGGTGCAGTCGGCGCAGGATTCGAGGTGAAGGCGCATGACACGGCGCTCTTCCGATCCCTCCGGGACCGCTCCATCCAGCCAGGCGTTGAGATCGCCGTCAGAGATATGCGGCATCATGATCCTCCCCCGTCCTGTGCGCCTCGACCAGTCTGCGGCGCGCTCTGGAGAGCGTCGTGCCGATCGCACCGCGGGCCAGGCCGGTCTGCTTCGCGATCTCGTCGTAGTTGAGACCGGCATCCCACAGCAGAAGAACCTCTCGATCCCTCTCGCTCAGTCGTCCGAGGGCCACACGGACCGCCTGGCGTCGCTCTTCGCGCTCCATCTCCTGCTCCGCATCCTCGGCGACGCGGTCTGACTCTTCCACCTTGATCAAGGCCAGGTGCCGTCGGCGGCGAACGGCCGAGCGGGCCTCGTCCCGCGCCAGATTGCGGGCGACCGAAAACAGCCAGGCGCGGGGTTCATCGGGATCGTGTCGAAGGGCGCGCACGAAGGTCTCCTGAGCCAGATCGTGCGCCCGATCTTCCTCCCATACCATTCGGTACAGGAAACGCACCAGGTCTTCATAGGAAGTCTCGTATACGGCCGCCCAGTCCGTGCCCAAGCCGCTCCTCGATTTCAGGGGGTCCCACTCCTCCTCCTGAACATACATCTCGGGAGGCGCAGCGGCCCGCGACAGCGATCCCGATCCTTGTTCCTCTCACAGACATGGTGACCTCTCGTCATCCGGGTCGACAGGTGCGCTCTACCTGGATGACGAAGCGGCCGCTCGTCCTTGCACACGGGGACACGATCCATAGCCGGGCCCGTGTCCGGGGGGGTCGCTCAGGGAAGGTATCGGGCGGGGATCGGCTCCGTCTCGGTCTCGCCCTGCCAGAAGATGTTCACGATCCACCAGCGATCGCCGTCATACAGGAGCTGGAAGCTGTTGATCCCGCGGGTGAACGGCTCTCCCTCCGCCTCACGCCGGGACTCATAAGTGCTGAAGGCATGGGCAATGTGGCCGTACGCTTCCTCGACCCGGTGTATCTCCACTTCAAAGAACGGGTTCTCGGCAAACCATCCTTTCGCGCCCTCGATCCAGTCCTCCAACGTCTCGAAACGAAGGACATATCCTCCCTGCGGGTCAGGAAACGAGGGAATGAGGTGAGCGTCCGGCTGGAAGAGCGATCGCATGCGGTCCCAGTCTCGCTCGACCCCTGCGGGCCCGGAGATCACGTCGTACACGGCAGCGATGATGGCGTCGGCCGATCCCACATCCGCCGGGTCGGCGACCGGTCCGTCTTCCTGGGCGATCGTCTTTCCTGGAAAGCCGAGGAAGAGTCCCAGTATGAGAGACCAGAATACCAGGGACTTGAGTCGGGTCGTCATCAAAGCTCCTTCCGGGTTGCGACTGGCTCGAGCCAATTCCGTAGCGCACGGATCGCCTCGGCCCGATGGCTGATCCTCGCTTTGACATCCGGCGGCAGTTCCCCGAACGTCCTGTCGTAGGAGGGAAGCAAGAACAGCGGATCGTATCCGAAACCGCCGTCTCCGCGCTCTGCCCTGGTAATCAGTCCGTCCACGCGGCCCCCGACCACCAGCGTTCGGTTTGCAGCCACGCATGCCAGGGCGCACCGATAGTGCGCTCCTCTGCGGCCGTCCTCCATGCAGATCCAGCAATCGCACGAGACACTCGTTGTTCGCGGCATCCTCGTCGGTCCGCCCGGCTCCGTGGTCCGCCGCGAACCGGCGCGATCGCACCCCCGGGCCTCCGTCGAGGGCATCCACGCACAGTCCGGAATCGTCGGCGATGACATCCATGTTGGTGTGCATGCGATAGAACCGTGCCTTGGCGAGCGCGTTCTGTTCGAAGGTCGCATGAACTTCCACGTCGTCTTCGCCCGCTACCGGCTCGATCCCTAGATCTGCGAGCGACTTGACTTCGATTCCAAGACCGTCGAGGAGATCCATTATCTCCCGGACTTTGTGAGGGTTGCGTGTCGCGAGGAGGAACCGACGGGTTGCCACCACAGACGTCCGTCTAGTTGCCCATCCGGGGGCTGCTGCCCACGGTGACGCTTGGACCCGACTCGGGAAAGAACACTGCACTGCCCCGGCCGTCCAATGTGAGGAACAGGAGTAGGATCGGGAGATAGAGCAGGGACACCCGGAACAGCCCCCGCGCCGTCGGCGAGTCAGCCACGGCCGCAAAACGAAGAGCGCTGGCCACATACGCACCGCTGAGAAGCAGAGCCGCGAAGGCGTAGAAGCTTCCGGTCAGTCCGAGCAATGCGGGGAGCAGGCTGGTGGGGACCAGGGCCAGGGCATACAAGACCGACTGGTGTCTCGTCTGGCGACCGCTCGGGTCTGTCACCCCCAGCATCTTCAGTCCGCCGCGACGGTAGTCGTCTCGGTACATCCAGGCGAGGGCCAGGAAATGCGGGAGCTGCCAGAAGAAGAGAATGCCGAAAAGAGCCCATCCACCCGGATCGAGAGATCCCGTGGCCGCAGTCCAGCCACCGAGAATCGGAAGCGCCCCCGGCACGGCGCCAACCAGAGTGGACAGCGACGAGCGTTTCTTGAGCGGGGTATAGACGAGGACGTAGCTGAGCAGCGCAATCGTCGCGAGAACGGCAGTCAGCCCGTTCACGAAAAGGGCAAGAAAGCCCACCCCAAGCCCGGCGACAAGCAGAGAGAAAACGGTTGCCACGCCAGGGGTGACCTTCCCCGTGGGCAGCGCTCTTCCCCGGGTTCGCTGCATCCTCGCATCGATGTCCCGCTCGAGGACCTGATTCAGCGCGCTCGTTCCTCCGGCCACCAGCCCGATTCCGATCGAAGCGATCAGCAGAGCCCAAGCGTCCGTCTCGCCGCCCGAGCCCAGCAGGAAACCGGCGCCTGCCGAAATCAGCACCATCAACGTGATGCGCGGCTTCGTCAGCGAAAACAGGTCTCCCGGTCGGTTCAGAGCCGTCACCCGGCGCCTCCGGCCAGGATTCGCCGCACGAGACCCGAACTGGACAGTCCGTCCTCGAGTTCGACAAGGACGACCTCGCCTCCCGCGTCCCGCACCGCTCCAGCGCCCGCGATGGCGTCCGCGGAATAGTCCGCTCCCTTGACCAGAACGTCCGGCAACAGCGCGCCGATCAGAGCCTCCGGCGTGTCCTCCCCGAATACCGTCACGGCATCGACGAAGCGGACCGAGGCCAGGATCTCCGCGCGATCCGACTCCGTCTGATACGGTCGTGGGGGCCCCTTCAGCCGGCGAGTGGACTCATCCGAGTTCACGCCGACGATCAACGCGTCCCCCAGGGACCGGGCGGCCTCGAGAGACGCGACGTGCCCCCGGTGAAGGAGATCGAACACGCCGTTCGTAAACACGAGGCGGAAGTCCCGCGGTCGTCCGTATCGGCGCACCAGTTCGTCGCGATCCAGAACGGGCGCGGCGACGGGCCCCTCCTTGGACAGCGAGTGGGCGCTCGACGAGTCAGAAATGGGTGTCCTCCAGCTCGTCGATGGAGGGCGCTACCGGTTGGGGCTGTTTGGCGAATAGCACCTTCAGGATTGGAGGCACGATGAAGGTCGACAGAATCACCATGATGAGGATGGCGCTGTAGACCTCGCCGGACAGGATTCCGGCTGTCAGGCCTATCGAGGCGAAGATGAGGCCGACCTCTCCTCTCGGAACCATCCCCACCCCCACCACGAGCTTACTGATATCCGGCCGTCTCACCGCCAGGCCCGACACCAGTTTCCCGACGATGGCGATGGCGGTGAGGATCAAGCCCACGACGAGAACGGCGAGGTCGAAGTCTGCGGAGCCGGGGATGAACAGGTGCACGTTCACCGGGGCCCCGACGACGACGAAGAAGATCGGCGTGAAGACGTCCGCTACCGGCTCAATCTTCTCGACGACAGAGTCGAACTGGTTGGTGGACGAAAGCACGAGGCCGGCTGCGAAGGCGCCGATGATCATGGCCGAACCCGCCCAGTCCGCGAGAGCCGCGATGCCGAGAGCGAAGCAGAAGGCCGTGACCAGAAGGACCCCGCGCACACGCATCCGGTCCACAGCATCGAACAGGATAGGTGCGAAGCGATTGCCGATCAGGACGGCGAGCACGAGGAATCCGACCGCGAACACGAAGATCTTGCTGATCGCGAACAGGCCGACTGCTGCACCGGAAGCCAGGCCGGCAACCACCGCCAGGATGACGATCCCGAGAACGTCATCGATCACCGCAGCGCCGATGATGATCCTGGCCTCTGAGGTGTGCATCCTCTCGAGATCCGAGAGAACGCGAGCCGTGATCCCAACCGACGTGGCGGTCAGGGTCGCACCCACGAAGATGCAGACCAGCGTGAAACTGATTCCCTCCGGCGTGACCCCAATGGAAGGATGGGCGAGATACCAGTACAGGAAGCCGAGGCCGAATGGGAACACGACGCCGATGAGGGCCACCGCCGATGCCGTCCGACCGACACTGAACATCTCCTTGAGGTCCGTCTCGAGACCGATCTCGAACAGCAGAATCGAGACCCCGATCTCGGCGAAGACGTGTATGATCTCGTACATTTCGGTACCCGGGTCCGGGATGACCCCGAGTACGCTCCCGCCGAGAATGACGCCCGCCACCAACTCTCCGAGAACCGCGGGTTGTCCCCTTCTTTCGACCAATTCTCCGAGGAACTTGCCAGAAAGGAGAATGACGATGAGCACGAAGAATACATCCCGGATCCGAACGCCGTGCCCCTCTTGATCCTCCTGCGGCTCCGCGGAAGCGTGCCCGTCGCTCGCGGCCGTATCATGGGCAGCCGATTCCTGCGGCGCGGGGACCGCCGCCCAGTGGCCGATCGCTCCATAGGAGACCTCCGCGGCGCCTCCCGATTCCTGCGGCGCGAGATTCCCGTCTTCCTGCGAGTCCGTACCTGCGATGCCGCCGGGGCCCCCGAGGATGAACCAGAAACCCGCTCCGAGCAGCGCCAGGCGCCGGACGCGACGCCAACCGGTGGCCGGCCTTCGCCCTACCATTGCGACTGGGCTCCGTCTACGATTTTCTGCACAAGGTTGTCCAAGGCGACGTCCTGTCCCGTTGATTCACCCGCCGGATCCTCCGGACTGTACTCCCCGTCTCCGCTTACCCCCGTCCCGTTCCAGATGACTTCGTTCTTGCTTCGATCGATGATCTGAACCTGCGCGACGATCGAGACTCTTCGCTGGAACACCGCCGCGCCCACGTCCTCCACTCCCTGGAAGTTCAGGGCAGTGTCCGTGTAGCGCGAAAGCTCGGCAACGATCGTGGCATCCGCCTCGGCCTCGGCTGCCAGCTGCACACCCAGGTTGCGTCGCACCGCTTCCAACAACTTGTCGGTGAATGTCTCCGTGAGCGCGAACTGCGAGGTCCTGTTCTCGATCGGTGGGATGTACACCGTCTCGATGTTGGGCGGAAGGCCTCCCCCGCCCGCAAACGTGTAGTTGCAGCCAAGCGCACTCGACGCCAGAGCGAGGGCAATGAGTCCGGGCAGCAGCGGAACACCGCTACGGGACAGGCGGAAGATCGTACGCATACGCCGGGTGGCTCTCCTCGTGATTCGTGATTGCCTGGACCCGCCACCGGACCCGGCTGGACTCCTCGAGGTTCCGGTACTCCGCTTCGCTGGGCCAGGCGCCGGGACTCTCCCATTCCAGGTTGACTCGCTGTACCGTCCGCCCGTGAACCTTCTGCTCCACGCGTCGGAGGTGGCCATGTCTAACGTAGAAGTAGATCCTTCGTTCCGCCCGCTCCCCGTACACGAGCACGGAGTCAGCTCCCGCTACGTAGCCTTCGACCCTGCCCCCGGCCGGACGGAACAACCCGGCCATTGCATACACGAATTCGAGGCCGGGGATCTCGATATCCTCGATCTCGCCGAGGCTGCGCAACTCGCCGCCGGCCACCGCAATCGCCATCGCCACGTCACCCGATGTGAACAGATCGACGCGGAGGCTGTCCGGCGGGTTGTAGCGCCCGACCCCGTCGCCGCCGATGTCGCCGCGCCGGTCCGCATACCGCCACTCGAAGTGGAGGGTTACGGGTACGGCAGCTCCCGTTCGGTCTCCAATCCGGGCCGCCAGGTCGGCCGGATTGGCGATCGGAGGTCCGCTCTCGATCGCGCTCAAACACCCTGTCGTGCCCAGCAAGACGACGCCGGCGAGCCATCTTCGCCTCCTCGCTTGACCGCAAAAGGGCGAGGCCTCCCGGATGGCGCGGAAGCTATGGAGGCTCTCGGCACCGAGCAAGAAATCCCTGATCCAGCGACGCGAATCGGACCTCACTCGTCGGGCCACTGATGAACGGTCGCCATGAGCGACTCGAGCACGTCCATGAGGTGGGGAGGGATACGTCTCGGCTTTCCTTTGTCGTCCGTGCAAACGAGCCGGCTGCTGCCGGTGGCGACTTCCTCCCCCGTCTCGGCGCGAACCGCCGAGGTAGGCGAAGGTGACCGTGCGGCTGCGCATTCGACTCACCCGGGTGTATATGTCTACCACCTCGTCGTACCGCACGGGACTGCGATACTCGACCTCCACGTGGGAGACGGGGAGCATCACGCCCTCCTGCTCGATCTTCGAATACGCGGCCCCGGCCGTTCGAAGCAACTCGGTGCGGCCGAGCTCGAACCAGGCAAGGTAGTGCATGTGGTGCGCGCGCCCCATTTGATCGGTTTCCGCGTATCGCACGCGCACGCTCGTCCGCTCGGACGCGGCGGGAGCCAGGCTCATGTCATCATCCCCTCGCGGTAGATCGACCAGGTCCGGATTGGACCGTTTCACGTTCGTCAACGGCACTCTATACTTGGCGCCATGGAAACGTCCAGTATCGTAATGTCCGACGCGCACCTCGGAGCGGCCCCGGCTGAGAGCGAGGCCGCAGTCATGGAGTTCCTCGCCGGGGTACCGAATATCGGCCGAGACCTGCTGATCAACGGCGATCTGTTCGATTTCTGGTTCGAGTACGATACGGTCATCCTCAGCCGGCACTTCCCCGTACTGCGGATCCTGGCGGATCTGGTCGATGCCGGCGTCCGAATCCGCATGCTCGGTGGGAACCACGATTCCTGGGGCGGGCGTTTCCTGACCGAGGAAATCGGAATCGAACTCCTCGAGGAGCCGGTCCGCACCGAGGTGGGGGGACTCAGGGCCTACGTCGCGCACGGGGACGGACTGGGAGGTGGCGATTGGGGTTATCGAGCGCTGAAGAAGGTGATCCGCAGCAAGCCGGCGCGCGTTTCGTTTCGGCAGCTGCATCCGGATTGGGCAGCCGGGCTGATCGGCCTGGTGAGTCGCACCGAAAGCCGGCACGGGAAGCCGAACGATCCGGGAAGCAATCGGCGCTCGGAGAGGCTCCGGGCGCTGGCCGTGGACCTCCTGACTTCTGATCCGGATCTCGATCTCGTGGTGTTCGGCCATTGCCACCAGCCCGAACTGCTGGAGGTTGCGCCCGGACGCTTCTATCTGAACGCGGGGGATTGGCTGCACCACTGCACCTGGGCGGAGGTCTCCGGCGATCGAATCGAACTCAACCGGTGGAATCCACGCTGACCATTTCGAGGTGATCCACCTCTTCTCCCAGCAGTCGCCGGGCCAGTGAATCGAACCTTGCGGCCTCATCCGTGACGTAGTAGCGGGCAGGGGTCGAGAGTCCTGACGTGTTCGAGAGGCCCTGGCTGAGGAGGAGCTGTTCGAGGGACGCCGCCGTGGATTCGGCGGAATCGATGAGGGCCACGCTATCTCCCACGACCCGGGCCAGTAGAGGTTTCAGAAGCGGGTAGTGCGTGCAGGCGAGGACCAGGGTGTCGATGCCCTGCTCGAGGAGCGGTTCCAGATAGCGCTCCGCCGTCAATCTCGTCACCTCGTCCTCGGTCCAGCCTTCCTCGACGAGCGGCACGAAAAGGGGACACGCCTGTTCGAGAACCAGGGCGTCCGGGCGGTGCGAGTGGATCACGGCGTTGTAAGCGCGGCTCGAGATCGTCCCACGTGTTCCGATGACCCCGATGCGCCCTTCCCGTGAGGCCGTCGCCGCGGCCCGCCCCCCGGGCTCCACCACGCCGAGCACCGGCACTCCCGCCCGGGCCTCGACGTCTGGAAGCGCTCGCGCTGTGGCCGTATTGCACGCGACCACTATGGCCTTGACCCCCTTGCCGAGCAGAAAGTCCGTCGCCTCGATCGCGTATCGGCGTATCGTCTCAGCCGCCTTGGGGCCGTACGGTACGCGCGCCGTATCTCCGAGATACACCGTTCCTTCGGCAGGCAAACGCTCTCGGATCGCCCGCAGGACCGTGAGTCCGCCCAGTCCGGAATCAAACACGCCGATGGGGGCTGATGTCTGGGGGGCTGCGGACGGCGTCGCCACTTACGGACCTCCAACGGGGACGGAAACGGCGATGCCGGGCGATCCGTCCGGAGGCGGAACCACCGCGCCCTCGAAGTCCCACAAGTGCGTGGATACCCACGCATCGACACCGGAGAAGAGCGCCCAGAAGACGGCCATCACGATCCAGTCCTCCTTCTGATCCTGCCGGGCCGCGGCGAGGTCCTCGTCGCCGGCGCGTCGGGCGGCATTCAGTTTCGCCTGGGTCTTAAGGAGCATCCACAGGGAAGCCGCCTCCATCGTAAAATAGAATGCGCCTCGGACCGGTTCGTCCACGGCAGCTTGCCCCCACCCCGGAAGTACCAGGCTCCGAAAGAAGGCCCCCATGGGTGCCACCGGCGGGCCCAGAGAATCGCTCGCGGCCAGGGGTGCTTCGGCAGCCACGAGCGTATTCGAGTCGGGCGATTGCAGAGCAGAATCCGCGGGCGGAGACACAGCGGCGGCAGTAACGCTGTCCCGCACAACCGGTTCCTGCGCACCCAGTGCCCCGCACAACAACAGCACAGCCATACCGGCGAGAGCCGGCAAGAGAAAATGGCGGGAGCGTGTGAGAGTCGAACTCACCCGGGACGCTACTCGCGCCCCGCGACGGTTTTGAAGACCGCAGGCGACACCGGCCGCCATCCGCCCCCCCAGTCCGTTTGCCCCCGGTCCCGGCTCGATGGCCTCAGGACCTGCGGGCGATTACGTCAATCTCGACGCGAGCCGCCTTCGGGAGACCCGCAGCCGCGACGGTAGAACGGGCCGGATATGGTTTCGTGAAGTACTTTTCATATATTGCGTTAACTAGCGGGAACTCATCCATATCCGCAAGGTAGACAGTCGTCTTGACCACGTCGGCGAATCCCAGGCCGGCCTCCTCGAGAATGGCCGCCAGGTTGCGGAAGACTTGGACGGCCTGGGATTCGACATCGTCGCCCGCGAAATCCGGCGTTCCCGGCACCAGTCCAATCTGCCCCGCTGAAAACAGGAATCCCGCCGCTTCGACGGCCTGGGAATACGGGCCAATCGCCGCAGGCGCCTTCTCGGTGTGCAACGCACGCATTCTGGGGTCTCCGTTCGAAACTCAGAACAATCCCTCGATCCGCCCGTCCGGGTGGATCCGCATTCCTTCGGCCGCCGGTCGAGCCGCCAGGCCCGGCATCGTCATTACATCACCGGTGAGCGCGACCACGAATCCGGCACCAGCCGAGATCCGGAACTCCCTCACCGTGATGTCGAAGCCTCGAGGCCTTCCGAGCAGCGTCGGGTCGTCGCTCAGCGAGTACTGTGTCTTGGCCACGCAGACCGGAAGCTCACCGAGACCGTTCTCCACGACCTGTTGGGCTTGCTTGGCCGCCGCCGGCGTCATGTTCAGCCCGTCCGCACCGTAGACCCTGGAAGCGACCGTCTCGAGCTTCTCTCGCAGGCTCAGCTCGGTTGCGTACAGGGGCTGGAAGTCAGCCTCACCCTCATCGAGGACCGACAGCACTTCTTCCGCCAGTTCGATTCCGCCTTCTCCGCCCTTCGCCCAGATGTCGCAGTCCGCGTACCGGACTCCGGCAGCCTCGCACATCGAGGCCACCGCCGCGACCTCTTCATCGGTATCGTCCGCAAACCGGTTGATGGCCACCACTACCGGGACGCCGAACTGGCGAACGTTCTCGACGTGCGCCATCAGGTTGCGGAATCCGGCATCCAGCTCACCCGTTACGGACACGTGGTGCTGCATGGCGCGAAGCGTCGCCACGACGACCGCGGCCTGAGGCTCCAGTCCGCCCATGCGGCACTTGATGTCGAAGAACTTCTCCGCCCCGAGATCGGAACCGAATCCCGCCTCCGTCACGACGATATCTCCGAGACGGATCCCCGCCCTGGTGGCGATCAAGGAGTTGCAGCCGTGCGCGATGTTGGCGAACGGTCCACCGTGAATCAGGGCCGGTCCGCCTTCGATCGTCTGCACGAGGTTCGGCGCGAGGGCATCTTTCATGAGAAGAGCCATGGCCCCTCCGATGTTCAGCTCGCCAGCTCGCGCGAACGACCCGTCGGGCCGAGTACCGAGGACGATTCTGCCGACGCGCTCCTCGAAATCCGCCAGGTCCTTCGAAAGACAGAAGATCGCCATGATCTCCGACGCGGCCGTGATCGTGAATCCGTCCTCACGCGGCAGGCCGGACATCGCCCCCCCGAGCCCGATCACGATGTTGCGCAGTGATCGATCGTTCATGTCGACGGCCCGGCGCCAATTGATCTTTCGCGTATCGACACCGATCGAGTTTCCACGCTGCAGGTTGTTGTCGAATACGGCGGACAACAGAGAGTGAGCCGACGTGATGGCATGGAAGTCACCGGTGAAGTGGAGGTTGATTTCCTCCATGGGCAGCACCTGCGAATAGCCCCCCCCTGCCGCGCCGCCCTTGATCCCGAACACGGGTCCCAGGGAAGGTTCGCGAAGACACAGCATGGTGCTCTTCTCCAGGCGGCGCAGGGCCTGGGCGAGCCCTACGGCCACGGTCGACTTCCCCTCCCCGGCAGGCGTCGGTGTCATCCCGGTGACCAGCACGACCTTGCCCTTCTCCGGGCGCTCCTCCAAAGCCTCGGGCGTAATCTTGGCGATCGTGTGACCGTAAGGGCGGAGGTCTCCAGCGCTGAGTCCGATCTCGCCCGCGACGTCCAGAATCGGTCTCAGGGTCGCTTGTTGGGCGATATCGATATCGGTAGGCATGGTTCTGCTCCCTGTTCTATAAACTGCTTGGATGGGTACGGTCGGCACTGCGTCCGAGCAGAGCCTGGACCAACTCGTTCGCCGTGACCGGCACGGCGCCCAACCGTGTGACCTCGATACCCGCGGCGAGGTTGGCCAGGTAGGCGGCCTGACCGACCGTGGCTCCCGCCGGCAGGCAAACCGCCAGCACCGATGTAACGGTATCGCCCGCTCCCGTCACATCAAAGACCTCTCGCGCCTCGGGAGGCAACAGCCGCGTCCCGGCGGACGGCTCCACCAGAAGCATCCCCTCTTCGCCAAGGGTGAGGAGAAGACAGTCGCACTTCAGCCGGTCGAGCAGAGGGCGGAGCGTGACCTCGTCTCTCGGTTCCCTCTCGAGTCCGAGTGCGGCCGCCAGTTCACGGGCGTTGGGCTTGAATACAGTGGCTCCCGGGAAGTCGAAGAAATGCCTGAGCTTCGGATCGACCACCGACGGGATTCCTTTGACCCTGGCACGATGAAGCAGTTCGCGAGCCAGGTCGCCGGTGACCACACCCTTGTCGTAGTCCTCGATCACCAGCGCGTCGGCCCAATCGACCGCGTCGAGGGCCCGGTTCGCCAGTCGTTGGTGATCTTCGGCGGCCATCGGCGCCGGATCCTCATGGTCGACCCTCAGCATCTGCTGGTGGCGCGCCAGGATCCGCGTCTTTCGCGTGGTCGGTCTTCCCGACATCGAGATCAGATCGTCCGCGCCCACGCCAGCGGCCGCCAACCGCTCGGACAGCGCCGCGGCCGACTCGTCGGCCCCGACCGCTGCCACCAACCGGCATTCGGCCCCCAGGGCCGCCACTCCGGTGGCTACGTTGGCCGCGCCACCGGGTGCCGCGACTTCGCTTTCGACTCGGACCACCGGTACGGGGGCTTCCGGCGACACTCTGTCCACCGAGCCGGCGAGGTACACATCGAGCATGGCATCACCGACGACCAGAACCCGCCGGTCCCGGGCCGCCGACAGGAAGCGCTGAGCTTCCTCCGTCATTACGAATGGAGAGTCTGCGGGCACGATGTCGTCTTGCGTCCGATCTGGATCTCGGGTAACCTGCCGCGAAGGGCTGCCCGCCGCAGGAAAGCGGCGCAGAATATCGGTCCTGCGGTCTGCTCCGACACGCCTTTGAGTCGAGCAGGACGCGCGTCGCGCGAAACTAGTCGCAGGGCGCAGGGGAGTCAAAGCCCGGGAGAGTCGTCAGCCCGCCATGAGCTTGAGCGAAACGGCCCGCACTCCGCTGCGTTACCTGAACGACACCCTCAAGGGTTGGGCATTCCATACCCAGGAGTACTTCCGCCTTCTCGGCCGATCGATTCACGGAAGCCTCTCGAGACCCTTCTACGGCCGGGACCTGGTGATCCAGATGGACGCGGTGGGGGTCGGATCGATCGGCATCGTTCTCCTTACCGGCCTGTTCACTGGAATGGTGCTCGCCCTCCAATCAGCCGTCGAGATGAAGCAGTTCGGGGCGACCATCTACATCGGCCGACTGGTGGGCGCCAGCACGATCCGGGAGCTTGGCCCGGTGCTCACCGCACTCATGGTAACGGGCCGCGCGGGTTCCGGAATGGCGGCTGAGATTGGCGCCATGAAGGTCACCGAACAAGTCGATGCGCTCTACACGATGAGCGTAGACCCGGTGAGAAAGCTGGTGGTGCCGCGTTTCGTGGCCGCGATCCTCTGCCTTCCGCTGCTGACGATCATCACCGACGTCGTCGCGATTCTTGGTGGCATGCTGATCGCCGTGGTCAAGTTGGATCTCACCGTGGACCTGTACATGCGCTCGGTATACCTGACCCTGGCCGAGACAGGTTTCATCTTCAGGTACATACCGATTGATCTATTCGCAGGCCTCCTGAAGCCCGTGTTCTTCGGAGCCATCATCGCGATCACGGGCTGCTACTTCGGCCTGAAGACCAGCGGCGGGACCGAGGGCGTCGGCCGAGCGGCCACGAGGGCCGTCGTGACGACCTCCATCTTCATCCTGGCGACGGACTACTTCCTGACCCAGGTGCTCATCGCGCTGTTGATCGAATGACACGGGACTCGCTGGACGTCTGGGACTCGCAGATGCGAAAGGGCCTCCGCGAGGAGGTCCGCAAGGCGCTCGCGGACCTTGGAGAGGAGTCCCTTCTTCCTTCCGTGGAGGGCCCGGTCGTGGAACTGGAGGACCTGTGCCTGGCCTTCGGAGACCATACGGTTCTCAACGGGGTGAGCCTCGATCTCCACCGAGGCGAGACGCTCTCCGTTCTCGGTGGCTCCGGGGCCGGCAAGTCGACCATTCTCCGGCTGATCCTCGGGCTCTTGCTTCCCGATTCGGGAGAAGTGCGCGTCGAGGGACAGGATATCTCGAACGTGCCCCTGACACAGGTTCTCGCTCTTCGCCGCAACATGGGCATGGTGTTTCAGGAGGCCGCGCTGTTCGACTCTCTCAGCGTGTACGACAACGTCGGATTCTACCTTCATGAGCACACGCGCATGGCCGAGGAGGAAATCGATCGCCGGGTCCGCGAGTCTCTGTACCTTGTCGATCTGGAGCCCGAGCAGGTGGTGGACCTCCTGCCGGCCGAGCTCAGCGGAGGCATGAAGAAGCGGGTGGGGATCGCCCGGGCGATCGTTCACCGGCCGAGGCTGCTTCTCTACGACGAGCCGACGAGCGGATTGGATCCGATAACCACCCGCACGATCAACGATCTCATCTTGAAGCTTCAGACCGAACTGGACGTGAGCTCGATCGTCGTAACCCATGACATCCGCTCGGCCTTCCAAATCAGCAATCGTGTCGCTCTATTGTTCGAGGGTGTCCTGGTGTTCGTCGGCGGACCCGAGGAAATGGTAGCGTCAGAAGACGAATATGTGCGTGAGTTCTTGCGCTGAGCATTGCGGGCCGTGGATGGCTGCGCGTGACGGGGAGTTGCGGTGAGAAGAGGTGCGGCAGTGACTTGGGAGCAGGTTCGCGTCGGCCTGCTGATTCTCGTGGCCCTCGGGGTGCTTTCCGTGGGTGTGTTCCTGGTGGGCGACACCGGGAACGTATTCGGAGAGAGGTATCGCCTCGTCACGCTCGTACCTTCCGCCGCGGGCCTGGTTCCGGGCGCGGCGGTTCAGCTTGCCGGTCAGACCGTCGGGCAGGTAGACGACATCCGGTTCATACCTCCCGACGAGAGACCCGAGACGCGAGAAGCCGTCGCCATATGGCTCGCGATCAACGTCGAGGTGCAGGACCAGATTCGCGTGGACTCCCGAGCCCAGGTCCGGACGCAGGGTCTGCTGGGCGACCGACTCATCGACATCAGTCCCGGAAGCTCTGATTCCCGAGTCCTGCAACCCGGAGACACGGTGGCTTCTGCGTCGGCGCTCGACTACGACGCGCTGCTCGCGGAGGGCGCGGAAGCGGTCGGGGACCTCACAGACGTCGCTCGGAACCTCTCAGGCCTGACGCAAGGGCTACTGGAGGGACGGGGCACGCTCGGTCAGTTGGTCGTCGACGGGCAATTGTACGAGCGGCTGGTTGGATTGGCCGAGAGCCTGGACACGCTCGTGGCCGCGGCGGCGGCTCCCGACGGGACCCTGATGCGGGTCCTCACGGACGACACTCTGTACGCCGCCGTCCGCTCCGCCGTGACGTCCTTTGACACCCTGACCCGATCCGTCGTCGAAGGAGAGGGGACGTTGGGGCAACTGGTACGATCAGACAGCCTTTACCGGGAGCTCAATGGCACCGTATCACGAGCGGACTCCCTGCTCGCCGGGCTCCTGGCCGGTGAAGGTTCAGCGGGCCGACTGTTGGGCGACGAGGAACTTTACGAAGAGTTGCTCCGGACGCTCGTCGAGTTGAACGGCATGCTCGAGGATGTGCGCCGCGACCCGGCGCGCTACGTGCCCGAGATTTCGGTGTTCTGAGGACCGGTCGTGGCACCCTGGCCAGGGCTCTCGCCCAGGTCGTGCAAGGTCTCGAAGGTCAGAACCCGGTACCGGATCCGACCGTTCGGCAACGAGACATCGACCTCGTCTCCGTCTCCCTTTCCGAGCAGGGCCTTTCCAATCGGAGACGCCATCGAGATCTCGGCCTTCTCGAAGTCCAGGTAGTCGCCAAAGGCTAGCGTGTATCGCTCGACGCTCTCATCATCCAGATCCAGGACCTCGACGCGCGACCCGAAACCGATTCGGTCCAGGGGCACCGCTTCGAGGTCGATATCGCTGATCTCTCCGAGTCTCCGTGAGATGTGATCCAGCCTGGCCCGAACGAACTGTTGTCGCTCGAGTGCGGCGGTGTACTCGGAATTTTCGCTCAGGTCGCCCTGGGCAACGGCTTTCTCGATCTCGTGAGGAAGCACCACATTCAGCTCGTGAAGTAGAGCCTCGGATTCCCCGTTCAACCGCTCAAGAAGTTCGTCCAGCACGTCGGCTATCTCCTCGTGTCCGTATGCGGATCGAGCTTACGAGATCCGCAGGGGGCAGGCTCTACGCCGGCCCAAAAAAGAAAAACTCCGCGACCCGGCCTCGTGCCGGAGCGCGGATGGGTGATGGAGGTGCCGGGAATCGCACCCGGGTCCGCGGAACCTTCCCCTTTGGTCTCTACGTGCGTATTCGAGGATCGAGTCTCGCCGGCGACAAGGCTCCTCGACGGCCTGTCGTCAGCCAGCCGCTCGCGGCTTTCGCCATCTCATCCACGCAGCCTGCAGCCTGCTGCGGAGACCAGCCCGAATTATCGGCGCTCTGCGTGCCGCCTCGGGCGGGCAGCTCGGAGAACGGGCCACGTTAGTTACGCAGCCAAAGCCAAGTTGTCGTTGGCAGTTGTGTTTTTTCCCGGTGTTTCACGAGGTTCCGGGAAACCTCGGCACGCTACCTCAGGATCCGAAAACGCGTCGAATCTAGTTCACCCCCTCATTTTCAATCAGCTGTGCCTCAGCGCACGCGAGGGCCGCCGGAGCAGCCCTCACACCACTCAAACACTAATCCGGCGCGCCAGTTCCGTCAATCGGTAGCCAGTTGCCACCACCCGGAAACGCCCGGCCTTTGACAGCCTTTCGATAAACTGAATATACTTCATGGTTCCGAGGCAATGTAAACTACCGGGTCGCGGGTGCCGTTCGCCGGTGACCAGGAGATAATAGAGATGCAACTGCGCGACTTCTTTACCCTCGATGCCATCAGCCTGGATCTCGAGTCGGAAACCAAGGACGAAGCTCTCAAAGAGCTCGTTGGCCTTCTCGGACTCGACGAGAAGTCACGTGGCATTCTTTTCAAGATGCTCAAGCGCCGCGAGAATCTCGGGTCTACCGGGATCGGACGACGTATCGCCATTCCGCACTGCCGATCGCTGGTCGTCAACCGGTTGCGCGTAGCGTTTGGGCGTAAGCTGTCCGGAGTCGATTTCGACGCGATCGACAAGAAGCCGGTTCAACACATCTTCTTGATCGTGGCGCCTCCGCTCGAGGTGTCCAATCAGTACCTGCCGGTACTTGGCCGAATCGCCCAGTTCGGTAAAGAGCCGGATGTGCCGGAGCGGCTCGCGCAGATCGAGCGGCCCGAGGACTTCATCGCTCTGCTGGAGGAAAAGGGAGTCTGACCATGCATCCGCAGCTGGAGCTTCTGATGGAGCTGCAGGATCTGCACTCGCAGCGGCGATCGCTCCGTGACGAACCGCTGGGAGACATGGAACAGGCCGTGTTTGACCTCCAGCCCGAGGAGGCTCTGGCCCTCCTCGATTCGAAGATCACCGAGCTCGTCGAAAGGCTGGAGCCCGGGATCCAGAGCCGATATCTGGAGGTCATCGGAACTTCGGATCGGGCCGTTGTTCCTGTGTTGAGCGGGGTTTGCTACGGCTGCTTCGTCGCGACCCCCACGGCATGGTCATCGGAGGCAGGTCGCAACGACAGCATCGGCGTGTGCGCCCATTGTGGGAGATTTCTCTACTACGTGGATTGAGGCTGGATCCCGCTTCGAGAACGGTCAGTCGTTCCTCTGCAACACCCTTCCCTCGGCAGTCCTGCGGGTGACTCCCGCGCGGTCCATGTATTCGAGCAGCGGAATCAGGTGCCGGCGTGTGAGACCAAGCGCCTCGCGGAACTCTCCAGGCCCGACGGCTCCCGAACTCGCGATACGCTCAATCGTGCGGCGCGCATCTTCTTCGGCCCTTCGTGTCAGGTATATCTCCGGCGTAACGCGAACGATGGTTCCGCGCTCGAGGAGTAACTTCAGCAAGTCGTTCAGCAAGTCCCTGTCCGCATCCAGGGCGGAGGCCAGGTCTGCGGGCGACGGCGGCGTCAACCCGGCTTCAGAGAGGGTGTCCTCGAGTGATTGCAGGAGGCGCTGCTCCACCTCGCTGAGATCCGGCTCGTGTCCGGCGAGTCTGATGGCCGGACCTTCCACCCGGACATGCCCGGAAGAAGCAAGGCCGGCGATGACCTCGTCCACCAGGCCTGGCGCAAACCGCGCCGACAGGCCTACCCGAACCGACTCCAGGGATTCCGAGGAGGCTCTCTTTCTCCGCTCGTGAGCGTTCCGCAGGGTATCGAGCACCGCAGCCGTCGCCCCTTCCACCGACGCACGACCGTACCATGACCCACCGACCCGTATCACGGCATCATTGCCCCGCAGCAGGTCGTCAGCCGCCCCTGCCGGAAGACCCGTCTGCAGCGCGACATCATCCGCCGCCAGTCCTGTTCCCGCAGCAGCGTTCACGGCAGCCACCGCGGACTCCTCGATGTCGCCAGCGAGAATCGTCGACCACCCCTCGACGTGGGCCCTCCAGCCGCGGGGAGGGTCCAGCTCGCAGACCTGCCCTCCACCGACCGTCGTCACTGGCGAATAGAACCGGAGGACGAACCGGTCCCGCACGCGCGCGACGACCGGCCGCTCACAGTCGAGAACGGCCCAACCACGCCCGCCCGACGATACGGCGCCCCGATCAACGGTACGCACGCGAGCCATGACCTCACCTGTGCCTATGAAGAGACGAACCCGCTGACCGTGGGTCACCTCGCGAGCAGAACCTGGAGGTATCTCGAGGCGCACACCCAGGCGATCCAGGGGGCGCCAGTTGCCTGCCCCTACCACTACGCTGCCCCGCTCGATGCCCGTGGCAGCGATGCCCACGAGCGCCATGGCGCAACGCAGCCCTGGACCGACCTCTTCTCGCTCCGCCCCATGTACCTGCAGCGACCGGACACGAGCGGTGAGATCTTCCGGCAGCACACGGGCGATATCTCCGACTTTCAACTGGCCGCTCCAGGTCGTACCGGTCACCACGGTGCCTGCCCCTCGAACACTGAAAGAACGGTCTATGGGCATGCGAAAGAGATCGGCAGATTCTCGCCGCGTGGCTCCGGCGGCAGCCACGCTTAACGCCTCTCGGAGCTCCGGCAGACCTTGGCCCGTGGTCGCGGACACGTCGACGATCGGCCAATTCGCGTGTCCGAGAAGCCTCGATACTTCGTCGCACGTCGTCTCCCGCACCAACTCGAGCCACTCGTCGTCGACCCGGTCGATCTTGTTCAGTGCGACCACACCGGCCTTGATCCCCAACAGCCGCGCGATCGTCAGATGCTCGCGGGTTTGAGGCATGGGACCTTCGTCAGCCGCGACCACCAGCAGGAGTACGTCGACTCCGGTCGAGCCAGCCAACATGTTCTTGATGAAATCCTCGTGACCGGGGACGTCGACGACGCCTGCCTCTCCCACCGCGATGGAGTCCAGCGGAGCGAAGCCGATGTCGATGGTCAGCCCGCGCTCCCGTTCCTCCGCCCAGCGGTCCGTCTCCACGCCCGTGAGTGCTCGCACGAGCGAGGTCTTGCCGTGATCTACGTGCCCCCCCGTCCCGACGATCACGCCACCGCTCACCGGACCTCCTCGGCCAGAAGGAAATCGAGCGAGCGAAGGCGAATGCCTTCCGCTGCGTGGTGACGGATAAAATCGACGAGGAGGCGGACCTGGCGGCTGGATGGAGCGGCACCAGCCGGGTCGCCAGCGGCCAGTCTTCGGAGGGTACCTAACTCGACGCGTGGGAGGGCTCCCCCTCCAGGCAAGCAGCCCGCGCAGACCAGAGAGCCCTCGCGTACATCCAGCCGTCCAGTCCGCTCGGACAGGTCGTCTCCGCAACGCGAACAGCCGCTCAGATCGGGCGCGAATCCAAGGACATCAACCATGGACCAGCAGGCCGCCAGGGCCACACCCGGCACGGTACCGGCAGGCGCCTCGAGCAAGGCGTCCAGGCCCCACACGAGCAACCGGTAAAGCTCCTCATCGCGCTCCACCGGGGCCAGGCGCATCACGAGCTCACAGAGCACGCTCGCCGCGGCGTATCGCTGCAGGTCGCGGCCCAGCGCCTGCCGTTCCTGCGTCAACTCGAAGTCCGACAGAGTGTGAAGGTCCCGATCGGGTTTGAAGTAGAACGTGGCCGTTCCATCGGCAAAAGGCTCGAGGACGCCGGACAGACGACTGCGCGGACGCAGCGCTCCACGGGCCATGACCGACTGAGGACCGTAATCCAGAGTCAGGAGCCGCAGGATCTTGCTGGTATCGCTATACGGATAGGTCTGCAGCACTACGCTGCGCGTCGTAACGATGGGCACGCGGGCAAGCTACCCGCGGTACTCGGGACCGGCAATCAGCGGGCAAAGCCGTCTCGGGGTCCCCTCATGGTGCCGCCACATCCGTGCTCCCAAACCCTGATGGCCGTTCGTCGATGAACCGACCAACGTCATTCGTGACCACCATGCGCCCGGATTCCGCTGAACTGAAGGTGACGCACGCGATCCGGCCGTCCCGCAATCCCGTCGCCGTCCAACAATTCACCCGTCCCCCGTCCTTGCCCCTGACCACGATCGGATCACGCGGCCCATGGACGAACGCACCGATCGCCGGGTCGTACACGACCAGGTCGAGAAGTTGATAGTCCGATGTCGTCGTGATGTACACCAACCCGTCTTGCCCCAACTCGAGAGACACTCCATTCCCCTCAAGCTCGATGGGAGCTCCGACCACGGCCGCGGTAGCGAGGTCGACCTGGACGAGGGTCCCGTCGTTCGCGGGAAGGAACGTCAGGGGGTCGAACGCTCCTGAGGCGAGGACCAGCAGGCTGCCGGCCGTCGCCACCGCGTCCGTGGGGTTTCGGGCCGAGGCCGGCAAGTCGATGATCCCCACCTCCACGCCGTCGCGCGCAAGGACCACGATGCGCCCTGGGCCCAGCGGTTGGTATGAACCGCCGTCGTCATCGATGTTCGCATCGACGACGTACAACCGTTCGCCTACCGGGACGACTCTCTCGACGAACGTTCCGACCGCCTCGGCCACCCTCTCGGCCGTTACATCCCCCGGCCTCGCTCTGTAGACGGCACCGCTCCCGCGTCCACCGATCCAGGCCGTCCCCTCCGAATCGAAAGATGGTGCCGACGGATTCGCGAGATCCAGCTCCGGGGCCGGAAACGAGGTTGTCAAAACAGCGCCTGAGCCCAGGTCGACGAACAGAATGCGACTCCCGCCGAAGCTCGACACCGTCGTTACCGCGTAGCCGAGCGCAAGGTCAAACGCATCGCCATCGAATCCCGCCCCGAGGTCGACCGGCGATCCCGAGTTCGCGATCGACTCGGAGACCGAAAACGACACCAGTGTCTGTCCTGTGGAGTTGAGCACGAAGAGGTCTTCACTCGTAGGCCCGGCAGGCTCCGTCGCAGCATCGTCGCAACCCCCGAGAAACAATGCCAGCGGCAGAACGAGGGAGGCTGCTCGGACGCTTCGGATGCGATTCATGGAGTGGCCCTCCCGGCCTCGAAGCGTAGCGAAAAATGGCGACCCGGCTCCGGAAAGAGCTCGATGAGCTGATATCGCCGGTCAAGGACGTTTTCGATCCTGGCAAACAGGCCGACTCGAACCGATCCGGCGTCAAGTTGATGTCGAACGGATAGGTCCATGGTGGCGAACCCTGCCAGGCTCCGGGTGGCCGCGAGACTCGTGGTCCGGGATCCCGTGAACCGGAGGTCCCCCCTCACACCCGTCGTCCCGCTCCATCCCTCGAGGCTGAAGCGACCGATGGCCCCGGGCTCATAAGGAAGCGCATTCCGGTTGCTGCCATACCCTACCCGACTCCGCTGCAAGGTCCCCGTGATCTGTACCCGCCACCCGAGGCGCGTGCGTTCGCGCGATGCCAACTCGAGCTGAAGATCCAGGCCTGTCGCCCGAAGCTCTCCCAGGTTGCGCGGGCTCCAGAGAGCGACCGAGCTGGCCAGCCAGACGATCGGGTTCTCCGTCCGACGGGCCCAGCCCGTGGCCGAGCTCTTGAATTCCACGGCGCCGTGCGAGGCCCTCGCTGCCACACCCAGCTCGGAGTCGAACGTGATTCGTTCCGCCTCGAGATCAGGATTGGCCCGCAGCTGATGTTGTGAAGCGAAATAGAGGTCGCCGAAGCTCGGCAACCGGAACCCCTGCCCGACCCGCCCCCATACTCGAGTGCCGGGGCCCGAGACCCATGTGGCTGACAACTCCGGGCTCATGAGGACACGGCCGCCCGCGAAATCGGCCGACACAGCCGGATCCAGGCGAAACCGACCGGCTCGCAGCGCCGCCGCAAACCGTCCGCCGACGACGGTACGTGAGGGGCTGCCCGTGATGCCATCTCCCCGGACGTCCTCGCGCGACAGCCGGCCACCCGCCGTGACGGGGACGGCCGGGAGGTCCAGGTCTCCAGCGACTCGCAACTCACGCACCGACTGCTCCGACAGTGAGTCGAAAGAGGTCCCCCGATAGCCCAGATCCCGCCGCCCAAGGCTCGCCGATCCTCTCGCGCTTCCCTTTGCGAACCCGGCCGCCAGGGTCCAGGACCGATCCTTCGCCCGAGACTCTGAAAACAGGCTGGTTCCCGCCCTGCCCGGGACACCACGCTCCGTGCGATCGACACGTAAACTCCCGTACACAGGGCCCGCTCCGGCGCGAATCGCTCCGTGAACGCTCGCCGCGTCGGCGTTCCGGCGAGTTTCAGGCAGCGCGTCCGACACGCGAGGATTCCGGAAGGAAAAGTTGTTTGTGGCCTTCCCCGCGGAGAAAGATAGAGCGAGCCTCTGGCTGCCTCTCGACGCGTTCCCCTGCAGATCAAACCCCATCTCGCCAAACGAGCCCATCCGAAGGCCCCCGCCCATTCCCGTTCCCTCGCCCATCCGGGAGGTCAGGAGCAGGACCCCCGCGCTCGCTCCTGATCCGTACCTCTGCGAAGCCGCGCCCTGGACGAGAGTAGCGGACTCCAGGGTGGCCGTGGGGATCATCGCCAGGTTCGCCCGTCCGGTGAGGGGATCATTGAGAGGCGCTCCGTCCAGGAGAACGAGAACATCTTCCGGACGGCTCCCTCGAACGGACAGCACCTGCGCGCTTCCCGGACCGCGCCCACGCACGGCCGCACCCGGGATATCCTGAAGCCACTCCGCGACCGTGGCGTACGTCAGGGACTCATCGGAAAACCGGGTCTGGAACACCGAATGGGCACGCGCACCGGCTTCCTCTTCCTCTACGGCCGCGACGATGGGAGGCAACTCGTACGGATCAACCGAAAGCACGAGCCTCAGAGTGGCCGGCCGTGTGGCCTGCACTTCAGCGGTCCGATGACGATGGCCCGGAGCACTGACGCCAATACGATACCTCCCGCCCCTAACCAGTCGAAGAGTGATTGAGTCAGCATTAACAGCCCGCGTTGAGCCACCTCGAGAGGAGGGCGGGTCCCCGAGGGTCTCCACCCGCAGGACGGCGCCCTTCACCGCGACACCGCCTTCCGACACCAGGTAAACGTGCACTTCTATCGTATCTTCGGACCTGTCCTGGCCTCGAGCGGGCGCCGGGATGGCCGCCAGCAACACGCTCACGAAGACGGCAGAGACGAGCTTCGGCGGACGCCGGGGGCGCATGCCGTGACCCGGACCCCGCATGACGATCAACGTTCGCCCCCCCCTGACAGCCGCTCGCCGGCGAATGCGTGACACCCCAGAGGTCCGAGATCGACGACCTCGACCGGCCAATCGAAAGCGCTTTCAAGCAAGGTCGAGGTCAACACTTCCTCGGGACTGCCTGCCTTCAGAATGCGTCCGGCTGCGACGAGTATCATTCGATCGGCGAAACGAGCCGATACGTTCAGGTGATGGGTTACAGCGACGACGGTAACCGCTTTTGTAACAGTGTATTGCTGGACTAACTCCATGAACCGTGCCTCGTGCCCAAGGTCCAGGTGAGCCGTCGGCTCGTCCAGCAGCAGAAGGCGGGGCTCCTGGACCAGGGCTCGGGCGAGGCGCGCGCGCTGAAGTTCGCCTCCGGACAACTCTCTGACATCGCAGGTGGCCAGGTCCGCGAGGTCCACGGAGTGGAGACAGGCGTCTACGGCAGCGTGATCCTCCGGACGCAGGGGCGCCCAGGGATTGACGTAGGGGTATCGACCCATGCAGACGAGGTCACGCACCGAGATCGGTACCTCGGTCTCACTGCCCTGGGAAACGACGGCCACCTGCCGGGCCAGGTCCCTCCGCTTCCAATCCTGGGCCGGTCGTCCAAACACGGTCGCGGTTCCCCGGCCCGGACTGAGCACGCCGGTCAGGAGTCGGAGAATGGTGCTCTTCCCCGCTCCGTTGGGTCCGACGAGAGCGACATGTGTGCCAGCGCCCACCTCCAGGCTGATGTCTGTCAGGGCGTCCGCCGTTCGCCCCCGATATCGAAACGAGACTCGCTCCAGCGAGCAGATCATGAACGGGCCGCCCTCCGCAGAAGAACCAGGAACATGGGAACGCCCAGGAAGGCCGTGACCACTCCGATCGGCACCTCCATGGGTGCAGCTACGGTGCGCGCCGCGGCGTCCGCGAGAACCAGCGCGCACGCCCCTACCAGGAAGGAAACGGGTGTGAGGATGCGATGGTCCCGTATACCTGCGAGCCGCACGGCATGGGGAACCACGAGACCGATAAACCCGATTACGCCGGCTACGGACACGGCGGCCGCTGCAAGCAGGGAGGCCAGCAGAAAGGCGAGCCGCTTCACCGGCTCCGTCTCGGTCCCGAGGTAGGCCGCCGTCTCCTCACCCATGGTCAGGGCGTTCAGATGCCGGCTCAAGCCGTACAGCACGATGAGCGCCGGAAGCGAATACGTGACCATGGCCATGATCATGCCCCATGATGCGCCGCTGAGACTGCCCAGCGTCCAGAAGAACGCGGAGCGCAGGGTATCCGCGGGAACGAACGTGAGGATCAGGAGCACGCAGGCGCTGAGAAACGCGCTGACAACCACGCCCGCGAGAAGAAGGACACGCGTGTCGAGTCGTCCCCCCACCCTGGCGACTTCGAACACCACGCCGATGGCCGCCAGGGCACCCAGGAGAGCGGCTAGCGGGATGGCGAGGTACGCCGACGCGGAGAGCCCGAGAGCGAGGGACGATACCGCACCGAGCGCGGCGCCGGACGACACGCCGAGGAGGTAGGGCTCGGCCAGCGGATTGCGCAGCAGCGCCTGAAACACCACGCCCGATACCGCGAGCATGCCCCCCACGACCGCACCCGTGATCACGCGAGGCAGCCGCACCCGCCACAGTATCGTAGCGGCAGGACCCGGATCGCCGCGCAGAGCTTCGAGCCAAGCGCCGGGCGCGAAGTCCGCGGGACCGGCCGACAATCCAATCGCCATCGACAACAGCAGCAGGCCCCCGAGAGCCAGTCCCATCTTCCTCACGGGGACTGCGCTCCCTCTATCTCGGGGTGCAGAGCCACGGCCAGGACCCTCGCCGCCTCTCCTACCCGCGGGCCCAGTCGATGCAGCAGTTCAGACGGGACCTCGAGCACCGAGCCGCTGCGGACTGCCCGGAGATTCTCCCAACCGGGTCGGTCTTCCGGGGCCCCGGCCTGCGGCGGCTCATTCGAGGAAACGGGGTAGATGATAACATCCGGGTCGCGGGCCAGGATCGCCTCCAGGCTGACCTGGGGTGAGGGCGCCGAAAGATCACCGAATACGTTTTGACCACCCGCGATGGATAGCAGAGCGTCGAGATAGCTTCCCGCCCCGGCGGTAAACGCTGGCGGGTACCCGACATCGTAGTAGACCTGCGGGCGCGGCCTTCCCTCGACCGCCGCGCGAACGGTCTCGAGCTCTCTGGCGATTTGTTCCCACAGCCTTCCCGCCCGCTCTTCGCGCCCGAGGATCCGTCCGAGCCGGATGACATTCTCCCGCAGGTCTTCCAGCGAGTTGAACACGACGACCAGGTGGGGAATCTCGAGACGTTCCAGCTCGCGCACAGAAGCCCCGTTATCAGACCCTCCGACCAGAATCACGAGGTCCGGATCTCTCAAGACAACCGTCTCGACGGATGGTCGAATCGCATCGCCAACATCCGGTATCAGGCGGGCCTCCGGAGGGTAGTCGTCGAAACGGGAACGACCCACCAGCCGAGCACCCTCGCCGAGGCTGAATAGGATCTCGGTGGCTACGGGAACCAGGGAGACGATCCGTCGGGGCGCGGTATCGAGGGTCAAGGTGCGTCCGCTGGCATCCTGGACCCGAATCGGGAAGTCCTGGGCGTGGGCAAGCGAAGACGACAGCAAGCCACAGGCAATCATGCCGGCCAACAGGCGCCACCTGAACAAAAAACCCCGTCCTTTCAGAGAAAGGGCGGGTATGACCGAGTCACCACAAACGTGGCTCGCCCACACCCTTCCCGCGAAGAGCGACAATGGGCAAGGACAGGCCACGTCTCCTGGCTCGAGGCTTCGCCGCAGCCTTCCCGGGATCGTGTCTCCCAGTGGCTACATCGCCGCGAAGTAGGCCCGCGCGTCGACCCGGCGGACCCGATCCTCTCACAGTGGCGGGGCCGCGTCGGACTTACACCGACTTCCGTGCGCCCGTCCCTGTCAAACTGTTGTTCAGATCTTACGGACTTGGAGTCCAGAGTGGCAAGAGGTCTTGAGGACCATCAGGACCTTGAGGATACCCTGACCGAAAGGAGGGCCGCGGCTGCCAGGCCCAGGGCCACTGCGAGCCAAACCCAGGCACGCCGTCTTGCCGGTTCCTCAAACCGGGTAATGATCGCAATCTCCGCTCCCGTCTCCAGATCGGAGGCCGTGAAGCGCCGGACCGGAATTCGCATATCGTCTCCCACGGACTCCTCCGACAGTCCGAGGGCCCTCACTTCGACCCCGGGCCGTGGCATCACCAGGACCTCGAGCCGATCGGTGCGGTGATCCAGACTGAGCACGTACTCGGTCGAAGTGACGACGTACTGAACGACGACCCGAATGCCCGTTGGAGGCAGGGCTCCGCGGAAGCCGATGGCGCCGCCAACGACGGTCAGGTCGTCTTCTGGAACGCCTCCCTGCCAGGGCAAGACCCCGTGAGCGTCTTCCGCCAATCCGGTCGTCCACACGAGGACCGAATCATCTTCGGCGACGAGGGTCCTATCGGGCATCCCTTCGACATCGATGATCTCTTCGACCTGCATACCCGAGACTCCGGGCGTAATCACGACGTGACGGATCGTGGTACGCAGGTCGGCAACCGCTGCCGCCACGAGGGCGGTGTCGAAGACGGCCACCGAATAGTCGCTGAGATCTTGTTGAGGATTGACCGCGTGGATAGGCGGACCCCAGTAAAGGACTCCGCCGAAGCGCGCTCCAACCAGAAACACGGCCCCCGGGTCCGCGGACCCGTCGAGCGCGAACGCGAACCACCCGGAGGCGTCGGTGACTGCAGAGTCCAGGAGAGCCCCGGCGGTCTCGCTAACCCGGTGCAACTCGACCGTCGCCCCGCTCACCGACAACGTGTCCCCAAGGGTTACGCGACCGCGCAGCTCCTGGGTCAGGCCCGGTGTCACGAGCGCCGGTATCAGCACCAGTCCTGCCAGAATGAATCGGAAGCGGCGCAGAACTATTCCGGGCGCGCCGCGCGCCGACCGACATCGGATCACGGCACGAACCGTCCGAAGTCCTCCGGGTCGAGCCGCTTCAGATAGTCCCGGAGCTTCTCTGGCGGACCCGCTTCGGCCTCCGGGGTTCCGGCTCCCGAACTCGCCCCTGCGAAGCCTGGCTCGAGCGTGGCCCCCTCTACCTCGACCGTAGTGCGATCCAGGAGATCGACGTCAGCGAATATGGGGGCGGACGCGCGCAGCGCGAGCGCGACGCTGTCGCTCGGGCGGGAGTCAATCGTGATGGTTTCGCCATTGCGCCTGATCATGAGAGATGCGTAGTAGGTGTTGTCGACAACCCTGGTGATCAGTACACGGACGAGCTCGCTTCCGAGGCTTCGCATTACGGTGTTGAGCAGGTCATGCGTAAGGGGCCGGGAGAACTTGATGCCGGCGAGTTCCATGGCGATCGCGCTCGCCTCACCCGGACCGATCCAGATGGGAAGAAGCCGATCGCCACCCACCTCCCTGAGAATCACGACAGGCGTATTCGAGGCCTTATCGAGGCCCAGGCTCTCTACCTCAAGCTCGATCATTGCACTTCACCCCCCCTCAGGGCACCCGTTCAAGTCCCGAGGTCCCAGGACGACAGGTAGTGCCTCTGCTCATCCGTGAGGGTATCGATGTCGATTCCCATAGCCACCAGCTTCAGTCGGGCAATCTCGCGATCCAGCTCTGCCGGCACCCGGTGTACCTGGTTGTCCAGTCCGGCGCCCGCTTCACTGAGAAGGAACTCGGCACCCAGCGCCTGGTTGGCGAACGACATGTCCATGACGGCGGCAGGATGTCCCTCGGCCGCCGCGAGGTTGATGAGGCGCCCTTCCGACAGCAGTACGATTCGTCGGCCATCCACTACGTATTCTACCGCCTCGGGTCGCACTTCACGTGGCTCCCCGGTCGCGATTTCACGCAGGCGGAGGATATCGATCTCGACGTCGAAGTGACCCGAATTGGCCACGATCGCTCCGTCCTTCATGGCCCGGAAATGCTCCTCACGAATGACGCTGGTGTTCCCCGTGAGCGTAAGGAACAGGTCACCCACGGGCACAGCCTCGGACATCGGGAGTACCTGGAATCCATCCATGGCCGCCTCGAGCGCGACGACCGGATCGACCTCCGTCACGACCACCTTCGCTCCGGCCCCGCGAGCCCTGAGGGCCACTCCACGGCCACACCAACCGTACCCCGCGACGACCACCGTCGAACCGGCCAGCAGCATGTTGGTCGCCCGAATGACGCCGTCGAGAGTCGACTGACCCGTTCCGTATCGATTATCGAACAGGTGCTTGGTCAAGCTGTCATTCACCGCCACCACCGGAAACTGCAGCACACCGTCGGCGGCCATTGCGCGCAGGCGGATAATTCCCGTGGTTGTCTCCTCCGTGGACCCTCGGACCCCCGACACCAGAGCACGGCGCTCGTCCGCGGACAAGGCCGAGACCCACTTGCGCAGGGCGGGCGCCAGGTCGTCGAGTCGATCCAGGGCGATCATGTGCAGCGACCCTACCAGGTCTGCACCATCGTCCATCGTGACCGCGGGACCATGCGCCAGAGCCGCCCGGATGTGGTCGTAGTATTGATCGTTGTCTTCGCCGCGCACCGCGTAGACGGGAATCCCGCATTCCTCGACCAGATAGGCGGCGACCTCGTCCTGGGTCGACAGCGGGTTCGAGGCGCAAAGAACCACGTCGGCCCCGCCCGCCTTCAACGTCCGCATCAGGTTGGCCGTCTCCGTAGTCACGTGCAGACACGCAGACACCCGTACACCCTCGAGCGGTCGCTCTCTTTCGAAGCGCTCCCGGATCTGGGCAAGAACCTGCATAGAACGGTCGGCCCACTCGGCCCTGCGTCTACCTTCCGCCGCCAGAGAAGCGTCCGCGATATCGCACGGAGTCGTCGAGTTCATCATCTATTCGCCCTGTCCGTTTCTTGGGTACCTGTATGGCGGCGCCCCGTCAGATTCCGGCGGCGTCCCGCAAATCCTGCATCCGGTCCAGACGTTCCCAACTGAAGCCACCATCCTCCGCGGGCTCGCGCCCGAAATGTCCGTACGTGGCTGTGCGGCGGAATATCGGCTTCTTGAGGCCCAGCGCGCTGATGATCTCCCGAGGCCTCAAATCGAACACGTCCCGAACCGCGGCCTGCAGACTCGAGTCCGGCACCTGTCCCGTGCCGAACGAATTGACCATTACGGAGACCGGACGCTCAAGCCCAATCGCGTAGGCCAGTTGGATCTCGGCTTCCTGGGCCAGGCCTGAAGCCACCAGGTTCTTCGCCACCCACCGGGCGGCGTAGCTGGCCGAGCGGTCCACCTTGGACGGGTCCTTCCCACTGAATGCTCCCCCACCGTGGCTCCCGACACCTCCGTACGTATCGACGATGATCTTGCGCCCCGTCACACCGGCATCCCCCAGGGGGCCGCCGATGACGAATCGACCCGTGGGATTGACGTGGTGCTTGACCACCGAGGCCTCGTAAAGCTCGTCGGGCATGACAGGGCCAACGACGTGCTCGACAATCGCCGATTCGATATCCTCGGCAGACAACCCAGGATCGTGCTGGGCAGAAACGACAACCGTACGTATGCGCTCCGGTCCGTGATCTCCGTATTCTACCGTCACCTGCGCCTTGCCGTCCGGCCGCAGCCAGGGCAGCGTCCCGTCCTTTCTGACCTCCGCCAACCTCCGGGTGAGACCGTGGGCCAGAGAGACAGGCAGCGGCATCAGCGCGTCCGTTTCGGCACACGCATACCCGAACATCATGCCCTGATCTCCCGCACCTCCCGTGTCCACACCGAGGCCGATGTCCGGAGACTGCTCTCCAATCGAGACGAGAACGGCGCAGGACCGGTAGCTGAATCCGTAGTCCTCCCGATCGTATCCGATTTCCGCGATCGTGTTTCGGGCGATCTCGGCATACCGTACGGCCGCCTGGGTCGTGATCTCGCCGGCCAGCACGACGAGGCCCGTGGAGACGAGCGTCTCGCAGGCGACTCTGGCTTCCGAGTCCTCTTCGAGCACGGCGTCGAGCACGGCGTCGGATATCTGGTCCGCGACCTTGTCGGGATGACCTTCCGTCACAGACTCGGACGTGAACAGATGATGACTCTCAGGGACCACTGTGGCTCCAATCTGAATTCGACGAATGCGGCCAGGCGGCAAGAAGCTACCCGGCCGCTATTCCTTTGACAACTCGGCCGCAAGCGGCTCGGGCAGCATACCCCGATCCACCAGGTAGCGGCCCAGTGCATCCCGGATCGCGTCCCCGCTCTCGGCCCGATCCAGCTTGCGCATCAGCTTGCCAAGCTCCTTGGTGGACACGTTGCGAATCAACTCGCGGATCTCGGGCAGGCTTCGCACGGAGACGCTGAATTTGCGGTACCCGAGCCCCAAGAGGGCGGCCGCGCCACGGAGATCGCCCGCCAACTCACCGCAGACGCTGAGATCCAATCCGTGGCGCGCACTTTCCTTCACGACCCTCCGATACATCCGAACGAGGGCCGGGTGCAGCGGATCATACAACTTGCCCAGATTCGCGTTACCCCGATCCGCAGCAAGAACGTACTGAGTGAGGTCGTTGGTCCCGAGACTTACGAAATCGACGTACGGTGCCAGGAGGTCCAGCGTTTCCACGGCCGCCGGCGTCTCGACCATCACTCCGAGCGGAACTCGGGCCCCGGACTCGGTCATTCCCAGTGACGAATAGATTTCGTCAAGCAACTCGCGCGATCGCCGCATCTCTTCCACGGTCGAAACGAACGGAATGAGGAGGCGCAGGTTTCCGCTCTCTGAGGCCCGAACCGCCGCCCTGAGCTGATTCCGAAACAACTCGGGCATGTCGAGGCAGATGCGGATCGCACGCCAGCCAAGATACGGATTGTCTTCTGGCGGCAAGTGCAGGAAGAGAGGGAACTTGTCACCCCCTATGTCGAACGTGCGGAGAGTGACCTCCTGATCGGGGAACGTCTCGAGAACCGCCCGATAGGCCAGCAGCTGGTCTTCCTCGGCAGGGATCTCCCGTCTTCCGATTACGAGGAACTCCGACCGAAACAGGCCGACTCCATCTGCGCCCAACCGCACTGCGTCGTCCGCCTCATGCGGCAAATCCAGGTTCGCCTGCACCACCGTGAGCACCCCATCCATCGTCTTCGTCGGCTTGCCCGCTACCTTCTGCAGGGCCTCCCGCCTGTGCGTCGCGTGCGCCACGGCACGGTGGTGACCCTCGACCTCCTGCGGACTCGGGTTGATCCGGATCTCCCCCGAGCGCCCGTCTACGAGCAGGCGGTCTGATTCCATTACGGTATCGAGAGCTGGGCCGACAGCGACGACGACCGGGATCCCGAGGGCCCGGGCGAGGATTACGCCATGCGCTCCTCGAGAACCGCCGGAAAGAACGACACCGAGGATGCGCTTCGGGTCGAGTCGGGCGGCAATGCTGGGCGGAAGCTCGCTGCCCACCAGGATGGCGGGCCCCTCGCCCTCCGTCACCAGATCCGACGGGTCCCCGCGATCCAGGAGATGGGACAGGACGCGTACGCGAACGTCGTGAAGGTCAGCCAGCCGGTCCACGAGCATGGCGTGCGCCGACTCCTGCATGCGGATGCGCATTTCCAGGACTTGCCAGTCGAAGGCTCTCTCCGCGCATACGAAGTTGTCTCGCACGTAGGACAGCGTACCTCTTATCAGGTCCGGATCTTCGATCATCATGGCCTGCGACTCGAAGACCTTGCCCTCGAACGGTCCGATCCGGTCGGCCGTCTCGGCCTGCAGGCGGGATACGTACTCGAGCGCTCGAGCCCGCGCCTGCCCGAAACGCTCGACCTCGTGCTCGACTTCGTCGGATCCTATGGTGCGGTGAGGGACGAGCGGGATGTCCCACTCGATCCGGCGAGCCGGCCCGAGGGCTCGCCCCGTCGACGCCCCCATTCCCTCCAGAATCCGCGACATGTCAGTTCTCGATTTCATAGTCCGCTTCGGTCTCTCCAAAGCGGTTGCTCACCAGCGCCGTAAGGGCTTCGAGGGCCTCATCAGCATCTTCCCCTGTCGTCCGAATCGTCAGTGCGGAGCCGCATTCCGCCGCCAACATCATCACGCCCATGATGCTCTTGCCGTTTACCTCGAGTCCATCCTTTTCAACCGTGACCTTCGACGTGAAGCGGGACGACAGCTTCACGAACTCGGCTGCCGGCCTGGCGTGGAGGCCGTACCGGTTCTGGATCACGACAATCCGCTCTGCCTGGGGCCCATGGCCGTCTGCCCCTGATCGACCCGCAGCAGTCATGGGCTCAACCTACCAGTCCGCCGAGGAGCCACAACACAGGAGCCAGCACCAGGAGTACCGCGGCCGCGCGTCCTCCCTGCCGGGGAAACCGGAAGGCGAGCAAGCTCAAGACCGCCCCCATCCCGACGAGGGCAGCCGGCGCCAACGTGACGTTCGAATGGCGCACGACCAGGTTCGCAAGAAGCAGCGCGACTCCGCCCGTGAGGACGATGTTCGCCGGCCAGAGTCGCTCCGCCCACCTCTCGAGCCAGGCGCCCTTGAGCAGACGGCCCACCTCGAGGCCAGCCTGCCACCCTCTCATGTAGGCCCAGACCCGAACGGCGATATGTCCCACATTGTAGAGAACCAGAAAGACGCCGACGCTCCACGCCGGTGAAGCGCCAAGCAGGAACAGGAGCACCCCGAGCAGCACGCATATCGGCCTCCACTGTCCCCAGACGGCGCGATCTCCGACCGATCCGAGGGGACCTCGCAGGGCCGCTCTGAACTTCTCGATGGTCTCGGGTTCGACTTCATCTTGCTCCAGCCGCCCGAGCGCCGCAACGGCCATGGCACACAGGTACGGATGGCCGTTGAACGGTCGCAAGCTCCGTTCTACCGACTCTCGAAGTCTCACCGGGTCTCCCGCGTAGATCCTCCGCAGCAGAGGCAGCATGGCGTAGGCGATTCCAGTCCCGACGAGAGTCGAGTAGTTCCAGGAGCCCTGCACGGCGAAGGTTCGGGACCAGGCCGCCAGATGGTCGGAGCGGAGTGGTCTCACACCAGCCCTCCCCACACCAGGAGAAGTCCCAACGCCGCACCTACGAGAATCAGTGGCCAGCCCCTGACCCCGAAGGCCGAGGCTCTGCCCGCTGCTCCAGCGGAGGCCGCGATGCCCAGGACGAGCGAGGCGATCGCATAGCGGCCAAGCTCCGAAGAAGCCGGTCCCCACCGCCAAGCCCACCGCAAGGACAGAGGGGACAAGGAACGCCCCGACCAGAACTCCGCCGCGCAACCCGTCCAGCCAAATGGCCATACGATGCCGCTCCTCGAGGAGGGCGGGATCAGCCGCGAGGGCGCCGGCCGGACTCATGATCCGCTCGTTGAGTCGCCGGCGGACGTGAACGGTCACGGTTCCGATCCAGCCCAGTCCCCAACCGATGACGACCGATACAAGAAAGCCCCCAACGGCCATGCCCCCCGACGCCGCATACGCTGCCCCCGCGACGAGACCTGCCGGCCCGGTGTCCGGGTACCTCGCGGCTCCGAACGGGGGGTGCCTTAGCGCGTACAGCTCCAGTACGGCCCCTACCATCATCCCCGCCGCGGGATTCCCCAGAAGCCACCCACCGATCGTCGCCGAGACGATCGGGCGGGATATCATTACCTGAGGCCATGACACCGAGTCCATGCCGAGCGCGCCACCGGCCAAGACGGCGAGGATCCACGTTCCCGGGCCCAGGTAGATCTCACTCCACGACATCGACCAGGTCCTCGATCACAACCTCCCGACCGGCCGGGAGGTCCCGCGCCGTCACCCCGGCCGACGCTCGGTGAATGGCCTTGAGATCGTCCTCCTCCTCGGGGCTCAGATGCACGTATGTGAGCACGCTTCGACGACCCTCCGCCGCGTGAAGACCCCCCAAATTGACCCTTCGATTCGCCAGTACGCCGGCATCCGCGAGTCGCTTCATCCCCGCCGTACGCCGCGTTAACAGGGCACCCCGCCCCTCCAGGGAATCCAATTCCTGGATTCGCTCCACCGCCTCGGCCACGGAGATGAAGTACGCCTGCGTTCTTCTCCGCCAGTCCAGCGCTGTAGATGTCTTGCTCCCACTCGCTGGTCGCAAGATCGTCGTCTACGACCACGTAGTAGTCGATACCGAGTCGCATGCCCCACCCCACGATCACCTGTCCGTGAAGCAGTCGCTCGTCAATTCGGAACAGTACGAGAGTCACGGAGAACCATCCGGGAAGTAAGCCGCGGCACCGGCGTGGCCCTTCTCCACCGCACGCTGCGCGAGCTCGGCGGCGTCCAGATCGCGATGAAATACGAAGTCCAGGAGCATAGGGAGACTGACGCCGGACACGACGGGCGAGCCCGCTCCCTCGGCGGACACGATGCGGGCGGCGTGGGCGCAACTTCCGCTGGCTAGATCAACGAACACCAGGGCGGGCGACGGACTGACCGCCTCTCTGATACGGCGTGCAAGTACGTCAGGGGAGCACCCCGCGTTGCTGATCGGAAGCAGCGCCCCCGATACGCCCGATATCGACTCCGTCGTCTCGACCAGGCAGCGGGCCAGGTTGCCGTGGGCGACCACGACACCCCGGACCTCACTCATAATCCTCCTCGAGGTAGTCCCGCACGGGCCGCATCAGGAGACGCAGGTTCTGATCGAACAAATGCGCGCTGTCGACGCCGGCATAGCGAAGCAAGTGATCCATGGCGACCACCTCGCTGATCACCGTGATGTTCTTTCCCGGATTCAAGGGAATGACCAGCCGTGGCAGCGTCGTCCCCAGGATCTCCGTGGTATCGCGGTCGAGACCCGTACGATCGTAGTTGGCGCTCTCGCGCCAGTGCTCCAGCTGGACCACCACCTCGATTCGCTTCTGCTGCCGCACGGCCCTTACTCCGAAGAGCGCCCTCACATCGATGATGCCGATCCCCCGTATCTCCATGTGATGCTGCTGTTGCTCGTGCGCCTGACCAATGAGAACGTCGAAACCTCGTCGCCTGACCAGTACGACATCGTCTGCAACGAGTCGGTGCCCTCTTTCCACCAGGTCCAGAACGCATTCGCTCTTGCCGATCCCGCTCGCGCCGACAAACAGCAGCCCCACCCCGTACACGTCAGCGAGAGATCCATGGATGGCCGTAGACGGAGCAAACTCTTCTTCGAGAAAAGGCTTGATCCGGCGGTAGAACTCGCCGGTCTTCAGTGTCGACCGCAGGACCGGGACAGCCCTTTCCTCCGCGATCGCCAGAAGCTCCGCCGGTGGTTCGAGTCCCTTGGTCAGAAAGACCACCGGAACGTCCCCCGCCAGGAATTCGTCGAGGACGAACCGCCTGCGCTCGGCTTCCATTGAGCGGAGGTACATCACCTCGGTTTCGCCCAAAACCTGCATTCGGCGACTCGGAAACCGGTCCGTGAATCCGGCGAGGACGAGTCCTGGACTGGAGATGTCCGAGCTCGTGATCTCGCGCGAAAGTCCGGATTGACCTGCGAGCAGCGTGAGGTGGAGGCTCTCCTGTCGCTGCTCGAACAGATCGGCGACATGGAGTACGTTCACGACTCTTCCATCTCCGCCGCTACTGGCGGAAACTCGGGCGGGCCCTTCCGATCACGCAACTTCTCCCTGCGGCTCTTCAACTGCCTCGAGAGTTTCTCGTACAGGCGATCGATCGCGGTGCGAAAGTCGGCCTCCTCCACCCCGGCGTGGATTCCGGGTCCCCGTCGAGTGGTTACGTTCGCTTCGATGAGACAGCGTTTCTTCTCCTCCGACAGGGTCACCTCAATGCGCGAGACGTTCTCGTCGAATCGGCCGAGTCGATCGAAACGTTCTTCCAGGTGCTCTCTCAGGCTGTCGGCCAGTTCCACATGCCTTCCAGAGATGATCAACTGCATCGAACCCTCCTCTAGCGTGAAGCAGACATCTGCAAGATACCTTCCAGTTCCCCTGCCGTCGCCTCCCAGGTGAAACGCTCCGAGTGCTCGACGGCCCTGGCCCCCATTCGGTCTCGAAGACCGGGATCCTCCAACAACTTCTGAAGGGCCCGTGCCCAGGCTTCTGCGCACTCATGTTCGACCAGGAAACCCGTCTGGCCATCGAGCACCGATTCCCTGAGACCCGGCGAGTCACTGGCGACGGAAGGGGTACCGCAGGCCGCGGCCTCGACATTGGTGATCCCCCAGCCCTCCTTGGGTGACGGGTACACGTTGATCCAGGCCGAACGGAGGATCGCCACCTTCTCCTCTTCAGGGACGAACCCCCGGAAACTCACCGCGTTCCCGAGTCCCAGTCCCGCCGCCACTCGTTCGAGCCGAGCCGCGTCATCGCCTTGCCCCACGACCAACAGCTTCACGGCCTGGCCCCGTGCCGCGAGCAGCGCAACGGCCTTCATCACGAGGTCGATTCCCTTGTAACGCCGGAGTCTCCCAACGTAGGCAACCGTGGGCACGGGCGCGCGGGCCGGTGAGGGTGTGAACACGGCATGATCGATTCCAGGGTAGCTCACGTGGATTCTATCGGGCGGAAAGCCCCTCGCTACGAGATCTGCGGCCGTGCTCTCGGAAATGACGACAAAATCGCGATTCCGGTAAGCGGCGGGCATCAGGCGTTCCGCCGCCCAAACCGTAGCCGCCACCGGAAGACTCTCCTGCTGGAACGCGGTCGAGCCGAACAAGTGCGGCACGAGGCCGACGACGGGCAGGTCCGTCCACGCCGGGGTGAACAGGGGAAGCTTGTTGATGTCCTCGACCAGCACGTCAAACTGGTCCTGGCCTTCCGTGATGGACCGATACCCCGAGCGGACGTGCAACGGAAACGTGTATCGAGATCCGCGACGGACGACCCGCATGCCGTCGACGACGTCCTCCGCGGGTGCGCCTTCCCAGCCGGATACCAGAAGTGTGACCTGATGGCCGCGCGAGACCAGCCTCCCGAAGATCTCGTGCAGGTGCACCTCGGCGCCGCCCGCCTCCGGATTGAGTCGGTCCTGCCAGTTGACGACCAGAATTCGCAAGATGAGCCGGTCGCTTCAGGAATTAGCGATGACTCGGCCTACGGCGTCAAGCACGCCGTTGACGAAGCCGGGACTGTCGTCACTGCCGTATCTTTCAGCCAGGCGGATGGCTTCATGAATCGCCACGCGAGGGGGAACGTCCGGGACCGCCATCATCTCGACCGTCGCAATGCGCAGGATGTTGCGGTCGATGGCGGACAGACGATCGAGCCGCCAGTTGGGCATGCTCGCCTCGATGCGCAGATCGCATTCGGCAAGGTTCTCCTCGACCGCCCGGAGCAACTCGTCGATGTAGGGCCGGTAGCGTCCGCTGACGTTTCGTCCTCGCAGCGCTTCCCGGGCCCAATCCCGCACCTCTCCGTCCCCGGTCATGTCCCACCCGTACATCACCTGGAGCACCCAGCTACGGGCTCTGGACCTCGGGTTTGCCGCCTTCATCGAAGCCGGTTTGCGAGATCGCACATCTCGAGCACCGCCATGGCGGCTTCTTCCCCTTTGTTTCCCTTCGCTCCCCCGGCCCGGGCCCAGGCCTGCTCTGCATCGTCGGTCGTGAGCAATCCGAAACCGATCGGCACGCTCGACTCACGGGCCAGCGCCTGGAGTCCGACCGTCGCCCCCATCGACACGTATTCGAAGTGCGGAGTTTCCCCGCGGACTACGCAGCCGAGGGCCAGAACTCCATCATAGTCGGCATGCGCCAGCGACAGCCGGACGCCAAGGGGCAGTTCCCACGCGCCCGGAACGTGCACGACATCGATGTTGGCGGGATCCACACCCGCGGCCTGCAAGACTCTCGACGGCTCCGGCCTCGAGTCTGCCGGTCACCGGCTCATTGAAACGACTGACCACCACGCAGAACTTCTGCTCTCGCCGGCCGGAAGACGCCCTCTGCGGGTTCCATCAGTCATCCGAGGAGATGGCCGAGCTTGTCCCGCTTGGCATCCAGGTAGTCGTGGTTCAGATCTGTCGGCTCGACCTCCAGGGGCACCCGATCCGTAATCTCAAGGCCGAATCCCTCGAGCCCCGTGAGCTTCTTGGGGTTGTTCGTCATGGCCCGAATCTTCGTGAGACCCAGATCCAGGAGGATCTGGGCTCCGATACCATAGTTGCGAAGATCCGGAGGAAAGCCGAGCATTTCGTTGGCTTCCACCGTGTCGTGCCCGCGGTCCTGCAGCTCGTAGGCCCTCAACTTGTTGAGCAGGCCGATCCCTCGGCCTTCCTGATCCAGGTAGACGATCACTCCCGCGCCCTCCTCAGCGACCCCTCGCATCGCCGCATGAAGCTGCGCCCCGCAGTCGCACCGCCCTGAGTGAAAAACATCCCCGGTAAGACACTTGGAGTGCACCCTCACCAGGACATCATCCATCCCCGCGACATCGCCCCGGACCAGCGCAATGTGCTCCCGGTCATCGACGAGATTGGAGTATCCGATGACCACGAAGTCTCCGTATGGCGTTGGGAGTGTCGCCTCTGCGACCCGGCTCACCAGCCGCTCATTCTTGAGCCGATACGATATGATCTGCGCGACGGTGATGAACGGCATCTCGTGCTCGGCCGCGAACTTTTCGAGTTCGGGACGGCGCGCCATGGTTCCGTCCTCGTTGAGGATCTCGCAGATCACTCCGGCAGCGGCCAGGCCAGCCAGACGGGCGAGATCCATCGATGCCTCGGTCTGCCCCACCCTCTGCAGGACTCCGCCGGGCTTTGCCCGCAGGGGGAAGATGTGACCCGGGCGGATGAGGTCAGAAGGCCGTGAGTCGTCGGACACGGCCACCTGGATCGTGCGCGCCCTGTCGGCCGCGGATATTCCCGTGCTGACGCCCAGCTCCGGAGTCGCGTCAATCGAAACGGTGAACGCCGTGCCGTTCGGATCCTGGCCGCGCCCGTCCGACATGAGAGGCAGGTCGAGACGGTCGGCGATCTCTGACGTAAGCGTCAGGCAGACGAGCCCACGGCCATGCGTGGCCATGAAGTTGATGATCTCCGGCGTGACGAGCTCGGCCGCGCAGACGAGATCGCCTTCGTTCTCGCGATCTTCGTCGTCGGCCACGATCACGAGACCTCCGGCCCGGATGACGTCTATGGCTTCACGAACTTGTCGATCTTCAGAGGACAACACCCTAAGACCCCCTCTGAATTCAGAGTTCAGGCCGCACCGGATTCACGGTACGGCCGCAGGAGCTGGTCTACGTACTTACCCACGAGGTCTGCCTCGAGGTTCACGTTCGACCCCCGCCTGTAGCCGACCCACGTTCGTATGCTCCCATGTATACGGAATGATCGCCACTTCCGCGACGTCCTGAAAGAGACGATTCACGGTGAGGCTGATCCCATCCATCGCGATGGAGCCGTAAAGCACCGTCAGACGGGCCACGTCATCCGGCATCTGGAAGCGGAGAAAGACCGTCTCACCCGCGTCCTCGACCTCCGTCATTGACCCGACGCCATCCACGTGCCCCTGGACCAGGTGTCCCCCCATTGGTTCGCCGGCTCGAATAGCCCTCTCGAGGTTGACCTCACGTCCGGGGACGAACTCGCCGAGCGTGGTGCGAGAAAGCGTGGTTCGAACCGATTCGAATGCGAATTGCTCGTCCGTGATATCGAATACCGTATGGCAGACTCCATCGATCGCCAGGCTGTCACCCGCCGAGAGTTGCCCTGCCAGTCCGGCTGCCGAGAGCCGAAACCTGATGCCCTTCTCGAACTCCTCCCGGTGAACTACGCGTCCAACGGTTTCCACGAGTCCCGTAAACATCAGACTACCTCCGTGAGCACGTCACGCGCGCGGCGATCCGCGAATTCCAGCAACGTATCGGGACCGAGCTCCGCCCGATGCACCACCGTCCAGTCCCCTCGATTGGCCGTCGCGTGCGAGGCTATGGCCGGTACGCCCTCCAATCCCAGAATGACGGGCGCGTAGATCAAGTACTGTTTGCGGACGAGCCCTTCCGCCAGCATGGCGCCGGCGAGTCGGCCACCCCCCTCGATGAGGATTGACCGCAGACCGCGTTCGCGCAGAGCAGACATGGCGGCGTCCAGAAGAAGGCCCTGGCGATCCGCCGGCACGGCGAGCACCTCGGCTCCGCGACGCTCGAATTCCCGTCCACGGAACTTCGCCACTTCCTCGCGACACAACAGGACCAGTGGCGCCTCGTCCACGCTCGCAACCAGTCGACTTTCCACCGAAATCTGAAGACCGGGATCCAGCACCACCCGGGTGGGCGGAACTCGAGGAAACGGTGACCGCCTCACCGTGAGGAGCGGATCGTCAACGATGGCCGTCCGCCCACCCACGACGATCGCGTCGTGCGCGGCGCGCAAGCGGTGCACATAGTCAGCGGTTTCCTCGCCCGTCAGATCGGTGCGGACACCGGGTCTGGCGGCGATGCGACCGTCGAGGGACAGAGCGAGTTTCAATGACACCCACGACCCCTCTCTCGACCGATCCCAGATGAAGGCCTCGTTGAGGCGGGCCGCCTCCATGGACCGGACCCCGGCGATGACCTCCACGCCTGCCTTCCGAAGCAGCGTCTCGCCACCCCGCGCCAGCGGGTCCGGATCCCGACACGCGAAGACTACCCGGTCGACGCCCGCTTCCAGAATGGCCTCGGTACACGGAGATGTCTTCCCATGATGCGAGCACGGTTCCAGGGTCACGTACAGCGTGGAACCCGGGGCCAGACTTCCACCCGCCTTGAGCGCCACGCGCTCGGCGTGTTCCTCTCCGAAAGCCGCGTGAAATCCCTCTCCGGCCACCCGTCCTCCAGCCACGACCACGGCACCGACGAGCGGATTGGGGGAGACCTGACCCCAGCCCTCTAGCGCCAGCGCCAATGCGCGATCCATATAGGCCTCGTGGTCCGCGGCCGAACAAGCTCCCGTCATCCGTCCGAGTCCAGGATCACGCGACCGGTACCCGCCGAAACTTCTCCACACACGAAGGCGGCTACGCCCGCGCTGTTGAGTTCCGCCAGAACCCCTTCGGTTTCGACCGGTGCGACGACCACGATCATGCCTACACCCATGTTCAGCGTCCCGTACAGGTCATCGGGGCCGAGTCCGCTCTCTCGACCGAGGAGGTCGAACACGGCTCCGGGCTGCCAGCTCCCGAGATCGACCCGCGCATCGCAATCAGGCGGCAGTACCCTCTTGAGGTTCCCCGGAATACCGCCACCCGTGACGTGCACGAGGGCATGGATCGCTCCCCTCTCAAAGGAGACGGTCAGCGGGCGCAGATAGGACCGGTGGACCTTCAGGAGGATGCTCCCCACGGACTCTCCGGTCCCCGGGTACTCGTCTTCCACGGTCAGTCCCAACCGCTCGAACAGGATGGCTCGGGCCAGACTGTAGCCATTGGTATGCAAGCCCGACGACGGGAGGGCGATGAGCCTGTCGCCGCGCGCCACTCCCGCGCGGCCCGGTACGGACCACCTGACCCGGCCGACGATGAAGCCCGCAAGATCGTAATCGCCGGGATCGTAAACGCCCGGCATCTCGGCCGTCTCACCGCCGAGCAGCGAGCAGCCGTTTTCCCGGCAACCGCGGGCGATTCCCGCGACCACGTCGTACGCCACCTCAGCGTCGAGAGTGCCGCACGCGAAGTAGTCGAGGAAGAACAGGGGGATCGCGCCCTCCGCGAGGATATCGTTGACGCAGTGGTTGACCAGGTCTTCTCCGACAGTGTCGTGCCGCGAAGCCATCCTGGCCACCAGGACCTTGGTCCCCACTCCGTCGGCGCTCGCCACGAGTTCTGGATCTCCCAGCAACTTGAAACGCCCGCCGAAGGACCCGAAGTCGCCCCGCACGGACTCGGAGCGAGTCGACGCGACCAGCGAAGCCAGGCGTGCCGTCAGCCCCTCCGCCGCGCGAATGTCCACGCCCGCGTCGGCGTAACTGAACTCGCCTTGTTCGGGATTCACTCAGCCTCTCTTTCGAGCCTCTCGGGCGCTGAGATACCGAGCACCTTCAGACCGGAGCCGAGCGTGAGCTGCACCGCACGGGCAAGAGCGAGCCGAGCCGCACGACTCGGGCCTTCCGCCAGGAGCCTTCGACTCGGGTCCAGATTACCCTCGTGGTACCAGGCGTTGACCGCGCCAGCCAGTTCTTCCAGATAGCCGCAGATCTGGTACGGTGCCCTCGCTCGCGCGGCCGCCCTCACGCGCTCGGGAAACCGCAGAACGGTCATCAACACCTGCCGCTCGGTGCCCGAATCCAATCTCGAGAGATCGGCATCCGTCGGAGCCAAATCCGACACTTCCACTTCGCCTCGTCGGAACACGCTGCACATGCGGGCATGCGCATACTGCAGCTTGTACACCGGATTCGCGTCCGACGTATCCAGCGCAAGATCGAGGTCGAACGTCATGGGCACTTCCGCACGACGCATGAGGAAGAAATAGCGAGCCACGTCACGGCCGGTCTCCGCGTACAGTTCACGTAGCGTCACGAATTGTCCCGCACGCTTCGACATTCGCACTTCCTGGCCGCCTCGCATGACCGTCACGAGTTGGATGAGCAGCACTTCCAGGAAACTGTCCGGAAGTCCGAGTGAGGTGAGCGCGGCCTGCATCCGGGGTACGTGCCCGTGGTGATCGGCGCCCCACACGTCGATCGCGCGCTGGAACCCCCGCGCCGCCTTGTCGAGATGGTACGCGATGTCGGAGACGAAATAGGTGTGAGAACCGTCGCTCTTGACGAGGACCCGGTCCTTCTCGTCGCCAAGATCGGTGGTGCGAAGCCACAGAGCCCCATCATCTTCGTATGCGCGCCCTGACTCGGTCAGGCGCGTCAAGCAGCTCCGCGACGCCTCCCGTCGCGAACAGTGACGACTCGTCGAACCAGTGGTCCATGTGGACGCCGAATTCGGCTCGAGGTCCCGCTGCTGCTCGGCCCGGAGAATGTCGGAGGCACGCGAACTGAACAGGCCCAGCCGCTCGCCGCGGTCCATGGACTCGAGACGATCCGCGCCAAGTTCGGCAACAAGGCTCGCCGCGATGCCGATCACGTACTCGCCCTGGTAGCCTCCCTGCGGCATCTCAAGATCAGATCCGCCGGCCTGCCTCCAGCGTGTGTCGATCGACTCCCCGAGGAGCTCGATCTGCCGACCGGCGTCGTTGACGTAGAACTCCCTCGTGACTTCGTGACCCGTCCACTCCAGAAGCGACGCCGTCGCATCTCCGACGGCCGCGCCCCTGCCGTGCGCTACGTGCAGAGGGCCCGTCGGATTGGCAGACACGAACTCGACGTTGTAGCGGGAAGGTTCCGTCGCCGTCGATCGACCCCAGGCCGGGCCGAGTTCCAGGACCGATCGCAGACCCGACCAGAGAATATCGTCGGACAGCCTGAAGTTCAGAAACCCCGGCCCGGCAACGACGACGTCTGACACCCCCGTCGATTCCAGGTCGATGCGGTCCACGAGTTCCGCCGCGAGTTCGCGGGGCGCGCGGCCCAACCGTCCGGAGAGCACGAGGGCCGCGTTGGAAGCGAAGTCGCCGTGCGTGAAGTCCGCGGGTCTTTCTACTTGTGGCGAGAAGTCCTCGGGTGCCCCGATGTCTCTCGCAGCCCGCGAGAGAGCCGCAATGATCGCTTGCGCCGGCGCGCTTCGAAGATCAGCCGCCACCATCTGTGCTGTCCTTCCCCGACTTGCCGGCTGAGTCGTCACCGCCCTTCCCCTTCGGCTGCTCGCCTCCTCCTCCGGCGCCACTTCGATAGTCGGTCGCGTAGAAGCCCGGCCCTTTGAAGACCAATCCTCCGCCGCTGGAAATCAAGCGCCGGACCCTCCCGCCACACTCCGGGCATTCCGTCGTCGGGTCTTCGTTCATTCCCTGGAATCTCTCAAACGCGTGACCGCAATCACGACATTCATATTCGTACGTCGGCATGAGTTCCTTTCTTCTCTCTTCCCAGGCTCACTGGGGCCTGTATGGACCCCAAAGCTCCGCCAGCCTGCCGCTGATCTCGCCGAGGGAGGCCCTGACTTTGACCGCTTCGATCATGACAGGCAAGAGGTTGTTTCCAGCGCCCGCCGCTTCGGCAACCCGGTCCAGGGCCCGCCGCACCAGGTCCGAGTCCCTCGCTCTACGGACCTCGTCGAGTCGAGAACGCTGAGCCCGCTGCAGATCTGTGAAGTCTGGCAACGACACGGGCGTCGGTTCGTCGTGGTCCTCGTAAACGTTGACGCCGACGACTCCTCTGTCTCCGCTCTCGACCGCCAGCTGCCACGCGTACGCGGCCCGGTGTATCTCGTCCGTCATGAAGGAGATCGCCGAGGCCGCCCCTCCGGCGTCCTCAATCTGCTTCAGATACCCCCGTGCCCGAGCTTCCAGTTGGTCCGTCAGGCTCTCGACATAGTGGGAGCCTCCGAGCGGATCCACCGTATCACGAAGGCCCGATTCCTCGGCCAGAACCTGTTGGGTCCGGAGCGCAAGGCGGGCCGCCTCGGCGCCTGGCAAAGCCAGGGCCTCGTCGAAGCTGTTCGTATGCAGCGATTGAGTCCCACCCAGCACACCAGCCAGGGCCTGAACGGCCACCCTTACCACGTTGTTCAGCGGTTGCTGGGCCGTGAGCGTCGACCCCCCGGTCTGTGTATGAAACCGAAGCCGGCAGCTCCGGTCCGAAGCTCCGAATTCCTCGCGCATCAGGCGGGCCCATAACCTCCTCGCGGCCCTGAACTTCGCCGCTTCCTCGAAAAGGTGGTTGTGGGCCGCAAAGAAGAAACTCAACCGTGGGGCGAACTGATCGACCTCTAGGCCCCGATCGAGCGCACGGCGCACGTACTCACGCCCGTTGGCGAGAGTAAACGCGATTTCCTGCGCTGCGGTCGCCCCCGCCTCGCGCATATGATAGCCACTGATCGAGATGCTGTTCCAGCGCGGTAGATTGTCCGAGCAAAAACCGAATATGTCCGTGACCAGACGTAGGCTCGGCTCGACGGGGTATATATAGGTACCCCGGGCGATGAACTCCTTCAAAATGTCGTTTTGCACCGTTCCCGACAGGCTGGAACGCTCTATCCCGCGACCGTCGGCCACAGCCACGTACATGGCCAGCAGCACTCCAGCCGTCGCGTTGATCGTCATCGACGTGGACACCCGGTCGAGGGGAATCTGGGCGAAGAGTCGGTCCACATCGTCGATCGTGTCGATTGCCACGCCGACCCGCCCTACCTCTCCGTCGGCCCGCGGATCGTCAGAATCCAGTCCCATCTGCGTCGGCAGATCGAAGGCCACAGACAATCCGGTTTGCCCGGAGTCGAGGAGGTAACGGAACCGCTCGTTCGTTTCTTCCGCCGTCCCGAAGCCCGCATATTGGCGCATGGTCCACGGTCGCCCGCGGTACATATCCTCATAGACACCGCGGGTGAAGGGCCAATGTCCGGGCTCGCCCGGGTCGCCGGCCGCAACGCTCGCGGGCCCGTATAGACGTTGGATGTCGATGCCTGACGTCGTCTGTGGACCGGAATCACCGGACATGTCTCACCTCTTTTCGAGTTTCAGCAGGACGGCATCGCGCTCGACCGCCTGGCCCTCCTCAACCTCGATCGACAAGACCCTGCCCGGTCCATCCGCTCGCAGCTCGTTTTCCATCTTCATCGCCTCCATGACGATGAGACCATCTCCGTCGTCGATGTCCTGGCCCACCTCGACCTCGACCCGAACAATCAACCCGGGCATCGGAGCTCGCAGGTCGCGCCGGGTTTCGACCGGGGCCACGTGGGAAGCCAGCTCTCGGATATGGCGCGTACGTTCGTCTTCGACGACGACCTCGAATAGACGTCCCTCCAGCTCAATGACCCACCCTGAGTCGTTCCGGCGGGCGAATAATGATACCGAGCGCCCGTCCATCCGCAGGTGCTGACGGTCGGATCCCGGCAGCGAAGTGATGTCTGCTCCGATCGGCGAACCGTCCACGAGCAGGCTCGCCGGCCCGAGCGCTATCTCCCGCGTGTTCGCCCCGATCCGTGCGAAGTAGCGGATCGCTGAATCCGAGGTCACGCCTCCCCCTCTCTGCTCATGCTCGGTGCAGCCACGCGACAGTCTCTACGTGCGCGGTCTGCGGAAACGCGTCAAAAGGCTGCACGTCCACCAGGTTCCAGGCCGTGCGCAGGCGACCCAAATCGCGAGCCAGCGTTGCCGGGTCGCAGCTCACGTAGGCCAGGCGAGCGGCAGATCCGGAGACGAGGTCTTCGCTGACACGACGCGAGAGGCCCGTGCGAGGTGGATTGACCACGACCGTGTCGGCAGGCAGCAGGTCGGCCAGCCGATTCTCCACCCGGTCCGATAGGACATCCAGCCGCCCTTCAGAGCCGTGATCGGCCACTCGGCATGCCTCCGCTGCCCGTCCCGAAACCTCGCAGGTGGTGACGCGTGCGCCAGATCGAGCCCACCGTATGGCCCGGGCTCCCACTCCCGAGTAAAGGTCCAGCACTCGCCGACCGGCCAGATCCCCCATTCGCAGGTCCAGCCACCGGTCCATCTCCGCGGAGACCTGCCGGTTCACCTGCAGGAACACGTCGGCCGGAAGATCGAATTCGATTCCCTGCCACACATCCGCCAGAGTCTTCCTGCCGGCTACGTGAACCGGTTCCTGCCCGTTTGGCGCCTGGTGCCATCCCACCAAACCCGGCACCAGATCCAGCAGGTCCCTCACGGCTTCGAAGGCAACCGGCCGTTCACCGCGGACCAGAACGTCGAGGTTTTCATCGGCCGCCGCCCGAATGGTAATGCGGGTGCCGGATGCCGTCGGAATTTCCCATGCTCCGCGCTCGGCAGCCTCTCGAAGGGCTTCCCAGGCATTCGCAATCGGCTCTTCGGCCAGGAGACAACGTTGGACATCCGTCACGGCTCCCGGCTCGAAGACCCGGTGGAAGCCCATCACCGCTCTTCCGGCATCCACTCCAGTCGACAGGGTCACCCGGTTGCGATATCCGAATTCGCTCCCGACCGCGACCAGGTCCGGGACCGAGACGTCCAGGCCACCGATGCGCCGAAGGGCCTGCTCGACCAGTTCCCGCTTCACCCGCCGCTGCTCCGCCGGTGTGAGGTGTTGCAGGCGACAGCCGCCACACACGGCGTATGAAGGACAGGGAGCGGGCCGATTTCCGTCTCCTCTTGCCAGGTACTCGTTGACCCGTCCCCGCGCCCACCTCGCCTTCTGCTCGACGATCTCCACACGAACGAGGTCTCCGGGAGCGGTACGAGGAACGAACACGACCCGTCCCGATTCCTCCCGACCCACACCATCGCCACCTGCCGCGATCCGGTCCACGTGCACCAGGGGCGGACCGGCCGGGACCACGGCGCTCTGGCCGGCAATCGTGTCCGCGCTCACGTCACCCTGCCAAGGCGGCGACGCCACTCGCTGATCGCGGCCTGTCTATCCGAGCGATCCACCACCGCCGTGAAAGAGCGCCCGCCGTCTCTAGCGCTGTGTTCAAGAAGCGTTGCCGCCACGGCGGCTGCCCTGGCTTGCCAGTCATCCGGGCTCGGCTCCACCAACTCGGGGTGCCGTTCCAGGTATCGAACGGAAAGCTCGCCGCGATTGAAGTCGGCCTCGTCCAGAACCTCTAGATGAAACGGTTGAGTGGTCCGCACTCCCTCGATCTGCAATTCGCGCAGAGCTCTCCTCATCCTCAGAATCGCCTGATCTCGGGTAGGAGCGTGGACGATGAGCTTGCCGAGGAGCGGATCGTAGTGAAGACCGACCTCGAAGTGTTCCACGATTCCCCCATCCCAGCGAACCCCGGGGCCGCACGGCACCTCCAGCGCACGAATCCTGCCGCTCGAAGGGAAGAAACCGCTGAACGGATCCTCTCCGCTGATTCGGCACTCGATTGCGTGCCCGAGCGGCCAGTCAGGGCTGACTTCGGCCGAGAGTGGCAGGCCCGCCGCAATGCGGATCTGCTCCTGCACCAGATCCACACCGGTAACGAATTCGGTCACCGGGTGCTCGACCTGGATTCGCGTATTCATCTCGAGGAAGTAGAATTCGCCGTCCTCGTACAAGAACTCGACAGTGCCGGCCCCCACATACCCCACAGCTTCAGCCGCGGCGACGGCGACGTCACCCATGCGTGCGCGCAGGCTTGGGTCGACGACGGGAGACGGCGATTCCTCGATCAACTTCTGATGGCGTCTCTGGATCGAGCACTCTCTCTCTCCCAGGTGAATCATCCCCCCCCTGGAATCAGCCAGAACCTGGATTTCGATATGCCTGGGATTGGCGAGGTACTTCTCCAGGTACACTCGCGAGTCACCGAAGGCTTGGCCGGCCTCGCGGCTGGCAGCCTCAAAAGCCCGTGGGATCTCCATGGCAGACTCGATGACGCGCATGCCCTTACCACCGCCGCCCGCCGCGGCCTTGAGAAGGACCGGCCAGCCAATGCGATCTCCCTCGAGAACCGCTTGTTTCGAGTCCGACAGGGCATCTGATCCAGGTATCACCGGTACACCGGCCGCGATCATGCGGCGCCTTGCCGCCGTCTTGTCCCCCATCTCGGCAATCGCACCCGGCGGCGGACCCACGAAGACGAGTCCTGCGGACCCTACTTGTGTCGCGAAATCCGGGCTCTCAGCCATGAATCCGTATCCGGGATGCACGGCCTGAGCGCCCGTCTGCAGCGCCGCCTGGATAATCACGTCGGCCCGCAGGTAACTCTCGGCAGCCGGCGCCGGGCCAATGGGTACCGCCTCACCCGCGAGCAGCACGTGTGGTGAGATACGGTCCGCCTCCGAGTATACGGCTACAGTGCGTATCCCCATCTCATGGCAGGCACGGATCACGCGGACTGCGATTTCCCCGCGATTGGCTATCAGGAGCTTATCAAACACGACCGTACCTCACAGGGGGATGTTGCCGTGCTTCCGCGGCGGGTTTTGCTGGCGCTTGTTCTGAAGGATCTCGAGTCCTGAGATCAGCCGAGCGCGGGTCTCACGGGGGTCGATGACGTCATCCAGGAATCCCCGCTTTGCCGCCAGGTAGGGGTGGGCGAACCGCTCTCGGAATTCGGCCTCCAGTTCCGCAGTACGAGTCTCTCTATCGGCGGCGTCCTCCAGCTCTCGCCGATACAGGATCTCCACGGCCCCCTTCGGCCCCATGACCGCAAGTTCGGCAGTCGGCCACGCGAAGTTCAGGTCCCCGCGTATGTGCTTCGAGGACATCACATCGTAGGCTCCGCCATAGGCCTTTCGCGTGATGACGGTCAACTTGGGCACCGTGCTCTCGCAGTAGGCGTAAAGGAGCTTCGCTCCATGCTGGATGATCCCTCCATGTTCCTGCGCCACCCCGGGGAGAAAGCCGGGCACGTCCTCCAGCGTCACGATCGGGATGTTGAATGCATCACAGAACCGGATGAACCGCGCCCCTTTTCGACTCGCGTCGATGTCCAGCACCCCCGCGAGCACCGCCGGTTGATTCGCGAGGATCCCGACCGGGCGCCCACCCAGCCGGGCGAATCCGACGATGACGTTGCCGGCGAACCCAGCGTGAATCTCCAGGAAATCACCATCGTCCACGATACGCCCGATGACCTCGTGCATGTCGTAAGGCTGCGTCGGTATGTCCGGAATGACGTCCAACAGTTCCTCGTCGGCGCGGCTGGCCGGGTCCTCGGACCGGGCCACCGGCGGATCCTCGGCATTGTTGGCGGGCAGAAACCCCAGAAGTCTACGCACCGCAGCCAGACTTTCGATCTCGCTGGCATGCGAAAAATGAGCTACGCCCGAGAGCGTGCTGTGCACCCCCGCCCCACCCAGTTCTTCGAAGGTCACGTCTTCGTGTGTCACGGTCTTCACAACGTTCGGACCGGTCACGAACATGTGGCTGATCCCTTGCACCATGAACACGAAGTCCGTGATGGCCGGGGAGTATACGGCTCCGCCGGCACAGGGTCCCAGGATCACACTGATCTGCGGGACTACGCCGGATGCGAGCGTGTTGCGGAGAAACAGCTCTGCGTAGCCTCCAAGTGACGCGACACCCTCCTGTATGCGAGCACCGCCCGAGTCGTTCAGCCCGATGACCGGAGCGCCGTTCTGGGTGGCCAGGTCCACGACCTTACAGATCTTCTCGGCGTGCGCCTCCGAAAGTGATCCCCCGAAGACCGTGAAGTCCTGGCTGAACACGTAAACCGTCCGCCCGTCGATGCGTCCGTAACCGGTGACGACGCCGTCGCCCGGAATCCGTTGGTCGGCCAGCCCAAAGTCCACGCTCCGATGCTCCACGAACCGGTCCAGCTCGACGAAAGACCCATCATCCAGCAGAACATCGAGCCGCTCCCTCGCCCCCAGCTTGCCGCGTTCGTGCTGTCGCGCGAGGCGCGCTGCGCCGCCCCCCTCTAGCGTCCGCCTGCGGAGCTCCTCCATCTGGCGCAACTTCTCCCGCGCGCTCATCGACCTCCCTCCTCTTGTTCCTTCTCCTCTTCGAGAGCGTTCAGAAACTCCTCGAGTTCTCTCTGCTCTTGCGCCCAGGTGAGTACCTCGCCCACGTCCGGGACCACAAGTTGCCCGTCCTCAAGCATTCGAACGGACACCTCCCGGCCCAAGCCACCCGATCCCGGGTCGACGCTGAGCTTCCCGGTTGCGCCCTCGTGTGTCTCCCGACGAATGGACCTGCCAATCGCCCCCCGGCGCTTCCACTCCGCCTCGGGCACGCCTGCCAATATCAGGTTCATGCCGTCGAATCCAAGAGCCGTGAAATAATTGTCAGGTAATGCTTTACGATAGCGCGCCTCATAAATCGTCTCAAACCTGTCGCCACGGAGTATCCGCGCTGATGCGATCCACGTAGATCCCGACCAGGCGGTGATCCGAGTAGCTGGGATCGAGGCGCCGGACGACCGTGGGGTCCGCCCAGTTCGCATCGCCCGCAGTGACCCAGCGACGGAGTCCGTAGTACACGAGCTGCGGCGCCAGCTGCAGGACCGTCCGTGGGCGATCGGCGAAGACGATGACGGCCTCCGGCTCCGCGGCTGCCAGGGCCGCGATCGGGGCGCCGAAGGTGGTCGAATCGGCTGCGTAGGGCTGGGCGGCAACGACCGATCCTCCATTCTCCTCTACCGCGGCTCGAAGGGCCTCCAGGCCGTAAGGAGACCAGCCATACGGGTAGAGGACCCCAAGTGAGTCCAGGCCCAGATCTTTCGAGAGCCAGGATGCCAGCGCTACCGCCACGTCCGCCTCGCGGCGATCCCGGTCCCAGAGCGAATAGGCGTTTGGCTCGACACCCTGGCCGCCTGACGCCGTAGGACTCAGCAGGGTGAGATCATTCCGTTCGCGCCGCACTGCCGCCCTCTCGAAAGCCTCCGTACGAAGGGGCCCGAGCACGGCAGCCACGTTCGCATCCTCGAGTTCCTCGACGAGCTCGATCCCCAGGTCGACTCGCGAACTGTCGTCCAGCACGACGAGATCGACCGGAGGCGTGCCGGGGTTGGCTCGATGCAGTTCGAGCGCGAGCATTGCCCCTTCGAGTACCTGCTCCCCGACACCCGCGAAGCGCCCGGACGCCGGAAGGACCACACCGATCTTTATGGAGTCCTCGGAGACACGTACGCTGCCGTCCACGACGTCCTCCGCTTTGTCTCGATCGGGCCCGTCGGGCGTTCCGGCCAGTACGCTTTCGGCCAATCGCCTCGCTTGCTCAGGGCGGTCGGCTACCGCCAGCGCCCGTGCCAGCTCTGCGGTGAGGACCGACCGGGCAACCGTTCGCACGCCCTCCGCAGCGAGGAGCGTCTCCATCTCTCGAATGGAAAGCTGGCTGGCCAGTTCGCGAAGCCTTCGACGTTCGCCACCGTCCAGCTCATAGGGCACGTGCAGCCAGACACTGGCGGCCCTGTCTTCAGCTCCCAGCGCATCCAGCAAGGAGACCAGATCTTCGGCGCTGCCGCTATCCAGCTGCTCGTTCCCGACCCAAGCCGTCCAGAGAGAATCCCCGATCGACCGCGCCGTGGCCCTGTCTCCGTCATCCAGAGCGTCCTCAGCCCGGTCCAGCGCAGAACGATCGAGAACTCGCTCCCGAACGACTTCCGGTTCAGGAGGCTCCAGATCCGATGGCGGCGTCGCGGTGCGCCCGCTGGCGCAACCCGCCCCCATGACCAACACCGTTCCCAAGAGCCACCTGCGCATTCTGCCCTCCCATCAATAAACACGAGGGGGCCCGACGCCACTCGCCGGGCCCCCTGCGAGGCAACACTGTTTCCTCGGCCAAAGCCGCTGGATCAGGAGGTCCTGTCCTCGTCCTCCACCGTTTCAGCCACCTCGGCTCCGGCTTCCGCTTCGACCTCTTCGACGGCGTCAGCCACCTCGGCTTCGGCTTCCGCTTCGACCTCTTCGACGGCATCAGCCACCTCGGCTTCGGCTTCCGCTTCGACCTCTTCGGCGGCGTCAGCCACCTCGGCTTCGGCTTCCGCTTCGACCTCTTCGACGGCATCAGCCACCTCGGCCTCGGCTTCCGCTTCGACCTCTTCGGCGGCATCAGCCACCTCGGCCTCGGCTTCCGCTTCGACCTCTTCGGCGGCGTCGGCCACCTCGGCCTCGGCTTCCGCTTCGACCTCTTCGGCCGGAGCGGCAGCTCTCGCGGCAGCCCTCTCCGCCACGCCAGGCGCGGCCGTCACGGCAAGCACGATGCGCCGGTTGATCGGATCGGATTCGAGCACCTTGAGTTCGAGACCGTCACCCTCGACGAACAGGTCCGACGGATCTCCCAGATCCTCGTCCACGCCAAGTTGCGAAATCGGCACGAAACCCTCGACATCGTCGCCGAGATCAACGACCAGGCCCTTGTCGAGCAGTCGCACGACCTGACCCGGCGTCTCTGTCCCAGGCTCGAACCGCTGTGCCAGATCGTACCACGGGTCGTCATCCACCTGCTTGAGCCCGAGTGAGATCCGCTTCTGATCCGGATCGATGCTGAGGATGACGACATCGACCTCCTCGCCCTTCCGAACGACCTCCGACGGATGCTGTACGCGCCGGGTCCAGCTCATGTCCGAGATATGGACCAGCCCGTCGATCCCCGGCTCGACCTCGACGAAGGCGCCGAACGACGTGAGGTTTCGAACCACTCCACCGATCTTCGTCCCCGGCGGATACTTCGCCGGAAGCGCCAGCCACGGATCCTCCTCGGTCTGCTTCATGCCGAGCGAGATCTTCTTTTCCTCCTCGTCGACCCGAAGCACGACGCATTCGATCTCGTCGTTGATGGAGACGATCTGCGACGGGTGCCGGACGTTGCGCGTCCAGCTCATCTCGGAGATGTGAACCAGGCCCTCGACACCCTTCTCCAGCTCGATGAAGGCGCCGTAGTTGGTGATCGACACGACCCGGCCGCGGACACGGCTGCCGACCGGGATACTTGGCGGCGACATCTTCCCACGGATAGGCCTGAAGCTGCTTCAGCCCCAGCGAGATCCGCTCGCGGTCCCAATCGATGTCGAGGATCTTGACCTCGAGTTCATCCCCGATCTGACAGAGCTCGGAGGGATGGCCGATCCGGCCCCAGGACATATCGGTGATGTGGAGGAGGCCGTCGATGCCGCCGAGATCGATGAAGGCCCCGAAGTCGGTGATGTTCTTCACCACTCCCGCGCGGACCTGACCGACCTGGAGCTCCGTCTTCAGCGACTCGCGCTTCGTCGCCCGCTCCTCCTCCAGAATCACTCTCCGGCTCACGACGATGTTACGGCGCCGCTTGTTCAGCTTGAGGATCTTGAAGTCGTATTCCTGACCGATGAGTTCGTCGACGTTCGGAACCCTTCGGAGCGCGATCTGCGACCCTGGAAGGAACGCATCGACTCCCATGAGGTCTACCGTGACACCACCCTTGATCTTGCGCTTCAAGATGCCGGGGACGGTTCGGTCCTCGTCGTAGGCTTCCTTGATCTTCTCCCAGACTCGCAGGAAGTCGGCCTTCTTCTTCGAGAGGACAACGACTCCCTCCTGGTCCTCAAGGCTCTCGAGGAAGACCTCGACCTCGTCACCCGGCTCGATGGCATCGGGATCCCGGAACTCATCCAGCGGAATCAGGCCCTCGGACTTGAAGCCGACGTCCAGGATCACGGCAGAGTCCGTCTTCCTGAGGACTCGAGCCTTGACGATTTCACCCTCGGCGATCTCACTGAGTGTGTCCTCGTACAGTGCCATCATCTCGTCATATTCGTCGGACGAGTATTCCCCTCCCTCCAGCATCTCCACGGACATGCCCTCGGCCATGCCGTAGGCCAGCGTCGTCCAGCCTTCTTCCTCGTCGATGACGCTCTCCGTGGGCGAACGGCTCGGCGCTTCTCCGGGGGATTCGGCTTCCAAGACCTCGGCGGCGCCATCGTCGGCTTCGTCCTCGGGAGCTTCCTCTACGGATTCGTCGCTCACCGGGTCCACTGCGGGGGGTTCGATCACGACCTCAGCCTCACTGGAAACTTCGGTCTCCTCGGGGGTCACCGCGGCCACCTCCTCTTCCGTGTTCTCAAGGGGGCTCTGGTCAGCGGTGATCTGCTCGTCCTTCGTGCTCATTCGGTGTGTACCGTTCAAATTGGCGTCCGCCCCAGATCTCACAAAAGCAATTGGCAGGAAAGCGAAATCGCTCTGCCTGCCATCCGATCCGTCGATGGGCGCGCTCAGGGGTTAGAGTGCTCGTTAACAACATTGAAACGATAGCTCTTAAAACTAGATCCGACGTGCGAAGCCGTCAACCAAGCTTAGCCACGCGCTCTCGGGCAAGCGCTACGATCCTCTGAACAACTTGCCCAGCGCTCAACTCCGTCGTGTCCAAGCGAATCGCATCCGGGGCCGCGCGGAGAGGAGCAATGGCACGGCTCGAGTCCGCGGAATCCCGCGCCGCCAGCCTCTCCGCCTCCAGGCGGACCGCTTCCTCGGTGGGCTCGATACCGTGTTCCAGCAGACGTCGCCGTCCCCTTTCCTCGACCGATGCGACGAGGAACACCTTTAACTCTGCGGCAGGAAAGACTACGGTTCCAATGTCCCTTCCGTCGCACACGACCCCGCCACGACCTCCCTCCGCTCGCAGCAGCTCAACGACCCGATCGCGCACCGACGGCCTTGCCGACACTGCCGAGACTCGCGCCGAAGTGCTGGGCGATACCAGATTGACTCCCGGGTCCGCTCCGTTCACCAACACTCGATATCCGGCGCCGACCCGCTCGAGAACGATGTCCAGGCCCGCCAGCTTTCGATCGAACCCCGGCGTGGCCGAGGGCCATGACTCTTCGAGAGCCGCCCAAGTGATCCCTCGGTACAGCAGGCCGGAGTTGAGGTGATGGTAACCCAGAGCTCGAGCGACGCGTGCCGCCGTCGTACTCTTGCCCGAAGCCGCGGGACCGTCGATCGCGATCGTGATCCCGGTCACGAGATCGCCTCCTGTGGCCACGAACTGGCCCAGTGCCTCCCAAAAACCTGGAAACGAGACGTTCACGCACTCCATGTCGTCCACGACGATGTCGCATCCCGGAGCGGCTCCCAACGCCCCGAACGCCATGGCGATCCGGTGATCGCCGCCCGTACGAACGGAGCCCCGGAGCGGCGCCGACGAGCCGTGCACGAGCAGGCCGTCCGGCAGCTCGTCGCAACGCACGCCAAGCGCCCGGAGATTCGTGGAGAGCAGACCCAGTCGGTCGCTTTCCTTGACTCGAAGTTCCGCGGCTCCCCGGATCTCAGAAACGCCCTCCGCCCGGCTAGCCAGGACGGCAAGTGCGGGGATCTCGTCGATCAGCTGGGGGACGCGATCTCCGTCCACCACGAAGGCCGCGAGCTTGGATGGGCGTATTACCAGGTCCCCGACCGGTTCGCCGGCCTGAAAGCCCGTTTCGCGAACCTCAAGCTCAACTCCCATCTCTCTTACCACCTGCAGGAATCCCGCCCGTGTCGGATTCACCCCTACCGACCGTACCGCCAACTCGCGGCCCGTAAGCACCGCCGCCGCTGCCATAAATGCCGCCGAGGAAATGTCGCCAGGCACGGTCGCTTCAAGTGGATCCAGTGCCCCACGCCAGCTCGCCCCAGGGAAACACACTCGCTCGCCTGACCCGACGTCCTCCGAGACCACCGGCGCCCCCATTGACCGAAGGATCCTCTCCGTGTGATCCCGCGGACGGAGCCGGTCCAGAATCTCGACATCCTGTCGACCGGCGAGAGCCGCCAGCAGGAGAGCCGCCCTCACCTGTGCGGAGGACACGCGCGGCCGGTAGCGAAGCGCCCGCAGGTCGCCACTCACCCGGCTCTCCAGGCGAACAGGAAGGCGATCCGGACGATCCGCGTACGTGATTTTCGCCCCCATCGCCTGCAGAGGATACACGACTCGGTCCATCGGGCGACGCATGAGGGATTCGTCGCCTCGCAGTTCCGCTCCGACCCCCAGACCGGCGAGCAATCCGGTGAGGAGTCTCGCCGTGGTGCCGCTGTTCCCGCAATCCAGAGGAGCCCCGGGTGCCCGCCAGGCGCGGCCGCGTGCCACGCGGATGACCCCAGCTTCCCGCTCGTCGATAGCCACTCCGAGACCCCGAAGACAGGTAATCGTGCTGGCGACGTCGAGGGAAGCGGGGACACCGCTGAAGCCGAGAGTCTCCTTCAGCCAGCGCGGCGAGGATCAGAAACCGGTGAGAAATCGACTTGTCGCCGGGCACACGCAAGTCGATCACTGGGCTGCTCCAAAGGGCTCATCCGTGAATGGCACTTCGAGACTGAGACCATCTTCAGCTGCAAGGGCCGGGTAGACCGCCTCCGCTTCCTTCAGGATCCGATACGCCTGCTCGGAGTACCGGGCACTGAAGTGCGTGAGCACTAGCTTACGCACCTCGGCCTGCCGGGCTACCGTCGCCGCCTCTCTGCCCGTCGAATGCCTCGTCTCCCGAGCCCGACCGGCCTCCTCCTCCGAGAACGTGGCCTCGTGGATCAAGAGATCCGCACCTCGGGCGGCCTCTACCGTCGAAGTACACGGCCGCGTGTCGCCCGAAAACACAAGCGTTCTTCCGGGCCGAGTCGGCCCGACGACATCGGCGGCTGCTACCACCTCACCGCTCCCCAATCGAACATCGTGGCCGCGGTGCAGACGGCCGAAATCAGGCCCCTCGGCTACCCCCAATCTCCTGGCTGTCTCCACGTCGAATCGCCCCAAACGGTTGTCTTCGACCAGGGCCAGGCCGACAGACCCCAACGTGTGCTCGACGGGGAATGCGCGAATCTCGAAGCCGTCGTAACGCACGGCTTCCCCACCCGGCAGTTCACGCACGGCAACCGGAAACTGCAGCCGATCGCCTCCGAGATCGATGGCGGCCCGCAGCGTACCCTCCGTTCCCTCCCCGCCCCATACCACCAGCTCTTCCTCGCGACCCTGAAGGCTCATCGTTCGCAGGAGGCCCGGCAGACCGAGATAGTGATCGGCGTGCAAGTGGGAGATGAAGATCTCCCGCACCGCGAATCCGACCGCGTATCTCATCATTTGCCGCTGGGTCCCCTCGCCGCAGTCGAAGAGAAACAGCTCTCCCTCTCTCTGCACCGCTATACTCGACACGTTGCGCCGCACGGTGGGTCGCGAGGATGAGGTGCCCAGAAAGGTGATTCGCAGCAAAGTCGGAGTCCGGATACGGGTGAAGCCAATTCCGAGTCGCGCAAGCTACATGCAGCCCGCGGAACGTCAACCGGGAGCGGAAGGGTCCTGGAGATCCGGGCACGGAGAATGCACCGGAACTCGGAGGTTCGGTGCGTTCGGCCGATATGACCGCGAGCCCCGTCCATTTTGCGTCGTTCGGTTGCACTACGCTTCACCAGAAAGTCGTGAGAGATGAGCGAAACGCCGGACGGATATAGGCTTCTTGCCAAGCTCAGAGGGCTTGAGCGGCAGCTTCGCCGTCTGCGTAACGACTGGCGATCCTTCCGGAACGAGCCGTCGCCCGAGACGCTTTCGGATTTGCGCCTTCGTACCCAGCGGTTTGCCGAGTCCCTCGATTCCCTGGCGTCGGACGTCGACCCCCGAAAGGCGCCCGACCGGATGGAGGAGTGGGAAGCGGCCGACCGGAGCGCACGTCGCGAACGCCCGACGCCGCGTGAGGTCGTCTCGGCCAGCCGAGATCTGGATGCCAAGGTCTGGGAGGCCGTGCGGCGATGGAAGGCGGTAGTCGATGGAAACGAAGAGAACGATCTCGACCGGCTGGTTTCCGTCTTGCAGGGCTCTGTCCACCGTGCTACCACGTTGATCGTGGCGCTGGGAGGAACGCGCCCCCGGCGATCCGCGACTCACGCCGTCGCGGAGAACGTGACCCCCGCGGTGACGATCGAAGGTCTCGCCGCGGAGCTTGAAGGGATGCTCTGGAGACTTCAGGCCGATTGGCAGCAACTCCGACGCGCGCCGAACCTTGACCGCTTGCGCGTTCTCATGCAGAGCTTCGAGATGGCGGCGAGCGTCGCCGCACGCCTCCGCGAGCGGCGTGAAGGAATCGGTGAGTCGAAATTTCAAAGGGCGCTTCGAGTCGGCCGCCACCTGAGCGACGGTGTGAGTTTCCTGCCCTATCGAGACCCGTTTACGGGGATATATAACCGGGAGGGATTCGACGCCCTGGCCGGAGCAGAGTTGAAGCGGTGCCGCCGTTACGGACGAGACTTCGGGCTCCTCGTACTCGTGATATCACCACCGGACCTCGAGGGCCTTCAGAGGGCCGTAGCTACGGCCCGGGCGGAACTCAGGGAATACGATCTGGTCGCGCGCTACGTGGACGACCTGATCCTGATCGGGGTGCCTGAGGGGGGCGCAGGGGCCACCCGCCGGGTTGCGAGTCGCGTTCTCAAGGCCCTGCGCGCAGGAAACATGAGCGGATGGTTCCAGCGACTTTCCTATGCCACCGTTCCAGAGGATGGTGCTACGCTCAGTGGTTTGATCCGTGCCGCCCGCGATCGCCTTCAAGAATAGCATTCGCTCTCTTCCTTCGGCCCAGCCTCCGGGATCGACGTCTCCCGACTGTGAAGCGCCTCGCTCTCCGCCTGCTCGACCTCCCGGAGCACATCTCGATTCGATTCGACTCATGAGTCCGCGGTTCCAGACGGCCGCGTCTGTACCAGGCCCTGCCTCCTCCCCACCCGGCGCCGCCAGCGGCCTCCCGATGGCCGCGAGGTACTCCTCATACATGCCTATGGGGTCACGCCGTCCCCATTCATGAAACGCCTCCCGGCTCATCATCTCGCGTGCCTCACGCTCGTCATGAGTGGCGTGCCCACCCATGCGAAACGTCTCGGCGAGGATCATCGCCGGACCACGGCGGGCACGGCATTCCGCTACGGCAGCCATGGCCGCGGCGTATACGTCCAGCACGTTATTCCCGTCCACGGGGTGAGCGGCCATTCCGTAGGCCGCTCCCCAACCGGAGAAGTCATCGGCCCGGTGATGCTGACGGAAGTGCGTGCCGAGCGCCACCTGGTTGTTCTGAATCACGAATACGACCGGTAGCTGCCGGACAGCCGCGAAATTCAAAGCCTCATGGACTTCACCGCTCTTGGTCGAACCGTCTCCGATCCAGGTCACAGCCACCCTGTCCTCCGACCTCCGGAGAAACGCGAGAGCGTATCCGTTCACGACCGTCGACACGGACCCCACCATGCTGATGGGAGCCACCACTCCCCGCCCAATATCTCCCACGTGAAGGTCTCGGCCGCGCGTGGGTGCATCGGCCGTGCCGAGATAGGAGCGAAGGAGATCGGCCATCGGGACGCCCATCTCGCAGCACGCGCCGGCGTTTCTGATCATGGGGGCCACCACGTCGCCGCCCGGATGACGTCGGAGCGCGTGAACGACGCCGACCGTCACGGCTTCTTCTCCGGTCCCTAACCACGCCTTGGATATCACGCCTCGCTTGACCCACCTCTTCAGTGCCACGTCATGTAGGCGAAAGCGCACGAGGCCCCGATACAGGGAAAGCAGGCTGGCGCTTTCCAAGCCTTCCACTACCGCGGCGCGCGCGGGGTCGCGTGCCAGGGTGGCCCGGTAGGAATCCAGAAGCCGGGCATCGGCCACCCAATTTACGTACTCCGGCGGGTCGTACGCTGCGTATCTCTTCAAGCGGAAACCCTTCAGTGTCATGGAACGGGGCTGCGCTCCCCCGTAGACCCCTCATGGCTTATTATGCTATGCGACCCGAGGAGCGATTGCCAAGCCATTCGCCTTGATCGCCTGGGCGGGGTGCTCGGTCGACCCTCCCACGACGTCTCGTCCCACGGAATCCGGAACGAATGCCCGAACAACCATCGTCGAGGGCCACCTCCGGAATCAGCCTGCCGCCTGGCGCGGTCCGCGCCGGGATCACGGTATTCGTCATCGCTACCCTGCTCGGGTTCGCGGCGCTCTTTCTGATCACGCAAGACCTTCGTGGCAGTATCGACGGATTTCGCCACTTCGACCTCCGTTGGGCCCTGCCGGCGCTGGCGCTGGCGTCCATGGACTGGTTTGGAAGCGGGGTGCGAATCTGGCTCCTCACGCGGCCTCTCGAGATTCGCTTGCCGTTCAGGCGGTGTATGCAGATCGGAGGCGTTTCGGCGGCGCTGGCTTATCTCACGCCCTCGGGCACGGGTGGCGGCCCCGCGCTGTTGTACGGATTGGTGAGGAGCGGTGTGTCTCTCGGTCGCACGGTAGCCATCAACTTCGCCAGCGTGATCGTCAACCTGACCTTCCTGTCGCTCGCCGGCTTCGCCGCCTGGTTCTTCGGCGCGGCGGGAGCCATCGAGGACATCCGGCTGCCCGTCGCCAATATCTCGGCAGCGACGCTTTTCGAGTGGTCTGCCCTGGGTTTCGCGGGGGTCGGGCTGGCGGTGATTTTGCTGGCCGTCGCACCGCGGCTGCCCCGGCTCCTCCTCTTGCGTCTGTTCGGGCCGACCGTTCGAGTGCGCAGGGTCCTGAAGGTCCTTCAGGAGCTCCACGGAAGCCTGGTCATCTATGGCAGGAAGGGGAAGCTGGCGCTGCTCTTCGCCGTCCTCTCCAACGTGCTTCAGTTTGGATCCCGCTTCGTCCTCGGCTGGGTGGTGCTGCGTGGTTTCGGTGTAGACGCGGGCTTCTGGAACGTGGTCACCCTGCACATTCTGCTTCAGTTCCTTCTCTACTTCATGCCGACACCCAGCGGAAGCGGGATCGGCGAAATGCTCGCCCCGGCCCTCATGAGTCCGTTTCTCGAGGATCGGCTGCTCGTCGCCTACACGGCCGTGTGGCGTTTCTTCCTCAACTACCTGACCATCATGGTGGGAGGCGCGCTTCTCGTCAGGTGGATCGGCGAGGATGCCGCTGGAGTATCCGATGATGGATCGAGTACCGTCGACACTGTCAGAGCGGGAGGAACATCGTGAAGCAGTGCAGGAATTGCGAGGCGGTTATCCCGGACGACGCTCGCCTCTGCCCCCACTGCCGAGAAGCGCAGCGACACGGAGACAGGCTACCGCAGCTGTTCCTGGTCGGGCGTGAGCCTGGCCACTGCCGCCGCCGTCTTATTCGAGAGTTGTCCCGGTGTCATATCGGGATGAAGCGCTGGCGCGGCGGTCGGCGGAGCGGCATTCTTCTTGTCCAGGGACCATTGTTTGGATCAGCTTGGCGCGCCAAGCGCCTCAGCAAGTCGGGGAATCATGAACACTCTGCGGAAACCAGTGCTGGCGGCCATACTCAGCATCGCGGTCACGGCGTGCGCCGGAAACGCTTACCTGCCCGGTGACGCCGGAGGCGCAAGGTCGGACGTCAGTGGCCTGGACGTACGCGAGGCCTGGATCGCTGCGCATCCCGAGACTCCCGCCGAAATCTCCGCCGCGATCCGGGACGCCGTGTTCGTTCCCGGTATGACCCTCGAGCACCGAGACGTTATCACAAATCCCAAGAGAAAGGGCAGCACCGGTAACGGCTTCTGGCGTTCGCGGACCACGGGAGACGAGACGCGGTACCAGTGGTTCGTGGCGAGCCAGCGGGAACCGTTCGTCGACGGCCGATCCCGGACGGTCTGTGAGCTTGTATTCTCCGGAGAGCTTCTTACGGACGTTCGGTACTGCAGCCCGGCTGGCGGGATGACCGATACAAGCTGAGGCTGGGCCGTCGGTAGTCTCACATGGCCCGAGCCCCCGCACCCCCTTGCGTCCGCTCCCCCCCCCCTCGCGATATTCGAAGTGTTGCACCTGTGCAACAGCCCGTGGAGACAGGTATATTGAGCGTGGCGGTGGCGCCTGAACCCGCGACATAATCGGCCAATCGGCCTCGACCGCTGGTCCGGGCGACGTTGGTAGGGGTCGTCAGACGTGTAACGGCGGAGGGACACTGCGTGACTTTGATGTCACAAACTCGCAACTGGTGGCCGGACCGGGAAGAGGCAACCCGCATTCCCTCAGACAGTGCATATTGCATGTTCCGCATGCGAAGAGAGCCCGATTTCTCCACCACCTGCGAGACCGTCGCATTGCCTGTAAGTTCCTATACATTACAGTTATTTGTTGACGATGTGACCCCGTCGCGAGTATCTCGGTACGGGGATTGCTGAATTAGCGGGCGGAATCAAACGCTCGGGTCGCGTACCGCGGGACTCGACCGCGTGGCACGATTCGTTCTACGAATCGACCTGCGCGCTGAGTCCGCAGAGGAATCAGTGGCGATGCCACCCCGGGTTACCGGGACCCAACAACTGTGAGGAGAACGCACGTATGATGCAGCTGATTCGTCGTTTAGGACGGATGAATCGGGTCAGGACCTGGTTGAGTACGCCCTGCTCCTAGTGCTGTTGATCGCTGTCGTCGCATCCTGGCTCTGAGACTGTTGGGACCAACAATCGCCGGGTTCTTCAATGACGTTTCCGATAACCTTGGCAACTCCGTCTGACCCCAGATCGCACGCGGGCGAATCCGCGAACACACAAACGGCGTGACCGCCGGGAGGAATCGACATGCTTGCACCCTTCAATGCCCTGTGGGCGGACGAGTCCGGTCAGGACCTCGTCGAGTACGCGCTGCTGGTGGCTCTGATCGCGATTATCGTGATCGCTGCTCTCCGGCTCCTCGGACCGATCATCGCCACCGTATTCAACAACATCAGCGATCTGATACACCCCGTCTTGAACCGGGAGTCGGTCTGACGCAGCTGTACCGGCCGGACGGTCCCATTGGGGCCGTCCGACCAACACACAATCGATGTTAAAGGCAGAGGACTACCCGTGGATCTCAGCGCGATCGGACTGGTCCTGACCGTCGCATTCGGTGCGGCTTTCGATGTCGGGACCCGTAGAATACCCAACTTTATCACCGTGGGCGGCCTGCTCGTCGCCCTGGTGCTGCGCCTCTCCATCGGGGGCGTCGACGCACTCGTGGGTGGACTCCTCGGTGCCCTGCTGGCCTTCATGTTCACGTTTCCTCTGTTCATGCTGCGTAGCATGGGAGGGGGCGACGTCAAGCTCCTGACGGCGGTGGGAGCCTTTCTCGGACCCTACAACACATTCATCGCGCTCCTGGCGACCGCTCTGGTCGGAGGAGTGCTTGCGATAGCCGTATCTCTCCACCAGCGGCGCCTCGGCGCCAGCCTCGTCGGGACCTTCACGGTCATGCGTGGGCTGGCTCTCAAGGCAATCAGCGGGGGAGAGCTGGACGCCGTTCCGACCCTCGAGACCCAGGGAGCCGTGACGGTTCCTTACGGGGTCGCCATCGCGGTCGGTGCGGTCATCGGACTTCTCTGGTAGACGCTCAAGAAATGTGAGCCTGACGATCATGACGAGAAACAGGAATAGTGGCCATGCGTAGTCGACGGTTGTTCATCGTGATGGCACTGGCTCTCTTGTCAGGGCTGGCCGCCGCTTGGCTGGCTCTGAACTACCTGCGCCAGCCGGAGAATCCCATCCGGACGGTCGAACCCAGCTCGACGGAGGTGGTCGTGGCGGCTCGCGACCTGCCCCTGGGCACCATGCTGACCGCGGAAGACGTCAAGCTGGCCAGTTGGCCGGGCGGACTTCTTCCCGAGGGCTATGCCTCATCCGTGGAAGAGGTACTGGGTCGCGGCGTGATCGCCAACGTCGTCCTCAATGAACCCCTGATCTCCAGCAAGATTGCGGTCAAGGAGGCAGGGGGCGGGCTGCCGATCGTAATCCCGGAAGGCATGCGCGGTGTGAGCGTCCGGGTCGACGACGTAATCAGCATCGCGGGCTTCGTTACACCGGGCACTCGCGTCGACGTCATGGTGACGCTCGATCAGGAAGACAATCCCGTCACGAAGCTCATTCTGCAGAACATCCCGGTGCTCACGTCTGGCCAGGTGATCGAGCAGAACATCGACGGGGAGCCCATCCAGGTGACCGTGATCACGATGCTGGTCACGCCGGAGCAGGCTGAAGAGCTCGTGTTGGCTGCCACGCGCGGTCGCATTCAACTGGCCCTGCGAAACACGCTCGACCTCGATTCGATATCGACGGAGGGGGCTCGACTCAACAGTCTGATCCCGACGCAACGGCGGGTTGTTCGATCGTCTGCGCCCCGCCGTGCGACACCGCCGCCTGCGACGCCGACGCGGCAGATCGAAGTCTGGCGTGGCAACCAGGTCGAAACGGAAACACTTGACGAGGGTGGCTCCCGATGAACGCAGTCAGCATACGGACCCGAAATCAGAGCCGCATCTCGCGGGTCGGTGGACTTGCCCTGGCCGTTCTGGCTGGCCTCGCCATCGCTCGTCCGGCTGTGGCACAGGACGCGGTAGCTAGCAGCGTGACTTCGAGCGGAGACATCAATATCGCCCTCGGAAACTCACACGTGGTCTCCCACCCGGTGATCATCCGGCGAGTATCGATCGCGAACCCCGAGGTCGCCGACGCAGTCCCCGTCTCCTCGCAGGAGATCGTGGTGAACGGCAAGGCGAGCGGCACGACGACTCTTCTGCTCTGGGACAACGCCGGTGGACGGCGCATGTACCAGGTACATGTCTCGCCAGACGCGGCGAGTCTCCAGGAGGATCTGAACGATCTCTTCCCGGACGACAGCATCGCCGTCACAGCATCGGGCGGATCCGTGATCCTCTCGGGCCGGGTATCCCAGCAACTGACGGCTGAGCGAGCCGTGGCCATCACCGCCGGCTTCCTCGGCGTCGACGCCTGAGGATGGGGCTATCGTGAATCACATAAGCGTTCCCGATCCCGGGCAGGTGCTGCTGCAGGTCCGCTTTGCCGAAGTAAGTCGGACGGCCATCGAGAAGGCGGGGATCAATCTCTTGACGATTGGCGACGACTATTCTGCGGGGGCCGGAACGGGCCGGCCGACCGGGCCCGGGCGGCAGTCTGAATCTGGGCGGTGACGGAGCGACGATGTGACGGCGAGCTTCTCGGACGCCGTCAACATCTTCCTCATCGACTCGACCGAACGGAATCGGGGCCTTTATTCAGGCGCTCAAGTCCAACGGTTTGTTCCGCAGCCTCGCGGAGCCGAACCTCCTGGCAGTGCACGGCCAGGAGGCTTCGTTCCTGGCCGGCGGTGAGTTCCCCTACCCTGTCGTTCAGGGGGGTGCGTCCGCTGGGGCTGTGACGATTCAGTTCAGGGAATACGGAATCCGACTCAACTTCACGCCCACGATTCATGCCGAGCGGCAATATCCGGCTTCACGTGGCCCCCGAGGTCTCCACTCTGGACTTCGCCAACGGCCTGACGCTGCAGGGATTCAATATTCCTTCGATCCTGTCGCGTAAGGCGGAGACGGAGATCGAGCTGGCCGACGGGCAGACCTTTGCGATCGCCGGCCTGATCGACAATACGATCCTCGAGGATATCGACAAGATTCCGGTCCTCGGAGATATCCCGATTCTCGGGAGCCTCTTCCGGTCGAAGGAGTTGAGACAGAACAAGAGCGAACTTCTGGTGCTGGTCACCCCCAGGCTCGTGCAGCCGGTCGACCAGGCCCCGCCCGTGCCCACCGGCGAGCCCGACGTTTGGGACTGGGATGAGAGCATGCTGGAGCCGCTCTCGACCACGGAAGGCCAGTGAGCATGATCGGGCACTCAACGTATTCCTTTAGCCTGCGTGGCGCTTGAACATGAACGCAATTGAGATCCGGAGCGCGGTGATCTCCACCGACGGCGACGTCCGAAGCCTGCTCAGACAGGTCGTGGATGCCGAGGCCGACGGTTCAGGTCTGCAGATTGGCCTGGAGATTCCGGTGCCATTTACCGAGATCGATGATGCCAGGTTGGAGCAGCTCCGCCAGCTGAATCCGGAGCTGATCTTCCTGGACCTGGACGATGACCCGGTCATGGGTCTCAAGTTCGCCCAGTTTCTTGGTGAAGGCGCTCCCGGTCGAAAGATCATTGCCGTTGGGCCCACACTGACACCGGATCAGCTCCTGCAGGCCATGCAGGCGGGAATCTCGGAGTATCTTCAGAAGCCTCTATCCGACTCCGATGTCAACGCAGCGATCGATCGACTGAGCCGGAAGCTTGGCAGGAAGGTGGATGATCGAAAGCGCGATCCGGCAAAGCTGCTGGCGTTCTTCAGCCCTAAAGGCGGAACGGGCTCGACCTGCGTGGCGACGAATGTCGCCGTAGCGCTGCACATGTTGACCCGTAAGAAGGTCCTCCTGGTCGATCTCGACCTGGAGTTGGGCGAGACAGCTCTCCTGCTCGGTGTCGAACCGCGATTCAGCTTCGTGGACCTGGTGCGGAATTTCCACCGGGTCGATGCCGGACTCCTGGCGTCCTATATCGAACGGCACGATTCAGGGGTCGAGCTTCTGTCCGCCCCGTTCCATCCCGCCAAGGCGGAGACGGTCACGGGTGACCAGATCAGGCAGATCCTGCATTTTCTGAAGCAACACTACGACTACATCATCGTCGATACGTCGAAGTCGTTCTCTCCCCCGACGCTCGCCACGTTCGAGCAGGCCGACCAGGTATACCTGATCACCAACGTGGATCTTCCTTCCCTTAGAAATATCACGCGATGTCTTCCGCTTCTCGAACGCATGGGAGCGGTTAAGGGAGACGAGTGGCTTCGCCTCGTCGTGAATCGATACCAGAGCAGTGACCCGATCACTCTCAAGGAAATCGAAAAGACTCTCGGGTTGTCGGTCTACTGGACGCTCGGCAATGACTTCGAATCCGTCATGAACTCCATCAACTCGGGTAAGCCTGTCGTTATGACCGAGAAATCGGCTTTCGCGCGCGATCTGAAGTCGCTCGTCTCGACCATGACAGGAATCACTCCGGATCATGCGGACGGGAATGGCCTCCTCGGAGGCATCCGGAAGATATTCGGATCCAAGAGCAGTAACAGGAGTGAGGTCTGATGAATGAGCCGAATGGCCCCGAAGCAGATGTGAACAGCTCGAAAGAAGTCGTGAAGACAGGTGTCCCGCTGCCGTGGAGTAGCGACGATGCGGCCGTGACGCCGGACACGCTTCGTCGAGTGCCGGGCGATGAGCAGAGTTCGGGTGTGATGCAGGAGATCAAGGTCCGCGTGCACCGGCAACTCCTCGAGCGTTTGAACCTGTCGAATATCGATGCGCTGGACAAAGCACAGGTCGTCGAAGAGATCCGCAAAGTTGTTCACGATCTGCTCGCGCGAGAAGACACGCCTCTTAACTACGATGAGCGTGAAGATCTCGTAACACAGATCCTGGATGAGATCTTCGGCCTCGGCCCGATTGAGCCATTGCTTCAGGACCCCACGATCTCCGACATCCTGGTCAACACGCATCGGCGAGTGTTCATCGAGCGGAATGGCCGAATCGAGAAGACAGATGTACGCTTCAAGGATGACCGTCACCTTCTGCAGATCATCGACAGGATTGTCTCGGCCGTAGGGCGTCGGATCGACGATTCGTCTCCCATGGTCGATGCGCGCCTGGCCGACGGGTCCCGGGTAAACGCGATCATCCCTCCACTGGCTCTGGATGGCCCGCACCTGTCGATCCGTAAGTTCAAAAAGGACGTGCTGTCGGCTCCGGATCTTCTGCGAACCGAAACCCTGACCCCCGCGATGCTTGAGCTCTGCCAGGGAATCGTGAGGTCTCGACTGAACGTCTTGATTTCCGGCGGCACGGGTGCCGGAAAGACGACCCTGCTCAACATGCTCTCCGAGTCGATTCCGACCACGGAGCGCATCGTCACTATCGAGGACTCAGCCGAGCTGCAGCTGCGGCAGCCTCACGTGGTTCGGCTGGAGACGCGAACCGCGAACGTCGAGGGAGCGGGAGCCGTATCGCAGCGGCACTTGCTGATCAATGCCCTGCGTATGCGGCCGGATCGGATCATCATGGGAGAGGTTCGTGGTGCCGAAGCGGTGGACATGCTGCAAGCCATGAACACGGGGCACGATGGCTCTCTCACCACACTGCACGCCAATAACGCGAGGGACGCCCTGGCGCGTCTCGAGACCATGATATCGATGGCCGGACTCAACCTCCCCGAGAAGGGAATGCGCCAACAGATCGCGAGCGCCATCAACGTGCTCGTCCAGGTGGAACGCCTGTCGGACGGCCAGCGCAAGATCGTCTCGATCTCGGAGATTACGGGAATGGAAGGCGACATCATCACGATGCAGGATGTCTTCGTCTACGAGCGCGAGGGCGTTGACGAGGCCGGGAACGTGATCGGAAGGTTCCAGGCCACGGGCATTCGACCGCGCTTCACGGATCGGATGCTCGCATACGGCGTCGAGCTTCCGGTCTCCCTTTTCTCCAATATCGACGGCTAACGGAGGGCTCTCATGCTGGAATTCCTGCCTCCGAATTGGCTGCCCGCGCTCATCGTGTTCCTGGCTGTGGGAATGGCCGTGGTATCTCTGGCTTTTCTGGGGGAGAGCCTGCGGGAGGTTCGGCGGCGCCGCGACTTCCGGCGCCAGCTCGACGCCGTTACTGGCAAGGAGGGCCCTGGCGGCGACGCGCTGACGACCTCGGTCGTGCGAAGCCGAGAGGAAGAGTCTGCGTTCGATTCGGTTCTGACATCTCTGCCACAGATCCGAGACTTGAAGGTCCTGCTTGAGCAGGCGGATCTCCGATGGACCCCCGGGACCTTCATCATGATTTCGATCGGTCTCGCCGGGGCGCTGAGCGCGAGCGCCTTCATCCTGTCACAGGCCGCGCTTCCGACGGCCTTTGCGGCTCTGGCTGGTCTGGCCTTCCCGTTGATGTACGTCAAGCGGCTGAAGCGGAGGAGGATCTACAGGTTCGAAGAGCAGTTCCCGGAAGCCATTGACCTCCTCGGGCGGTCGATTCGTGCGGGGCACGCATTTCCTACTGGCCTTAAGGTCGTCGCAGAGGAGTCTCCCGAACCAATGTGTGCCGAGTTCCGCCAGATCTTCGATGAGCAGAAGTTCGGACTTCCTCTCGAAGACTCACTGCTGGGCCTGGCGGACCGGGTAGACCTCGTGGACGTGCGGATCTTCGTCACGGCCATCCTGATTCAACGAGAAGTCGGTGGGAACCTGGCAGAGATTCTGGACAAGATCTCCTACACGATTCGTGAACGGTTTACGCTCCAGCGACAGATCCGGGTATTCACCGCGCAGGGCCGCCTCACGGGGTATATCCTCGCGGCAATGCCCATCCTGCTGGGCCTGGCCATCACGGCTCTCAATCCCGAGTACATGGCGATCCTGTTCGATGAACCGATGGGGAAAGTCCTGATTGCGGCGGCGGCCATCCTCCAGTTCCTCGGGTTCCTTCTCATCCGTCGCATCATCGATATCGAGATCTGATGGTATCCATCGTAGCGGTTCTGATTGCCGTCACGGCCATTCTCGGGGTCATTGCGATCGCCGAGCTCGTACCCGCTCGAGATCGCTCGGTGGGCAGGCGTCTGCAGGAGCTGCAGGACATCGCTTCGAATCGGGGCGTCGAGCACAGGCGGCGCCGTCAGGCGAATCGGGAGCAGCTGGAGGTCTGGCTTCAGAACTTCGGTGAGCGAGTGTCCAGCGGACGCAAGGATCTGTTCGAGACGCGCCAGAAGCTCGTCAGGGCGGGCTACCGGAGCCAGGACGCGGTCCCCGTCTACTACTCGCTTCGAGTGCTCTCCCTGGTCGTGGGAGCCATCGTCGTGGTCGCGCTGGTGCCTTCGCTGCAGGGCAGGAATCTGCTCATCTGGATCGTCGCTGGCGGGGCCCTGTTCTGGTTTCTCCCGTCGGGCTTTCTCAGGAGGAAGATCCGTCTCCGCCAGAAGGAGATCCAGAAGGCGCTCCCGGACGCGCTCGACATGCTGGTGATCTGCGTGGAGGCTGGACTGGGGCTGAACCAGGCCCTGGTGCGTGTCTCGGACGAAGTCGAAACCATGAGCCCGGTGCTGGCGGAAGAACTTCAGATCGTAAACCTGGAGATGCGGGCGGGCACTCCGCGAGAGGACGCGCTTCGCAATCTGGGCGAGCGGACGGGTGTCCCTGATCTCAGAGCGCTCGCCACGATGTTGATCCAGACGGATCGGTTCGGGACCTCGATTGCCCAGGCCCTCCGGGTACATTCCGACACCCTGCGCACCAAGCGACGCCAGAGGGCGGAAGAAGCTGCGGCGAAGACGACCATCAAGCTGGTTCCACCGCTGGTGTTCTTCATCTTCCCGGCGATCTTCGTGGTCGTCCTCGGCCCCGCAATGCTCCACCTGATGAACGAGCTCGGGGGCATCTAGTGAGGCGGGTGGTCGTGCAGAACGAGTCTCGGGCTGGCGTTGACCTCGGGGATCGCGTCGGCGTCGCCAATACGTTCTGGACACGCCTGAAAGGTCTGCTCGGTGCTCCACCGCTCAGCCCGGGCGAAGGGATGCTGCTGGACCCCTGCCAGGCCGTGCACATGTACGGAATGAAGCAGGCTCTCGATGTGGCTTTCCTCGGGATCGAAGGCCGGGTACTGGCCCTGTACCATGATCTCCGCCCCGGTCAGAGGTCGAAGTATCACGGCAAGGCCAGGCAGGCTCTCGAGCTACCCGTCGGTACTCTGAGGCAAACGGATACGCGCGTTGGGGACCGGCTCGTTGTGCTCCCGGTGTCGGACGACAGGCAAACGAGGGACGGAGAGAACGATGACCGATAGAATGCTTCAGGATTCCGCCCCCACGGCTTCCGAACCGCGGACGCAGCCCGTTCCTGACGTTCCCGTCACGACGGCCGACACGGGACTGACGCCCGGACTGATCTCTGATCTCATCCTGAAGTCGCTCTATAACCTCGGCTCGAGGACGGGCGATCAACTGCGTGCGTTCGTTCGGCTCCCGTTCGCCATCCTGGACGAACAGCTGGTGGATTTGCAGCAGCGCCGGCTCATCGAAGTACGGGAGGGCGGACAGAGCCGGGTGACCTACACGTTCGACCTGACCGGCGAGGGCCGGAATCGAGCCCGCGAAGCGATGGATGCGAACGGCTACGTCGGCCCCGCGCCGGTGCCGCTTACGCAGTACGGCCGGTGGGTGGAGAATCAGTCGGTCCGGGACGTGCTTGTCACGGAAGAGACGATCCGACAGGGCTTCTCGCATCTCGTATTCGAGGACTCGTTCCTCGATCAGCTCGGCCCCGCCATCAACTCTGGGCTCTCCCTCTTTCTCTATGGGCATGCGGGCAACGGTAAGACGACGATTGCCGAGGCCATCTCCGGCATGCTGGGTGGACACGTGTATATCCCCTGGGCGCTCGAGGTCGAGGGGCAGATCATCGTGCTGTACGACCCGGTGTATCACGAATTGGTGGAGACCGATGGGGCAGTCAGCGATGAGGCGATCGCATCCAGCCCCTTGTTCCTTGACGGGCAGGCCCACGACGGCCGGTACGCCGTAATCAAACGGCCCGTGGTCTTCGTGGGAGGCGAGCTGACTCTTGAGTTCCTGGAGTTGCAGTTCGATCCACAGACGCGTGTGTACCAGGCCCCCCCCCACGTGAAGGCGAGCGGGGGCGTGTTCATCATCGATGACTTCGGCCGGCAGCTGGTTCGTCCGCGCGACCTTCTCAATCGGTGGATGGTTCCGCTCGAGAAGCGGATCGACTTCCTCGCCCTCCGTAACGGCTACAAGTTCCCGGTTCCGTTCGACTGTCTCGTGATCTTCTCCACGAACCTCAATCCGCTGGAACTGGTGGATGAGGCGTTTCTCAGGCGTATTCGATACAAGATCATGGTCGAGAGTCCCAATCGAACTCAGTATGATGAGATCTTCCGGCGGTGCTGTGAGTCGACCGGCATTCTCTACGAAACGACTCGGGTCGACCACGTCTACAAGGCGTTCTACGAACGGCTGAGAATGGCCCCCCGCGGGTGTCATCCGCGAGACATCGTCGACACGGTATGCAACATCGCGAAGTACGAAAACACGCAGCCGTCGCTTTCGATTGAGCTTCTGGACCGCGCATGCCGTTCCTACTTCCTCGACGTCCCGGGAGCGGGCTCCGTAGTCGGGCAGTATTCGCTGGGCGACGAAGACTAGGCGTGGAACGGCGATCTGACCGCATTGCCCGGTGGCTCCTCCCCACCCTCGGTGGGCTGCTGGTGCTTCTGGTCTATGCCTTCACACTGTTCCTGCGCGAGGGAGGTCTGTTCGCAGGCGACGGGGACCCCGGGACGACACATCCGTGCTCGGACGCTTCATCCTCGAGAACCGGGCCATACCTAGGGTAGACGTGTTCTCCCACACCATGCAGGGACAGCGAGTTCATCCCATTCGAGTGGCTCTCCGAGGTGCTGTTCGCCGCCTCGCAACGCCGTCGCGGGGCTCGCTGGGGTGACCGTACTCACGGGTCTCCTATTCGCCACGATCGGTAGGCCTGGTCTACGTGGCGATTCGCAAGTCGGGTGTTCCGGCCGTTCGTGCGCCTTCGGCTTTGGCATTCTCGGCTTTCTGCTTGCAGGCCATGCACCTGCATCCGCGGCCACACATGTTCACGACGGCGCTCGTCGCCTGTTTCAGTCTGATCCTGATCGAGGTCAGGGGCGGGAGGTCCAAGAAGTGGCTTCTCTCCCTTCCGGTCCTGATGGTGGCCTGGGTAAACCTGCACGGCGGTTTTCTTGGTCGGGCTTCATACTCGTGGCGGTCTTTGCTGCCGACGCCTGCTGAGATGGGCCCGGGACCGCACGGCGGGTGACCGGAAGGAACTGACGCTGTGGCTATTCGGCGTCTTGACGCTGTGTTTCGCGGCGTCTCTTCTCAACCCGGCTGGCTGGGCGCTTTGGCCGCATACGACGGGTTACCTCGGTGAGACCTACCTGGTCGACTTCACGCAGGAGTACCAGTCTCCGGACTTTCCACGATGCGCTGATCAAGGTGTTCCTGGTGACCCTGATGTTCGGGACGATCATCCTGGCGCTCCTGCGCTCGCGGATCGACGCCCTGGGGCTCTTTCTGTGGGTTCTTTTCGCCGCGTTCTGCGCTCCACTCGGGCCGCAACATTCCGCTGTTTGGCGTGGTCTGCATGCCCTGGCTCGCCAAGTGGACCTGCGATCTCATGCGGTCGTCGAGAGAAGCGAGCCGATTGCCGGGCCAGGTTTCTGCGATGGGCCGGTGCCATTCAGCGGGTGGAAGACACTCTTCCCGGCTGGCCGTTCGTCCCTCGTCGGGCTGGTACTTCTGACGGCGGGCGCCCTGAACCGGCGCAGAGCGGGTCGTATGCATTCGCCCGAGGTATTTCCGGTGCGGCGGTCGAGTACCTGCAGGAGATCCGGCTTCGTTCCACCCGGCCCTGTCTACAACGAGTTCATCTGGGGCGGCTACCTCCTCTACGCCTGGCCCGAGGTTCCGGTCTTCATTGACGGCCAGACCGACTTCTACGGCGAGGCAGTTGACCCGTGAGTATCAGGCTATTCGGATTCATCAAGCCCCGATTGGCGGCAGCTACTCGACAGATCGCGGTATTCGGTGGGCTTCTCGTCCCTCCGGACGTAGCCGCTCGACCGGGCGACTCGGACTGCTGCGACAACTGGAGACCGTACTACAGCGATGAGACCGCGGCGGTGTACGTCGCCAGCACGAGGCGGTAGCGGAGGAGGCGCGATGTCCGCGGGGATGACCGCGCGTGCCTGGCTGTCGTTCCGCTGCTGGCCGCGCCATCCTGCACCCAGCCGTCGCGACCCGTCCGCTCTTCCGACCATCGCTCGAGTCCACTACGACGGCGGTGGCGACTGGTACGCGGACCCTTCGAGCCTTCCCAACCTCCTGGATGCAATCGGTCGTCGATCGACACTTCACGTGTCGGAGCGACCGGCCGAAGTACGTCTGACCGATCCAGATCTGCCCGACTACCCATATCTCTACGTCACCGGGCACGGGAACATCAGCCTTTCGGATCGGGAGGTCGAAGCTCTGCGAAGGCACCTGCGAGCAGGCGGTTTCCTGCATGTTGATGACAACTACGGTCTTGACGCTTCGTTCCGCCGTGAAATCGCGCGGGTGTTCCCGGACGAGGAATTGACCGATGTGCCGCTCGACCACCCCGTCTACAACATTCGGTACGCTTTCCCGGAGGGCCTTCCGAAGATACACGAGCATGATGGGCTACCCGCACAGGGCCTCGGGATCTTCCTGGACGGCCGTCTCGCCGTGTTCTACAGCTACCAGAGTGACCTGGGAGACGGGTGGGAGGACGCGACCGTGCACCGGGATCCGCCGGAACTTCGGGAGCAGGCGATCCGCATGGGAGTCAACCTGTTTCTTTATGCCCTGTCCGCCGGACCGCCGCGCTGATCCTACTGGCGGACGCGAGCCAGGCGCAGGGCGTTGACCGTAACGACCAGAGAAGCCCCCATGTCACCCACCAGAACGGCGACGATCAGGGAGACCCACCCCAATGGCACGCCAATCGCGAGGACGACCTTGACCACCAGGGCCGCCACGATGTTCTCCCGGATCACCCGCTTGCTCCGCCTGTGCGAGCCGGTACAGATAGGGGAGCCGCGCCAGGTCGTCTCCCATTACCGCGATATCCGCCGTCTCCAATGCCGCGTCTGAAGCTGCGGCGCCCATGGCGATCCCGACCGAAGCCGCGGCGAGCGCGGGGGCATCGTTCACGCCATCGCCCACCATGGCCACGTGACCGGTCTCCGCTTCGAGCCTTTCGATCGCCTCTACCTTGGCCGCCGGCTCCAGGCGGGACCACACGTCATCCGCCCCCGCCTCCCGACCCGCCTCCTCGGCTGCCTGCTTCAGATCGCCGCTGAGAACGACCACTCTCTCGATGCCAAGCTCACGCAACTCTGAAATGACATGCGGAACGGCCGGGCGGAGGGGATCCGTGAGGGCCAGCACCGCGATCACGGTCCGTGGCCCGTTGTCCGGTGCTCTCAGAACGACCACGGGCGTCTTGCCCTCGGCGGCCAGGGCCGCCAGTTGCCCGACCGGATCGGATACCCCTGGTAGTCCTGGTCGACCGACGATGTGCACCACCCCGTCGACGCGTGCTTGTGCACCCCGTCCAGGAAACGATTCGAACTCCGTGACAACCAGTTCAGCTCCGGCCCCACCTGCTGCCCGAACGATGGCTCGACCAATCGGGTGTTCGGAGTGCGCCTCTACTGCAGCCGCGACGGCGAGGACCTGCCGCCGGTCCAGGTCACCCATGGGAACGACATCCGTGACCTCGGCCCGTCCGTGAGTCAGCGTTCCCGTCTTGTCGAACGCCATGACCCGAACGTCGGCCATTCGCTCGAGGCTCGCCCCACCCTTGATGAGTACCCCCTGCCGGGCTGCGCTGGTGATGGCACTCACCACCGACACGGGAGTCGAAATGACCAGAGCACAGGGACAGGCGATCACGAGGAGGGTCAGACCCCGCAGCAGCCAGGTCGAGAAGGGCTGACCGAAGAGGACCACCGGAACTACCACGACCAGTACGGCCCCCAGGGTCACGGCAGGCGTGTAGTAGCGCGCGAATCGCTCCACGAATCGCTCACTTGGAGATCGTCGACGCTCTGCGTCTTCGATGAGCCGGATCATCCGGGCCAGGGTCGTGTCGCCCGCGTCGCGCTCACTGCGTACGACGAGAAAGCCCTCGTGGACGATCGATCCGGCGTACACGTGATCGCCGCTCCCCTTCTCGGCCGGCATCGCCTCTCCGGTGATCGGCGCCTCGTTCACCGCCGATTGGCCTTCCACCACTTCGCCATCCACCGGGATCCTCTCCCCGGGTCGAACCACAACCAGATCTCCCGCGGCCACATCAGCGGCTCGCAGCGAAATTTCCCGGTCGCCCCGCCGGACACGCGCCACTTCCGGCGACAGCTCCATGAGCGAACGCACCGAGGCCTCGGCGCGCTCCGACGCGAATCCCTCCAGGAGCTCGGCGACCGAAAACAGGAACGCGATTGCGGCCGCCTCCATGTACTCGCCGATGGTGGCAGCGCCGATCACCGCGAGAAGCATGAGGACGTGCATGTCCAGCACACGCCCCCGCAGAGCACCAATCGCGCGGGGAAGGAAGTTGGAGGCCCCCACGATGGCCGCGGCCACGAACAGGAGATCTTCTCCTCCCGGCCAGGCGGGCCCACCGTGAGAGTCGACGATCGTACCGTGCAGGACCAGGCGCGAAGCCAGTCCCACGAAGAACAGGATCCCGGCCACGTACGTTCGATACGCACGACGGCTGGACCAGACCCGAATCGGCCCTTCACCGCCACTGCTGGGAACCAGTACCGTGTAACCCAGGTCCCCGATATCGCGCCGGATCGACTCGGAATCGACCACCTGCGGATCGTAGTCGACCTCCAGGCGACGAGACACGGGGCTCCCTTCCACACTCGCGACCCCCGGCCGCTTGACCATGCCCCGGCGGATGGTGTCGAGGCAGCTCGCGCAGTCCATGTCCTCGACACGGAACTCGGCCCGTTCCAGCACGGCGGTGCCGCCAGCGGACGGCCCGGGTATTTCGGAAGCGATTCTATCGGGGGCGCACGCGCCGTCGCATGCGCACGAAGCGGGCGGTTCGGTCATGGCTCGAGGTTAGCGGCGGCAGGCGGTCGAGTCCAGCGACGCCCGCGTGAAGAGAGTACCCTCCGCGTAGAGGAAATCAGCCGCGGAAGACGCCATACAGAAGGAACATGGCCATCATGACCGCCACGGCGATGACCAGGGGCCCCACGAAAAGAGCGCGGTACAGCTTCGAGTCGAACTTCAGGTGCATGAAGAAACCGACCACCATCGTGAATTTCGCGGCAGACAGTGTGAGGAGAATCGGGACCAGCACGGGCCGGAGCGCTTCGAGGTAGAATACGCCGACCTCCACGGCCGTGATCACCCCGAGGATTGCCGCGATCAGAATGTAGGTACGGTTGCTCGGGTGTGCGTGCTCCACATGCTCCTGCGTCTGCGTCATTCTGCGCTGCTCCTTCTCAGACCAGCAGATAGATGATGGTAAACAGCACGATCCAGACGACGTCCACGAAATGCCAATACAGACCCGCAATCTCCACAGTCTCCGCGCTGGCCTGCGTCAGACGCCCTCGCTGAGCCATGAAGAACAGACTGAGCAGCCACATGACTCCAACCGCCACGTGTGCTCCGTGCGTGCCCGTGAGCAGGAAGAAGCTGCCGCCGAACAGGTTGGTCTTCAGGGTCAGCCCCTCGTGCACGAAATGCGTAAATTCGTACACCTGGCCGCCGAGAAAGATAATTCCGAACAGGGCGGTCATGAACAGCCACACCTTGCCCCACTTCATGTCTCCCCGCTGCACCGCCGACAGAGCGAGAACCATCATCAGGCTGCTCATCAGCAGTACGAACGTCGTGACCGTAATGAACGGTATGTTGAGGAGATCGGCGGGATAAGGACCGACCAGGCTCTTCCCCCGGTACACGAGGTACACGATGATCAGCGAGCCGAACAGCATGCACTCCGAACCGATGAAGGCCCACATCAGGATCTTCCGGCTGGGGAGTCCCGTAGCCGAGTGCATTTCCATCGCCGCCGCTTCCGTCTGACTCACGCCATCTCCCATGTCTTCTAGTGCTCGAGCGGCTGGAACGCCCAGCCATATATGCCAAACAGGATCAACGCGACGCCCACGAAGACCACGGGGAGTGTCGTCGTGAGCCCCCCCGCCGCCAGGACCAGGATCCCCACCGCTGTGGCAAACGGGAAGTAAGACGGGCCGGGCATGTGAGGCTCAGGCCAACTCGGATCATCGCCTGGGGCAGAGCGCGCAATGTCCTCAGCCCACAAGGGATCGCGTCCGTCAACCTCGGGAAGGACCCGGAAGTTGTAATGCGGGGGCGGAGACGCGATCGACCACTCGAGCGTACTCCCCTCCCATGGGTTGTCCCCGGCAGGCGGCCCTTTTCGCAGCATGCTCAATACGTTCCAGATAAAGATCAGCATCGAGGCCCCCAGCAGCATCGAGCCGACGGTCGACATCAAATTCATGGCCTCGAATCCCAGGCCCGACTCGTACGTGAAGGTGCGCCGGGGCATTCCGTGCAGGCCGAGGAAGTGCTGCGGGAAGAAGGTCAGGTTGAACGAAATGAGCATAATCCAGAAATGCAGCTTGCCCAGCCGGTCGCTCATCATCCGGCCGCTGATCTTGGGAATCCAGTAGTACATGCCGGCGAACAGAGCGAACATGACTCCGCCAAACAGCACGTAGTGGATGTGAGCTACGATAAAGTACGTGTCCGTCTGTTGCAGGTCGGTCGGGGCCGATGCATGCATCACTCCGCTGAGACCACCGATGATGAACATCGCGATGAAGCCCAGAGCAAAGTAGAGCGGTGTCCGCATACGCAGTGAGCCGCCCCACAGCGTGGCAATCCAGTTGAAGATCTTGACGCCCGTCGGTATCGCGATGAGCATCGTCGCCGCCGAAAACACCGTGTTGGCTACAGGCCCGAGGCCAACGGCGAACATGTGGTGCGCCCAGACGCCGAATCCCATGAACGCGATCAGGATTCCTGAGTACACGACGAAGGCGTAGCCAAAGAGCGGCTTTCGCGAAAACACCGGGATGATCTCCGACACGGCGCCGAGCCCCGGCAGGAGAAGGATGTAGACCTCCGGGTGCCCGAAAATCCAGAACAGGTGCTGCCACAGAAGGACATCGCCGCCCGCCAGCGGATTGAAGAAGAGCGTTCCGAACATCCGGTCGAACATGAGGAGCACGAGGCCCACGGTAATCGCCGGGAACGCCATCACCAGGAGAAACGAGGTGATCAACGTCATCCAGGTGAAGAGGGGCATGCGCATCAACGTCATGCCCTCACAGCGCAGGTTGATGATGGTCACGATGAAATTGAGGGCCGCGGCGATCGAGGACACGCCCAGGACCAGAAGGCCGATGACCCAGAAATCCACGCGCATGCCCGGCGAATACTGGGTCGATGTCAGGTTGGAGTAACCGAACCAGCCGGCGTCCGGCGCTCCGCCGAAGAGGAAGCTGGCGTTCATGAACAGGGCGCCGAGAAAGAACACCCAGAAGCTGAACGCGTTCAGCCGAGGGAAGGCCACATCCCGCGCCCCGATCTGAAGCGGCACGATGAAATTGAAGAACGCCGCGCTGAGAGGCATGATGGCCAGGAACACCATCGTCGTGCCATGCATCGTGAACAACTGGTTGTACAGGTCCGGGATCGATCAAGGTGTTCTCCGGCGACCCGAGCTGCAGTCGGATCAGAAGTGCCTCGAGGCCTCCGACCAGGAAGAAGAAGAAGGCGCTGACACCGTACATCACGCCGATCCGCTTGTGATCGACCGTGGTGATCCAGCTGAGGAGTCCACCCGCATACGTACCTTCGTGCGCGTGGCCCGTGTTGTCGGCTCCGCTGGCTGCGGTGACTGCCATGTATTCCCCTGTGCTCCTGGAATTCCCCACCGGACGCGGCTGCTTCCGCGCCCCTATTTCAAGCTGTGCAAGTACTGTACGATCTGGCTGACCGTCTCGTCGTCCAATTCCGGGACTACCATCAGCGATCCGGGCTTCACTGCCCGCGAATTCCGGATCCAACGTTCCATGTTCTCGGGCGTGTTATCCAGGATTCCTGCCGCTATGCGCCGCCGGCTGCCGACGTGGGTGAGGTCCGGTCCGATGACGCCCTGCGCGATCGTTCCGCGGATCGCATGGCAGGCAATGCAACCTCCCCGCAAGAACGCCTGGCCGCCCTCGGCGAACGAGACCGAGTCCGCCACGATTGCCTCGGACCGCTGGAGGTCGACCCAATCCTGAAACTCACCCGGAGACTCGGCCACCAGCTGCATCTTCATTAGTGCGTGCGAAAGACCGCAGAACTCTGCGCATTGACCCAGATAGACGCCCGCAGAATCCGCCGTGAACCAGATCTGTGTCTCGTGGCCCGGGGATCACGTCTCGCTTTCCCCCGAGTCGCGGGAACCAGAAGCTGTGAATCACGTCGGCCGAAGTGAGCCGAACATCGATCTGCTGACCCACCGGAATGTGCAGTTCGTTCGCCGTGACGATACCCAAGTCCGGATACCGGAACTCCCACCACCACTGGTGGCCGATGGCCTCGACGACGATGGACTCGCCACGCGCTGGACGATCGACATCCCAAATCGTCTTGATCGTCGGGATGGCAATGAGAACAAGCACTACGGCCGGCGCCAGGGTCCACGAAATCTCGAGAAGGGTGTTCCCGTGCGTGGCTTTCGGCTTCGCTCCGCCCGGCCGTTCCCGGAAGCGCAGGATTGCAACGATCAGGGCGCCTTCGACCAGGACGAACACCACGACTGCCCAGAAGAAGATCCCTTCGAACAGATCCTGGAGCTTCCAGGCGAAATCCGATGCCGGATCGAGCGCGGACTGCGGGAAAGGTCCCCCGCAGGCTCCAAGCGACAAGTGTCGCCAGAGCCAGGAGCGCTACTGTCCGTCGCGACGCCCCGTGACGCAGTTGGTCCTCTGCCGCGTCTCACGTTGCTCGTATGTCCTCTTGAGTTGGCCTCGAAACAACCGTGCCCCGGTGGGGGCACGCGCTGTCTTATAGGTCAGACGCCATGGCCCGTCAAGTGACGGCCCCTGAAACGACGGGCTCGCCGAGACCATTCGATCGTAGCTGACGCGCCGGGCGAACTACGAGGTTGCCGTGCCTGTACGACGTGACGGAACTCGGCCAAACACCCCTAGTGTCGGAAGGTCCGCCTCCCCGTGAACACCATGGCGATCCCGTGCTCGTCCGCCGCCGCGATCGCTTCCGCATCGCGCTTCGATCCGCCCGGCTGAATGATCGCCGTAACCCCGGCCTCGGCAGCCGCGTCGATCCCATCGCGGAACGGGAAGAACGCATCCGACGCCAGGACGAGTCCCGACAGCTCGAATCCGGCAGCGGTCGCTTTATGGGCCGCCAGATGCGCGGCATCGACGCGGCTCATCTGCCCGGCTCCGATGCCCACGGCAGCGCCTTCCCGTGCCAGCAGTATCGCGTTTGACTTGACGGACTGCACCGCGGCCCATGCGAACGCCAGGTCATCCCACTCCGCCTCCGAGGGTGTTCGCGCGGTCGCAACATCGGCACCGGCTTCACGGAGCGCAGCCGGCCGCGCAGGTGTCGGCGACCCCTGAACGAGGACTCCGCCGATGACTCCCCGCAGGTCCAGTCCTGGTGCGAGGTGACCCGAATGGCTTCCGAATCGGCCGTCGTCACCCGGCTCGAGAATTCGGATGCTCGGCTTCTGCTGGAGGATCTGAAGAGCCGGAGCGGCGTAACCCGGGGCAACCAGGCACTCGACGAACAAGTCCGTCAGTTCCTCCGCCACCGCCTCGGTGACGGGCTCGCTGAATACCACCGTCGAACCAAACGCCGAGATCGGATCACAAGCGAGGGCCTTGCGGTAAGCCTCCGCCGGCGAGCGGCCGACGGCGATTCCGCACGGCGTGGTGTGCTTGAGAATCGCGCAGGCTGACCGATCGCCGCCCAGAAACGGCGCGATGGCCAGGAGGGCTCCGTCGAGATCCAGGATGTTGTTGTACGACAGTTCCTTACCGTGAAGTTGCCGGAGTCCGGGGATACCCGCCGGCGGATTCGACGAAACGCGGTAGAACGCAGCGGGCTGGTCCGGGTTCTCGCCGTACCGAAGCGACTGCACCCTTGTCAGCGAGACCATCAGGTCCGTTGGCAACCCGCTCGGATCCCCCTCATCCCGAGACCCGCGCAGGTAGCCGGCCACCGCTGAATCGTAGGCCGCCGTGTGCGCGAAGACCTTTGCCGCCAGGGAGCGTCGAAACTCATCCTGATCCCCGCCCGCGTCGATCGCGCCAATGAGCCCCTCGTAATCCGACGGATCGCAGACGGGCCAAACGAACGGGTGGTTCTTGGCCGCGGCCCGGAGCATGGTCGGCCCACCGATGTCGATCTGCTCCAGCGCTCCGGCCAGAGTCGTGTCGGGGCGGGCCACCGTCTCCCGGAATGGATACAGGTTGACCACCACGAGACCGATGGGCTCGAGGTCATGTCGTTCCAGGTCACGCACATCGCTCTCGACCGAGAGGCGGGCCAGCAGACCGGCGTGCACGGCGGGGTGAAGGGTCTTGACCCGCCCACCGAGGATCTCCGGAAACCCCGTGTGATCGGCGATACCGGTTACGGGAACGGAGGCCTCCCGGATCACCTGTGCCGTCCCCCCGGTCGACAGGAGAGTCCACCCCCGCGAATGCAGGGCGCCCGCCAGTTCCGCGATTCCCGTCTTATCCGAAACGCTCAGGATGGCGTACGGCATGGCTCGCCTCTCTCACTCGGTTGAAGGGTGTGGCCGCATCGCAAACTCATCGGCCGAGTACCATGGCTCCACCCACACGACCTGTCCGGTCGGACCCAAATAGAACTTGCCCTCCGCGAAGGCCCGTACCACCGCGGGAAGCAACCGATGCTCGACCGTCAGGACCCGAGCCGCAAGGGTACCGGGATCGTCACCCACTCGGACCGGCACCGGCCATTGGGCGATGATCGATCCGTGGTCGTAGATCTCGTCTACGAAATGAACCGTGGGCCCCGAAACCCGCGTTCCACTCTCGATGACCGCTCGGTGCACCCGCTGGCCGTACATTCCGGGCCCGCCGAAGGACGGGAGCAGAGCCGGGTGTATGTTGATCATCCGCCCTCGAAAAGCCCTGACTACATTGGGGGGAATCAGCTTCAACCACCCCGCCAGTACTACGAGCCCTGCGCCCGAAGCTTCCAGGGTCCGGTAGCAGCCACTCACCTTCGTCGTCATCCGCCGGATGAACGTGCGTCGGGATATCGTGCCTCGAAGCTCTCTCCAGGGCGCCGATTCCCGGCCGGCTGCCGATGACCGCGGCCACGTTCACGCCGATATCGGGAGGCAGATGAAGACGGTCGATCAGGGCCTGCAGGTTGGTGCCAGATCCGGAGGCGAGAACCGATACTCCGAGTGATTCAGACATGCAGACCCTCAATCTCCTGCGTGATCAGGATCCTCGCCCCGACCGAAACCCAGCCGCCGGAGTCCAGTGAGAAGGTCTGGGACTCGAAGCACATTCGCGGGCACCGGGCCATCATACCCCCCCCCCTCTCCGGCCACCAGCATGCCCACTCCCCTCAGGGCCTGTGCCGGCCGAACGTCCCGCTCCCTGTCTCCGACGTACAGCGCTCCCGCCGTCTGAATCCCCAGTTCCGCCGCCGCGAGCCGAAAGAGCCCGAGCCCCGGTTTCCGACACTCGCAGCCTTCGTCCGGGACATGCGGACAGAAATAGCTCGCGTCGATGCGAGCCCCTTCTGCGACTAGCAGAGACTCGACGCGGGACTGCACAATCTCGAAGGTGGCAACGCTGAAGTAACCGCGCCCGATTCCCGACTGATTGGTCACGATGACCGCCGGCACACCCGCCGCGTTGATCAGCCGCAGACCTTCAGCCGCGCCGGGCAGCAACTCTACGTCGTCCGGATCGGCCACGTAACCGGTGTCCCGGATCAGGGTTCCGTCCCGGTCAAGAAACACGGCTGCGGGCCGGAATGCTCTCACCTCGCTCATTCCTTGCTTCCGTTCGCAAGAACCCGATCGACCGCCGCAGCCATAAGGCCCTGCTGCTCCTCGAGGATTGTCCTGAAGTCCAGGTGCAACTCTCCCTCGGCAATCCGCCCCACGACCGGAGGATCTTCCTGCCGCAGCTGCGATTCGAGGACCATGGCCGGACCGGCGACGACCCACCCGGCTGACGGGATCTCAAAACCGGGAGCCGACCCCCCTCCGAGAACCGATCGCATCGGAGCCACCGAGATGCGCCGGGCCGCCCCGGCACCCAGCAGCTTCAGCGTGTCGCGAGCTCGTCCTTCGACCTCCCCTGCAGGCTCCCTGAGCATCCGGAGGACGGGTATCTCGAGGAGAGCTCGCTCGGCCAGGTAGCTTCGCAGTGTCGCCTCGAGGGCAGCCAGCGTCATCTTGTCTACCCGAAATGCCCGGAGTAGTGGATTGGATCGGAGCCGGTCAATCGTGGCCTCACGTCCGTCGATGATACCGGCCTGGGGACCGCCAAGGAGCTTGTCACCGCTCCACGTCACCATGTCGGCACCGGCCGCGACGGAGTCTCGCACGGAGGGCTCTCCCAGTGCTGGGAGAGTCTCCGCTGCCAGCAGCCCGGATCCCAGATCATGCATGACCGGCAGACCGGCGGCACGGCCCAGGGCCACCAGGCTCTCGAGAGTCGCTTCTTCTACGAAACCCTCGACCCGGTAGTTCGAAGGGTGGACCTTGAGCAGGAGTCCGGTCGATGGCGTGATGGCCCGCCGGTAATCGTCCACCCGCACTCGATTCGTCGTACCAACGGCCCGCAGAAACGCGCCGGAGCGTTCGATCACCTCGGGGATCCGGAATCCCCCTCCAATCTCCACGAGTTCGCCCCGCGAGACGATCACTTCTCTACCGAGGGCCATCGTGTTGATCGCCAGCGAAACGGCGGCCGCGTTGTTGTTCACGATCAACGAAGACTCGGATCCGGTGAGTCGAGACACGAAGTCCGTGCAGTGCGTATACCGATCCCCTCGCTTGCCCGAATCGAGGTCGTACTCGAGGCTCGAGTACCCGGAGGCGATTTCCGCGGCGGCTCGAGCAGCGCCGGGGGCCAGGGGTGCTCTCCCCAGATTCGTGTGAAGGATCACACCGGTTGCGTTGAGCACGAGCCGCAACGAGGGACGATCCGCGGAGAGCTTATGGAGGGCTGAGGCAAGCAACTGACCCGGATCAGGAGCCAGGCTCCCGCTCGCCAGACGATCTCTCGCCTCGGCCAGCGTCTCGCGCAGGGCGGCGGTCAGCGTCTCCCGGCCCCATTTCTCAGCGCCTGCGGCCGCCTCGTCCCGCCGCAGCAACTGGTCCACCGACGGGAGTTCACGCCGGAGGTCAGGGCGGGGTTCCCTTTCGTTCATCGGCCGCCCTCCTCGTCGATCTCCGCTCCCTCGGCATCGACCTGGGCCTCCTCTCCGTCCAGCTGCACCTCGTCCGCTTCCAACTCGGTGATCGGCGGGGGGGGCTCGTAGACGAAGGTGGTGTCTCCACCTCCGGAAAGCCCCCGCAGGTTCCAGAAACCACTCGCGCTTACCTCGAAGACTCCAGCCTCGAGCGCCCTGCTCAACCGAACGGTGACGTAGCGCTGCGGTCGGGGCCTCACCTCTTGCTCCGCTTGCGCCTCACCGGTTTCACCCGCGGCAAGATCCGCCGGCTCCGCGGTCGGGACCGGCTCAATCTCCGCCGATACCTCCGACTCTCCGGCGCCCAGGGAATCGAGACCGGCGTCGTCGGCCTCGGGGATGGTGGCATACATGTCTCCGACCACGAAGTCAGCCACCGACCATTCCTCCCTCGACTCGCCCTGCGTCACCCTCACGGACGACTTCTCCAGCGAGGCTTCCGGCTCCAGCAGATCGTCGAAGTTGAGCCGGAGGTTGAGACTGTCTCTCGCTTCTACAGAGCCCAGTACGGGCGGCGTCGAATCGGGCATAGTGAGCCACAGTTCGAGCTCCACGACGGTCGCGGAGTCCGCGAGAGCCACGCGACCGCTGTCGTGCGGCTCGAAGTCCCTCTCCAGAGTCCGATTGCGATTCTGATCGCGGAACGCGAAAGCCCAATAGTCGCCGACGGGCAAACCACGGAGCGCGAAATTCCCGCCTGTATCGGTGACCGCCGCATAGGGAGTCGAGTCTGCGCCCAGCACCTGGATGGCGATGTCCCGCACCTTGCGCACCGTCTCCCGATCCCACACCTGGCCCGCCGCGCGAGTGTCGTAGAACTTCGCGCCCGTCGTGAATAGGAACTCGATCGGCGTTCGGGTCTGATTGCGCACGAGATCAGCGAGGCCCGGCGGTATTCGAAACGAGTACACCACCCCGGGGCGCCAACCGTCGACCGGCCGAATCCGGACGTTTCGGCGCCCGGCGTTGATTTCGTAGCGCCAGGCCGGGGAAGTCTCGAGGGTTCTCGCCACGGATCTGGGATCGGCGATGGGTTCGTCGAACCGAGCGTAGGCGTCCTCGTCCAAGTCGGGGACGGCCGATCCGGGGGCCGGGAACATCTCGACTACCTGGGGAGCCTCGAAGTCGGGGCCCGTACCCGGAGGCATCTCCTCTCGAGCGCATGTCGCGCAGACGAGGGCGAGCCCCATTATCAGATACAGCCGGGCGGCCTGGAATGGTTTACGGTTCATCTCAACCCGGGCCGAACGCCTCGCGTTTCTCGACCAGAGCGGTCAGTCGCTCCTCGAAAGAGCGAACCTTGTCCCGCTCCCGCTCGACCACCTCCGCCGGAGCGCGATCCACGAACCGGGAGTCTTCGAGGCGGCGACGCGATCCCTCCAGCAAACCGCGCAGCCGGTCGATCTCGGACTCCGTTCGGTCACGCTCCTTCTGGATGTCGACCACGCCCGCTAGCGGAAGAAACACTTCCGCGCCCGATTGCAGCACCGCGTGTGCACCCGGCTCGCCTGCGGGTACGGACCCTACTGTCTCCAGAGAAGACATGCGCCCCAGCCGGAGGAGACCCTCCATCTCGGCGGTCAGCACATCGGAAACCGCTTCCGGAGCCCGGGCCAATATGACGTCCACCGGCCGCGCCGGATCGATCCCGTAGTCGGCCCGAAGGTTGCGAACCGCACCGATGATCTCCTGCAGTGTCTCCACCGCGGTCACGGCCTCCGGGGCACTCAGATCGGGCCGAGCGTCCGGCCACGGACCATCCAGAAGCGAGTCTTCCTCACTTCGTCCCGGCAGATGGCAGTACATCTCCTCCGTGATGAAGGGCATGATCGGATGCAGCAGACGCAGCCACCCGTCCAGGACGAACGAGAAAGTGGCAGCAGCCGCCGCTCGACTGGCTTCTCCTCCATCTCCACGCAGACGCATCTTGACGAGTTCCAGGTACCAGTCGCAGAAGTCGCCCCACACGAACTGATACATCGCCTCGGCCGCGTCGTGCAGGCGAAAACGCTCCAGGGCGTCCGTCGCCGAGGCCGCAGTCGCCGCGAAACGGTCCAGAATCCAGCGATCAGTAACCTCGAGCTGGGTATCCAACGGATTCGCACGTACGTCCGCTTCCGTGAGGTACCCGAGCCCGAACCGAACCGCGTTCCACATCTTGTTCGCGAAATTGCGTCCCACCCTGAACGATGACTCCAGGTCCTCATGGTCCAGCTGAAGATCCGTTCCAAGGGCCGCCGAGTTCACCAGCGTGAATCGCATCGCATCGGCCCCGAAGAGGCGTACTACCTCCAGGGGATCCACACCGTTACCCAAAGACTTGGACATGCGCCGGCCGCTCGCGTCACGCACGGTGCCGTGCAGCAGGACATCGGTAAACGGAAGCTCACCCACGAATTCCAGGCCGGCCATGACCATTCTCGCCACCCAGAAGAACAGAATCTCGGGTGCGGTACTCAAGGTGTTCGTGGGGTAGAACGTCGCGACGTCCGGCGTCTCCTCGGGCCACCCGAGAGTGCTAAACGGCCACAACCACGAACTGAACCACGTATCGAGCACGTCGGGGTCCTGCTCCAGCGGGCCACCGCAGGATCCGCACTCAGACGGGTCCTCCCGTGCCACGTTGACCTCCCCGCACTCCTGGCAGTACCAGACGGGAATCCGATGGCCCCACCACAGCTGCCGGCTGATGCACCAGTCCCGAACGTTCGTCATCCAGTGTTCGTAGGTGTTCCCGAAGCGCTCGGGATGGAATCGCAGTCGCCCCTCCCGGTACGCCTGCAGCGCCGGCTCGGCCAGCGGCTGCATTCTCACGAACCACTGAAGGCTGAGGCGGGGCTCGACGGCCGTCGAACAGCGATAGCAGTGGCCTACGGAGTGCTCGTGGTCCTCGACCTCGAGGAGCAGTCCCAGGGCGTCCAGGTCAGCCAGCACCTTCTGCCTGGCCTCGAAGCGATCCAGTCCCCGGTACGCCGGCGGCGCCCGATCACCGATCGTCGCATCGTCGTTCATCACGTCAATGCGCGGCAAATCGTGGCGCAGGCCGATCTCGAAGTCATTCGGGTCGTGTGCCGGGGTCACCTTCACGAAACCGGAACCGAACTCCGGGTCCACATACTCGTCCGCGATGATGGGGATGCGTCGTCCGACGAGCGGCAGTTCGATGTCGCGTCCCACCAGGTGCTGGTTTCTGTCGTCATCGGGATGGACGGCGACGGCTGTATCCCCGAGCATCGTTTCCGGCCGTGTGGTCGCGACGACGACATATTCATCTTCGGCGTCGGCGAGCGGGTAGCGAAGATGGTACAGTCGCCCCAGGCTCTCCCGGTGCTCCGCTTCCTCGTTGGACAGGGCCGTGAGACAACGGGGGCACCAGTTGATGATGTAGTTGCCCCGGTAGATGAGCCCCTTCTCGTACAGGCGAACGAACACTTCTCGCACGGCCCGCGACAGATCCCTCGTCCAGCGTGAATCGAGTCCGATCCCAGTCGCAGGAGCAGCCGATCGTCTTGAGCTGCTCGATGATCGTGGACCCGTACTGATCCACCCAGTCCCAGACTCTCTCGACAAAGCGATCCCGCCCCAGATCGTGACGAGTCTGTCCGCCCCTGGCCAGGTCACGTTCCACGACGTTCTGTGTCGCGATCCCAGCGTGATCGGTACCCGGGATCCACATGGCATCGCGACCTCGCATGCGCTCGAACCGGATCAACACGTCCTGGATCGTGTTGTTCAGCCCGTGTCCCATATGGAGCGCGGCCGTCACGTTTGGAGGAGGAATGGCGATGACATACGGATCCGTCGCGTCGACCGCGTCGACGTGAAAGGCGTTGCGCTCCATCCACCGGCGATAGATCGGCGCCTCGATACCGCTCGGATCGAAGCGGGCACTCATTTCGTGCGTTGTCTTGTCGTCGCTCATGGCGTCGCTGGATCGTGGATGCAGACCGCCCACACGGGCGTACCGTAAGCTGAAGAGTTTAGCGGAAGCACGGCTCAGTCGCGAGGACGGATTCCTCCCGAATCCGTAGTATCGGCCTCAGCCGCGATGGAATCCTGCCGCCGGCGCTCAGCCTCCTCTTCGCTGAGCCGACGCATCTCCGCCAGGCGATCACGCTGACTCCGCTCCACATCGGTCTGAAAGTCCTGCCGTTGGATCTCCCCGAGGTCCCTGGCCTGCTGGCGCAGCTCGCGACCGAGCTGGCCCCTCGGCTTCGAAAAGCGCCCCGACGTTCATCGGGATGACCATTCCCCCGAGAACGAGACCGTCGGGCGTGACACCCCACTGCTGGTCGCCCTCGCCGAACAGCCATTCGACCGCCCGCCGCCGCTGCTCCTCCGAGAGGGCGAGGCTGTCGAGCATCGCGCCCAGTCGTGCCCGGATCATGCCCTCCGCCTGCGCGAACCGGTCCTGCAGGTACTCCGGCATGGGGCGGTCGCCGAAGTCCTGCCAGAGCCTCGGATCCCCCTCCCTCGGGCGCAGTCTCTCCGCGTTCGTAAGACCGGGGCCGTCATCGGCGCCGGTTCTCTGCGCCCGATCGCCGCCTCCCGGAGTCGGCGGCTCGGGTCGCTGGATTTCGTCACGCTCCTCCGGTGGCATCTCGAGCACGTCCTCGGCCTCGGATTCGGTCTCCACGTCCCGTATGTCGATGACCTGCAGCCCTGCCTCGGCTCTCGGCGGGAGCTGGACGGACCGGAAGGAGCGGGCACCGATGTAGAACTGGCCACCGAGGAAGATCGCCACAAGCGCATGCAGGACGGCCGATACGAGAAATCCCGTCCGCATGGAACGCCTGTAGCCGCGTGCGTGATACCCGGCACGCGTTTCGGGACGCCTGCCTCTCACCTCGCGAGCTCCGGCCCTGAGCCATGCCTCAAAGGGCCTCCTGAATCCTCCGGCCAGCCTCTTCCCAACGATCTTCAGTGATCGCCAGGGAGGCGCGCACGAATCCTTCACCACCCGGCCCCATCGCGGACCCGGGCAGCAGAACCACGCCGGAGTCGATCAGAAGGCGTCGGCAGAAGTCTTCCGCCTTCTCCTCGCTCGGAACCGGAAACCAGAGATAAAGCGTTCCGCGCGGGGCGTTGACATCGAGGCCGGCGTCGCGGAAAGCAGCCACCGCTGCGTGCCGGCGTCGATCGAGTTGCGCGAGACTTTGCTGAATGTAGGCGTCGGGGTCTTGAAGAACCGCAGCCGCGGCCGCCTGGAGTGCCATGAACGCGCCGGTGTCGAAGAAGGTCTTTACCCGTCGCAGGGCCCCGATCAGCCTCCGGTCTCCCGTCGCCCAGCCCAGTCTCCAGCCCGTCATGTTGTACGTCTTCGACATCGAGTGGAACTCGAGACCTACCTCTCGTCCGCCGTCGATATCCAGCAGCCCGGGAGCTCGAAAACCGTCGAATGTGATCTCGGAGTATGCGTTGTCGAACAGCAGAACGGCACCTCGCTCCCTGCAGGCTGACACCACGTCCTCCAGGTAGCCAGCCTCTGCCACGGCGCTCGTCGGATTGTTCGGGTAATTCAGGTAGACCAGCCTCAGCCGCCCACGCGCGCGGCGAATCACATCGGGCGGAATGAGGTATCCGTCCTCCGCCCCGAGACCGAAACGGATAACGTCAGCTCCCGCGAAATAGGACCCGCCGAAGTACGGGGCATACCCCGGATCCGGAATCAGCACGGAATCGCCCGGATCGAGCACCGCCAGAGCGGTCAGCGCGATGGCTTCCTTGCTCCCGATTACGGGCAGGACCTCGAGGTCCGCGTCCACTTCGGCCCCGAACCTGCGCCCCAGCCAGCCGGCGATGGCCTGCCGGTACTCCGGCAGGCCGCGCTGGAATCCGTACTTGCTCAGTGCCGGGTTCCCGACGGCTTCCCTGAGGGTTTCGACTGCAATGCTCGGAACGGGCAGCCCCGGATCTCCGACGCCCAGGTCGATGACTGTCCGGCCCTCTGCGAGCAGGCGCGCCTTGATATCGGGGACGTCGGCCAACGGGTATGGCGGCAAGCCTCCGAGGCGCCGTGGTGGACGCCACTCCCACGAATCCGCCGCGACCTCCGCCGTCTTATCGTTCATGACTCTCGATCATCCCATTCACGTCTTGAGGGCCTTCTTCCGGGCCGCAGGATACAGAACGTTGTTCAGGATCAGCCGGTAACCGGCCGAGTTCCTGTGCAGATCCAAGTCCGTGGGTGAATCGCCCACGAGGTGCTGAGGATCTTCCGGGTCGTGTCCCCCGAGGAACGTGAAACTCCCCTCCCCCAGTTGCCCGTGCAAGTACTTGACTACGCCAATCGTCTCGTCACTCCCGAGCCCGACCACCCCGGGTTTCAGGCGCTCTCGCTTGAAGCTGGTCGTCAGCCCGTAGAAGTCGGGTAAGACCCGCTCGTGCGATTGCGTCAACATAGCCGGTACAGGGTCGATCTTGGCGCTGAAGTCGAACAGCTCGAAACTCCCGAGCGGCTGACGCCATGGCGTGTTCACCTGGTGCCCATCGATATCGCTGAAGGCACTCACCGAACCGTCGAGCACCAGACGCGCGCCCGTGAAAGCAAGGGCGCGATCCCAGACCATGCGATCCTCCGCTGAAGGGTCGGGCGGCGTCCCATCGGCGAATGCAGCCGCCAGATCCGTGTTGACGCCCGCGAGAGCCAGGTCCAGAGTCTCGGTCGCGGTACACATGGCGAACAGGAGTCCCCCGGCTTCCACGTAGCTCCGTATCGCATCGGCCACGGCCCGCTTCAGTTCCGGGACGCTGACGAATCCGAACTCCGAAGCGACCGCTTCGTTCCGCTCCACCTCGTCTTGCAGCCAGTCAGAACCCGCGTAGCCCAGGTAGAACTTGGAGTACTGCCCGGTGAAGTCCTCGTGATGCAGATGCAGCCAATCGTACCGGTCCAGTCCATCGCGGAGGACACCAGGATCCCAGATTCGCTCGTACGGGATGCCCGCGTATTCGAGGGCCAACGTGACCGCATCGTCCCATGGCGAGGAGTTCGGTGGGGTATAGACCGCTACTTCGGGTGCCTTCTCGAGCGGTACGGCCTCCATGTTCGACTCTTCGATCAGCTCTCGCAGCACGGCTAGAGACGTCCCGGTCAGTTCGTCGACCGTAACTCCGAGCAGCGCCGCGCTTCGCTTCACGGGCTCGACGGCTGGCAACAGGAACGACCCGCCCCGGTAGTTGAGAAGCCACTCGGCTCGCTCCCCGTCCGCGATGGACTGGTAGACCAGTCCGTAGGCCTTAAGGTGATTCGACTGCTGGTCGTCCATGGGAACGAGAAGCGTCTGCGCCGCCGCATGACTGGGAGCGGCCACGGCCAGGATCGCGGTCACCGCCATCGCCCGCGTCATGCCCCCGGAACCTCTCTTCGCAACTCGGCCAGGATACGCCTGGCGATAGGAGCCATGGCACTCTCCGGGTACTCGACGATCAGACGCTCCAGCCACGCGACCGCCCGGACGGGTTCAGCCGCCCGGTCGGCCCTTGCAAGATCCAGTAGCGCTCGGGCTGCTTCCGGTGACCCGGGCCAACCATCGACGATCGCCGCCCGCACCGCATGGGCCGCCTGCGTCGTGCCCGGCCGCTTGCAGTTCTTCGGCCGCCACGGCGGCCAGCCCGGCCCCGCCCGGAGTCCTCTCGACGGACCAGGTGGTGACGGATGACTGCAAGGGACCCGGATCTCCCGAGGCCGTGGCCGCCACGACACCCGCGCCGAGCGCCACGAGACCCGCCGAATCGGCGGCCTCGACGAGGCCCAGAAGCTCCAGCGCCTCGATGCGAGTTCCCGGCTCACCGGTGGGAATCGCGGCCGCGATTTGCAGGTGGCCGCGGGCGGCCTCCGGGCGACCGGCGAGAATCTCCATCCAGCCCAGCACCGACGCCTGACGGGCTGCCTGATCCGCACCTTCCGGCGAGACGCGTTCGATCGCGTCACGTGCCCGATCCAACTGTCCCCGCCGAAGCCAGGCCCGGGCCGAGCGCACCGACATTTCGACTCCGGCAACTGTCTGCTCCGAATAGAGATCCCGATGCTCGCGCAGCAGGCGCTCCGCCTGCTCGGGGCGTTCCTTCGCCAGCAATTCGTGCAACCTGCGGATCGACGCCTCGTGCAGGTCCGATCCGGGCTCGGCCTCGGCGACCAGGCGGCCGAAAAGCGCCCTCGCTTGCTCGAGATCTCCCGACTCGTACGAAAGATCGGCCGCGACAGCCGTCCAATAGAGAAGCTCTTGATCGGAGTCCGCGCGATCGACAAGAGACTCGGCGGCCCATGCCGCACCGCTGGGGTCTCCCGCGTCGCGCGCTCGCGCCACGTAGTCGCGCAGGACCGCCGCCGCCGCCGGTCCCGGCAAGTCATCCGCCAGCCGTGCGACAATTTCCTTCGCCCAGTCGAACTCACCAAGCAGAAAAGCTAGCTGCAACCCGCCCTTCTGCTCGAGAAGCGTGGATTCGGGAGACGCCAGTTCCGTCCGCAGAGCCGGGACCGCTTCCGAGCTCTCGGACCCGGGCGCTTCGATACCCCGCTGCACCGCCTCCACGCCAGCCGTCCCCCATGCCAGCATGGAACGCCATTCAATCGCGGCTTCAGCGTACAAGCCTCGCTGGGCCTGGAGGGAGCCGAGTTCCTGTACGAACAGCCGATCCGCGCCGATGGCGAGGCGGCCTGCCTCAAGAGCGCGAACGGCCTGCTCTCTATCGCCGGCCCGTGCCCAGAGACCCGACAACTCCAGGTACCCCGCTGCCTCCTCCGGCTGCGCGCGGATCCAGCTCCGCGCCGCGCTCAGGGCGCTGTCCTGCAGGCCCGCAGCCTGGAGGCTTCGGATCCACACTTGTCGCAGCGCCGGAGAGTCGTGTTCATCCGCGCCGACCGCCGCTTCCGCCCTTGCCAGCGCCCTGCGGGGTTCACCCGCCCGATCAGCGATTCGCGCCAGCAAAACGAGAACCGACACCGATCGCGGCTGCTCCTCGAGCAGGTTCTCGAGCGCCCGCATGGCCTCGTCCTGTCTGCCGGCCTGTTCAAGGCGGATGGCGTGGTCAAGCGCACGTCTCTCCACGATCGCCGCTCCGGGGGTCTCCTGCGCGAGGGCCGAGTCCGCGGACCCGGTCAGGATGGCGATACAGGCCGCAGCCGACCCCAGTCGTGCGAGCGTCATGGTGCGTCTCCCGATACTTCGCCATTCAGCCGGTCGAAGTACTCATAGACAAGACGCCGCTGCGATGCCGTCAGGGCCTCCAGGGCAGTCTCGTCCGGGTACGGATAGCGAGGACCCAGCTCTTCGACGGCTACTCCTTCAGGAAGAAACGCGACCCGAGGTCTGGCGGAGGTGGCCTCTCGTCGGTTGGCATCCCGCTCGTCCTTCTCGAGCGAGCGTCCCGCGTCGAGAAGCCTGCGAAACAGCTGCGCCTGGCGCTCGAGTGTCTGACGGTCCAGCTCACCCGCCGACAGTCGCCGTGCCACCTCGTCGGCCTCGACGGCCAACTCCCCCGGACGGCCGCCGAGCTCGCGAGCCGCGGGGTCACCCGCCAGGTCGCGGAGTTCCTCGGCAACGGCTTGCTGTCGCGCGGCAAGCGACCCGAGACGGTCCTGGAGCGCCTGCCCCCCCTGCATGAGGCGGAAGAGCTCCCCGGACTCCGAGTTGAGCCCTGCCTGCTGTCTTCCCAGACCGGCGAGTCGCTCCAGCGCCTCTTCCATCCCCGTGGCCGAGCTGGCTGCCTCCATTTGTCTCCGCCCTGCCAGGAGCGACCCGGCCAGATCGCTCAGGGCCTCCATCGCGGCCTCGCCCTGCTGCATAGCCTCGTTCCGACGGGCCGCTCCACCCGACAGGCTCTGAGCCAGAGCGTCCATCTCTCGCCCGGCCCGCGCCGCGGCAGGCCCGGTGCGACGATCCATCAAAGCCGTCTTCTTCCCCGCCTCCGCGAGGGAACTCGCGAGATTGTCGAGTCCCTCACGGACCGCCGCCTGCTGACCTGCCAAGTCCTCCGGGCGGTCACCCGAACGCAGACGCTCGACCAGCCTCTCTTGCTCCCTGGCAAGTTCGAGCGACTCCTTGGTCGCCCTGTTCACGGCCTCCAGTGCCTCCGCTCGCCAGTCCCTGGACAGGGCCTGACCCGCCGCCGACAGGCTGCGCTCCGCCCGAGCAAGATCCTTGGCCGCCTCGTTTCTCGCCTCCCGGGCCGCCGACTGCATGCGAGAAGCCGCCTCTCGAGCCTCCCGAGCCCCTTCTCTCGCCCGGTCCGCTGATTCCCCTGCTCGCTGTCCATCGAGGCGCTCGGCCAACTCATCCACGCGCTCGGCGAGCGCTTCCGACTCCGCCGCCAGTTGACCCTGCTCGACCGCCCGAGCTCCGGCCCCGGTGTCTTCAGAGACACGCTCCTGTCGGCGTGCCAGGTTCTCGGCCGTTTGGCGCGCAGCTTCCAGTGACTGCTCCAGGGCGACCCGCTCCATGAGCCCCAGAGCCTGTTCGAGCCGCTTCTCCAGATCGGCGCTTTGACGCGCGAAATCCCCGAGTGAATCGTGGAGGTCTTCACGATCGAGTCCCTGGAGGGACTGCTCCAGCGCCTCTATGCGTTCGCGAAGACCCGACTCCATGATCTCCGCGAACAGTTGCTCAAGCTCCGCCAGATGTCGCTGCACATCCGAATCACCCAGCGGCGAGTCCGCGAGTCCGCTCCGAACCTCCCGCAGTTCGGCACGTAGTCCGTCGACATCCTTCTCAATCTCCCGCGCCTCCGCCAGCAAATTGCGAGCATCCTGTGTGGCACCGAAGTCCGCCTTCTCGACCGCTGCCGTCTGACGGGGGTCCGGGCTCCGGCCGAGGCTCCTGCGTTCCGCGTCCTGCGCGCCGTCCAAAAGATCACCCGCTCGCTCCTCCAGGGAACGCGCTTCCTCGATCAGATCCTCCGTTTGGCGGGCGACCCGGTCCCTCAGTTCGGCCAGGCTCGCCAAACGCGCCCGAAATGTGTCCGACACGGCTGCCGGCGAGTCCGGATTCGCGTCCCTCGCAATCGCGTAGTAGACGATTTCATCCCCCGGAACGAATTCCCCCGCATCCAGGTCGAGGGTCGGACGGAGGACCATTCGACGGGCACTTCGACCTCCAGAAAGCAGCTCGTATACCGGGCCGCCCCATCGACCTGCGGCAGATTCCCGCCACCAGAAGAGCCCCACTTCCGCCAGGCCGTGATCGTCCCTCGCATCGATCACCAGTGCGAGTTCCCGGTCGAGTCCAAGGACGATGTCTTTGCCAGGATGGGAGAAAGTGACCGTGGGCGGTTCGTCGGGTCGGACGTGAACCGTGATCGGGGACGGGAGACGCACGCCCGGTACGCTGCCCTGGGGGACCAACCACCACGATAGGAGAACGCTGTCCGTCAACGTTATCGTGGCCGTGGCCGCATCGGACGCACCCGCGAGGAAGACCGTGTCGCTCCCGGCAGCGCCCGCCCGAGCAAGCCCCATGCGCTCGACCGGGTGATTCGTGCGCGCGGTGAGAGTCACCCGGGTTCCCGCCGGAGCGTCGAGTCGGGCGATGTGGCCGCCAAGCACGTCACGAGTTCTGCCGAGATACGGAGGATAGTCCAACTCGACCCGCAGATCGGTCACCGTAAGTGGATCGACGGGCACGACCGAGAACGTGTCGGTCACGCTGCCCAGCCCATCCTCCGCCCAGAACCGGACCATCTCATCGACGGGCGCGATACGGGCAGCCGCGATCCCATCGACCACGGCGACGCGATCTCTTTGTGCCGGGGTCCCTGAACGTTCGTGGACGAGCAAGACGTGCGATCGTCCGGACGCGGCGACGGTGATGTCGAATCCGCTGCCCCGCAGGACTTGCCCACCGGGTGGGCTCACTTGAAGAGGCGGGGGTGGCGGAGGAAATGTCACGGTCCAGGGTCGCGCGAGCGTCCCTGCCGCCCTCCGCGCAGACGCGGGGTACTCGAAAAGACCGGCGGTGAGGAGGGCCAACGTGGCAGCCAGCATAGGGAGCGCGAATCGCCTGGTCGTCCGTGCGCGATCCTGCGATCTCGGGAGTAGCTCCCCCGCTGAAAGCCCCCTGAGGCCCTGGGCAACCCGCATCCTGTGCAAGTCAGCCAGGCCCCCGGCTTCGGCACGGTCGCCGAGCTCGATGGCTCCCAGCAAGTCACCCCGGGCCAGGCCCCCGGCAGTTTCCATCTCGACAACCCTGCTGCGCAGCCGGGACCCACGTATGGAATCGCCGACCACCAGACCAGCCAAGCCGAGGGTCGCCACGGCGCACAAGGCCAACACCATCGGAAGGAGCGAACCCGGGCTGCCGAGCCACGGGTCCGGAAGCCAGATGGTCGAGAGGAGAACAACGAGGAGCGGCGCCATGAAAGCAGCGCCTCTCCAGAATGCGATCCTTCGTCCCGTGGATCGAACTATCGCGGCTGCACGGGCGAGCTCTCGGCCCGCCTCGCTTGGCGTCACTTCTTTTCAGCCGCCTTGAGAGCCAGATCGTAGGCCTGATTCCTCGTCATCCCGAACTCTCCCCTTAAACGACGCGCGATCTCCTGCGTCGTTTGCCCATGGCCAGCCATCTCGTTCGCGACGGCCATCGCCCCCTCGATGTCGACGGGATTCTCGGACGATCCGGCGCCAGAGCCCTCCAGAACGATCGTGACCTCACCCCGGACGGCGCCATCACTGTAGTAGTCCCTGAGGGTCTCAACCGTTCCGTGGCGCACCTCTTCGTGCATCTTCGTCAATTCGCGGCACACGACACAGGTTCTGCCGGCGGCACCCCTGGATGCCCAATCTTCAAGGAGAGCGCCCAAGCGGCCCGGCGCCTCGAAGACGACCACCGTGTGCGGCGAGGCCAGTGCCTGCTCCATCCAGTCTTCCCGCGCCCGGCCCTTCCTCGGCGCGAAGCCGAGGAACAGAAACCTTCCTCCGGGAAGTCCCGACGCCGAGAGAGCGGCCGTGACCGCCGATGGACCCGGAACCGGTTCGACACGGAACCCTGCACCGGCTACTGCGGCCACGAGACGAGTGCCGGGATCCGACACGGTAGGCGTGCCCGCGTCGGAAATAAGTGCGCAACTCTCGCCCGCGGCCAGCCGCTCCAGCACCTCGTCGATCCGTCGCGCTTCATTGTGCTCGTGAAGAGAGCGCAGGGGGGTCCGGAACCCGTAGTGCCTCAGCAGGGTCGCGCTGTGGCGCGTGTCTTCCGCGTATACGACGACCGCCCCTTCAAGGGTCTCGAGCGCCCGCGCCGACAGGTCGGCGAGATTGCCGATCGGCGTGCTCACGATGAGAAGCTTGCCTGGCGTCATTCAGACGAGCGCCCTCCTCCCGCATACGGGGAGAGGGCGCGTATCCTCCGGTCGGTCAGGGGGACTCGATCAGACGTACTGCTGGATCTTCTGCTCCAAGTGCGACTTCGGAACCGCGCCGACCACGACATCCACGAGCTCGCCGTCCTTGAAGTACAGGATGCTTGGAATCGACCGAATGCCGTAGCGCTGGGAGATCGCTCGATTCGAGTCGACGTCCAGCTTCCCGACCTTGACCTTGCCGGCGTATTCCTCGGCCAGTTCGGCGACGACGGGACCCACGAGACGGCAGGGTCCGCACCACTCCGCCCAGAAGTCCACGATAGCGAGCCCTTCGCTGGACTCGATTTCCTGTTCGAAGTTGCTGTCCGTCAAAGTGACGAGTTCTGCAGTTGACACGATATTACCTCGTTTAGTGGAAATGCACTCGCTGCTGGTCTAGTTTCCGCCACTACCGGCCCCCGGGACTCCTTCGCGCGGGGCTTCAACCGGCCCACCGGAGCGGCGAATGTTCAAGATCGATCACATCGGGATCGCGGTCAATTCGCTTCAGACCGCCGTCCCCCTCTTCCAGGCCATGCTGGGAGAGAACCCTGCTGGCCGGGAAACAGTTCCCTCGGAGGAAGTAGAGGTCGTCTTCTTCGGCCTTGGCGCCGGAAGGATCGAACTTCTCGAACCCGTCGGCCCGGACTCTCCCATCTCACGCTTCCTCGAACGGCGAGGCCAAGGCATCCACCACGTCTGTCTTCAGGTCCCCGATCTGGAAACGACGCTCACTCGATTGGCCGGGTCCGGAATCCGCCCCGTTCCGCCTGGCATTCGCACAGGGGCGGGCGGTCTCCCGGTAGCCTTCCTGCATCCCCGTGACTGCGGCGGCGTCCTGCTGGAACTCGTTGAAGTCGCCGCCTGAACGCACGGTTTCCGCGCGCCGCCAACCTCTCTATGGTGCCGACGAGGCCGTCAGAGCATCCAGATTCAGCCTCTCCACGTACCAGCGGCCGGTTCCATCCGGGACCGTGATCACGGGGATGACTACCCCGCCCTTCCGCGTGCCCGACATGCGGGCCTCCCAACGGACACGATCGGGGCCCAGCTGCGCCAGGTTGACTTGCTGCAACTCGTAGCTCGAGTGCTTCAAGATCCTCGCGAGGAAGATCATCCGCTGTTCGATGTCGGTCACGCCGAACCTTTCGACCGCCGGCCCTTTGTCCGTGCCGAACAGGTTCGACATCTGTCCATAGTCGGCGGCGTTCGCGCCATCCAGGAAACCCCTGACCGCCAACTCCGATGTGGGAGCTCCGGTCTGCGAACCGGCCTGGCTCGAAGAATGGGTCGAGCAGCCGGCCGAGGCTACGGCCACGCAAACCAGCACGCCCCATCCCTTCGAGCGACGAGGCCGCGGCTGAGCATTAGTCAAAGGGCAACTCCCGATCCATGTGAGTTCATGTCTGCTCGCGCGTAATGTGCGTCCCGGAGTGCGGGCGTCAAGACACCGGACGATTCAGGATTCAACACTACCCAGTCGCCGGAACTCCAGGAGCCCACCGTCGCCTGCATCGATCTCGATCACGTCTCCGTCGTGAAAACGTCCATCGAGAAACGCCATCGCTAGAGGATCCGCTACCAGGTGCTGTATCGCCCTCTTGATCGGGCGGGCTCCGAAGGCGGGATCGTAGCCGGCCTCGGCGACGACCCTCCGGGCAGCTGGCGTCACTTCCAGTTCTACCTGCCGGTCTCTTGCGAGAGCCGCGAGACGCGCAAGCTGCATCCCGACTACCTGCTCCAGTTCTTCTCGTCCCAGCGGTCGGAAGACGAGGATTTCGTCGATCCGGTTCAGGAACTCGGGCCTGAAGTTCTGTCTGAGGGCGTCCTTCACGCTGCCCTCGACGGCGGCCCAGTCCTCGCCTTCGTGCTCGAAAATGTAGGAGCTGCCGAGATTGCTGGTCATGATGAGAACGGCGTTCCGGAAGTCCACGGTCCGCCCCTGACCGTCCGTGAGACGTCCGTCGTCCAGGATCTGAAGCAAGACGTTGAACACCTCCGGATGCGCCTTCTCGATCTCATCGAACAGGACTACGGCGTAGGGCCGACGGCGCACGGACTCCGTCAACTGACCGCCTTCCTCGTATCCGACGTACCCTGGGGGAGCACCAATGAGACGCGATACGGCATGCCGCTCCATGTACTCGGACATGTCGATTCGGACCATGGCCTCATCATCGTCGAACAGGAACTCAGCGAGCGCACGCGCGGTTTCGGTCTTTCCGACTCCGGTCGGCCCGAGAAAGATGAAGCTTCCCACCGGACGGTCCGGATCCTGCAACCCCGCCCGACTCCGTCGAACCGCGTTGGAAACCGCGGTGATGGCCTCGCTCTGGTTGACGACCCGTTCGTGCAGATGGTCCTCGAGGTGCGTGAGGCGATCTTGCTCTGTCTCCAGCATCCGGGTGACCGGGATTCCCGTCCAGGAGGCCACGACCTCCGCGATGTCTTCCGGATCCACCTCTTCTTTCAGGAAGCTTCCTTCCGCCTGCATGCGGGTAAGCTCGGCCTCCGCCTCTGTGAGGCGGTCCCGCAGGCGAGGCACCTCGCCGTAGGTGATCTCAGCCACACGCTGCAGGTCGCCGGCCCGCGTGGACTGCTCGGCAGCCACGGAGGCTTCCTCCAACTGCCTCTTGAGATCCCGGACTCGCTCGATCGCTTCCTTCTCGAGGCCCCACCGGGCTTTGAGACCCGCGAGCTCTTCCCTTAGTTCGGAGAGTTCCGACTCGAGAGCGGACAGACGCTCGGTGCTTCGGGCATCCGGTTCATCCTTCAGCGCTTCCCGCTCGATCTCGAGCTGGGTCGCGCGCCGTTCCCGCAGGTCGATCTCCTCGGGCATCGAGTCGATCTCGATGCGAAGACGCGAGGCAGCCTCATCCATGAGATCGATGGCTTTGTCGGGCAAGAAGCGGTCACCGATGTAACGGTCCGACAGTCGCGCAGCCGCCACCAGGGCCGGATCCGTGATCCGCACGCCGTGATGCACCTCGTACTTCTCCTTCAGGCCGCGCAGGATACCCACCGTTTCCGAAAGCCCCGGCTCGCCGACGAATACGGGCTGGAACCGGCGCTCAAGCGCCGGGTCCTTTTCGATATGCTTTCGATACTCGTCGAGGGTCGTCGCCCCCACCATCCGGAGATCTCCGCGGGCCAGGGCTGGCTTCAGCATGTTGCCGGCGTCTACTGCCCCTTCCGCCGCACCCGCTCCCACGATGGTGTGCAACTCGTCCAGGAAGACGATGTACCTGCCCTTCGACTCCGTGATCTCCTTGAGGGCCGCCTTCAAGCGCTCCTCGAACTCTCCGCGGTACTTGGCTCCCGCCAACATGGCCGCTATATCCAGCTCTATCAGTCGCTTGTCCCTTAGAGTCTCGGGGATATCTCCCGCGACGATTCGCTGTGCGAGGCCTTCCGCGATCGCTGTCTTGCCCACCCCGGGCTCGCCAATCAGCACAGGGTTGTTCTTCGTGCGGCGGGAGAGGACCTGCATGACCCGACGGATCTCGGAGTCGCGTCCGATCACCGGGTCGAGTTCCCCGTTGCGCGCCCGCTCGGTGAGGTCGACCCCGAAGCGCTCGAGCGCACGGTACTTCCCCTCGGCCTCCCGGTCCGTCACCTGATGGGGTCCCCGAACCGTGGCTAGTGCCTCCCGAAGTGACTCCTGAGTCGCCCCGGCATCCGACAGGAGCTCCCGGGTGCTGCTCCCATGCTTGCCGGCGAGCGCGACCAGCAGGTGCTCGGTGGACACGTAGAGGTCGCTCATCTGGCGCGCCTCCGCGTCCGCATCGTCCAGAATCCGGTTCAGCTCGCGGCTGGCCGCCGGTGCCGCCCCCGTCTGCCGCGGAAGACGTGCCATTCCCTCGGCCGCCGCCGACCGGATGCGAACCGGGTCAGCTCCCACCTTCCGAAGCACCGGGTCCACTACGCCCTCTTCCTCGTCCAGCAGGGCCACCAGCAGGTGAAGATCCTCGACGGCCGGATTCCCCCCAACCCTGGCCAGTTCCGCTGCCCCCTGCAGGGCCTGCCCGGCCCGTACGGTCAGTCTGTCGGCTGGTATCATCTATCCGTCACCCCCTGATGTTCTCTCGCTTCGGTTCCATGCCTCGCCTGGGCCCACGGGCCCCTGTCTTTCGACGCCAGTAAGGGGCAAGACGCATGCCCCCCGAAACGCCCGAAAGAGCGCTAAAGCCAGCCATACAGGCTTACCCGGCCGAGGCATGGAGAGGCGCTCTGCCGATTCGGCAGTCATTAACGCAGGCGCGGTCCGTACACCAACGCGTTCGTAAACAGCACGAAGTTCGCAGGCCACATTAGACGAAACAGCGGATCATCCGCAAACATAATGACTTTCCCGTCTCCCACATGCGCCACCGACAACCAGGAAGACTGCGAGATCTCCGCCAGCTTCGAGTCACTCACGGCGCCGCTGACCGCTGCCACCGACTCACCGAACGAGGCAACCGTCACGTGATCGTCGGAGGGCTCGAGACCGAGATCGGTCAGGTGCAGCGCGAAGGTCGAAGACGACTCGTTCCCCAGGCCTGCTCCCCAGGACAGCGGATGATCCTCGTCGAGGGTGAGCGGCAGGATGATTCCCGTGACCGCGTCATCCCAGGCGTCAGAACGCCGCTGCTGCGGTGGTTCGGAGGCCGCGTCGTCTACTCTGTTCCTCGGAAAGGTCCTCGCCCTCGTCTGAGCGGATGCCGACCTCCGCAAGCCCGCCGGCGGCCCACCGCGTCGACGATCCCAGCGTCACTAGCGTGCCCCCCCGCCCCACCCACTCCTCCAAGTCCACCGCGAGCCCCTCAGACGTCCGACTCGGGTTGCCGGACGGAACCACCAGTACATCGTATGGCTCAAGAGCCGTGAGGCCGGCGGAAGACGCATCCAGGGCATCGAACGGAATCTCGGCCATCACCTCGAGCAAGAACCAGATGGCACCGGCGCTGGACGCGGACAAACCGGAGCCCATCAGGACGCCGACACGGGGCGCCAGCACGGTGATCGACGAGCCCGTGCCCAGGTCGTGCCCGCGCGGAGTCGATCCGCTCCTGACCGGATGTACGAGGGGTGACAGCCCGGCAGAGACCAGCCCGTCCACCGCCCCGTCATCCGCGGGCATGAACACCGTGCCAGCTGGCCATGAGACGCCGTCCTGTTCGAAAGCCCTTCGCAGGGCGAACGCCCTGCCCCCCCCCGCCACGTAGCGCATGACGGGTCCGGCCGCCCGAAACGACGGCAGAACAAGCCAGCCGTAGCTCTGCTGGGGAGGCCCGGCCACCGTTGTCTCCCGAAACACCGGAACCGGCTCGAATCCACCGTCACCCACTGGACCCGTCGAGTGGGCCTCGACGCCATACGCGTAGGGAAGAGACCAGGCGGTGATGTCGTACGTCGCCGTCACCCCATCCGCCAGCAGAGTCTCGGGCTGCAAGAGAGTGACGGCCAGCCGGCCTCGCGGCTGCCGAGATCGGACTCGATACGTGCCCACCGGGAATTCCGAACGCTCGGCGAAACCCGGGTGCGGATTCGCCGAGGCGCGGAACGGCCGGTCCGCTCGCTCGACTCGTACCCCCTGCATCTGCAATGACGCTACCAGGTCGCGGGTCGCAGACGGGTCGGGACCGGGCACGAGAAGTACATCTGTCTGTTCGGAGCCCTGGCCGCGATGGAAGCCCGCGAATTCGGTCAACAACTCGGTCTTCCGCGCGGCCGCCGCCCGCAGCGTGGAGAGTCCCGCCACCCGGTGATGCGTCGCCCGGTCCTCGAGCGTGAGCTCCGTCCCGTCGGGACGCAGCACGACGAGGCCGGCTGCACCGCTGCCCGCCTGCTCGTAGGTCATACCAATCGCACCCACGAGGCTCGGCCAGCTATCGCCGAATCCGGGGTAGAACATGTCGAACGTCTCCCCCGTGTAGTACAACCATCGCCGCCGATCGAACTCCGCGGCGTTAGCCCGGCCGAAGTACTCCGCCCAGCGCACCGTGTAGTCCGGATATATGGGATTTAGGGGTTCCGCTGCCGGGAAGAAGAAATAGCTGCTCGTATAGCCCATTTCGTGGAAATCGACGTGCACCTGGGGATTCCAGCGGCGCCACGCCTCAAGACGGGCGCGGGTCTCCACCTGAGTCGCCCAGGTCCAGTCCCGGTTCAGATCGAACAGGTAGTGATTGTACCGACCCCCGGGCCACGGCTGCCGGTGCTCGCGGCTCGCCGATTCGGGATTGGGCCGTCGACCGCGAGCCCCCGCGTACCACTGGACGTAGCGGTCTCTGCCGTCCGGGTTCGCCATCGGATCAATGACGACGATGAGCGAGTCCAGGATACCTGCAGTGCCCTCCCCGCCTACCGCAAGATCGTAGGCCGTCCACAGGGCAGCCTCCGTCGATGCGCTTTCGTCGCCATGAACCCCGTACGTAAACCAGGCGATCGCCGGGTTCTCCCTGGCGATCGCCGAAGCGTCGGCGGCGTTCAGGTCCGGGTCCGTCAGCCGGGCGTTCGCCTGGAGCACTCGCTCGACACTCTCCGGGGCGAGATTCCGCGCGATCACCAGCAGGCTCAGAGGCCGGCCCTCGGCCGTCTCCCCATACCTGACGAGGTTCACCCGGTCCGAGGCGGCCGCCAGCGCTTCCGCGTAGCGAACCACCGCGGAGGCGTCCGTGAACCGGTCACCGAGCTCATACCCGAGGATCTCACGGGGCGAGGGAACGGACTGAGCCCGCGCACCCGTAACCGTCGCCAGAAATATGATGAGTGCCAGTCGGCAGCCAGATGGCATCAGATCGGTCCTCGTTTGGGGCGGATCAGGCCCGACAGAATAGAGTAGAACAGAAGACGGCGGTCTTGCGCCGAATGTTTGGGAAGCTAGCGGCCGGCACCATGGTCATCAATGTGACCGGGACCGGGAAGCTGGAACTGGCCCTACCTCGGATCGAATGAAAGATTGCAGGTATGAGGACTCGCAAAGCAGGGCATGGGAAGGCCGCGGCGGCTCTGGTGCTCGCCACGCTGATGATCGGTTGCGCCCCGGCTCCGGAGGAAGGAGATCCTGATCAGATCCAGGGCGACGTATACGTCGAGGTCATGACCGAACTCCTGCTCCTGGATGCCAGTCTCCCAAAAGACCGTATGCTCCCCGAGCGCGAGGCAACCGGCGCGGATTCGTTGCGGAAGCAGATTCTCGACGCACACGGAGTGACCCCGCAGGACCTCCTCGATTTCGCCGAATCGGTCGGAGGTGAGGCGGGTCAGATGGAAGCACTCTGGGAGCGCATCACGCACGTCTTCGACTCCACGCGCATCGCCCGGCTCCGAGCGGAGACGGAGGCCCGATCCGAGCCGGAGGGAAAGCTGGGAGAGGCGGCCCGGATCGGTGAGAACGATGGTCGTGGAGCACTGGTCGGTCAGCCTTCCTCCGAGAGCACTGGGGACGCTGGTCCGAGCACTTCGCGAGGGAGCCGGGCTCGACCGGTCAAACCTCTTCCTGCGCTGCGCGACACGGCGGTTCGACCGGGCTGAGCATTCTTCCCGGCGGTCTTGGTTGACGCTTCACACCGTGGTAGCTTGGCGGTCAGGTCCCGCCCTGGCGGGCCGGGCAGGCAATCCGACACCTGTCGTGGAGCGTACCCGCTCGACGATCGCTCGAAAGGCAGTGCTACCGTTGGACCGGGAGTCCGACCTGACCGCAGGCGCAGGACGGCCGAGAGGCGATCGCCCTCCCGTCGCCTGGGTGCGAAGCGTAGGCCGCGCCGGATTGCTGGTAACGCGTCACATCGGGCGTGCCGGAGTTCTGGGAGGCGCCACCGTGCTGGCGCTTCTTCACCCGAGGGATCATGTCCGCGAAACCTTCCGGCAAGCCAAGGCGATTGGCGTGGACAGCCTTCCCCTGGTCCTCCTCGTGGCTACCCTCAGCGGCTCGATCCTGGCGCAGCAGAGTGGCTACCAGTTCACAGACCTTCCGCTGTGGATCGTGGGTAATGCCGTAGCGGCAGGCATGCTGACCGAACTGGCGCCGTTGCTGTCGGCGATCATCATGGCGGGACGCGTGGGCGCTGGGATCGGGGCGGAGCTCGGGACGATGAAGGTCACGGACCAGATCGATGCGCTTCGTACGCTCGGACGGGATCCGGTCGGGGAGTTGATCATGCCGCGCGTCGTGGCTGGCGCAGTCATGATGATTCCGATCGTGATCCTGGCCAACGTAGCGGGGATCTGGAGCGGCTGGCTCACCGGAATGGTCATGCTCGACATGACGACTCACGAGTACGTATACGGTGTGCGGAACTACTATCACTCAGCGGCGCTGATCTTCTCGATTGTGAAGGGAGTGTTCTTCGGAATCACGATTACCTTCATCGGATGCTACGTGGGGCTGCAGGCCGAGGGCGGCGCTGCAGGGGTCGGCCGAACCGCCCGCAATACGGTCGTGGCCATTATCGTGGCTCTGATGATCCTGGACGTGGTCCTCGCTCCGCTCTACAAGGCCGTCGGATGATCGAGATCCGGGGACTGCGGAAGAACCTCAACGGCAAATGGGTCCTGGACGGCCTTGACCTCGACATTCACGAGGGAATGAGTCTCGTGATCATGGGTCCGTCCGGAACCGGCAAGAGCGTACTTCTCAAGCACATCGTCGGGCTCTTCGATCCAGACGAGGGAGACGTTCGCGTCGAAGGAATGTCGGTCCCGCAGGCCAATGGAAATCAGATTCGCAAGATCCGATCTCGAATCAGCTATGTCTTCCAGAATGCCGCCCTCTTCGACTCGCTCACCGCCGGACAGAACATCCAGCTTGGGCTCTCGGCCGAGGAATGCCGGAAGCACGATGCACACCGGGACCCGCGTGTGATCGAGGCCGTCGAGCACGTCAATCTGGGCCGCGAAGTCCTGACGCTCTTGCCCTCGGAACTGTCGGGAGGAATGCAGAAGCGGGTCGCGATCGCGAGGGCGATCGTCGGCCGGCAGAGATACATCCTGTACGACGAGCCCACGACCGGTCTCGATCCGGTGAACGCGAACGTGATCAATCGCCTCATCGCCAGGCTGCAGGGAGAGATCGGCGCCACCAGCGTAATCGTGACTCACGATGTCGAGTCCGCCTTCTACCTTGGCGACGAGATCGTCCTTCTGTCCGACGGCAGGGTCCAGGCTCGGGGAACCCCGACGGAGCTTCGCGAATCACCGGATCCGGTCGTTCAGGACTTTCTTCACCCGAAACTCACATAGGTACCGTTCATGCGTGACCCGGGCTTGAGAGACCAGTACAAGACGGAGTTACAGGTCGGGATCCTACTCGTCGTCAGCTTCTTCGCGTTGATCTTGGGGGTTGCCTGGATCAGTGGCCGCCAGGCCGGAGGGGATCGGCTGGTCGTTTACGCCGTCGCGCCGGAGGCGGCAGCCGTGAGCCAGGGGACCCCGGTCACCCTTCTCGGGGTCGAAGTCGGGTCGGTCCGGCGTATTTCGCTGCGCCAGGATCACGTGGACATGGAGCTCGTCGTCTCCTTTCAGGGTCAACTGCCGAGAGACACACGCGGTGAGATCAAGACCTCGGGCTTCCTCGGCGCCAACGTTCTCGCGCTGATTCCAGGAGTATCCACCGAGCTCCTGGCGTCGGGGGACACCATCACGGCAACGCCAGCTCCCGGCCTCAACGAGTTGGCGGGAACGCTGGGCGACCAGGCGGGTCGAGTGCTCGAGCAGACACGGATGCTCCTGTCCGACAGCATGATTTCCGACGTTCATTCCGCCGCGGGCTCGCTCGCCGCCGGCATGGAAGACGTCCAGCTTCTGCTCGACCGCGAGGCAGCGACCCTTGAGGAGCTCATCGAGGCGCTGAATGTGGCCGCCGGGGAGTTGGCGGAGAGCGCCGCCAGTCCCGAACTCGATCGCACGCTCGCCAACATCGACACCCTGACCGCCCGTCTCGCCGCCGCCAGCGACGATCTCGACTCGGGAAGTCAGTCACTGGCCTCTATCCTCCGCAAGGTGGACGAGGGCGATGGAACCCTGGGGAAGATGGTCAACGACGGGGAGCTGTACGATCGACTGACGGCGGCTACGGAGAATATCCAGGTGGCGTCCGAGGAGATCGCACTGCTCACGCGGGACGTGCGGGAGCAGCCGGAGAAGTACCTCGACAACCTGAAGTTCTCGGTGTTCTGATCCGGCTCAGGGCGGCCGGATCCGGTCACCGGATGATCAAGAACAAACCGTATAAACCGGCCAGCACGACAACGACCACGAGAGCGCGTCGACTGATCAGCGGCCATCGCGACGGCGTCCTCACCGGCCGCGTCGTACGTGCCGGTGGCCTTCACGCCTTCCCTGCTAACCTCAAACATCCAAGCCAGGAACAGGGCTACGGGCAACCCCAGAGCGGCGACGTACCAGAGGTAGATCTGGTACTCCTCCCTGTCCGATGTCCTCCAAAAGCGTGCGTGCCATCTCGACCGCCACCCAAGATGTGGCTACATACACCGCGGCCACGTTCAGGACCTTCCTCCGCTTCAACTCATCCCAGAACGACAACCTTCCCGCCGGAGCCACGTGTGCATTGCGCGGGCGTCGTCGAACTCGTCGCAGCCGTGGAAGTCACCAGGCCAGGCGTGGTAACGATCGGATACGCACTCGAGACCATGCCCCGCCCCCACTTGGACCGCATCCCCATACTGACCGGCCGTCGCATACCGATCTGCCGGCAGCCGCGCGAGCGCCTTCAGAATCACGGAATCCAGGGGCTCCGGAACGGTCTCGCGCAGGAGCGTGAGCGACGTCGGTGACTCGGATTGTCGGCGCGTCATCGTGATCTGCGGCGACCGGCCCGCCAGCGGCGCCTCGCCCGCCAGCATTTCGTAGGTAAGGCACGCCAGAGAGTAGATGTCGCTCCTGCCGTCGAGCACCGCCTCGCCCCGCGCTTGCTCAGGACTCATGTACGCGGGCGTACCCACGGCCATTCCGGTCTCCGTGAGCCGCTCACCACCGCCCAGGGTGATCGCACGGGCGATCCCGAAGTCCGTGATCATTGCGTGCCGTCTGGACAGCAGCACGTTCTCTGGTTTGATGTCCCGATGAATGACGTCTCTGGTGTGAGCGAAGTCCAGGGCGTCCGCTATCTCAGCGGTGATCCGGACCGCTTCCTCGATCGGCAGGTAGCGCTCACGCTTCAGTCGATCGCGGAGGGTCTCTCCCTCGACACACGGAGTCACGTGGTACAACAACCCCTCCGCGTCCCCTGAGTCGTACAGCGGGAGAATGTGTGGGTGCACGAGACCGGCGGCGATCTCGATCTCGCGCAGGAATCGCTGTGCGCCGACCGAGGCAGCCAGTTCGGGAAGCAGGACCTTTACGGCGACGGTGCGCTCATGCCTGATGTCCCGGGCCTCGAAGACCATGGACATCCCGCCGCGGCCCAGTTCATCCAGTATCTCGTATCGACCCTCGACGGCCGTCGCCAGCCGCTCACGGAGCTTGGCCATGCCTACATTCCGGTCGGGTGGTCGACGAATCGGCAGTCCAGGCCATAGCGGTCGGACAGCAGCCCGCCCAGGGCGCGCACGCCGGCTGTCTCGGTCGCATAGTGGCCGGCATAGATCACGTTCAGGCCGATCTCGGTGGCCTCGTGGAACGTGTGGTGATTGCCCTCCCCCGTGACGAACGTATCGAGTCCCTCTTCGTGCGCCTGCTCGATCAGTGACCCCGCGGAGCCCGTCGCGATGCCCACACGGCGCACATGCTCGGGACCGCCGGGAATCAGCTTCGGCTCAACCCCGCACGCGGCTTCGACCCTGGCTACGAAATCACGCAGCGGCAGGTCCGTCGCGGCCCATACTCCGAGCCCCTCCAGATCCGACCATCGGCCGAAAGTCCCCTCGGTATCGAGGCCCAGCTGACGGGCCAGCAGCACATTGTTGCCGACTTCCGGATGGACGTCGAGGGGCAGGTGCGAGCTGTACAGGGCCATGTCAGCTTCCATCAGAGACTTCAAACGGCGGTAGGAACGGCCGGTGACGGGAAGCGGTTCGCCCCAAAAGAGCCCGTGGTGCACGATGAGCAGTTGCGCACCCTCGCGTGCCGCCTGATCAATCGTGGCCTGGCAGGCATCCGTCGCAACGCAGACCGACTCGATGGGCGAACGGCAGGCTACCTGGAGTCCGTTCCAGGCGCCGGGATAGTCCGGGACCCGGCTCACCTCGAGGTAGTCGTCGAGAAACTCGACGAGTTCCCGCAGATCCGCCACGCAGCCCTCCTTCCACAGATAGAAGGATCGGTCAGTAAGCCCGAGCCCTCACGACCTCGCCCTTCGAGGGCGCTCCGCACAGGCAACGCGCAGGCGCCTCGTCCGATCGGAATTCCTCATCCGGGATGACCCGGATCGTGGATTTCGTCTCTTCCTTGACCTTCTGCTCGCAGTCGGCCTCTCCGCACCAGCCCGTGTATACGAAGCCGCCCTGTTCCTCGATCAGGCGCTGGAACTCGGAGTAGTCCTCGATTCCACGGACGGTAGCCGCGTCTCGCCGTGCTAACGCGGCCGTCAGTAGCTCCTCCTGGATTCCGTCGAGAAGGACCCGCAGCCGGGCGCCCAGCCCGCCTAGCGGCAGCGCCGTCTTGCGATCCGAACCCTCGGGAGTGAACCGACGAACCGCCATCACGCTCTCGGCCTGCACGTCCCTGGGACCGATCTCGAGCCGAAGAGGCACACCCCGTCTCTCCCAATCGTAGTACTTGGACCCGGGGTTCAGGCCTTCTCGGTCGTCCACATGTACCCGGATTCCAGCGGCCTCCAGATCGGCCTTGACCCGGTTGCCTGCCGCCAGGACCAGTTCATGCTGATCCTCATCTCGCCATATCGGGACGATGACGGTCTCATAGGGCGCCAACTTCGGCGGAAGCACGAGCCCCTGGTCGTCGCCGTGTATCATGATCAGCCCGCCGATGAGCCGGGTCGAAACCCCCCAGGACGTGCTCCATACGTAGACGTGCTCGCCCTCTTCGTTCTGAAACCGCACGTCGAAGGCACGCGCAAAGTTCTCACCGAGACTGTGGCTCGTGCCGGCCTGAAGCGCCTTGTTGTCCCGCATGAGTCCTTCACAGGCGTACGTTCGAAGCGCACCGGCGAACCGCTCGGAGTCCGTCTTCAGACCGGTGAGAACCGGCATGGCCATCCAGTCCTCCATGAAGGTCCGGTAGACGCCGAGCATGCGGAGCGTCTCTTCTTCGGCTTCGGCCTCGCTCGCGTGAGCCGTGTGTCCTTCCTGCCAGAGGAATTCCGTGGTACGAAGAAACGGACGCGTCCGCATCTCCCACCGCACCACGTTCGCCCACTGGTTGAGCAGCACCGGAAGATCCCGGTACGAGTGAATCCAGTCACGGACAATCGGCCAGATGATCGCCTCGGACGTCGGGCGCACGACCAACGGCTCCTCGAGCTCGGTTCCTCCAGCGTGCGTGACGATCGCCGTTTCGGGAGCAAAGCCTTCCACATGCTCGGCCTCCCGATCCAGCAAAGACTTGGGAAGGAAGAGCGGGAAATACGCGTTCTGGTGACCGGTGGCCTTGAACATCCCATCCAGCGCGCCCTGCATCAGTTCCCAGATGCGGTAACCATACGGCCGGATGACCATGCATCCACGAACCGGCGAATGACTCGCCAACTCCGCCTGCTGGACGATCTCGTTGTACCAGGCCGAGAAATCCTCGCTCTGGGAAGTCAGTCCCTTGCCGTTCGACATTCCGTATCTTCCCCCGGGCCGGGCTAGAGGCCCGGCCGATTCAGTTCGTTCTCAGTCGTCCGCTCGGCCCGCGAGCAGGTCGGACATCGATACTCTTGTCTCCGCCCCGGTGTCCATGGAGCGGACCACGCACTCACCTCGCTCGATCTCTTCGGGTCCGACCACGATCACTCGCCCCGCCCCCGCCTGATTCGCCACCTTGAATTGCCGGCCCACTCCTCGGCTCCGATAGTCGAAACCGACGCGTCTGCCGAGCGACCGCAGCGAATGGACAATACGAAGCGCCGCCGGCAATTGCTCGGCCGACACGTGAATCACGAAGTCATCGAGGGCATGCTCGGGCTCGGGGACGAGGTCCCGGTCGCGAAGCAACTCGCCCAGAACGACATCCCCCATGCCGAACCCCAGGGCGGGCAGTGCCGGGCCTCCCACGGCTTCGAGGAGATCGTCGTATCTGCCGCCGCCACAAATCGCGCGAAACTTTCCCTTCCGATCCCACAGCTCGAACACGAGGCCCGTGTAATAGGCCAGGCCGCGGACGAGCCGGAGGTCGAGCGCCACGTAGTCCGCCAACCCGGCGGCGCCGATCTGTGCGCTGAGTTCAGCCAGGCGTACCAGCCTGGCCTCTACCTCGGGGACATCCCCAAAGTGTCGCGACAGGTCGTCCAATTCCATGCCGGTGACATCCAGCACACGCCTCGCGGTGTCCGATTCAAACCCCGATTCCGCGAGGCGATCGAGCACCCAGGCCTCCGACTCGCGATCCGCTTTGTCGAGCGCGGCGAATGCCGCCGGCATCGTGGCATCGGGGACTCCCAGTTGGCCCAACACCGCCGAAATCAGGGCCCTATCCGAGTAGCGAGCGACGAAATCCTCGGGCCCCAGACCGAACTCACGGAGCACGTCAATGGAGGCTGCCAGGACCTCCGCGTCCGATGCCACGGACGTTTCGCCCACGATGTCCAGGTTCAACTGAAAGTGCTCACGCAGCCGACCTTTCTGAGGCCGCTCGTAGCGAAACAGCTGAGGCACCGAAAACCACTTGATCGGCTTGGGCAGCCCTCCGGCGCGAGCGGCGACCATGCGGGCGAACGTCGGAGTCATTTCGGGACGCAGTGCGACCTCCCTGCCTCCCTGGTCCGTAAAGCCATACAACTGTCCGACGATCTCGTCACCCGACTTACGCGTATAAAGGTCGAGGCTCTCGACGGGCGGCCCATCGTACTCTACGAACCCATAGCGGTCCGCCACTTTCCGCCAGGTGCGGAAAATGTGAGAGCGCAGGGCCAGATCGGCCGGATAGAAGTCCCGAAAACCGGGCAAGCTGGAAGTGGTCATGAGTGGGCCAATGTATGCAGCGCCTTGCGCGACCGGCAACAGAAAGCGCCGACCCCTGCGGGGGCCGGCGCGCCTGTGATCCTGTATGTGGCGAACCGTTCGGTCAGTTGGTCCCGCAAAAGCGGTCGTAGGCTGCGCTGAGTTCCTCGGCGATCTCTGCCGCGTCGCGCCCTTCGATCTGGTGCCGCTCGAGCATGAAGACGTGCTTCCCCCCCTGAAACAGGGCCATCGCCGGGCTCGATGGGCGGAAGCCCTGGATGTAGCCTCGGGCGCGCTCCGTGGCGTCCACGTCCTGTCCGGCAAACACTGTAGCGATCCGGTCTGGCTGGACCTCGTGACCGGTGGCGATCGCCACCGCCGGCCTCGCGTTCGCCGCCGCGCAGCCACAGATCGAGTTGATCACGAGCAACGTGGTGCCCGTATCGGCGCCGAGCACGCGATCGACATCCTCGCCCGTTGCCAGCTCCTCGGCCCCAAGTCGGACCAGCTCGTCCCTCATCGGCTTTACGGCCGCCGGATCGTATCTCATCATGGACTCTCCCATTCAGTACTTGTCATTAGAAGGCTACGAGCATCGCCCACGGTATGGGCGGACCCGGTCACAATTACCGTTCCTTTCCCCGCGAGTTCCCTGGCGCGGGTCATGGCCGCGCAGAAGTCCAGCTCCACTTCCGCCCTGGCGCCCCCGGCTGCCGCGAGAACCTGGTCCGGTCTCCATCGCCGTTCTTCGGGCGATGACGGAGCGATCGTGAGTACGCCGGCGGAGGCGCCCACGAGCAGCGGACCGAGCATATCCGCCCAGGGCTTGTCTCCCAGGATCGACAGCAACAACACCACCGGACGCGGCAAAGGCAGGTCCTGAATCAATCCAGCGAGGATGCGGCTCGCCTCCGGGTTATGGGCGATGTCCAGAACCCAGCATTCTCCGCCCAGATCGATGACCTCGAACCGACCAGGCCACCTCGTTCCTTCCACCCCCGCCGCGATGTCCTCGCGCGACACCCCGAAATCGACCTTCTCGAGCGACCGGATCGCGATTGCGGCGTTTCCGGCCTGGTGCGTACCGACGAGACAGGTAGTGACCCGGAGACCATCCGCCCAGGCGTCGGATCGATAGACGAATTGAGTCCCGGCTAGACTGACAGAGACGTCATCTGCCAGAAATTCTCGCCCCAATACGTCGAGCGGCGCTCTGAGGTCCCGGGCTACGTCCGCGACCACTCCGAGGGGCCCCGTCCGAAGCGATCCAGCGATGACGGGGATACCCGGTTTCACGATGCCGGCCTTTTCCGACGCGATCTCCTCGAGCGTGCCGCCCAGGTAGTCCGCGTGATCGAGGTCGACCGAAGTAATGACCGTGACCCGGGGCTCCACGACGTTGGTCGCATCCAGCCTGCCACCGAGTCCGACCTCGAGGACCACGGTATCGCATCCGGCACGCCGAAACGCCTCGAACGCGAGTACCGTGGCTGACTCGAAAAACGAGGCGTCCTCACGCTCCGCGAGGGCCAGAACGTCACCGGCACAGGTCTCCATGAGATCCCGGTGGGCTGGCTCTCCGTCGATTCGGATGCGCTCGGCGAAGTCGCTGAGATGTGGGGATGTGTACAGCCCCGTGCTCCGCCCGGCCTGACGGAGAACGGAATCGACGAGGGCGGCGGTCGAGCCCTTCCCGTTGGTCCCCCCGATATGCACGAAGTCCGGAACCCGGTGGGGATCGCCGAGAGACCGGAGCATCGCTCTCGTGCGCTCGAGGCCCCAATGGATGCGATGGGCAGGTCTGCGATTCAGCAGACGGGTCAGGGCCGACACTGGAAGATCCGGAGGTCGCGGGCGGTCAGTGAATCAGGCTCCTAACTCATGTGATGTAGGAGCAGCGCAACCGTGTCTCGCATCTCCCCGCGGGGAACGATACGATCGACCATTCCGTGTTCCTGCAAGAACTCGGAACGCTGAAAACCGTCCGGAAGATCCTGCCGAATAGTCTCCTTGATGACGCGAGGGCCCGCGAAACCGATGAGCGCACCCGGCTCGGCCAGATTCACGTCGCCCAGCATGGCGTAGCTGGCGGTCACGCCACCGGTGGTGGGGTGCGTAAGAATGCTGAGGTACGGCAGCCGGGCCGCCGCGAGCCTGTGAAGAGCCGCTGCCGTCTTCGCGAGCTGCATGAGCGAGAATATGCCTTCCTGCATTCTCGCCCCACCCGATGCGGATACGATCAACACGGGACACGCGCGCCCAACGCCCTGCTCGATCATACGAGCGATCTTCTCGCCGACCACGGACCCCATGGATCCACCAATGAACCCGAAGTCCATGATCCCGGCACACACTTCGCGGCCCTCGATCCGCCCCGCACCCGTCAGGACCGCATCGTACGACCCGACCTTCTTCTCCGCCTGATCGATCCGGAGGGTGTACGGCTTCGAATCCACGAAACCGAGAGGATCGGCCGACCGGAGATCCGCGTCGAACTCCTCTTCGAGTCCATCGTCGAACAGGAGTTCGGCATAGGCTGGAGCGGAGATGCTGAAGTGGTGGCCGCACTCGGGACACACGCGGTTGTTCTCTTCGAGTCGCCGGGTGTAGAGAGCTTCGCCGCACCCGTCACACTTCTCCCACACGTCGGCCGCCATCTCTCGCTTCTGAGCGACGAGCTTCTGCTTTTCTTTGCGAAACCAGGCCATTCTACCTCGCTAGAACCGTGTCCAGAGTCGAGCACGAATATAACGAGAGCCGGAGTCAGGGCGACCCCCTGCCCGTTTCCGTCCGCTGACAGTCAGGTCTCGTAGGCTGCCCTGCACACCAGGGCCAGGCCGACGAAGGTCGTCAGGAGGAAGGATCCACCGTAGCTGATGAACGGAAGGGGAAGCCCCGTCACCGGCATCAAGCCTACGGTCATGCCAATGTTGATGACGAGGTGCGCGAACCAGACGCCGAAGAAACAGAACGCCACCAGGCTCCCGTAGCCCTCGGTTTCCGCAGCTACCCGGAGCACCCGGTGCAGGAACCAGGCGAGCAGGGCAAGGAACACGAGTGCCCCGATCAGGCCTAGTTCTTCGCCAACGACCGAGAAAATGAAATCGGTATGCTGCTCAGGAAGAAAAGCCAACCTCTTCTGCGGGCCCTGTCCGAAGCCCTGACCGGACACCCCACCGGAGCCGATCGCCACCTTCGACTGGATCAGATGCCAGCCGGCGCCGCGCGGATCGACATCCGGGTCGAGGAAGACGAGCAGGCGACGCTGCTGATACGGAGCGAGACGATTCCACAGCGGTACCGCGAGAGCCCCGGCGGCGAGGTTCGAGAGGGCGACGACGGCGGCCTCGGCTATGTAGGGCCGTCGCCAATACAGCGCCACAACGACGACGACGAACCACACACCCCAAACGGCCGCCGAAAACCCGAGAATCAGGCTCACCGCGGGACTGACCAACATGAAGATCGTGAACAGGGGCGTGCCACCCCAGAACAACGCGCTGACGAGAATCACCACGAATATCAGTGCACTACCCAGATCCGGCTGTGCCATTACGAGCACGAACGGGACGACGACCGCGAGGACGGGTCGCGAGAGCTCGAACAGGCTCCTTTGCGGCTCTTTGCGAGACGCGAGCATGCGGGCCAGAAGCAGGATGGTGGCCAGCTTGGCAAGCTCCGCCGGCTGAAGAGACAACCCCCCGAACCGCAGCCAGCTTCGAGTGTTGGGCCCCCCGCCAACGACGAGAACCGCCAGCAGGAGGATGATGGAGGAAGCGTAGATCCACGGCGTAGCCCACTCCAGCCATCGCATCGGCACCCGCGTGACCACCGCAAACGCGACGAGCGAGATCACCAGCCACACCAGTTGCCGGCGCCAAGCTCCAGTCACCGCCGACGGCAGATCGACTTGACCGGCCGACCAGATCATGGCGATACCGAGCCCCGCCAGGAGCAGACCACCGCTCAGAAGCAGCGGGTCCCCGACGCCCTGCAGGCGGTACGCCGGTTCTCGATTCACTGAACGGGCCCTACCCCGCCGGCTTCGCCCGGCGCGGGGATCGGGGCCGGGGCCTCGGTCGCTCGGTCGGGCGGGACTCCTTCTGACTCCAGGAATCGCGCTACGACCTGGGATGCGAAGGGGACGGCGCGCGACGTCCGGTCGTCCGGGTGTCCGTTTTCGACGATCGCAGCGATCACTATGCGAGGATCGTGCGCTGGGGCGAACCCGACGAACCAGGAATGGGGTTCGCCGTGCGGGTTCTGGGCCGTCCCCGTCTTTCCAGCCAGTGTCCATTCGCGGGGCCTGTGCCAGTACGCGGTCCCTCCCGGCTCATTCACCACTCGCACCAGCGCCGAAACGAGTTCCTGACGCTGCGCTTCGGGGAGCCCCAGCGTCCAGTCCTCCCGCACCTGTGCGAGTTCCGCGGACTGAAGCAGGTGCGGAACCACGGGAGACTCTCCAGTGGCCAGCGCAGCATAGAACTGTGCCATCCGTAGCAGGGTCTGCTCGGTCTCGCCCTGCCCGATGGCGAGGTTCAGCACCACGGACTCCGTCCACCCTCTCCTCCCGAACCTGCGGTCGTACCAGTCCCGTGAAGGCGGAAACCGTCCCGAGATCTCGCCCGGGATATCCAACCCGGTCGCCCGGTTGAAGCCCAGACCGTCTACCCCCGAAAGGAGAGGATCGAGGCCCAGACGCAATCCCAACTGATAGAAGTAGACGTTGCAGCTCTCCTTGATCGCTTCCGACAGATCGAGCGGACCGTGGCCCTCCGGCCTCCAGCAGCGAAAAGCCCTTCGTCCGAATTGAAGGGCCCCCCGGCACGAAGTCGGCATGTAAGTATCGATATTCAGAGTCCTTTGGCTCATCCCGAGCGTCGCAAGGACCAGCTTCCATGTGGAGCCCGGCGGATAGAGCGCTGCCGCGGCCCGATTCAGAACCGGCTGGCGGGGATCGTCCCGAATTGCCCCCCACTCTTCTTCGCTGATCCCTCCCACGAACAGATTGGGATCAAAGCTCGGGTGGCTGTACAGAAGCAGGACTTCTCCGGTTCTCGGGTCCAGGGCAACCGCTCCGCCGACATCCTCCTCCAGGAAGATTGAATCTGCGAACTGCTGCAGGTCCAGGTCGAGCGTGAGCTTCACCTCGGCCCCCGGCTCGGCAGATCGGGCCAGATCCGACGGGAACTCCATCACGATCGATCCACGGGCATTCACTTCCACGTAGCGGGTGCCCGCGGACCCCGCCAGCAACGCTTCATACGATCGCTCGATGCCCTGCTTGCCGACCGTTCTGCCAGCCTCATACTCCACAAATTGATCACTGTTGAGCTCCGCCTCGCTGATTTCTCCCACGAATCCGACCACGTGTGCTACCGTGGCACCCGCCGGATACCGTCGACGCGGGTGAGTCTCGATCACCACGAGCCTGAACTCCGGACGGCGTTCCTCCACGGCCGCTACCTGCTCGAAGCTCAGGTCGTCCCTGACGAGCACTGGAAGTTGAGGATTCCGGCTGCGACGCTCGAGGATCGTCTCGATGCCGTCCGGGGTCAGGCCGAGATAAGGAGCCAATCGGTCCAGTGTGGCCCGGGCTGAATCAGGTGGGGCGGGCAGCAGGGTGAGCGAGTAGCCCGGAATGCTCTCGGCAAGCAACTCGCCGTGCCGATCGTAGATGGCGCCGCGCGCCGCCGGGATCGGGATGGGGCGCAGCCGATTGTTCCGGGACTGCAATTCGTACGCGCCGCCCCCGAGCACCTGCAGTCTGAAGATCGCCGCCGCCAGGATGGTGATCACGACGAACAGGAGGGCCGCCGCAGCGCGCGACCGCCGCCCCCGACTGAGCCGTGAAGCTTCGCTTCCGGTCATGTCAGCATCACGGCCTCCGGATGGCGGCAGCCACCGACTCGGCCGCTCCGCAGACCAGGGCAGTTGCGAGCGCGCTGACCGGCGCGAGCACCAGGGCCCCCAGGAGGTTGGGACGGCCGGGCATGGCAAGAACCAGAGAGACCTCGGCGATCCACGTGCCGAAGAACAGGTATATGAAGACGTAGTGACGAGCGTCGGCGAAGAGCAGGTCGCGGCTGCGCGCGCCGACGTACCCGACCAGGGTGAGCACGATCGAGATCGTACCCAATCCCTCCAGTCCCATGGCCGCCTCCAGCACTCCGAGAGTAAAGCCGAGGAAAGCCGCGTATCCGGCCCGCATCCGCAGGGCCCCGAGCAGAAGTGCACCGATCAGCAGATTCGGCGTGCCGGGCCACTGGACAAAGAGCCGGTATAGCGTGAAATGGAGGATCACCAGCGCTCCGACGAGCAGGGCGTCCGCGCTCCACCCTCGCCTAAGGACTCTCAACCGATCCCCCTTCTCTGGCCTCGGCCTCCTCCATCACAGCGGTTGCTGAGTCCGTTGGCGTCTCCGCCGGGGCCGAAGCTCGATCCCACGCGGTCACGGCCCGCACGGATCCCGGCCGAACCGCCGGCTCGACCAAATAGCTGTGAGACCAGCCCGAGAGCGAGGCCGACTCCTCGATCACCGTGCCCACGCGTATTCCGCCGGGGAATACACCGCCCAGGCCAGCCGTTTCGAGAATCGCCCCCTGCGCCATGCGAGCCTGGTAGGGAACACCCTCGACCAGCATCAACGTCTCGCCACCCTCGCTCACGTACGAGCGCACGATGCCGGTTGCCCCACCCGTGGCTGAACGCACGCTGACGCGGAAGTCCGGGTGGGTCCAGAACTCGCCGAGCCCTGTACCACCGGAGATCGAGCGAAGAACCCCGACCAGGCCATCAGGAACGCTCACGGCGGTAGGCACCTGCATACCGGCCAGGGACAGGCTGCGAAGCAGGAAGCTGTGCGAGCTTCCGACGGACGGACGCCCGGGCACCAGCTCCGCAACGATAAACGCTCCGGGGCTCCTCTCCGGAAGTGACAGCTGGGCTCGAAGCTCGCGATTCTCCCGCTCCAGATCCGTCGCCCCCAGCAACCGGACGTAGAGCCGGTCGCGTTCGGTCTCGAGATTCGCGGCCCGGGTCGCCAGATCGACGCGCCGTTCATAGGCCGCATCGGCCGCGAGGAACGGACTGAGAACCGTGCTTCGCAGGAAGCGCGTGAGCCCCAGAGCCTGTGAAGAATCCAGGGCCGCGAGAGACCAGGAGAGTATGAGAAGAACGGCGACGATGACCAGGTCACGACGCTGATTCTCGGGCCGGCCGACGTTGATCTGCCTCAACGCCTCCTCAGGTGGTAAGCACGCTCCGATAGCGCGGGATGTCGTCCAGAACTCGGCCTGTGCCCCTGACCACGCAGGTCAGAGGCTCTTCGTCGACGTGAATCGGAAGCCCCGTCTCTTCCCGAAGGAGCTTGTCGAGGCCTCGAATGAGAGAACCGCCGCCCGTCATGACAATACCGCGATCGACGATGTCCGCCGCCAACTCGGGAGGCGTGATCTCGAGCGCCCTGCGTACGGCGCCGACGATCTGCTGAATCGGCTCCAGCATGCACTCGCGCACCTCGGCAGAGTTGACTCGCACCGTCTTCGGGATACCGGACACGAGATCTCGTCCCTTGACGCTCATGTCCCGCTCTTCTTCCGTGGGATACGCGGAGCCGATCTGGATCTTGATGGCCTCCGCCGTCGGTTCGCCAATGAGCAGGTTGTAGTTCTTGCGCAGGAACGAGACGATCGCTTCGTCCAACTCGTCACCCCCGACCCGAATCGAGGTCTCGGCCACGAGCCCGGATAGCGCGATGACCGCGATCTCCGTGGTTCCGCCTCCGACGTCAATCACCATGTTGCCCGTGGGAGTCTCGACGGGCAGACCGACCCCGATGGCGGCCGCCATCGGCTCGGACACCATGTATACTTCTTTGGCGCCGGCCGCGTGGGCGCTGGATCGGACCGCCCGGCGTTCCAGTTCGGTGATACCCGAGGGTACACCTACCACCACCCGCGGTCTGATCTTGAAAACGCGATCGGCAGTCACCGTCTTCAGGAAGTAGCGGAGCATGATCTCCGTGACGTCTACGTCCGCGATCACTCCGTCCTTCAGCGGGCGAACCGCCTCGACGCCGTGCGGAGTGCGACCGAGCATGCGCTTCGCCTCGAGGCCGATTCCCATGATGCGGCCAGTACTCTTCTCGACGGCCACGACCGAGGGCTCGTTGAGTACGATTCCCTCTCCAGCCACATAGACCAGCGTATTGGCGGTGCCCAGGTCCACACCGACGTCATTGATCGGTAGGAAGCTACCTTTGAGAAGACGTTTCCACATCGCCTGTTCCGTTCAGGATCAATCGGGAGTTCGAGGCCGCACGCCCGCTTCGGTGGCCCAACCTGCAAAGGCCGGGCCACCGGCCCGGGAATGTAGACTCCCCGTTTCGCCGGGGAAAGGCGGGGTCCCGCAGGACCCCGCCAGTGGCCTACAGAACCTCCGAAACGTCTACGCTTTCGATGCCGAAGGCTTCTCCGACCGCGGCGTAGGTGAGCCTGCCGTCCACCGCGTTGAGGCCCAGGGCCAGCGCGGGGTCGTCCTGGCAGGCTCTGACCCAGCCCTTTCTTGCCAGCGCGAGCATGTACGGCGACGTGGCGTTCGTGAGCGCAAGCGTCGATGTGCGAGGCACGGCGCCAGGCATATTGGCCACGCAGTAGTGGATCACCCCTTCGACCACGTAGATCGGGTCATCGTGGGTCGTCGGACGAACCGTCTCCACGCACCCACCCTGATCCACGGCAACGTCCACGACCACAGAGCCGTCCTTCATCAGTTTGAGATCATCCCGCAGCACCAGGCTCGGCGCCTTCGCTCCAGGCAGGAGAACCGCACCCACCAGAAGATCCGCTCTCGATATCTGCTCGAGTATGTTGCGCCGATTGGAAAACAGGGTGTCCACGTTGGCCGGCATCACGTCCACGAGGTAGCGCAGACGGTCGAGGTCGAGATCGAGGATCGTGACGTGCGCGCCGAATCCCGCCGCGATCCAGGCGGCATTCGTTCCTACGACTCCTCCACCCAGGATCACGACTTCCGCCGGGAGCACCCCGGGAACACCTCCGAGCAGGACGCCACAGCCGCCCTGGTTCTTCTCCAGGTACTTGGCGCCCTCCTGGACCGCCATCCGCCCCGCCACCTCCGACATCGGAGTCAGGAGTGGCAGCTCGCCGGTCGACAACTGGACGGTCTCATAGGCGATGGCCACGCACTTTCGGTCGAGGATCGTCCGGGTGAGCGTCTCGTCCGCCGCGAAGTGGAAGTAAGTGAACAGGACCTGTCCCTCCCGGATCCTCTCGTACTCCGGCGCGATCGGCTCCTTGACCTTGACGATCATGTCCGCTCGTGACCACAGATCATCCACATCCGGCACGATCTCGGCGCCAACCGCCGTGTAGGCAGCATCCTCGAAGCCACTTCCGATCCCACCGTCCTTCTCGACCAGGACCTGATGCCCCTGGGCGACCAATGCCTCTACTCCGCCGGGAACCACGGCGATGCGGTTCTCGTGCGATTTGATCTCCTTCGGAACTCCCACGATCATGGTGCAGCTCCTTGTTCAGTACTCTCGGAGGCGAACCGGGACCTCTCGGTCCGAGTCGCTTGAACGGCGCCAGGGAAGACGCCGGAAAGCCCGGATTGACCCGGCACAGGGGATTATGCGGGCCAGAGTTCCAGCACCGCCAGCCCCTCCGGATCATACAGCTTGGAGACCTCTTTCGCTTGGTCAACATCGACAGCATCGATCAAGTCGACGAGGGCGTCGAGGTTCCGGTATGGCTCGCCGTACAAGACCATGCCGGCCAGCCGATGCATGCGCGCCGCCGGGGACTCGAGCGACAACAGGATCTGCCCCTTGATCTGCTCCTTGACCGTGTCGAGTTCCGCGCGGGAGAGCCCCCGCTCAGCCAGGGATTTCAACTCGGCGAGCAGGACCTCTCGAGCATCCCCCGCTGTGTCCGGACTGGTCGCCAGATAGGCTCCGAGGTGCCCCCCCCGCGCGTAGAAGGCCTGAAACGAGAACACCGAGTAAGCGAGCCCCAGCTGTTCGCGGACCTTCTGAAACAACCGCGAACTCATACCACCACCGAGTGCCTGGCCGACCACGACGGCCGCATGTCGCAGGGGACTCGAGTGGTCCAACCCCCTGCCGCCCGCGATGAGGTGAACCTGTCGCCCCCCGGGGCGGCGCGTCACCCTGGAACCCGCGGCCGTCGTTCCGAGGTTCGGTACGTCCTCTTCGCCTCGAGGCTCTTCCGTGTCGGGCCACAGGTCCCGGACCTGGCGGAGCAGGTCGTCGTGCTCCACCTGACCGGCTACCGCGACGACCATGTTCGCCGGGTGATACGCCTCTCGGTGCATTTGCCGGAGCGTGTCCGCCTCGATCGCCTCCACCGTCTCTCGTGTGCCGAGAATGGGGGCTCCGTACGGATGGCCATCGTAGAGAAACTCCGAGTGCAGTTCGAATACCAGGTCGTCCGGCGTGTCCTCCATCCGGGAGATTTCCTCCAGGACGACGGATCTCTCCAGCTCCAGGTCATCGCGTCGAAGAGCTGGGGAAAAGGTAAGATCCGTCAGAACATCCAAGCCCGTCGCCAGGCGATCCGCGGGGACCCGCACCTGGAAGGAGGTGTGCTCGTGGGTCGTGTAGGCGTCCAGCGAGCCACCGGTCCCCTCTACGGCCGCGGCGATCTCCTGCGCACTCCGCCGCCCCGTCCCCTTGAAGACCATGTGCTCGAGCAGGTGGGCGATTCCCCGGTACTCCGGCTGCTCGTGAGCCGTGCCGCGCCGTACCCATACGCCCGCTGCAACCGATCGGACCGAGTCCATCTTCTCGGATAGAACAACAGCCCCCGATGGAAGAACGGAGCGCCGGACCTCGTGGTCCAGACGCTCCGTCGTTTCCAGGCCGTTTGCTCTCACGTGAGCGGTCAGCCGATCCGTGAGCACTCCCCCCTCCCGCGCCCGCCCCATCAGTCCAACGTGATCCGGGGCGGACCCTCGACGCGGGAGAGACTCACAACTCAGTTCGCGGACATGGCCGCGCGGCGAGACAGCTTGAGCCGGCCTCTCTCGTCGACCGACAGCAGCTTCACCTGCACGACGTCGCCCGGCTGAACCACGTCCTCGGTCTTCTCTGTGCGACCTTCCTCGAGCTCGGAGATGTGGCACAGACCTTCCGTGCCCGGAATGATCTCGACGAAGGCACCGAAGGTGGTGGTGTTCTTCACCGACGCCTTCGTAGATCCGTCCGACTTCGGGCTCCTCGACGATGGCCTCGATCATCTCGCGGGCGTTCTCCGCCGCTTCGCCCGACACGGCGGAGATCGTCACCACACCCGAATCTTCGATGTTGATCTGGGCCCCGGTCTGCTCCTGGATGCTCCGAATCGTCTTGCCCTTCGGCCCGATGATCTCGCCGATCTTCTCCGGGTTGATCTGGATCGTCATGATCCGCGGCGCGTACTGAGACATCTCGGAACGCGGCTCGCTAAGCGTCTGCTCCATGACATCCAGGATGTGCATCCGACCCTTGCGGGCCCGCCCCAGCGCCTCACGCATCGTGTCCAGACTCAGCCCGTCGATCTTGATGTCCATCTGGATCGCGGTGATCCCCGTCCGCGTACCGGCGACCTTGAAGTCCATGTCGCCCAGCGCGTCTTCGATCCCCAGGATGTCGGTCAGAATGGCGACGGAGTCACCCTCCTTGATCAGCCCCATGGCCACACCGGCGCAAGGGCCACGCAGCGGCACACCTGCGTCCATCAGCGACAGCGAGCCGCCGCACACCGTCGCCATCGAGCTCGAGCCGTTCGACTCGAGAATGTCCGATACGATGCGGATCGTGTACGGGAACTCGTCGTAGGCCGGTAGCAGCGACTGCAGGGCCCGCTCGGCCAGCATCCCGTGTCCGATCTCGCGGCGTCCCGGTCCACGGAACGGGCGCACCTCGCCGACGGAGAACGACGGGAAGTTGTAGTGAAGCATGAACGACTTCGACGTTTCCTCGCGGACATCGATCGAGTCGATGCGCTGCTCGTCCCTGATCGTACCCAGCGTCGCCACACACAGCGCCTGCGTCTGACCACGCGTGAACAGCGCTGAGCCGTGCGTCCGCGGCAGGATGCCCACGTCGGACGAGATCGGCCGAATGTCGTCAAGCCCACGGCCGTCGACCCGCTCACCCCGCTCCAGGATCTGCCGCCGCATCGTCTCCTTCTCGAGACTCTTCATCACGCTCGACAGATCGTCGAGGTGCTCGGCGAACGTCTCCTCGTCCTGCAGGTCGGCGGTCACGGACTCCCTGAGCGCGGACAGCGCCTGATTCCGCTCTTCCTTGTTCGGGAGCGCCAGCGCCTCCTCGATCTTGCTCGCTGCCCGGTCGCGAACCGCCGTCTCGAAGTCAGGCGAGACGCTCTTCGGCGGGTACTCGAACTTCTGCGGCGGCCCCCCGATCATCTGCACGAGCTCATGCTGAATCGCGATCAGTTCGCGGATCGCCTTGTGCGACACTTCCAGCGCCGAGACCAGATCGTCCTCGCTGATCTCGACCGCGGCTCCCTCGACCATGACGATCGATTCGTCCGTGCCGGCAACCACGATGTCCATGTCGGAGTACTCGAGCTGCTCGAACGTCGGGTTGATCACCCACTCACCGGAGACGCGACCCACGCGGACGCCCGCGATCGGTCCGCCCCACGGAATCGGCGATATCGTGAGCGCCGCCGAGGCGCCGAGCATGCCGAGCACGTCGGCGTCGTTCTCCTGGTCGGCCGAGATGATGAAGCAGGCGACCTGCGTCTCGTTCTGGTAGTCGGACGGGAAACAGCGGGCGCAGCGGCCGATCGATCTGGCGCGCCGAGACGGTCTCCTTGTCGCTGGGACGTCCCTCCCGCTTGATGAACCCGCCCGGGAACTTTCCGGCTGCATAGGTCTTCGCCCGGTATTCCACGGTAAGAGGGAAGAACGGCATGCGGGACTGCTTTCGCTCCGCCATCGCCGTCACCAGCACTACCGTATCGCCATACTGGGCTAGAATCGCCCCATCCGCCTGCCGCGCCATGCGACCCGTCTCGAGGACCAGCTTCCGGCCCGCGAATTCCTTCTCAATCCTGTGTGCCATCTCTTCTTTCTTCTCTTTCCGCTCTTCTCAAGCATACAACGTCTTTGGTCTTACGCATCCCGGCCGCGAATCTCCCGCGTTCTCGTAGCGGGCGCGGGCGGGACGACAAAAACGGCAATCCGAAGGCGCCGTGCGCCACCGAACCGCCGCATTCCGAGGCCCGCAACACTCCTAGCGGCGCAGGCCCAATTCCTTGATGACCGTCCTGTATCTTTCGTACTCGTTCTTCTTCAGGTACTCGAGCAGCCGGCGTCGGCGGCCCACCATCTTCAGGAGGCCCCTGCGACTGTGGTGATCCTTTGGGTGCGTTCTGAAATGCTCCGTCAGGTGCTCGATCCGAGCCGTCAACTGCGCGACCTGGATGGCGGGCGACCCTACATCACCCTCGTGCAGACCGAACTTCCCGGCTATCGCCTTCTTTTCTTCGGTGCCCAGCGTCATCTGTATGAGTTCCTTCAAGTTCGTGTATTCAACGGATATCAAGCTTTGAAAAATAGCGCCAAATCGTCATTCTGTAAAGCAGCCGTAGCCGCACGCACCGAGGGCCGATCAGTCTCCCATCGCCGCGAAGTACTCACGGGCCATGTCACGATCCTTCTTCATCTGTTCCACGAGTTCCGCCGCCGTTGCGAATGGCTGCACATCCCGGAGCCGGGTCAAGAAGTCCACGCGTACTCGTTCCCCGTAGATATCCTCGTCGAAATCCAGGATATAGAGCTCGATCGAGGGCGGCGAACCCGCGAAAGTCGGTCGAGGGCCAAGGTGCAGAAGGCCCGACCGGATTTCCGTCCGGAGCGAAGCCCTCACGGCGTAGATGCCCTGACAGGGAAGTAGTTTACCTCCACCCGGAGGGGTGATATTCGCGGTGGGAAAACCGAGGTCTCTTCCCCTTCCCAGTCCGGTCACTACGGGACCCCGGAAGGAGTACGGACGTCCGAGGTCCATCTCCGCCTTCTCCACATCGCCCTTCGCCACGCAGGCCCGGATCCGGGTAGATGACACAGGTCTACCTCCCGAGGCGACAGCCGGAACCACGTCCACCGCGAAGCCGTGCGCATGACCCAGCCTCCGCAACAGATCGATGTCCCCTGCACGCCCGCGCCCGAAGCCATGGTCATATCCGATCACGAGCTCCGCGACCCGAAACCTCTTTCTCAACACCCGATGCACGAATTCTTCGGGTCCGTACTGCGAAAGGGATCTCGTAAACGGCAGGAACGCCACGTAGTCCAGGCCTGACTGCGAGAGGATCTCTTTCTTCTCGTCCGGCGTGGTGAGGAGTCCCGGCGCGTCGTCCGGACGAACGACTGACAGCGGGTGGCGATCGAAGGTCACCAGCACGCTATGCAAGCCTCGCTCTTCCGCTCGCCGGGCGATCTCCCTGAGTACCGCCATGTGCCCCCGGTGCACGCCGTCGAAACTCCCGACGGTCACGACCGTTCCGCCGACGTCGGGTGACAGACCGCTCTCGAGGGCCAGGCCGTCAGGGTTCATGAAACACCTTCTCGGGCCGGAGCCATTCCGAGTCCCGCTGACCCACCGCGACCAGCCGCCCGCCAGCGAGCATCACGACGGGAGCGTCCGAACCAGAGGTGCCGCCGGCGTCCGGAATGGGCCGACCGTGCTCGATCTCGGCTACCTCCGAGTCCGACAGATTCCGGGTCGGAAGCCAGGACAGGGCCTGCGCCGCTGAGAGCGCTGCCTCCGGGGGTAACCTCGAGTCGCCGAGGTCGGCCAGGCTCACGGCATCCGAGACTTGAAAAGGCCCAATCGAGACCCTGTGCAAGGCGCTCAGATGCGCGCCGCAGCCCAACTCGCGCCCCAGGTCTCTGGCGAGAGCGCGGACATAGGTGCCCGTGGAGACTTCAGCCAGGAACTCGACCTCGGGCAGCCGCACATCACGAAGTTCCAGAGCGTGCACGCGCACCGGGTTTGCCTTCAGCTCGACGGTCTCCCCAGCCCGCGCCGCTTCGTACGCTCTGCGGCCCGCAACCTTCTTCGCGGAAAAAGCGGGCGGCACCTGGTCGTGATCGCCCCGCAGGCTGCCCGCTGCGCGTTCGATATCCTCGCGCTTCACCGAGCGCCATTCGTCGGAATGCGTCGTAGCCTGGCCCGTCCGATCCTCGGTGTCGGTCTCGACTCCGAGAACGGCCCGGGCGAGGTAGACCTTCGGGAGGCGGTGAAAATACTCGGCGAGCCGCGTGGCGCGCCCGACGCAGAGCAGAAGAAGACCGGTGGCGAAGGGATCCAGCGTCCCCGTGTGTCCGATCCGTCCCACCCCGAGTGATCTGCGCGCAACCTGGATCACGTCATGGGAAGTCGGACCCTCCGGCTTGTCCACCAGCAGAACCCCGGGCAGATCAGTCTCCCGCATCGTCCCCGCTCTCGCCCAGAGCCTCCTCCAGGAGAGACTCGATCCTCTGCACGTGCTCGAGGGCCCGATCGGCGTGGAATCGGAAGTCCGGAATGCGGCGCAGGTGAAGGTCGCGGCCCAGGCGTCTCCGAACGAAGCCCTCGGCGCTTTCCAGCCCCGCGATTGCGTCGTCGACGGGCACTGCGTCCGTGAGCGTCCTGACATAGACGTCGGCGTACGACATGTCCCTGGTGGCTTCGACGCGGGTTATGGTCACCGACCCGACCCGCGGGTCCTTGATCTCGGTCTGAATCAGCCGTGCGAGTTCCTCTCGGAGCAGCTGATTGAGTCGAGTGGTCCTTCGATTGGATGGCATGCTCTCTCCGCTGGGGCCCGGCTGAAGTCGCGCTAGTAGATCTCCGACTCGGTTTCCAGAACGTACACCCGGGGATCCGAAGCGATCAGGGTGTCCGCGCGATCCAGAATCGAGCGCGCCAGGGTGGCATCGGAGGAAACGAATGCGATACTCACTTCTGCCCTCCGCATGTCTTCCTGATAGGCCGTCTCAGCCGCTGACACCTTGAGACGGGCCCGGGCCCGATCACGAAGTCCGTGCACCACGCGTCGCTTGTCTTTGAGCGACTGGCAGTCCGGGATGCGAAGCTCCCAGCGGGCCCTGCCGTACACGGCCGGCACGGTTCAGGACGCCTGGCCGCTCTCGGCCAGCGTACGCGCTATCTCCTCGACCCGATAGCACTCGATCACGTCGCCGACCTTGATGTCGTTGAATCCATCGATCGAGATTCCGCACTCATAGCCATCACGGACTTCGCGGACATCTTCCTTGAAACGACGGAGACTACCGATGCTGCCCTCATACACCTGCACATAGTCCCGCAGCAGGCGGACCGGAAGGTTGCGTTGCACGGTACCCGAAACGACATAGCAGCCGGCCACCGTACCGGCCTTGGGGACCTTGAACGTTTCGCGAACCTCCGCCGTCCCGACGAGGACCTCCCTCTCCTCCGGCCTGAGGAGACCCTCCAGGGCCAGCCTGACATCTTCCACCGCCTCGTAGATCACGCTGTACAAGCGGATTTCCACGCTTTCGCGTTCCGCAATATTCCGCGCTTTTCCATCCGGCCGGACGTGGAAGCCGATCACGGAAGCCTGCGTGGTGGTCGCCAGGAGGATGTCCGACTCATTGATCGCCCCCACTCCCCTGTGCACCACGTCCACGGCCACCTCAGCGGTTCCGAGTCGCTCCAGGGAGTCAGCCAGCGCCTGGAGAGAGCCATCCGTGTCGCCCTTGATCACGAGGTTCAGCGTCGCCTGACCCTGTTCCTGTACGGCCGCGAAGATGTCCTCGAGGCGCGTGCCCCTCTGTCGCCTGCGGATGTCCTTTTCCCGCTCGAGTTGCTGCCTGCGTGACACGATCTCACGAACGCGAGAAGCCTCCATCTCGACCAGGCGGTCCCCAGCCTGCGGGACGCCCTCGAGCCCCAGGATACGAACCGGAATCGACGGGCCGGCCTTGTCGACGGTCTTCCCCCGCTCGTCCAGGAGGGCCCGCACCCGTCCGCCCTGCATGCCGCAGACGAAATCGTCGCCAACGTTGAGTTCGCCGCTCTGAACCAATACCGTGGCGACGGGCCCCATGCCTCGATCGAGTTCCGCCTCTACGACCGTCCCTCTGGCCATCCCCGTCGGAACCGCCTGGAGGTCCAGCATTTCCGCCTGCAAGAGCACCTTCTCGAGAAGGTCGTCGAGGCCCTCTCCCGTCTTGGCCGAAACCTGGGCCGACAGGACGTCGCCCCCGAACTCCTCCAGGATGACCTCCTGCGACAGCAGGTCCTGCTTGACCTTCGGCACGTTCGCGGTGGGCAGATCGACCTTGTTGATCGCCACGACGATCGGCACACCAGCGTTTCGCGCATGGCTGATCGCCTCGACGGTCTGGGGCATCACCGCATCGTCAGCCGCAACCACGAGGATCACGAGATCCGTGACCTCGGCTCCCCGGGCTCTCATCGCCGTGAAGGCCTCGTGCCCCGGGGTGTCCAGGAAGGTCAGCGCCTTGTCGTCCTGAACCAGGACGTGGTAGGCCCCGATGTGCTGCGTGATGCCACCTGCTTCCCCGGCGATCACGTTGGTCTCGCGCACACGATCCAGGAGCGAGGTCTTTCCGTGGTCCACGTGCCCCATAACGGTTACGACGGGAGCGCGCGGCGCCTGCTCGCCTTCTTCTTCCGCCTCCTGATGCAATTCGACCAGGTCGGACTCGTACGCTTCCTCCCGCACCGCCTCGTAACCGAATTCGTCGCAAATGAGCTCGATCTGGTCGAAGTCCAGGCGCTGGTTGATCGTCACCATCAGGCCCAGGTTCTTGAAGGCCGACGTGATGATCTCTTGCGGCGTGGTGTCGATGAGGTCGGAGAGCTCCGCAATGGTGAGGAACTCGTTGACGCGGACGAGTGTGATTTCCGCCGCATCCTTCGCCTCGCTTCGCCTCGCGCTCCACCTCCTGCTGTGTCGGACCCGTGTCGCGCCGCCGACGGCGCTGTGCACCGCCGCCCATGGCTGCGAGCGTCTTCTTCACGCTCTCCTGCACGGCGTCCTGGTCGACGCGGCGCCTGCGCTTCCGATCTCGCTTCCCCCTCTTTCGACCGTCGGTCGTATACCCCTCCGCCTTGATACGTACCGTGCCACCCGGGGCCGCCGAAGCGGCGGGCGCGGCGGGTGTCTCGGCCGCTGGCGTCGCGGGAAGGCCTCTCCGAACGGGCTTCGGCTTCACCGTGCGCTTCGGCTTCGCCGGCGTCGGTTCCGCGATCACTTCTTCGGCGATCCCCTCTTCTCCTGCGTCCGAGACCTCCACATCTGCCACTTCCCGGTCCGGCTCCGTGCCGACAACGTCCTCGGCGATTGCCTCTTCGGCTTCTGCCGCGACCTCGGGCGTCGGGGTCAGCTCCACCTCGTCCTCCGGCTCGCCCTCCGTGTCGACATAACGGACGTCCGGGACCTCGGCCTCGATTTCGCCGACCACGGATTCCTCACCGACTTCATCGGCGAGGAACTCAGCCGCCAGAGTCACCGGCTGTGAGTCGTCCGCCGCTTCATCGGCTTCCTCTCCGGTGCTGTCGTCGAGCGGCAGAGTCTCGGTAACCTCGGCGGCCTTGCGACGCCGACGCCGACGCGTTGACGCGGCCGTATCCGCCGAGGCATGAGCTCCCGTGCGCCGCTCTCTTTCCAATCGAGCGTGCAGCCGCGCGATCTGGTCTTCCGACACGCTGGACATATGGCTTCGCACGCGCACGTCCATCTCGTGCAGCATGTGAATCAGCTGCTTGCTGTCTACACCCAGATCTTCGGCAACTTCGTAGACGCGGAATGTGACCAACGCCTGTCCTCCTTGATGTGCCCTGCGTTACCCCGTAGTCGTCCGGCCTTCACCGACGATCTTTAGACCGAGGCCCCTGTCTCGAACTCCCACAACCACGACCTCCGACCGACCGACCGCCCGTCCCAGGCCACTTCGCGTGCCCCGGGTCACCACAGCCAGATCCGAATCCTCAAACATGCCGCGCAGTCTTCGTCGCGCGTTTTCCGTCGCGTCTCTTGCCACCACCACTACACTCAGTTCGCCGCGCCGAGCGGCGTCGCGCACCGCCTGCGTACCCACTACCGCAAAACCCGCCCTGCGGGCCAGGCCGACGAGCTGCAGGACACTCTGTTCCGATTCGTCGCCCACCTCCCGGCCCTGCCCGGTCACGAGATCAATCCGCAGCCTTGCCCGGTTCCTCTTCCGAAGCTGCAGCGTCGGCCTCCGATACCGCCGCCCCCACCGCCTCAGCGTCGGACTCCTCCATGGGATCGGCCGGGTCGGCCACCTCGACAGCCTCGGCTTCGGTTGGCTCCTCGGGCGCCACGGTTTCACCCGCGGCGACTTCACCCGCGGCGACAACCGTCTCGTTTTCGTCGGCGAACAGCGGAGCCGCCGACGCTGCCTTGGAGGCACCGGCCGGCGGTGACCCCTCCGGCGTCTCCTCCTCGACCGTCAACTCATCGATGAGGGTGAGGAGCACCGCAGCGTCCTCTTCTCCAATGCCGGGCACTTGCAGGAAGTCATCCCTGTCCATGTCCAACACGTCGAAGAACGTGTTGATGCCAGCGGCCTGCAGAGCCGCCAGGGCCGTCGGCTGGATGTCCTCCAGCTCGGACAGCGGGAAGTCCGACACCTCGTAGTCGTCGCCCCCTCCGAACAGGCTCGACTCGGCTCCGCGCGACAGCCAGTCCCGGCTGGAGTAAAGGTCGATCTGCCATCCGATCAGCTGCGAGGCGAGCCGCACGTTCTGCCCGTTTCGACCGATCGCGAGAGATAGCTGGTCTTCGTCCACGATGGCCGTGATCACGTGCCGCTCCGAATCGGAGATCACCTTCGAGACCTTGGCCGGAGCCAGCGCCCTGCGAGCAAAGATCTCGGGATCCGGGTGCCATGGGACGATGTCGATGCGCTCGCCGGACAACTCGGAGACGACAGCCTGCACTCGAGAGCCCTTAAGCCCGACGCACGCCCCGACGGGATCCACGGAGTCGTCTCTGGAAGAAACGGCGACTTTCGTTCGGCCGCCGGCCTCCCGGACGATTTCCTTGATCTCGACGATCCCCTGGTAGATCTCGGGAACCTCGATCGCGAACAGCGCCTTCACGAACAGCGGGTCGGCCCGCGACAGGATCAGCCTCGGGCCTCGGGGCGTCTCTTCGAGCTTTCCGAGTACGGCCCGGATCGTCTCTCCCTGCCGAAAACGCTCGCGAGGGTTCTGCTCACGCCACGGAATCACGGCCTCAGCTTCTCGAACCCGATTCAGCATTACGACGATCTTGCCCCGTTCAATCGCCTGCACCTCGCCGGAGACGAGGTCGCCCACCATGCCGCTGAACTCCTCCCGAATCCGGTCTCTCTCGCCTTCGCGGACGCGCTGGATGATCCGCTGCTTGGCAGCCATCACCGCGTTCCGTCCGAAGTCCGAAAACTCGACCGGAATCTCGAGAAGGTCGCCGACCTGGAAGTCTGGATCATCCCAGCGTGCCTCCTCGAGAGAGGCTTCTCGGGCAGGATCCTCGACCGACTCGACCACTTCCTTGAGAACCACGATCTTGATGTCCCCCTCCGGGAGAATCGTGATCTCCGCCTCTACCGGGCCGCCAAAACGCCGCGCCAGAGCAGCGTGAATTCCGTCCCGGATGAGGTCATGCAACTCACTGTCTGACAGCGATTTGTTCGCTGCCATCACACGAAAAGCTTCAACGACCGGAATCTGATCGCTCATCTGACGCCTCTATCCTCCCTGGTCCTCAAGACTATCCCGCGAACTCGTAGACCAGCGTAGCCTTTGCGATGTCGGACAACGCTATCCTCGTTTGCTCGCCACCCACTTCCAGTATGATCACTTCCCGACCCGCCGCTCCTTCGACCCCGGCCAGTCGGCCGACGATCTGCTTGCTGTCGCCCGCGAGCGGTCCGAACCCACGCAGCCGGACCATCTCTCCCGCGAAGCGCGCGTAGTCGCGCGCCCGGGTGAGTGGCCGTTCCACGCCCGGTGACGAGACTTCGAGCACCCACTCCTCCTCGCCCGATCCCCGGCTCTCCAGGAAGCAGCGCACCGCCCGGCTCACCTCGGCGCAATCGTCTGCCGTGACACTGGAATGTCCCGGCCGACCGCCGGGCCGATCCACCCGTAGACGAAGCAGGGGGCGTCGTCGCCCCCCGCCGCGTTCGATCGAGACCAGCTCGAAACCGATGCTGGATACGAACTGCTCCAGCTCTTGTTCCAGGCTCCCTGCCATGCGGCGATGCCACTCTTCTCTGCGCCCGTGAACCACGAGCGACCCGCAACAAAAAAGTGGGGCCGATAAGGGTTCCCCACTTCAACTTCCTTCCTGAGCCTCCCTGGCTGGCCAGCGCCAGGCGGCGATCAACAAGCCTCAACTTATCAGAGATCCGGCGCTATCGCAATTCCCTTCCGCATTCCCTGCTACTGACTATCCGGCTCGCTCGCTCGCGAGCCCGAGGAAGGCGGCCATCCTGCCCGCGCGCGCGCCCTGAGCCCGATGGGAGTGCAGCGGCACCGGTCCGCACCGGGTGCACCACTCCGACCGAAGGACGCGCGAGGGTGCCACACCGGCGCCATGCGCCTGGCGAGCCAGCTCCGAGCGCAGATCGAGGCACGCCGGCCGCGTCGCAACGCGGCCGAAGGCACGTAGCACATTCACCCCGACCTCATAGCACGAGTGACAGATCGCAGGGCCGAGGTACACGACGAGCCGGGACCGATCAATCCCGAGATCCCGTTCGATCGCGACGAGGCCGGCTTCCAGGATTCCGCCAGCGGCCCCCCTCCAACCTGCGTGCAGAAGCCCGATCCCGCGGCCCTCCACATCCACCACGAACACGGGAACGCAATCCGCCGCGGTAACGGCCAGCAGCAGACCCGCCTGCTCCGTGACCAGGCCGTCCGCCTCGCCAATGACCCGAGCCCCACACTGCGGCGGCAGGTCTGCCTCCACCACCCGGGTCCCGTGTACCTGGCGAGCCACGACCGACCCACCCATCCCCGCGGCGCGAGCGAGCGCTTCATAACGACGCAACACGGTAGGGCCGCCCGACGTCAAACCGAAATCCGACTCCGAGCCCGCACCTGAACCGGGGTTCGCCAACGTAATGCCCAGCCACGATCGCAGGGTGGACAGCCTCGAGGTCATCGAAACGGTGGCAGAGGTCACAGTCGGCGATTGGCCGTTGGCTCAGGGGGTCAGCAGTCGTCCTCCACCCGCTCGATCTTGCCTCCGAGGGCTCGCAGGCGTTCGTCAATCCGCTCGTATCCGCGCTCAATCTGCCCGATGTTGTGGATTCGACTCACCCCATCCGCCGCCAGCGCCGCGATCAAAAGTGCCATGCCGGCCCGGATGTCGGGACTCTCTACCGTGGAGCCTCGCAGGCGCGACGGTCCCACGACCACCGCCCGGTGAGGATCGCACAGGATGATTCTCCCGCCCATAGCGATCACCTTGTCCGCAAAGTACATGCGAGACTCGAACATCTTCTCGTGAATAAGGACCGTTCCCCGGCACCGAGTCGCCACCACGAGGGCGATCGACATCAGGTCGGCCGGGAAGGCGGGCCACGGACCATCACCGAGACTTGGTACCTGATCCCCCAGATCGGCTTCGATCTCCAGTGATTGGTCCGCTGGAACGTGCAGATCCGTTCCTTTCAGGTCACAGTGTATGCCCAGCCTCTCGAATCCGATGCGAAGCGGATCCATGTGCGCCGCGTCGACATCCTCGATCACCAGGTCTGAGCCTGTGATCGCCGCAAGACCGACCATGCTGCCGATCTCGATGTGGTCGGCCCCGATCCTGTGCCGCGCTCCGCCGAGTCGTTCTACCCCCTGGATGGTCAAGTCGTGCGTTCCTACGCCATCGATCTCGGCGCCCATCGATTCGAGAAACGCGCACAGATCCTGGACGTGCGGCTCTGCTGCTGCGTTTCGCAGACGCGTCGTCCCCGAGGCCGTTACCGCGGCGAGTATGGCGTTCTCGGTGCCGGTGACCGATGGCTCGTCAAGGAAGATATCCGCTCCCGTGAGCTTGCGGGCGCGCAGCTCGTAGCGGTCTCCCGCGTCGACCTCGGCTCCCAGCTTTCCGAGGGCCAGAAAATGCGTATCGAGCCGCCGCCGTCCGATCACGTCGCCGCCCGGGGGCGGCAACATCACGGAACCCGTCCGGGCAAGCAGCGGGCCAGCGAGAAGGATGGACGCCCGGATTCGGCTCGACAAATCAGCGTCGAGCTCTCCACCACTTACGTCGCGCGGATCGACGACCACACTTCCGCCACCCTCCCAGGTCACCTTTGCGCCGACGCTCTCCAGCAACTCGATCATCGTCCGTACGTCCCGGATGTCGGGAACGTTATCCAGGACAACCGGCTCATCCGCCAGCAAGGAACCGGCCAGAATCGGCAGGGCCGCGTTCTTGTTGCCCGCTGGCTTGAATCGACCGCTGAGCGTGGAGGGTCCCTCGATCCGATAGTGCATCATCACCCCTGCGTGACATCGTTCGCATTGCTTGCGCATCGCGTGGTGAGCCAAGTTAGGTCACGTCCCTCGGGTGCGGCAACGCGGTTTCCCGGCTCCTTGACAGGTTTTCCGGAACGCCTCTATGCTTCCTCGATCTCGCGGTGCTCACGCCGCACGACAGGCCCATCCCTGGATGACGGCGCCATGAATCTCACGGAATACCTGGCCGAAGAACGAGTCGTTACCGACGTGGAGGATGACGACGTGCGGGGCATCCTTAAACAGTTGCTGGCCCCGGTCGCCGACCAGGGCCCTGCGGCGACGACGGAGACCGTACTGGCCGCCCTGCTCGCGAGGGAGAAGGTGCTCAGCACCGGCATCGGGCATGGTATAGCCATCCCGCATGCGATCAGTTCCAGCATCCGCGAGCCGCAGGTGCTCCTGGGGATCTGCAAGGACGGCGCGGATTACCGCTCGGTGGACGGCGAGCCCGTTCACGTGTTCTTCGTCCTCCTGTCGCCCCCCGACCGGGCGAGTCACCATACGCGACTGCTTGCGCGAATCGCACGACTGGGAAGAGATCAGGCTTTCGTAGACGGGTTGCGACAGTGCGCCGATCCCGCATCGGCGGTCGAGTACATATCGCAGTATGAGCGCACACACGCGTGATGAACCGGCGGACACAGCCATCTCCTTTCCCGGCGATCATCTCGATGGCCCGCATCGTGCGCTCTCGGCCGGAAGAGAGTTGTCCTTAGGGATCTTTGGGGGCATCTTGAGGCGATCGTTCCCCTCATGGAACCGGGAGGTTCGGTGACCTTCTACGAGATATTGGTCATCCTGTCGCTGATCCTTTGGATCTTGCTCAGCGCCATCGCCATCTTCGGCATGCTTGCGTTGATTCCCCGGTTGTTGAGGGTGACAGGGCAGATCGAGGAAGCGGCGGGCGAATTTCAGCGCAAGGCGCTCCCCGTGCTCGATCAGTCGCAGGGGCTGCTGGACCAGGTTGGCACCGTGGCCACGTCACTGGTAGACGATGTGGGGCGAATCGACCGGACGGTGATTCGGGCGACGAGTTCGGTGGAGAGCATGGTCGAGCTGGCGGAAGACCGAGTGTCCGAGATCAACGCCCTCCTCGAGGTCGCCGTCGAGGAAGCGGAGGAGACGTTCTTCTCCACGGCGGCCATCATGCGCGCACTCAGACTGGGTGGTCGAGGAAGGAAGAGACGCAAAGTGCGCACGGAGCGCAGGCGCCTGGGTTGAGCGGCAAATCACTCGTTGGAAGCGTAGTCGTCGCGGCGGCGCTGCTCCTGCTCGTTCCTGACGCGGCATTCGCCTGGGGACCGGCCACTCACACCCAGATCGGGATCGAGATCCTCAGGTCACTGGACCTATTCCCCTCATCGATCGCCGCCGTCATTGCCCGGTATCCGATCGACTTTCTTTACGGTAGCCTCGCGGCCGATATCTCGATGGCCAAGAAGTACGCGCCTGTCGGACGGCACTGCCATCACTGGCACGTGGCACGCGAAATCCACCGGGCGGCGGGACGAGACGAGCGCCTTCGCTCGGCGATGACCGGCTACCTGTGCCATCTCGCCGCAGACGTCCTGGCACATAACACGTTCGTCCCGCGAATGCTGACTCTCACCCCTTCCACGCGTGCGCTCGGACACTCGTACTGGGAACATCGGATGGATGTGGACGTGGGCCCGGAGTACGCGCAGTTGGCCCGCTGGATCGTCACTCGGTTCGACCACTCGGGCACGGACGCCCTGTTTCACAGAGTCCTGTCCAGCACTCTGTTCACGTTTTCGACCAACCGGCGGATCTTTCGCGGGATGATTCGGATATCGGGAAACGAGAGTTGGCACTCGATCTTCGACACCGTGATTGACAACTCTCGCTGGGACCTGGACCCAACTCAGGTGGTCCACTACCAGCGTCACGGGTTCGAGATGGTGGCCGATTTCCTGCTCAGGGACGAGTTGTCCCGGGCCGCGGCCGAGGATCCGATCGGAGACCAGCGGCTGACCGAAGCCAAGAGGATCCGCCGCCGTGTTCTCCTGGCCGAGGGCTGGCAGAGTCCCGAAGCCATCCTCGCCACGGCTGACGACCATTTTCCACTCCCGGCCGGGCCTACTCGGCTGTGGGAGGAAAGAGGCGGCGCCAACCGCGAAGCCATCGATTCCGTCGAACGCGCGATCAGCCGGAGTGGCGCGGATGCCCCACGTGAACTGGACGCGATCTTCGGGTGACGGGCTGGTTCACGCCGGCCGGAGACCGGCGTGGGCGACCATGACTTTGCGGCGAATTCCGTCCGCGAACTCGATTTCCGCACGGGTCAGGCGGCCTTCGCCCGTGATCGAGAGGATCTGCCCGTCGCCGAACCTCGGGTGCACCACGCTCGCCCCCGCTTCGAGTCGCAGTTCCTCCTGCGAATCCGAGTAATCGTAGCGTAGGGTTCCCGGCTCTGCCGACGCTGGAGGGCGTTTTCCCCCGCGGTGCCAGTCGAAGGCCCCCCCGCCCGATCCCGACCACCCTGCGCCGCTCCCGACTGACCGGCTCGGATCCCCAAAAGCGCCAGACCCCACGTCGGTTCGAGGACCGCGAGGCGTCTTCCTCGAACCCGTGGAGCGTGAGGCGAAGCGGCCGGGACGAGAGGTCACCGACCGATACTGAACCGGCCCATCGGGAAGCTCTTGAAGGAACGAGGATGGCTCGGCCCGCATTTCGTTTCCGTAGCGCCAGCGTCGGTCGGCGTGCGTGATGAAGAGGCGGTCTTCGGCCCGCGTCACGCCGACGTAGAACAGGCGGCGCTCCTCCTCGAGCTCCTCGCGGCTCTCCATCGCGCGGGCAAGCGGAAACAGCCCGTCTTCCATCCCGACGAGAAAGACCACGGGGAACTCGAGGCCCTTGGCGTTGTGAAGCGTCATGAGCGTGACGCCCGCTTCCCGATCGTCATAGTCGTCAATGTCGGCGTGCAGCGCGGCGGACTGCAGGTAGAGCTCGAGGTCCGTCGAGTCCTCCAGCGCGTCCTCGACCTCGGCCGGATCGAAGGCCGCGGCGGCCGCCAGCAACTCCGTGACGTTGGCGATTCTGTCGGCTCCGTCCTCCTCGGTCTCGAGGGCGGCAACCATCCCGAAGCTCCGGATGCACTCCCGGATCACTTCCTCCGTCGTGCTCTCCCGGGCCAGCTCGGCCAGCGCGTTGACCCCGGCCGCGAAGTCTTCCAGCGAGCGCCCCCCGGCTGGCGGCATGCCCTCGAAGGTCTTCGCCATCTCGGCCGCTGCCAGAAGGGTGAGCGATCGAGCCTCTGCCGCGGCCCGAAGCCGGTCAAGGGTCACGCCACCCACGCCGCGCCGCGGCCACGAGACGGCTCGCGCAAACGACGCTTCATCCGCCGGATTCACGGCAAGCTGCAGGTAGGACAGCACGTCCTTGATCTCTCTGCGCTCGTAGAATCGCACACCTCCCACGATCCGGTAGGGAATCCGGGCTCGTCTGAGGGCCTCCTCGAACGGTCTCGACTGAGCGTTCGTACGGTACAGGACCACGTGGTCCTCGAACGCCCTCCCCGCCCCACTGGACTGCACTTCACCGACCACCCAATTCGACTCTGCGCGCTCGTCTGACACTCGAATCACCTGGACCGGTTCACCCTCAGGCCTCCGGGTGCGCAGCCGCTTCTCCTTCCGGTCCTGGTTGTTCGCGATCACCGCGTTCGCGACCTCGAGAATCGCGGAAGTCGACCGGTAGTTCTCCTCGAGCCTGACGACTTCGGCGCCTGGAAAATCGCGCTCGAAGTCCAGGATGTTCCGAATATCCGCCCCTCGCCACCCGTAGATCGACTGGTCGTCATCTCCCACCACGCAAATGTTGCCGTGCCCGGCGGCCAGTCTCTTCACTATGCGGTACTGCGCGTGGTTCGTGTCCTGGTATTCGTCGACCAGCACGTGGCGGAACCTCGAAGCGTACCGATCACCCACCTCCGGCACTTCCTCCAGCAGGCGCGCGGCGTTCGCCAGCAGGTCGTCGAAATCGTACGCGTTCGATCGGGCGAGGATCCGCTCGTAGGCAGGGTAGACCCTGGCCGTAGCCTTGCGCCGCCAGGTCGAACGCCGATGCCGCATACTCGTCGGCCGACACGAGGGCGTTCTTGGCGTCCGAGATCCGGGCCCGGATCAGCTTCGGCGACCAGCGCTCTGTATCGAGGTCCGACTCTTCCATGGCCCGCTTGATCGCCCGGAGCGAATCGTCTTCGGCGTATATGGTGAAGTTGGCGCCACGCTTCAGGCGGTCCCCTTCCCGTCTCAGGAGACGCGCCGCGATCGAATGAAACGTCCCCACCCACAGCCCTCTCGGCTCCTCACCGAGGAGGTCTGCGATTCGGTCACGCATGACCCCGGCGGCCTTGTTGGTGAACGTTACCGCTAGGATCTGCTGGGGCCGCTCGCCTTCCTCGCGAATGAGACGGGACACGCGGGCGGTGAGGACGCGCGTCTTGCCCGAACCGGCACCGGCCAGGACCAGGAGGGGACCAGCGCCGTACTCCACCGCGTGTCGCTGCTCGGGATTCAGCGCCAGTCCGGTCACGCGTCCGAGCCCGCGAGGGGAATGGAGATGGCGAAGCTGGCGCCCGTCTCCGTCGGCTCCAGGACCACGGAACCCCTGTGCGCCTGCACGAAGATCCTCCGGACGAGCGACAGCCCCACCCCCCAGCCTCCCTGTTTGGTCGTGACCCCGACATCGAAGACCCGCCTGCGCAGCCTGGGGTCTACCCCGGGGCCGTCATCCTCGAACCGGATGTGCGCCACTCCGTCTTCCACTCCAAGCCAGCTCACCGCGATTCGTCCATCACGACCTGCGAGCGAGTCGAGAGAGTTCTTGAAGAGGCTCTCGAACGCCCACTCGAGCAGAGTCTCGTTCCCCAGCACGGCCGGGGCGTCCTCGGGAATCAGGATCTCCAGTTTCACCTGCTCTCGCATTGAGGGCGTGCGCGCCCTGAAGTAACGGCCGAGCCGGTCGGCGACCTCGTAGATCGATACGGCTCGCAGGGCCGGCCTGCGCCCGATGAGCTCGAACCTCCGGGACACCTTCTCCAGGCGCCTGACATCGTCCTCCATTTCGCCGAGGACGTTGATCCCATCCGGACGCATGGCCTCTGCCGGGGCCGTCGCCTCCAACAACTCGAGCCAGCCGACCAGCGAACTCAGGGGAGTCCCCATCTGGTGCGCGGACTCCCTGGCCATGGCCGTCCAGATGCGCTCACGTTCGCTTTGCGAGGAGGTGCGGATCATCCACACGCCCGTGCCCACGACCCCCAGGAGCAAGACCGCCTGCAACCACGGAATCCAGCGCAATCTCTGCAGGTAAAGCGGCTCTCCGTAGTGGACCGCGAAGTTGCGATCATCGTCTATCAGCGGCGGGTTCTCTTCGTCCAGCCGCTCGACGTAGCGCCGGACCCGATCCACGCTGGTCAGGATTCTCAAGGTCGGCGTCGAAGGGGAGATTTCGAATCAGGGTAGGAGCGCCCGCGGGGTCCGTCAGCACCACCGGAATGCCGAGGTCGTAGAGTTGTAGCAACAGCTGGAACTCCGCCTCGGCGGTCATGCCCTCCGGAGAGGCTACGGCCTGGACCACCTGGAAGTAGATCTGACTGAAGACCGTGGCGTTTGACCGCATCTCCAGTGAGAGCTGCCAGGTGTAGGCGAGATACGAAACCAGAACCGCTGAGAACGCGGCGACGATGCCGATCGGTACCAGTCGCCGGATCACGAGATCGTCAGGCGCTCCTGTCGCACGTAGTCACGCAGGGCCTCGGGTACCAGAACGGACCCGTCCCTTTGTTGATTGTTCTCCAGCAGGGCCACCATGGTACGAGCCAGCGCCACGGCGGAACCATTCAGCGTGTGCAGGAACGCCGGCTTCCCCTTGCCCTCGGGACGATATCGAATCTCCGCCCGCCGAGCCTGGTAGTCGCTGTACGAAGAACAACTGGACACCTCGAGCCACTTCCCGACCCCCGCCGACCAGACCTCGAGGTCGTAGGTGATCGCGTTCGCGAAGCCAAGGTCCCCGGCCGGAAGCAGAATCCTCCGGTAGGGCAGCCCGAGCCGCTCCAGCACGGTCTCGGCGTGGCGCGTCAGCCGCTCGAGCTCGTCGACCGAATCTTCCGGCCGCGTAAAGCGCACGAGCTCGACCTTGTCGAACTGGTGAACCCGGAGCAATCCGCGCGTGTCCCGGCCCGCGGCACCTGCCTCTCGGCGAAAACACGGCGTATACGCAACGTACGCCCTCGGCAGGTCCTGGCCATCGAGGATTTCCCCGCGGTGCAGGTTGGTCACCGGCACCTCGGCGGTCGGGATCAGAAACAGGTCGTCCGGAACCGTCCGGTACTGATCGTCCTCGAACTTCGGAAGCTGGCCGGTACCGATGAGGCAGTCCCGGTTGGTCAGGAATGGCGGCGCAACCTCGGTATAGCCGTGCTCGGTCGTGTGGAGGTCGAGCATGAAGTCTATGAGTCCCCGGCTCAAACGGGCACCGGCCCCCATGAGCAGCGGGAAGCCCGATCCGGCGATCTTCGCTCCCCGCTCCAGATCCAGGATGCCGAGCCCGGAGCCAATGTCCCAGTGAGGTCGGGGCTCACAATCCAGCTGTGGCGGATCACCCCACTCGCGGACGACCTCGAAGTCTCCTTCGTCGCCCACGGGAACCCTGGGGTCGGGAACGTTGGGGATTGCCAGAAGCTCGGAGCGAAGTTCCTGCTCCACCGTCTGGAGATCACCGTCCAGCTGCCGGATCCGATCCGCGACGCTCTGCATGTCGGCGATCAGCTCGGCGGCGTCCGCTCCCTCGCCCTTCCGACTGCCGATCTCTCGGGACACCTCGTTCCGCCGCGCCTTCAGGACCTCGACCTCTGAGATGGTCTCTCTCCGGCGCGCGTCCAGTTCGAGGGCGCGATCCAGGGCAGTCAGAACGCTCGGATCTCCACGGCGCTCCAGGCGCTCCCGGACATCGTCCGCCCCCGCGCGATACGCCCGGAGGTCGAGCACCTACTCCTCTGCCCCCGGAACCAGCTTCCGCTTCTCGCAGTTCGGATTCACGAGGTGGCGAAACAAGACCGTTCGTTCGCCTGCATCGATCTCCAGGATCTCGATCTTGGCGAAATTACGGCATCGGATAGACCCGAACACAGGATTCCGCCGGCTGCGCGCCGCGAACACGTCTCCTGACGGCCACGGGCACGGAGTCAAGCTGGACGTAACCCTCCTCCGGAGCTTCGGTGAGATCGTCGAACGTGCGGGAGCTGAGTTGAAGTCCCGAGTCCTCGTCTTCCTCTATGATCGCGCTGCGGGGCCACAACAGCGTGCTGCCATCCTCCGCGATCTGGAACAAGAAGTCCCAGCCCGAGAACTGATCCGTCCGCACGGACTCGCCGCTGATGATGTCGAACGCCGACGGGTCACCGATGGAACCGGTAGTGACGTCCACCATGACTGACTCGCGGGTCTCGTCAGGGATCGGAATCAGAATCGGCTCGGTACCGCTGCCACAGCCGGTCAGCGCCACGACCGCGGCCAGTCCAGCCACCGGAATATATCGAATCACAGACAATGAAAAGCTCCTCTCGAGTGCTCCTCGGCCGAAAGATAGCAGAGTTTCTCACCAGCGCGAGGTCCAGTACCTTACTCTGCATCGCCAGTTACTCGCGTCAGCGAGCCCGGTTCCCCTTTCGAGCCCGACAGGTTCTTGACCGAGATGATCTCATCCCACGATTGCTACGCCGTAGTCTTGGCAGGTGGCGAGGGTAGCCGGTTCTGGCCGGCGTCGCGGCCCGATCGACCCAAGCAGTTGCTGGCTCTCGGCAGTGGGCAGCCACTGATCCAGGACGCCCTCGAGCGGGCCGAGTCCCTGGTCGGACCCGACCGCGTCCGGGTCGTCGCCGGCGAGCCGCTCGTGGAGTCCCTGTGCCTCGCGGCTCCCGGTTTGACCGAGGCCCGTTTCCTGGTCGAGCCGACGCCGCGAAATACCGGTCCTGCCCTGGCCTGGGCGGCGTTCGAGATCGAGAAGCTCAGCCCTGGCGCCCTGATGATCTCTCTTCATTCCGACCACCTCATCCGGCCCATCGACGAATTGGCGCACACGATCGACCGGGCTCTTCCGGCAGCCCAGCGCGGGGCCCTGGTATGCCTTGGAGCCCAACCCGACCGGCCGGAGACGGGATACGGTTACGTGGAGGTCGGGGAGTCAACGGGAGACCGGTTGTGGCGGGCCCGCCGCTTCGTCGAGAAGCCTGACCTCGAGACCGCGGAGTCCTATCTGGGTGCCGGCGGCTTCTTGTGGAATACAGGGATCTTCGTCTGGAGGGCGGCCGACTTGCTGGCCGCCGTTCGTGATCTCGCACCCGAGATCGCCGATGCGATGCCCCTGTTGGAGAGTGCTGGCCCCCGAGCGTTCTTCGAGGCGGTCGCTCCCATCAGCATCGACGTAGCCGTGATGGAACGAGCCGCAGCCGTCGAGGTGGCTCTGGCCAGTTTCGCCTGGGACGACGTGGGCTCGTGGAATGCCCTGGCGCGCACACGCGCCGCCGATCCCCAGGGGAATGTGATGGTCGGATCGGCGCAGGCTGTCGATGCTTCCCGAAACGTGGTGTGGAGTGAGGACGGAACGATCGTCCTGTACGATGTCGACGATTTGGTCGTGGTACAGTCCGGAGACGTAACGATGGTCACGCGGCGTTCAGCGGCTGCCCAGTTGAAAGAGCTTGTGGGCCACCTGCGTGCGGGAGATCGGTGAGATGAAGCTCTACCTGTTCGATGATGCAGTCGCCGACGGTTGGCATCCGTTCTCGCTCACACGGCCGTGCTCCGAACTGCTCTTCGGTACCCTGCTCCTCCGAGAGCGCATCGAGCGGTTCGCCGGCCGTCCAACCACCGCGGTTCTCACGCGGCCGTGGCTCGCCGGTTTCAAGGAGCCGGGCGCCCCGAGCGTGATCGAGCGCGGTTTCCGGGGTGCCGATGGCGAACGGCTGCTGATCTCGTCGCGCTTCGTCCCGTCGGTCGATGCTCGTTTCGAGGGACGCGGAGAGACACCCGTCCTTCTCCGCACGGACGACGAGATCGTAGGATGCTACCTGCCGGCTGGAGTTTCCGGCCCGGAAGCCGCATGGCTCGAGGCTCCGGACGACCGTGCCGGGGCGTCGACGTGGAAGACGACTCGCGTCGAGGGCGGACATCTGGATACGGCGTGGAGGTTCGTGGCCGAAAATCCCGGCCGTCTCACGGCGGACCTCGCGGGGGATGCCGTGAACCGGGGGGGGGTCGAGCGTCTGCCGGAGGGCACGTGGAAGCTGGGACCTCACCCTCTCATTCTCGGCGCGGACGTGCACGTCGAGCCGGGGGTTCTTTTCGACACGCGCACCGGGCCGATTCGGCTTGCTGACGGCGTGGATGTGAGGACCGGATGCCGACTCGAGGGCCCACTCTACGTGGGGGCGTCCACGATCCTTCTGGGTGGAACCATAGGCATGTCGAGCATTGGTCCCGTATGCAGGCTGCGGGGAGAGATCGAGGAATCGGTCATCCTCGGCTACACGAACAAGGCGCACGACGGATTCCTCGGTCACTCCTATCTTGGACGGTGGGTCAACCTCGGAGCCATGACCACGAACAGCGACCTCAAGAACAATTACGGTTCCATCCGTATCGGCGGGCCTGACGGTCCCGTCGATACGGGCCTGCGCAAGCTCGGCTGTCTATTGGGCGACCACGTGAAGACGGCGATCGGGACGCGGCTCAACACCGGTACGATCGTGGGCGCCGGCTCGAACCTGTTCGGTGACTCCCTTCCCCCTGCCTGGGTATCACCTTTCTCGTGGGGCTCCGACTCAGAAGGACCCTCGCACGAGCGCGATCGCTTCCTGGCGACCGCTCGGCGGGTCATGGAGCGCCGGGATGTCGAGTTCGACGAGACTACCGCGGCATGGCTGGCGGCGTGCTGGGACACCGCGGATCGGGGCGACGCCGTTTGAGGGTCGCGACCCTGGGAAGCGGCAGCCGCGGCAATTCCGTGTTTGTCGAGTGCGGCCAGACACGGTTTCTCGTGGACGCCGGCTTCAGCGGTTCGGAGATCGCCCGCCGGCTCGACCTTCTGGGCGTCGCGCCCGAGTCGATCCAGGCCGTCGTCGTCACGCACGAGCACCGGGACCATACGGCGGGCATCGGGATCGCAGCCCGTCGCTGGGACTGGCCTCTCTACCTGACGCCCGTCACTGAGCGTGCCTGCTCCGCTCTCCTGAGAGGTTCGGAGACGGTGCGGCACTATGAGGGCGAAGTGCCCTTCAAGCTCGGGGAGGCACGGATTCACCCGTCATCCACGTGTCACGATGCGGCAGACCCGGTGGCGCTCACGATCCTGGATCCCGAGAGCGGATTGAAACTGGGCGTCGCGACTGACCTGGGTCGGGCTACGACGCCCATCCGGAATGCACTGGCGGGGTGTCACTTTGTCGTACTGGAGTCGAATCACGACGAGATCATGCTGCGGGAAAGCCCGTATCCGTGGTCGGTCAAACAGCGGATAGGCGGCAGTCGCGGTCACCTGTCGAATCGGCTCGCCGCCGAGCTGGCCGCCGACCTGCTCCACCCGGCCCTCGGTGGATTCCTCCTCGCCCACCTGAGCGACGAGTGCAACGCACCATCGGCTGCCGTGCAGCAGGCCAGAAAGCGACTCGCCCGAGCAGGATATCGAGGCGTGGTGGACGTCGCCCCACAGGACCAGCCGTCCCCCTTATACGACGTAGCGGCGCTGGTGGACGTGGCGCGAAACGGCGGTCCTCAGTTGCAGCTGTTCAGCTAGCCCGGCCCGGCGCCTTGCCGGAAACGACGGATCAGATGCCTACCAGTCGCATGATGTCGTTCGCAAACGCGAGTACCATCAGACCCATCACCAGGATCATGCCGACCTGTGTCCATCGGAGCCGGTTCTCAGGGCTGACCGGCCGTCCGCCCCGCACGCCCTCTGCGAACAGAAACACGAGGTGGCCGCCGTCGAGCACGGGGATAGGGAGGAGATTCAGGACCGCAAGATTGACGCTGATGATGGCCATGAAGTTGAGGAACGCCGACAGGCCCTGCCGCGCGGCGGCCCCCGACAACTGACCGATCACGATCGGTCCGCCCAGCTCCTTCGCCGAGCCGCGGCCCGTGACCAGTTTCTTGAGGAACGTGAAGATCTCGAGGGTCCAGGCCCCCGTACGATGCCAACCGGCGGCCGCCGATTCGGCCAGCGTGAGGTCTCGGGCTCCGTCCGACCAGGCGACGATTCCCAGAAAGCCGAATTCCACGGAGTCGCGGGCGATCTCGCTGTAAACGACCCCCGTTCCCGTGGTCGCTTCGAGTTCGACCGAATCGTCATGCCGCTCGACGGTCACCGTAATCGGTGTCGCTGGCCGCATTCCCACGTACTGCTGCACTTCATCCCAACTCCGGATCCGGCGACCATCGAGTTCGCGGATCTCGTCACCCCGCTGGAATCCTGCGGCCTCCGCCGGACTGTCTTCCGTCACTTCACCGACGATCGGGTCGACCACTCCCTCGGACCGGGCAACGAAGGTGAACGCGACGAACGCGAAGATGAAGTTCATCGTGACGCCCGCGATGATCACGAGAAACCGGGCCCACAGAGGCTTCGCGTCGAAATCACGCGGAGACGGTTGCCGGGCGGGCTCCGTCTTACCCTCCAGCGGGGCGACCGCGTCCTCTCCGACCATCCCCTCCATCTTCACGTAGCCGCCCAGCGGAATCGCGGCGAGCACGTACTCCGTCTCGCCCCGGGTGAAACCGACGATCTTCGGTCCGAAACCGATGGAGAAGCGGGACACCTCGATGTCCACGGCTTTGGCCGCCCAGAAATGGCCCAACTCGTGGACCAGGATCAGGACGCCCAACACGACGATGGTCGACAGAATGGTAATCAGCATTCGCTCAGGTCGTCCGTACGGGTAATGGAGTGCTCGTTCACGGAGTCTTTTCACCCCTCGTCGCCGGCTGTGTTCCGACGGTCTCGATGCAGCGTGACCTGACTTCCGCATCGACGCTGACCAGGTGCTCGAGGCTCTCAACCGGAGTCGCCGGCATCGAGGACAGCGCCTTCTCGACCAGCCGCGCGATCCCCGGGAAGTCCAGGCGGCCCTCGAGAAAGGCCTGCACGGCGACCTCGTTCGCCGCATTGTAGACGGCGGGCGCGGTGCCACCCGAGCGGCCGGCCGCGATACCGAGCTCGAACATCGGGAAGTCCTCTCGGCGCAGTCGCTCGAATTCCAGAGGGCTCGCACCGACGGGATCGAAGGAGCGGAATTCGTTCGACAGCCGCTCAGGGGCCGAAAGAGCGAAGAGGATCGGGACTTCCATCGTCGGATACCCCAGCTGAGACACCGTGGAGCCGTCCCGAAACTCCACCATGGAGTGCACGATCGAGGCGGGGTGCACGACGACGTCGATCTGGTCGTAGTCGAGCCCGAACAGCAGGTGGGCTTCGATTACTTCGAGCGCCTTGTTGGCGAGCGTCGCCGAGTCGACCGATATCTTGTGCCCCATGCTCCAGGTGGGGTGCGCCAGCGCATCTTGAGGGCGAATCGTCGCAAACCGGTCAGCGGGCCAGTCCCTGAACGGTCCGCCCGAAGCCGTGAGAATCACGCGGTTCACCTCGGCCGTGGGCCGGCTACCCAGGCACTGGAGAATGGCGCTGTGCTCGCTGTCCACCGGGAAGAGTTCGCCTCCCCCCACGGTCGCGGCCTCGAGCACCAGCTCACCCCCGACGACGAGAGACTCCTTGTTGGCCAGGGCCAGCCGCTTGCCCGCCTCCAGGGCGGCCAGTGTGGATTCGAGACCCGCAAATCCCACCAGCGCATTGACGACGATGGGAATGCTCGGATCGCCGGCCGCCAGCTTCACCTCATCTCTGCCGTAGCGCCACTCGCCGGCCCAGGGATCGGCGTCGAGCCGGTCCGCGCCATCGGCGAGTACCACGTAGTCCGGATTCCAGCGTGCCGCCAGCCGATTCAGGGCGTCCGCTCGCCGACCCGCAGTCAGCGCGGCAATCCGGAAGCGTTCGGCGTGCCGGGCAATGACGTTGAGGGTCGAACTGCCGATGCTGCCGGTTGCGCCGAGAACGACTACCCGCCGGGGGTCCGTCACAGGAATGCCAGAAGAAAGACGCACGCCGCCGGTATGGACCACAGCAATGAGTCCATGCGGTCGAGGAGGCCTCCGTGCCCGGGCAGCAGCCCGGACGAGTCCTTGACCCCGCATTCGCGCTTCAGAGCGGATTCGGCCAGATCACCGATCGTCGCGACGATCGCGACGATCAGCCCGAGAGCCAGAAGGCCCGGGATGCCCAGGGAGTCGCCGAGCCGTGGAAGCACGACCATGCCATAGAAGAGAGCGCCGAGAGGGCCGGCGACCAGGGCCGAAATGGCTCCTTCTACAGTCTTGTTGGGACTGATGATCGGCGAGAGCTTGCGCTTCCCGAACGCCCTCCCACCAAAGTATGCCGCCGTGTCCGCGAGCCAGGTGAGCGCGACGGGGAGGAAGAAGAAGAGTGTGCCCTCGACGGCACTGTCCGTGAATCGCTCGCGCAGCAGCACACCGAAACTGATCAGCCCCCCCACGTAAAGCGCAGCCGTGAGCGTCAGGGCCGCCGCCTGAAAGGGCCTGTCCGCCGGAGCTAACCGCAGCGTCGCGACTCCGGTCACGAATACGACGGCCGCGAGAGTGATACTCCAGGAATCCGCGGGTTCCAGGTAGAGGGCGGCCATGGGGTAGGACGCGGCCAGCAGCATTCCCGCCACGTATACGAAGCGGTCGCCCCGGGCTTCCACCATTCGACCGATCTCCCACACGGCAACCGCCGCGAGTACCGCGAGGCCGGCCGCGAAGAAGGGGCCTCCCACGTAGGTGACGGCAACCGTCACGGGAATGCCGACTGCCGCCACCGTCAACCGCTGACCGAGATTAGACGCCATGTGCGCTCACCGTGTGACGCGGCCGAAGCGACGCTCGCGCCGCTGGTAGTCGAGCACCGCTTCATACAGGTCCTGCTCGCCGAAATCAGGCCACAGACGCTCTGTCACGTGAATCTCCGAATACGCGATCTGCCAGAGCAGGAAATTGGAGACTCTCATCTCCCCGGACGTACGGATAAGCAGGTCCGGATCGGGCGATCCCATCGTGTACAACGCCGACGCGAAAGCTGCCTCATCGATGTCGTCCGGGTCCATGTCCCCGGCGACACATCGCCCTGCCAGGGATCGAGCCGCGGACAGGATCTCATCACGCGAGCCGTAGCTGATCGCGAGGTTCAAGACGAGAGTCTCTTCGTCCGCCGTCGCCCGCTCGATCGACTCGACCGCTTGCACGGCCGCCGGAGACAGGCGCGCTCTGTCCCCGATCACGCGGACGCGAACGCCTCTCTCCGCGAGGCCTTTCTCTTCGCGTTCCACGTACTCCGACAACAGACGCATCAGAGCGGCGATCTCGTCCGGTGGGCGGGACCAGTTTTCCTTCGAGAACGCGTACAGGGTGACGTGCTGGACGTCCATCTCGAAGACAGCCCGTGACCGCCCTCCGAACCGCTTTCATACCTTCCCGATGCCCCATAAAGCGGGGTAGCCCCCGCTCCCGCGCCCACCGCCCGTTGCCGTCCATGATGATCGCGATGTGCCTCGGGACCTCCCCGCCGGCGACGATCCTCTCGAGGAGCTGTTCGAGCTCCAGCGCTTCCTCAGTCAACGTCGGTGCCGCTCCTGTTGGCAGGCGCCGCAGGCCCCGGGTCCCGGCTCCGCGCCAGGGCTCGCAGACCCTTTACCCCACCCAGAAAGCTGTAGGCCTCGTAGCCTGCCCGCTGCATCAGCTCGGCCACGCGGGCGCTCTTGAGTCCAAACTCGCAGTAGAGTACGTAGGTCGGTTCGCGGCTCAGTTCTCCGAAGTTCGTCAACAAGTCCAGGTACTCCCTGTGACCGGCGCCGCTCCAGTGCCACCTGTGGTAAGACTCGAGGGCACGCGTGTCCAGAACCACGGCTCCATCGGGGATCGAGTCGACGAATACGCTTTCGCCCGCCACGCGCGCCATATCCATGGATCGAAGGTCGAACAGCTTCGCGGACGCCAGACTGTGCTCGAGAATCGAACGGTCGAGTTCCCGTTCTTCGTGCAGTACAGCGCCCGGGGAAGCGGCCGTTGCCGGTCTCCCGGTGCTAATCGAACAATACTCACGGACCTTGGCCGAGATCTCGTAGGTTCCGATCTGCCGGGAGCGAGAGATGATCTCCTCCTTGTCCATTCCCACGAGGGGCCTGAGTACCGGCAGAGAACTCGCATCATCGATCGCCCGCAGGTTGGCCAGGGTCTGGGATGATACCTGACCCACCGCCTCGCCGGTCACGATCGCATCCGCCCCGAGCCGAGACGCTACGCGCTCTGCCGCCCGGTACATCTCCCGCTTCAAGGCAATCTGCTGAAAAGACGGTCGGAACGTCCTGTGAATCTCGGTCACCACCGGCTCGAAGTCGAGGGAAAGAAGCGTAGGTCGCGTACCGTAGCTCCAGCGATCGGCGAGGATCCGGGCCACCTCGAGCACCATCCGCTGATAGGCATCGCCCCCGAGGTTGCCGAAGACGTAGTCGAGTGCCACGCCCCGACGAAGCATCATCCAGGCGGCGACCGCGGAGTCGAAGCCACCCGAAAGAAGGCAGACGGCCCTGCCCTCCACTCCCAGGGGAAGCCCTCCAGCTCCCGGCTCCTTCGTCGCATAGAACATCGCGCGCTCGTCCCGGACCTCTACGAATACCTCGACATCCGGGTGGCTCAGATCCACGCGCGCCGCCTCACCCAGCGCGGCGCCGAGCTGGTTCATCACGTCCTGCGAACTGAACGGGTGGGTGCCAGCCCGGCGGGCCCGAACGGCAAATGACCTTCCCCGAACTCGCTCCCCGAACGTGCCCAACCCCACTTCCACGATCTGGGCCAGATCAGCCGCGCACTCGGCCTCCAGCGTCGAGAACGTGCTGATTCCAAACACGCGCGAGACAGGCTCAGCCGCCGGCGAATCCGAGCGAACGTACAGGCGACTCCAATCGGGTCGTATTCGGCACGACGCCCCCGAGCTTTCCAGGGAATCCCTGATGTTCTCGGCCAGCGTCTTTTGAAAGCGCGACCGAGTGCGCCTTCCCTTGGTGGTAATCTCACCCGTCAGGCGCAGCATATGATCACCGGCCGCCGGAAGACGGCCGGGCGCGAGCGATCCGGGACCCGAGTCCATCAAAGCCTCGGCCTTCGGCGATGCCAGCCGCGCGGCGACCCGGTCAGGAGTCAGAGCGACGACTTGGGATCCGCGACGCCACGAGGGCTGCGACGAGCCCAACCACGGGAATGGCGAGCACGATCAAAATCAGAATGAAACTGTCCGGTATCACTTCACGCTCCGGCGGTCGAATGGAGGACGGACCCGGCGTCCGAACGCCAGGCGCACGAACATCGGGTGCGACGCGGCATTCTACCCGGGATCCGATGATCGGGGCAAGATCGCACCCCACGGGATCCGACTGTCCGGTTTCGACACACCTTCTTCCATAAACGAACGCCTTTAAGTTAGTAATTTACTTCAAGTAATGACTGTTATTTGCTATTATATAGTATTTTGCGAGTTCCGACACTGGTGGCATGGGCGTTGCCCCTTACCGGGCTGTAGGAGAAGGCAGCGCCGACACGGGCGCGACGAACTGACGGGGGTCAGGGGAGACGGTGAGGAGAGCCATGGTCTACGGTGCGGAGAGAAGACACGAGGGGCTGCGAGTACTGCTGTCCGTGGCGGTGATCGCCGGTGGACTGATGCTCTCCGACATGGCGGCCTCCCCCACCCTGTATCCGGATCCGGGTCCTGGAGACGTCGTGGGAGTCTGGCAATGGGTCGAGCCGGCCAGCGACGGTGCCCGCACGGGCACTCCTCTCTTCGAAATCCGGCGCGCGGCGGACGGAGAGCTCGAGGCTACGGTGCTGGTGCGATCGGGCGACCGAATGGGCGAGGCAGACGTATCGTATGACCGGGGTCGACTGTGCGTGGTCACCGAGCACGGGGCATCCTTCAAGGGAGAACTGAGCGACGACGGACGGGAGATCGAGGGGGTGATCCAGTACGAAGGCGCCCGCTCGACCGCCCTCCTGCAGCGAGTCGAGCACCGAAAAATGCGAAGGGCGGCGGGGCGTAAGGCCTACGCGACCTGACCCGCCGCCCACGGAACTCGGCTTCGGGGAGGCGTTCTTCTGCGGGACGCCTCCTTCTTCATCCGACACCGGCTCACCGCGGACGCGGCGCCGTGCGCTTCCAGGGCGCCCAGACACGCAGGATGAGCAGTACGACGATCGCCGCCAGAAACACCAGCGGTTCGCGCGTGTCCGCCTTCACCTTCCATAGGAAGTGCACCCCACCGGCAAGCGCCGCGACGTAGACCAGGCGATGCAATCGCTGCCACTGTTTCCGGAGCCGCCGTATCCAGCCCGTTGTGGACGTCACCGCCAGGGCAAGCAGCATCACCCACGCCGCAAAGCCGACGGTAATGAAGGGCCTCTCGGCGATGTCTTCGAGGATGTAGGACCAGCCGAAGAACTGGTCCAGCACCAGATACGTGAGGAAGTGCATCGTCGCATAGAAGAACGCGAACAGGCCGATCAGACGTCGATAGCGGACCCAGCCTGGCTTGCCCGCCAGCCGGCGCACCGGCGTGATCGCAAGCGTGGCGGTCAGGAGGAAGAGAGCCCACCAGCCCGTGCGGTGCGTGATTTCCTCGATCGGGTTCGCCCCAAGGCCGTCGGTCGCCGCGCCGAAGCCCAACCACAGGGCCGGGCTGAGGCAGAGGACCCACAGAACCACCTTGATCGCAATCCGACGTCGCCGGGCCGGATTCGCTTGCACCCTCATAGTTACCACTCGAAACGCTCGCTCAGTACCACCGCCTCAGGTCCATGCCCGCGTAAAGATCGGCGACCTGCTCCGCATAGCCGTTGAACGCCAGCGTCGGGCGGCGCCGGAATTCGCCCAATCGGCGCTCCCGCGCCTGGCTCCACCGGGGATGATCGACTTCCGGGTTCACGTTGGCGTAGAACCCGTACTCGCTCGGAGCCGATACTGCCCAGCTCGTCCCAGGCATCTCCTCGACGAAACGGATCTTGACGATCGACTTGATGCTCTTGAATCCGTACTTCCACGGCACGACCAGGCGCAGGGGAGCGCCGTTCTGGTTCGGAAGGTCCCTTCCGTAGACCCCGGTCGCCAACAGCGCGAGGGGGTTCATGGCCTCATCGAGCCGCAGCCCTTCGACGTACGGCCAGTCGAGCACACGCCGGCGCTGACCGGGCATCTGCTCCGGGTCCAACAGAGTCGTGAACTCCACGAAACGGGCCTTGCTCGTCGGCTCCAATCGCCTGATCACGTCGGCGAGCGGAATCCCTGTCCACGGGATGACCATCGACCAGGCCTCCACGCACCGCAGCCGATAGATCCTGTCTTCCGCCGTATGCGGGGCCAGGAAGTCGTCGAGGTCGTAGGTGGCCGGCCGGGCCACCTCGCCCGTCACTTCGACGGTCCACGGTCGAGTCACCAGCGTGTGGGCGTTTCGGGCGGGATCTTCCTTGCCAGTGCCAAACTCGTAGAAGTTGTTGTAGCCGGTGACATCGGCATACGGAGTCAGTGACTCATCGAGTTCCGACCGCACGTCTTCCCAGTTCATTTCCTGGAAACTCGGGCGGACTCCCGTTGCGTCATCGGGGGCGGCCGACGGCGCCGGTCGAGCCTCCATTCGCTCCGGCTCGTCGCAGGCGCTCAGCAGTCCGGGCACGAGGGCGGCAGCGGCAGCCGCCTTCGCGGAGCGGCCAATGAAGTGCCGGCGGTTCATGTAGACCCGGTAGGGCGTGATCTCCGAAGGACGAATGTCGTCGGGCCTGCGAATGAGCATTTCTTCTCCGAATTGAGCCGTCTGGTTCAAGGTCCGATACGTGTAACAAAGATCAGCCCCGAACGTTCCCGAGGTGGCCTGACGGCCGCGGCTGTCCCGCGTCGCTGGCCCGCGGTATCTTCGCCCGACCGCGAAACACACAGGGAGGTCGAGCATGGATGCCCACTTCAAGATCGAGCGTTACGCCGTGTACGTGCGATCGCCGTCTCTAGGCACGGGCGGCAACGCCGTGCCCCATATCATCCTGCTGCTGGGACCCGAGCAAGGTCAGCGGGCGTACCTGTACTTCCTGAACAACATGCAGCAGAAGCCGGCCAACCGTCACACGGGCGCTTATTGGGTCGGGTACTTCAATCGCAGCCAGTACAGTGACATCCTGGATCTGCTGCGAAACGAAATGCCCGTCTACTTCCATTACAACGACGCGATCGGCCACGCTCAGCTTCAGACGGCCCTCGAGACGGCGGGCGTGGGTGACGAGGACTACGCCTCGCCGCACGAGTGACGGTCACGGCCGCCTGGAGACCGGCCGGCGTGCAGGGATGGTTGACGAACATCGCGTCTGATTCGGAGACCGAGGTCACGGTGTGGTAGGGACGGATCAGCGTAGCGAGACCGTCAGCAGCGAAGCGCCCGGTAGCGACTGTCCTGAAGGCCGCGAATGCCAATGCAGGGCGGCACGCCGGGCGCTTCGCTTTGGTGGGACGACCTACACGCCGTTTGGTTACCGCTAACGTTACCGGGAAACTGTACGCACAGAAAAAGCCCCACCGTAAGTCTCGGTGGGGTTTTCGTTTATCCATAGATGGCAGGGGCGGGATTTGAACCCGCGACCTAGGGCTTATGAGTCCCCCGCTCTGACCAAACTGAGCTACCCTGCCCAAAAAAGCTGCGGCCGGAGAGACTCTCCGGCCATTCAGAACACCTACTGCAGTAGCGGGGGCAGGATTCGAACCTGCGACCTTCGGGTTATGAGCCCGACGAGCTACCAGACTGCTCCACCCCGCGACGAGCCGCCAAGGTAGAATTACACGTCGGGGTCGTCAAGGTTCTGCGGCCCGCATTCGCGCCTTCTCGAGGTCGCCGACCGGGGCGCTAGTCCTCCGGTGATTCAGGATCCTTTTCCTTCTCGACCGTGTGAAACCGGACCACTACTTCATCTTCCCCAATGAGACCATGCTCCTCGCGGGCGGTTCGCTCGATGGCCAGGGGGTCCGTGGCCAGACTGTCTCCTCGCTGCACCAGCGAATCAGTCCGCATGATGAGAGAGTCCAGCCTCTCCACCAGATCGGCCCTCTCCGCCCTCATCGCCCGCATGTCAAACACGCTGTAGACGCCGCCGAACAGGGCGTAGTAGCCCGCGAGCAGCAGCAATACCGGCCACCAACCCGCGAAAGCCCCACCGACGGACGCGCTCAGACATACACGGACGCACCCGGATAGCGTGGCCGCCCCTCCGAGCTCTTCCTCGATCCGCAGCAGCCGGTTGTACTTGGCCACCCGTTCGGATCGACAGGCCGAGCCCGTCTTGATCTGACCGGCCGACGTCGCGACGGCGAGATCCGCGATGAACGTGTCCTCCGTTTCGCCCGACCGGTGCGAGATCACGGATGTGTAGCCGGCATTCCGTCCCATCTCGATGGCAGCGAGGGTTTCCGAGACGGTGCCGATCTGGTTCAACTTGATGAGGATCGAATTGGCCACGCCCATTTCGATTCCGCGGCTCAGCCGGTCGACGTTCGTGACGAACAGGTCGTCTCCGACGATCTGGACCCGATCTCCGAGACGCTCGGTGAGACGGCGCCACCCCTCCCAGTCATCCTCCCCGAGGCCGTCCTCGATCGAGACGATCGGGTAGGCATCGAGCCAACTGGCGTACATGTCGACCATGGAATCCGGGGTCAGGGTGACTCTCTCACCCGATCCCTCGAAGACGTACGAGCCGCTCGCCGGATCGAACAGCTCGGTCGCGGCAGCGTCGAGGGACACGGCGACATCGCTTCCCGGCTCGTAGCCGGCGTCCCGGATCGCCTCGATCACCACCTCCAGCGCTTCCCGGTCCGACCCGAGATTCGGAGCGACCCCACCTTCGTCACCCACCGCCGTGTTGTGTCCCTCGGCGCTGAGGCGCTTCTTCAGCGCGTGGAACACCTCGGCGCCCGCCCGAAGCCCTTCGGCAAAGGTCGCGGCGCCCACAGGCACCACCATGAACTCCTGGATGTCCACGCTGTTGTCCGCATGCGCGCCGCCATTCAGGATATTCATCATCGGGACAGGCAGGGTATTGACGTCATCTCCCCCGAGATGCCGGTACAGGGGGATTCCAAGGTGGACAGCCGCCGCACGGGCCGCGGCCATCGAGACCGACAGGATCGCGTTCGCCCCCAACCGGCTCTTGTTCGCGGTGCCATCCAGTTCGATCAGACGCGCGATCGATGGACGCCTGGTCCGTGGCGTCATGCCCGTCGAGTGCATTCCGGATCTCGCCGTTCACGTGGCTGACGGCGTGCAGGACCCCCTTCCCTCCGTACCGGGACGAATCGCCGTCCCGGAGCTCGACCGCTTCGTGCTGTCCGGTCGACGCCCCGCTGGGGACGGCGGCGGCGCCCACCACACCGTCCTCGAGGACGACCTCCGCCTGCACGGTGGGATTGCCTCGTGAATCGAGGATCTCTCGCGCCGAAATATCGCTGATTCTGGCCATGGTCTCGCTTTCGAGTTGGTTCGGGGTGTCACATTCCCCGTCGAAGGGTTCAAATTGGCTCTACGCGCAATTACAGACAATACCGTCGTCCCATACATCCCATTGGAAGGTGATCATGATCAAGAAACTCATCCAGCAAGCCGGCACGATCGGAGCCGGGGTCGCGATCGTGGTGGTCGTGCTTGCGTTTCTGTTCGGCTTCAATCGCGTCGACGAATACGAGGTGGGCGTGCGGCGCAACCCGGTCACGGGGGCCGTGAGTTCGACACCGTATCCGACAGGGCCTGTACCACTCGATTCTCCGGTCATGGACCAACTACTCGACTCGGGAGATCCAGTACCCGAGGGAAGGTGCGGCTGAGCGTCTGACCGCGCTGTCGTCCGACCAGCTGCAGATCGGCGTCGACGCCGCCTACCGGTATCGGATCAACCCGGATTCCGACGGTCAATCTGTATCTGACGGTGGGCAGCCCGGGAGACATCCACTCCTACGTCTACAACACGTACCGGTCGGCGGTTCGGGACGCGATCGCCGAGGTCGAAGCTTCGAACATCCTCTCCAGCGATCGGGCGACGATCGGAGACCGGATCGAGGATCTAATGGACCAGAGCCTGACCGTGAAGGGGATCGTCGTCACGGACTTCTTCGTCCGCGAGATCGAGCCACCGGAGACGATCCGGGAGGCGATCGAGAACAAGCTGGCCCGCGAGCAGCAGGTCCAGGCCGAAGCGTACGAGACGCAGGTCGTCGAGGAGCAGGCCAATCAGAAGCGGGCCGAGGCCGCAGGCATCAGGGACGCCCAGGAGATCATCGCCACGAGCCTGACCGGAGTGCAGGGTCAGCGCTATCTCTACTGGCGGTACCTCGAGGTGCTCGGAGAAGTGGGAAGCGGATCGAATAACCTGGTCATCGCGCCGACCGAGGGCGGCGTTCCGATCTTCTTCACGCCGGACAGCCAGTAGCTCACTCGGAGGGAGCGGGGACTCTCCTCGCTCCCTCCAACAGCGAGGCAATTACCGTGTGGACCGACGCCAGGACGCTGTCGCGGTCGTCTACCGTCAGACCTTCCGTGGGGATCGGTTCGCCCAGACGCACGAGCATTTGTGACGCCCGGATCCGGCCCCGGGTAGATACGCGGAATCCCCCTTCCACGGCCAGCGGCACAATAGGGACGTGAGTCTCGATCGCCAGCCCGAAGGTCCCCTTCTTGAAGGCTCCCAGCCGACCTGTCTGCGAGCGCGTCCCTTCCGGAAACAGACCGAGGGAAAGACGGTCTCGCTTCATTCGCAAACCGGCCACGCGCATGGACTCCGTCGCGCCCCGCCTGTCTCTTCGGTCAATGAATATGTGCCCGGCCGCCCGCATGGCCTGTGCAAAGATCGGGATACGACCGAGCTCCTTCTTGGCGACGAACCGAACCGACGCCGGCACGTAGGCCAGGATCGCGAAGATGTCGAAGATGGACTGGTGATTGGCCACAAATATCTGGGGAGACGTCAGGCTTACGTACTCGAGCCCCGTGACGCTCGTACGGACACCAGCAGCCCATAGCTCCGTCCGGCCCCAGTTCCGATGCACCCAGTCGTGAAGACCCGCCGGAGCGCGGACGAGACCTCCCACGATCGACACGGTCGAAAAAAAGGCGGTAGCCGGGACTGTGACGATCCAGAACCACACGGTCCTGAGCAAGTTCTCACGCCTCCGGAGAGAAGTGGTCGAAACCGGATCCCGGCGCGTCCATCGCACCCCCCTCCCTGCTGACCCACGCGACGCCCGCACCCTCAACGACGGCTCCGACACGCGTGAGATCGAGCCCGAACTCCCGGGACAGCCTGGAAGCCGCCTCGAGCCCTGTTCCCGGGGCCAGGACGGCGAGGAGTTCGTAGTCCTCGCCTCCGCCGACGGCTATTGCCAGCGCCGCATCCGGTCGAGCCCAGTTCTCCAAAACCTCATGCACGGGAACGGCGCCCACCTCGAGCACCAGCCGGACACCCGACGACGCCGCGATCTGTTCCGCGTCCGAGGCCAACCCGTCGGACAAGTCGATCATAGCGCGGACGTCGGCGCTCTCCGCAAGGACGCGGGCCTCCAGCAGGCGAGGACGAGGACGCTCGAAGGCCCGGCGCGCCGCTGGATGAGGCTCGAGGCCCCCGGACCAGGCCGCGGCCGCCGCCGCCGCTCCTCCGAGCCGTCCCGTGACCCACACCTCATGGCCGGGGGCGGCCCCCGAGCGCTCCACCGGTCTCGCGGCAGCTCCGATGACGGTGACGTCGATCACAACCGGTCCCGGTGACCGTGACAGGTCTCCACCGAGCAGGCCCGCCCCATGCTCGCGCAGGCAGACTCCCATTCCGCCGGCGACCTCGGCCAGAGTGCGGGCGTCGAGTTCCGGAGGGACGGCCAGTGAAACCAGCACGCCAATCGGCCGCGCCGCCATCGCCGCCAGGTCGCTCAAAGCCGCCGCGACGGCCCGGAAACCGATCGCGTCCCAGGTCAGCCACTCACGGCGGAAGTGGATGTCCTCCACGGAGAGATCGCTGCTGACCACGACTGATTCGGGAGGTGTCACACGAAGGACCGCCGCATCGTCACCCGGTCCAAGAGCCACTTCCGCGACTTCAGGCGCTCCGACTTCGTCGATCAACGACCTGATTCGCCTGAACTCCGGACTGTCCCGCATTCCCCCGGGCCGCGGCGGCCTACCGGACCGAGGAGTCAATGCCGGACATGCAGGCGGATGGCGCCTGCCGGCAAGGCCAGCCACGCCTCGGTCGAGGACACGACCGCGATGTCAGCGATCGCTGTTTCCCCCCGGGGCCCGGGCGGCAGATCCGGTCCGAACGAATAGCTTCCGACCACGCTGCCGGCGACTTCGACTACCGTGAGCTCGGCCGCTGATCCAACCCAGAGAACCCCGTCGCGGATCGCCAGCGCCGACACTCGGGCCCGGGCTCTTCCGATGGACTCCATTCGGGCCCACGGGGCGTCACGACCGGCCCTCCACCACACTTCCCGTTCGAGACCCGCGTACACCGTGTCTCCCGAGGCGATCAGAGCGCCCACCCGTGACCGCAGTGCGGATGGTCCTTCTGCACGCCGAGGCTGCACCATCTGTCCGATCGAATCCGGAACGGGCATCGAGTAGAGGCCATAGTCGGTACCGATCCATACCCGCTGGTCCGCCTCGACCACCGAACCCACCGCGGTGGAAGGCATGACGGCGATGTCGACCCCTCCACCCACGCCCCTCACGCGGAGTAGCCCGCGAGTCGAGCCGAGCCATACGGCCTCGGCCGAGGGGCCCGAGGCCGCAGCCATAGCGAGCAACGGCGTGTAAGACAGGTCGACGTCCCGCTCCTGCCTCCATTCCGCCCGTCCATCGCCCATCCAGTGAAGCCCCGACTCTCCCGCGGCCCAGGTTCCGCCCGGCAAACGCACGAGCTTGGACACGAGATCCGGCACGGCCCTGGACGAGTCGGCTCGCCATGCCCTCCACTGTTGGAGGTCCGCCGTGGCTACCGCAACGGCATAGCGACCCTCCAGCGGCAATTCGGGAGCGAACCAGACTTCGGTATCGGTTGCCACCACCGACGCCATGCCTGCGCCTGCGGGTCCGAAGATCGTTCGGCGCCCCACCCGGCCGACCCCGTCGTAGCTGACCAGGGACTGCCCTGCCGTTCCCAGCCACCAGCCGTACGCATCTCTCGAGGGAATGACATCGAGGATTCGTGCGGAGCCAGCATACGGGGTGCGAGTAGCCTGCCGCGCGGCATCCAGGAAGAACGGGTCTCGGAGCGCCTCTTCTCGCGCCCGCAAGTCGGCGTTCGCATCGATGGCCGCGAGAACGGCGGCGGGCTGCGCTCGCCGACGGTCGCGGCTGAAGGTGTCGAGCCTCCACCATTCGCCCAACGTCCGCACGAACAGGTCTGACCCGGACGCCTCCCCAGGAACGATGTCCGTCACGGGCTGCCGCACGGATATCCGGTCACGGAAGCGTCGGCTGAACGGATCGAACTGGAGCAGTTCTCCAGCCGCCGCGATCCACAGCGACCGGTCGCGGCGATCGAACACCATCGCCGTTGGCGGGACCGGCGGGAAACCGTCCTCGACCGTGATCGGCAGTTCCGAGCGCTCGAACGCCTCATCGAAGGTCAGCAGTCCCCCGGTAGTCGCCGCGAACACGGATCCCGACGATCTCGCGAGGGACGTTACGATGCCGAAATCCGTGATGAGTACCCTCTCATCGGGTCTCCACCCGCCAGTCTGCGCCGGCAGGCCGGACGCCGTGAGGAGGAGCGCGACGAACAGGCCGAGGTGACCCTTATGCCCGGGCGGGCCCCTCACGTCGAGGACTCTGACACGAAGAGCAACGGGCCCGTGGGCGGCTCCAGATCCGCGACCCGGGCCCTGACGTCCGGCAGTCGATCGGGTATGTCGGATGCCAGGTGCCCGGCCGCCTCCGGCGATCCGCTGGCCGCTACCCCCATCAACCAGAGGGCCGCGGAAGACGCGTCGGCCCCATTCATTCCGGCCGCGAGGTAAGCGCCGATCAGTCCCGTCAGGACGTCTCCCGTCCCTCCCGAGGCCACTTCCGGACCCCCGGTCGTGCTGACCCGAAGCGGACGCCCCGACTCGGCGACCCACGAGGGCGTGCCCTTCAACAGGACCGTGCACCCGAGATCCGCGGCCGCCGCATTCGCCGCACCCGGCGGGTCGTCCAGTATTCTCTCCACGGGCACTCCGGTCAGTCTGGACAGCTCGCCGGGATGCGGGGTCACGACATCGGTGGCGGTCAGGAGCTCCGCCAGCCGATCCATGTCCCCCTCGAACACGCTCAATCCATCGGCATCGAGAACCACGGGGCGCGAGCCGCGGGCGACCAGCGTGCTGCTCCACCAGGACACGCCGGTCGCTAGCCCGACCGAGGCCGGGCCCGATCGCGAGCGCGCCGGACCACTGCACGGCCTCGCGGCGCTCCTCATCGTCCTCCCAGGACACATATATCGCGCCAGGGCAGGCACGCTGGAGGACTTCCCGGTTGGCCGGGTCCCCGACGACCTTCAGGATTCCGACGCCTCCACGCAAAGCCGAGCGCGCGCCGAGGACGGCCGCGCCGGCCATCCCTGCCTGGCCGGCCAGCAGCACGAGATACCCGGCCCTTCCCTTGTGGGCATTCGCAGCTCTCCCAATCAGGGTGCGCGCTACCCAGCGGCCCGTGATCGCACGAGCGCCAATGGTCGTCGTCGGCGGAGGAAATCCGATCTCCACGCATTCGATCCTGCCGCAGTGGTCGCGCGCCGGGTGGCGCAGCAAACCGATCTTGGGCCAGCCGAGGCTGACCGTAAGCGCCGCCCGGATACAAGACCCGGCGACCTCTCCCGTGGAAAAGTCAGCGCCGCTGGGACCATCGACGGCGGCTACCGGGATCCCGTACTGGTTGATCTGCTCGATGACCGACGCCTGCGGCTCACGGGGAGCGCCTGTCACGCCGGTCCCAAGGATTCCGTCGATCAGAACCGCCGCGCCAGCACAGGCCGCGGGTAGATTTTCGGGTTTCTGCAGGGGGAGGTCCCATCCGATGAGGACGTCGGGGTCCGGGGCCGCCGTGGAGGCGAGGATCGCGCTGACGTCCCGCCCCCAGGAGTGCAACGTTCGCAACGCGACGAGGGCATCCGCACCATTGTGACCACGACCGACGACGGCAACGACCGGTCCCTCGGGCCAGTGTGCCTGCACCCTGACCGCGACCTCACGCCCGGCCGCCTCGATAAGAGTGCGCTCCGTCGTGGCCCCGGTGGCCACCGCCTCCCGATCCAGATCACCCATCTCCGCGGCCGTAGGAAGCCAGACGGTCTCGGCTCCGGCGGCCCACGCTTCCCAACCGTTCGGCACGGGTGTCATTCGCTTGCCAGGCATCAAGACACTACTTCTGCGACTGGCTGATGCTCCGACCGAAGCTGATCTCGCCGTTGTCGATCCGGATGTTGTAACCGCACTCAGGGTTCGAACATACCCAGGCCTTGAATCGGATCGGCGCACCGTCGCGACCATAGTCGGACAGCGGGAGCAGCTGGCCGCCGTCGCACCTCAAGCACTTCGGAAACCGTGTGGCGTTCTCCACGTCTCACCCCTCTCCCCAGTCAGCCGGGCAGGCAGCACGCATGACACGAACGGATCGTCGGACGCGCCCGGATTGGCTGGGCGTGTTCCGATAATGGAAAGCGCTACCGCCCGGGCGCTCCCCACGGATACTCCGACTCAAAGACTTCCTCAAAAGAGAACACGTCCGCGAAATCCTCGCGCCGATCCGTATCCTCCTTGGTCAGCACTCCGTGGTCCACCAGAAGAAACACGATCTCCCCGATGTCCCCCGTAGAGTGTACGCCCCAGTGCTCGAGCACAACGCGGGCAAGCAGTCCGAAACGGTCGATAGCGAGGTCACGAACGGCCTCCGCCAATTCCGAACCCGAGATGTGACGCGGGCATTCGAGCTCGGCGAGCCTCTTGTGAAGCCCCCCCAGCACAAACAGATACGCCTCCGCGGCGAACCGCGGGTTGCGCCTTTGCAGTTGCCCCAGTGTCTCGTGAAGCGCCCGGACTTCCAATGCCCTTCTGCCGTCCCTTCTCCTCATAAGCCTGGCACCGGAGGGCCACGTCTCCTGCCTCCGGATCGGACGTCAACTTAGAAATCGGTCGAAAAGGCCGTCAAGTGTCGAGGGGAAGCAACATCCGGCCGGGTAGTTCGACAACCGTAGCGCGCCCCGCCGTCGTTTCGATGATTTCTTCTCGCAACCGTGCCACTCGAGAAGCCGGCAGGGCAATCTCCAATTCCACCTGGCCACCGTATCGATCGCCGAGACGGCGCGCCCCATTCGCCTCCAGACAGCGGGTCACGGCCCCGGTGTCGGCATAGGCATAGGTGAGCCGAACCGTGCACCCGGGCACGACCTTCCGGGCCGGGGTACGATCCAGGGCCAGATCGGCGGCCGCCCCGTACGCCCGTCCCAGGCCCCCGGTGCCCAGTTTCGTGCCTCCGAAGTATCGGGTTACGACCACGACGACGTCCGTGAGGCCCGCGCGTTCAATCGCGGCCAGAACGGGCCGCCCGCCCGTCCCCGAGGGTTCCCCGTCGTCATCAAAACGCGCGTCGCCCCCGTGCAATAGCCCTGCGTACACGTGATGGGTGGCATCGTGGAAACGGCGACGTTCCACTTCCCGGCACTCCGTGGCTTCCGTGAGATCGGAGATCGGCCTCGTGACCGCGATGAAGCGGGAACCTTTGACCCGATGTTCCGCCTCGGCGGGTGCCGCGGCCACACGCGTTCCTTCGGAGACATTCACCGGGCCGCCCACCCTCGGGAGGTCGATCCGGTGAGTTCCCGAATCACGACACTCCCGCCGCCACCTCCTCATCGGCAACCAGCGGAAACTGCATCGCTCGTTCCCGAACCTCTGCGCGGATGATCTCGAGCGTCTGTTCGTCACCGCTCGACCGAAGGACCCGATCGATGAGGTGGGCGATATCACGCATCTCCGAGAGGCCCATTCCCCGCGTGGTGAGGGCCGGAGTTCCGATCCGGATGCCGGACGTGACGAAGGGCGAACGGGTCTCACCCGGTACCGTGTTCTTGTTGACCGTAATGTCCGCCCGGCCCAGGTACTCCTCCGCGTCCTTGCCGGACAGCTCCGTAGCGCGCAGGTCCATCAACAGAAGGTGTGTGTCCGTTCCATCGGAAACGAGCTTCCAGCCTCTCTCTATCAAACCGTCCGCCAGCGCTCTGGCGTTCTCGACGATGCGTTCGGCGTAGCGAACGAAGCCGCGCGATTGGGCTTCAAACAAGGCCACGGCCTTGGCGGCAATGACATGCTCCAGTGGACCGCCCTGCATTCCGGGGAACACCGACTTGTCGATCGCCTTGGCGTGCTGCTCCTGGCACAGGATCAGGCCACCCCGTGGCCCCCGCAGGGTCTTGTGCGTGGTCGTCGTCACGATGTCCGCCCACGGAACCGGCGACGGGTGCACGCCGGCTGCCACCAGGCCCGCAATGTGCGCCATGTCCACGAGCAACATCGCCCCGACATCCCTCGCGATGCTGGCGAATTCCTCGAACGGCAACGTCCTCGGGTAGGCGCTGGCGCCTGCCACGATCATCGACGGGCGCTCGCGGCGCGCCACCGATGCAATCGCATCCATGTCCACCCGACCGTCGTCTTCACGGACGCCGTACCGCGCGATGTCGTACAGCCGACCGCTGAAGTTGACCGGGGACCCGTGTGTGAGGTGGCCGCCGTGCGACAGGTCCATCCCGAGGAGCTTGTCACCGGGCTGCAGGAACGCGAAGTACGCCGCCATGTTGGCCTGCGCCCCACTGTGCGGCTGCACGTTCGCGTGCTCCGCCTCGAACAGCGCCTTCGCCCGCTCGCGAGCCAGGTCTTCCACCACGTCCACGTGCTCGCAGCCGCCGTAGTAGCGCTTACCGGGATAGCCCTCGGCGTACTTGTTCGTCAGGACTGACCCCATGGCCTCGAGCACCGCACCGGAAACGAAGTTCTCGCTCGCGATGAGCTCGAGGCCCTCGCGCTGCCTGGCGGCCTCCGCCTTGATAGCGGCGAAGACCTCGGGATCCACTGCCTCGAGGTGATCGCAGGACGGTGCGACGTCCGCCTCTCCCGTACGCATCGACTCGTCTGTCATCTCTCTCACACGTAGGTCCGGTGCAGCTGCGTCACGGCGTGCACCCGGCGCATCGCCACCTCGTCCGCAGCCTCGGCGCTGGTGATGCCCTCGGCAGCTGCCAGCTCGAAGATCGCCAGAAGGGTTGAGTAGATTTCTCCGGCCTTTCGCTTCGACCGCTCGAGCGTCCACCCGGCCAGCTCGGAGTAGACGTTGATCAACCCGCCCGCATTGATGACGTAGTCCGGCGCGTACAGGACGTCACGTTCCTCGAGCATCCCCGCGTGGCGCGCCTTGGCCAGCTGGTTGTTCGCCGCGCCGGCGACGATCTCGACCTTGAGCCTGGGAATCGTGTCATCGTTCAGGATGGCTCCCAGCGCGCAGGGCGCGAAGACGTCTGCATCGACATCGTACACGTCATCCGCGCCGACCGCCTCGCACTCCAGGTCATCCACACAGCGTTGCACACGATCTTCATCAATGTCGGCGACGAAGACCTTGGCCCCCTCAGCCCGCAGGTCCTCCGCCAGGAAGTACCCGACGTGTCCCGCCCCCTGGATCACGACGGAGCGACCCGCCAGGTCGTCCGTGCCGAACTTCTTCAGCGAGCAGGCCTTGATGCCCCGGTATGTCCCATAGGCCGTGACGGGCGAGGGATCGCCCGACTTCCCGGCCATCCCGACGACATGCTCGGTCTCCATGTGGATGTAGTCCATGTCCGCCACCGACGTGCCGACGTCCTCGGCCGTGTAGTACCGCCCGGCCAGCGACTCGACGGCTCGGCCATGCGCCCGCATGACCATTTCGCGCTGCGTGGTTCTGTTGTCTCCGATGATGACCGCCTTGCCGCCACCGAGATTCAGTCCTGCCACGGCGGCCTTGTACGTCATGCCGCGCGACAGGCGGAGCACGTCGATCAGGGCATCGTAGTCGGAGTCGTAGTTCCAGAACCGGGTGCCACCGAGGGCAGGTCCGAGTGCGGTATTGTGTATGGCGATGATGCCCTTGTATCCGCTGGACGGGTCGTACGTGAAGACCACCTGCTCGTGGTCGTGCCGGGACATGAGATCGAACATCTCATTCCGGCCGTCCACGGCCTCCGCGACCTTGTCCGCGTAGCTGGTTTCCGTGCTCACTGGTCGTTTCCTCTCTCCAGATAAAGTTCCCGCGCTATGATAATGCGGTGAATCTCGCTGGTTCCCTCGTATATCTCCGTGACTTTCGCGTCTCGAAACAGCCTCTCAACCGGGTACTCCCGGCTGTAACCGTAGCCACCGAATATCTGGACCGCCTGCCGGGTCACCCAGGTCGCCGTCTCGCTGGCGTTCAGCTTCGCCATGCTCGAGAGCTTCCGCTTGCGCGGCCTCGTCGGCGTCATACGCCAGGGCGGCCCGGTACAGCAGACCCCGTGCGGCTTCGACGCGGGTCGCCATGTCCGCCAACTTGAACTGAATACCCTGGAACCTGGAAATCGGGCTTCCGAACTGAACCCTCTCCTCGGCGTAATCCCGGGCGTAATCCAGAGCCGCTTCGGCGATACCGATCGCCTGCGCCGCGATACCGAGCCGGCCTCCCTCGAGCGCCTCGAGAGCGTACCGGAACCCGAGTCCCGGCTTTCCGAGCAGATGCTCGGGCCCCAGGTACAGGTCCTGCAGCGCCACGGAGACCGTCTCCGACCCGCGCAGGCCCATCTTCCGTTCCTTCTTACCGGGAATGTATCCGTCCGCGTCCGTCGGCACGAGGAACGCGCCTATGCCGCGGGATCCCTGCCGATCGTCCGGATGATCCGTCCGGACCATCATCAGGACCACGTCGGCCGAGGCTCCGTTCGTCACCCACATCTTGGACCCGTTGAGTCTCCAGCCCTCACCGTCCGGCGCGGCCTGCGCCGTGATGGCCGCCGCATCGCTTCCCGCATCCGCCTCGGAGAGCGAAAACGCGCCGAGGAGCTCGCCCCGGGCCATCGGCCTCAGCCAACGCTCCTTCTGTTCATCCGTCCCGTGACGGAGCAAGGTCTGCGTCGGAAGCGAGTTGTGGACGCTCATCGAGACGGCAACCGAGGGGTCACCCCAGGCGATCTCCTCCAGCACGTAGAGGTAGGTCAGCATGTCGAGACCGAGGCCGTCGTACTCCTCAGGGATCAACATGCCGAGGAAGCCCAGTTCCCCGAGCTGCTGGACGGGCGCTATGTCGAACGACTCCTCGTTCCGGTCCCTCTCCGCCGCCCCCGGTCGGAGCTCGTTGCGGGCGTACCTCCTGGCGAGAAGCAGGATTTCGCGCTGCTCCCCGGTCAGCCGGGCGCCGGCGTGAGACCTACGCATCGGCGTAGTCGTAGAAGCCGCGGCCGCTCTTTCGGCCCAGCCGGCCCGCGGCCACATACTTCGCAGCAGCGGGCACGGCCGGTACTTGCTGTCACCGAGGTCCCGGTGCAGCACCTCGCATGATGACGAGGCAGATGTCCAGGCCGATCAGGTCGGCCAGGGCCAGCGGGCCCATCGGGTGGTTCATGCCGAGCTTCATGACCGTGTCGATCGCCTCCGGCTCCGCGACGCCCTCCATGAGGCAGTAGACGGCCTCGTTGATCATCGGCATCAGGACGCGGTTGGAGACGAAGCCCGGGAAGTCGTTGACCTCGACCGGCGTCTTGCCCAGCCCGCTGACACAGGGCCAGCGTCACTTCGTCGTGTCGTCGTCCGTGTCCAGGCCGCGGATGACCTCGACGAGCTTCATCATCGGCACCGGGTTCATGAAGTGCATGCCGATGAAGCGCTGCGGCCGGCTGACCGATCTCGCGATCTCCGTGATCGAGATGGAACTGGTGTTCGACGCGAGAATCGCGTCTTGCCGGGCCAGGTCGTCAAGCCGGCTGAAGATCTCCAGCTTGAGTTCCAGATTCTCCGGAACGGCTTCGACGACGAGAGGCGCGGCAGCGAGGGCTTCGAAGTCAGTCTCCGTCCGGACACGCTCCAACGCCGCCCTCGCTTCAGCGGCATCGATGCGATTCTTCGACAACTGTCGGCTGAGGTTCTTCTCTATCTTCGAACGGGCTAGTTCCAGCGCCTCCGGCACGGCGTCCACCAGGACGACGTCTATTCCGGCGAGCGCGAAGACGTGCGCGATCCCGTTGCCCATCGTACCCGCGCCGACAACCCCCACCACATCGACCTGACTGGCGTTCATTCTTCCTCCGATTCGATTCGCCGGCCTGACGAGTCGTCTTTCAAGGCTCGCGTGCGTTGGTCTTGGCCCACTGAGCCGGGGGCTCGACGATGGGCTCAAGGGCGAGGACCTCTGGGTCACGCGACAGCCGGGGGGTGCGAACCGTCCAGATGATCCCCACTACCGTCGCCGCGGTAAGCAACAGGCCTGCCTCCGGGCCATAGTCACCGCCCGTCCAGAGGACCGGCCCAACAACCGTTCCCTCGACGAGCATGCCCCCGACGTCGAGGCCACTGACCGGAAGTCCGATTGCCGTTCCCATCGTCCAATTCCAGGCGAAGTGAGCCCCCGTGACCCACCAGAGACTCAACGTTCTCCAGTAGAGAATGCCGAGCAAGATCCCGGCCAGCAGAGTGTTCACGATCGCGGTCCATCCTACCCCCGGATTCGCGCCGTGGAGAGCCGCGAAGACGAGCGACGTGACCGCAACCGCAACGGTCGGCCCCCGGGCCTGAGCCAGCACCTGAAACGCATAGCCACGAACGGCGATTTCTTCGAACCACGCCGCAAGAACCAGCATAGCAGTAACATACAGTGTCGGAGCCAGGGCGGCGGTATCGCCGGGAGCGGGCAGGGACACGCGGAGCCAACCGGCAACTGCCATGGCCGCGCCGACTCCAGCCACCAGAACGAATCCCAGGACGAATCCACGAGCCCCGTCTTGCGCCGCGCGGGCGTTCACGACCAGGCCGAGCGAAGCGGGCGGTCTCGACTCCACCGCGGACATCATGACCCAGGAAGCGAGAAGCGCACCCACGCAAGCAGCTCCGGCTCCCGCCAGGGTCAGCCTGCCCAGGGAAGAGGGGTCGACCAGGACGACCCCCGTCTGGAGAACCAGCGTCAGCAGCAGAAGCAGGCAGACGTAGACGGCCAGCCGCCAACCCCAGGGCCACCTTCGGCCGGGCCGGTGGCGATCGACGGTTCGAGGTACCGCGACTCCCCCTTCCCGGCGCACTCCTTCTACGGGGTCGGTCTACGCAGGATGCCCGGACCCCATCGGACGACCGCCAGCACCAGCAGCACCTTAAGGGCGTCACCCAGGATGAAAGGCCGCAGGAAGGAGCCCACGTTTACGGATTCCCCGCCGATGATCGAGAGCCAGGCCATGCCGCCGACGTGGATCACCACGAGTGCCACTCCGAGCCACAACGCCGCCCGCGGCCAACTGCCCGAACGCTTGCCAGCCAATCCAGCGACGGCGGCAGCGGCTGGGAAGGCCAGCAGGTAGCCCCCGGTCGGCCCCAGCAGATACGCCGCGCCTCCACCGGCCACGAAGACCGGCAGTCCCGCGGCCCCGGCCGCCAGATACGCCACCTGGCTGGCAGCTCCAGCCCTCGATCCAAGGACAGCGCCCGCCAGCAGCACGGCCACCGGCTGCAGGGTCATCGGAATTGCCATTCCCGGCAGAGGGACGCTCAGGCGGGCGCCCAATGCGGTGAGCGCCGCAAAGCCCAGCACACCGAGGAGGACTGCGGGCGAGCGGGTACCGGCAACGGCCGGATTGACGGAACGAACTGCCTCTCGACTCATAGTCTCTCCACGCTGAGGGCCACCGCGTTTCCGCCTCCCAGGCAGAGTGTCGCCAGGCCCTTGTCCACCTTCCTGTCACGCATCGCGTACAGGAGAGTTGTCAGTATCTTGGCGCCCGAAGCGCCGATCGGGTGTCCGAGAGCGATCGCGCCACCTCGGACGTTGACTCGATCCATGTCCATCCCGAGTTCACGGGCGTCGGCAATGGCCTGCACCGCGAATGCCTCGTTGGCTTCGATGAGTCCGTAGTCATCGATCGACGTGCCTTCGAGAGCCATGAGGCGCTGAACCGCATCTACCGGCGCGAAGAACAGATCCCTCGGAGCCGTCGCGCCGACCGAATATGCCGCTACGCGGCCGAGGATGTCCAGACCGTTCGCCCTCGCGTAAGCCTCTGAAGTCACGACCGTAGCGGCCGCACCATCGTTGAGCCCGGGAGCGTTTCCAGCCGTCACCGAATGCTCCTCTACCTCCGGCGGTGCGTCACCCCCAAAGGCCGGTCTCAATCTGGACAACGCTTCCACGGTCGTATCCCGACGCGGCGGCTCGTCAGTGTCGACCACGGTCGTTCCTTTCCGACCCGCAATTTCCACCGGGATAATCTCGGCGGCGAATTCTCCGGCATCGATCGCCGCCACCGCCTTCATATGGCTCTCGTAGGCGAACTGGTCCTGGTCCTCTCGGCTCACTCCTGCCTTCCACGCGGTGTACTCCGCATGACCGCCCATGTGGCAGCGCCCGAAAGAGCACCACAGCCCGTCGTGAATCAGCGCGTCGACCATGGGCCGGTCGCCGAACTTCACGCCTCCCCGGTACCCCTGCAGCAGGTAAGGCGCGTTGGACATCGACTCCATCCCCCCCGCCACGGCTACCTGCAGGTCGCCCGCCCGTATGGCTTGCGCGGCCAGCATCACCGCCTTGAGACCCGAACCGCAGACCTTGTTGATCGTAAGCGCCGGGATCCCGTCCGGAAGCCCCGCGCCGATGGCCGCCTGCCGCGCCGGGGCCTGTCCGACTCCGGCCTGCACGACGTTGCCCATGATCACATCCTGGATATCCCCCGGAGCCACACCCGATCGCTCGACGACGCCGGCGATCGCCCGCGCCCCAAGCTCGGGTGCCTTGAGGGGTGCGAGCCCACCGAGAAACCTCCCGGTCGGCAGCCTTCCGGCGCCGACGATCACAGCCGTCCGCTCCATGTCACTCATTGAGCCACTCCTCGCACCCCTGTCGACGCTGCGTGTCGGCCAGCCCCACGATCCTCCAGTCCTCACCGATCCTGGCGATCAGGAACACGTTCACGCCGCAGTGCGACAGGTTGCCGTTGTAGTGAAATGCGTAGGGGGTAAACACGGTCGCCAGATTGTCGTCGATCCGAATTTCAGCGGGCCCGATTCTCTCGTCGAAAGCACCCGGCTCGGCACCACCCACCGTCTCGATGAAACTGGAGATCGCCCCGAATCCGACGCCGGCGACCCCATCCCGGCTGCCGGAACTCGCCATCGCCTCCATGTCCGGGTGGAAGAGACTCCGCACAGCAGCCGAGTCGGCCGCTCGCATGGCGTCGAACAGGGCATCGACGACCGCCTGCACCTCGTCCTCCGCGCTCTGCGCCGCGGCCGGCGTCGCGAAGCCACCCAAGCCCACCGCGGCCGCCGCCATCACCATTCCGATTCGCTTCATGCTGTGCTTCTCCACGCTGGACTCGCCCCGCACGGGCGTGCCGTGATCTGTCGAACTCGAGTCAGAGGGGTATCTCGCCTCGCGTGGCTTCCGGCACCAGGGGATGTGCCGTGAGGCTTGTCACCGTGCACCCGGTTCCGCCGCCGGCGGGAGCGCTGGCACGGCCCCAGGCCACGAATGGATCGTGTTCGAAGGCGAGCCACCAGCCCTTCTCCGCCGCGCGCGTGAGTAACGCCCGCTTGCTCTCAAGAGTCACCATCGGCTCGACATCGTACCCCATGATCCAGGGAAGCGGCAGGTGCGCCACCGTGGGAACGAGGTCGGCCAGGAAGAGAACCACCTCGCCCCCCAGATCGATACGAACCGACTGATGGTGCGGCGTGTGTCCCGGTGTGGGCTCCAGCTTGACGCCCGGCACGACCTCGGAGCCCCCCTCAACCAGCTCGAGGCACCCGGCCGCAGCCAGCGGCTCGAAGTTGGCCGGGATGTAGCTGGCCCGAACCCTCTCGTTGTCGAGTCGAGCGAACTCGTACTCGCCGCGCGAGACCACGTAGCGGGCCCGCGGAAACGCCGGACGTACGGTTCCATCCTCGTCTCGAACGGTGCCGCCTCCGGCGTGATCGAAATGCAGGTGCGTCGCCACGACCACATCGATATCCGACGGAGCTACTCCCAGGTCCGACAGCGACGATTCCAGCCGGGTCGGGGCGCCTTCGTTGGACACGCCGTAGATCGAACGGAACTTGTCGCTTTCCTTGTTGCCGAGACCCATGTCGACAAGCACGTTCGCCTGATCGGTCTCCACGAGCAGGCAACGCATGGCGAGCGGGATGCGGTTCCGATCGTCGGCGGGAGCCCGGCGAACCCACAGCGGCTTGGGGACCACGCCAAACATCGCCCCCCCATCCAGCCACAGGCTGCCGGCGTCGACCGCTCGCACCCTGGCCCGATTCCCCTCGAGCTGCGGCGTCACGGTCTCAGGCACTCAATCCCTCCGAGGAACCGGTTTGTGGAGGCAGAGACGTCGCTCGGCCTGCCACCCAGTCCTCCAGCTGGTCCCAGTAGGCGATGCCCTGCCGATCTGCCGCCTCGAGCATTCGGAGAAGGATGACGGCCGTGGCACGAGCATCGTCCCCGGCTCGATGTCGGTTCAGGATCGCGACGTCGTAGTATCGTGCCAACGAATCCAGCCCCCTTCGGCGAAGTCCCGGGAGTACTCGGCGCGCCATTTTGACGGTGCACAGCTTGGGACCCTCGGGCATCAGCGAATCCGCCATGCGCAGTTCCTCGGCCACGAATCTCCAGTCGAACCCCACGTTGTGAGCCACGAAGACTCGACCTTGCAGAGATCCACGAACCCGGGCAGCGATGTCCCGGAACCGCGGAGCACCCTCGACCATCTCCTGCTCGATGCCCGTAAGGCGAGTGATCCATCGGGGAATCCACGCGTCCGGATTCACCAGGGTCGTGTATTCGCCGCGGATGCTGCCTTGTTCCACGAACACCGCCGAGTATTCCACGATCCGCGCGCCCTTGGTCACGGAGCTGCCGGTGGTCTCGACATCTACAACGGCGAACTTCTTATCAGATAGACGTATACGGCCCGAATCTGAAGTACTTTCGACAAGCCTCCAGACTCCGTTCGCATCCACGGAGAAGCGGCTGTCCTCGCCCAGCAGGTCGAATACGAGCCGGGACGCCAAACCGGGCGGAGCCTGCATCAGGCCGAACACTTCCCGGGCCAGATCCGGCGTGTCCACGGGCGCCCTTCCGACCGTCTCCAGCGCCCTCTGCAGCAGGGGGGTGTGAGCGCCGAAGCGCAGTCCGTCCGGGGTCACAGATCATCCCGCAGGATGGGCATCGTCATGCATCGCGGCCCGCCGCCGCCCCGCACCAGCTCCGATCCTTCGAAACCGATCACGAATCGATCATCCGCTCCCAACTCGACGTCGCCTGTCAGGAAGTCCACCCCGTGGACGATCCTCAAGCCTCCCTCTCCTTCAAGGACCTGCAGTGTGTGCTCATTGCGGTCATACGCCAGCACCTGGCCAGGACCCACGGCGAAGAAGTTGCACCCGCTGGCCCATTGCTCTCGCTCCTGCGTCGTTCGCCGCTCGCCCCCGCACGGGAGGGGGGTGAGCGGAAGCCCAAGATCCTTGAGGGCACGAAACAGACTGGACGCCTCCTGAACGCCAGCCGATCCCTTACGAATACGCAGCACCGGGAGCCGGGTCGGGCCCATGAAGTGGGGAGGAAAGACACAGCACAGATCCCGGTCCAGCATGGTGAATATCATGTCGAGGTGGATCGCAGCCCGGTGCGCGGGCAGCAATACCACGACGAGGTCCGTGATCTCCGTCGTTCGAAAGACCTCCTCGGCGAGTGCGTCGATGCCCGCAGCGGTGGTCCGCTCCGACATCCCGACTGCCAGCAGGTCGCGCCGCAGAACGTGGACGTCCCCCCCCTCCACGCGCACGTTGAGCCGCCGCTCATGGGCCCCGTCGAACAGGATGCCGGCGTTCCGGAGGTCCGGATGCGCCCGGAACAGGGTCCACGCAAGGATCTCCTCGCTCCACCGTACCTCGTGCTTCATGGAGGCCACCATCACCCGGTCACCGATGACGGCGGCCGAGTCGCGGGTGAAGAACAGGTTGGGTAGCGGTGGCAGCGTATACCCGGCCTCGTTTACGAGGGCAGCGAGAGCGCCCCCGGAACTCACCTCGCCCTCGATGAACAGCCGCGCGATTTCGTCCGGTGCGGCGCCGGCCGCTCGAGAACCGATGGCTCCGTCGGTGTTGGCGAACAGGTACTCGCGCGCCTCCGGCTCTCGGAGAACGTCAGCGAGCAGGTCGGCTAGTTCGTAGACCTTCGCAAACCGGGCCAGGATGGCCGTGAATCGGGCGTGCTCCCGGCGTGCGAACTGGAGATCCAGAATGTCGTCGAACAGGTAGTCCGCCCGATTGGAGGGGGTGACGACGGCAAGTTCGGGCCCCGGAGTATGACAGATGACCGAGCGCAGCCGACCGATCTCACTGTGGACGGCTATCATTCGATCTCTTCGATCGCGGACCCTGCCGCCGTGACCATGTAGCACAGGCCTTCAAGCTCCAGTGTCACGTCCATCTCCCGAACCGCGACCTCGGGAGGAAGGTGAAGCTTGATCGGGGCGAAGTTGAGGATCGCGCGCGCACCGGCTCGGACCGCTCGAGTCGCGACTTTCTGTGCAGCCTCGGTGGGCGTCGCGATGATCGCGATCGAGATCTCGAGATCGTGGAACGTCTGCTCCAGGTCGCTCAAAGGCTGAACCCGGACCCCGGACAACTCCTGACCGATCTTGGTCCGGTCCGAATCGAAGGCCGCCACGACATCGAACCCACGCTGCGCAAAGAAGCCGTATCCGAGCAGTGCCGACCCGATCTTCCCGACGCCCAGCACGGCGACTCGCCAGCGACGGGTCAGCCCGAGGATCTCTTCCAGGCGAACCCGGAGATCGGGAACCGCGTAGCCCTGGCCACGCTTTCCAAACGACCCGAAGTGGCTGAGATCCTTTCGGACCTGGGCGGCCGTGGTCCCCGTCGACTCGGCCAGTTGCCGGCTCGAAACGACCTTCAATTCCTGCCGGTCCAGGTTTCGGAGCCGTCGCAGGTAGCGCGACAGTCGCCGCACGGTCGAGTCAGAGATCTTGCGTGCCATGGTCTCGCTTGTGAAAGGTAGCACAAGAAGATACGACGCCGAGCGCCCGTTCTCAACTCACCGGTTAAGCGGTCTTGCCCGGTCGTTGCGAACCTCCCGGAGGTGCACCGACAGCTCGATGAACTGGGCCGGCGTGAGCGTTTCCGGGCGGGCCCGGGGGGACACCCCGCAATCGGACAGAATCCGGTCCACGTCGTCCGGGGAAAGCTGATACTCGGGGGCCGACCTCAGTATTCGGCCCAGCTGCTTTCGGCGGCGGGAAAACGCGACGCGGGTCAGAGACCTGAGATCGTTCAGGGTCTCGACACTCGTGCCGGCGACGTGGGGATCAACCACGATCACCGCGGAATCGACGGCCGGTACCGGACGAAATGCCTGCCGCCCGACCCGAAAGGCCACTCGCACCGCAGCCCTGGCTTGAACGCCGACCGAGAGTGCCCCGTAGACCTTGTTGCCTTCGCTCGCCGCGATGCGCTCCGCCACTTCCTTCTGAACGAGCAGAACCATCCGTGTCGGCAGCGGCCTCATGTCGAGGAAGCGGAATATGAGCGGAGTCGTGATCCCATAGGGAAGATTGGAGATCAGCTTGCCCGGGCGGTCGGCGGGCAGGAGCCCTGCCAGATCGACCTCGAGCGCGTCCGCGTGCACGACGCGCACGTCATCCCGACCGCGAAACCGGTCGTTCAGGTCCGAGGCCAGCCGGTCGTCCTTCTCCACGAGCACCAGGTGGGCCACTTCGCCCGCAAGCAGGTCCGAGAGTTCTCCATGCCCGGGACCCACTTCGAGGACGCCGTCCCCGGGGTCCGCGGCCAGCTCCGCGACGATCTTACGCCTGATATTGTGGTCGACGAGGAAATTCTGGCTGAGGGATCGCTTGGCCCGCACCATCGACTACTTGACCACCAGCGCCGTGCGATCGTCCGCGGCGACCCCGCCCGGAGCGGCGGCCAATTCGAAGATCCGGTCGAGGACATCCTGCGCGCTGCCCCCCGAACGCTCCATGGCCATCCGGGTCAGACGCTCGTCCGACCACATACGGTCGCTTTCGAGGCATTCGCTGATCCCGTCCGTGAACATGACGAGCATGTCGTTGCCCGGGCTCCATTCGACTTCCTTCTGCGAATAGGCGTCGAATTCCGCGATCCCGAGTGGAGGGTTGAGCGCATCCAGGCGCTGGGCCTCGGTAGAGTTGATGCGGAAGGCGTGAGGGTGGCCGGCGTTGGCATACTGGAGTGTGCCCGCGGCAGGGTCCAGCACCGCGTAACACAGCGTCATGTACATCTCGGTGGATTCGAGCTTGCGGACCAGTTCGTGGTGGATCCCGCGCAGGACTTCCGATGGCTCTTCCCGCTCGCGCACGGTGATGGAAGCCGCGCTCATGGTCAAAGCCATGATGAGTCCGGCCGAGTATCCGTGGGAGCTTACATCGCCAAGCATCACGCCCAGACGGTCGTTCGGCAGGCGGAACAGATGATAGAAATCGCCGCCCACCGAGTCCGCGGGCTCACAGCGTGCGGCCACGTCCGCCACTCCGGCGAAGTCTCCCAAATCCGGGAGAAGCTTCATCTGCAGGTGGTGCGCGAGTTCCAACTCGACGAGCATCCGTTCCTGGACCAGGCTCTCACGCGAAAGACGGTCGTTTTCGATCGCGGCCGCCAGGTGGGCCGCCACGGTGGCCGCCAGATTCACGTCCGCCTGAGAGAACGTGTCTCGCGCCTCTCTTCCCCGGGCCGAGAGTACCCCCAGCGGAAGAGTGCTTCCGTGCATGGCCGCGTGTTTCAGAGGAACCGCCAGAAGCGTCCGATCGCCGACCGCTTCCCCCAGGCCCCGCCGAGGCCTGACCTGGGCTACCTGCCGCTCGATGGTCCGGTCGACCCACTCGCGCTCCCCGGCCTCCAGTTCCGCGGTCTGTCGAGTCGCGGCTCGGCCCCCTGCGGCCAGGAGGCGAAGCGTCTCATCCTCGTTGGGGACCCAGACCGCCGCGCAATCCGAACTGACCACGTTCGCCAGGCGGTGCAGCAGGCGGCCCGCGGCTCGCTCGAGGTGTATCACGGACCCGAGAGTCTCCCCCACAGAGGTCAATAGATCGATTTCTTCGTATCGATCCGCGAGCTCCCCGGAGAAGAAACGGGCTTCGCTCTCCGAGGCCACGAGCCGACTGGCCGATTCGCGAAGGAGCGGCAGGAGGGACCGATTCTCCTGTCGGGACACCGGGGCCGTAGCCAACCGGATACGGACACCCGGCATGACCAGCCAGGTGGTTTCCGTGAACTCGATACCGCGAGCATCGCCCAGCGAGTCGTGGGCGGTGACTTCGCCGGCGTCAGACTCGACGACCAGGCGCGACCGCACCCCGGTGAGCCGGTGAAACGACTCGAGATATTCTTCGAGCCGGTCGCTTCGGAGCTGGCCCAAACCGCGGGCGATCGGACGATCGTTCGGCCCTTCGGTCGAACCTGTCATTCCGGTCGCCGGGGGCGTCCGCCCGGGATCCTGGTCCACGAGCTCATTCCGTGAGGGTCAGCGTAATGGAATTTCCGCGCTCGTTGAAGCTCACTTCGTCGGTGAGTGACCGCAGGAGAAAAAGGCCCCTGCCGTGACTTCGTTCCCGGTTCTCGGGACGAGTCGGATCCAGGACGGCTTGCGGATCGAAGCCCGGGCCCTCGTCCGTCACGGTGACTCTCGCCGAGCCTGGACTCAGCGCCGCTGCGACACGGACTACCTTCTCGGGATCTTCCTGGTTGCCATAGAGAATGGCGTTGGACAGGGCCTCCCCAACGGCGACCCTGAGGTTGAGGGTAGCTCGTGACCCTGAGAACGCCAACCGCTCACACGCATCGACGACCTCGGCAACGACCTCGCGGACGAATTGGACGCGGGACGGGAACTCGAACTGGAGGCTTCCGGCCAGCCCACCCGGACGCCTCGCCCTCGTCCCCCCCTCCCCTGCCAGGTGCTTCCTCCACTTGAGTCCCAGTTCGTCCGGGTTGATCGGATAGAAGAGGTAGTCCCCACAGCCCGCTGCGAGCGCCGGGATCAAACGTTCGACGGATTCGTTGTCCACGATCGCCAGGAGGTCGGTGCGGCGGCCATAGGCGAGCCGCACCTCGCGAACCGGCTGTCCGGCGTCGGCGAGGTCGATGAACGCAGCGCCCGGGGCCTCGGCCGGCCACTCCGACGCGGTCGACGCCACCTCGCACCGGGCGCCGAGCGGCTCCAGCTCGCAAATCAGGCTTCCCGCGACTTCGGCCCGGTTGGAACAGAATGAGAGCGAAATCGGGCGTATTGGACACGCCTCAGAACTCGCCCATGGCCCGGGAGCGAGTGTCAGCGATCTGGAACAGAGTATCCAGTTTCGTGAGCTCGAAGAGCGTCCGGAGGTCCTCGTTCAAGCCCGCCAAACGAAGGGCTCCGCCGGATTCCCGGATCTTCTTGGATAGACTCACGAGTACACCCAGGCCGCTCGAATCGATGTAGCTCGAGCTCGAGAAGTCGATGAGGAACCGGCGATCGCCCGTGTCCAGCCGCCCGAGCACCTTGTCCTTCAGTTCCTGGCGGTTGCCTACGATCAATTCGCCACCCACGTCGACGATGGTAATCCCATTCACTTCGCTGATCGAAAACATTTCAGCCCTCTGTGCTCAGAGTGAACCGTGGTCCCGGGAATGTGGCGAGCCGGCCATCAGCGCTGTGATATACGCCATATGGACGATGTCCTCTGTCGAAGCCCCGCGCGACAGGTCGTTGAGGGGCCCCGCCAGTCCCTGCAGGACCGGGCCCAGCGCCTGCGCCCCGGCCAGCCGCTGAACGAGCTTGTACCCAATGTTGCCGGCGTCCAAATTCGGAAAGACGAGTATGTTCGCGCGGCCCGCCAGCTGCGAGCCAGGAGCCTTTCGCGCGGCCACCTCCGGAACGAGCGCCGCGTCCACCTGCAGTTCCCCGTCACAGATAACATCCGGCTCACGCTCCCGAAACTCACGCAGCGCCTGCTGTACCCGTCGGACCGAATCTCCGTCAGCCGATCCGGCCGTCGAATAGGACAGGAAAGCCACCCGCGGCTCGTCCCCGACGATCAGTCGTCTTGCATGGCATGCCGCCTGGGCTATCTCCGCCAGCTGCTCCGCCGTCGGTTCGGGCACCACGGCTGCATCGGTAAAGGTAAGCACGTCGTCCGCCGACCCACCGGTCGGCACCATGTAGAAGGAGCTCGAGACCGTCCGGATGCCCGGCGCCGTGCCCAGGATCCGCAGCCCGGCCCGCAGCACGTCGGCGGTAGCGCTCCGGGCCCCGGCTAGCACTCCATCGAGCCGCCCCCTGCGCAACTGGGCCACCGCAAACCTCAGGGTATCGACTGGCCCGCCCGAGCTGACCTCGGGGAGCAGGTCCGCGACTTCGCCTCGCCGACCGGGCTCGTAAGGATCGAGGACGGCGACCCCGGCCGCTTGAAAGGCACCGTCGAGTTCGGCGACCGACTCCACGACGACCGGGCGGATCGCTCCCTCTGCCGCCAGGCGCCCGATGGCATCTGCGGTGCGTGCCTCAGTCGCTTCGGGAAACCCTATACGGGCATGGGTTCGGGCAGCTCGATCTCTCAGACCAAGGAGAAAGCTCACCCGCCGTTCACCGCTGTTCCATAGACCCTGGCCAACTCCCGAAGCACGGGGGCCGGCACGAAATCCGACACGTCGCCGCCAAGCCGGGCGACCTCGCGCACGAGAGACGAACTGAGAAAGGTGTAGTTGCTGGCGGGAGCCATGAAGATCACCTCGATCTCGGGCCACAGCGACCGGTTCATCAACGCCATCTGGAATTCGTACTCGAAGTCGCTGACGGCCCGGAGCCCTCTCACGATCAGCCGCGCGGAATTCCGGCGAGCGAAGTCGACGAGCAGGCCCTCGAACGGAACGACCTCCACCCTGGATTCACCGGAATAGACCTCTCGTGTCAACTGGACCCGCTCGTCCAGTGAGAGCGCCGCACTCTTGAGTTGCGTGGCGTTGTCGGCAATCGCGATGATCAGTCGATCCACGAGCCTCAGACTCCGCCGCACGATGTCGTCGTGCCCCAGCGTCAGGGGATCGAACGACCCCGGATAGATGGCGATCCGTTCATCAACCACTTGTGGCTCCTTCCATCGGATCCAGGAACATCGAAAGGACGGTTTCTCCGTACCGCCGCTGCCAATGGGGCTCCATGGGAAAATCTACGCCCAACCCGTGCTCCACAGACAGGATACCCGCGAACGGGCTTTGAGCGAAGGTCACAGCCAGCTGAACGGCCGCCCCGCTCGCGTACGGAGGGTCGGCGAGCACGACGTCCCAGCAGCGGCCGCGTTCCAGGTTCGAGACCCAGGCCAGGGCATCCACTCCGAGGACTTCGCTGCGGGACCCGGCGCCGAGATCCTCGATGTTGCGACGCAGCACCGCGAGGCCGGTACGACTCGACTCGACGAAACAGACCGCCGAGGCACCGCGCGACAGAGCCTCCAGCCCAAGCGCGCCGGAACCCGCGAACAAGTCCAGGACCCGGCCCCCAACGATCCGGTCGCCGAGGACGTTGAACCAGGCCTCGCGCACTTCCTGCCGGGTGGGCCTCGTCGATCGACCCTCCGGCGACTGGATCCGTCGCCCCCGGAACTCGCCGGCGATGATCCTGAGGCTCATGACTCGGCAGGACGAAAGTCCAGGACCCGGGCCTGCACTTCACGCCGTCCGTTCCAGCTGTTTTCCGTGATCTCGAGCGCCACGTCCGCACCCTCGGAGGATCGAGCCTCCTGCAGCCGGCGGCCCATTCCGAAGGCGATCGCAGGAATACGGTGCCCGTCTCCCAGCAGCTGAAATCGAAGATGCCCGCCGTCGTTGCCCACGCGAGCCACTCGCTCGAGCGCCACGCCACGTACCATTACGATCGGGGTCGGATTCCCGGACCCGAACGGCGCCAGGTGGCCCAGCCAGCGAAGGAGGTCCGGACCGAGGCGCTTCATCGGGACCTCGAGGTCCAACCGAAGCTCCTGCACCGGCTCCCGGTCGGACAGATCGCGCCGTGCCTTTTCCTGCAGACGAGCTGCCAGCTCCTCCACGTGCTCACGGCGAACGGTCAGGCCCGCGGCCATCCGATGTCCGCCGAAGCGTTCGAGAAGCGGCTCGCATTCCTGCAGGGCGTCAAACAAATGGAACCCATCGATCGACCGCCCCGATCCGCGCCCCACATTCCCGTCAAACGAGATGACGATCGATGGCCTGTGGTAGCTCTCGACCAGGCGGGAGGCGACGATTCCGATCACTCCGGGATGCCAGTCGTCACCCCACACGACCACGGCGCGGTCCTCGTCCTGCAACCTGGATCCAACCTGCTTCCTCACATCTTCATATACGCGAGCGTCCGTCTGGCGCCGCTCGAGGTTCTGGCGTTCCAGATGATCGGCCAGCCGCTGTGCTTCCGTAGGATCGGTCGCCAGCAGAAGTTGGAGCCCGGAATCGGCCTCGGCCATGCGACCCACCGAGTTGAGCCTCGGTGCGAGCCGAAAGGAAATGTGCTCGGCCTCGATTCGGCCCTCCGCCGAGACCCCTGCGCCCGCCAGCAGCGCACGAAGACCCGGCTTGCGACTTCGCTCAAGCGCGCGCAGGCCCGCCCTTACCAGGACCCGGTTCTCACCGGTGAGCGGCATCTGATCGGCGACCGTTCCGAGCGCGACCAGGTCCAGATGCTGATTCAGACGCGGAGCGTCCGCTCCGACCGCCTCGAACAAGGCCGAAAGAAGCTTGAAGGCGACGCCAACACCGGCGAGGTCGCGAAACGGATAGCGACTGCCCGGCAGCATCGGGTTGACAATCGCCACGGCATTCGGAATCTCGCGGCCCGGCCTGTGGTGATCCGTGATGACGACGTCGATCCCCATGGACGCGGCCTTGACGACGGCTCCTGCGGCCGTCACACCGCAGTCCGCGGTGACGATCAACGAGGCGCCGGAATCCGACGCTTTCTGGATTCCAGCATCGGACAGGTCGTAGCCGTCGCGGGTCCGGTGCGGGACGAATGGCTCGACCCTGCCGCCGATCTCTCGCAATCCCAGGGTCAACAGGGCGGCGGCAGACATCCCGTCGGCGTCATAATCCCCGTGAACGAGGATCTTCTCGCCGTCCGCCAGCGCGCGCGTCACTCTCTCTACAGCCGGCTTCATGTCGGGCAGCTCGTAGGGAGAATGAACGGACGAGAGATGAGGACGCAGGAATGCGCGAGCCTCGTCGGGAGATTCGATGCCTCGGCGCAGAAGGACGCGGCATACGTCATCGGGCAGACCGACGGACCCGGACAGGGCCACCACCCGGTCCTCGCGCAGTGGAAGGGGCATGATCCAGCGCCTCGGACCCGCTCGTCGAGGGCTCACGGAACAAGAGTCCGGGCTACGGCGGAAGGGCTATCCCGCAGGGATGGCCGGTCCGGGGGAGTCAATCCGCTACGTGCAGTATGACACCGCAGGTTTCGCAAACGACCAGAACCCGACCCGCGCGGATCACCTGCTGAGTCTGAAGCGGAATCGCGGTGTAGCAATGGCCGCACACGCCGTCTAGGAGCGGGGCGAGGGGGCTGTCCGCCGTTCCCCGACGCACGGTATCGTAGAGGCTGCGCGCCCGCTCATCGATGCGAAGGGCGCGGTTGCTCCTGCGATCCAACTCGACGGCGACCTCCTCTTCGAGACGCTGCCGCTCCGCGTCGAGGTCCCCCAGGCGCTCCCCGTATTCCCCTTGTCGACTCGCGATATCTCCCTCGAGCTCACTCAGCGCCGACCGGGCCGTCTCCTGATCCTGCATCGCGTCGAGCAAATCGTCTTCCGCAGCCTCCAGGTTCTGTCTCGCGGCATCGACCTCGGCCCTCGCTGCCGTATGCTCCCGCATATTGTGCACTTCCTGGGCTCGCGCCTGCAGCCGCTTGAGCGTCGCCCTCCCGGCCTGGACCGTCCGCTCCGCCTGACGGAGTGCCCCCTCCACCGTCTCGAGTCGGGCGTTCAGAGCTATGGTCTCCTTCTCCAGTCCCGCCAGTTCCGTGACGAGCTGCTCGGATTCCGCTCGCAGGGCAGCGAGCCGCGCCTGTCGGTCTCCGATAAGAGTATCGATCTCCTGTAGCTGCAGGAGACTCTCTACGGTGTTCCCTTCCATAACCTCCCCGTCTCCAGATTGACGTGTAACCCGGCTCTCAAGCGCGGGCCTTGTCCGAATAGCGTCGCATGAAACTCAGGGGAACGCCGGCCCCCCTCAGCTCTCTCGCCAGTTCCTCCTTTTCGATCAGCAGGCGCCTCGCCTGGTCCTCCGCCGCAAGCTCCAACTCTCGGTCGATCTGCCCGAGGCGGCCGAGTTTGGCGCGATGCACGATCCGGCGCACCGTCTCCTCGAACGCGGCACGCGGGTGACCGACCTCGCTTTCATCCGCCTCCAGCTCACGCCACACGACCGCTGCATCGCCAGGAAGCTCGGGAGCTTCATGGCCGGCGGCCAAGAGCGCCTGATAGATGCGCCTCAGGACGCCGTCACGAAAGTGCCGATCCTCGAGTCCCGTCTCGACCGCGACCTCCAGCAGATCCCGGTCGCGAGCCAGCAACAACAGCAGGGAGCGCTCCGCGGCGTCCACTTCGCGAGCTCCCTCCGCGGGGGACGGGCCCGTTCCCGCACCGCCTTCGCCAGAGCTTCGATGCGACCGTGGTGTCAGCCGCTCGCGCGCCACTTCACCGACCAACGTGTCACGACGCACCCCGGTTCGCTCGGCCGCTCTTTCCAGGTAGATGTCCTGCAACGCCGGGTCCTTCACCGATCTCAGCGTGCTGAGCAGTCCGTCTACCGCGCGCCGCTTGCCTTCTATGGTGTCGAGATATCCCTGCCGTTCCAGGATCTGAAGCTTGCGCTCCAGCACGTCGACGGCATCGGCGATATACCCGCGCAATGCCTCCGGACCCTCGCTTCGATCAGCACCGAGTCCGGATCCTCGCCCTCGGGAAATGTGACCACCATCGGGTGGCACCCGGCGGCGAGGAGGACGTCGCCGGCTCGAAACGTCGCGCGCAGTCCGGCCGAGTCGCTGTCGTACAGCAGATAGACCCTTGTCGGAGTAGCGCTTCAGAAGGTCAGCCTGCTCGGAGGTCAGGGCCGTGCCGAGGGGCGCCACGGCCGTCGGGAAGCCGCCGATGTGCAGGGACAACGCGTCCATGAATCCTTCGGTAACCAGCGACCGCTCTTCCCTCCGGATGGCGTGCCGGGCCCGGTTCAGGCCGTACAGCGAGCGACTCTTGTGGAAGATGGGCGTCTCGGGGGAGTTGATGTACTTCGGCGCCTGCTCGTCGGCCGCTCCCAGCACCCGGCCGCCGAACGCTATCGGACGGTCGCGGAGGTCGCGAATGGAGAACATGACCCTGCCCCGGAACCGATCATAGGGCTCGTCGGCCCTCTCACTCGTGGCCAGCAGGCCCGCCTCCAGCAGGTCCTCGTCCTCGATGCCCCGTGCGTGCGCAGCGTCCCGCAACCGGCGCCAGCCCTCCGGGGCGAAGCCCAGCCCGAACTCCTCGGCCTTTCCCGGGTCAACGCCTCGACGGGTGAGATAGTCTCGCGCCGCGTTGCCGATCTCGGGGTCGAGAAGCATGGATCGAAACCACTCCTCGGCAAAAGCGGTCGCTTCTCTGACATGCGCAAACGGGTCTTCCCGGCGCTCCGAGTCCTCGGGAACCTCTATCCCCACCCGCGCCGCGACCTGCCGGACGGCGGAGGGAAAGTCGAGGCCGAGATGCTTCATCAGAAAGGAAAAGACGTCCCCACCCTCACCGCACACGAAGCACTTGAAGATGCCGCGGGTCGGGTCCACCGAAAAGTTCGGCCCCTCTCCTCCATGCAGGGGACAGGGGCCTCGGTACGTCTTGCCGGATCTCTTGAGTTGGACGAACTCTCCACAAACTTCCAGGATATCGGCGCGCTCCCGGATCTCCTGAACCAGCGCGTCGCTAACCATCAGCGTTCGCTGCTCCTTTCGCCGGAGTGGCCGCGGCACCTCTCAATATCTCTATCGTCCTCCCCTCAATCGCCCGCGTTCCCGAACTCGACTACGGTAACTCCTGAGCCCCCTTCCTGGAAACCTCCCATCCGGTACGCATGGACGCGGCTGTCACCGGCCAGGACGCGGGCCACCTCCTGCCGCAGTGCGCCGGTGCCCTTGCCGTGGATGATCCTGAGGGAGGGTACGTCGTTGACGAAGGCCGCATCGAGCCCCTGCGACAGCGCGGCTTCCACCTCGTCGACACGCAGGCCGCGCATGTCGATCTCGGTCGCCGGAGCTATCTCCGGCAGGGGCGGCGGCGGCTGCCGATTCGCGGTTCTGGACGCCTGCCCGATCGGCTCCAGGTCGGCCAGAGTCAGGGTGAAACGCATTCCCCCCGTACCCAGGACGGCTTCCTCTCCACGGATCTCCAGGACTTCGCCCTCGACGGCCAGCGACCGCGACCGAGCGAGGTCACCCACCAGGAGCAGGCCAGGAGCGGCGGGCGCGGGAACGGCTACCGTCATCCCCCGGCTTCCGGACCTCGCGCAGCAGTCTCTCGACACCGGCCCGCGCCTCTCGGACCGCCGTATCGAGCACCGCCGGCTCTCCCGACGAATCGCGGCTCACCGGTACCGCGGTCTGACGCAATCGTTCGACCTCTTCTTCCACCGCGCCTCGAGCCGAGAGCAGATACTCCTCGACCTTCTTTCGCGCTTCCCTCTCGATCTCCTTTTCCCGCCGGTCCAGGCGCTCCGTGGTTTCGTTCAGGACTTGCCGGGTCTCACTCGTCCGTTTCGCCGCCAGGCGCGCCTCGACCGCCAGCCGGTCCACTTCTGCCTCCCGTGCCTCCAGCTCCCGAAGCAGCGCTTCCACCCGCCGCTCTCCTCCTGTAAGCCGCGAGCTGCGCCACGGCCAGGACGTCATCCGGCAACCCGAGACGCCGGGCGATCTCCAGTGCGTAACTGCGGCCCGGCCGATCTCGCAAAAGACGAAATGTCGGTCTCATGGCGCGTGTATCGAACTGCAGTGAAGCGTTCACGATCGACGCTTCCTGGGCGGCCAGGTCCTTCAACTCTCCAAGGTGTGTCGTCACCACCGACAACCCACCCTGCGCGGCGAGGCGCAGCAGAATGGCCCCGGCCAGCGCGCCGCCCTCGGCAGGATCCGTATTCCCGCCCAGCTCATCGATCAGAACCAGGGAGTCCTCGTTCGCCTCCTCGAGTATCTGGCGCAGACCCTCGACCTGCGCGCTGAACGTGGAGAGGGATGCCTGGATCGACTGCTCGTCACCGATGATCGCATGGAAGGTCCGGAAGAGTGGAAGACGCGTTCCTTCGCCAACCGGAGGAATGATGCCCGACTGCGACATGGCCGAAAGCAGGCCGATGGCCTTGAGAAGCACGGTCTTCCCACCCGCATTTGGGCCACTGATCAGCAGCACGCGCTCGTCGGCGCGCAGATCCAGGTGAAACGGGACAGCGGGCTCTCCGGCCATATCGAGCAGCGGGTGCCGTGCATCGGCAGCCCGATACGCCACGCTGTCTGCGGAGCGGTCATCGGAAGTCACCACCGGTCGACAGCCGCCGTGCTCGAGAGCGTATCGGGCCCGTGCAAACAGGCTATCCGCGTGGGCCAGCGCCGCCAGGCTGCTGGCGAGAGCCTCTGATTCCGGTCGAACAGCGGCTGTCAATTCCCGCAGAACCCGCTGAACTTCGCGCGACTCCTCGCGCTCCAACTCCGCGATCCGGTTCATCGCCTCGATCGCCTCGGGGGGCTCTACGAACAGCGTGCGGTGGGTCGCGGATTCGTCGTGCACGATCCCCCCGACCTGCGACATGCCCTCGCGCCGCACCGGCACGCAGTAGCGTCCGGCTCTCAACGTTACGGATCCGTCCGGGACCTGCAGGCGCTCCGGCAGCTGCCTGACGTAGCGCTCGAGACGCCGCACCAGGGCCGACCGGCCCGAGCGCAGAGATTTGCGAATCCGGCCGAGGTCGGCGGAAGCTCCGTCCGACAGTCCGCCGTTCGGGTCCAGGGATCTGTCGAGCCTCGCCTCGAGGTCTGGAAGACGCACCATACGCTCCGACAGGGCCGCCAGCCTCGGCAGCTCTTCCGGGAACCTTCGAAGGTCCGCCCGGACGATTCGTGAGGCACGCAGGAGCACGGAGACGCTTCCCAGCTGGTCGGCGTCGAGAACGGCGCCATCGACCCCGGCCTTTCGCAGCACACGCTCGGAATCAGGAATCGGCGGCAGCGTCCACCGCTCGAGGCGAAGAAGAAGGCCGACCATCTCGTCGGCGACGGCGAGAGCCGCCTCGACGGCCTCCGGCTCGCGCCAGGGCCGGAGGGCCAAAACATCGGCTCGGCCCGGTGACGACGAAGCGTAGCCCGCGATCTTCTCGAGAACCCGCGGAAACTCGAGGACAGCCAGCGCGTGCTGCTCCGAGCCGTCCGTCAAGCTGCGGCGGTTCAATGAAGCGGCCCCGTCACCCGGGGGGCCACCGCATCCGCCTCCCACCGAGCACATGCACGTGCAGGTGAAACACGCTTTGCCCCGCCCGCTCCCCCACGTTCGTCACGACCCGGTAGCCGGACTGCGCGATTCCCTCGATCCTGGCTACTTCGGCCGCCGCCAGCAGCATGTCCCCGGCCAGGGCCGCGTCTTCCGCACCGAGAGAGCCCACGCCGTCCACGTGCTCGCGCGGAATGACGAGAACGTGCACCGGCGCCTGGGGCTGAATGTCACGAAACGCGAGCCACGACTCGCCTTCGGCCACGATATCGGCCGGTATCTCGCCGCGTACGATCCCGCAAAACAGGCAAACATCCGCGCCCATGGGCTATCCTCCAGATTCTCTCGTGGTCAGTCCGTCGCAGGTCCCGTGGTCTCCAGTACATGTTGCGCCGCGACCGCCAGGCCGGCGATCGCCGCGGTTTCGAACCGCAGCACGAGGGGGCCCAGAGAAGCCACCCGGAAACCCGCATCATCCATACGCGATGCTTCGTGCGGGCTCCAACCCCCCTCAGGCCCGACGAGCAGAACGATCCTCCCGGTGACAGACCCCTCTTCGAGGACGCTCCGCAGCCCATCCCCCGCTCGACCGAGACGCACCAGGCGTGGGCCATCGGCGCCGGTTTCGGCGAACCGCGACAGGTAGTCGCCCAGCGACCGAAGCGGTTCGATCTCCGGGAGCCAGGCTCCCCCGCTCTGCTTCATGGCCGCGACGACCCGGCGTCCGGCCTTGGTCCAGAACCCGGACGACCTGGCTGCATCGGCCACCGAAACCGTGCGCTCCGACTCGAGCGGTTGGAGACGCGACACCCCCAGCTCGGTGGCCTTCTCGAGCAGCCACATGACGTGCGTCTTATTCCCCACCCCGAACGCGAGTTCGACGGGAAGGGGCGGTGCCGCGGTCGCGCGGCCGGCGAGGATACACTCCGAGCGGCTGCCGACCGACGTGAGCCGGGCGTCCCACAGGTCTCCCCGACCGTCGGTCAGTCGAATCGGCGAGCCGGGTGCCAGCCGCAGGGCCCGGACGTGGCGCGCTTCAACCTCGCTCAGCGCGAGGACCTCCCCGGCACCGCGACCCGAAACGCCGGGTGCGAATAGAGTCGGCCCTCTCGGAGTCGATTCCTCATGGGTCATACGCGCAATCTGCTCTCACGCCGAATTCGTCGCCAGCCCGCACAAGCGCGCGCGCGGCGGACATCGGCGGCGCATATGGCGCGTGGGAGCGTTGCGCGGTATGGTTTCGCGGTGCTCCGCCCCCCGGGCTGTCATTGGCCGGAACGCGCCGTCTCTTCGACGAAGGCAAGGAGTATCGTTGACCGCACAGAACGCGTCGAGCCACCCAGCCGGGTCCCCGGCAACGGAACGAAGAGTCAGGTTTGTCTCGGCTCAGGCCGAGCGGCAGCCGGGTTCGCGCGTCCGCGTCAGCGTCGAAGTGGAATTCGAGGGCCGCTCCCACCTCGCACAAGCCGAGGGGATCGGCACGGAGACCATCGAGATTCGGTTGGCTGCGTTGGCCACGCTGGAGGCGATCCGCGAGGTCACGGACACCCCGCCGTTCCGTTTCGTCGGTGTCAAACTGATGCACGCTTTTGACGCCGACGTGATCCTGGTCGCGCTTCGCGACGCGGAAATCGAGGGCACGCGCTACATCGGCGCCGTACCGGTCCGGACCACGCACGTCGCAGCGGCGGCAGCGGCCGTGATGGACGCCACGAACCGCATCCTGTTCAGCCGGGGCAACTCGGAAGGGGCGGATCAGTCCGGCTGATGCTCGTTCGCCGTATCGACGGCGAATCCAAGACCGCTGGCTACGGCTCGTTCCGTCGGGCCCGTGAGTTCGCCGTCGGATCGCGTCGCTCGCCACCACTCATTCTGCAGTTCCCAAAGCGGCAGCTCGAGCCCCTCGTCCCGAGCCCTCGCGATGAGGCTCTCCAGTTCGGCGAGGCGGCGGCCCCGGTCTTCGCCGGCGCCCACCGGGCCGAGCCTCGCGATCGCCGTCCTGATTCCCGCGATGACCTCGTCCTCGGCGCTTCGCCCGTCGGGGTGGGGCTGCGTGTTCGCGATCACCGCACGGGTGTCGGCACGAAGGTCCTCGAGGCAACGAAGCGCCGATCGATCGTCTTCGTTGGATCCCGCGGGCTCTATCCGAACCCGGAGGTCGTCCGATTCTCGTAGCAGGACCCGGGCGCCAAAGGTATCGGCGCGCGTGGTTCTCCGGTCCGTGACCTGCACGGTACCCGCCACCGCCCTGGCATCCGGCGTCGCCGCGCTCGCCCAACTTCCCACGGCTCCCCATGTCGAGGATTCCGCCTCTGGCATGCCGTACGCTCGTCGGGCCACCCAGTCCATGGCGATGTCCGGCGCGGACGCACCGGCCCTTTGAATCTCATCGAGGACCACCGTGCGTCCATCGGGCGAGGCCGGGCCGTTGCCCCGGGCCTCGGACACGGCGGTCAGAAACGACTCTCGAATGCCCGTCGCCCCTAGCGACTCGGCCAGCTCCATGGCACGCGCCGCGTAGCGCAGGATCTGCCTGGTCTCGATTCCGGCCAGGTCGTTGAAGAACCAGCCACAACTCGTGAACATGAGCATCGCGCAACGCTGCATCTCCAGGAGGCGCAGGGCCGACTCCCTGACGTCAGGGGTGTCCGCCTCGCACCACTCCTCCAAGTAGCCATCCCGTTCGCGGGTGGTCCCCAGGACCACGTCAATGTAAGCGTCGCGGGCCTTCCAGGGCTGTCGGAGAACGCCGACCGCGCTCTCCTCGAACCACCGGTCCAGGTCTGCGGCCAGGGCATCGAGAGAAGCTCGCAGAGGAGCTCTCCACGCTTGATTCCAGTCGGACTCCCCACCCGTGGAACAGCCACAGTCCGAACGCCACCGCTCGACACCGTGCGCGCAACTCCAGGACGTGTGCTCCCGGACCTCGACCTCGTGTTCGGGGGGGTGCTCGGCAAGGAAGAGCCCGTAGTTCGCCAGGCGGACCCCCGGCTCCTGTTCGATTCGGCCCAGCGCCACCGCGAGCGCCATATCCCCGTGCCCGTGATGGTGCCCGTAGGTCTCGCCGTCCGTGGCGATGTGAACCAGCCCCGGGGCCGCTGGCTCCGCTCGAGATCGCGCTATGTCGATCAGCCAGGAGGCCAGCGTCTCCCCATCGTCGAGAAGCTTCTCGAACGCCACGGCTTGCGAGGTCGGGCCATCATAGAAGAAGAGCGCGATCTCCTTGCCCGACGGCAGGCGCTGCCGATAGGCGACCGTGGTGTCCAATCCATCCGGTCCCACGTCGCGCCATTCACCGCCCGCGCGCCGCACACGGGCCGCCTGGTGCGGAGCCAGGACCGTGAACCGGATTCCGTATTCGGCGAGAGCTTCGAGCGTGTCCACATCGACCGCTGTCTCGGGGAGCCACATGCCCTCGGGATCACGCCCGAACCGGCGTTTGAAACCGGCAATTCCCCAGGCGACCTGGGTCCTCCGGTCACGCGGCGTGGCCAGCGGCATGATCATGTGGTTGTAAGGCTGGGCAAGGGCCGAGCCGTGGCCGTCGAACCGGCTCATGCTCTCCGCGTCCGCCTCGATGATCGCGGAATAGGCCGCGGGCGCCTTCGACTCCATCCACCCGAGCAGCGTCGGTCCGAAGTTGAAGCTGAGGGACGCGTAGTTGTTGCGGATCGACTCGACCAGGCCCTGGGCGTTGATCACCCGGGCCGCGGCATTCGGCGCATAGCACTCGGCCGTGATCCGCTCGTTCCAGTCGTGGGCGGGGTGGGCCGAGGGCTCGGGCTCCACCTCCTCGAGCCACGGATTCTCCCTCGGCGGCTGATAGCAATGCGCGTGAATGCAGATCCAGACGTCACTCACCCGCGGACTCCTCGGCCTGGAAGAAGACCACGGAAAGGGGCGGCAGCGTAAGTTCGAGCGACCAGTCTCGCCCGTGGAACGGTCGATCCTCGGCCACGACCTCGCCGAGATTTCCCACCCCCGACCCTCCATACGCGGCCGCATCGCTATTCAAGCGCTCGCGCCAGCGCCCGCCAACCGGTACTCCGACCCGATAACTCGCCCTCGGCTGTGGCGAGAAATTGCACACGATCAGGATCGAGCCGGATCCATCCCGCCTGCGTCGGATGAAACCGAGGACGTTCTGAAGGTGATCGTCGGGCGCCACCCACTCGAATCCCGCACTGTCGCAATCGAGTTCGTGCATAGCCGGGTCTTCCCGATACAGCCGGTTGAGGTCGGCCACCCAGCGAAGGACCCCGGCATGCATGGGCTCATCCAGGCCGCCCCACTCCAGCTCCCACTCGTGATTCCACTCCGTTCGCTGCGCCAACTCGGCGCCCATGAACATCAGCTTCTTGCCGGGCTGCGCGTACATGCATCCGTAGAGAACCCTGAGATTGGCAAATTTCTGCCATTCATCGCCGGCCATCTGCCCCCACATCGACCCTTTTCCATGCACCACTTCGTCATGCGAGAAGGGGAGCACGAAGTTCTCGGAGAAGGCGTACAGGTGGCGGAACGTGAGGTGGTGGTGGTGCCACTGGCGGTGGATGGGATCCAGCGCCATGTAGCGCAACGTGTCGTTCATCCATCCCATGTCCCACTTGAGGCCGAAGCCCAGGCCGCCGACATCCACCGGGTGGGACACGCCTGGCCAGGCTGTAGACTCCTCGGCATAGGTCTGCGTCCCCGGGTGACTGCGGTACACCTCCCGGTTCAGCTCCTTCAGGAATTCGATCGCTTCGAGGTTCTCTCGACCGCCGAAGACGTTCGGAATCCACTCGCCCGCCTTGCGGGAGTAGTCCCGATACAGCATGGAGGCCACTGCATCCACGCGAAGGCCGTCGGCGTGGAATTCCTCCAGCCAGTAGAGGGCGCTGCTGACCAGGAAGCTGCGGACCTCGTGCCGGCCATAGTTGAAGATCCAGCTGCTCCAGTCGGGGTGAAATCCGAGCCTCGGATCCTCGTGCTCGTACAGGTGCGTGCCGTCGAACAGGGCCAGGCCATGATCGTCGCCGGGGAAATGACTGGGCACCCAGTCGAAGATCACGCCAATGCCCCGGCCATGCAGGTAGTCCACCAGGTATTTCAGATCCGCCGGGGATCCGTAGCGAGCGGTCGGAGCGAAGTAACCGGTCGTCTGATAACCCCAGGAACCGAAGAACGGATGTTCGGTGACCGGCATCATCTCCACGTGTGTGAAGCCGGTGCGTTCGACGTGATCGGCAAGCCGGGAGGCCGTCTCGCGATACGAGTGAAACCCGCCGCCGGGAGGCCGCATCCAGGACCCGAGGTGAACCTCGTAGATCGATATCGGACGGTCGAGCGCGTTGTGGACGCTCAGGTCCTTCATCCACTCGCCGTCTCCCCAGGAGTAGTCGTCCTCCCAGACAACGGACGCGGTCGCCGGGGGGAGCTCGGCTGCCCGGGCCAGTGGATCGGCCTTGTCCCGCCACCTTCCGTCCCCGCCCTTGATCCGGAACTTGTACCGGTCACCTACGGCGAGGCCGGGGACGAAGCCTTCCCAAACGCCGGAATCACCGCGCGCGATGAGCGGACCCACCCCTCCCGCCCACCCATTGAAGTCGCCGACGACCTGCACCGCGGTAGCCGCCGGGGCCCACACCGCGAAGAGGACTCCCGGATCGGCGCCCGGATCAATCGCGTGGCTGCCCAGCTTCTGCCACAGACGGTAGTGCCGGCCCTCGTTGAACCAGTGGAGGTCTTCGGAGGAAAGCAGGGTCACGTCGTGCCGTATCGGACCTGTGCGTTTTGAACCGGTCACGCTTCCCCCGCAAGACGCCTGGTTACCGTCCCCACTCGCCCCGAACTGAGCCGGCCGGAAGATACCCGCGTTCAATGTCCGACCCCGGCACGGTTGCCGCAAAGGGGCCGCGCCGCCCGTCTCAAACTACCCGCGAGTCACGCTCCCGGGGAGTACCGCCGGCTCCGCCGCCGGGGAGGTGCGTACCGCTCTCGCCCGTGGTATCGTGGGGACGTTGAGCGGCCAGCCACCCGGGCACCCCGCATCAGACCGACACACTGGAAGCGAAGACAGGCATGAAGACGCCCGTACCCGAGGACCGGGCCGAGGAGTTTCGTGACGCGGTTTCCCTAGAGGAAATGTCCGTCGAGGAGCTCTCCATCCAGACGATCCGCACCCTCGCCATCGACGCGATCCAGCAAGCCAACTCGGGACATCCGGGCGCACCGATGGCCCTGGCCCCGGTCGCCTACGTACTCAGTCGGCAGATGCGGTACAATCCGCGCAACCCGACCTGGTTCGACAGGGATCGTTTCGTTCTGTCGGCGGGACACGCCTCGATGCTTCTGTACGGCATGCTGCACCTGAGCGGTTACGACCTGCCGCTGGACGAGATTCGCGAATTCAGGCAGTGGGACAGCCGGACGCCGGGACACCCCGAGCACGGACTGACCGCCGGAGTCGAAACGACCACCGGCCCTCTGGGACAGGGGATCATGACGGCGGTCGGGATGGCCATGGCAGAAGCCCACCTTGGTGCCGTGTACAATCGGCCGTCACACACAGTCGTCGATCACTTCACGTACGTCGTGTGCAGCGACGGCGACCTCATGGAAGGCGCCTCGCACGAGGCTGGCTCACTCGCGGGGCATCTGCGCCTCGGCAAGTTGATCGCCGTGTATGATGACAACGGGATCACGATCGACGGGACCACGGACCTCGCGTACTCCGACGACGCCGCAGCCCGATTCAAGGCGTACGGCTGGCACGTGCAGGATATCGGCGACGCGGCCAACGATCTGGACGCGCTGCGTGGCGCGCTGGAGGCCGCCCGGGCCCAGACGGACCGGCCGTCACTGATCATCGTTCGCTCCCACATCGGCTTCGGATCACCGAACAAACAGGATACCTCGGCTGCGCACGGCGCCCCGCTCGGCGAGGAGGAAGTCGCGCTTACCAAGAAGACCTATGGCTGGCCGGCAGACGCCCGTTTCCTCGTGCCGCCTCGGGCCCTTGAACACATGCGTGAGGCGGTGGCGCGGGGGGGCGCGGCCGAAGAGGAGTGGCGTGCCCGCTTCGAGGCCTATCGCTCGGCGCACCCCGATCTGGCAGAGCAGTTCGAGAACGCCCTGGAAGGCAAGTTGCCGCCGGATTGGAGCTCCGCTCTTCCCTCGTTCGACGAGGCGGACGGTCCCATGGCCACGCGCAAGGCCTCCGGCGCTGCCCTGAACGCGATCGCCGATCGCCTGCCGTGGCTGATTGGCGGCAGCGCCGACCTCGCGCCGTCCAACAACTCACTGATCGCGGGTTCCGACGACTTCGGACCGGCCAACTATGCGGGCCGGAACATTCGCTGGGGGATTCGCGAACACGTCATGGCCGCCGCGTCCACGGGCATGGCCCTGCACGGGGGACTGAGACCGTTCGCGGCCACCTTCTTCGTGTTCACGGACTACGCCCGACCGGCCATTCGGCTCGCCGCGCTGATGAGACAGCCCGTGATCTACGTGATGACGCACGACTCGATCGGCCTGGGCGAGGACGGTCCCACCCATCAACCGGTCGAGCACCTGGCTGCGCTGAGGGCGATGCCAGGCCTCCGGGTCATTCGGCCGGCGGACGCGAACGAGACGGTCGAAGCCTGGCGAGAGGCCATCGTCAGGCGGGATGGTCCCACGATGCTGGTCCTCACCCGCCAGGGGGTGCCGGTGTTGCGCGTGGACGGCCCGGGGCGGGCCATCGGACTGCAGTTGGGCGCCTACATTCTCGAGGATGTCGACGATGCCGATCCGGACCTCATCCTTGTAGCGTCGGGCTCCGAAGTAGCGCTGGCCCTCGAGGCACGGGAAGTCCTGGCCGCGTCGGGCGTCGCCACGCGTGTGGTCAGCATGCCAAGCTGGGAGATCTTCCGGGAGCAGGGACTGGAGTATCAGCACGAGGTGTTCCCTCCAGAGGTCAAGAACCGACTGGCCATCGAGGCCGGAGTGTCCCTCGGCTGGCGGGAGTGGGTCGGCAGCTCGGGAGCTGTCATCAGCATCGAAACGTTCGGGGCAAGCGCGCCCGCCGGAGAGTTGTTCCGCCAGTACGGGTACAGCGTAGACAACGTCGTGGCGGAGGCCCGGCGCCTGCTGGAGGGCGAATGAGCCGCGTAGCGGTAGGATCCGATCATGCCGGATATCACTACAAGCAGCAGCTGGCGGATCATCTCCGCGAAACGGGTCACGAGGTCGTCGACCTGGGAACGGATGGTCCCCAATCCGTGGACTACCCGGACTACGCCCGTGCCGTGGCCGAGGCCGTGGCGCGGGGCGAAGCTGAGCGGGGACTGCTCGTGTGCGGGAGCGCGGTCGGCGTCTGTATGGTCGCGAACAAAGTCCGTGGCATCAGGGCTGGCGTGTGCCACGAAACGTACTCCGCCCGCCAGGCGGTCGAGCACGACGACATGAACGTGCTTTGCCTCGGCGAGCGTGTGATCGGTATAGAGGTGGCGCGCCAGGTTACCGACACTTTCATGGCGGCCCGGTTCCTGGATGAAGGGCGGCACCGGCGACGCCTGGACAAGCTGCTCGCCGTGGAAGACGACTACATGTCCAACCGCGCGGAGAACTGACCGTGGAGATCTTCTTCGACTTGCTGCAGCACGGACAGAGCTACTGGCTCGACAGCCTGAGTCGCGAGATGATTCGTGGAGGAGAGCTCGAGCGGCGCGTTCGGACCGAGGGTCTTCGAGGTGTGACGTCGAACCCGGCCATCTTTCACAAGGCCATTTCCTCCGGCTCCGAATACGATGACCAGATCCGGAGCCTCGCCGCCGCAGGCGCGTCCGTCGAGGACATCTACGAAGCGCTCGTGGTCACCGACATCCGGGAGGCATGCGACGTTCTCCGGCCCGTATATGATGAATCCGCCGGGCTGGACGGCTACGTGAGCCTCGAGGTATCGCCGCACCTGGTGCATGACACCGCGGGGTCCCTGAGGGAGGCGCGGCATCTCTGGAACGCGGTCGACCGCCCCAACCTGATGGTCAAGATCCCCGGCACGTCGGAAGGCGTGCCGGCGATCGAGGAGCTTCTCTACGAAGGCATCAACATCAACGTCACCCTGCTGTTCGCGGTGCAGGCGTATGAAGACGTGGCCGCGGCTTACGTTCGCGCTCTGCAGCGAAGGGCGGCCGAAGGAAAGCCGCTGGACTCCGTGGCTTCCGTCGCCAGCTTCTTCCTGAGCCGGATCGACGTCCTCGTTGACTCGCTTCTCTCTCACCGGGTCCGAGTTCCCGGCGCCGAGCCGGCCGCGCAGGACCTGTACGGTCGAGCGGCCGTGGCCAGCGCGAAGCTCGCCTACCGGAGCTACCAGGAGCTGATCGGGGGACCGGATTGGCAGGCCCTCGACGCGGCGGGAGCGAGGCCGCAGCGGCTCCTCTGGGCCAGCACCAGCACGAAGAATCCGCTGTACGATCCGGTCCGGTACGTGGAGCCTCTGATTGGCCGTGATACGGTGAACACGATGCCGGAAGTCACGATCGACGCGTTCGCCGCGGTGGGACGGATCATGCCCGATTCCGTGGAGCAGGACGTCGAGGAATCCGCGGGCGTGTTCGCGGACCTCGAGACCCTCGGTATCGACATGCCTGCGGTCAACGAACAACTGCTCGCTGAAGGCGCTCAGAAGTTCGTGGATCCGTTCGATGCGCTTCTCGCAGGGCTGGCGCTTCGACGAGCCGAGATGCGCGAGGGTCAGAGGGTCGGCGTCCGAGAGCCGCCGGAAGTTGCGCCCGGTCTCGAGGGAGCCCTGACTGCACTGCACGAGCAGCGCTTCGCAGTCCGCCTCGCGGGCCGCGACCCATCGCTGTGGCCGGGAGATGATCTCACCCGGAAGAGCATCTCCAACCGTCTCGGGTGGACTCGCGGTTCCGCCGACGCCGAAGGACTCCTAGCCGAACTTGTCTCGTTTGCCGAGGAAGTGCGAGGCAAAGGCGTCCTGGACATCGTCCTGCTCGGGATGGGGGGAAGCAGCCTATGCCCGCTGGTGGCCTCGAGTTCATTCGCGGCCGCCACTGGCTTTCCCCGCCTCACGGTCCTTGATACGGTCGACCCCGCCGCCGTTGCGGCGGTCGATGAGGCGATCGACCTGCAGCGGACGTTGTTCGTGGTCGCCAGCAAGTCGGGTGCGACGATCGAAACGCTCAGCCTGTACCGGTACTTCCGCGAACGCCTGCGGCGCGAGGAGGTGCCGAACGTCGGGAAGCACTTCGTCGCCGTGACGGATCCCGGCTCGTCGCTCCTCGCGGAGGCCGGAGAGGTCGGGTTCCTTCGGTCGTTCGAGGCACCGGCCGACGTGGGTGGACGCTACTCCGCGCTGACGCCGTTCGGTCTTCTTCCCATGGCTCTCATGGGGGCGGACGTGGCCGCGATCGTGGAGTGGGCCCGGCAACTGGAGTACGAATGCTCGCCCAGCCTGCCGGAGTCGGCCAACCCGGCGATTCGGCTAGGCGCCGCTCTGGCTCTGTGGGCCAAAGGCGGTCGGGACAAGCTCACCCTCACGGCGTCCCGCCGCGTGCAATCCTTCCCGCTGTGGATCGAACAGCTGGTGGCGGAGAGCACCGGGAAAGAGGGCCGTGGCATCGTCCCGATTACCGGTGAACCCCTGCCGGACCCGGAAGCCTGTTCTGCGGACCGCGTGTTCGTCCACTACTCGGTGACGGGCGACGGCGATGCTCACGATCGCCTCGCGCTCGACGCGCTGAGCGCAGCGGGACACCCCGTGTTCCTGATCGACCTGCCGGAGCCCGAAGCCCTGGGGGGAGAGTTTCTCAGGTGGGAAGTCGCGACGGCCACGGCTGGCACCCTGCTTGGTGTGAACCCGTTCGACGAACCCGACGTATCGGCCGCGAAGCAGGCTACGTCCGGGATCCTGGAGCGCTGGGCGGCCGAAGGAGGGTTCCCCGCTCCGCCGGCAACCGCTGCCGAGGGCGGCCTCCAGATCTTTGCGGCCGAGAACGGAGCCCCGGGGCAAGACCCATCGGTGGCGGGGGCACTATCCGATTGGCTCGAGCAGGCTGGAGACGGAGGCTACGTGGCGCTCGCAGGCTATTTTGCGGCGACACCGGAGCGCGACGCTGCCGTGAATCGACTGCGCGGCTTGCTGCGCACGCGCACCGGACGCGCGACCACCTTCGGGTACGGTCCGCGGTACCTGCACTCGACGGGACAGCTGCACAAGGGCGGCCCGGATGGCGGGATCTACCTGGTGATCACGGCCGACCCGGTGGAGGACCTCGAACTCCCGGACGGGGCGGTCAGCCTCGGTACCCTGCTCCGCGCCCAGGCGATGGGAGACGTTCAAACCCTGCGCGAGAGAGGCCGGAACGCACTGCACGCGCACCTGGGTTGGAACGTCGAGTCGGGTCTGAATACTCTGGCAATCGGGCTCGAGACCGGACCCTAGCCGGAGGGCGACTCCTGAGACCGAGAGTCCTTCACGGTCACGGCCCATGAGGCCAGGAACGTGAGGAGTGATACGGTGATCAGGATGACGGCGAGTCGAGTCCAGTCGTCACCCGCCGCCCGGCGCTCACTCACGAGACGGACCGCCGTGCGAATCCACTCGAGACCGCCGACCGCCAGAGCCACGCGCAGCGCCCAGCCCGCCCAGGGCCGTTGCACCCGGAGGAGCAGAGGGGACAGCAGGATCATCCCGGCGAGCAGATTGGCGCCCGCTCGGCTGAAGTGGGCCGCCAGGACCGCAGTAGCCAGGATGATCAAGACGATGCGCAGGTTCTTCATGCTGTCCATCCTCATGTGCTGTCAGTCCCGGGGCAACAGGCCTACCGCGTTAGTCCCATGTGAAGCAGTTCGCTTCTACGTAAGCGGTGCCATCCTCCACGATCTCGCCGTCCAGCAAGCTGGCGGGCCGCCCGGCCGATACCTCGCAGCGCACGTCCTCCTTCGAGTAGGCGAACGCCGAGGTGCCGGCACCATCCGCGGTGGCGCCGAGATCTTCGGTCCAGCCTGACTCATCCAGGACGTTCCGGATGGCCCCCGACGGATCGATCTGTGCCGGCACGTCCTCTACGCCCACACTGAGCTGGACCGAACACGTCGGGTGGGGAGCCCCAGCGCCGCCGGGATCGGCCGTCGTACGGGGTACGGCCCGCGTCACCTGGCGAGTAGCCGCGGCGATCAGTCCGCAGGCCCGGCGCACTCGGCCGAGGCGGACGGAGCGCGTCCGGTCTAGTGGGAAGTAGGCGGAGGGCGTCCGCGAGGCCTCGAGATCCGCGGACAGCCGGGAGACGACATCGGGATGCGATGATGCGACGTCCATCACCTCGTTCGAATCGGCGGCCAGGTCGTACAATTCAAGCGCTTCTCCAGGCTGCGCCCGCAACGCCTTCCACCGCCCGGACAGCAGGGCCTGGCCCCCGTGGTATTCCCAGTACAACCGCTCATGCCGGGGCTGCCCGGCGGGGGCGCCGGTGAGCACCGGCACCATCGAGAGTCCGTCCGTCCCTGGCGGAATCGACGTCCCCGCGATCTCCGCCAGCGTCGGCATGAAGTCCCAGAACGCCGAAACGTGATCCGTGGTATGGCCCGCGGCCACGGCACCGGGCCAGCGTACGATCAGGGGCACCCGGATTCCCCCCTCGTACAGGGTGGTCTTCAGGCCCCGCAGCCCTCCGGTGCTCTCGAAGAACTCCGAATCCGTGCCGCCGTTGAATGTGGGACCGTTGTCGCTCGTGAAGATCACGACGGTGTTCCCGGCCACACCCTCCTCCTCGAGCGCCCGAAGGACATCGCCGATTCCCCTGTCCATGCGGGTAATCATGGCCGCGTAGGTGGCTCTCGGCGTGCGATTCGGCAGATACCCGCGATCCCCCGGATACGGGACGTCCGTGAACCGTCCCTCGTATTCCTCCACGGACTCATCCGGCACCTGCAGCGCCACGTGCGGAACGGGGAACGGCAGGTAGAGGAAGAAGGGCTCGTCCGCGTGCTCGCGGACGAAGGCCACCGCGTCCTCCATCATGACGTCCATGGCGTAGGTCTGACCTCGATAGCTGGAATACGAGGCCGGGTCATCCGGATCAACACCCGCCGGAAGCCGTTGGTGGGCCCGGAAGGGCGGGTTTCCGGGGAGCGCCTCGCGCTGGCCGTTGCGCCACAGGTGCGTCGGGTAGTAGTTGTGCGCCTCCCGCTGGCACAGGTAGCCGAACCAGTGGTCGAATCCCTGCAGGTTGGGCTCCCCGCTGTCACCGGGGCCGCCGAGACCCCATTTGCCGATCGCCGCCGTCACGTATCCCGCTTCCTGCAGCATGCGCCCGAGCGTGTATGTGCCGGCGGGGAGCGGGTGATTCCCCTCGATCAAGGTGTCACCCCAGACGTCGCCCCGCTCGGCCATCTCGTCATTGTCCCGCACGACCGCGTGCCCGGTGTGCAGACCCGTCAGTAGCGTGGCGCGGGACGGAGCACACACGGGGCTGCCCGAGTAGTGACGGGTGAAGCGCATTCCCTCGGAGGCCAGACGATCCAGCTCCGGAGTCCGGATCCGCTGCTGGCCATAGCTCCCCAGTTCGCCGTATCCCAGGTCATCCGCCACGATCAGCACGATGTTCGGTTTGGGCGAAGCCGTATCGCGACCGCAGGAAGCGAGGCTGAAGGCGAGAATGCCTATGATCGCTATTCCACTTATTTGCATAATTTTATGCCTGTTCACCTCAGGTCATTCCTAGATATGAGAAAGGTCTGACACGAGTCGATCAAGCAGGGCTGGCGGAAACACGCCGTCGGTCTCGAAGGCATCCCTGTGCTCGGCCACGGCTACGGCGACTTCACGGAAGCTCCACGGCACCGAAGCGGCTCTCCCCTCCCCTTCCTGCACGCTCGCGGCCGACGTGGCTTTGAGCAGCTCGTCGAGTCCCTCCGTCTCGGCCCCCTTGATCATGGCGAGGGCCGCGCCAGCCAGCAGGAGATGCGGAAACACGGATCCGTCCGGAAGGCGAAACTCGATCGTGGCCGGACTGACCGCTCGTCCGCTGGCGTCCATGGCCTGAGCCGGAAGCCGGATCAGAGCCGAGCGGTCGTACTCCCCCCACGTAATGCGATTGGGCGCCTCCTTGGCCTGGGTCAGCCGCGTGAGCGATCCGGGGGCGCGATTCCCGAAAGCCATGAGGGCGGCGCCGGTCTGGACGAGTCCACCGATCAGCCAGCGGGCTGGATCCGACAGGCGTCCACCAGCCTCACGCACGGCCATCAGTCTTCCGTCGCGCGCCGGGGCCATGTGGAAATGCAGTCCATTTCCGGCATGCCCTTCGGCCATGATGGGCTCCGTACTGCAGCGCATGCCGTTCTGGTGAGCCAAATTGCGGAGTACCCACTGGGTCAGCAGAATCGCCTCGGCAGCCCGCGGCAGAGTATCGAGTCCGAGTTCGATCTCGTGCTGCTCCCAGATTACGCCGTCCGGCTCCCGCGCCTCGATATACCCGACCTCGCTGTGCCCGTACTTCACGTTGAGTCCGAGGTCCACCAGGAGCTCCAGGGCGCGCCGCCGCAGCGGCTCACCGAACACGAAGGGAGATACGGAGTGATACCCACGATCGTCCGCCCCGTAGATATCGCTCTCGTCGCGTCGCTTGCCCAGGAAATACTCGACCTCCCCCAGGGCCAGCAGCTCGACGCCCGTCTGCTCTCGCAGCCGGTCCATGGCCCGGCGCACGATCGTGTCCGGAGACTGGGGCAGCGGATCTCCATCCGGCCCGGCGTGACTGCACATCAGTACGAGGGTGGGAACCGCCGAGAACGGATCCAGGAAGCCCGATTCCATCCGGGGCCGGAGGACGATGTCCGAGGCGCCGGCAGGAATCCCCGACCCCGGAAACAAGCTCGATCCGTCCGCTCGCTCACCGGCCTCGCAGATTCTGCGCAGACTGCTCTCGTCGCGCGGCACGAAGTCGAGACGCTTGAGCCACCCGTCTCCACCCACGTGCATCAGGCTCAGTCCCCTGGCCTGGCCGCGGCGGAACAGGTGTGCCAGGTCCTCGACCGTCCATTCTTCGCGGGGTCGCCCGAGGGAACGCTCCAGTCCCCCCTCGCCAAACGTCTCCTGCCCGGCCCGATCGTCTTCCACGCTTCCTCCGTCGGTGGTACGCGGCTCGCGCCGACGACAAGGCCGCGGAGACTCGAGAGCCCCCGCGGCCGGATGCGCTCCGTCGTCTGAATCTACTCCAGTACGACGATATTGCGTTCCTCGCAGACCTGTTTCAACTGGTCCGGCCACACCGTGACGCTCACCTCACCGAGGTGCGCCTTGCGGAGCAGGAGCATGTACGTGCGCGACTGACCGATCCACTGGGGCTCAGGAGCGGTTTGTAGTCCGTCGGGAGGATCTTGGCGACTTCCTCATAGGTGCTCACGCCGGGACCGGCTAGATCGGCTATTTCGTCGGAATTCACGGTCATCGTCATCGCTCCGTGGGAATGGGAGCCGGGTCGTCCCCCGCGGGCCCGGCAGTCCGATCGGTACGTCGGATTCCTTTACAGCACGAACCGAATCCAATTCCAGGCGAGCATGACGACCCATTTTAAGTGTTACATGTTAGCATATATTTACGCGTCGCGATGACCGGTCTCCTCAAACGGGCCGGACGAGGTAGCCTGGGACGTTTTGTCATGCGCGCGAGCGGAAGCACCTCCGCGACCGGCTGCGGAGCCCCGGAGGCGGATGTAGGTTGCCGGCTCGGGGCCTCGTCCGGGCCGCCTTGAAACGTCAACGCCAGGGCCAACTCCCATGATCGAACGCTCCGAGGTCACGCCCACCATCGCAGCCATCGACGAGATCCGCGCCTCCTTCCCCGCCTTGAGTCGAACTCAGGGCGGACGCACGGTCGGATACTTCGATGCTCCGGGCGGGACGCAGGTTCCGGCCACCGTCGCCGAGGCGGTGGCGAAACAGATGCTCCGCCACAACGCGAACGCACATTGGGCGTTCGAGACGTCTCGGGAATTGGATGAAGTGATCGCGGCCAGCCGGTCGGCGCTCGCCGACCTTCTGGGCGGGCGGCCGGACGAGATCGTATTCGGGCCGAACATGACGACTCTGACGTTCCACCTGGCCCGCGCGCTGGGTCGCACGTTCCAGCCCGAAGACGAGATCGTGGTCACGGAACTGGATCACATGGCCAACGTGTCTCCGTGGATGGACCTGCGAGTTGGAGAGGGGCGTCATCGTCCGCACGGTCCCGCTGGACCCCGAGACCGGGAACCTGGACTGGGGTGTGTTTGAAGCCAGCGTATCCGATCGGACACGCCTGGTGGCAGTCACCGCGGCGTCCAACGCCCTGGGCACGATCGTGGATCTGCCGCGCGCCCGGTCGCTCGCCCGATCGGCGGACGCCCTCCTGTTCGTGGACGCGGTTCACCTGGCCCCGCACGAGAGAATCAACGTGGCGATGCTGGGCTGTGACTTCCTCGCCTGCTCCCCCTACAAGTTCTATGGACCGCACGTCGGGGTCCTGTGGGGCCGAGGCGGGATTCTCGCGGACGTACTGCCACCCAAGCTCGCGCCCTGCCCCGGACGCGGCTCCGGAGAAATGGGAAACCGGGACGCTGAACCACGAGGGCATTGCAGGCGCCGCGGCCGCGGTGGACTTCCTTGCCGCGCCTGACGGATCGCGGTGCTCGCCGCGGAACGACTCGACGCGGTATTCGAGGAGCTTTCACGCCGCGGTGATGAACTGGTGCGCCGGCTCTGGGACGGGCTCGACAGTCTGGGCGGCGTCCGCTGTACGGCCCGCGGCCGGGCAGCCATAGCCGCACTCCGACGGTCTGTCGTTCACGATTGACGGCCATCACCCCGGCGGAGGCGGCCGCTCGGCTATCGTCGGACTGGGCCCTGTACCTGTCGCACGGGAACTTCTACGCCTCCCTGGTCACCGCGCGCCTCGGAGTCGAGCCGGAGGGCCTGCTGCGGGCGGGTTGCGCCTGCTACACGAACCAGGAGGAGAGTCGACCGACTGATCGCAGCGGTCGGAGAACTGGCGGCTGGCAGCTGAAGTGCCTCACGACGCGAGATCGTACATAAGCCTGTAGAACGAAACTCTTCGGTCGTCTCTGTCGACCCCGTACTCCGCCAGGAACAGATCCTCGTAGCCGGGGCCGAGATTCCAATCGAGGCTCCACGTCGCGATGGCCAGGTCCCACCACCGGTCCGCCACACCGAGCTCGCCCAGATCCAGAAAACCCACCGCGACCCAGTCCTCGAGCAGGATGTTGGGTGGACAGTAGTCGCCATGACAGACCGACAGCGACTCGGTTGCCGGCACCGTGCTCTCGAGCAGTGCCACGGCCTCCCTCGCGTCCAGGTGCGCATGCTCCGGGTGGAAGTCCCTCTCGGGGACGAGGTAGCCGCTCTCCACACGCAACCGGACGTGACGCAACGCGGCGGCGAGGCGGAAATCGAACGGGCAGTCGCTCACCGGCGCCGAGTGGAAACGCTTGAGGCCGCGGGCCAGAGCGCGAGTGAGCCTTTCCGGATCTCCCGACCACACCTCGTCGGTGGCGTCCCGACCCGGAAGACCCCTGGTGACCAACCAGGCGACCCCGGACTCGGATCCCTCGCTCACGATCTCTGGAACCGGGAGGTGTGGCCGGCACCACCTCATCCGATCGGCCTCGGCCGAAAGACAGGGATAGCCGCCGCCCGTCTTCACTTTGACGAATCGAACTCCCGCGGATGGATGCGTCAGTCGGTACGTGGACGCGCTGGGATCGAGTTGCCAGAACAGTTCGGCGGACCAGTCGGCGTACTCATCGGCGAGGCGGTCGGGCAGCGGCGTCGGGCTCGGTTGTGTGTTCAAGGCTGCTCCGATCGAGGAGTCGACGCCAATCAGATGGCCTTGGCCATTCGCAGGAGTCTGACCCCGGGCATATAGAAGATCTTCGACTCCGAGACCACGTCCATGCCCAGGCGTTCGTAGAGTCTTCGAGCCCCGACGTTCGTCCCGGAAACATCGAGGCACAGCCGCCCTGATCCGCTGGCTCGGCCCTGGTCTTCGACCCATTCCATCAGGAGCGAACCCACGCCCGCTCCGCGCAGGTCTTCGTCAACGGCGATCGCCTGGAGATAGAAGTCGCCATCCTCGATGGTATCGAGGACTCGGAATATCGGAGCGAATACCGCCGCGATGATCGTAGCGCGGAAGGCTCGATAACCTTCGGCCTCCCGGAGGGGATCGAGCGAGGAGGTGCGGTGCTGGTCGGCCGTGTAGCACGAGGCCATCCCGATGATTCTGTCGCCGCGTACCGCGAACGTAGCGTGCTCGTACGACAGGTCGTGGCCCGGCTTCGTGAAGGCATCCGCGATCACCCTGGAGAAATCCCTCCCGAGCCAGAACTGGAAGAAGCCCTCGGCGGCCGCGTTGAGGTAGCCGGCGAACACCAATCCCTCGTCGAGATCGGGCCGGGCGGCCCGAAGAGTGATCTGTTCCTCAGCCATCACGAAATCAGGTCCACGTCCTTGCCGGCGTCGAGCAGCTCCCGGTCATCCGCCATTCTGGCCAGGGCCAGCGAACCCGCAGCGGAGGCCGCACTCGACAGTGCGAACACGGGACCCAGCACCAGGATGAGGTCGCCGCTCAGGCCGGCGGCCAGGACGAAGGCCCCGGACAGCAGAAGACCCCCCAACGCCCCCCCACCCTGCAAAGCGCGGAAGCGACATTCTGATCAAACCTGCGACGGCCCTCCACGAGCCCGAGGACGCCAGAGAACGTGGCGCCCGGCGAGAAAGCCGAACATGCCAAACCCGAGGGGAAACGGGACGTCGGCGGCGTCAGGACCGACGACCAGTAGGAGGAGCGAGGCCTGCGCCGAACCATGCTACTGCCCAGGTCAGACCCATCCCGATCGCACCGCGAATGCGTCTCAGCCACTTCTTCACTGGGACCTGCCCCTGTCGCACCTGGGCTTCTACCCCGACGCTGCTTACCAACCGGCCATCACCGACTTTGTCTACGCAAAGTACATCGACCGCAGAAGTGTTGGCACGGCTGAGCGAGACTACGGCAGAGCGATCCCGACGCTTCCAGTAACGATCAGGCGCCTCAGTCCACCCAGCTCTCCATGAACCGAGTGTCGCCCGCCGCCTCGTCCACCAGCGCCTGGAAGATCGCCCTGAGCTGCTCGTAGGGGAACGTCCCGATCACCATGCGATTATTGATGATCATGGTGGGCGTCGAGCGGATTCCGTGCGCGTACTCGTCCGAGGTCTTCTCGTATTCGGCGCCGGTCGCGATGTGACGCGCCACCAAATCGATCGTCACCGAATCCGTCAGCGCTGCTTCGACTCCGTATCGGCGGGACAGCTCCGCCCGCCACTCGGGCGTCTTGGCGTCCTCGAAGTTGGCGAAGACCTCATCGATGCATGGCCGGGAAATTCGTCGGATCGTGTGCCAGGATGTAGGACAGCTCGCAGGCGCCCGGGTGCTTGTCCTTTTCGACGACGTCGTTGCACTTCGCTTCCAGCGGAAAGAACTGGAAGGCCACGTTCATCTGACCCGCGAATTCCTCCTTGAGCAGCAGCATCTGCTCGTGCAGGTACTGGCAGTCCGAACACAGGGGATCACCAAATTCGACGATTCGGATCGGCGCCGCTTCGAAAGTCTCCGTGGCACTGGCGGTGCGATACTCCGAGATCTCGCTCGGCCAGGCGACCTCGGGCAGCGCGAAGTACTGCTTCACGACACGGGCCGCCACTCCCCCGCTCTGGGCATCCCGCTTGGCCTCGTGATACCGGGCCGCCGCCCACGCCTGGGTGGCCGTGAAGAGGGCAAGGACCACCAGAATGGCGGCCGATGGCCGTAGCCAGCGGGCCGCGGCGCCACTCGCGTCTCTGTCGATGCCGTATCGCCAGAACAGAAAGAGGCTGAGCAGAGACGACACGTAGAATCCCGTGCACAGGAGGCACAGGCTCCCGAGGACGAAGACCGAGAAGAGCCCCAGGGAGATGACGCCCAGTCCATTCGCCAGCGCCAGAGTCTTGTTGGTCCGCTCCAGCGCCGCAGACGGGATGAGAGCTCCGAGAACCACCAGCCCACCGACGATGGCCCCGAATACCCCGATCGGTACACCCCCGATGGCGGCAATGCTCGAGTACGCGGAACTGTCGCAGTTGAAGAAGGCCGAAATGTCGCAGAACGAGCCTTCCCAGATCGACTCCGGGTAGTTCGCGGCGAAGAAGTGTCGAATGGTCATGTAGGAGGCCAGCACCATGCCGGCGCCGGCGACGAGGCTGGCCATCCGTTTCCAGGTCCAACCTTCCAGCGTAAGCGAGGGGCTCATTTCGTGTCCTGGTTCGGCCCGCGGCCGGCGGGGCCCGGCATGCCGTCTACTGGTCGCCGAGGTAGCGATCCCGGAGCACGGCCAGATGGTGGGCGGCGTGGCCGGCCACGATGTACGCCACCGCGCGCACGGTCATGTGGACCTCGTTCGCGACACCGCCTCGATTCCACTGCTCTTCGTCAAAGCCATCGAACAGGCTTTCGGTGGACCGGCGCACAGCCTCGAATTCCCGGGACAGGCTGGCCAGCGAGCGCTTGTCGAATCCGGCCGACCGGACATAGGCATCCTGCTCGAAGGGTGGCAGCGGGATCGTCTCACCTCTGGCGAAGCACAGGGCGCGCGCACCGAAGATCCTCTCGGTGTCCACCACGTGGCCGAGCACCTCCTTTACGCTCCACTTCTCAGGACCGTAGCGGTAGTCGGCCGTCGCCTTGTCCAGCGCCCCGAGGAAACCCATGATCTCGTGCCTCTGTTCCTCGAGCAGTTCGAGGATCGGCTCGTCCGGCACCCGCGCGATCATCGGGCCGTAGTAAGGATCGTACTCGCTCTCCATGGGCCGGCCAGCATCGACAGCGGTCATGCTTCACCTCTCCGGGATCCGTGAGGGCCTGCCTCGAATTGCCCATGAGTCTTCGGTACGAAGGCTCGTGGGGCAAGGGTCTCGAGCGCGGCCGGCGTGGGGCGACTGGCTTCAGGCCGTGAAAGCCCGCTTCACCCGCTCCCAGAATCCTGGTTCTTCGGTATCGGGCTCCGGAGGCGCGCTCTCTACTTCGCGAAGCTTCTCGAGCAGTTCTCGCTCCTCGCGCGACAGGGTGGTGGGGGTCCATACCAGGACTCGAACGACCTGGTCCCCACGCCCCGAGTCCCGCAGGCGAGGCATACCGCGGCCTCTCAACCGCAGGGCCTGTCCGCTCTGGATTCCCTGGGGGATCTTCAACGCCGCGCTTCCGTCGATGATCGTCGGAACCTCCACCTCGGCGCCAAGCGCCGCCTGACTCATGGTCACGGCCAGGTTGTAAACCAGATCGTCGCCGATGCGCTGGAAGCGGCTGTCGTCGTCGACCTCGACGAGGACCAGTACGTCACCGCGCGGCCCACCGCTCGGCCCCGCGTTGCCGCGGCCGGACAGCTTCAGATAGTCGTCGGTCGAGACACCCGCGGGCACGTCCAGCTTCACCGTTCGATCGACACGGACACGCCCACCCCCCGAACACTCCGAGCACGGGGTCAGGATGCGTTCGCCGGCACCCCCGCAGTCCGGGCACGGACGCACGCTCACGAACTGCCCCAGCATCGACCGTTGCACCTGGCGTACCTCACCGGCACCGTGACAGGTCGAACAGCGTTCCGGCGCGGTGCCCGGCTCCGCGCCGGAGCCACCACACCGGGAGCAGGAGTCGAGCAACTTGATCTTCACGCTGCGCTCGACGCCGCGTGCCGCCTCCTCCAGAGAGACCTTGAGCCGAAGCTTGAGATCGGCTCCGCGTCGAGGGCCCGGTCGCGAGCTGCGACCCCCGAAGATGTCGCCGAAGCCCATGCCGCCGAACTCGCGCATGAACACTTCGAAGGCGTCGGCGAAATCGAATCCGCCGAAGCCGCCGGCGGGCCCGCCACCCGCGCCCCGCTTTATGCCTGCCTCCCCGAAGCGGTCGTACAGCTGTCGCTGCTCGGGATCCCGGAGAACCTCGTAGGCCTCGGTAACGCGCTTGAAGTTCTCTTCCGCGTCCGCCGAGCTGTTGCGGTCGGGATGATACTTCATCGCAAGCTTGCGATAGGCTTTCTTGATCGCGTCAGCGTCCGCGCTCTTCTCGACGCCAAGTCGCTGGTAGTAGTCCGCCATGTATGCCTTTATGGGAATCGGGATCGGCACGACAGCCGCGGCCGATCCCCGAGTCTATCGAGGAATCAGTGAGTGACCAGGTTCGAGACCAGGGACGACGTGCATTCGACCACGGCCAGGACCTTCTCATACGGCATCCGCGTCGGCCCGATGACGCCGACGACCCCTTCCACCTGTTCCAGCTGGTAGGTGGCCGTGATGATCGTGAGGCCGGCGAGCTCCGGCGTGTTGTGCTCCGCACCGATCGTGATGTGTGAGCCCCCGGTCGTGGCACGACCGTGCAGGACCGAGGCGAGCAACTCCCGCTGCTCGGTTAGTTCCATCAACTCCTTGAGCCTGGCCCCGGAGTGAAACTCCGGCTGGCTGGCGAGAAGCGACATGTTGCCCAGGTGGATGTCCTCTTCTCCGAGGACCCACTCGAACATGTCGGGGCCGGACTCGACGAAGATGTTGATAAGCGCCTCCGCCGAAGCGTCGGGGACCTGGATGTCTCTCAGTCGGTCCGTCAGAGTCCCATGGATTTCGCGCAGACTCGATCCGGCCAGGCGCTCATTCATGATCCGGGCGACGGCCGCCAGTGTCTCCGCGGGAAGGGCGGCGGGAAGATCCACATACACCGTTCGCACCACTCCGGAACCGAGTGTCAGGACCATGAGTGCCTTTCCCGAATCGATCGGCACGAAGTCGAGCTTGAGGAGCACGGCCTCGGCCAGGATCGGCCCCACCGACAACCCCAGCTCACCGGTGAGGAGACCGAGGACCCGGGCGGCGCGCTGTACGATGGACTCGAGCTCCGAGGCGATCGGGAGTCTCGTAAGCTCTTTCTCGATACGCGCGCGCTGCCGCGTCGAAACGTCGCGCCTGCCCATCAGGCTGTCCACGTAGTATCGATAGGCGAGGTCCGTCGGCATACGGCCGGCTGACGTGTGCGGGTGTTCGAGATAGCCCTTGGTCTCCAGGTCGGCCATCGTGTTGCGCACGGTCGCCGCCGAGATATCCAGGTCGTACCGCCGCACGAGCCGCCGGGATCCCGCGGGTTCCGCCGTCTCGATGTACGCCTCGATCACCGCTTGAAGGATCGTGCGCTCGCGCTCTGTCAGACTCTCGTGCGCCATCACAGCCTCGAAGCCTTGATTCAACGTTTCTACGTCAGGACTCGCCCCCCGAGAGCGGCGACCAGCTCGTCCATGCGGAGCCAGCCCTCGGCCGTAAGCCGCACCCGCGTCTCGTCCACCGTGACCCAGCCTGCCTCGCGCCAGGCATCCAGCAGATCCCGGGCACGGCTGATCACCAGGTCCGCCAGTTCGTCTTCCACGGCAAGTCCCCGGTTTGTACGAAAGGCGAGCCAGAGTCGTTCCAGTCGACTCTCGCCCGCCCCCAGGACTTCGTGGCCCTCGAGCGCGTCGCCATCGCCTGCGAGGACCCTCCGATACGCCGCCCACCCGAACACGTTCCACAGCCTCGCGCCGCCCAGGTAGCTGTGCGCCGATGGGCCGAGGCCAAGGTAAGGGGAACCGTCCCAGTAATGCCAGTTATGCTGACACTCGCGACCCGGAAGCGCGAAGTTGGACACTTCGTAGTGTACGAAACCGGCTTCTCTCAGCGCCTCCACGGCTGCCAGGTACTCTCTGGCATAACGTTCCCCTCCCACCATGGAGACCTCGCCCGACGTGACCCTGCGTCCGAGGGGCGTGCGCGGTTCAGCGGTAAGACCGTACGTGCTCACGTGCGTCACGCCTGCCTCCATAGCCGCATCTACTTCGGACCGCCAGTCGCGCTTCAGGGCCGTCGGCAGGCCGAAGATCAGGTCCGCGTTCAGATTCTGGAACCCGGCCGAGCGCCCATCACGCAGAGCCCGGCGGGCTCCCGCACTGTCGTGCAACCGGCCCAACCACCGCAGAACCTCGTCATCGAAGGACTGGATTCCGATACTGAGACGGTTCACGCCCGCCTCGAGCCAGGCCGTCGCGACGGGCTCGTCCAGGGAAGCCGGGTTGGATTCGGCCGTCCACTCGAGCGGGGCGGCGTCCACGACGAAGCGATCGCACCAAGACATCCCTCAGCCGTGCCATCCCATCGCCCATCAGGGAGGGCGTCCCGCCACCGACGAAGACGGTCCGCAGCTGGACCGGCTGCCTCCAGCCCGTTCGTCGACTCCAATGCTCCGCTTCCCGCCCGAGGCAGTCCAGCCACTCCGATAGCGGCGGCGCGGAGGTTCGATGCACGGAGAAGTCACAGTAGTGGCAGCGGTGCACACAGAACGGAAAATGCACGTACAGGCTGGCGGGTGGCTCGGCCCCTTGAAGGGACGGCGCGGCGGCGCTGCCCGACGCCCGGCTCATGACCGTCCGGCCAGTTCGAACCGGTGACCCGGCAGGGAGCGCACGACTCCGCCGAGCTCCATGCGACACAACGCGGCGAGAGTATCGGAAAGGGCGACCCCGGTCACCTGGGCCAGCTCGTCCGCATGGGCCGGCCCCGAGTTCAGGGCCTCCCTGAGCCGCGCCGTCGTACCCCGGGGGTCTGCGGGGCCGGCGCCCGCCGCTGGATTCAAAGAGCGACCCCTGAGCCGTGCTGCTCTTGTCGACCGGGTCTTCGCCGAGCTGGCGAAGTACGTCCCGCGCGTTCTCGGCGATTTCCGCCCCCTGCCGAATGAGGTGGTGCGCACCCCGTGAGACCGCCTGATCCGCCGGCCCGGGAACGGCGAGGACTTCGCGTCCGAGGTCGAGAGCGAACTCGGCGGTGATCAGAGCGCCGCTCTTCTCGCCGGCCTGTACCACCACGACCGCACTGCTCAGAGCGGCGATGATCCGGTTGCGCTCCGGGAAGTGAAACTTCCGCGGCGTCTGGTCCGGGGCGTACTCGCTGAGCAGAAGCCCGCGCTGGCCGATCGCTTCGTACAGACTGCGATTGGACGCCGGATATACACGCTCGACTCCGCATCCAAGCACCGCGATCGTCGTGCCCTCCGCCGCCAGGGCCCCGCGGTGCGCCGCCGCGTCGATACCGCTGGCCAACCCGCTCACGATCGCCCATCCCTCCGTTGCACAGATCGAACGCGAGATCGTGTGCCATGCGTCGGCCGTACTCGGTCGCCCGCCGGGTGCCCACGACGCCGATCATCCGCTCGGCTGGCAGAGACAACGGTCCTCGGGCCCAGAGTCCGTCCGGTGGCGCGTACAGGTGGGTCAGGCGTTCCGGGTATTCGATATCGCCGCGTTCGATCCTCCGAACCCCGGTGGCGGATCGGTGCCCCACAACCGGAGCGCCCCTCAGGGTGTCCACTCCTCCATCTCCGGAAACAGGTCCGGCTGAGTCACCCTCTTCCCGCTTCTTCTGTGCGTCGACCCGGGTCCAAAGACCCTGCAGAAAGCCAGCGAGACCCTCGCCGCTCACCGACGATACGACGAAGCTCCCCCAGGCCTCGGGCGCATCCAGGCTCCACTGGCGCTGGTCCACGGGCCTCAGGTCGGCCTTCGTGATCACCAGGCAATGCGGGATTTGCTCGAGAGCCGCATCATGCGCCAGCAACTCGCTCCTGAGTAGCTCATAGGTGGCCTGCGGATCCTCGGCATCGGACGGGACCATCAGGGCCAGGGTACGGGTCCTCTCGATGTGTCGGAGGAACTGGGTACCCAACCCCTTGCCCTCGGCCGCGCCTTCTATGATGCCGGGGATGTCGGCGATCACCATGGAGCGCCCGTCCGACAGACCGACCACGCCGAGATTCGGCTTGAGCGTCGTGAAAGGATAGTCCGCGATCTTGGGTCGCGCCGATGAAACGGCTGAAAGGAAGGTGCTCTTTCCCGCGTTTGGCTCGCCTACGAGTCCGACGTCCGCGATCAGCTTCAGCTCCAACTCGATGCGGCGCTCTTCCCCCCACTCGCCCGGTTGCCATTCGCGCGGCGTCTGGTGGGTCGAGGTTGCATACGAGGCATTGCCACGGCCACCCCGTCCGCCCCGTGCTACGACCAATCGGTCGCCCGCCTCGAGCAGCTCGCCCAGGCGCTCTCCCGTTTCGGCGTCCTTCACCACGGTGCCGAGCGGCACCGGAAGATCCAGGTCCGCACCGTCCGCTCCGGTCTTGTTGCTACCCTCGCCATGCCCCGCTCGCCCGGCCGCGTAGTTCTCCCGGTAGCTGTAGTCCAACAGAGTCGACAGTTGAGAGTCGGCGACGAGGACGACATCGCCCCCCCGCCCACCGTTCCCCCCCGCGGGTCCGCCTCGAGGCACACCACTCTCCCGGCGGAACGCGACGGCTCCCGCTCCCCCGGCTCCCCCTTTCACGCGAACCCGCGCGAAGTCGATGAACATCAGCTCTCCCGTCCCCCCACGGACCGTGCCGGGGATCGTTCGCGCACCCGCCTCCACAGCGAGCGGGCGGATTGACTCCAACTCTCGTTTTCGGCCAGCTCGAGGCCGGCCTCGATGGCGGCGTCCACCGAATCCTCGTCGCACCCCGCGTGCAACGCTCCGCGAAGGTGGGAATGAAGTTGCGGCTCCCACCCGGTCGCGGACAGAATCGAAACGATGCACAGTTCGCGAGTCGCTAGATCCAGTCCCTCGCGTGCGAGCACCTTCCCATACCCCTCGTGAATCATCCAGGCGTCCATCGCAGGGTGAACACGCCGGATACTGGCCCGCAGCTTGTCGTAAGCCCGTCCGTACACCGTGCGGCAGACATCCTCGCCGCGGCGCCTCCAGGCTTCGAGACCCAACGGTTGCGGCTCGGGCGACGCACTCTCGCCGGAGACTTCTCTCCACTCGGCCAGCGCGGTCAGCGCGGCTGGAAAGCCGAGAAACAAATAGCTCTGGAGCAGCGCCTCCTCGACCGCCGCGGGCGATGCGACTTCCCCGGCCACCCGCATCGCTTCAATCCTCCGGTCGCGGTCACCGGCGGCAACGGCTGCGGAAAGCCGACAGAGCGCGTGAACGGATTCACGGCTCATTCAGGAAACGGCCCTGACGTGTTCGATCCCCGGATCTTCACCCGCCCCACCTCTTCGCCAAGCGTGTTCTCGAATCGTCGCCTCGCTGACCCCGGTAAGGGCCATGCTCTCGTTTTCGCGCAGCACCCCAGCGATCTCCATGAGCTCTACCGTAGCCGGCCCCACAGCGCGGAGCGCTCCATCTTCCACCTTTACGGCCAGTCCCCAGTCGTCGTCGAGGGCCGCCACGCACAGAACCCCCTCCGCACCCTCCTTGGCGAGCAACCTCCCCTTCGCTGCTTCCATGATCAGAAGCGGTACCCGGCCGGGCGACGACGTAAGCTCGGGGAACGTCGTCATCGCGCTGACAACGGCGCGGGCTGCCTCGTGCCCGGCTTGCGCCTTGCGGACCAGCCTCGAGTAAGCCCTTGCCATCTCGTGGAGCGGCATGCGCAGCGTCGGGACTCCACAACCGTCGAGCGCCCAATGGTGGTCCTTCGGCTCGTGGTCCATCCACTCCCCGAGAGACTCCTGGATCCTGCGCTGCACCGGATGGTCGAGGCGGTCGTAACCCTCGACCGGCCAACCGTTGTGCAAGGCAAGGGCAAGCATGCCGGCATGCTTGCCCGAACAGTTGTTGTGCAATCGACCGGGCAGACGTCCGGCGCGTACCGAGGACCTGGGCGGTATCTCGGTCGAAAGGCGCGTGCGGACCGCAGTGCAGATGGTCCTCGCTCAGGCCGAGACGCCGAAGTAGACCGGCCACCCTCTCGGTGTGCTGCCTCATGCCGCCATGCGAGGCACAGATCAGCGCGATGTCCTCGCGGCTCCAGGTCGTAGGCTTGCACCACGCCATCCTCGAATAGCGGGATGGCCTGAAAGGGCTTCATCGCCGAACGCCAGTAGGTCAGGATCTCGGGATCGCCTGCGCAGAGCTCCTCGTCACCGGCGGCGCTGCAGACCACGCCCTGCACGTGGTGCGTCGACTCGACCGCGCGGCCGCGGCTGACGTCTACGATCATGTCAACGGGTTTCAGAGTGCCCCCCCATCAGTTCATCACGGGGACGACCAGGGGGTAGTCCCCCTCCCCCCATGCGACCATATGGCCCTGCAGGTCCCAGACGACCCCGAAACCGGCCTGTTCGAGCGTCTCTTCGGCGATGCCAGCTCGGCGTCCCGTGCGGCAATACACGACCACGCCCTGACCCCGGAACGCTTCCAATTCGCCGAGCCGTCCGGCAAGCTGGTCGTACGGGATGTTGACCGCGCCCTGGAATGTGACCTTCCGTGTACTCCTGCGGGCTTCTCACATCGAGGATCAAGGGACCGTCCGGTTCCTCCATGAGAGTCAGAAGCTCGGGCGGCGTGAGCGAGCGGGTCTGGAGCGTTGCCGTGCCCGCAGGTGTCGCGCTGTCCGCCGACTCGATCGCCCCGGACTCATCCTCCCCGCCGGAACAACCGCCGGTCAGCGCCAGAAACGCCATCGCCAGCAGCGACCAACTCGCCCGGTGCTTCGTCAACGCCATCTCGCCTCCTCGAATTCCCTGTCGGCACCCGTCGGATTATCCCCGCGGTCGGAGGCCCAAATCTCCGCGCCGGGTGCACCCACGTCAAACGGGCCTCGCCGTGCGCTTGCAACGTCCGTACTGTCACGGTAGCCGCAACCGCTGGCAGTCTGGAGAAGCCTGGAGGGGCATATGCAACCGTGGATGGAAATCGGATTCCAGGGCCTCGCGCTCGTCGGGGCCGGAGCCTTCGTACTGTGGCTCGTCAGCCTCGCCATGAGGGACGCCTCGATCGCCGACCGATTCTGGGGACTCGGATTCGTCCTTCTGGCGGCCTGGTACGCATCGCGCGGAGTCGGGTGGCCGATTCGTTCGTGGCTCCTGCTTGGCCTGACCGCGGTGTGGGGTATCCGACTGTCGGTCCATATCCACCTCAGAAACCGAGGCAAGCCCGAGGACCCCCGCTACGCCCGTTGGCGGGAGAACGGTGGCGCCTCGTACTGGTGGACCAGCCTCTTCCGGGTCTTCCTGTTGCAGGCGGTCATCCTGTGGATCGTGGCCGCACCGTTGCTCGTCGCGCAGTCCTCGGCCACGCCCGCCCAGCTCACGGCGGCGGACGTAGCAGGCAGCGGAATGTGGCTCGTCGGGCTTCGTCTTCGAGGCCGTGGGCGACGCCCAGCTCGCGGCCTTCAGTGCGGAGTCCGGACAACGCCGGAAAGGTCCTTTCAACAGGGCTGTGGCGCTACACGCGCCACCCCAACTATTTCGGTGATTCGTTGATTTGGTGGGGGATCTTCGTCATCGCCACGTCGGTCCCGGGCAGCTGGTGGTCCGCTGTCGGCCCGCTGCTGATGACCTTTCTCCTGGTGCGTGTCTCAGGGGTCACGCTCCTCGAGAAGAGCCTTCGCGACACGAGGCCTGGATACGCCGATTACGTCGCTCGAACGAGTGCGTTTTTCCCGTGGCCTCCGAGACGGAGGGAACCGGACTCCCGACTGACCGACGGGTCGATCTTCGACTCCTGTTGGACCGGCTGCGGAAGATACGCCCGCGAATCCGTCCCCGACTTCCGCGGAGATTCGCCTTGCCAACCTCGAATGGATCGTACATAATGGGCCTATCTGAGGTATTCGTTAGTCCTTTGCCCACCCAACAGGAGACGGAAGCGTGACGAAACAGGAATTCGCTGACAAGCTCGCTGGCAAGTGTGATCTCTCCAAGGCCAAGGCGATGGAGGTCATCGACTGCATCTTCTCGACGAAGCCTCGCGAGGGGATCATCGCCATCGAGCTGGACGCTGGCAACGACGTGACGATCACGGGATTCGGCACGTTCAAGACTCGTCGGACGAAGGCTCGCAAGGGCCGGAACCCGCAGACGGGCCAGGAAATCACCATCGCGGCGCGCAACAGCGTCTCCTTCCGCGCTGGTAAGGGCCTGAAGGATCGCGTCCGGGACTAGTACACCCCGGCCGGACCACATTACAGGCAGGGGGTGACGAGCCTCCGATAGCGAACGCCCCTGCGGCCGAACGATCGGCACAGGGGCGTTTGTCATTTCACGCAGGGGACGGAAGCGCTCCCGATGGGACCGGCGTCTTCCGGGGTTCAGGTGCCGCCGGTCGGCACCGGCGACTCGACTCCCGCGAGCCCGCCCGATGTCTCCAGGACGGAATGGGGTCCCGGTGTACCGACCAGGCTCAGAAGATCTTGCGGGGTCCTCACCCCACCCAGCAGCCGAACCGCTTCCAGATACACCGGGCTCTGAGTTTCATAGCGCCTGAACATCTCGAGTTCGCCGAAAGCCGAGTTGGCGATCTGCGCCCCCAGGAAACGATCGATTCTCGGCCCGACGCGATCGAACAGCTCCCGCTCGACCTCGAGATCGTCGATCTCAGAGATCATCTCGAAGAAGGCACCCCGCATCTCCGGCGTAACCACGAAGTCCTGATCCAGACCGGGATGCCGATTCGTCCATTCGACACCGAAGCGGAAGGCAAGTTGATTCAGTGAGAATCCGGCGCGTCCTACGGCCCGTTCGAGCTCCCTCTCGTCCAGTGTCGTGGTGTCCGGGACGACCACGTCGGGCGTGATGCCGCCTCCCCCGTACACGGCTCGCCCGCCTGCCGTGAAGAAGACCTCCTCGCCGGCGGTGTCGGCCGCGATGCCTCGCATCGCCGACATTTGTTCGGCCACAGCCTCCGAAAGGTCATCGCCAGGACTCTGCGCGACGTTTCGTGAGATCGACCGGCCCGAAGGAGTAAACCACCCCGCGGTGGTCAACTTCAGGTGATTGCCGCCGGGCAGCGAAAACACGGTCTGCACCGAGCCTTTGCCGAAGGTAGGCGTGCCCAGGATCAGGGCCCGATCGTGATCCTGGAGGGCTCCCGCCAGGATCTCGGACGCGCTGGCACTCGCGAAGTTGACGAGCACGACGATCGGCAGGCCCGGAAACGCTTCGTCGTTGGGGGCGCCGAACGTGAAATTCTGGTCCTCGACCCGGGACCGGGTCTCGACGATCCCCGCCCCCCGCGGAAGGAACAGATCCGAAACGGCGACTCCCTGGTCCAGGAGGCCGCCGGGGTTGCCCCGGAGGTCCAGAATGAGCGCCTCCGCGCCCATGCTCTGCAGGCCACGGATCGCTTCGCTGAGCTCATCCTCTGCGTCCCGACTGAACTGATCCAGGTCCACGAAACCGATTCTGTCGTCGACCATGAAACTCTTGACCGTCTGGACGTGGATCTCGTCGCGAACGATCGTGAACTTCAGGGGCTCGGACGCGCCTACCCTGCCGATCGAGATCGAGACCGGCGTGCCCTTCGGACCGCGAAGCCGTTCAACGGCCTGCGTGTCGTCCCAGCCACGCGCCGATTCGCTTTCCACCCCCACGATTCGATCCCCGGTCATCAGCCCCTGCCGCTCGGCCGGGGAATTCGGAATGACCCCCATGACGGTGATCCACTCACCGACTTTCTGGATGCGGATCCCGAGACCGCCGTAGTCGCCCTCGATCGAGAGCTCGAGATCGTCCGCCTGCTCGGCGCTGATGAACACGGAGTACGGATCCCCGAGTTCGGAGAGCATGCCGTCAATCGCCATTCGGTGGAGGTCCGACGAATCCATCTCCTCGACGTACCTCTCGGCGACGAGACGCTGGACTTCGTCGAACAGGCGGGCCCGGTACACGGTGCTCTCCTGCGCGCCTACGCCCTGTTCCAGCAGCCAGCCACCCGATCCCAACGCGATGATCGCCACGACCACCGCGGGGACCCACGGTCTTCTATCGCTCTTCACTCGATCAGCTCTCCGGTCCCAGGCTCTGGTCAGTCTTCTCGTCTCTGGTCTGCTCGCCGAGCGCCAGAAGCTCCTCCGGACTCGCCGCGCCTTTCAGCAGTCGGACAGCTTCCGAAACCTGCCGGCTGCGCTCCACCGCTCGCCGGAGTTCCGCGTCCTCACCAAAAGCGGCCGCCGCCAGCTGACGGCTCAGCTGGAAATCCACCAGCTCACCGGCCGCTTCCACCAGCTCCGGGTCCAGCGCGGCACCCGCCCGCTCACCGAGGTAGTCGAGGAACTCGCCTCTCAGCTCCGGCGTCACGCGGAAATCCTCCCGCAGATCGGGGTGATCCCGGTGGTACTTGACCGCGAACCGGAAAGCGAGGTCGTTGAACGGCACTTCCGAATCCATCAAGACCTGGCGAAGCTCCTGCTCCGCGACCGTCAGAGTGTCGGGCCTCACGACGACGTCCGGCACGATTCCGCCTCCGCCGTAAACGATGCGGCCTGAAACCGTCTCGAATTCCTGCAGGTCCTCGGCTTCGTCCAGAATCGGGTCGCGGTCGGCCACGAATCCATCGGTGGATCCCATCCCCATCTGCACGGCTTCGGACACGGCATCGTTGAACTCATCCGAGCCGAGGGCGAAAGTGTCATCCCCCTCACCTCTCGACCGATGGATGGAACGGCCGGACGGCGTATACCACGTGCCGGTAGTGAGTCTGAGATAGTTGCCACCGGGGAGCGGAAACACGCTCTGCATGACTCCCTTGCCGAAGGTGCGCGTACCGAGGACCAGCGCTCGATCGTGATCTTGAAGGGCGCCGGCCACGATCTCCGACGCGCTCGCGGACCACGTGTTGACCAGCACCACGACGGGTAGGCCCGGATAGCGGTCCGGGCCCGGCGACGTGAACGTGTAGCTGTCCCTCGGGTCGCGGGCGCGCGTGTCCACCACCATGTCGCCCGCATCGAGCATCAGGTCGGCGATCTCGACCGCCTCTCGCAGGATGCCGCCTACGTTGTATCGGAGATCGAGCACCAGGGAGCTGGCTCCACGAGCGAGAAGATCGTTGATCGCGACTTGCAGCTCCCCGGTAGCCTGCCGACTGAACTGCTGCAGATAGACGTAGCCGACATCGTCGGAGAGCATGAGGGACTGTGTGGCCACGATGTGCACATCGTCGCGCACGATCGAGAAGCTCAGAAGCTCCGGCTCTCCATCGCGACTCACCGCAACCTCGACGGCCTCACCCTTCGGACCTCGCAAGGAGGAGACGGCTTCCACCTGGCTCCAGCCAACGGTCGACTCGCCATCGACTTCCACGATGCGGTCCGCCGGTCTCAGATCGATGGCGGATGATGGGCTGTTGGGAATGATGCTGAGTACCGTGATCCCCTCTTCCTCCGCCAGAATCCGCATCCCCACGCCACCATAGCTGTTCGACAACAGGGCCGTCGTCTGGTCCTCCGCGCGGATGAAGGCCGCGTATGGGTCGCCGAGCTCGAACAGCAGACCGTCGATCGCCTTGTCGTACAATTCCTGGGCCGACACTTCCTCCACGAAGTTGTCCGATACGCGCCGCACGACGGTCTCGAGCAGCGCCTCGGGCGACGAGGGTCCGGCACTTTCCTGCAGCAGCCATCCCCCGCTCGCGAGCACGGCGAACAGACCGGCGACTGGAACCGTCCAGGAACTACTCAGCTTCATCGAACCTCCATTCAGCCATTCAGCACGAACCGGAGTGGACGTCCCCACGCCGTTACCCATACCTGAAACTCACATCGAACCAAAAGGTTTCACGCCCTGGGCGGGAAACGATCGGGCCAACGCGCCGCGAGCTCATCCCACAACTGCTCCTGCACTTCGTCGAGCGGACCGTCGCTCCGGATCGTAATTACGCCGGGCTCAGATTCCGCCAGCGACGTATACGCTTCCGCCACCGACCGGTGAAAGTCGGCGTGCTCCTGCTCCAGGCGATCCGCCTGGCCGCGCTGTCTCCCCCTGCCCACATCGGGATCGAGGGCCAGGAGAACCGTCCCGTCCGGCTTGAGCCCGCCCGTGGCGAACGCGTTGAGATCCTTGACGCGGTCGAGGCCGAGACCGCGGGCGAGTCCCTGGTACGCGTACGTCGACATCTCGAACCGATCCGCCAGAACGAGCTCGCCCCTGTCCAGGGCGGGACGGACCACCCGGCTCACGAACTCCGCTCGCGACGCCAGGTAGAGCAGAAGTTCCGTTTCCGCGAATATGGGTGTCCGGGGATCCAGCACGATCTCCCGGATACGCTCACCGGCCGGCGTACCGCCGGGCTCGCGCACCAGAAGATGCGCGATGCCGAGATGGTCAAGGCGGTCGGTGAGCCTTCTGAGGTGGGTGGACTTCCCCGCCCCTTCGCCCCCTTCGAACGCTATGAACAACCCCGAGGTTCCGAGCACATCGCTCACGAGACTCTTGACCTCCATATGAAGGAATCGGCGCCCCGTCGGCGCCGATTCACATGGGTGCTTTCACTCGCACACTGCGACGAGCTGCCGTCTCGACGGCTAGTCGTCGTAGTCGTTCCCCAGGTGCGTAATCTGATCTTCTCCCGCCATCCAGCGAATCGTGTTCTTCAGCTTCATGTGCTGGATGAAGATGTCGTGCTCGGGGTACAGGCCCTTCCCCACCTGCGGCGCCTTGAGATAGAAGGACAGCCACTCCTGGATGCCGGACAGGCCGGCCCGAGCCGCCAGGTCCATGAACAACGCGAGATCCAGGACGATGGGGGCCGCCAGGATCGAGTCACGGCAGAGGAAGTCGATCTTGATCTGCATGGGATACCCCATCCAGCCGAAGATATCGATGTTGTCCCAGCCCTCCTTGTTGTCTCCACGCGGCGGGTAGTAGTTGATCCGCACCTTGTGGTACATGTTGCAGTAGAGGTCCGGGTACATTTCGGGTTGCAGGATGTACTCGAGCGCCCCGAGCTTGGACTCTTCCTTGGTCTTGAAGCTCTCGGGGTCGTCCAGAACTTCGCCGTCCCGGTTGCCCAGAATGTTCGTGGAGAACCAGCCGTTGAGTCCCAGCATGCGCACCTTGAGACCGGGTGCCAGGATGGTCTTCATCAGGGTCTGGCCGGTCTTGAAGTCCTTGCCCGCGATCGGCGCGCCCTTGCGGGCGGACAACTCGATCATGGCGGGAAGGTCTACCGTCAGGTTCGGCGCGCCGTTGGCGAACGGGACACCCTCCATCAGGGCGGCATACGCATAGACCATCGACGGCGCGATCGCCGGATGGTTCTCCCGCATGGCCTGCTCGAGAGACTCCACGGTGTCGTGCACCGGATCCGGCTTGAGGAAGATCTCCGTCGAGGCCGCCCACACCATGCTCAGCCGGGAACACCCGTTCTCTTCCTTGAAGCGCCGGATGTCGGCCCGGATCTGCTCCGCGAGTTCAAGCTTGTTCTCGCCGGTCTTGACGTTGGTCCCGTCCAGCTTCTTGACGTAGGACTTGTCGAACACGGCCGGCATCGGCTTGATCGTCTTCAGGAAGTCGGCGATCGGCTCCACGTCCTGCGGCTTGAGAACTCCACAATGCAGGGCAGATTCGTAGGCATCGTCGGGGATGGGGTCCCATGCGCCGAAGACCACGTCGTCGAGCTCGGCCAGCGGAACCAGGTCCTTGATCAACGGTGAGCGGTGCTCGGTCCTCTTGCCCAGCCGGACCGTCGCCATTTGCGTGAGAGAGCCGATCGGCTTCGCCAGCCCGCGGCGTATCGATTCCACGCCGGCGATCGTCGTCGTGGAAACGGCCCCCAGCCCTACCAGCAATATGCCCAGACGGCCTTCGGCCGGAGCGATTTCGATTCCGCCAGTGTGCTCGGTCATGTTTCTAATCCACTTGAGATAAGTGAGCCTAACCGTCTTGTTTGTCTAGCTTTCTACGGAGCCAATCCGGCATCTTGAATACCGCGTTTCCCACGGCGATCCCCTCGGGGCGCGTGTTCAGGTACACCCAGAGTATGCGCTGCAGAACCGTCAGGTTGGTGAGAATGGCGAGCGCCCAGAGCACGACCCGCAGCACCGCTCCATTCCCCTGCTCGCCGAACATCAGAGCCGCCGCACCGATCAGGATGACGCGCTCCGCGCGCTGCATGATGCCGACGGTGCAGTCGATGCCCAGCGCCTCCGCCCGGGCACGGGTGTAGCTGATCATCAGGGACCCGGCCATCGCCAGGATGACCACGTAGATCATCACGACATCGTTGGCATCGGCGCGATAATCGTTGTACAGCGATAGGAGGCCGATGTAGACGATGATCTCGGACAGACGATCCAGCGTCGAGTCGTAGAAGGCGCCGAAGGGCGATGCCAGGCCGGTGCGGCGAGCCACGGTCCCGTCGAAAAGATCGAAGATCCCGCCAAGCAGGATCAGTGCACCCGCCGTGCGCACCTCGTGCTGATGGAAGAAGTACCCCGAAGAGCACGTGATCAGGAACCCCAGCGTGCTCAGCGTGTTGGGGTGAACCCGTGCGCGAACCATCCAGTTGATGACCGGGTCCACTGCCGCTCGAAGCCCCCTCTCCAGCGAGGCGCGGAGCTTCTTCATGACGGGAGAATGATCCGTGACTGCTCGCCCGACTTGACGCCTTCGGCGATCGACTGGTGGACCCTCTCCATCAGCTTGTCGAAGTTGGCCTGGGCCGAGATCAGAGACTGGTAGCGCGTGCTCGTCTGCATTTCCTCACTCAATCGACCCAGCTCGGTGCGCAGGTCCTCCGGCGGCTCCTCTTCCCTCTCCAGGAAGCCGATCAGTTGTTCCTGCAACTCGCGTATCCCGTCGAGTCGGGTCCGCGCCTCTTCGTCGCCGTCGATGTCCCGCATCGCGGAACGCAGATAGGCGTACTCCGCCGTCTGTGAGATCAGCCGGCCAACCTCGGAGGCCCGCTCGAAAATCCTGTCACGATCGGACATGTCCATCCAAGTCTCGCTATTCAGGTGATACGTAGCGTCCTGCGGCGCGGCGATTCGCACCTCAAGTCGAGCAACATAACGTTGGGGCCGCCGGCTCGCGACGGAACCCGGGCGCGTCGTCCGCGGTGTCCGGATCAGGCCTGCGCGACCACGAATCGCTCTCGGCCGGCCAGGTCCCGCGTGACGAGTACGGTCTTCCAGGCAGCGGTGTCCTCGAGGAGCTGCCGGACTCGCTCGCCCTGGCTTTCCCCGATCTCGAGAAACAGGGCCCCGCCGGGCCGCACGTGAGGATGCGCTTCCGCCGCTATCAACCGTATGACGGCCAGTCCATCCGGACCGCCGGCGAGCGCTTCTCTGGGATCGTGTTCGAGTACCTCAGCGGGCAGCGCCCGTAGTTCCGCATCGGTGACGTAAGGTGAGTTGGACACAATCAGATCGAAGGTCTCGCCGGAGCCGACTGCATCCCACGGCGATGACTCCACCTTCCGAAACTCGACCTGATCCTCGAGACCGACTCTCGTCGCGTTACACCTTGCCTGCTCGAGGGCGTGTTCGGAGACGTCGATCGCGACCACTCGGCGCGCGATACCCTCGTGGGCGAGGGACAGCGCGATGGCCCCGCTACCCGTTCCGATGTCGAGAGCGACATCGATCGGAGGCCCCGCGGCGACGTCCTGCCTTCTCACACGTCGCACACCGGCCGACGAATCGCTTCTCCGCGTCCAGTCCACCACACGCTGCACCAGCTGTTCCGTCTCGGGCCTTGGTACCAGTGCTCGCGCGTCACAAACCAGTTCAAGCTCACGAAACGCGACCGAGCCTTCGATGTGTTGCAGGGGGACGCCCGAGAGGCGGCGCCTGGAGATCGCCGCGATCCGGCCGGCCTCATCCGGGTCGATCCCGACATCGGGCTGCAGCAGCAGCTCCGTCCGAGACAGACCCAGGACATGCGACAGCATGCGCTCGGCCTCGCTGCGGGCCCCCTCGATGCCCCCTGCCTCGAGTTCCGCCGCGAGGCCCTCGACCACCTCTCCACGGCTGGGCCCGGGAAGCCGCCGCGTGGGAGGTCCTTCCTGGGGGAAGCGGGGTGGCTCACCCGGCATCTTCCGCGTGCATGCGCTCTTCGAGCCCCGCGGCTCGAAGCGCGTCCACGACGTCATCCAGACTCCCCCCGAGTACGGCATCCAGCTGGTGAAGCGTCAGGTTGATCCGGTGATCGGTCACGCGGTTCTGTGGGAAGTTGTAGGTGCGGATCTTCGCCGACCGGTCGCCGGTACCGACGTGGGCCCTGCGTTCACGGGACCGTTCGGCCTCCTGCTCGGCCACCACGCGATCGAGCAGGCGACTGCGAAGGACCTTCATCGCCTTCGCCTTGTTCTTGTGCTGGGACTTCTCGTCCTGGCACGACACCACCAGTCCGGTCGGCACGTGCGTGATGCGCACCGCGGAGTCGGTCGTGTTCACCGACTGCCCTCCCGGACCCGAAGAGCGGAATACATCGATCTTCAGGTCCCCGGGGTCGATCTCGACGTCCACCTCCTCGGCCTCGGGGAGGACGGCCACGCTGGCCGCGGACGTGTGAATGCGACCCGAGCTCTCGGTGACCGGCACGCGCTGCACGCGGTGGACTCCCGACTCGTAGCGCAGGGCTCCATAGGCATCTCGCCCGCGGACCAGGAAGATGATCTCCTTGAGGCCGCCCAGGGTTCCCTCACTCGAAGACAGCACCTCGATGTCCCACCCGCGCGCGTCCGCGTATCGGCTGTACATGCGGTACAGATCCGCCGCGAACAGGCCGGCCTCGTCCCCGCCGGTACCGGCCCGGATCTCGACGACCGCCGGGCGATCGTCCAGGGGATCGCGCGGAACCAGGAGGGCGCGCAGGCGTTCCTCGGCCCGCTCGAGCTCGCCGGCCAACGATTCGACCTCGAGCCGGGCCATGGCGGCGAGCTCCGCCTCGCTCGAGTCCACCAGTTCGCGGGCCTGGGCGAGGTCGTCCAACATCTTCAGGTATTTTCGGCCGGCCTCGGCCACCGGGGTCAGATCGGAGTGCTGCTGCGCCACCGAGCGAAGTAGGCTCGGATCCGCCAGAACCTTCGGATCGGCGAGCTGGGCCGCGAGCGCGTCACAGTTTTCAATGACGGCGGCGACGCGAGTGGCGAGTTTCGGGGCGTCGGCCATGTCTCAAAGAAGAGGGGCTGGGGACAGACCCGGGACGCCCATGTGACGCCCGTGGGTCACTCTGCCGGGGCTTCTGCCTTCTCGGCCTCCGCGTCGACACCCGACTCTGCTTCCACCTCCGCCTCCGCATCGGCCGCGGGCTCGGCCACTGCGACGGTATCCTCCACCTCGGCCTCGAACTCGTCGTCCGACGTCCCGTACTTGCGGCGGAAGCGCTCCACCCGTCCGGCGGTATCGACCAGCTTCTGCCGACCGGTAAAGAACGGGTGACAGTGGGAACAGATCTCAACGTGGAGTTCGTCAACCGTCGAAAACGTCTCGGACACGCGTCCGCACGCGCACGTGATCTTCGTCGGCTTGTATTCCGGGTGAATCCCTGGCTTCATCTTGCACTCCAACTCAGTTGCGGCTTCCTATACGCACCCCACGAATGCGCCGCGGGATGCAAAGCTTGTCAAAATGGATCGAACATCCCGATTCGTCAACCGGGCGTTGCCCTGCGTGAGGACTACCGCAACCTTCCCGACCGCACAGTGTAGCGTTGGTTGACAGCCGTTCACGTGCACGAGGAATGGAGATCAATGCGTTCGCCTGTATCAGATCGGAAGTCGCTCGCCCTCGCCGCGGCCGCCCTCCTGCTTGTCGGCTGCGGGGACGACGAAACGAGTGGACCGCAGTTTGGCGACCTGGAGTTCGCTCCCGCCTCCCCTGTTGTCATCGGAGCTGCGCGGGAGGTGGACCTCGACCTGGTCAACATGTCCAACGGGGCGCTGGGGCCGCTAGTGATCGGGCCAGGGGTTCCTCTCAGCTTTCCGCGCGAGTTCACCTGTCCGGGATTGGCACTCGTGATCACGCCGAACCAGGTGCCAAGCATAGCGGCCGGAGGTTCGGCGGACATCAACGTGAGCTTCAGCTTCGCCGGCCTGGACGAGGAAGAATGTCCGCTCGCGACCTACGAGGTAGACGTCAACGTTGCGCTCGGCAACACGGTGCTGGGGTCGTCGCAGATTCGCCTGGATCATACCGCACTGGAGTAGGCCGCTTCGCGCCTCGCGGTCGGCGGCCAGCGGTCAGCAGATCCGGGGAAGCTGGGCCCCCGGTAGCATGTCCACCACCCGGCTCGACCCCAGGCCCGTCCGCAGAAGTACGAGCCCCGGACGATCGGCCGTGACGGTACCGATCCGGGCCGCCGAGCCGCCGGGCGCGTGCGACCGCATGGCCTCGACAGCGTCGTCGGCGGCCTCGGGCGCCACGATCGCGAGCATGATGCCCTCGTTCGCCACGTAGAGTGGATCCAGCCCGAGCATCTCACAAGCCGCCCGAACAGGCCCGGGAATCGGCAGGTCGCCTTCCTCCAGGAGAATGCCGACTTCGGAAGAAGCCGCGATCTCGTTCAGAGCGCTGGCAACGCCGCCCCGTGTCGGGTCTCGCATGCAGCGAACGGCAGGACCGCATGCCACCCGCAAGCTCTCCACGAGGGGGGCGAGGCACGCCGTGTCACTCTCCACCTCGACCTCGAACCGCAGGTCTTCGCGGGCCGCCATGATCGCCACCCCGTGCCTGCCGATCGGTCCCGACACGATGATGGCATCGCCGTCCCGTGCCCGCCTCGGCCCGGGACGGAACTCGGGATTCAGCCTGCCGATCCCCGTCGTGTTGATGAACAGGCCGTCCGCCTTGCCCCGCTCGACCACCTTGGTGTCGCCCGTTACGATCGTCACGCCCGCCTCGCGGGCGGCGCCTGACATCGACTCCAGGATCCGGTCGAGCACATCGAAGGCAAGCCCTTCCTCGAGGATGAAGCCGGCGGTGAGATAGAGAGGTTCGGCCCCCATCATCGCCAGATCGTTCACGGTGCCGTGCACCGCAAGGTGGCCGATATTGCCGCCTGGAAACTCGAGCGGACTGACTACAAAGCTGTCGGTGGAGACCGCGATCTCCGACGAGGGGACGCTCACCACGGCCGCGTCGCCCGAGCTCGGCGAGCACATCGTTGCCGAATCGCGGAAGGAACCGCTCGCGAAGAAGGGCCGCGCTCAGCTTGCCCCCGGAACCGTGCCCGAGCAGCACGCAGCCCGCGTCCGCCGGCCGGAACGGGACACGTCAGGCCCGCGGAAGCGACACCCCTCATCCCGCTCGTCGGGGTCGGTTCAGACGATTTAACCCGTTTCGTCACGCGAGCTCTCCCGAAGTCTCGGCCTGGAACCGCGCGTAGTTGTGGTAGGCGGCGCAGGCGCCTTCCGACGATACCATGGGAGCCCCGAGGGGCCTTTCAGGGGTGCAGCTCGTTCCGAAGGCCGCGCACTCGAAAGGCTTGATTCGGCCGCGCAGCACATCCCCTGCCCTGCATTCCTCCGGCTCGGATGTTCGAATCGAGCCCAGGTCGAACTTCTTCTCCGCGTCGAACGCCGCGAATTCCTCACGAAGCCCGAGACCACTGGAGGGAATCTCGCCAATGCCCCGCCATGCCCTGTCCACCAGCTCGAATACCCTGCCCACGAGCTCCTGCGCCGGCTCGTTCCCCTCTCGCCGGACGGACCGGGCATACTGGTTCTCGACCTCGGCCCGCCCCTCTTCGAGTTGGGAAACCGCCATGTAGATGCCTTCGAGGATATCCACCGGCTCGAAGCCGGTGACGACGATGGGTACACCGTATTCGGCGGCCAGCGGCTCGTACTCTCGCCAACCCATGACGGTGCATACGTGCCCCGCGGCCAGGAATGCTTCGACCCGGCTGTCGGGTGCATCGAGGATCGCCCGGATCGCAGGGGGAACGGTGACGTGTGACACCAGTACGCTGAAATTCGCCACTCCGAGCTCGTGGGCGCGCCACACCGACATCGCGTTGGCCGGCGCCGTCGTCTCGAACCCGACGGCGAAGAACACGACTTCTCGATCCGGATGGGCACGCGCGATCTCGAGCGCGTCCAGCGGCGAGTACACGACCCGGACGTCCCCACCGGCCGCCCGGATCTGCAGGAGGTCTGACTCACTGCCAGGAACGCGAAGCATGTCGCCGAAGGAAGTGAAGATCACGTCCGGGCGGGAAGCCAGGTAGAGCGCGCGATCGATCTGCTCGAGGGGAGTGACACAGACGGGGCACCCCGGGCCGTGGATCATGTCCACCGCGCCCTTGAGGAATTCCTGTAAGCCCTGACGGACGATCGTGTGGGTCTGTCCGCCGCACACTTCCATCAGCACCCTCGGTCGGGTCGCCGTGCTGAGAATCCGGTCCACGAGCGAGCGCGCCAGCGCCGGGTCGCGGTACTCGCTCAGGTATTTCACGACCGGTCCTCGGACCCACCGCCGGGCGCGTCCGCCGACGCATCGCTCCGAGCTTCCATTCCGGAGAGGCTCTGCTCCGCCACCTCCTTCATCCACTGGAGTTCGTCGAGCTCACTGAGTTCTTCCAGGAGTTTGAAGGTGCGCCGGGCTTCCTCTTCGTCGATCTTCGAAATCGCGAATCCGACGTGGACGATCACGTAGTCACCGGATTCCACTTCGTCAGCGACGTACGCCAGGCACACTTCCCGCCTCACACCTCCGAAATCGACCATCCCCATCGGGAGCCCTTCGGCCCCGTACACTTCCGTGACCTTGCCAGGAATTCCGAGACACATGCGCCTACCTCCCCTGCTCGTCCGAGAGTCGGGCGGCCGCCACCACCGCCTGCCCGTAGCTGATGCATCCATCGTTGGGCCCCAGTCGCTCCGGCAGGAGCACCACCAGGCCCCGATTCGCGAGCCCCTCGCCCACGATCGCCAGAAGCAGTGAATTCTGGAAGACGCCGCCTCCCAGCGCCACCCGCTCGACCCCATGATCACGGCAAGCCGCGGCGGCCAAATCGACCGTGGCGTCTCCCACCGACCGGTGAAACGCTGCAGCCAGCAGCCCGACATCCTCGCCCGAGTTCGCCCTCTCCCCGAGCTCGCCGAGCAGCGGCAGCGGATCCAGCTCCGCGAGTTCCCCGTCTAGGCAATTCAGGGGAAACTCGATCTGGGGCAGATGTTCGCAAATAGACGCCAGGTTCATCGACTGGGCCGGGTCACCGTCAGTTTCCGAGATTCTCGAGACGTACCGGCTCGCCTGCGCTTCGAGCTCCATCGCCGCCTGTCCCTCGTACGACGAGCCACGGCGCACACCCAAAACGGCGGCCGCCGCGTCGAAAAGGCGGCCCATGGACGAAGCCAACGGGGCGTTGACCCGTTTCTCGATCTGCGTCGCGACGATCCCGCGCTCTTGATCGGAGACGTCCAGGAACGCCGCCCGGAAGTGAGCCTCAAGGTGCGGCTCCAGGGACGCGTAACCGGCAGCCACCCTCCACGGTCTCCGAGCCGCGAGGTCACCGCCCGGCATGGGAGCGTAACGGAGCCGGGCCAGGCGCCGGTAGCTCTTGAGGTCCGCCAGGAGCAGCTCGGCGCCCCAGGTATGGCCGTCGTCGCCGTAGCCCGTGCCGTCGTACGCAACACCCACGACCGGATCCGTCACTCCATGCTCACCCGCCACGGCGGCGATGTGCGCGTGGTGGTGCTGGACATTCATCACTCGCGACAGGCCCATCTCGTCGGCAACCCGCGAGGACAGGTATCCGGGGTGCAGATCACGGACCACGACCTCGGGCTCGATCCGGAAAAGTGCCCGGAACCTGAGGAGGGCCTCGCGATAGTGGTCCAGCGTCTCGACGTTCTCCAGGTCTCCGACGTGCTGACTGACGAAGGCGACGTCGTCCTCCACCAGGCTGAACGTGTTCTTCAGGTGCGGCCCCACGGCGAGCAGAGGCCGGGGGGATGCGATCGGAAGCGGAACCGGCAACGGAGCGTAGCCCCTTGCACGCCTCAGAAAGACGGGAGACTCGCCCATCACCCTCACCACGGAGTCGTCGTACCGGGCGACGATGTCACGGTCGTGCATGAGGAATCCGTCGGCGACGTCCGCGAGCTTTCGGCTCGCTTCCGCGTTGGCCGTGCAGATGGGCAGCTCGCTGAGATTGCCGCTCGTCATGACCAGAGGCCGGCTGACGCGTTCCAGCAGCAGCAGGTGGAGCGGCGTATAGGCCAGCATCACCCCGACGGTGTCCAGCCCGGGAGAGATCGACGACGCCAGTCCCGCGTCGTCCCTGGAGCGCAGGAGAACGATCGGGCGCTCGGCGCCGGTGAGGACCTGCCGCTCGACGGGCCCCACATGGCAGAGGGCGGCAACATCGCTCTCGTCCATCACCATCACGGCAAGCGGCTTCTCGTCCCGTACTTTGCGGGCTCTGAGTCGTCGCACCGCGAATTCGCTGGTCGCGTCGCAGGCCAGGTGATACCCGCCCAACCCCCGGATCGCCACCACATCGCCGGCGATCAACATGTTTGCCGCCGCCTCGATCGCGTCGGCACCGTCCCCCAGTGGGGTGCCGTCATGCCCGATCAGCCAGACCCGCGGACCACAATCCGCGCAACTGTTCGTTTCCGAATGGAATCGCCGGTCCGCCGGATCCGTGTACTCGCGAAGGCAAGTCGGACACTGTGGGAAGGCTCGCATCGCCGTCCGTACGCGATCGTACGGCATCGTCTCGATGACCGTGTAGCGCGGACCGCAGTCCGTGCACGTGATGAACGGATAGCCGGATCGGCGATCAGCCGGATCGAACAGCTCGCTCCTGCAGGCGGCGCAGGTAGCCACGTCCGGCGACACGGGAAGACGGCCTTCGGTGGCCAGGCTCTCGAGCACGCGAAAGCCCGCGGCCCCTCGGGGCGCCACGAGTTCCGTTTCCACGGAATCGATGCGAGCGAGCACCGGCGCCTCGGTACGGAGGGCCTGGATGAAGGCCTCCACGGCGCGGGCCTGCCCCTCCACCTCCACGAATACCTCGCCCGACTCGTTGCGCACCCAGCCGGCGAGGTCATTCCGGGCAGCGAGGCGATGCACGAAGGGACGAAACCCGACTCCCTGCACCACGCCCATGACGTGGACGCGCCTCCCTACGATCTGGCTGGTGTCCGGCGGGTGGGGCCTGCCGGCCTCATCGGCGGCGGCTGAAACGTCGCGGCTCAAGCAGTGGTCTCCGCGCTCGCCCCGGCCAATTCCAGCAGGAACTCGTACCAACCCTCCATCCCCTCTCCGGTGAGGGCCGAGGTGAAGAAGAAGCGGAGCTCGGGGTTCACCTCACGGGCAAAGGCCACGGCCCGGTCCACGTCGAATGGCAGGTAAGGCAGAAGGTCGATCTTGTTGATCACGCAGTAGTCCGACCGCTCGAACATCCGGGGATACTTGAGGGGTTTGTCCTCTCCTTCGGTCACCGAGAAGATGACCACCTTCGCATCCTCACCCAGATCCCACGAAGCGGGACACACCAGGTTCCCCACGTTCTCTACGAAAAGAAGGTCGGTCTCCCCCAGTTCGATCTCATCCAGGGCGGTCGAGATCTGCCGGGCGTCCATGTGACAGGCACCGCCGGTCACCACCGCCTGCACCAGGCGGTCCGTACGTGCGGCGAGACGCTCCGCATCGTTCTGCGTCTGCACGTCTCCCGTGATCACCGCCATGGTCACCGTCTCACCGAGCTGATCGAGCGTGCGCTCGAGGAGCGACGTCTTCCCGGACCCGGGCGACGAGACCAGGTTGAGGGACGGTACTCCGTGATCCGACAGGCGACCTCGAACGACGGCAGCGAGCTCGTCGTTCTTCGCCATGACCTTCTCCCTCACGTCAATCCGGCGTACCGTCATCCTCTTCCACCTCCACGTAGGTCACGCGCAACTCGTCTCCCTCGAGACGCTGGATCACGGGCACTCCGCTGCCAAACGGAGGGCTTCCGAGGAGCGCTTCGAGACAGAATTCGAAGTTGTCGATCTCGATGCCCGAGCGGTTCCCGACATCGAGGCCGACCGCCGTCACCCGATCCAGGGCGTCCGCCCCCACGTATTCCTCGGCGATGCGACAGACGTCCAGCGCCAGGCTGAGCTCATGCACCCGTGTCTTCCTCGACCTTGCTCGCGACGTAACCCCAGGCCGCCAGTCGCCGGATCACGCTTCCCACGAGATCGTCCAGGCGGGAGGCCAGTTCCGGGCTCAGCGAAGTCCGCATCTCCACGGTGGCCGGCTGGAGGCCGACAGCGACCAGCTTCTCGGGCAACGTCCCTCGCAGCTCCGCCAGCGCCAGGACTTCCTTCACGTCAATCTGGTGCGGGGACAGCTTGCGGGCCAGAAAGCGTGGGATGTCCTCCCGCTCCAGCTCCACGAGGGTTCCGGGTTCCAGGTCCGCGTCGATGGCGTCGATGAAGAGTACGCAACGCGCGGCTTCGACGTGAGGAAGAAGGTTCAGCCCCCAGGTGCCGCCGTCGAGAAGTTCCAGGTGGGGCTCGATACGCCAGCCGTCGCGCAGGCGTTCGAGGGCTGCGATCCCGAGCCCGTCGTCACCCATGAGGGGGTTCCCCACACCGATGACGACGGTCTCAGGGACCGGAGCTTCATTCATCCTCGAACCGGATGTCGCTGCGGACGAACCGGCCGCCGCTGAAGATGGACGACATTTCGCCTTCCTGGTCCATGACATCAGCCCTGAAGGCGAGGTAGATGTGAAGCGGGATGAACGTGATCAGGAGCCAGGTCAGCGCATGATGCACGAAGCGTGCATTCTGGATTCCGCCAAACAGCGGTCCTACCCAGGCAAACATCGTGTGAAAGAAACCGCCCGGATTGGACAGTCCATACATGGCGTACCCGGTGACGACCTGGATGATGACAAACAGGTAAATGGCCGTGTAACTGAGCTGTTGCAGCGGGTGATGCCCCAGGTAGTGGGGCATCGATTCCTGCCGCACCAGGAAGTAGTACTTGAGCATCTTCCACAGGTTCTTCCAGTTCTTCTTTCGAACCGGAAGCAGGGCGTTCCACCGGGCCCACTTGTTTCCCGCAAACAGCCAGTAGATCCGCAGGATCGCCGCCGCTACGATTAGAGCGGCTGCGCCGAAGTGGAGAAATCGGGCCCATCCCATCAGGAAGTGGCTGCTCGCTTCACCCCAGGTGGTGAAGTACGGCGCGCCGATGTAGAACCCGGTCACGATCAGAATCGTGACGGTGATCGCCGACACCCAGTGTGTCAGCCGGAGGGGCCACCTCCAGAGGTAGACCCACCGGTACTCCGGGAGTCGCTCCGGGTGGGGGATGGACGTCGCCTCGGCGACGTCCTCCGGAATCACTCCGCCCACACCCGCGGGTTTCAGCCCTGGATTGTTGCGATCGATCATCGGAGCCTCACCTCCGTCACGGGCCGGCCCTTGGCATCGAGCACATGCACGCCGCAGGCCATGCACGGATCGAACGAATGGATCGTCCGGAGAATCTCGATCGGCCGCTCCGGATCGACCAGCGGGTGGTTATCGGTGAGCGACGCCTCGTACGGCCCCATCTGTCCCTGCCCATCACGCGGCGAGCAGTTCCAGGTGCTCGGCACCACGCACTGGTAGCGCGAGATTCTGCTGTCCTGGATCTGGACCCAGTGCCCCAGGTTCCCACGCGGCGCGTCCTGGTACCCGTATCCCTGTGCCGTGGCCGGCCAGGTGCTCGGGTCCCAACGCTCTCCGTTGAACGTGGCCGTGTCGCCACCCTTGATCCTGCCGACCAGGTCGTCGAACCAGTGCTCCATGCGGCGCGCCAGGAGGACCGTCTCGATCCCGCGAGCCGCCGTTCGACCGAGCGTCGAGAACAGCGCTTCCGGACCGACCTCGAGTCGGCCCAGAACTTCGCCAACCAACTCCTGGGCTCCCTCGTGTCCCGAGCCGTACGCGACCAGCATGCGGGCGAGCGGCCCCACCTCCATCGGCATCTCGTTATAGCGCGGTGCCTTCATCCAGGTGTACTTGTCCTCCTCCTGAAGATACTCCCAGGGGGTCGGAGGACCCGAGTACTTCGCCTTCGTCTCCCCCTCGTACGGATGCAGGCCCACCTGGTCGCCGGCCTCGTATTCGTACCACGAGTGGGTGATGTACTCCTTGATCAGCTGCTGATCGTAGGGAAGTACCTCGCCGATGTTCTTGTTGAGAATGACACCTTGCGGCAGGTAGTACGAATCGACGTTACGTATGTCATCTTCCGGGAACTCGCCGCACGCCATGAAGTTGCCGACGCCGCCTCCAATGGCGCCCCATTCCTTGTAGAAGCCGGCGATCGCCACGAGATCCGGCCAGTACACCTCTTCCACGAAACGTCGCGCCCGCCGGATCATCTCGTAGATGTCGGTCAGGCGCTCGGCGTTGATCGTGGCCGTACTGTCGAGGTTGATCGCCGAAGCCATGCCCCCCACCAGGAAGTTGGGGTGCGGGTTCTTCCCACCGAAGATCGTGTGGACGCGGATCACGTCCCGTTGCCAATCCAATGCCTCGAGGTAGTGGGCCACAGCCAGCAGGTTGACTTCGGGCGGCAGCTTGTAGGCCGGATGGCCCCAGTAACCGTTGGAGAAGATCCCCAGCTGGCCGGCTTCGACGAACTGGCGGATCCGGTTCTGCACCTCCGCGAAGTATGTCGCCGAATTGTTCGGCCACGGAGAAATCGAGCGCGCGATCTGCGACGTGCCGGCCGGGTCGGCCGACAGCGCACTCACCACGTCCACCCAATCCAGCGCATGCAGGTGATAGAAGTGGATCACGTGATCCTGGATGAACTGCATTCCGAGGATCAGGTTGCGGATCGTGTTCGCGTTGGCAGGAATGCGGATGTCGAGAGCATCTTCCACGGCCCTGAGAGAGGCGATCGCGTGCACAACCGTGCATACGCCGCAGATCCGCTGCGTGAAGGCCCACGCGTCCCGTGGGTCCCGGCCCTCCATGATGATCTCGATCCCCCGGAACTGCGTCGAGGATGCCCATGCGTCGGCAATCCGCCCGTCCTCGGCCTGGACCTCGATTCGCAGATGTCCCTCGATCCGGCTGATCGGATCGACGACGAGCTTAGTCCTGGCCACGGTTCACCTCCGCATCCTCTGTGGGCTGGGAAACCACGGGCAGGGCCTTGCGCTGCCTCGCTCTGTGTACTCCGGTCGCCGCGGCATGCGCTGCGACCCCCGCAGTCACGCCCAGCGCGAGCGCGCCGCCAAACACGTCCACTTTCCGCTCCACACCGAAGCCCGCCACCTGCGGCAGACGCTCGTAGAACGGGCTCATGGTATCCCAGAACTGCCGTTCGGTGCACCCTATGCAGGGGTGGCCGGCGCCGATCGGCCAGCTCGTCCGCACGTTCCACTGGATGATCGGACACGGCGAGAAGCAGGCCGGTCCCTTGCAGCCAGTCCGGTACAGGCACCAGCCCTTACGCGCCGCCTCGTCGTCGAAATCCTCGACGAACTGTCCCGCGTCGAAATGGGCTCGCCTCTGACACTGGTCGTGGATCCGCTTCCCATACGCGAAGAGCGGGCGGCCGTCGATGTCCAGTTGCGGTACTCGACCGAACATCAGGAAATGGACGATGGTCGCCGTCACCACGTCCGAGATCGGTGGACAACCCGCGATATTCACGACCGGCTTGTCACGAATGATTTCTGCCACTCCAACCGCCCCGGTCGGATTCGGCTTCGATGCCTGGATATTGCCCCAGTGAGCGCACGCACCGACCGCGATCACTGCCGCGGCTCCGGCCGCCGTTTCTTCCAGGATCTCTTTAGCCGTGCGCCCGCCGATGGTCGTGTAGATCCCGTCGTCCTTGAGGGGCACCGAACCGGTCACGACCAGGATGTACTGCCCGGCGTTCGCCTCCATCGAGGCCTGCATGGCGGATTCCGCGGCGTGTCCGGCGGCAGCCATCAACGTGTGGTTGTAGTCCAGCGAGATGGTGTCGAGGAGCAGGTCACCGATGGAAGGCTCCGACGTGCGAATGACGCTCTCGACGCATCCGGTACACTCCTGGAGCTGGATCCAGATGACGCTGGGCTTGCTGACCTGGGTCAGCGCCTCCGCCATACGAGGGGTGACGACCGACGCCAGGCCGAGCATGGCGGTGAGCTTCCCGCACAGGTCGAGAAACTCGCGCCGGCTCACCCCCCGGGCCTCGAAATGCTCGCCCAGGGTCTGGTCGGTCGTCCATGGGTGGGATGTGGGTGCCAGCATGCATCACCTCCGATGGACCGTTCACTTCGCGTGGCGCGCCGTGTCCGACATGCCACGACACCAGCAGCCCGGCGGCTCAACGCCGCACGAGAACGCCGGGCTCATAACGACCACGTCGCGCACTGCGCGACATCGATCTATCGAAGATTGTCCCGAAGGCGTCTACCCTGGCGGGACTCAAGCTGTAGGGGGTGAGTCAGTTGCGATTCTCGCAAAGAGTATGCCGATGGCAGGTCTCAACCAGGGACGGCAGTTGAGAACTCGCCTGGCGCGGGTTTCCGCTCTTCGACCGCCGGCGACAGCGCTGCGCGCTCAGTGCCAGCCAAGCCCGATGTGGGCCATTCTGTCGGATCGCCTGGCGGCTGAGTGATCAGTCCTGGCCACTCAACCGCCGCGCGGAGGCTCTGTGCCGGGCCTACTCTACGATCCCGGCCAGGTCCAGGATGAAGGCATACTCGAGAGCCGTCTCCCGGTGTCGGCGGAAACGGCCGGATGCGCCCCCGTGCCCGGCGTCCATGTTCGTGTGAAGGTACAGGCGGTTTCCGTCCGTCTTCATGGCCCGCAACTTCGCTACCCACTTGGCCGGCTCGAAGTACTGCACCTGCGAATCGTGCAGCCCTGTGGTCACCAGCATGTTCGGGTACTCCCCGGCCACCACCTGGTCATACGGAGAGTAGGAGAGCATGTAGTCGAAGTACTCGGGGTCGTTGGGATCCCCCCACTCGTCGTACTCGCTGGTGGTCAGGGGAATGGTCTCGTCGAGCATCGTCGTGACGACGTCCACGAACGGGACGGCCGCAACCACACCGCGCCACAACTCCGGTCGGAGGTTTACCACCGCTCCCATCAGCAGACCACCGGCGCTGCCGCCCATGGCGAACACTCGATCCGGATCCGCATAGCCTTCGGCAACCAGGAAATCGGCCACGTCGATGAAGTCGGTGAAGGTGTTCATCTTGTTCAGCAGCTTGCCCTCCTCGTACCACCAGCGGCCGAGTTCCTCTCCCCCACGAATGTGCGCGATCGCGTAAACGAACCCCCGGTCCAGGAGGCTGAGGCGGGCCGAGCTGAAGCTCGCGTCCATGCTCGCTCCGTACGATCCGTATCCGTAGAGAAGCAGCGGTGAGGTGCCGTCCGGCTCGAATCCCTTTCGGTAGACGAGCGAGACGGGCACCTGACGACCATCGCGAGCCGGGGCCGACAGCCGCTCGGATTCGTAGTTGGCGGCCTCGAAATCGCCCACCACCACCGTCTGCTTGAGCAGCGTCCGCTCTCGCGTCTCCATGTCGTAGTCATAGGTCGAGAAAGGCGTCGTCATCGACGTGTAGCCGTAACGGAGCACCGGGGTGTCGTACTCGAGGTTGGAGGTCGTGAAGGCCATCCAGGCGGGATCGTCGAACTCGACGTAGTGCTCGCCATCCCCCTCCCAGGGCTTCACGCGAAGCCGGACCAGGCCGCCTTCCCGCTCTTCGATGACGAGGTGGTTCCGGAAGATATCGAACCCTTCCAGGAGTACGTCGTCGCGGTGGGCCACGACTTCCTCCCACCGGGAACGCGACGGGTCTGTGACCGGAGCGCGAACGAGGCGGAAGTTGAGCGCCTGGTCGTTCGTGCGAAAGTAGAAATGGTCGCCGAAGTGATCGACCGAGTACTCGTGGTCCGACTCGCGCGGCAGGATGAGCTGGAACTCGGACAGCGGATCGGCAGCCGAAACGAAGCGAACCTCCGTCGACAGCGTCTGGTAGGCCGTGATGAACACGAAGTCCCGCGACTTCGTGCGGCCGACGGACACGCTGAACTCAGGGTCAGATTCCTCGTAGACCAATTGGTCCGAAGCCGGGTCCGTACCCAACTCGTGCCGATAGATCTGGTACCACCGCAGCGTCTCCGGGTCCTGCCGGGTGTAGAACAGCGTCCGGTCATCGGCGGCCCAGGCCACGTTCGGCGTCACGTCCGGAATCTCATCCGCGAGGAACTCCCCCGTGTCCAGGTCGAGGAAGCGGATCGTGTACTTCCGCCTGCCCACGTCGTCCGTGCCGAAAGCCAGGATTCGCTGGTTCTCGCTGATGCCGCGCACGCCCACGCTGGCGGCGAAGTACTCGTGTCCTTCGGCCAGCTGGTTGACGTCCACCATGACCTCTTCGGGCGCGTCCATGGCGCCTGCCCGACGTACGTGGATCGGGTACTCGCTGCCCTCCTCGTACCGGGTCTGGTAGTAGTAGTCGCGTGAACGATAGGGGACGGACTGATCATCTTCCTCGATCCGGCCGACGATCTCGTCGAACAGCGTCTCTCGAAGATCCGCCACATGGGCGAGTTCAGAATCGAGGTACTCGTTCTCCGCCGTCAGGTACTCGACGACCTCCGGGTTTTCCCGCTCGCGGAGCCAGTAGTAGTCGTCGACCCGCGTGTTGCCATGTGTGACGAGTTCCGTGGGTTCCACGCGCGCCACTGGCGCTTCGACACCCTCGGTCACGCTCTCACCGCACCCTCCGGCGGAAACCGCTAACCCCATCATCAACGCCACACCTCCCGCGAGACCTGACCTGTAATCGCGCATCCCGCACCTCAGAATTCAATAGTTCAACACCCGCTCACGTGCTCCAATCGGGTTGCATGGTACCGCGGGAAGTCGCACCATGACAGCCCCATGAAGGCGGTCCGGGCGGGACCGCGAAACAAATCGGAAGGAAGCACGATATGAGCCACCGGATCAATATCGCGCTCGGCGCCATTGTCGCCTGCGCAATCCTGACCGTTCCGGGCTCCGCGAGAGCCCAGGACGTGATGACCCCCGAGCTGCTCTGGCAGCTCAAGCGCGTCTCCGCGCCCGCCGTTTCCCCGGACGGCCGTACGCTCGTGTACGGAATCCGGACCTACGACGTCGCGGCGAACAAGGGCGACACGGACCTGTTCCTGCTCGACGTGGCAGGCGGCGACCCGGTACGGCTGACCGACATGAAGGGCTCGGAGAGCTCGGCGGCCTGGAGGCCCGACGGCCAGTGGATCGGCTTCCTGTCCAGCAAGGGCGGCTCGACACAGTTGTGGGAGGTCAAGGCCGACGGCAAGAAGATGCGCCAGGTCACCGATGTCGAGGGCGGTATCGCGAACTTCCGGTACTCACCCGACGGCACGCACCTCTCGTTTACGGCCGACGTGAAGCTCGACAAGACCGTGAACGACCTGTACGCCGACCTTCCCGAGGCGGATGCACGCATCATGGATGGCCTGATGTACCGGCACTGGGACAGCTGGCACGACTACGCGTACAGCCACCTGTTCGTCGCGCCGTACAAGGACGGCTGGGTGGGCGATGCGCTCGACCTGATGAAGGGACAGCGGGTCGACACGCCCCTCAATCCGTTCGGCGGAGTGGAACAGATTGCCTGGGGACCGGACGGAAAGACGCTGGCGTACACGGCCAAGCTGACCATGGGTACCGACTACACCGTCAGCACGAACTCGGACCTGTTCCTGGTGGACATCGCATCGGGCGAGACGGTGAATCTCACCGAAGGGATGATGGGGTACGATGTCGAGCCTGTGTTCTCGCCCGACGGAGGGCGGATCGCGTGGCTCAGCATGGAGCGGGACGGATACGAGGCGGACCGCAACCGCCTGTTCGTGCACGACTTCGCCGCAGGGTCCAGCGTCGAGCTCACGGCCGAGTACGACAACGACGCACACTCTCCGGTATGGGCGACCGACGGCCAGTCGATCTTCTTCACGAGTGAATCGTGGGGCACGGTGCAGATCTTCACGGTGCCTGCCTCCGGCGGATCGGTCCGCCAGGTCACCGACGGCGTGTTTGACTACGTGTCCCTTGACGTGGCCCAGCTCGAGGGCGCCGAGATTCTGGTGGCGGCGCGCCGGTCGATGTCCTCCCCGAACGAGATCTACCGGGTCGATTCCGGGTCGGGCGAGGCGCAGCAGATCACGTTCGCCAACCGGGAAATCCTGGCCGGCGTGGAGCTCGGTCGGGTCGAGAAGCGGATGGTCGTGGGTACGGACGGAGGAGAGATCCTGACATGGGTCATCTATCCGCCGGGATTCGACCCTGCCGGTCGCTACCCTGCCCTCCTGTATGCCCAGGGCGGCCCGCAGGGAACGGTTTCACAGTTCTTCTCGTACCGCTGGAACTTCCAGCTCATGGCGGCGCACGGATACATCGTCGTGGCGCCCAACCGGCGCGGAGTTCCGAGCTTCGGGCAGGAGTGGAAGGAAGCAGATCTCCGGTGACTGGGGCGGGCAGGCGATGCAGGACCTGCTTTCCGCGATCGACGATGTCTCGGCTGAGCCGTACGTGGACGAGTCGAGGCTGGGGGCGATCGGCGCCAGTTTCGGTGGCTATACCGTTTACTGGCTGGCCGGAAACCACGAGGGTCGCTTCAGCACGCTCGTGGCGCACGCGGGGGTCTTCAACCTGGAGAGCATGTACGGCGCGACCGAGGAGATGTTCTTCGTGAACTTCGACCTCGGGGGCGCGTACTGGGATCGTCCGGCGAGCTACGAGAAGTTCTCGCCCCACAAGTTCGTTCAGAACTGGGACACGCCGCTGCTGGTGATCCACGGCGAGAAGGACTTCAGGGTTCCGATCGGTGAAGGCATGCAGGCGTTCGCCGCGGCTCAGCTCCAGGGCATCGAGAGCCGGTTCCTGTACTTCCCGCAGGAGGGACACTGGATCCTGTCGCCGCAGAACGGGATCCTGTGGCACAGGGTGTTCTTCGATTGGCTGGGTCGGTACCTGCAGCCGGTGAGTTGAGACCCGCGGGTCTCGGGGTGACGCGGGGAGGTCGGATCAGGCCTCTCCGCGTACCGCCGTCATGCGAGCTACGATCCGGGTTGCCAGCGCTCGCGGAAAAAAGCGCGGCAACAACGTGCCGACTCGATTGAAGAGGCCGGGAATCACCACGCGCTTTCCCTTCATCATTCCGGCGTAGCCTGCCCGAGCGACGGACGTGGCATCCGCGGTCACCATTCGGCCCCCGATCGGGGAGTGCTCCATCCCCGCTCGCTTCTGGAAACCGGTGACGGTCGGCCCCGGACACAGTGCGGTTACGGTGACCCCTGTGCGGCGCAGCTCCTCCGCCAGCGCCTCCGAGAACGAGAGCACGTAGGCCTTCGTCGCAAAGTATACGGCCATGAAGGGACCCGGCTGGAAGGCGGCGGTAGACGCGACGTTCATGATCCGGCCCTCGCCGCGCTCCAGCATGCGATCCGCAAACAGGCGGGTGAGGTGCGTCAACGCCGTGATATTGACCTGGACCATGTCCACCTGGGCTCCGGTGTCGGACCGCACGAAGCGTCCCATAGTCCCGAAACCGGCGTTGTTGACCAGCACGTCCACCGGGAACTCCGCTTCCCGAAGTCGCTCGAAGACCTGGTCCGGGGCTCCCGGCTCTGACAGGTCGAGTGGCACGACCAGGACGTGGATGCCGAAGTCATCCCTCAGGTCGGCGGCGATCGTCTCCAGTCGATTCCCGGACCGCGCGACGAGCGCCAGGTCATGCCCTTCCTGGGCCAGAATCTTCACCAGCTCGTAGCCAATGCCACTGGAGGCGCCCGTCACCAGGGCGCCGGGCCTGAGCCGCGTCATGGTATCCGGGCCTTTCCCACGGTGTTGGCGTCCGTCCCGAACCACACTTCCCGGCGATCGGCGTCGTAGTACATGTGCCGGACCGAACCGGCGCCGCTGGGGATTTCCGACCGCGCGATCACCCGTAACGTCGTCGTGTCGAACAGCAGGAGACGGTTCGGCCGCGTGCCTGTTTCGACAAGCCGGATGCGGTCGTCCTCGTCCACGGCCATGCCATAGGGCCGCGAGCCCTCTCCACCGGGCAGGGGGACCTCTCTCACGGAGCCGGTCTCAGGGTCCAAGCGGCCTAGATAGCCGCCGGCGTAGTCCACGTACCAGATGGCTCCGTCGGAGGTCACGACCAGGCGACGGGGCCGGGTTTCGGGCCGGGGGAGCGCGTACTCTCGGAGCTCGAGTGTGACCGGGTCCACCGTGGCGACCTTACCGCCCGCGAACTCGACGAACCACGGTCGGTCATCCGCATCGATCACGATGCCGTAGGGACGCGAATTGACGGTCGGAACCTCGACCAGGTCGACGACACCGGTGGCTGGATCGAACCGGCCGACCATGGTGCCGTGCTGCACCGTGAACCAGATCAGGCCCTGGCTGTCGAACACAAGGGTATGCGGATCCGAGGCACGCTCGTCGGGCATCGGATACTGTTCGAATGTCGCCTGTCGCCGGATCCAACCGTCCAATGTGGGCGGCGCGGTTCCCCGCATACCAAACGACTCCGGCACCATCCACGACCAGGTTGTGCGGCCCGGTTCCCGTCGGCAGGTCGAAGCGCTCGAAGCTGCCGTCTGTCGGATCGAGTCGAGCCGCGTAGTCGGCGGTCTGTCCGACGAACCACACTCTGCCATCCGGAGCCACGTACGGATCACGGGGCCGGGAATCCTCCCACGGGACCCTCCACTCCACGATTCTCACCTCCTGGGCGATGAGTCCGGCGGCCAATAAGCCGTCGACCGCCGAGGGGAGCGGTTGGACCCCGATGGCCATGGACGCGAGCGCGATCGACCGGCGAATCCAACAGTGCATCCGAAATCTCCTGTCTGTCGGCAGCATCAGTATCCCGAGATCGATCCGCCTGTTCCTCTACGAAGGGGGCTCCCCGGGGCGGTCCATGCCTCGGGGAGCCCGAACGATCTGCCCCCGAATCGGGGGCCGAATGCTGAACCGCGACTACATCTTGCGCACTTCGGCCATCGCCGTCGTTGCGAAGGCATTGTAGAAGTTCAGCGAAGGATCCGTGAGGACACCCGCCTGCAGCTCCTTTGCCATGTCGGCCTGCTTCAGCGCCTTGTGGCATCGGGCCTTGAGGGCTCGCGTCGTCAGATTCGTCTCTGCCGACTCGAGGATGGTCATCGCGCCCGCCGCGTCGCCTTCCGCGAGAAGCAGTTGCGCCTTCGCAATTTGCACGGCACCGGCAGCGGACTCGGGCGCAGTCTGCTCCAGGCTGGCCATCATGGCGCGCGCCTGCTCGATGTTTCCGGCGAGGGCGTTCGTCCTGGATGCCCAGAGGTAGTGCCCGGTGCCTTCTCCGCCCAGCTCGGCGGCCTGCGCGAGGTGCGAGGAGACGGCCTTGCCGTTGCCGTTGATTGCGTCGTTCGCGGCCGCCTGGTAGTGCGCGTTGCGCGCCAGACCGTTGCTGCCGGCCGCCGCCGCGGCAGTCGCGACCTCGGAGAAGATGGCATCGGCTTCCTTCCGCTTGCCCTCCATCATGTACGAGGCACCGATCGCCCGCCTGGTGTTGAGCCGCGCGTTCTCGGACGTCTGATATCCGGCGGCCTGCATGAGCGCGGCGCGCGCCTCATCCCGGTTTCCCAGGAGCCACTCGGTTTCGGCAATGCCGCTGTAGCCGGCGACGTAACTCGGTCGAAGCTCGATGGCCTTCTTGTAGTGGGCCAGCGCCGTCTCCGTTTCGCCCTCCCACTGCATGATCTCGGCATACGAGTCGTGCGCGTTCGGATGATCGGGGGCGAGTTCCATGTACTTCGTCACGGCCTCCACCGCCTCATCCGTCTTCCCGTCGGCATACAGGCCATACGCGATCGTATTCCACGCCGGCGCGAAGTCCGGGAATCGCTGTACCACACCCTTCATGGCTTCGACGCCTCCGCCGGACCACATCGCGTGCCGAAAGGCGAGGTGCGGCGCGTCCGGGGCGAGCTCGGATGCCGCCTTCACCAGCATGGCGGCCGTCTCGTTCTCGCCGAGGATGGATTCCTTGAGCGCGAGCGCTAGCAGCTGCTCCACGGTCGTACCACGAGCCATGTCGGCCATGCCCACGGCGATCTGCTCGGCGCGCTCGGAGGATGTCATACCTGGGGCCGCAGCGGCGTGATACACGCGCGCGGCTCCAAACGAGGGGTCGACCGCCAGGGCCGCTTCGAAGTGTTCTCCAGCCGCTGCGAAATCGATGTTGTCCCACTCCCACATGCCGGCCCGGAAGTGTTCGACGGCCGCTGGCGAAGCCGACGTGACGTTCAGTGTGGTCGCGGCCGGAGATTCGTACTCCTGGTCCTGGCCCGCCAGCGTGGCCGGAAGGGCTGTGAGACACAGGAGAAACAGGATGCCCAGCCGTACGGACATTCGGATGGGGTGGCGCGTTGAGCCTAATTGCATGGAATCCTCCAAAACGAATAGGACTGCCGCACAGATGCCCACCATTGGGCGTCGGTGCGTTGCGGTTGAGTTACGGGGGAGGGTGGCGTGGCGGGGTCGCCGATAACGACATGTTTCGTGCACGTCAGCAAACGATGATCCTCGACCGGGCGAGCACTCAGGGCTCGCTCACACCTTCCTCGCTAGTATACATGAAGTGAGGCGGTTTTGGAAGATTTCCGAAGAGCGAGGCCGCGTACTTCCTGCAGTGTCCACCAGCACAACGTCGAAGCATCGACCGATACCATCGTAAACGCGTGCCCGGAGCGGGTCGCCGTTCGAACGTCTGTCTCCGACAGGCGGCACAGACCGCGTGTGCCTCCCGCCCCCACGGCTCTTGGGATTCGCATCCCAGGTGGCGGGACCGGGTGATTGTGCCAGGTGGCCAGCGCGTCCTGCGGACAAGGACCGAAGAGGGCGCTGTCCGGGTCGGAGCGACGCGGATCGGGCATGGTCAGCCGGGTGAGTCGCCCGGTATCCCCGACCACCTCTCCGTACAGACACAGCACGATCTCCTTGTGAAGAGCGTCCGCCAGCACCTGAAGCCGCGCGAGGAGCTGAGGGTGGACAGATAGCATCACCGGCGGCTTCGTTGTCGCGTGGACGGTATCGGGCCGCACGGCGAGAATGCGCGGGAACGCATTGGCCGGGCGCTCTGCCCGGGCCGGCGCGGCTGAGGTTGTGACGAGGACCACCAACACGAAAGCTGCACGAAGGGCGTGTCCAGCCCCTCGCTCTCGCATCTCTGGCAGTACTCCATTCGTCCTCGACCGGCCCATCGGCTCTCCCCACGTGCGGGTCGACACCGAGAGTGGCAGGTGTCGTGCCTTGCGCGGACAGCCAGTCTTAATTGGCTATTTGATAATCTTTTACGAGGGCTACTGTACCCCGTACGGAAGCCCGTCACCGGACGAAACAAGGTGAGATTTGCCGACCGGAGGCGTTTTGCAGGCCGGGCTGCGTCAGCCGGCGGCGATCTCAGCGTAGCGGAAGCAATCCACGACGTGGTCGTTGACCATTCCGGCCGCCTGCATGTACGCGTAGCAGATGGTGGGACCCACGAACCGAAAGCCCCTCTTCTTGAGGTCCCGGCTCATGGTCCGGGACTCTGCGGTCTCGGCGGGCAGTTGAGCGAGGTCTTGCCAGGCGTTCTGAATGGGCCGGCCGCCCGTGAACTCCCAGATGTAAGCGTCGAAGGACCCGAACTCGCCCTGGACCTCGAGGAAAGCCCGGGCGTTCGAGACGGTCGATCCGATCTTGAGACGATTCCGCACGATGGCCGGATCGAGCATGAGGGCCAGCTGCTGGGTCGCGCTGTACCGCGCAACTCGGTTCGGATCAAACTCGGCGAAGGCCGCCCGGTATCCGTCCCGTTTCCTGAGGATCGTCTCCCAGCTCAGACCGGCCTGGGCCCCTTCGAGCGTTAGGAACTCGAAGTGAAGATGTTCGTCGTGGATCGGCACTCCCCATTCTTCGTCGTGGTACGCGCACATGTCCTCGCGCGTCCCGGCCCAGGCACAGCGGACGATCACGCCAGGCCCACCAGGCGATCCAGCTCCGTCTCATACTGCTCCATGGAGAGGCGACCCTCGACGTACCGCCGCTGCAGCGCGCGGACGCGCGTCTCGGCCGCCCGGAATCGTGATGGACGACCGCCGATCGCCGGCGGCACGCGTCCCCCCGGCAGGGCCGTGGTCATCGCGGCAACCTCGTGCCGGCCGCAGATACAGGTCCTTCCCCGGATTTGACGCTTGCGACACGCGATGCGGCACCCGACGCCCACCGCGCAGAACGACACCAGGCAGAAGAGCCACGCTCCGACCATGATCGCAATCATTCTTCTCCCGCTCCGCTTCCGGATGCCCCGGGCGGATTTCCCCCACCGCCCACGTTCTCGATATCCCGCGCCGCCTTCTCGAGGATCTCCCTCAGCCTGTCCATGGAGTCCTCGTCTCCCACCCGGCGCAGCGACTGTTCGAAGCTGGCCTGCGCCAACCGCATGAAGGACCGGGTTACGTCGGTCATCGGCGCCCCGGAAAAGTGCTTCGCGAAATCGGCGATCCGCCGAAGGATCTGCTCCACCCGATCCTGGTTGCTGTCCAGGAACTCGCGTCCCTCGTCCGTGATCGTATAGACTTTGCGGCCGTCCTTCTCGTCGCCGGTTACGTAACCGTCGTCTTCGAGGGACTGGAGCGTCGGATAGACAGAGCCCGGACTGGCCGTGTAGGCGCCGCCGGAGCTCTCCTCCAGCGCCCGCATTACCTCGTAGCCGTGCATCGGTCGTTCACGAAGCAACTCGAGAATCATGTATTTGAGATCGCCGCGGTCGAAGATCCGCCATCGAAAGTTCGGCTTTCCGAAGCCGGCGGCACCGGGACCGAACATAGAGGACCACGGGTTGGATCCCTTGTCGAACTTGGCGTTCATTCGGCCATTCCCACGACCTGCATCGAGGTCTTACGAGTATTACGCGATATATCGACAAGTATAACGTACCGATATATCGAAAACTGTCAAGGTGGGGGATCGAAGAGAAGTGAGATCGTCGGTGGGCCCCTTCCCGCCCAGACGTGCCCGGGACGTCAGTGGTACCGCAGGGCCTCCATCGGGTCCACGCGCACGGCCCTGTGGGCGGGGATGTAGCTCGCGAGCAGAGTCACCACGGTGAGCAGCACGCCGACGGCCAGGAATGTGGCCGGATCGGTCGCGGTAACTCCGGTGAGCAGGCTGGCGACCGCCCTCGTGAGGGCGAGTGACACCAGCAGACCGACGACGACGCCGGCGATCGCCAGCGTGACACCCCGTCGCACGACCATCCGCAGGATGTGCGGGCTCTCGGCCCCGAAAGCCATGTAGACGCCGATCTCGTGCGTTCGCTGCCGGACGAGGGACGAGATGACGCCGTACAGACCTACGGAAGCCAGCACCAGGGCAACTCCCGCGAAGATGCCGATCAGGATCATGGCAAACCGGGTCGGTCCCTTGGCCAACCGGACGTACTCTTCCATGGTGGTCACTGCCGCGACCGGCATGTCGGCATCCAGCGAGGCGACCTCCGCCCGAATCGCCGGGACGAGCGTGGCGGGCTCCTTCTCCGTCCGCACGGCCATCGTGACGTTGAAGAAGGCGCCCTGCAGACGGTAAGGAAAGTAGATCGTCTCCCGGCCAAGCGTGCGGGGATCCTGCGAACGCACGTTTTCAACGACGCCCACCACCTTGACCCACTTCTGCTCCGGACCCGTGCCGTCGAATGGGCTGATCACGGCCCTCAGGTGCTGACCGATCGGTTCCTCTCCTGGCCACGCCCGCGCCGCCAGGGCCCGGTCCACGACGACCACCTCAGCGCCCTGGTCGTTTTCCGACTGCTTGAAGAACCGGCCGGTGACCAGCCGGAGCCCGAGAGCCTCGAAGTAGCCGGGCGTGGCGAAACGGTAGTCGGCCTCAAGGGCACCCCATTCGTTCTCTTCGCCGTACTTCAGCTGGTAGGGCGATGTCCAGAAGCGACCACTGAGAGGCAAGACCTGCACGCCACCCGCGCTCTTCACTCCGGGGAGAGCCTCCAGTCTCTCCTCGAGCTCGGAGACGAACATTGCGCGCCCTTGCGGCGTCGAGTACTCGGACCTCAATCCCGGCATGGCAATCCGGAACGTGACCACGCCGGCAGGCTCGAAGCCCAGGTCCTGCTTCTGGAGGGCGAGGAATGACCGGAACATCAGGCCAGCCCCGATCAGGAGGACCATGGAGAGGGCGACCTCCGCCACGACCAGAGCGCTCCGCAATCGACGTCGCCGCACATCCGGCGAGACCGTCCCCCTCTCTTTGAGACAGTCATTCAGGTCCGGCTTGGAGGCTTGCAGAGCGGGTACGAGTCCGAACACCACCGCGGAGAACACGCTCGCTGCCAGTGTGAACAACAGGACCGGTCCGTCGATCGAGACGGCTTCCACCCGCGGCAGGTTCGCGGGGCGCAGGGCCAGCAGGAGATCCACCCCCCACCTGGCCAGCAGCAACCCCGCCAGTCCTCCCACGATCGCGAGCACGGCGCTCTCGGTGAGGAGCTGCCGGACAATTCTTCCGCGCGAACCACCGAGCGCAGCGCGAATCGCCATTTCCTTTTCGCGTGAAGCCGCCTGAACGAGCAGCAGATTCGCCACGTTGGCGCAGGCGATGAGGAGTACGAAGCCCACCGCACCCAGCAGCGCCAGGAGGACCGTTCGTGCGTGTCCAATGATGTCCGCGTGCATCGGCTTGACGTCGATGTAGATTTCGCCGTCCCGGTTGTACTCGAAGTGCCCGCGCTGCCACTCGGCGACCTTGTCGGCCTGCACCTGGGCCTCCGCCACCGTGACGTCAGGCTTCAGGCGCGCGATGACGCGACGGTTTGCGTTTCCGCTCGTGCGTGGCGCCTGCCGGTAATCGAATCGCGTCGGGCTCCAGACATCGGTGCCGCTCGGCATACCGGCGTTTGCCGGCATCAGGAGCTCGAAACCCGCTGGCATCACTCCCACGACCGTGTTTGGGAAGTCGTTGATGAGCAGCGTGCCGCCGATCGCTTCCGACGAGCCCCCGAAGCGCCTCATCCACAGCCCGTGGCTGATCACGACGTTGTTCACGGGAGGCGGGGCGCCCTGCACGAATGCGCCCGGCGGGAAGGGCTCTTCATCTTCCGCAAGGAAGGTGCGGCCCAGAGCCGCTTCCACGCCGAGCACGTCGAAGAAGTTCGCGGTGACTCCGGCGACCCGAACCTCGATCGGCTCGCCCTCACCCGTGAGGTTCTGCTCGAAGGTCCGGTCCGTCGCAGCCACGCCCTGGAATACGTCCGTGTGATCCCGAATGTCCATGACGTCCGCGGGCGGCATTGGACCGTCCAGGAAATCCGTCGCTTCGATCCGGTGGCGCAGGAGTACGAGTTGATCCGGCTGGTCGTAGGGGAGCGGCCGTATCATGACCGCGTGGATGACGCTGAAGATCGCCGTGTTGGCTCCGATCCCGAGCGCCAGGGTCAGGACGACCACAGCCGTGTGGCCGGGGTGCTGGAGCAGCGATCGCAGCCCGAACCTCATGTCCTGTCCGAACGCACCCATCTCGCCTCTCCGCCGTCGGAAATCCGCCGAGCCCTTCCATGCCCGCATGCACACTTGCCGTGCAACGCGTATGCCACTCGGCTCAAGGGCCTTATGTCTACACTTTACTGCAACTTAACGGATTCGTCGGCTGAGAGCGGCCGCTGAGCACGTGTCCGCTTCTGGGACGACGTGTTCGCCCCGGGTACGCGAGGACGGCATCCGCCGCCGGATCGCTCCCCTGTTCCCCGCCTCGATCACACCCGCTCGCGCGGCGCCGCCGACAGGTCAGCCGGGACCGGCTCGCAAAGCCTCTCGTAGTCCGTGTAGGACATCTCGATCGCGGTGCGATGGTCACCGGCGTGGAACGCGATCCGTTCCTCTTCGCGGAGCGCTTCGTCGATGAACGTTCTCTGCCCGTACAGCTCACCAAACGGTGGCATGGCACCGAGTTCGCAGTCGGGGTAGAGACCCTGGAATTCGGCCTCGCGGGCGATTTCCACCTTCTCCGTGCCCACGATGCGGCGCAGCTTGTCCAGATCCAGTCGCCGGGTGGCGGGGACCACGGCGAGGGCGGGCTCTCCCTCGACCAGTATCGCGACGGTCTTTGCCCAGTGCCGCCCGGCCACGTGGCTGGCCGCGGCCTCCTCCTGGGCCGTGAACGCGAGGGGATGATCGATCACCTCGAACGAGGCGCCGCTCTCCTCGAGCAGTCTCTCGAGCCGGTTCGCAACGCTCATCGAACCCTCCTTTGTCTGGATGAACCCCTGCACGGAACAGGCGGGGGAAGCCTGTGCCCTTCTACCCGGAGAGACGGTCCGTGCTCCCCGACTCTCCTCCGGAAATCGCTACGGACTCACCGTCCGACCGGGGCCGAGGCCAGACCGGGCTCGGTCATCAACGCCTCGATCGCCTCCACCGACTTGGGCGCCGCCGCCGATAGCACGACCGGTCCGTCTTCGGTGACCAGGATGTCGTCCTCGATGCGCACCCCGATGTTCCACCAGCGCTCATCGACGCCCTCGGTCGGCGGAATGTAGATGCCTGGCTCGACCGTGATCACGCTTCCTGGACGGAGGGTGCCATACGCACCCGTGTCGTGCACATCCAGGCCAAGGTAGTGGCTCACACCGTGGGGAAAGAACCGTCGCACTTCCGCCGGGTCAGAGATGATCCCGAGCTCGACGAGTCGATCGGCGAGCACCGCCGACGCCGCGGCGCCCAGGGACCGAAACCCGGCTCCGGACCGGGCCGCCGCAATCGCCGCCTCCTGGGCCTCGAGAACGGCCTCGTAGATCAGCCTCTGGGACTCGCTGAAGCGGCCGTTGACGGGCGCGGTCCGGGTCACGTCCGCCGAGTAGCCCCGGTACTCCGCTCCGATGTCCATGACCACCAGGTCGCCGTCCTCCATCTGCCGACGATTCGACTCGTAATGGAGGATGATCGAGTTCTCTCCGCTCCCCACGATGCTCGGAAAGCCGGTGTACTCAGCCCCCTCCCGGTGAAACACGTACTCGATGACCGCCTCGACTTCGTACTCGTGCAACCCGGGCTCGATCGAGCGGAAGGCTTCCCGATGAGCCGCAGCCGTGATGTCGATCGCGCGCTGCAGGAATCTCATCTCCTCCTTCGTCTTGACCTCCCTCAGATCGGTCAGAACCGACTCGAGGACCGTCGCGTCCGCATACCCGGAGAGGTTGTCCTCCTTCCACGCGCGCCACCCCTCAGAGCTACCGGCCTCCACGAAGGCGCGGGTCATGTCCGCCGCCTCCGTCCCGGCCGAGGCCTCCATCCCGCCCATTCGGTCGAGCATGCCGCGGAGTCGATCGTAGGCCGCGTCGTCGTCCACGCGAAGCATGGCTCGCTGCGCGAATCCCGCGCGGCCCGGCGGTGCTTCGAAAACCGGGATGCGATCGCGCAGGTATGCGAGCTGAACGGCAAGGGCTGATCCGCCGGCCACACCTTCGGGCCAGGGCAACACGAAAGCGCGCCGTGTCTCGAGCAGCGGATCCAGGACCTCGGCCAGGCGCGTAGAGCCCACGGCGATCTCGACGCCCAGCTCACCCGCCGCCCGTTCGGCGCCGAGCCGCCGGCCGTTCCACGCCTCAGTCCCTGGATCCCGCTCAGGTACGACCAGGATCTCTCGGACCCGTCGGCCGTCCACGTCGGCGCCGCCCGGGACCAGGATCAGGACGGAGCTCGGCTCGGTCATGCCCGTGAGGTAATACAGCGCGTTCGATTGCCGGTACTGGTAGTCCACGTCGTTCGAGCGCTGCCTGACGGGGGAACTCACGACGACCGCGACCGCGTCCTCCGGTAGAGCCGCAAGCACGGCAACCCTGCGGCCGCGGTGGAACTCTGCTGACGGGCGGTCTTCGTCATATCGGGCCGGAGCCGCTAGCGCAGATGGCTCGCCGCTGGCCTGGGCGAACGCCGGCAGCGCGACCACGGCCAGCGCGAACGGCACGACCAGGAAACGTCGGATAGATCGGATCATTGAATGACTGCCCGGTGCTTGGGCCGGCAGCCTCCCGGCCACTAGTTGATCTTGACCAGCTCGCTGTAGCTGCGGAGATGCCGAAGGGCGGCCGCTCGGTCACCCGCCCTCTCGTAGAGGCGGGAGAGGTTGTAGTAAGCGTCGGCCAGAAGATGGTCGCTCTCGATGGCTCTCCCGTATACCTCGGTCGCTTCCTCGGGCTTGCCCTGGTCCTCCAGGACGACGCCCAGGTTGTAGGCCGCCGTGCCGTTCGTTTCGTCGGCCCGGAGCGCCAGGCGATAACACATCTCGGCGCCTTCGAGGTCCGAGCGTTCATGCAGCAGCACGCCCAGGTTGATGTGCGCGTCCGCGAGCCCTGCGTCGAGCTCCACCGCCCGCCGGAACGCATCGGCCGCCTGGTCGGGAGACTGCGACTGCAGGCCACAGCCGAGTTCGTACCAGTCGACGGCTGCGAGGCTCTTCTGCGCCGCCACCGGGCGGGCGCGCCTGCGATCCAGGGGCTCTACGTCGCCACCGGCTTCGTCGACCTGCAATCCGAGCTGCACCTGCCCCGACTCGGGATTCCACGCGAGATCATCGTCCTGCACGACCAGTTCGTCCGCTTCCAGCGTGATTCGGATCGCCGTCAGAGGACGGTCCGCCGGCAGCTGCCGCTTCAGGTCACGGAGGGAACGGAGCAGACGCCGGGGCGAGACCCCGGACTTCTCCAACTCGAGGGCCGTCCGGAGAAGCACGAGATCGCGAAAGTCGAATCGGTACCAGCCGCGGCTCCGACGCTCCGGATGCAGCGACGCCGACTCGGCGAGTCGCCGAACCCGCTCCTGCGAGAGGCCGAGGACCTCCGCCGCTTCTCGTGTTGAATAGCTCGCCACTCGTCAGGTCCTAGCGGGCAGCCCGCTTCTTGTCGGTGCCTTTGTCCCGGGACGAAGCCCGCTTGGCCGGCTTTCGCTCCTTGGGCCCGGCGGACTTCCCTCCCCCCGAACCCAGGCTGGCCTTCAAGGCCTCCATCAGGTCGACGATCTTGTCATCCGCCTCGACCTCCGGGGCAGCCGTGATCTCCTCGCCCTCGATCTTCTTCTCGATGAGAGCCAGAACCTTCTTCGAAACCTCGTCCTCGTACTTATCGGGCTCAAACGTGTCGGACGCCGCCTGTTCGATCAGCTGCACGGCGAGAGCCAGCTCCTCTTCCTTCACTTCGGAATCACCGATCGGGACTTCATTCGAAGGAGCGCAGTTCCTGCGAGTAGAAGAGCTGTTCCAGGATCAGACCCTCTCCGAGGGGGCGCACGAGAACCAGATACTCCTTGCCCCGGGCGGCGTACCGGGCGAGGGCGGCGCGACCCGTCTGTTTCAGCGCCGAGCTGAGAAGCCGGTAGGCCCTCTCCCCACCGCGATCGGGCCCCAGGAAGTAGGCCTTCGCGAGGTACATTCGCTCCACCTGTTCGAACGGGATGAACTCCGCGATGTCGATCGCGTTGGTGGACTGGGCCTCCAGCACCTTGAGTTCGTCCGGCGTGAACAGGACGTACTGCTCGCGCGTGAACTCATACCCCTTCACGAGCTCCTCGCGTTCGACCAGTCGCTCCTCCTTGGCGTCCCAATACCGCTGCTTGACCCGGGCACCGGTGTTGGGATTGATCCAGTTGAAGCTGACCTTCTGGGAGTTGTCGGCCGTCGAGTACAGCTTAACCGGGACCGACACCAGCCCGAAGGAAACCGTGGCCGACGCGATGGGGCGTGCGCTCATACGTCACTCCTGTTTCACTGGACAGTCTATTAAAATAGTGTAAAACCATGTCTGAACGCGATCCCCTCGTCCCATACAGGGACAAACGAACCGCGGGAGCGACCCCTGAACCGGGCGTCGCCGCTCCGCCCGAAGACGCTGCCGGCTCGACTGCCGGGGGCGTCACGGGTGGTCTGTTCGTCATCCACAAGCACGCGGCCAGCCGACTTCACTGGGACCTGCGCCTCGAGTGGGGCGGCGCCCTGACCTCGTGGGCCGTTCCGAAGGGCCCTTCCCTCGACCCGGCTGAAAAGCGACTCGCCGTGCACGTCGAGGACCACCCACTGGAGTACGTCGATTTCGAGGATGTGATCCCTCCCGGCAATTACGGAGCGGGCCCGATGATCGTCTGGGACCGGGGAAACTGGGTCGCCCTCGAGGACCCCGAGACCGGAATGACGGAAGGAAAGCTCCTGTTCGAACTGCGCGGCCACAAGCTGCGCGGGGTGTGGACCCTCGTGAAGCTCAAGAAGACGGAGAACGAATGGCTCCTGATTCGCGAGAAGCGGACACTGTCCCGGGCCGAGCTGGAATCGGCGCCGGAAGCGGATGCGGCGGTCCCGCAGGGGTCGATTCTCAGCGGATTGACGGTAGAAGAGCTCGGCCAGGGCGTGGACCGGGGCGCAGACCTGGCGAAACAGGCGGAAGATCTGGGCGCTCCCCGACGCACCGTGCAGGGCGAGAGCGTGAAGATCATGCTGGCGCATACGGCCGAGGCGCCGTTTTCCGATCCCGAGTGGCTGTTCGAACTCAAGCTCGACGGATACCGGATGATCGCCAGTCGACACGGCCACGTATGCCGCCTGCATACGAGGAACGGTAACGACGCCACGACCTGGTTTCCCGAGATCGTGCGGACTCTGCGGGCACTCCCGGTGGACGATTTCGTGGTCGACGGAGAGATCGTCATGCATGACGAGGCCGGGCGACCGAGCTTCCAGCGCCTCCAGAGAAGGGCCCGAATCCGCCGGCCCATGGACGTGAAGCGAGCGTCGCTGCGACAACCAGCGACGTTCTACGCCTTCGATTTCCTGGGCGTCATGGGGCACGACCTGCGGGCGCTTCCCCTCGAATCGCGAAAGGAACTCCTCCGCGAGCTCCTTCCTCCGGCGGGCCCCCTCCGCTTCGTGGATCACTTCGTCGGGGTGGGCGAGGCGCTGTATGAACAGGTCACCACGATGGGCCTCGAGGGAATCGTCGGGAAGAAGGCTGGCAGCCGATACCGGGCCGGTCGGTCGAAGAGCTGGCTCAAGCTGCGAGCGACTCGAACGGCAGACGTCGTCGTAGTGGGTTTCACCGAACCCAAGGGCGGCCTGAAGGGACTCGGCGCTCTGCACGTCGCCGGACTGGAGGGAAATCGCCTCGTCTACCTGGGCCGGGTTGGCACCGGGTTCTCAGACAGAGATCGCCAGGAGCTCCGGGCCAGGCTGGAGGAACTCGAAACGGAGGCCCCGGCGGCAGAGCAAGTCGTACCCGAGGGCTCCGACCACTGGGTACGCCCCAGCGTCGTGGCCGAGGTTCAGTTCCTCGAGCGCACCGAGGACGGGCTTCTCAGGCAACCCGTGTTCTCGCACCTGCGAGACGACAAGCCGCCCGGCGAATGTGAAGCGCCGGCGCGACGCGGAGCCTCTTCGACGGGCGACGATGAACGGGACTTCGAGACCGACGCGGCCCACGGTGGGGTCGCGGGAGGACCGGCGGACTCGCGCGGCGACCCCACTCTGTCCAACCCGGACAAGGTATTCTGGCCCGGAGAGGGCTACACCAAGAAGGACCTGTTCGACTACTACCGGGCCATCTCGCCGTGGCTCCTTCCCTACCTCGCGGACCGCCCGCTCGTGCTGACCCGATACCCGGACGGCATCGATGGCAAGTCGTTCTACCAGAAGAACGTCCCGGTGTCCGCCCCGGAGTGGATCCGTTCGGAGCGAGTGCAGAGCGAGGGCTCCGACAAGGCGATCGAGTACTTCGTGGCCGACGACCGGGCTTCCCTGCTCTACATGGCGAACCTCGGCTCGATTCCGCTGCACGTATGGGCCAGCCGGATCGGATCGCTGGATCGACCGGACTGGTGCGTCCTGGACCTCGACCCCAAGGGTGCGCCGTTCGAACACGTCGTCCGGATCGCCAGGCTGCTGCACGACGTGTGCGAGGACATCGAACTTCCGAACTACGTGAAGACCAGCGGATCCACCGGGCTGCACGTCATGGTCCCCCTGGGACGCGCTTTCGACTACGAGCAGTCGCGCACCCTGGGAGAGCTCCTGGCCCGCGTGGTCCTGCAGGAGGCGGCCGACATCGCGACGATCGCTCGCTCCCTGGAGGCCCGCGAGGGGAAGGTATACATCGACTACCTGCAGAACCGACGCGGGCAGTTGCTGGTGGCGCCGTTCAGTGTCAGACCCGTGCCAGGGGCATCCGTCTCCACTCCGCTCGGGTGGCACGAGGTGAATCGCGGACTCGACATCCACAAGTTCACGATACGGACCGTGCCCAGGCGGCTGAAGCGGGCGAAGACGGACCCGCTTCGTCCCGTGCTCGATGAAACGCCGGATCTTCCGGCCGTGCTGGCCCGGTTGGCCGGCCGCGGGAAGGCTATGAGCCGCGCCTCGCTCCACCGTACCGTCAGGGGGATGACCGGCCGACGCAGACGATCCTCCAGGGAGACCGATGCAGATCTACGCAGGGACCAGCGGCTTCAGCTACAAGGAGTGGAAGGGCCGCTTCTACCCCGAGGAGCTGCCCGCCGCCGAGATGCTGTCGTACTACCGGGCAGCGCCTTCCGGCGGTCGAGATCAACAACACCTTCTACCGCATGCCCCGGGAGTCCGTGCTGGAGGGCTGGGGCGCCCAGGTGCCGGATCCGTTCCGGTTCGTCATCAAGGCGTCCCGGCGCATCACCCACTTCAAGCGCCTGAAAGGAGCGGAGGAGGAAACCGACTACCTTCTTCGCACCGTAGGCCTTCTCGGCGACAAGCTGGGCGCCGTGCTGTTCCAGCTCCCTCCGAACATGAAGCAGGACCTCGAGCGGCTGGACGCCTTCCTCGCTGGGCTGGGAGATCCGGGGCGAACGGTCTTCGAGTTCCGTCACGCGTCGTGGTTCGACGAGGCGACATACGACTGCCTGCGGAAGCACGGGGCGGCCCTGTGCACGGCGGACACCGACGAAGAGGACGGCGAGATCGTCGAGACGGCTCCATGGGGCTACCTGAGGCTTCGAAAGACGGAGTACGGAGAAGCGGCTCTAGCCGAGTGGGCCGCCCGGGTGAGCAGCTCCGGGTGGGAGCGAGCATTCGTCTTCTTCAAGCACGAAGGTGAGGGAGCGGGACCAATCATGGCAGAACAACTTATGGGGTTCTTCTGACCGACTGTGCGGAAATGCCGCGCGGAAACTAACCGCCACTTCCCTCACGATCCGGGCTTGGGAGCTGGGTCGGAATCTCAGGCTGTTGGAGTTGTCGAAAGAACCTGATTTCCTCTTCGAGTCGCTCGACTTGGGCCTCAAGTCTGTGGTGGTCCTCTTCCAACTGGTCAATGCGCGCATCGTCGGTGGGCGTCGGAAGCTGACGCCGACCCTTATTGAACAGGCCCAAGAGGATAATCGAGCCCCAGACGCCGGCAACGGCAAAGACTGCGAGAACGATAGAACTAACCACAACTCCATGGCTTCTCCTGGCGATCGTTGGTGGCCTTTGGAGCACAGGCCCTGAATCTGGCGTCGGCCGTTGCTGACGTCCAGTCACGAACGACTTCCGATCCGATTCGCGAAAGCCAGTGTTTCTCGGGCTCCAACACTCGCCCGACGCATCCGGTCGCGCGCCGGCGGAATGTGCTATATTATTCCGCTCGCAATGATGGGAGTTCCGGGTTCACCATCCGAGGAGCAAGAAATGGCGAAGCACAACTTCTTGGTCGAGCGCTACCAGATCACGCTGGGTGATCACCCCAAGACCTTCGGAGGCGTCGACGTCCGTCCGAGAGGCGTGGTAGCGTGTTTCGGCGAGTTCCTGCGCATGATCTACTACTTCCTCCCGGAGGGAGCCGACGCCCCGAGCGCCATGTGGAGCGAGGACGCCAGGCTGTGCGTCTTGTTCCTTCCGTTCAGCGCCATGCCGCCATTCGTCGACATGCTCCGCAACGAGAAGCCGATCTACGGAAACATCGACACGGACGCTCCCGGGGATGCCTTCATCAGCACCCTGCACGAGCCGGTCGGTGAGGAAGAGAAGAAGAGCGGGTTCTTCCCCCGGCGCTAGCCGCGGAGGCGATCCCGGAATCGCAGAGGCCCGGCCGCTTTCGAGCGGCCGGGCCTCTTTCGTTAGCATCCCGGACCCAGCCGCTAGATCGGCTACTCCTTCCGCATCGTGGCCGTCGACCGAAGCGTGATCGTGCCCGGGTCCACACCGCTCGAGAACAGGCTGAGCACCGGCCCGATGAACACGAAGGTGTAGGGCACGGAGATCTCCACCGTGAGCGAATCGCCGGTTGTCGCAATGCCGAGCCCGTGCATGTAATGGTCACGGTGGCGCCCCCGATATTCGCGTCGGCCAGGCGTTCGTCGGTTCGAGGTCTCGCTCGCGCCTCCGATGCTGCTAGACCCTCGGGCGGCAGAACACCCTCCCGGGCGCCCTCCCGGGCCGCGTTCGTGATCACCTGCTGGACGTTGTAGGCCCGGGCGAACTCGAAGATGCCCACCAGAAGAGCCAGCAGGATCGGCAGGGCGATCGCCATCTCCACGAGGGCCTGTCCCGCGTCACCCAGGCGCGTCCGCTCTCGCGCCCGCCTTCGGACGCGGAAAGAGAGCCACCGCGCAGTATGCTTGATGCTCAACACGTCATGTCCCCCCGGGAATTTCATTTGTTTTGGCCGCAAACACCAAGTTAATCGATCGTGAGCCCACGACCAAACAGGGGCGGTCTGGTGCCAAGTGTGCGAAAGGTGTGCCATCGAGTCGAATCTTCGTGCCGCACGACGGAAATGTGGTTCGCGGGCCGCTTCTGCCCCGGTAGCGATTTGCTTTGCGTAAGCGCATGTACGCGGCCCCGGGCGCTGCCGAAATGCCACGTTTGTTGCCCACAGTGAGCATACCGAGGGCATTGTTTGCAGAGTGCCGCACAATCTCATACTGCGACAAACTGTGGCGCCCGGGCGACACCTGAAGAAATCCAAGAAGATGAGATCTGGCGGCGCGCCTCCTATTGGGGCGGCGGACCCTGGTCGACCGGCGGGGGCGGGCGACCGTCCGGCGGCGGGCCGCCATTGCGCGGCCCCCTTCTGCCGGGTCTTTCGTCGCCTTTCCACTCGTTCGACGGTGGCCTTCCCCTGCGCAGCATCATCTGCTCCTTCAGATCCTCGAGCTGAGCCGGCGTCAGCACCGCCTCGAGCTCGGACATCACGGAGTCGGAAAGCGTACGCATTTCCTCCTGTGTTCGCTGGAAGGTCTCTGCAAAACGGGGCGCGGCGCCCTCCATGATCGCCCGGATCGCAGCCCGCTGCTCTTCGCTCTCCGGCTCGACGGCCCGCTCGACCAACCGGATGATCCCCGGCGCCGTTCTCAGGCGGGCGATTCGATCCATACGCCGGTTGTGCAGCACCCCGCTGAGCATGACTCCGATAGCCACTCCCAGGACCAGCACGGCCAGGAGGAGAAAAGCGGATTTCGTTCTTGTCTGCATGGCTCCTCAACCCCCGAAGGTGAGAGCGGTTTCCAGAGTGGGCTCCGGAAGGCCCAGCATGGAATCAACCACCGACCCTCCGTATCCGCCGCCCACCGCCGAGTAGGTTCCGAGGCAGAGCATCACGACGACACACGCCACGGCCACGCGCGCGAAGATCCAGCGCAGGGCCTCGTACATGCCATCGGCGGGCGTCGAAGATCCCGACCGCCGCAGCCTCGCCACCACACGGGCCGAGAAGAACGGATCGAAAGAGCGCGCGGCTCCCTGTTCCAGGAGAGCCGCCAGTCCATCCAGGCTCTCCCACACGGTGCGCAACTCGGGCTCGCTTCGCAGCCTCTCCTCGACCCCGTTCATCTCCTCTTCCGGCAGGTCTTCGTCCCTGTACCGGATCAGAAGCTCGCGGTCATCCATCGCCTGACTCCTTCATTTCTGTCTCCAGCCGCTCCATCGCTCGCGCGAGGCGCGACATAACGGTACCGGCGGGAATGCCCAGGATCTCGGCCGTCTCTTTCGTCGAGTATCCGTCGATCATCCTAAGGACGATGACCGTCCGGTGGTTCGGCGCCAGCCTCGTCACCGCCGCCCGAACCCTCCGTATGTCCTCGGACCGCTCGATCTGATCGCGCGGATCCCACGAAGCCTCGGGCCGGTCCCTTTCCGTCTCATCCTGGCTGACGAACCGCGACATGCGTCGCTTACGTTTCTTGAGGGCCGTCAGCGACAGATTGATCGCGATTCGCGTCAGGTACGTTCCCAGGCTCGAGTCACCGCGGAATCGGTCGAGAGACCGGTAGAGGCGGATAAAGGTCTCCTGTCCGACGTCCTCCGCTTCGTCCCCCGGGCCGAGCATTCCGATGACCGTCGCCGCGACCCGCGACTCGTGCCGCTCCACCAGATCCCGGAAGGCTACGTCGTCCCCCTCCCTGGCCCTTTCGATCAGGGCCTGGTCCGACACGGGCGCCCGGGTCTCCACTAGGCCAAGCGCCTCGGCACGCCGCGCCTCAGTCGCCATACGCGCCGCTCCAGGGACTCGGATGAGCGGGCCGGAGCATGTTCGCGGGCCGTGTCACGTCTTCTCACCCTGCCATCGGTTCGGGCTCCAGGATCGTCGGGGTCCCATCGATCAGACCGCCTCGAGACTGCCTTGCTTTCGGGCATTAGACCCCCGCAGCGGCGGCTCTATTCCCACGGCGCAGGCCGGGCCTGCCAGCGGAACCGGGAGAGATCGATCGTTCGTTCGGCGTCGAAGGTGACGCCTTCCGCCTCCAGGCGGCTCCTCTGGTCTTCTTCGGCGCCGCCGGATCTGCGGAGGCTGATCTTGCCGCGGGCGTTGATCACGCGATGCCAGGGAACGTCGGTACCGTCCGCGAGCCCGTGGAGCGCGTAGCCCACCTGCCGGGCGTGCCCCCGGGCGCCGGCCAGAGTCGCCACCTGTCCGTACGTCGCGACCTTGCCCCGCGGAATGCTGCGCACAACCGCGTAGATGCGATCGCGAACGGAGGCGGCGCTGGCGCGCTCCGGCCCCGGCACAGTTCTACATCCGTCCGTACAGGGCCCGTAGGCGATCCCGCGTCATCCGCTCCCGCCAGTCAGGGCCGAGGGCGTTCTCCCACAGGGGCCCCATGCCCAGGGACACGTCCATCATCCGCTCCATGTCGGAGTCCGTCAGATCCAGGGTCACACCCGACGGCAAGTCGACGCCGGCGAACTCGGCCATTCGATGAAATTCCGCCACTCCCTCGGGGTAGAACTCCTCGAGGTGATTGAAGGCGACGCAGTTCCCTTCTCCGTGCTTGAGCCCCAGGACGTACGACAGACCGTAGGACGTCGCGTGGGCAACGCCCACCTGCGAGTAGGCGATGCTCATACCCCCGAAGAAGGAGGCCATCATGAGTTTCTCGTCCGATTCCGGGGTCCGCGGTCCGAGAAACACCTCACGGCACAGTCCCAGGGCCTTCGAGCCGTACGCTTCGCTGAAGGCGTTCAGGTAGGTGCCCTCGAGAGACTCGACGCAGTGAATGTAACAGTCCATGCCCGTATAGAACCGCTGCCGGTCCGGTGCGTCGGCGATCAGATCCGGGTCGAGTACGACCTGGTCGAACACGGTATGGTCGGAGTTGAGACCCAGCTTCTTCTCCGGCCCCGTCAGCACCGCGGTGCGCGAAACCTCGGCTCCCGTGCCCGAGAGCGTCGGGACCCCCACGTGGTAGATCGCAGGGTTCCGGATCAGATCCCAACCCTGGTACTCGGCCGAGGAACCCGGATTCGTCAGCATCAGGGAGACGGCCTTGGCCAGGTCCATCACGCTCCCGCCGCCGATCCCTACGATACCGGCCGGCTCGTCTCCCGCCGCAGCCCTGGCGAGGTCCGTCATTTCGTCGACGTAGGAGGTCTTGGGCTCCACGTCGACATCCGCCCACAGCAGGACGTCCGACTCGCGGACCGGCACCCGATCCGCCAGGTCGGCGCCCTCGAAGACATCGTCGACCACGAAGACGACGGAATCGCGGCCCGGCTGTCTGCGCGCGACGAGTATGTCGTCCAGCTGGTCGAAACACCCCCGCCCATACACCACGCGCGAGATCATCGGGAAATTCCTGAACATGGTCAGCCCTCCAGCGCGGTCCGGATCCGTTCCTGGACGTCATCCAGCTCGGCATCGGTCCAGGACAGCTTGACCAGCATCGAAATCGTGCGTGACATGACCCGGTCGGACCGCTCGATGTCCATCGCCGACAGGTCGGGCGGCGGGTCGAGCAGCGTCAGGGGAGACTTCCCGGGGGTCTTCATCTCCTTCAAGTGATGCCATTTGCGTGGGTAGTGCCAGTTGTTGTCGTACCAGTAGAAGCATCCAGGCACGCCGGCGTCAGCCAGGGCCCTCGTCCAGCCGCGGGCCGTGTCTTCGTCCGGCGCGAACAAGGACAGGAACGTGGCCGAGTCACCCTCCGGGTCCGGAATCGAACGGAAGGTCACATCCGACACCGAGCCGAAGGCGTCTCGCAACCGGGCCTTGTTGCGACGCTGGGTCGCGAGGATCCAGTCCAGCTTGCGCAATTGTGCCAATCCGACGGCCGACCCGAGTTCGCTGATCCGGTGATTGGTCCCCAGAATCGGGTGCCCTTCGGCGCCCCTGTCTTTGCCCACATGATCGTGCCCGTGGTCCGCGTACTGCTCCGCGCGGTGGTAGAGTTCTTCGTCGTCGGTGACGACGGCACCGCCCTCTCCGCAAGTAATCGTCTTCACCGGGTCGAACGAGTAGCAACCCATGGCACCGAACGTCCCGAGGGCCCGGCCGTGGAACGAGGCGCCAAGCGCCTGCGCCGTGTCCTCGATGAGCAGCACGTCTGACGCGGCGCAGATCGCCGAAATCTCGTCGATGCGAGCCATGGAGCCACACATATGAACCGGTACGACCGCACGGGTCCGATCGGTGAGGCGGTCCTTCACGGACGCCGGGTCCAGGCAGAGCGTCTCGTCGATGTCCGCGATAATCGGTACGGCCCCAGCCTGCAGGACACCCTCGATCGTGGCGATGAAAGTGAAGGAGGGGACGATCACCTCGTCTCCCGCTCCGATGCCGCACGCCGCCATCGCGATGCCGAGGGCGGCCGTTCCGCTCGAGCACACGTGACAATGCTCGGCCCCCAGCACGCGGCACAGTTCGGCCTCGAAGCTGCGAGTCTTCCAGTGCCCGGCCCGTGCGTCGTCGAACCCATACCGGAAGAGGACGCCCGTGCTGAGCACGTCACCGACCTCTGCGCGTTCTTCGTCTCCGAAGATCTCAAAGCCTGGCAACTAATTCTCCTTCATCACTTTGACGATTGCTTTCTAATGTATTCTCTAAGTCTTTCGAGGTCGGCTTCGGTATCCACGCCGATGCCTTCGTAGTCCCACTCCAGAATCCTCATCTTCCAGCCCCGGTCCAGCACCCGGAGTTGCTCGAGGCTTTCGACCACTTCGGCTTCGGAGCGAGGAAGTGCCGCCAGATCGAGCAGGGCTTCCCTCCGGTAGGCGTAGATCCCGATGTGCTTGAAGGCCCTCAGCCCGGCCGGCCACGGCGAGTCCGGCAGCAGGCTATCCCCGCGCGGCCACGGTATGGGAGCGCGAGAAAAATACAGCGCGTCGCCGTGAGAATCGGACACGACCTTCACCACGTTCGGATCCACGAAGTCGCTCATCTCGTGGATCGGAGCTACAGCGCTCGCAAAATCGATCCCTTCCCTGTCCAGTAGATCGATCAGCGCGTCCACCAGGTCCGGGTCCATCATCGGCTCGTCCGTCTGTACGTTGACGAAGATCTCGGCCCGAACCTCACGGGCGATCTCGGCAACCCGATCGGTCCCGCTGGCGTGACTGGCCCGGGAGAGCCAGACGTCGTCCGTGAAGGCCCGGCAGGCCGCTTCAACCCGGTCCGAGTCCGTCGCGACGTACGCCCGATCGACTCTCCGGGCGCTGGCCGCACGTTCGTACACCCACCGGATGAGCGGATCTCCACCGATATCGGCGAGCACTTTGCCCGGAAACCGCTGTGAATCGTAGCGGGCCGGAACGACTGCGACGGCGTGCAAGGAAGACATGGCCGGCGTGCTGTGAGGGTGATCTCGGTCGAGTTGGGAGACTAGCCGGAGCACCGGCGGCCGGGCAAGCCCGCCGGCCGCCGGCAAGCCGCCCCGCTAGAACGCGCCGAACTTCAGGGACACCTGTCCGAAGAACTGACTCAGATCTCCGTTGTCGAGTTCGGGATAGTCCACGTCAAAGATGAACCGGTAGCCCCCACCGAAGTTCAAGCGAAAATACGGGGTCACGTTGACCTCGAGGTTCAGCTCCGGTTCGACCGCCCAGATCCCATCCGACTCACCGTCCAGCCCCAGCGAACCGCCACCGATCAGGGTGAGAAACGTGATGTGGTAGACCTGGCTCCACCCGCTGATGAACTCGAACTCCGCCCCGCCGTACCACAGGTCGAGAGACCGGGTGCCAACAGGCCGCTGGACGTCCACGCCCCCACCCATGACATAGCCTCCGACACCCAGCGCGAATACGTGGTCCATCAGCCAGGCGCCCCTGGCGCCAAAGAAGCCGGCGAACTGGTCGTTCACGCCAGACCCCTTGAACACGAGGGCGCCGAAGCCGCCGTGACTGGCTTCACCCCGTACCATCGTGCGCGCCTTCTGGGCCTCGAGGTCGGCAGGGGCATGAAGTGCCAACCCCGTCATGACTGCCGCCAGGAGGACTCTGGATGCAACTGATCTCACTGGATTCCGATTCCGCACGGCACCCTCCGAAGCTCGGGCCAACCGGGCAGCTGACACCGCGCCTGCTCCCGTTCGAACCTCCTACACCCCCGGGGCCCGACTGAGCCCTGCCCGCCGGGGCGCGGTCAGCCGCCTACCCCGCGACCACCTTCTGAAAGAGCATCATCGCGATCATCGACAGCAGTCGTGAGCGTGCCGATTTCGCGGGCCGACCCTTTTCCGTACGCCTCCGGGAGGATCTCCAACAGGACCATGAAGACCATCGCGCCGGCCGCGAAGCCGATCCCGTACGGCAGGGCGGGCGCGAAGGCCTCGACGAACAGGAAGGCGGGGACCGCCATCAGCGGCTGGGGCAGCGACGATACGATGCTCCAGCCGGCACACCGGGGCACGCTCACGCCATTCGAGCGCAGGACCGCGCTGATCGCCACTCCTTCGGGAATGTTGTGCACCGCGATCGCTACCGTGATGAACGTGGCCAGGGCCATGCCGCCTCCGAACGACGTGCCGATCGCGACTCCCTCGGCAAAGGAATGCACCGTCATGACCGTGACGATGAGGACCATGCGGCGCAGTCCCTCACCCTCGCCCTTACCGGCGCCGGCGGGCATGTGGTGACCGCTCAGGAATCGATTCGTAGCAAGGATGAAGAGGATTCCGAGCAGTCCGCCCGAGAAGGTCTGCCAACCCCCGTACCGCGTTCCCTCGGCAAGCAGGCCGAAGCTGGCTCCCAGCATGAGTCCTGACGCCACGGCGTTGAGCCGGCCGACCATACGGCTCGAGACCGTTCGCACCATCAGGAAAGGCAGCGCTCCCAGGCCCGTCGCCAGGGCCGTGACCAGGCCGTACGCGAAGACCATCGTCACGTCGCTCACGGCAGGATCCCGCCCAGCAGAACCACCAGGCCGAGGGCCACGCTGGCCACCAGCGCAATGCTGGTCGCTCCCGCCTCCCGGTACGAAGCCGGAAGCAGCTCCGTCATGACCAGGTTCAGAAGGGCGCCCACCGCGAAGCCCAGCACCCACGGCAGGGAGGCCGGGACGGTCGCCACGACCGACCAGGTCGCGACGGCGAGCACCGGTTGCCCGACATTGGACAGTACCACCAGGCCCACGCGTGCGGCCCGGCTTCCACCCTGGCGGCGTGTGGCGCCGCTGAGCAATGCGGCCTCAGGGACGTTGTGAACCGCGATGGCGAGAGCGACGAACACGCCGAGGGAGAGATCCACGGCCATGGCGACGCCGATCGCGACCCCTTCCGTGCAGGCATGTAACGCGTGCAGGGCCACCAGGCGAGGCGCCGCCGTTGGATCCGCCCGGTCGGGCCGGCTGAGATCGAGCGTATCCAACCGGGTCACCGCGTGCGTGGCGAGGATGAAAGCGACCCCCAGAACGCCTCCGATCGCCGCGGCTCCCGCCGCTGCGCGGGGCACGTCGGTCAGCACGAAGGCCGCCCCGAGCATCCCGCCGGCGGCCAGCGCGTGCGCCCACCCGAGCCAGGGATCGCGGGCCGGGAGCGGCGGTCCTGCGGACGAGGCCGCCGGGAATCGCCGAGAGCGCGGCGATCGAGGCATAGAACAGCACAGTGAGGGACGTGACCATGCGCGGAAGATTACGCCGAGCGCGGCGGCCCGGCCAGAAGTCGCAGACGGTTGCGCACCGGGCCGTCACACCCGACCGTCAAGATTAGGAACCAACCGCTCGGACGACCATCTGCTGGAGAAATGACCATGTGCCGCTGGCTCGCCTACTCTGGGGCGCCTCTCTACCTGGAAGAGCTCATCTTCAAGCCCGAGCACTCGATCATCGATCAGAGCCTTTCCGCGCATAGCGGCCCGACCCCGACGAACGGGGACGGATTCGGCATCGGCTGGTATGGCTCAAGGGACACGCCAGGAGTCTACAAGGACATCCAGCCGGCGTGGAACGACACCAACCTCCGTCATCTCGCCGAGCAGATCCGGTCTCACATGTTCCTGGCCCATGTGCGAGCGGCGACGGGACAGACTGCGGTGCAGCAGACCAACTGCCACCCGTTTCGTCATGGGCGGTGGCTGTTTCTCCACAACGGACGGATCCGCGACTTCGACCGGATCCGCCGCGACCTGGATTTTGCCGTCCGCCCCGACCTGTACAACCTGATCGAGGGCAGCACGGACTCGGAGGTAATGTTCTACCTCGCTCTTACCTTCGGGCTGGAAGACGATCCCCTCGGGAGCCTGGAACGCATGGTGGGCTTCGTGGAGGAGAAAGGGTGGGACGCCGGCACGGAACACCCGGTGCAGATGACCGTGGGGCTGACCAACGGCCATCACGTCTACGCGGTTCGGTATTCGTCGAACCGAGAGTCGCGAACGCTCTACCACAGCCGGAGCATCGGTGCACTGAAGGCGCTGAATCCGATGTTCGACCGCTACTCGGCCGACGCCATCGTCGTCGTTTCAGAGCCCATGAACGACATCGTGGAGTACTGGGAGGAGATCCCGGAGTCTACCGCGGTGGTCGTCGAGGGGAGCGAGGTCCGGACTCTGCCCTTCAAGCCACACCGCCCGGGCTGATCGCTCCCTACGACGAAGCCTCCGCGAAGTCGGTGATCACGGCCGTCGACGGCTCCCGTTCGCCCTGCAGGCGCTCCGCCGCAGCCTCTGCCTCGCGCAGGGCCCGCAGGATGTTGCCGCTCGCCAGTTTGCCCAGATCTTCGTCCGACCAGCCTCGCTCGATCAGGCGCGCGAACAGCGCCGGGTAGCTCGAGACGTCGGGCATCTCCGGCGGAGCGTTCATCCCGTCGTAGTCCGAGCCGATCCCCACGTGGTCGATCCCGGCGACGTCGCGGACGTGTTCGATGTGATCCGCGATGTCGTCGATGCTCGCCGGTGGACGGGGGCTCTCGCGCCGCATGCGCTGGACCTCGGCCCGGATCGTCGTCGTCTGGCGTCCCTGCGTCGAGCATCTCCTGTACGGTCGCCGCGAGCGCGTCGTCGTAGTCTGCCGCGTCCTGGTTCACGAACGGCTGGACGAAGGTCACCATCACCACGCCGCCGTTTACGGCCATGCGAGTCAGGATCGAATCCGGGACGTTGCGAGGCACATCCGTCAGGGCCCGCGCCGACGAGTGGGAGAAGATCACCGGAGCTTCCGAGACGTTCAGAACGTCGCTCATCGTGGCCGGCGAGACGTGCGACAGGTCCACCAGCATTCCGAGCCGGTTCATCTCCCGCACGACCTCCTCACCAAACCGGCTCAGTCCGTCGTTGCGGGCCGTGTCCTGCGCCGCATCCGCCCAGTCGAGCGTCACGTTGTGCGTCAGGGTCATGTAGCGCGCGCCGAGGTCGTAGTAGGTACGGAGGGCCCCGAGCGAGTTCTCGATCGCGTGTCCTCCTTCCACTCCCAGCATCGAGGCAACGCGCCCGTCGGCCATGGCCGCCTCGACCCCATCGGCCGTGCCCACGAGGACGAGCTCGGGATACCGGTCGATCATCCGGCGGGCGAGATCGATCTGCTCGAGCTGCAAGCGAGCGAAGCCGCTGTCCGCGTATTCGCCCGGGATATAGACGGACCAGAACTGCCCTCCGACGCCGCCGGCCTCCAGCCGCTCCAGGTTCGTATGCCCGGGAACGGGTCCGTTGAGGTCGTAGGCGGCCACATCCATCGGCGCTTCCTCCGACGCGCGGATCTCCCACGGAAGGTCGTTGTGTCCGTCGAAGATCGGCGTGCGCTCGAGCACCGATCGGGCGTGTGCGAACGGATCTCGCTCCGATTCAGCGGGTGCCGGCGAGCCAGACTCTTCGCCCCCGCATGCCCCCAGCGCCACCATCACGGCCATCGCCCACCACCCGCCTCGTCTCATCGATCCTCCGAGTCTGTTCGCTCCAGGAGTTCTTGCCGCCGAGCCACGGTACCTCGCCTTCCAGCTCAGAGCGCAAATCCTTCGTGGCACCGGAGTTGCAGCTTTTCACACCGACCGTGGGCGCTTTCCGGCACCTCGTCGAGGTGCAGTGTCCACCACAACACGTTATAGCCGAACGAGTTACCCATTCACGCACGACGTTTTCGGCCTCGCGCGCGAGGACGTCGGGACGACAGCGAGGTATTGCAGAATGAAGACCTTCGTACGTATGGCCCTGCCCCTGGCCCTCCTGATCATGGCTGCGCCGCTCCAGGCGCAGACGACGATCGGCGTGAAGGGCGGTATTAACGTGGCCGACGTCAGCACGAACGTGCCGGAGTTCCGACGTGATCGCATTCGAAGACGGGATTCGTGGGCGGCGGCTTCGTCACCTTCGGACTTGGCGGAGCCTGTTCGCCATTCAGCCGGAGCTCCTGTACTCGCAGAAGGGCTTCCAGGCCGAGGAGCTTGGGCAGACCGCCAAGCTCGGTCAACCAACTACATTCGAGATTCCGGTGCTGCTGAAGGCGCAGTTCAAGCTGGCCATGCTGAGACCCGCCATCTACGCTGGGCCCCGTGGTGTCGTTCGAAACGGGCTGCAAGCTGGGCGTACTCGGAGTCTCCTTCGACTGCGATGACGACGAAGGATTCATCGAGCCGGAAGACGACCGAGTTGGGGCGCGGTGTTCGGCGCCAACCTCGATTTCTTCGTGGGTCCGGTCACGCTGACTCGTCGACTGCACGCTACCAGCTGGGGCTCGACCAACCTGGCAGACGTCCCGGATCTCGGACGAGAGCGTCAAGAATCGCGTCTGGCAGATCATGGCTGGAGTGGGCTTCACCCTGTAGATCCCGCACACTCTGACGCGGGGCGACCGACCCCGAAACGGTACGTCCAGCGAATCGCACGCCCGTCGGCCCCTGGCCGGCGGGCGTTCTGCGTAGAGGCTGCGCCAACGGCCGCCTGACAAATGGCATATATTGGGGATGACTTCTCCACTCTTTCACGGAGCGATGACATGCGCATCCCCGCACGGCTCAGGGACTTTGCCCTGGGCGCTACCGGCGGCCTCTTCCTCGCGGCCATGCTCGGCCTCGCGTTTCCGAGCGCCACGGCGCCAACGGCCGACCAGCCGGCCGAGTCCGTCGAGACCGGCGGTTTCGCCTTCACCTTCGAGCGCACGGTTCCCGGCTCTCCACGCGACACCTACGATGCCCTGACCGGGGACATCAGCGGCTGGTGGGATCACACATTCTCGGGCAACCCGCAGCGGCTGTACATCGAGCCGCGCCCCGGGGGCGGATTCTACGAACTGTTCAACGAGTCCGGTGACGGTATTCGTCACGCCGTCGTGACCGCAGCCGAGCGCGGCGTCGCTCCTGCGGTTCGAGGGTCCGCTGGGCCTGGCCGGACACGCCCTGTTCACGGTGGCCACGTACGAACTGGCGGAGGTCGGGCTCGAGGGCACGTCCACCAACCTCAAGGTCACCGTGCGCGCCGCGGGAGAGATGGAGGAAGGCTGGGCCGAAACGGTCGAGTCGGTCTGGCATCACTTCATCGACGAGCGCTTCGTTCCGTACGTGGAGGCCGGGGGAAGGGCCGACGGTTGAAGCCCGCCGGTTAGACGTCGATCGCCACGTTCGGATGTGTGAAGTGCAGGCTCACCTGGACGGGACGCCCGAGGATCGCCTCTGCCGCCTCCCGGTACACCGCGGCCTGGATCTCGTACGTCGCGGCCGTGGCGGCCACGTCCGACGCGTCGATCACGTGTGTCTTGAAGTCCACGATCCGTGGGACCTCCGAGGCCTCGCCAACGCCTCCCGGGCGGAACAGGTCGTAGGCCCCCAGGCGCCATTCCCTCGGTCGGAGCAAGTGCAGAAACGGCAGTTCGCGCCAGTGCCGCCCGTCGACGTAGTGGGCCCATTCGTCGCTCCGAACGACGGCCTCGATTTCTTCGCGGAGGGCCTCGCGATAGGCTGAGCCGGGCTCCAGCAGCGTCTCGGATTCCGGCGCGTCCAGGCCGGCGATCGCCTCGCCCAGGATCCGCGCGAGCTCCGACTCGGCTTCGAGTCGCTCGAGCACCGTGTGGATGAGCGTTCCGCGGATCCTGGCCGGAAGTCCCGCGCCGGAGTCAGGCGCCCGGGCGAACTCGGCCGCGGGAACGACGCCATGGGCGTAGCGCAGCTTCCAGGTCTCCGGGTCCAGCTCTCTCATCCGAAGCTCCGTCGCCGACGTCGTGAAGCCGTGGCGTACCCGGGCAATGGGTAGCGTGATGACCGGTGCGGGACGCTCGCGCAGACCGTCCAACCACCATAGTTCGACCGGGGCTGGGCGCAGCGTCTCCTGGATCGGGCTTGGCGTTCGGAAGAGGACGAGGGGGACTTCGACGCCGTCCGCCTGCGAGGGTACCGCATCGCCCTCTGACTCGGTCTCCGGATCATGGCGCGGCGCAAACAGGTTGAACTGTCCCCGGTCGTCTTCCGGCGCGTGATCGAAGCCGAACGCGTCGAGCTGCCGGCCGGTGCCCGTCGCCGAGTCATCGTCGCTGGCCGGCTCCGATCGTCGATCTCTCGTGGCCGCGTCGTCGGACGCTCCCACGTCGCGAAGGACCGCCGCTTCGTGGGCTTCGATGGCCCCGTCCAGCCCCCGCTCCAGCCACTGGGCATAGCCGTGTGGCTTCACGGTGGGTCCCGAGATGATCAGCCGGTCGCGCGCCCGGGTGGCCGCGACGTACAGAAGGCGGGCCTCCTCGGCATGCTCCTCTGCGAGAGCGTTCTGAAACACGCGCAGCGAGCGGGCGCCACGCTCGCTCTGGTTTCCCATGTACACCGGCCCGAGGGACGGATCACTCCAGTAGGTACCGCTGAGTACGTCCCCCGGAATCGGGTCCGCTCCGGGTGCCGGCCAGGATCACCACCGGCCATTCCAGCCCTTTCGCGGTGTGGATCGTGCTGAGCGTGACCGCGACGTCATCCTGGCTCGTCAGTGGGGCCTGCGGGATACCCGTGTCCTGGTCGCCCCAGCGGTCCCAAAGCCTCAGGAATCCGCCCAGGGGTAGATGGCGGTAGTCCTCGAGAAGGGCCTGGAATCGCTCGATGTTGGCGAGAGCTTCCGGTGCATGCTCGCGGAGCAGCAGATGCAGCCGATACCCCGTCCGATCGAGTATCCGTCCCAGGATCTCTGCATGGTCCGTGCGGTCCACGAGCCGATGGGCCTCGTCGAGGGCCTCGAGTCCCTCGCGCAGCGCCCACCGTTCGATCTCGTGGACGTGCGAACTCTCCGGCGCCGGGAACGGTTCCATGTCACCGCCCTCGACCAGATCCAGGTACGCCCGGGCCTGCGCCAGGTACGAGGGACGACGCGCGGCCGCCTTGACCCGGGGGTCGATACGCACGCGGACCAGAACCTCGTCACGCAGTCCCACGAACGGTGACCGAAGGTACGCGAACGCCCTCAGGTCGTCGCTCGGATTGTCGACCAAGCGAAGAGCGGTCAGGACGTCGAGGATCTCCTGCCGGTCCGCAAGGTCGCCGGCCGAACTGTTGTAGAACCTTACGTCGTACTCCCGCAGGCCATGCTCGAGGCCGCGCAGAACGCTCCTTGTCCGGGCCAGGATCGCAATGTCGCTATACTGGCAAGGCCGGCACCTGCCCGTCTCCGGATCGCGGACCACTTCGTGATCCACCAGCTGGCGGATCCGCGACGCGATGAGTCGGGCCTCGGCGCTCTTCACGTCGTTCCCATTCTTGTCGTTGACCAGCCACTCCAGGCCTCCGGCGGCCGTGCGCTCGACAGCGGGTCGAAGCGGTACGTATGCGACGGCGCTGCGAGGCGAGAGCTCCTGGAGCTCGTCCGCCCGCTCCAACATGACCGGGCCGCAGACACGATTCACGAAGTCCACGACTTGCGGTTCGCTGCGGAAGTTGTGACTCAGATCAAGCAGCTGCCCCCTGCGATCGAGCGATTCCCGAACGTCGTTCCACACGCCGATATCGGCGCCTCTGAACCGGTAGATGCTCTGCTTTGGGTCGCCCACTAGGAACAGTTGCGGACGCACCGCCGCGGAGCTGGCGGAATCCATCAGCCCGGAGTCAGGGTCCTGTCCCGACAGCGGAAGGCCGGCGATCGCGAAGGCGATGTCCCGCTGCGCCGCATCGGTGTCCTGGAACTCGTCGATGATGAGGATTCTGTAACGGGACCGTACCGCCTCGAGGGCCGGCCGAGTGCCCGGCCGGGTCAGGAGCCGGCGCGCATCCAGAATCAGGCTGTCGAAGTCCCGCAGATTCTCGACTTCCAACCACGACAGCCACCGCGCGAGCGCCCGGTAGGCGTAGCGGTACAGATAGGAGGCGATCCGCAGGGACTCCTCGTCGTGCTCTCGCCCCACCGGATCGGGGTCGGCGAGACCGGCCCGTTCGGCGATCTCCCACAGCAGCGCAGGGTCCAGGCGTTGATCCTGCCCGGAATCCGAACGGATCCACGGCGAGTACCGACGCGAGTGCCATCGGATGTCGCGCATGACGTCGCGGATGTTGCCGATGGCGCCGCTCCGGTGCGTGCGATCGTACATCCCCTTGAACCGGCGCACGAGGGCCCGCGCCTCGGGCTCCCCGGCGGCCAGCGCGGTCTTCAGCAGGTCGCGAAGAAGCTCGTCCTGGTGAACGCGGGTTTCGCGCTCGTCGAGAACCCGAAACGTCGGATCGATCTCGAGACGCAGCGCGTGTTCCCGCAGGAGCTCGGCGCAGAACCCATGGATCGTGCCGACCGAGGCGCTGTCGATCTCCCAGCGAAGCTCGGCGCCGCGCTCCGACGCCTCGATCTCGCTGCGAAGCTTCTTCTTCAGGTCGTAGGCCGCCTTCTCCGTGAAGGTGATCGCCGCGATCTGATCGAGCCGGCACGGTGACGGGCAAGCGGCGAGGGGAGCCGGGGGAGCCCCGTGCCGCCCCGCTTCGAGGCCCAGGAGCCAGAGAATCTTTCCCACCACCGTCGTGGTCTTTCCCGTGCCGGCGCTGGCGGCGAGAAGCACGTCTCCGCTCGCCGTGACGGCAGCGGCCTGCTCCTCGGTCCAGTGGACGGTGCGGATCCCCATCGCCTACTCCGACAGCCGGTCGAATCGGGTTCCGTCGACCAGGCTCGCCTCGCCGCGGGTCACGTCCCGACCGGGCTGCCACTGGGCGATCGGCGCCGATCCCGCCTGGACCGATTCGAACTGGCCCGATCTGACTCGACCGGGAATGGATAGCGCCAGTCGGAGGATCGGCTCGATCCGACTGAACTTGAGCTCGTACTTGTTGGCCGGATTTCCCGGCTGCTGGATGCCGCGATAGCGGGCGGAGTCCACGGATCCGAGGCCCAGACCATCCACGGCCATCATATAGAGCGCCGTCTGGAGAAGGGCCCCATCCTGGTAACCCCGCTGCCGAGGCAGACTCGTCAGTCCGCTCTTGTAGTCGAGAACTCGAAGGACACCCCCCTGCGCTCCCCCATGTCGGTCCACCCGGTCTACGCGACCGCGCAGCAGCAGCCGCGCCGGGTCGCCATTCATGTCCAGGCCCTTCAACTCGACCGGCGGCTGGTCGGCGAACCCGAACTCGAGTTCCACCGCGATCGGCTGTTCGCCCTTCTTCGATAGATAGGCCAACTCCCATTCGAGGTAGGCCCGGACCTTGTCCCGCACGTCCTGCCGCGTGACCTCCCAGAGCGCCTCCAGGCCCAGCCATTCGTCGCGGTCCGCTTCCAGCTCGGAGATGACGCGGTCCGCGACCTCCTCGAAGGTGCGTGCGGCCCGATCGTCGAAGGCAGCCGGCACGCTCTCCAGCAGCGCGCCGTAGAAACCCTCCAGGATTCCGTGCGCCACGTTGCCGAACGTCAGCACGCTGGTCTCCTCGTCAGCCTCGGCGACCTCTTCGAGGCCCAGGACCCGGTCGAGCAGAAAATCGAACGGACGCTTGCCGTACTTCTCCAACTGGCTCGACGACCACGGATAGTCCGGGCCGAACTCCCGCTCCAACGCCCCAAGAACCGCCGGGTCCCGCAGCCTTCCGTTCCACGCCGTCGGCCGGAGGGAGATGGGACGATCGATGCCGAAGACGACCTCCGGGACGAGATCGGTCTCCCGGGTCTCAGAACCCGCGCCGCCCAGGTCGGCCTCACGGTGCACGTAGCCGTCGAGCCCGCCCGATCGAAGCTCGTCGGCAAAGGCCCCCAGCACTGCTCGCCGGAGAGCCTCGGGAAAGGAAGTCTCGAACTCGCCTCGCTGCCCCGCCCGCCGGGCCCGCTTCAGAAGAACGGCCTCCGCGCGACGCTGCTGAGCCGGACTTACGGGCAGAAGATCGGCCGGCAAGTCAGCCGCCGGACTCCGAACCGGCCTCCAGGTCCAGGGTCCGCGGCAGTTCCGTGGTGACGTCGTGAGCCGGGACCATGAGCGACGGAAGCCTGGGCACCCCGCTTGAATCCGTCGTTCGGTAGGTCAGGGTCACGTGTTCGCCTCTCGTGACCGAGCGCCACAGCGTTCTCTCACGGCGCATGGCCTCCGACCGGTCGGTCAGCGGCAGGCCGCGCTCACGCAGGAGCCGTCTCTCATCGTCCGAGAAGATCCCGAGCGAGGTAGGCGTGCGCGGAAACACGCCGTCATTCGCGTGCACGACGAAAGTATGGCGGAACGGACTGAGGGAAGCCTCGTGGGCTTCCAGTACCTGAACGCCTTCCTTCAGGGGTGTTGAAAGAGCCAATTCGTTGGCTTCCAGGAGCCTGCGGAGGCGTTCGTACCAGTCCGAGGGCGACAGCGGCTCATCCGACCTGACGAGGTCCCGCCACTCGCGCAGCAGCCGGACCAGATGCTCGACGCCGCGCTGGTCCAGCCGGACGATGTCCCAGCGATCGCCGACCGGCTGACAGAGCCGCGACCTCAACTCGAATCGCCGCCCCTCCAGCGTCTCCAGCGTGAGATCGATCCAGTCCTTCTCGGGCCGTGAACCAGCCAGGACGGCGACCTGGTCCAGGAACCCCAGGAACCGGGGCATATCGGCACCAAGCCGGTGCCCGGACACTCCTTTGCGACGCCAGCGGCGGCTGTCTTCGCCCTTCATCTCTTCGGCCAGGCGCTCCAGGCCCGCCCGCCAGGCGGCACAATCCCTCGACCCGGCGGGCGGCGGCCAGGACGTCCACGGGGCGCAAGTCCACGCCCGGCGAGAAATAGGGACTCGCGAGCAGCTGGCGCAGTCGTTCGAACGTCCAACCGTCCGCCTCCGCGCGCAGCAGCTGCAAGCAGTGCCTTGAGAACGGGAATCTCGGCGAGCACACTCCGGAGCCGGGCGGTCGACGGAACTCCGACGTTCTCGAGGGCGGTATGCAGGATACGGGTGTCCTGGTGGCCCGAGCGGGCGACCACGGCGACTTCGTGCGGCTCCACATCCTCTTCGGCGAGTAGCCGTTTGACCCGCCGCGCCACCCACGCGGCTTCCCGAACCGAATCCGGAGCGGGCTGAACGAACGGCCCGCCGAAACCCAGCGCGGCCTCACCAACGATCTCGAGCCCCCCCGTCGCGAGATCCTCCCACTCGGAGGGCTCGTCTTCGAGCGGCAGGTAGACCCGGACCTCCACCTCCCGTTGCTCGGCCAGGGCCCGGAACAGCCGCTGCCGGGTCCTCAGAGAGGTGACTCCGAGGACGTGGAGCCTGACGGCCCCGCGGAGGGCGGCCGGCAATCCTCCCTCTTCGATGCGGCGGGCAACCATGGCGTGGATGGACCGCGGATCGTACAGCTGCTGCGACTCCAACTCCGCGAGGAAAGCCTCGTAGGTATCCGCCACCCAGTCGTTCCGTCTCCGGGTGAACTCGTCACGCTCCAGGGGCGTCAGCGCCTGCCTCAGGCCGTCAGGGGTCACGCCTTCCGGCAGCAGTTCGCTGAACACCCGATCGAGCATATGAGTCCCCGCCGGTCCCCGTTCCCTCCCCGCCGTCCTCACCCCGACCCGAAGGGCGGTCTGCCCCGCAAGGCGGGCCACGAGCATTCGTCCGGTGAGGATTCCCACCGGTCGCGCCTCGATGCCGAACATTTGCCGGAGCTCGGAAAAGAACGCCATCGGCGGATCCAGCCAGCCCCGGACGCCTCTCGCGGCCGCCTCCTCCAGAAGAACGTCTCGCTGAACACGGTGGGTAAGGAGCAGGAAGTCCGGAAATTCCGCCGGCCCGGACACGTCGCCGACGGCGTCGAGAAACGACTCCGAGCAGGCCGTCCAGAGCGCGGCATTCGTGTTCGAACGAACGAGTCGAAGGGGCATCGAAGCAACTTATCACGCTCATCCGGCAGGTGGCAGGCCCCTCCCAGCACCTCTTGCGGCGAGCTGGCGTGCATATTATGGTCATAATAGTCAGTATGACCACACTGTTGTTCACTCTGCGAGGAGGACCGAAGTGTCCCGAACACTCTCCGTAGCACAGGCCAAGGCCACGTTCGCGGCCTGCGTACGCTGGGCCGAGGACGGCGAGCCCATCATCATCAGCCGTCATGGCAAGCCGGTGGCGGCGCTCGTCCAGGCGGCCGACGTGGAGAAGCTGACGCGGCTTCGGGCGGCCGGTCCCGAAGGCGGTCTCGCCAGCCTCGCCGGCGGTTGGAAGGGCTCGGAGGAACTCGCGCGCCTCGTGCGCCGGAACCGACGCTCCCGCTGAACGAACGGATCATCGTCTTCCCTGATTCCCGGGTGTCGTCCATGGGGACGGCACCCGGGCCGGGGCGGGTGCCTCCGATCATGACGGCCTACCTCTTCCACGCCGACGCCATCGCGGAAGCTCTGCGTCCGGAGCCCGTCGCCGCGTATCTCGAGTGGCTGCGTTCCCTGCCCAGGGAGGAGCAGTTCACGAGCGCGGTGTCCGTGGCGGAGCTGTATCGAGGAGCCGACGAGTCCCGCGATCCGCCGGGCAACATTCGGCACATAGAGGAGCGGGTCCTTCCGGCCCTGACCGTCCTGCCCTTCGACGTTGCGACGGCGCGCACGTTTGGTGAGCTGCAAGCCGAGTTGGCCTCAGCGACCGACCTGCCTACCCGGGAACTCCAGGTTGCCGCGACCGCCCTGTATCACGGGCTGCACCTCGTGACCGCGAGAACCGGACGCTTTCGTCAGGTGCCTGGCCTCGAGGTCCGTCCGCTTCCCCGCTCCCGCCGCGCGCCTTGATTCGACCGGATCACTGATTACTCTTGAAACGTGAACGGCGGGACTAGAAGGCCGGCGCACGACCCGCGCGTCGGCCGGCAATCGCATTCGAGGAGGCAGTAATGGCGGAGACTCCGAAGCACGCAGCAGGTACGTTTTGCTGGGCCGAGCTGGCATCCAGCGACCAGGGGGCGGCACGGTCGTTCTATTCGGAGCTGTTCGGCTGGGAAGCGGAGGAGGTCCCTATGCCCGAGGACTCCACGTATACCATGTTCCACATCGGCGGCAAGTACACGGCGGCCCTGTACCAGGTGGATCCCAGGCAACCAAACTCCGGGCCCGACTGCTGGGGGGCCTACGTGGCGGTGGATTCAGTCGACGCGGCGACCGAAAGAGCCCAGGGGTTGGGCGGCCTCGTGCTCGCCGGGCCTTTTGACGTGTTCGACTCGGGCCGCATGTCCGTGGTGCAGGATCCGACCGGGGCCCTGTTCTACATGTGGCAGCCGGTCAATCGCCACGGCGTGGGGCTCAAGAGCGAACATGGGGCCCTGTGCTGGAACGAGCTGCTCACCCGGGACACGGGGGCGGCGCAAGAATTCTACGGAGCGCTGTTCGGGTGGACCGCACACGAGCAGGAGATGCCGCCGCCGACCGGGATCTACACCAGCTTTCTCCTCGGAGAGGTGCCGGCGGGCGGGATGATGCAGATTCAGTCCGACTGGGGGGAGGTGCCGACGCATTGGGCGACGTACTTCTCGGTCGATGACTGTGATGCGACCGTGCAGAAGGCGGTCGATCTCGGCGCCAAGACGATGGGGCCGACGATGGATATCCCCGGAGTCGGCCGTTTCGCATGGCTGGCCGACCCCCTCGGCGCCACGTTCGCCGTCATCACCCTGGCCGAACGCTAGCCCCGCGCCAGGCCGATCCCGCTCGCCCGGACAGGCGGGCGGGATCACAGCATCGGGGTCTTCACGGCCAGCGCCACCCGTTCTCTTTCAGGTGCCGGATCGCGTCGAGGGTATCCGGGGGGAAATCGGACTGAAGCATCCACTCGGCGTAGTCCTCATGATCGCGCACTGGCGTTCCGGCGTGTGTTCCGAAGTTGAACACGACCTCACCACCGGGCGCCCGCCTGAGCCGCCGCGATCGATCGACCTCGCCGGGGGGCCGGCTGCGGTCCAACAGGTCGAAATCCTCGAGCGCCCAGGCCCGTTTCATGGCCCCGGCGAGCGGGAGCAGGACCTCGGCGTCAGACAGAGCAGAATGCGCGCCCGCATGGTCGTGCCCCAGGAACCGCTGTACGGCCAGTTCCAGCGTACGTTTCTCCGATCGAGTCCAGACACGGAAGAGATCGATCTCCGTCATCCCGACGAGGTCGAGTCCGCGCTCGCCGGCCCGGCGAAGCTCGGCATCGATCATCACCGTATCGTAGTTCCGTGAGTTGTAGCCCATCACGACCGCGTCCTGAAGCATGGCCTGGACACGCGAGGCATGCACGGCGAATCCGTCGCAGTGTGCCACGTCCGCGTTGGTGATGCCGTGCACGGCTGTCGCCGGCGGCGGAATCGCGATTCCCGGGTGGAAATGCTGGTGAAGGAGTACGAGACCGTCCTCGGCCCGGACGATCGCCAGCTCCACGATCCGATCTTCGAGCGGGTCGAGGCCCGTGGCTTCGAGGTCCACGGCGACAACGTGTTCCCACATGATCGAGCCTCTCTTCGAGGGTTCGCGGGGAGTACATATATATTACACCGCGTCGGCCCCAAAGTCTCGCCCCGAAACCTGTTCCCCACCGGCGTGTTTACAGTACGTTGGGGGACCGGCCGTCTCACCTGCAGAGAGTAGTGAATGACGTCTGACAGCACACCGGTCATCGAGGGACCGTTTCCACCCCCGGAATCGCACGACCCGGGCGTCGCATCCGCTGCGAGCTCGGGCGGTGACGCGGTCATCCTCCATCTCACCGGACCTCATCGGGGCAGTCGCCAGCATCTGACCGAAACGCGGGCGCTCGTCGGTACGGCGCGCGACGCCGTGGTCCACTTCCCGGTCGGGGCGGATCCTGCGGTCACCGCGCGGCACGCGATACTCGTCCGCGGGGATGACGGCTGGTCCGTTCTCGAGGTCGACGGCCAGGTCTACCTGAACAGCGCCGACGTGCCGGGGCTGCAGGGACGGGAGACTCTCGTGCCCGGAGACATTCTCGAGATCGGTACCGGAGGACCGGTGATCCGATTCGTGATGCAGGCCGGAGAATCCCCCGCCGTACAAGTCGATGAAGGAGGCGTGGCGCGACTGCGTCGACTGCGCGCGCCACGGCCGGGGGGGACTCGTCCGCCGGTTCGCGTTCTTCCTCCGCACCCTGCCCTGGGAGCTTCTCACCCGCACGTCCCCCCGCACGCGCGCGCGTGGTGGGCGGGGCGTTCGCCGTGCTCCTGGTCACGGCCGGCTCGCTGATAGCCTACGGACTGCGGCTCGAGAGCCGAATCGACGCCGAGGAGGCGCGCAGCGCGAGGGTGGCCGAGGTCCTGAGCGGCCTGGCCGGTCTCGCCGAGACGGATCCGGAACTGCGCGGCCTCGTGGCGGAATTGCAGGAAGCCCTCACGGGACGCATCGAGGCGCTGGAGCAGATGAGCAGCGCGGGACGCCGGGTCGTGATGGCCGCCTCTTCGTCGGTGATCTTCGTCCAGGGTGGGTACCAACTCGTCGAGAGCGAGTCGGGCCGGCCCCTCCGGATGCTGATCGGACCCACGGGGGCGCCGCGGATCGGCCCGGGGGGAATCCCGCTGACCTCCACGGAGGGCGACGGCCCCGTATTCGAGGTGCAGTTCACGGGGAGCGCATGGCTGGCGAGCGACGATGGCCTCCTCGTGACCAACCGGCACGTGGCCATTCCGTGGAGCGAAAACGAGCAGATCGGACCCATCTTCGAGCGAGGCTTCGAGCCCCGTCTGCGTCTACTGGGCTACCTGCCAGACCGGGCCGAGCCGGTGGAGCTCGAGTTCGTGGCCGCGAGCCGTGAGGTCGACCTGGCGATCGTGCGCGCCGCCGAATTGACCGGTCGTGACCCCCTGCCGGTGGCCCCAGACAACCCGGGGCCCGGCCAGGCGATCCTCGTGCTCGGTTATCCGGCGGGGATCGACGCTCTTCTGGCCCGGTCCGGGGCTGTCTTCGTAGACTCTCTCATGCGGCATCGCCCCGATTTCTGGGCCGTAGTCGAGGAACTCTCGAAGGCAGGGTTCATCCGTCCCCTCGCGACGCGCGGGATCGTGGGCCAGGTAACCCCTTCGACCGTCGCTTATGATGCGGAGACCACCCGGGGCGGCAGCGGCGGGCCCGTGCTTTCGCTCGACGGAGAGGTGGTCGCCGTGACCTTCGCGATCCTGGCCGAGTTCGGCGGATCCAACCTCGGCGTTCCGGCGATGGAGGTCTCGAAGCTCCTCGCCGAGGCGACGCGGCTCAGCGCTCGCGGCGAGCCCTGAAGTCAGCCGCGCGTCGCGCGCGAGATCGTTGCCAGCGCCACCCTTTCAGAGGTGCGACATGAATCGCTCGTCTCTTCGTATGTCTTCCCGCATGGCAGGCCTCGTGTTCCTCGCCGTCCTGGCCTGTGGAGAACAGGACGTCGCCGACTCCGGAGACTTCGACTACACGGTCACCCTCCTCGGCCGGGACGTGAACCTGGAGCCCTACTTCCAGGACTATCCGTACGGCGGCTGGAACGCCGACTTCGAGGCTGGAAAGCTGTTCTACCGGCACACGACTCCCGAGGGAACGTGGCTCATGGCGCAGGACCTGTCGGTCGGTGAGGGCACCGGTCTCGTCGATCCGGAGTCGGGCCAGCGCGTCTTCGACATCGATCTCTCGACCCGCAACCTGTGGGGCATGGCGTACGACTCCATCCGCGGCGACATGATCGCGCAAGCGGACGAACGCAACGACGAGGTGATGAACCTGTACCGGCTGTCGCTGGAGGACGGTTCGCTCCAGAGACTCACGGACGTTCCCTATATATATGGATGGGACTTCTCGAAGGACGGCGGGACGATCGGCTACATCGCCCGGTACGGAGACACGGAACCCTACCGCAACTGCCTCACGCTGCTCGACCTGGATTCGGGCGAATCGACCGAAGTGCTGTGCCAGGAGGGCGGCGAGCATCGAATGGTCTGGACGTCGGTGAACTTCCGACCGACTGGAGACGGTGTGGTCATCCGGCTCAACAAGGACGGACACCGTCGGCAGGGGACGCTGGCGTTACGTCGATCTGGCGAATCCGAGCCTCGACTTCCTTCTCCCGGACGGGGTCGAGCGCCAGTCCGTGGGCTCGTACGAAAAGGGGTGGCTGGACGACGACCGCTTCGTGTACGTGTCCGACGAGAGCGGCTTCTCCAACCTGTACATCTACGACCTGGCCGCCCGCACCTCGCGTCCGCTGACGTCGGTGGCCGAGAACGCCTGGTTCACCCTCCTGCAGACAACCGAGGGACGGAAGATCCTACAGGTCCTGGCGCGTCCGCACGAAAACGTCCTGCAGGTACTCGAGCCGGGAACGGGAGAGATTCTGGGCGAGTTGACCCTCGACGTGAGCGTCGGAGTGATCGGGTTTGACGACGCCGACCAGTTCGTGGTCCGCATGACCTCCGCTTCCAGTCCCTTCCAGGGCGACGAGATGAAAGTCGTGCTGGAAGATGGACGGGCGACGTTCGCGTTCCAACCGAAGATCCGGCTGCCGGACGAGTACCTGGCGGCTATCCAGCAGTGCGATGTGGAGCGGGTGGAATACCCGACCTTCGACGTCGACCCGGCGACCGGCGAACCGCGGATGCTGCACGCCTTCCTGTTCACGCCACGCGAGGAAAGGGAGGATCCGGAGTCGCGCCTCGCCATCATGACGTCCTTCTACGGTGGCGGCAATTACTTCAGCACGGGAACCCAGGTCTTCTGCGAGGCGGGCGTCTCGTGGCTGTCGCCGGCCGTACGGGGGAGTTCGGGTTTCGGCAAAGAGTTCATGGCTCTCAACGACCGGGACCTCGGAGGCGACGAGATCATCGACCTGTTCTACGGGGCCCGGTTCCTCGAAGAGAAGCTCGGTCTCGAACCGCGGCAGATCGGTGTGGCCGGGGGCTCGCATGGCGGGTACGCGACGATGCGTGCCCTGACGTTCCCGCCGGAGACGAACGGACGCGGAGAGGACTACGACCTCGGGTTCGGGATGAGCCACGCCGGCTTCTCGAACATTGTGTCGTTCTATGATGCCACGAACATTCCGGACTGGATCATTCTCGAAGCCGGCGACCCGGAGACCGAGAGGGAGAAGCTCCTCGATCGCTCACCGATCAGCCACGTCGACCTGCTCGATTCGCCGATCCTGCTGACGCACGGGTCGAATGACAACCGGGTCGGTGTCACCGAGAGCCGTTCGTTCGTCGAGGCGGCCCGCCAGCTCGAGAAGCCCGTCACCTACGTCGAGTTCGAGGGACAGGGCCACGGCATATCGGGCCTCGAGAACCAGGTCACCTACTATCAGACCCGCTTCGATTTCCTGGAGAGCGTGGTGTGCGGGGTCGAGGGTACGCGGGCAGCTGACTGCGTGGGATCTGACTGACAGCCCGACGACACGGCGAGGGGGTCAGCTCCCCTCGCCGTGCCTCAGCAGGTAGTCGAGAAGCACAGCCGCCATGGCTCTCGAGCCCACCATGATGGACTCCTCGTCGGCCACGTACGCGGGGCTGTGGGGCATGCCGACCGTGCCCTTCTCCGAGTTGGACACGCCCAGCCAGTACAGGGCCCCTGGTATGATCTGCTGGTAGAAGGCGAAGTCCTCGCCGAAGTAAGGCGACGAGCCCGACGAAATCACGTTCTCCGCGCCGAGCACTCGCCGCAGGGGCCCTTCCGAATCCCTAACCAACTGCACGTCGTTGATCATGTCCGCCAAGACCCGATCGCGGTACTCGAGCTCGTAGCGGGTCTCGCCGGCCGCCAGGAGCTTCAAGCCGTCCTTGATCTGCTTCTTGGCGGAGGCGTACTGGTCCTCTCCCGATGCCTTCACCGATCCGCTGACCGCGTACCCGTCGCTGCCCGGGAGCCGACTCGACCGGGCGTTCGCCCAGATGAAGTCATCGCCTTCCGGCTCCGGGCTCCCCGGTGGCCCGACGGTGCTGACCCCGGAGATGAGCCGGGCCATGGCGCGGGCCACCTCGGCCGGGGCCTCTCCCCCGGTGACCCGGACCCTGATCACGTCCGTTCCCGGCAGACCCAGGCCCTCGACCGTACCGATCTGGCCGACCTCCAGGGGGGCGGTGTGCACGGCGAAGATGGCCGAGGGGGCCGGGTCCTCGAGCACCCCGTCCTCGATCATCGCCTTAGCGCCCTGGATGTTCTCCTCCGCCGGTTGGAACACGAATTTGACCGTCCCCGGCAGCTCGCCGCGGATCGAAGCAAGGGCCTCGGCCACTCCGAGCGCCACGGTGGTGTGGATGTCGTGCCCGCAGATGTGCCGCACCCCAGGGACCTCAGACGAGAACGGAACCGGGTCCGGCGAGTTGTCGCGCACCGCGTCCATGTCGGCCCGGTACGCGACGACGGGGCCCGGCTTGCCTCCCAACAGCACGCCGACCACTCCGTGCCCTCCGATTCCGGTCGAGACCTCGAGGCCCAGTGAACGGAGGCGCTCGGCCACCAGGGCGGCGGTGCCCGCCTCTTGCCCCGACGGCTCCGGGTGACGGTGGATGTCCCGGCGGATCTGGACCAGGTCCGCACGTGAGTCTTCGAGCACAGTCGACATGTGCGCGATTCGCTCGTCCGCGTCCGGCGCCGCTCCCGCACTGGCGTCCTGGCCCAGCACTGGTTCTACAACCGCCAGGCCTCCCCCGATTCCCATTGCCATGATCGTCGTGCTCAGCCTCCCCAAACATCTCGCCATCACCCCTCCCTGATCGTAGTCCGTTCCCTATTACCATAGCACATCGTCGGACCTCCGCGGGGCCGCCCTTCCCCGCGGGCTTCCGGCACCCCTAGGTTGTCGCCCTTGCCCGACACGTGCGGGAGCGGTCGCCGGACGCGGATACACTCAACGGAGAGCCGATGAACGCAGAGCCGATCTTCACCGATCTCGTCGGGATCATGGCGGTGATCCTGATGGTTCCCGTCATATTCATATGGCTCGAGCGCACGACGGGCTGGAAGGTGTTCAACTACCTCCCGGCGATCATCTGGATCTTCCTCACGCCGGTGTTCCTGAGCAACTTCGGCGTGATTCCGCGCGAGAGCCCGGTCTATGACACGTTCAAGTCGTTCGCCGTTTCCGCTGTTCATCGTCCTGATGCTCCTCGACATCAACATCAAGGAAGCGATGAAGGTGGCGTGGCGCGGGGCCATCGTCCTGGTGATCGGCTCGGTGGGCGTCGTGGTGGGAGCGGTCGTCGCGTTCGTGCTGTTCCGTGCCAATCTGCCGCCCAACTCGTGGTCCGGGTTCGGCGCCCTGGCGGGAAGCTGGATCGGCGGAACGGGCAACCTGGCCGCCGTGGCGGAGAGCCTGAATACGCCGAGCGAACAGCTCGGACTCGTGGTCATCGTCGACAACTTCGTCTACCTGGCCTACTTCCCCCTGATCCTGGTGTGCAAGCGGTGGGCGAAACCGTTCAACCGGTGGACGGGCGTGTCGCAGGCGCAGCTGGACCATTTCACGGAGGCCTCGCAGCAGGTCGAGCGCAAGACGCATGAGGTTCATTTCAGCGACATCCTGACGCTCCTCGGCTGGGCCTTCGTGGCCATGCTCGCCGCCAACTCGTTGGCCAGCCTGATTCCGCCCCTGCCGCCCGTGCTCACCCAGAGGACGTGGGCCCTGCTTCTCGTCACGACGTTCGGGATTCTCCTGTCGGCGACCAAACTTCGGAACGTGCCGGGCACCGAGCCGCTGGCCATGGCGTTCGTCTACATCTACATGACCATGATCGGCGCGTCCGCGGATCTGCGGCAGCTCGGTGGCGGACAGTTCTTCCTCATTGCCGGCTTCCTGACGATTACCGTTCACCTCGTGTTCGTGCTGGTCGGCGCCAAGATCATGAAGCTCGACGTCAGCATGGCCGCCGTCGCCAGCGTCGCTGCCGTCGGCGGAGCCGCGTCCGCCCCCGTGGCAGCCGGCTATCACAGGGAAGAACTGGTGCCGATATCGATCATGTTGGCCCTGATCGGGTACGCGCTCGGCAACTACCTGGGCGTGGCCACGGCGTACCTGTGCAACATGCTCGGGTGACCGAAACTCTTCTTTCGACCCCTTCGTAGAGATCCGTGGCAAGCGGATCCGCCGGCAGGGACCACGTGCGTGGTTGGCGGGCGGTGTGGACTACGGGTTGAAGGGGACAGCCATGGACGGGTTCTTCAAGGACGTCAAGTACGGCGTCCGCATGCTCATCGGTTCTCCGGTGCTCTCTCTCATCGCCATCGTCGCTTTCTCTCTCGGAATCGGGCTCACCACCACGGTGTTCAGCATCGTCAACGGCGCCATGTACAAGGGACTGCCCTTCGAGGAAGCGGACCGGATTGTGTCGATCTGGCGAACGAATCCGGAGCGCGACATCGACCGCGGCGGCATTTCGCTGCATGATTTCGTAGACTATCAGGACCAACAGACGAGCCTCGAGTCCTTCGGTTTGTGGAACCAGGGCGCGGTCAACCTCGTGGGCGGGGACGGCGAGCCGGAGCGTTACGCCGGAGCCATGGTCACCGCAAACATGTTTGACATCCTCCGCGTGGCCCCTGTCGCCGGCCGCGGTTTCCTGCCCGGTGAAGACGCGCCGGGAGCGGACCCGGTGATGATCATCGGCTACGAGGTCTGGCAGGAGAAGTTCGACGGCTCGGTGGACGTGGTGGGGATGACGGTGCGCACCAACGGAGAACAGCGCACCATTGTCGGGGTGGCCCCGGAAGGATTCAAGTTCCCGATGGAAGCCGACATGTGGGCCCCCATCGAAATCGATCCCCTGGAAAACGAACGAGGCGAGGGCCTGCAGTTGCCGGGGTTCGGCCGGCTTCGCGAAGGCGTTTCGCTCGACCGGGCCTCCGCCGATTTCGCTACCATCGGGCTGCGACTCGAATCGCAGTATCCGGAGGCCAACGAGGGCTTCGCTCCCCTGGTCGAGCCATTTACGAAGTTCGTAATCGGGGATGAACTGTTCGGGGTCCTCATGGCCATGTTGGGCGCAGCCATCGGGGTGCTCCTCATCGCCTGCGCCAATGTCGCCAACCTGCTGTTCGCCCGGGCCGCGGGACGCGAAAAGGAAGTCGCGGTCCGCTCAGCCATGGGAGCCAAGCGCCGCAGGATCATCCGGCAGCTCCTGATCGAGGTGGGGGTTCTCTCAATTGCCGGAGCGGCGATCGGCATGTTGATCGGGATCGCCGGCATCGCATGGTTCAACCGGGGCGTCGCGACCAATCCCCCGCCCTTCTGGATGAGCTTCGACCTCGACGCTCGCGTCATGGGTTTCGTGATCCTGATCACCGCCCTTTCGGCAATCGCCGCGGGCCTGTTTCCGGCTATCCGGGCGACCGGTCGCGGCATGAACGAAGCGCTGAAGGACGAAGGCCGCGGATCTTCAGGCCTCCGAATGGGCCGCATTACGTCGATTATCGTGATCGCCGAGGTCGCCGTGTCATGCGGGCTCCTGATCGCCGCCGGCCTGATGATCAAGAGCGTGGCGCAGCTTCGCACCGTCGATCTGCCATTCGCTGTCGAGGACATCTTCACGGCTCGCCTGAACCTGCCGGAAACCGACTATCCCGAATCCAACGATCGCACCGACTTCTACAGGGAGTTGCTGCAGCGGCTGCAGACGACGCCCGGTGTCGAAGCGGCGACGCTTTCGGACGGCCTGCCCGCGCGCGGAAACGGGATGCGGACGTTCGAGATCGAGGGGGGGGACTATCCCACGGAGCAGGACTTCCCCCGGGCTCGAGAAGGAATCGTAACGCCCGGTTACTTCTCTACTTTCCAGACCCAGGTTCTCGACGGCAGGGCGTTCGAGTTCTCGGACACCCGGGACAATCTGCCCGTGGCCCTGGTCAACCGGAGCTTCGTCCGTGAGTACTTCGAAGACGGGGAGGGACTCGGAAAGAGATTTCGAATTCACCAGGGAGAGGACGTCTACGAGTGGATGACGGTGGTGGGCGTCGTGCCCGACATGAAGATGGAGGGAATCGGGAATAACCAGGAGAGCCCGGCCGGCTATTACGTCGCCGTGGCTCAATTCGGAGAGATCCTGGGCAACACCGTGAGCGTCGGTGTTCGGACGACCGGGGATCCGGCCGGCCTGGCATCTCGTGTGCGGGAGACTGTCGCCGCGATGGATCCGAATCTCCCGATCTACGACGCCCTGCCGATGCAACAGGTCATCGACGATGCCACCTGGTTCTATACGACGTTCGGAACCCTGTTCATGGCGTTCGGTTTCGTCGCGTTGTTCCTGGCCGCGGTCGGACTGTACGGCGTCATGTCGTTCACGGTGAGCCAGCGCACCCGCGAGATGGGCATCCGGATGGCGCTTGGAGCCTACGACGGTCGGCTGATCCGCCTGGCCATGCGGCGTGGACTCAAGCAGCTGGCAATCGGGATCACGATCGGGATCGGACTGGCGGCGATTGCCACGCGGCCGCTGCAGATCATTCTGTACGAAGTGGATGCCCGGGACCCGGTCATCTTCGGTGGCGTCGTCCTGACGCTGGCCCTGATCGGCCTCCTGGCCACCTACATCCCGGCACGCCGGGTGAGCAGGATTCATCCGGCCGAGGCTTTGTCTCCGGGTTGATCGGGTGGCGCCGACTCAGCGTCTTGAGTCGGCGCTGGCCGGATCGTACACGCGCATGAAGGCGATCGTCCTTGGCAGGCGGTCGCCTTCGAGGCGCGTGAGGACGTGCAGCCGACCCGTACCTGCCTGACTCGAGTACTCTTCGGTCATGGTGATCCCTCCGTCGAGCTTGCGCTCGATGGACAGGCGGCCCCGTTCCCGCCATGCCCGGTACTCCACCTCGAGGTCCTCTGAGACCTGGATCTTCTGCTTCCGTCCGTCCGTGAACAGGGTGAGTTCCCGGTCCGGGTAGGCTATCGCCACCGTCGAGTCGGTCTGATGGATCGAGAAGCCCTCCATGGCTCGTCGCACGACGTCGAGGGGCGACCGCTGGTCGGGGCGCCGGCTGCCACCGGGAGGCTGGGCCCCGCCCCGGACGTTTCTCAACTGGTCGTCCGGGTCATCGCTCAGCGCCCGATTCAGGGTCCAATCACCCGAAACATCAGCGTGTGATACGGCGGGCTCTCCCACTTCCTGCCCTCTGGCTGTTCCCGGTCCGGCGGCCGAGAGCACGATGGCCGCCGCGAGCCAGGCGCCGGTACCGTTCTTCCCCCTGACGTTCAAACTACCTCCTCGCAGACGAGTACAGGCGCGGTGTGCGACCGAACCACTGAACGGTGTATTCCCGGCGCCCCCGCGGTGTTCCACACGGACCCCCGCCCCGGGCACGGGAAATGCAAAGTATCGGGTGGTCACTTAGCCAACCCAATCGGAGGCTATCGGGTTTGAGTACCGCGGCATGCGCAATTTGCGGGCGCCCAGCAGCGCCAAATCGTCGATATTGTGAGACTTGCGACTTTCAGGCACGTCCGGCGAGCGCCGAAGGCGATCCTGTGCATGTTGCCAGAGTTCGTGCCGCATCCGGCAGTAGATTCGCCGAAGTCCGCATATTCTTGGGTGTCTTCGTGGTCGCGGCCCTCACGACCACCGTCCTCGGGATGGGCGGTCCTCTGGGGTTTCCCGCGCTCCGCGAGAGCCTGGGACTCGTTCCGGTCGAGCAGGTCGCGCAGGCGGACTGGGGCGAGCTTCGCTGGGTACACGTGACGTCGCGCGTGCGCGCGGCAAGAAGCACGGAGAGCCCGGTGGTTGGACGCCTCAAGCCTGGTGACAGCGTGAGAGTCGATTTCGCCAGAGCCGGTTGGTTCGCCGTCTTCCCGCTCGCCACCGCGGAGCGGAGCGAAGAAGCGGCGATCGGCTATGTCTACGGGAAGCTTCTGAAGGACGACCCGCCGCCCGATGTCACCCTACCGCTGGTTCGGATTCTGCCGTAGCCCCAGCTCCACCCCTGGCACCGAATCGCACACATGTCCTTACGAGCTTGGACTCCTTACGAGCTTGGACGATTCCGCACTTTCCGCCACGACCAGACCGCGGCCCCCGTCAACAAGAGCGCGAATCCAGGAACCCCCAGGGCGAAGGCCGCAAAGCTCCAGGCATAGGACGAGGCCATCGTGCCGGCAGCCGCGTTCCAGGCCCACGCCATGGCGGGGAGGAACATGAATCCGATCCCGATCTGCATGAGGAGCGCCGGCCCGCGACTCTCCAGCGAAGACTCCCCCTCCCCCGACTCACCGGCGGTCCAGATCAACAGCAAGCCGAAAGTGATGAGGGCCGGCCCTTCGAACATCCAGCCTTCGACCGTACTCGTGGTCAGCTCGGATCCCGGCGCGAGAACCCGCCACGTCGCGGTCGCACCGATCCCGGCGAGAAGCAAGCCGGCGAGTCTCACCGTCCATCGAATCCAGGTGCGCACGCGGTCCTCCGGGTTGGGTCGATGGCGGGGGCGGACCCCGCAAGCTAGCTCGGACTCTGGGGAGGCTCCAGTGCGGGACCGTGAGGAACCCGGCGACCGTTCGCGGGTTCACCGGGAAGTGCGCGCCGGGGCCGACCGGTCTTCGGTCATGGCCGGGATCACTCCAGGCAAGACAGGAAGCACGATGCGCAGATGGCTCACCATACCGCTGTACCTGCTGGTGGCCGCTTGCGGCACGGACGATCCCTTCGACGCACCCGACCTGCCCGATGACGTCGGAGTGGCGGGAGACGGCAGGCTCGCCGAAGTTCTCGAGCCGATCCGGGCCGCGTATGACGTCCCGGCTGTCGGAGCGATCCTGATCTACCAGGGCGAGGTTCTCGAGACGGCTGCCGTGGGTCGGCGGGCTCTGTCGTCGCCCCAGCAAGCCACGGCGCAGGACCTCTGGCATGTCGGCTCCCTGACCAAGTCGATGACAGCCACACTGGCCGGTGTCCTGGTGGAGGACGGTCTCCTCGACTGGACCACGACGGTCGCGGAGGCGCTTCCCGACATCGCCCCGCTCATTCGAGAGGAGTTCCACGACGTCCGACTCGAGGAGCTGTTGTCGCATACCTCGGGTCTGAGCGACGACCTCACGAACACCGTGTGGTGGGGGCAACTTCCGCATTCCGACCCGCTGCGCGAGCAGCGCCTGGCTCTGTCCACCGAGCTCATGCAGACGCAGGCAGGCGCTCCGCGGGGCGAATTCCTCTACAGCAACGGAGGATACGTCGTCGCGGGCGCCATGATCGAGCAGGTGTTGGACCAGGAGTGGGAGGACCTCATCGTGTCGCGGGTCTTTCAACCCCTTGGCATGTTCACCGCTGATTTCGGGGCGCCCGGCCGCGCCGGAAGCTTTCTCCAGCCGTGGGGGCACGAGCTGGTGACCGGGAGCTACAGCCCGATCGAACCCGGGCCCGATGCGGACAACCCGGAAGTCGTCGGTCCCGCGGGCACCGTCCACCTCTCGATGGCCGACTTCGGGCGATACGCGGCCTCGCATATCGCCGGAGCGCGGGGAGTCGACGGGCTCCTGAGCGCCGATACCTACGCGCGACTTCATCAGCAGGCTCCCGCCACCTCATCCGCGCTCGGCTGGTTCCTGGGGGTCAGGTCCTGGGCGGATGGAGTCGCCCTGCTTCACGAGGGCAGTAACCAGCTTTGGTACGCGAATGTCGCCCTGGCCCCGGCGCGCGATTTCGGAGTGCTGGCGGTCACGAACGCGGGGCAGGATCGGGGATATCGGGCCACCGAAGCCACGGTTGCCGCCCTGATCGACCGGTTCGACGCGGCACAGGCCCCCTAGACCGAATCGGAATGTAACGCTGAGAAGATGGCAAAGCGGGCGAGGGCTCTGGGCCCCCGCCCGCGTTCCTTTTCGCGCCAGGCCTATGCCGTGGGGGAGAGGCCTCCGCCACCCCGACGGCCGCCCCCCCGACCCTGCCGCGGGTGGCCGTCACCGGTTCGCTCACCGGCCCGGTTCCGCGCGAACGACATCGCCAACGCGTCGTGCAGAACCCACATCTCTTCCTGGTCGTCATCGAGGATGCTCAGCAGCGCCTCATGGTGCTCGGCGCGCCTGCTCTCCCTGTCTTCCGCCGAGAGACGTCCTCCCTCGACTCGCTCATCCCTGAGAGCCTCCATTGCGGCGGCCTGATCATCGGTCAGGTCGAGGGCTGCGATCATCGCCGCTCGCTCCACCTCGCGCCGTTCGGCCGCCCGAGTCCGGCCCTCCTCACGCCGCGTCTCGGCTTCCGCCTGATGCTCTTCGAGAAGCGCCAGCTGGTCGGCCGTCAGGATACCTTGCATCGCTTCGTGTATTGCCTCTCGGACGACCCCGAGTCGCTCGCCGGCCTCCTCTCGGCTAAGGCTGCCGTCGCGAACGGCCTCTCGAATCGATTCCATTTCCGGAGCGTAGGATCCACGGATTTCCTTCAACTGCGCGAGTTGCTCGTCCGACAGATCGAGAAGGTCGCCGGACGCGCCGCCGCGCGGACCGAATCCCCTCCGATCGCCGAAGGCCTCGCTGTCACCGAAGCGACCGCCAGATCGGCCCTTCAGTTCTCCTCGCCGGGCCTGCATCTCGCCACGGCGCTCTGCCTGGCGCGCCTCGATCGCGTCGATCTGGTCCGACGTAAATATCGGTTGCAGATCGGCGGCGGCGCTCCACAGCGAACCGGGCTCGCGGCCCTGTCCGCGGAATCTTTGCATCACTTCCCGGATAGCCGATACCTGCTCGTCCGAGAGTCCCAACCCCTCGGTGAAGTCTCCCAGGACCACCGTGTACTCGGTGTCGCCGGCTGCAGCCGAGTCATTCTGGTCCGACGCATCCGTCGGCGAGTTGTCACAGCCACCCACGAACCCCGCGAGCCCGATGATCAGACTCACAGCGATGGCGCGCCGGCCGCGGCTACCGCCCGATCTTCCCCTGCGTAAACGCATTCTCCACCTCCGTTGGTGCACGCGACCGGTCGCCCGGTCATGACTCTTGGGGACCTCGTCGTCCCCTCGACTGCACGTTAGACGAGGCGCCGGCCCGCCGTATTCCATCCACCTGGTTGGCCCGTCGGATCAATTGCGGGTCGGGACCGCGGACAGATCATGCTGGGACGCCGACCGCCTGGATTTGGGGAGGGTAGTGATCACTCCTGACCCTCGGCGCATGGAGACGTGGGCAGGCGATGGAAGCGTCACCCAGGACTGAGACGACCCCGGTTGTTCAGGTCCGGTTCTGAAGCTCCAGCAGTCTGGGCCTCATGCGCTCCGCGGTCTCGATCGCCGACGCGACGTCCCGCAGTTCCGTCACCATATCCGTGAGCTCCTCCGTTCGCGATTCAGCCATCACGTGCGTGCGGCTGGATCCGTGACGCGAGAGCGTCTGCTTACCGAGACGGTCCATCCACGTGGACAGACGAACCAGCCGCTGCATCGTGTGCTCGAAGTCGCGCGACCACCAGTCCAGGAGATCATCGGACCCGGCTCGCGCCTCGCGCTTGCGACTTCGAATACGATCGAGTTCCGACGTGGGAATCCGCCACTCCCCGTCCTGCTTCCGAGCCGAGACTCCCCCGCTCCGAATCCAGTTGTAGACGGTGTTGAAGTGCCTGCCGCTCAAACGGGCAAACTCGTGCACACCCAGGGTCTCTCTCATGGTCAATCCTCATGTTGTTGTCACTATTCATATTAAACGTATCTATCGATAAGTCAATATCTCATGGTGGTTTCCGACGACTCTCGGATATTCCCTGTGGAAATCTCTATTCTCCCGTAATTCCCCCCAGGAACCCGATGGTGGGTCCGTGCGTTGACTTGATCGACCGATTGGTGACTTCGGGGCGACCTTTCGAAGCCCCCCGATTAACGAAAATCTGACGGGAGGCCCATCGTGGCGCGAGCCGTTTGGAAGGACACCGTGATCGCCGAGTCCGAGACCTTCGAGCTGGTCGAGGGCAACGTGTACTTCCCCGCCGAGTCGGTGTCGCGAGAGCACGTGCGCGATTCGGAAACGCAAACCGTTTGTCCGTGGAAAGGAGTGGCGTCCTACTACGACGTAGTCGTCGATGGCGAAGTGAATCCAGATGCGGCATGGACCTACCCCGAACCGAAGCAGGCTGCATCACAGATCCAGGGTCACGTGGCCTTCTGGCGAGGGGTGACCGTCGAGCGGTAGCTCATCGGCAGGGTCGATCGCGTTGACGGATGGCAGCGCGACGGAGTACGGTACGTCGTTCGTCCGGCGCGCCGGACCCGACGTGGAGAGCTCGTCGTGAGTCAGTACCTTCTCATCGCCATCGCAAGCATCATCACGCTCGGAATCGCCGCCGAGTGGATCGCCTGGCGCGTGGGTCTTCCCTCGATTCTGGTCCTGCTGCTATTCGGGCTCGTGGCGGGCCCGTTCACGGGTCTTCTGGATCCCGACGCCGTGTTCGGGGATCTCCTGTTTCCCGTGGTTTCCGTGTCGGTGGCCATCATCCTGTTCGAGGGTGGAACCAGCCTTCGCCTCCACGAGCTCCGGCAGGTTGGCCGCGTCGTGACCCGCCTGGTGACGGTCGGCGCTCTGATCACATGGGCCCTGGCTACCCTGTCCGCATACCACGTTTTGCAGCTGGAACTGGGACCCGCACTTCTTCTGGGCGCCATACTCGTGGTCACCGGGCCCACGGTCATCATCCCCCTGCTCCGCCAGATGAGACCCAGCCCTCAGGTGGGCAACGCGCTCAAGTGGGAAGGCATCCTCATCGACCCGATCGGAGCGGTGCTGGCGGTACTGGTGTACGAGGTTCTGCTGGCGGGCGGTTTCGAAGTTGCCTGGACCGTCGGCATGATGGGACTCCTGAAGACCGTATTGATCGGAGCCGTGCTGGCAGCCGCCGGGGCCGGGCTGATGATCTGGGTGCTCGACCGCCGCTGGGTACCGGAGTTCCTGCAGAGCCCCCTCTCCCTGACGCTCGTGATCGCCGCCTTCGCCGCGTCCAACACCGTGCAGCCGGAGTCCGGCCTGCTGACCGTCACGCTGATGGGGATGGTGATGGCGAACCAGACGACGGTGAACGTGCGCCACATCGTCGAGTTCAAGGAGAACCTGCGCGTTCTGCTCATCTCCTCCCTGTTCATCATTCTCGCCGCACGCCTGGACATGGCCGACCTGCGAGCGGTGGGATTACCGGAGATCGCGTTCGTCGGAGGACTGATCTTCGTGGTCCGGCCGGCGGCCGTAGGACTGGCGACGCTCGGTTCGGATTTCGCGTGGCGAGAGCGGCTGGTGCTCAGCTGGGTGGCCCCGCGCGGAATCGTGGCCGCAGCCGTCTCCTCCCTCTTCGCTCTGGAGCTGACGCAGCACGGATTCCCGGGTGCCGGCCAGCTGGCGTCGATCACGTTCCTGGTGATCATCGCCACCGTTCTCGTTTACGGATTCACGGCTGCCCCCCTGGCCCGCCGACTCGGCGTCGCTCTACCCCACCCCCAGGGAGTGCTCTTCGTCGGCGCTCACCCGTGGGCTCGTGAGATCGCGCGGGAGTTGCAGGAACTGGACTTCCAGGTGCGACTCGCCGATACGAACCGTCGGAACATCAGACAGGCTCGCCTGGCCGGCCTTCCAACCTATTTCGGGAGTTCGCTGACCGAGGGTGCGCTCGACCGCATCGACCTGGCGGGAATCGGAAACCTCCTCGCGCTGACCGCGAACGATGAAGTGAATTCGCTGACGGGCCTCAATTTCAGCGAGGTCCTCGGGGCGGACTCGGTATTCCAGCTTCCTCCCGAGGATCTCGCGACGGCCGCCGATGAAACGCTCGTCGGTCGTCACCTGCGCGGGCGTTTCCTGTTCCGGGCCGACGCCGGGTACTGGAACTTGACGGCACGCTTCGACGCCGGCGCAGACGTCAAGGCCACGAAGCTGACCGAAGAATTCGGCTACCCGGAATTCCTCGCGGAGTATCCGGACGCGATTCCCCTTTTCGTGGTGGATGAGGGAAAGCTGACCGTAGCGACCGTGGACGAGGAGGTCGCTCCCCAGCCCGGTCAGACGATCGTCGCAATCGTCAGCGTGCCCACGGCTTCCTAGCCCGGGCCGACCGAGAAGCTGATCGGCTGCGCGATCCACACGCCGACGGGCTTGTCGAGCAGCATCGCCGGCTCGAATTGCATCTGCGCCGCCATCGCGAGGGCCGTCTCGTCCAGCAGTACGTAGCCGCTCGATCGGTTGATCTGCGCTTTGCTCGGGTTGCCTCGCTCATCGACCCACACCCACATCACGACGTCGCCCCCGATGCCCGCTTCCTTGAGTTGCTTCGGATACAGCCGGTCCATGAGACGGATCATCGCCGGACCGTTCAACAACCGCGGGTCGATGTCGCGATCCACGTAAACCGGCTGTTCGCTCGGATCGACTTCCATGTTGCGCGGCGGCGGCGCCAGCTGGGACGCGGGATTCTCGTCAAACGTCGTCGCGGCGATCGTGATGTCCTCGTCGAGGACGCTCTCCGAGACTCGCGGCCGTGCCGGCCTGACGATGGCCTGCGGGGGCGGAGGAATCCGGACCTCCGGTGGCAGCTCGACCGCCGCCAGCTCGGCGGGAATGAAACTTAGATCTGCCGCCTGAATGTGGGGGAAGTACTCGAAGGCCAGGACGTGAATCCCCACCGAGGCGAAGACGGTCAGGGCCCCGATCAAGCGGTAGGAGTCCTTGAACCGCTGGTTGGCGGTGGGGCCTTCCTCTTCGGGCGGACCCTCTACGACGGAATGCAGCATCTCATTCGACATTGGACGCTCCTGTCGCCCGTGGCCGCGACCGCGCGACCGTTCCCCCCGCATTGCGCCAGAACGGAACGCAACCAGGAACGAGCACCATCCTGCGAGGGGATCGAAGGACTCACTGCTTCACTTATCTTGTACGCTCGGGGGAAGCGAAAGATTCGCCGCTCTCTCGAAGGTGGCGTGCCTCCGTCACCAACCTGTCACCCCTCATTCTGTTGGACACGTCTGGCGTCGACTCGGTTGGCAATGAATCATGTATATTGGGGGTGGGTGCGGGCCGCGGTTTTGGGCATGCCCGACCGGGAGTACGCTCGAGGAGAATGTGATGAACGAGAGCTGGACCGACGCGGAGCGCCTGGCGGCGGAAGTGCTGGCCACCGGCTCTGAAGAGGCCCTGCGAGAACTCCTGGCCGAGCTCGATCGCGGCTTTCCTGCCCCGGATCGCTCCCGCCACTCCGGGCGTTCGTCTTCTTCCTTCCTCCATCGATTCAGGCGGCAGGGCGGGCCGCGGACTCGCCACCGCCGCGCCATGGTTGAGTCCAACTGGTGGCGCGGCTCGAGCCTGCTGGATTCGGCGGTCGATGCAGCGGTGGTACTCGTCGCGGTCCTGTGCATTGGGGTGGGAGTTCGACCGCTGGCGACTCCGGTGGCCGACGCCCGCCCCCTGCTGGCGCAGGCGCTCGAAGGAGTCTCGCTTCCGTCGGCGGACGTGGCACCCGCGCCGTTCTCGGCGGTCTCCGCTGCCGAGCGCCCCGTTGCGGCCCGCGAGCCGATCTCGCTCCAGGCGAGAAGACTCGAGGCGACGATCGGACGGTACCGTGCCGTGGCCGATATGCACGCCGCGGGGAAGCTGCCGTGCGCTCGCCTGCGGCTGAGCTACCAGGAGGTGGAGGAAGGCTGGACCCGGTACAGCATTCTGCGCGGGCGGACGTACGGCGATCGTCTTCCCGACAACCTCGTCCGGTGGGACGAGGCCCTGTACGAAGCCGTACGCGATGTGGATCGGGAGTTCACGACTTCCGGCTGCAACCGTCCTTAGTCGGCGCGCGCGAGGGGGGGCGACCTGCACGGGTCGCCCCCCCTTTTCATTGCGTCTCGTCGCGCGGTCCTCGCCGCCCTTCACCGCGGAACAGGGTCGCGGCCCCGCGACCCAGCGCCGAGACCCGAGTCTTGCGTGCCGCGATCCGCATGGCATGGCGGATCTCCGAGGCGCTGGTCCGGGGGTGACGCTCGAGGAATTCTCGGATCGCGACCTCGATGTCCAGCGCCAGTTCCCGGACCCATGGTGACGGTCTCATGGCGCCCCCTCCGTCGCTGAGTGAGCCGGCCCGGGGGTGGACCGCCCCTGTGGCGGCCCCACTCCCGGGCACCCGGCGCGATCGTCAGATCACGTAACCCACGGTGAGCAGGATCGCCCAGCCCCGCGACTTGACGGTTTCGAAACTGCTGGTTTCAGAATCGTCGTTGAGGTTCGTCAGTCCGAGGTTGTACCGCCACTCGCCCCCGATCAGGAAATCGCCGACCGGATAGTCCACGCCCACTCCGAACACGGCCGCCCAGTCCGTCTTCTTGCGCTCGACGGCTACCTCGGGATCGTCGCAGTCGAACGAGACCGTGGTTCCGTCTTCCTCGCCGCTGACCTCGCACTTGGATTCGAACGAAATGGACGGTCCCGCAAACAGGATCGGTCGCATTGGAGTGTCGGCGACGGAGAACTTCACGGTGAATAGAAGCGGGATCTCGAAGTAGGAAAACTTGAGGTCCACGTCCTCGTCCTGGTCGGTCACCCGACGCTGCGAATACAGGGCCTCGAGCTGCAGCCCGGCCATCTCCACTGAACATGAAGCCGCCGAACAGGCCCCCGACGAAACCCGTCTTGTGCCCGATGGAGGGCGCGATACTGTCCGGCTTCCAGCTGAGGTTATAGCTGTCGATTCCTCCTTTGATACCGACTACGGCTTCCTGGGCGACCGAGTCCGCCGGGCCCGCGAACAGGGTCAGCGCGAGACCCACGGCGGCCATACCGATCCATCGTTTCCCCTTCATCATCGTCCCCTTTCTCTGGCGGCCGTCCGGCCGCTGCCGATTGCCCGCGAGTGCGGGAGTAGCGTAGCTTCGATACTCTGGCACCATCGGCGTCTCTCGAGCGTTTGCCAGGCGTTATCTGGCGGGTGAAACCCGTATATGGTCTCTGTGACCGGCGGATCATCGATCGATTTCCGCGTCCTCGGATCTGTTTCCCTCACCGGTCCCGAGGGCAATCAGCTCCATTCCATCCTCGCTCGGCCCAAACTCGTCGCTCTGCTGTCCCGGCTGGCCTGCCGCGAACCCGGCGCTTTCGTCCGTCGCGACACACTGATCGCTCTCCTGTGGCCAGCCCTCGAGCAGGGTCGCGGGCGGAGTGCCCTGCGTCAGTCGCTGTATCACCTTCGCCGGTCACTCGGCGACGCAGCGATTCTGAGCCGGGGCGACGAGGAGGTCGCGGTCGACCCTGAAGTCGTGCGCTCTGACGTCTCGTCCATGCGCGCCGCCATCGCCCGGGGCGACACCGAAGCCGGGATTGAGCTGTACCGGGGCGACTTTCTCGATGGGTTCTTCCTGCACGGCGTCCCCGAATTCGAGGACTGGGCCGAGCGGCTCCGAACCGAGCTTCGCCTCGAGGCCGCCGAGGCTGCCATCCGGCTCGCCGAGCAGCTGGCCGCCGATGGGAGCCCATCGGCTGGCCAGTGGGCCGTCCGCTGCGCGCAGCTGGCCCCGCTCGACGAGGCTCGAGTGCGCCGGACGATCGCCGCACTCATCTCGGTGGACGACAGGGTGGGAGCCGTCCGGGAGTTCGAGGCCTTCGCCGATCGGCTGGCCCACGAACTCGACCTCGAGCCCGGATCCGAGACACGCTCGCTGATCGCGGACCTGCGCGTGGAAGCGGCCGGACGGCCGCCTCGAGCCGACGCGCCGGACGCCGCCGAGGGCGCCGCGCCTGGACACTTGCCGCCTTCGCCGCCGAGCTCGCGGGCTAAGCCAGGAGTCGGCTGGCCGCGGGCTTTCCGACTGGGACTGGTGGTAGGAACACTCGGGGTCCTGTCCGTCTTTGTGGTCCAGGCCTTCCGGAAGAGTGTGGCCCCGGCGGACCGGAGCCGAGTGCTGGTCGCCGGATTCGTCAATTCCACCGGAGACCCGACTCTGGACGCCACGGCCCGCATGACGGCTGACTGGATCACCCGTGGCCTGGCGGAGACGGGACTCGTGGACGTGGTGGTGCCTCCAGGAGAGGGACCCGATCCCAACAGCGCCGACGCGGAGGAACGGGCGTTCAGGCTGGCCGAATCGGCCAGGGCCGGCGTGGTCGTATCCGGCACGCTCTATCGGCTTGGAGACTCGCTGCAGATCGAGACACGGATCGTGGACATGGGACGCCGGCAGCACCTGGCGACCATCGACCCGGTTCGAGCGGCGCTGGCCGATCCCCTTCCGGCCATGGAGGAAACGAGACAGCGGGTGGCGGGGGCGCTGGCGGTGACCCTCGATGGCCGGATCGCCGCCTTTGCCGACGCCGCACGAGACCCGCCTCGATACTCGGCCTACCAGGCCTTCATCGATGGTGAAACGGAGTACAACCGGGCCTTCGACCGTTCCGGGACGGCGAGTTTTCTCGACGCTCGCGATCACTTCCTGCGGGCGTTCGAGCTGGACACGACGTTCAAAGCGCCTTTGCTGCGTGCCGCCTGGTCGTCGTACGCGGGTTTCCGCGCAGAAGCCGCCGATTCTCTCGCCCAGGTCGTTCTTCCGCACCGCGAGAGCCTGACCCCGCACGCCCGCGCGCGCCTGGACATGCTGATTGGCATGCTCCGGGGCGATCGCCTGGCGGCTCTCCGGGCAGCTCGGCTTCTGACCTCGGCGCCGCTGGATCGACCGCTGCGCGCCATCGACGCCAATCGTCCCGCCGAGGCGCGCGATGCGCTGCGGGAGGCCGGGGAGTATGCGAGGGGCGTCGCTGAATTCGGCTACTACGGCATCGAAGTGTTCTACTGGCAGCTCCTGGCGAACGCACAGCACATGCTCGGGCAGCATGAGGCGGAGCTGGAGGACATCCGGAAAGGGCGGGAGCGCTACCCGAACGAAGTGCTCCTGGCGGCCGTCGAGCTCAGGGCCCTCGCCGCTCTCGGACGATTCGCGGAGCTGGATCGCATGGTGGACGTCGGTGCGACTCTCCCGGCCGCGCGGACTCCGTCGTTTGGCGGCGGAATCTGGCGGGCGGCCGGTGAGCTCGACGCCCACGGCTACCCCGCCGAGGCTCTCGCACTAGCCGAACGGGCCGTGGACTGGTACGACGACCTACCCGCGGAAGAGAGGGGCTCGGCCGGGGCGCTTAACGGAATGGCGAAGTCTTACTACGTGGCCCGGCGCTGGGACGCGGCGGACTCGGTGTTCCGGGAGCGAGATGCACTCTGGCCTGGCGACTACAACGCCCTGGGATACCGGGCCGTGATCGCCGCCCGACTCGGCGACCGTGAAGCAGCCGAACGCTTGCTGGCCCGGGTCCGTGAACTGGCAAATCCTTACGATCACGGGCGGCCCGCCTATTGGGAGGCGTGCGTGGCCGCTCAGCTGGGTGACCTGGAGCGCGGCATCACGCAGCTCCTGGAGGCGTACCGGGAAGGTCGAGCATACGATCTCCTGCTCCACGCGGACCTCGATCTCGAGCCTCTTCGACCGGACCCCCGGTTCCAGGAACTGCTGCGACCCAAGGGCTGAGCGGGAACGTCGTAGGGCGGTCCATATCCTGCGCCTCTATCGTGGATCGCCGGGACGTACGACGGGTCCGGCGCGTCGATCGCCAGAGCTTCCAGAGGCCGAATATGCCCGAGAATTCACAGTTTACCGGCCGTCACCGGATCATCGGACCGGAAGAGGCCGGATGTTGGATAGGCGCGACACCCGATGTACGCAGGCGACTGTTGGGCCTCGCGGTGGCCGTCCTGGCACCGGCCGTGCTTCCTGAATCGGCGGGCGCCCAGAGTTCGGCCAGCGGAACGGTGCGACTCGTGATCCAGGCGGACGCGATTGCTCCCGGAGCCCTGGATCTCGATTCCGAGGCGATCCTGTGGATGGCCCCGCAGTCGATCGAGCAGACCGAGCGACTCGCGGCGCTTTGGGCGAGGGGCGACGACGTCCGCGCCCTGGAGGCGTGGCGAGCCGTCGTCGCGGAGGAGGTCGCCGCCGAGAGAATGTCCACGGACGAGCAGGCGGACGCGGCGGCCGGCTGGATCGCGGGCCGGGCGATGAAGATCGCCGCCCGACGCGCGGAAGACGTTTCGGCGGATCTCTTGGAGCAGAGAGTCCGGGAAATTCATGGAGCGGCGCGGATCGCGGCCATCGCATCGATCGAGGCCCGCGACTAGGCGAGCCGGAGACATCGCGCCGCCTCTGGAGTATTCTCCAGCATGAAGGAATCATCCATGCGAAGGGCGCCATGAGGCGGGCACGGACCGGGACGGTCCGAGCGCTGGGCCTCGCCCTGGGGCTGGCAACCGTCATCTCCGGATGCGGCGAAGAGGACCCGTCGCGGCCAGGCTCTCCGAGGACCTCGCGGCTGCCCCTGGAGGACTCCCCGTTCCCGTATGCCGACAACGCGGAAGACACGGGGGTCTCTTCGGATGCCATCTGGCTGTTCAAGGAGCGGCTGTACTCGCGAATGGTGGCGCGGCACATGGTGGGTGCCGAGATCCTCGTGCTCGTGGACGGGCGGATCGTGCTTCACCAGGCGATGGGGTGGGCGGACCGGGACGACCTGGTACCCATGCAGCGCAACTCGATCTTCCGACTCGCGTCGATGACCAAGCCCATGGCCGGGACCGCGGCTCTGATACTCGCGGAGGAGGGACGGGTCGGCCTGGACGAGCCGGTCGGCCGTTACCTCGATTCGTTCCGCTCCGGCGCGGCGAGCCGGATCACGGTCCGGCACCTGCTGACTCATCGATCCGGTTTCGTGCAGGGCGGCGAGCCGCCGGGCTACGCCGGTCAGCTGACCCTGCTCGACGCGGTGAATCTGGCCGGCGAACAGGGGCCGACCTACGAACCTGGCGAACGGTTCATCTACTCCAGTATGAACTCCGACGCCCTGGGGGCCGTGGTGGCCTCGATAGTGGGTGAGCCCGTCGAGCGGTTCCTCGAGCAGCGCATCCTCGCTCCGCTCGGCATGACGGACAGCCACACCTCGTTCTCGCCCGCCGTCGAGTGGGCGCACCGGGTTCCGTCCTCATATCGCAGCTGGGGCGGGACCTCCTGGGAGCGCTGGTGGAACCCGTCCAGGCCGCACGAGAGTCGCTGGTTCAGCCCGGCGGGCGATCTGTTCGGGAGCGCGTTCGACTACGCGCGTTTCCTGGAGGCATGGATGGACAGGGGAGAGTACGCGGGCGGACGCCTCCTGGAAGCCGCGACCATCGGGGAGGCCCTGGCCGACCCGGCGGCCACCGACACGCTGACCACCCGTAGCCGGTGGTACGGCATGCATTGGGAAATCTATTCGCCGCCCGGGTCAGTTGGCGGCTTGCCCGCTTTCGGGCACCGGGGGGCGACGGGCACGCTCGGGATGGCGATCCCCGGCCGGAACGCAATCGTGGTATTTCTCACCAACTCCAACGAGACCGAAGTCGTTGAGGAAGTCATCGACGCGGCACTGGAAATGTTCGGGAGCTGAACATGGCAGAAATGAAGATCAGCAACGCGCCTCTGAGACTGACCCTGACGGATGACAAGGGCCGCGTGGTCGCGGCACTGCGTTACCCCAGAGTCAAGTGGAACAAGCTGGTGATCGAGAGCGAGGACGCGGAGTTCGACGCCGTGGTCCTGAGCGGCAGTCGGATCCGGTTGGAGAAGAGGGTGTCCGCCTCGGAGGGCGCGGATGAGCCCGATCGCTCCGCCGAACGCCACGAGTGGGATCCGTTCCACGAGTTCGAGTTCGGGGTCCGGGACGTGCTGACCAGGGCCGGAAAGGCCGTAGAGGACTTCCTCGACGACCTGAACGAGTGGTCCGGCCCGATGTTCCGAGACGGACCCGGCTCCAAGCCCGACGAAGAGTGAGGCAGAGCGCGCCCGGCGTCGTACCGGGCGCGCTCGCCTGGCCCTAGTTCCCGAGCGGGAACGCGACTCCGGCGAGGAACTGCAGGGCGCTCATCTTCGAGCTGCCCAGTTCCAGGGCGTCCGTCAGGCCCAGGTCGTACCGGGCGTCGAAGACGATCGCCAGGTTACCCATGTCGACGTCGACACCCGCCCCGAACAACATGTCGAACAGGACGCTCTTGGCTGCGAACACTTCCCCGATCAGGTCCGAGTCACAGTCAATCGACGCGCTGTCGCCATCCTGGTTTCCCTTGAGCTTGCAGCTTGCCTTGACGCTGGCTTGCGGTCCGAGGAATACCCGGGGGGTCACGCTTCCGCCCGTATCGAACCGGATGCCCACCAGGAGGGGTATGTCGATGTAATCGAGCGCCAGCGTCGCCGTGCTCCCGCCCTCGCTCTCGCTGAACCCCTTCGCCGAGTAGAGGAGTTCCGGCTGGAAGTAGAACATCGAGTTCGGAAGCGAGATCGTCAGGTGACCGCCTCCGATGAGTCCGGTGCGCCGGCCCGGAGATTCTCCGTCGCCGCTCAGCGTGGCCAGGTTAACGCCTACCTTGACCCCGAGATCCATCGAGACGCCGGTGTCCTGCGCCATCAGCTGGGCCGGGAGGAGCGTTACGGCGAGTAGCACGGCCGCGGTGCGAACTGACTTCAGCATGATATCCGTCCTCGTCTGCGTGTGACATCCGTCCCGCGACCCACGATGGGCGCGGTTTCGAGGATCGTAACGCAAACACCTTGCCGGATACCTTGCCGGGACAAAATGCAGTTAAGTCATTGTAAAGGAGAGTCTTACGAAACACGCTCCCGATCCCGAATGAACTTATTCAGGCTGGGAGAGGCGGCGTTTGACGAATCCTGTGCGTTTTGCGACGCTGGATCGAGGGCGCCGTCGCCGCGGCCGGAGTAAGCCGGGGCCGCAGACTGGACCCGGCGCCTCAGGCGCTGAACAGTACCGGCGGCGCCTGCAGTGGCCTCTGCTGTTGCTGGAGCGCGGGAGGAGGCGCCGTCTCGACGTCACGCTCACTCGCCGCAGGCGCCACGTCACGCGCGGCCCCGCTTCCGCTGCCGGCCGCACCGAGGGCCAGCCACAGGACCAGGAACCCGCGCGCGGTCCAGGCGCCCGTCCGGACCCAGTTGCCGCGAACCAGGCGGCGGTGCGCGTCGGCGTTCCACCCGCGGGTCAGCACCCGGTGCAGCGGCACCTGGATCAAGAACGTGGAGGTCCAGGCGAGTCCCACCAGAATCAGTCCCGCGCCCGCGAGGCCGAGGATGCTCGGATCACCGTACACGACCAGGAGGACAGCGGTGAAGAGTTCGACGAGCATCAGTGGAACGACGACGCGCCCCGTTCGCGCGGCATGCTCGGCATGTATCTGCGGGTAAGATCCCGCTCCTCGATCGCGCAGCATGGGGTAGTGAACGACCTGCACGAACCAGATGAGGCCGACCAGCGACAGCGTCGACGCGACCTGCAAAGCCATTAGAGTGCTCATGCTGGGACCTCCCGTACGGCAAGGAACTCATCTAGTTGTGTTGTCTAGTATAAATACAGGACAATAATTAGACAAGTCCATGCTCAGCGCACCCGTACGGGAGGTCAATGCGGTGCGGGACCGTCAATTCGGGGCGTGAACCGAAGGCCCTCCGTATTCCCGCTTGTTGCCGAACGTCGGCCCCGACGGGTTCACCGCGAGAACGTTGTCGACGGCCGAGATGTACTGGCGCACGCTCCCCGGGAAAGGCTCCGGTCGAGCATTCTTGCCGAACGGATCCGTGTACCAGGTCTCCGGACCGTTCGCGTTGCTGATCCGGTTGCTGTTGATGTCCACCGAGCGCTGCGCGCCGTCGAACACGGAGCGAGGGTCGTCCCACGACACGTCGGGCAGGCTCCCGTTCGCGGTCGATTCGTCGCAGTCGCTCCCCTGGGCGCGCTCGCCGGAGGTCGTCTCCTCGTAACACACGGCGACCGGGCGTCCGACCAGCCCCTCCTGCGCCGGGTCGTAAAACCGGCTCGGCCGCATGACGTTGAAGTACGGATTCACGCTCGCGACCGTGCGGCCCGAAGCCGTGCGGATCGACTGTGACAGCTGCCAGCTCTCCCGCAGGGCGGAGCTGAAGTTGGAGCGCTCGCCTGGTGGAACGAGCATGTGTTGCTCCACGCAGTCGCGCGTCGGAATGATCCTCTTCCCGCCCCCGCTCGGCGACCCCAGGGGGGTAGGACTTCCAGCGGTGATGTGGATGTCCCGGTTGCAGGTGGACACGAACTCGCCCGGCGTCCCAATCGCCGCGAGGATCGAAAGGCTCATGTCCGTCCCGTCGTCGCACCGGATATGGTAGACCAGCTCGTGCACGTTATTGGTGAAGGCGTCCCTGGAGTGCGACCCCTGGTGCAGCTTCACCAGCGCATCGCAGCGCGCCCCTTGCAAGAGCTGCCCCGCCACGTCACCCGAGTAGTGCAATTCAAAGTCGTTCTCCCAGTCGATCTTGTGCCCGACGTGGTCCTCGTGGCGCTGAAGGGCGGGATCGAAAGCGTCGAGTTGCTCGTTCGCGTAGCCGAACGGTATGGCTCCCACCTCGGCGTACAGGTTCGAACCGCGCGGGTCGCGACCGTGCTCGTGTCCGAACGAGCAGCCGGTGGCGGGATCCGTGGGTGGATGCCACGTGGGGTATTCCTTCGAATCCGGACCCACCGTGGTATAGCTGTCGTGGATTTCCCGCGTGCAGGTATCCAGGGGTCCGGGTTCCCAGCGACCGACCGCGTGGCTCACGCCGTTGCTGGCGATGGGACCCAGGTCACTCGCTCCGTCGTCGGAGCCGCAACCTCCGGTTCCGATGAGTAGGGCAAACAACGAAATGCCGATCCAGCCTGTACGTCTCATGAGTGCTCTCCCGATGGATGTGCGTCTTGGGCCCGACGACGGGTCAGTGCCAGGTGAGACCGATCCCGAATTTGATGAGCTGGACGTTGCCCGACCCGAGACCCTCTCCGTTGAACTGCAGGTCTCCGAGGGGCGCGGCCACGACGTCGATCTGCGGTGTCAGTGTCAAACCGCTGCCGACGGCGAACTCGTAGCCGACACCGAACTGCGGACCGAAGCTGGTGGTCGTGAACGCGTCCTCCGCATCGGAGGCGCGAAACAGGGTCATTCCAAAACCGGCGTTCAAGGACAGACGTCGAAGCGGTCCCGGATAGAAGTAGGCCATCAGGCTAAACGTCCCGTGCCAACGTTCGACGCCCTCCTCGTTCTGTCGCCACCCGTTGATTTCGAGGCCGAGGTCCAGCGCGCGGCTCTGTGTGATGCCGCCGCGGAGCATTCCCGTGGCGCCTCCCACCAGGTCGCCCCGGCAGACTTCGCAGCCGACCCGTGACCAGCCCCAACCGAGGGCAAATCCGTACCACAGACCGCCCGGGTTCACGGACGTGGAGGCCGGATCCAAGGCCGGAGTAGAGGCCTCCTGGGCTATCGCCCGGGCAACCCCGCCCAGATGCGAGTCAGGAACGGCTACCGCTGATAACAGACACAGGGCGGCGACCGTGACCGCCTGTCGGCGAATCCTGGACACGGCTTTCCTTCCGTTGAGATGAGGGCCCGACCTCGGAGCGAGCCCTGGACGCTTGATCGCCGATACGAGTGCCAGAGCTGTGCCAGAATTCAACACGTTGTGAAACATGGAGTTATGGCACGGATATACCGGAACGAGTGGGCAAACCGTTGCGCATTCAGAAACAACGTTCCGATTCCGCGGTGCCTGGGTGGGAATGCGGCTGATGTCCGCTGTGACAGCCGGGTGACACCTCCCGAGCACCGTATGGACGGCGCTCCAGAGAGAGGTATCGCTGTCATGCTGATTATCATGGTTATCGTCATCGTGTTGTTCGGATTGGCCTACGCCGACTACTGCCTGGTCGACAACACCGAACACTTCGGGATCTGCTTCGGTAAGATCGCCGAGGCCGAGGCGGCCCGAGAATCCGGGCTCCTGGCCGACGCCATCGAGGCCGTCCCGCCGGCGGTGTTCAAGGAGGAAGGCGCGATGGACGGCGAGTGGGCTCCGGACTCCCGGACCGCGCCTTCCGGCCCGGAAGAAGAAGCCCTCGTCTACCCGCCACCGAGTCCAGCACCCGCATGGCTCCTTCTGGACCTCGAGCCGGTGCTGGAACTTCATGAAGGCTGAACGGACGCTCCGATGTGAACCCTGGCCGTGACCGCCGTCCGGCCAGGGTTGGAGCCCCGCCACACCCCGTGTGGCCTCCCACCTACAGTGTCGGCCCGCGGAAGCCGATGGACATCCCGTCGCCCGTTGAGGTGCGTAAATCCAGCCCCAACCAGGAACCGAGCCCGGGCGCGGTCGGTGAAGCGCCACATCTGGCCTGCGGCATGAGGCCTGGATTGTGGTGGCTGCGCCACATCGGCCGATCCCCCATGCCGCCCGTCTACGTCCCAGTGCTCTACGCAACGAGTTACGTCACCTGCACTTAGGTGGCTGCGCGACCCCGTGGCCACTCGTTTGGTACGCCCGGTGCCTCGATCGGTTGCCAGCAAGCGAGGGCGTTCGGCCTGACCGAAGCACACCTCGAGACCTCAAGATCAAGGCGGAAACGTGATACGAGGGGAAATCATAAAGCGGCAGCAAACGGACGTGGAGCGCCGCGGCGCCATGAGAAGCCTCGGACGATCGATCCGGTGCACGCGCGGGAGCGCGCTCATCGAGATGGCACTCGTTACCCCGATGCTGCTCATGCTGTTCGCCTCGGTGTTCGAGTTCGGCCGCATGTTCCACACCCGGCTTACCGCGCGGCACGCGGTCATCGAGGCCACGCGCTTCGCCGTCACGGGCAATCTGCTGACGGACGGCGAGTCCGGCGACGATCTGGACCGCGCGACTTCGATCCGCCGGATCGTTGCTGAGCGCGCGTACACGCTTCCCGTAAGCCCGGAATCGATCGTGATCGATCCGGCAGATGGCGGAGGTCCCGAGGACGTGGTTCGGATCACCCTCACCTACACCTACGACTATTCTCTCCCGGGCTTCATGGATGTGCTGCCAAGCATGCGGTTTTCCGTAGCAGCCGCCATGCGTAATGAGCCGTTCTACGGCACCTCGGGATCGTGATGGGACCGATGAAACGACTCCAGACGGATAGGACGATGATGAACCGCGAGGCCAGAGATCGAGACCGCCAGGTAGTCAGGCGCGCTCTTGCGCGCCTCGTTCGCTCGGACGGTGGCCAGGGGGTGGCCGAGTTCGCACTCGTGCTGCCCGTGATCCTGATCATTCTTCTTGGAATGGTCGAATTCTCCCACGCCTACGACCGTGTGCACGGACTGGCAGGTCTGAGCCGCGAGGGCGCGAACATCGCGGCGCGCGGCACGGGACTGACCGAGGTCCTGACCACGGTGATGGCGAACGGAGAAACGCTCGAGATGACCGCGCGTGGAGGCGCGATCGTGAGCCGTATCGTCGTGCAGGGCGGTGAACCGACCGTCATGGCGCAGGTCGCGACCGCAGGGTACGAGTCTGAGAGTCAGATCGTGGACGTGGACGCGGCCGCCCAGTGGATCTCCATGGCGGGATTCGCCGAGGGAAGCACGCACTACGCGGTCGAGGTCTTCCTGACCCATGAGCCTGTCACTCCCCTGGGTCAGCTGTACCGGACAGTGGCCCCGCCCGTGCTCTACGAGCGCGCGGTCTTTTGAACGACCGAGGAGATGTCATGATGTCGATCGACAGGATGGGCCGTCTGGTCCGGGACACGCGGGGTTCGGTCCTCATGCTCGTGGCCTTCGGCATGGTCTTCATGCTCGGCATGACGGGCCTGGCCGTGGATTCCGGTCGTGGCTATCTGACCCGCCTGCGCCTGACTCGGGCCGTGGACGCCGCTGCCCTCACCGGAGCACGGACGCTGCGATCAGGCGAGACCGTGGCCCTCGAGCAGGCCCGTGCCGCGGCGTATGCCAACGGGGTCGCGAGCACACTGAACGGCGCCGCGCTGAGCATGAGCGTCGCCACGGATGAGGCGGGCGAGAGCCTGTTCCAGGTCGACGCGACCCAGACCATTCCCACCATTCTGATGCGACTCCTGGGTATCGACCACATCGACGTGCGAGCGCAGTCGGTGGCCGCGGTGCCTCCCGTCGATCTCATCCTCGTGATCGATCAGTCCGGATCACTCGGAACGGTCGGAGCGTGGGACGACCTGCAGGCCGCCGCGACGGAGTTCATCCAGAACTTCGACGACGACATTGACCAGCTCGGGCTCGTGTCTTTTCAGACGCGAGCCGCGGACCGGTTCCAGATCGCGCACGGATTCCGCGTCTCACTGGCCAGCGAGATCGGCAGCATGTCGTCGGCCGGCTGGACGAACTACGGGGAAGGCCTGAGACTCGCCCACGGTCAGATCACGAGCAGTGACGTACGCGAACGCTCGGCCAAGGTCGTGGTATTCTTCACCGACGGACGCCCGACGGCGTTCCGCGGCACGATCGGTGGGCAGGATCGAATCATGGCCACGTCGCAGGAGCTCCCTCCTGAGCACCTCGGCGGGTATTTCAACAACCCGGATTCGCTGCCTCTCGACGGCATGCCGTCCGCAAGCGGCTGCCGCAACGTCACGTTCTGCAGCGTGTGGACGGAGCAGACGGCACCCCAGCCGATCGCATCGGACGCCCTGAATCACGAGCTCGGCCGGCAGATGGCCAACCAGATTCGCGGCGAGGGCGTGCTGCTCTACACGATCGGGCTCGGCAACACGACGTACTCGGACCCGGCTTTCCAGCCGAACCAGGCGTTTCTGGCCGAGCTCGCCAACGTCGACGGGACCACGAACAGCAGTCAGCCGGCGGGAAAGAGCTACTATGCTCCGTCCGCCACCGAGCTGCGAGCCGTCTTCCAGCAGGTAGCCTCCGACCTGCTCGTGCGCCTGGCACGCTGACCGGCCAGCCGCACCCGGGAGCGCCGACGGTCGGCCTGCGGACCACTGCCGCGGGCCGATTCGTCATCTAGGCCGTCTGATGCGCGTCCATTTGCGTCGTCGCGGCGGCGACGACCATCTCGCGAATCGCGACCGGCTCGACGATCTCCGCTTCGGCCCCGTAGCGCAGCACGTGCCGCACCACCCAGCCTGGATCGGCGGTCGTGAAACGGACCGAGACCGCTCCCTCCCCCGTGTCCTCGACCGGACCGAGCTCCCGGACCCACGGCGCGACCCGGGGCGAATAGCGCACGACAACGTCTTCTTCTGAATCGGACCGGAACACCCGTCCGCCCGACACGTAGTCGGCGGGGTCGAAGTCCGCCGGCGGCGAAAACGTCTGATCCAGGGCCTGGGCCTCCAGCAACCGGTCCAGCCGGAACGCCCGAACGCCCTCCCGCAGGTGACAATATCCGATCACGTACCACTTGCCCGAACCGTACACCACGGAGTACGGATTTACCTCTCGTTCCCCGGGCTCGGAGTCGCCGGGTTTGAGGTAACGGAACCGGCAGCGGGTGCGCGACCGTGCCGCCTCCTTGAGCATCGTCCCGAATCGCCGTGCCCCGGAGGTCACCCTCGTCGATCTCGAACCGGGCCTCCTCACCCTCGGTCGACGAGACCGCGAGCTCCATCTCGATCCGATGCGCCAGGTCCTGGATCTCGGATGACCGCTCCGGCTCCGCGTCCGCGGCCGCGGCCCGGAGACCGATGGCCAGCGCGAGCATCTCGCGACCGGAGAGCTTGAGCGGTCTGTCGAACTTTCTGTGAGAATAGACCTTGAGCCTGTCAGCTTCGATCAATATCTGCATTTCATCGGCGCCGCCGGCGGGGTGGTAGAAGGCCCTCGACGTGACCTCCTCGAGATCCCTCTGCAACGTTTCCACGCTCACGCCCAGAAGCTCCGCCGCCTCCGTAACGGGAATCCCGCCGTCGCGGCTCGCCAGGGGCAGCAGGTACAGGATGCGTTCGAGCTGCTCGCCCGCCGTCCCCACTTCACTCATGCGAGCCTCCCGGGGCGGCCGATGCGGCGGCGGCCGACGCCTCGTAGACGGCCAGCACCTCGCGAGCCAGGGACCGGAGGCCCTGCACCAGCGACGCGGGAGCCGCTATCCGCGCCCTTCCCTCCAGGCTGAGGATCCAGCGCAGGAACGGGCTCACCTGGCGGACCTCGAAGGTCCGCACCTGGGAACCGTCCGGCATCTCCTCTTCGAGCCTGCCGTATCCGTTCCGATCCGCCCACAGGGAGGTCGGGAATTCAAACAGGACCCGGGCCTCGAGGGTCCGGTCGTCCTCGGAACCGAGTTCCCACGCGTCCCGCTCCCGGTACGCATCGAGCGAGAAGTCCGCGGGGATCTCGTAGTCCGGCTTCTTCGGAGACTTCGAATTGGCCCGCGGCTCCTCGATGCGTCCGAGCCGGAATACCCGGAGGTCGTCACGAGTCTCGTCGTGGCCGACGAGGTACCAGTGGCCGCGTTGGAACAGGAGGCCATACGGCGCCACGTGGCGCTCGGTATCCTCCCCGCGCTCGAGACCATGGTAGGTGAAGCGCACCCGCTTGCGGGCGAGGAGGGCGTCCGAGAGAGTCCGGACACGGGCCCGGATCTCTCCGGCCCCTGGCCGGTCCACGTACAGCACGGGCGCGAAGTCGGGCACCCGAAACGAATCGCTGAGGTCGAACGTCAGCTTTCGAAGGGCGGAATCGGCCTCGCGCTTGAGCGGAGAAGATGGGATCCACGACAGGCGCGACAGCGAGTCGTGCAGCACGCCTACGTGCGGCATCGAGAGATGCACCTGTCCGGATCCAGCGTGCGGCGGGGGAATGGCCTCCGGTGCCTCGGGCGATATCAGCTTCAGGTACGGCAGATAGAAGTCTCTGTTCGAGAGCCGGTAGGCCTGGATCACCTCCGCCCCGTAATACAGGCTGAGCGGGACGGTTTCGATCGGGATCCCGAGAGCCTTCAATTCGTCCTTGTCGCGCTCGAACATGCGCCGAACGGTTTCGCGCGCCTTGTCGTCGCCCTCCACGTACTTGTCGGCATAGGCGGGAACGGCCTCCATGATCTTGTCGACCTCGACCGGCAGCTTCCGGCCCACGAGGAACGCGATCAGGTCGAGCCAGCGCTGCGTCTTCGAAATCCGGTCCGTCATCAGACCCTTCCCTCCAGCTTGATCCGCACGATCCGGACGAGCAGCCCTTCGCAGCCAATTCCGAGGATCCGCTGCCGCCACCCGGCGATCCGTGCGCGCGTGATCCGCTCGTCGTGCGCCGCCGGGTTGCGCAGCTTGAGCAGGGGCTCCAGTTCGTCGGCCAGGGTGGCCGTCAGCCACGCCGCGTCGCGCGCGGGGAAGGCCTCCTCCACGGCCCGCCTCACTTCGGGTCTGGTCATCACGAGGTGGCGGACGGAACCGATCGTCTGGCGAGGCACCGAGCGGCCCAGATCGATCTCGCTCTTCCCGTCCTGGATCACTCGCTCCGCGGCAGGCTTCGAGGCCATGAGCGGCTGCAACGCCGGGAAGATCGCGGCGTTCAGCTCTGTTTCGATGGCCTTGCAGTACTCGACCGCCGTCGGCGAAAAATCGAACCCCGGGTCGTCGCGGCGGGAGCGGAACACCGCCTCCCCCGTCGTGAGGAACGTGCGCGAGGTGGGGTGCAGCGCCTCCCAGATTTCCTGCCCCAGGAGGTTGTCCCGGAGCTCCGCGGACAGGCGCTCCGTCTCGCCCCTGAGCTCGGAGTCGCGCACCACCCAGCGGCGGCCGCCCGTGAGCTCGTCGGAGTCGGCGAACCAGGTGGCCCCGTCCTGCCGCTCCACCACCAGGGGGAGCTCGATCATTCCACCGTAGATCGACACGGGGCGGTGGTGGTATCGCACGTTCAGGAGGTTCCGGAGCTCTTCGTTGGTGGCCGCTCCGTCTCCCGCGATGAGGCGGCGGATATCGGCGAGCCGGAACCAGCAGTCCACCTCACGGTCCCGGTAGTACGACGGCATGTGCTCGAGCTCGTCCGGATCGGCACCGGGAACGTCCCCGCCGCTGACCTCCACCAGGTGGCCGGCGTACAGCGACCGGTAGTCCGTCAGGTAGAGGTGCGTCTCCGTGCCGGCCTCGATCTGCGCCTGCAGGGCGAGGACGTCGTCCTTGTGGGCCAACGGCTCGTCCCGATTGGGTGACCGCAGCTTGGCCCACCATACGTAGACGTCCGCCTCGTCGGCTTCGCCCTGCGCTTCACGAGCGGCCCACCGAAGCAGGACCTCGAGGTGGCGGTCCATCGCGTCGTCGGCATACGACGGGTTCCATACGCTCAACAGATGTCGGGGTACGGCGTTCGGCTCGGTCATCAGACTGTCCGCAAGAGGGTGGCGTGGAGCCAGGCGAACGCGTCGTGCGGGGCGCACGGGAAGGTACTGCGCGGCTGTCCATGGCTCCACCCTGGTGATTGGCTTGCAGGCGCCGGATGTACGTCGTCCGTCATGGGGTCCGTCGCCCGAAGGTCTACCGAAACTCTACGGAGGGGGTGTGACAGCGGGCCCGGGGTAGGCGCCCGGCGTGAACGGGCGCCTTACCCCAACGGCGAGATCAGGGCTTGACCTGCACGTTTCCGCCTTCGCTGTAGGCATGTCCGAATTCGAACAGTTCCTCCGCAGAGAACGCGTGACATAGATCCGGCCACGGCTCGAAGCCGGCGAAGAGCACATCCGTCCATTCGTCTACGGCCTGGCCCTCGCCGTTGTCGCGAACCGCCCAGACCCACGCCTGCCCCTCTGTCCCGAATCCCTTCTTACCGTGGGTGACGTGGCCTGACACGACCGCTACGTTGCCGTCGACCTCCAGGCAATCCAAAGCACCATGCATCCCGAGCAGCATGTCGGGGGCCCGAGCAAAGACCTCGAATGAGCCTCGCACAGACCCGTTCCGCGCCTCCCGGGCGTGGAACGAGATCGTCTGAAGGGCACCCGCGAACGTGACGTTGATGTGTCCGCTTGCCGCCGGGCCGGACTGGCCGGCGTGGGGCGCGAGAAGTGGTGTCGTGACATCCGACCTCGCGCTTTCAGTGGCACTGGGCAGGGTCTCGTCACAGGCCGCCGCTGCGAACGCGATCAGGACGAGTGTGATGGATACTCCGAAGAGTCGCATGACGTACCTCCTTCAGGGAGCACCGCCTGGAGGGGGTCAACCGGCAAGTGCGGATCTCGGGGCCGCTCTTGCAATAGTATACGGAGTGCCAGTCAAGTGGGACTCAAGAATCGGAGTACAGGCAGGCCCCGGCATAGCACCGGGGCCCACCGTGAGCTTCAGTCTGCGTTCAAGTCCCGTCCGCGGGCCCAGCCGCGCCTCCGACTCGGCGGAGCGATCGGATTGTGGCTCTGTCCGTTGTCGGCCTCTGCGCCGCCCGGACGGTGGCCCGATCGGCTGGACCGCTCGCCCGGGAAGGCCGACAGGTGGACCAGGCGCTCCCTGTCTTCGACGATGTCGGAGAGCTCGGCTCCGATCGCCCGTCCGGAGAGCATGTGGTAGGTCCCCTTCCCCACGGTGGGGGCCGCGCCTCGCCGTGCGCGCCCGACGGCCGCCAGGAATCGGAGCGTCGCCTCCGGTTTGACTTCGGTGTGCCGGGCAGCGGAGGCCCTTCCCCGCGTCGGGCGACGACGGGCCAACGCGTCCATCACGTATCCGCCCAGGAAACGCTCGTGAAGACGGGCGTGGAGGGCCTGGTTTCCTACCAGGTCCAGCCCGAGCGGTCGACGCCCGAGGAACGCCAGCAGGCCTACCTGGTCTTCCCGGCACGGAAACGAGGCAATCCAGTCATCGACACTCTCGCTGTGGTGGTCGTAGATCTCGTCCATGGCTCCGGTGTCAGAGTGAACGCCCATGCCCACCCCCACTTCGGCGATCTCGCGCCACACGGCGCTCTGTGCCGCGTGCAGCACGCTGACGCCGGCCCGGGAAGGGTTCGCGGCATAGGCCGCTTCGACTTCCCTCGCCTGCCGCCGGACCCGTGGCGGCGCGTGTCTCGGCTTCGGACTCGAGCGGAATTCGGGGCTCACGTGATGCCACCTCCCCTGCTCCATGCAGGAGACGGGGATCACCGTCTCCGTCTTCGCCTGGAGGATGATCGTGCGGTTGGTGATCCGGTTCTGCTTCGCCCCTATGAGCTGCTCGCCATCCAGGATGAGCACGTCCACGTCTCCGCGGTTCGTGGCCACGAGGCTGGGGACGCTGCCGGACCCCATCTCCCCGATCGACACGAATCCGAGGTCGAGGGCATCGCCGAGAAGCAGGTAGGGCAACTCGGGCTGCGGCTCGGCGATCAGTGGGAATATGGTGAGGTTCTCGTGTCGAAGACCCTCGCCCGGAGTCACCTCCAGCAGGCGGCTGAGCGGTCGCGGGCTTGGGTTCGTATTGGCTTCAGACATGTCGCCTCCCGTGTCTCAGGTTCGATGGAAGAGTACGGACGGGGTGTGACAGCGAGCGGCGGCCAGCGGGGCACTCGACGGTCCGCGGGATCCGGAGCCCGGAGGGACTTGACAAGACGGATCGGCTTGACGGATTGACGCGCTTGACGGCCCGTGCGTAGGTAGGCGTGAGTCCAGTCAGGAGGTTTTCGACATGCCCCTCACAGAGTGCCCGGATTGCGGCGGAGTCGTTTCCGACGCTGCACTTACGTGCCCCACGTGCCATCGCGTGCTGGCGGCAAACGAGACGCCCGGAATGCGCTTCGGGAAGCGCCTGGCGTGCTGGGCGTTCGGCGGACTGCTCGCGCTCGCGGGCCTATGGGTGATTACCCGCTTCGTCGCGTGATCCTCGGGAGAGATGCCGCTATATTGGAGCATGCTCTCCAAGCCGCGACGTTGCCCCGAATGCGACTACACCTGGAGTCGCTACCTCGACTTTCCCACCTGTCCGAAGTGCGGGACCAACGTGGCCGAAGCGACAGTACTACGCGAAAAGGGGCGCCTGAAGCGCGTCGTTGCCGTTTCGGTCGTGGTCGGAGTCGTCATTTCGATCCTGTCCGAGTTCCTCAGTCTGATCTGGTAGACGCCCCTACTCGTACCTGAGCGCCTTCAGCGGATCGAGACGCGAAGCCCGGAGCGCAGGGATCAGGGTCGCTGCGATGCCCACTCCCACCAGCAGCAGCGCCACGCCGCCAAAGGTCAGCGGATCCGACACGCCGACTCCGTACAGCATGCTTCCCAGGGGACGGGTGGCCACGAACGCCAGAACGAGCCCGATCACCGCGCCGACACCCACCAGCGCAGTTCCCTGCCCGATCATCAAGCGGATCACGTCCGAGGGGCTGGCGCCGACCGACACCCGAATCCCGACCTCGCGCGTGCGGCGCGCTGCCGTGTAGGCCACGACGCCGTACAGCCCGATCGTCGCGAGGAGCGCCGCCAGTCCGCCGAACACCGCCAGGAGGATCCCACCCATTCGCGGCGCGAACAGCATGAGCCCCATGTGCTCGGCCATCGTCTTCAGTTCCATCACGGGCAGGTCCGCGGCGATCGTCCGCACCTCCCTCTGGAGGACCGGGAGCAATGACCCGGGCTCGCCGGACGTGCGGGCCACGAGCGACATGAAGCTCTCGTTGCTCTGTCGATACGCCTGGTACACGTAGGGACGCGGGCCCTCTCCGAGCGTCCGCACCTTGGTGTCGCGAGCCACGCCGATCACGGTGCTGAACCTCGCCATCCGGATCTCCCAGGCGCAGCGTCTTTCCGAGCGCGCTCTCTCCGGGCCAGTGCTGCCGCGCCGTGGCTTCGCTCACGATCACGACGAGCGGAGCCTCCCGGTCATCCGATTCGGTGAAGTCGCGTCCCTCGAGCAGGACCACGTCCAGGGTCCGGAAGTAGTCGGGTGAGATCCGGGTGACGTCCACGCTCGGAGGAGACTCGAGATTGATGTCCGCTCCCACGGGATAGATCTCGTTCGTCTGGATCGCGGCCCCGAGGGGGAGCCGACTCGCCATCGCCGCCGACTCGACGCCGGGCAGGGCCCGCGTCCGCTCCAGGAGACGCGCCAGGATCTCGTCCCGATGGTCTCTGTCCCAGTCCGTCAGGCCCGGAGCCACCGTCATTACGACGGCCCGTTCGCCCTCGAACCCGGGGTCGATGTCCTGCGCGGCGATCAGGCTGCGAACGAACAGGCCCGCTCCCACCAGCAGGACCATGGAGATGGCGACCTGCGCCACCACGAGGACGTTGCGGAGACCGAACCGGCGATACCGGCTGCCCACCGTGGACGGAAGGTCCTTGAGAGCCGGTACGAGCTGCGGCTTTGTGGCCTGCAGCGCGGGCACGAGGCCGAACAGCAGTCCGGCCAGCACGGCCACGCCGAAGGTGAAAGCCAGCACGGTCGCATCCAGCCCCAGGTCGAGCGACAGCGAGATCAGCATCGGCGGCTGGAAGCGCACGATCGCCGTCGTAATCCCCCACGCGAGCAGGAGACCGAGCGCGCCGCCCGCCACGGCCAGTACCAGGCTCTCCGTGAGCAGCTGCCGGATCAGGCGACCGCGGCCCGCCCCCACGGCCAGCCGGATCGCGATCTCGCGGCGGCGGCCGAGGGCCCGGGCGATCATCAGGTTCGCCAGGTTGGAGCACACGATGAGAAGCAGGAGGCCGACGACCGTCATCAACAGCGCCGCCACCGGCACCATGGTGCCGTCGATGTTCGGGTGGAGACGTACATCCGTGCTCGGGATGACGTGGAAGGACCTATCGGCGTTGCTCTCGGGAAACGCGGCGGCGAGTTGCGCCGCTTTGAGGTCCATGCGCGCCTGCGCCTGCTCCTGCGTCACGCCGGGCTGCAGCCGACCCTTCACCAGGTAGTTACGGCCGCTCCGCACGTCGAGGCCGGACCGGGAGGGGTCGAAGTACGTGATGGCGCTGGCCGGGATCCACACCTCGACGTTGAAGCCGACCCAAACGCCCTTGAACCACTCCGGCGCCACCCCCACGATCTCGAACGGCTTTCCCTTCAGGATGATGGTCTGCCCGATCACGTCCGGATCGGCGCCGAAGTGCCGCCTCCAGAGGCTGTTCCCGATGACGGCGACCGAGGCACCGGGCTGATCGTCGAGGCCGTCCTGGAACACTCGTCCGCGAGCCGCCGGAATCCCCAGGACGTCGAAGTAGTTTCCGGACACGTTCTCGCCGAACAAGACCTCGGCTTCCGTCCCCACCGTCATGCCGACGAAATCCGCCGCATAGGCGACGACGTCCACGAACGTCTCCCTGTCCTGCCTGATCTCGAGGTAGTCGGGATAGTCGTGCGGGTTCATGAACGTCTCGTCGCCGTCGAGCGTGTAGATGTCGACCAGCTCTTCGGGTCGGTCCACGGGCAACGGCCGCAGCAGCACGGCGTTCACGATGCTGAAAATGGCGCTGTTTGCACCGACCCCGAGAGCCATGGTGAGGAGAGCGACGACCGTGAAGACGGGACGGCGGATGAGTTGCCGGATGGCGTAGCGGAGATCGGCGATCATGTGTCCTGCCTCGCGAGAGGGCCCGGGTTCGACTCGACTGTGGGCTCTACGGGGGGGGGAGAGGGGTGGTTTCAGGGATAGGGTGGCTGACGCGGAGCTGGGTTCTAGAAACCCTCGACCGATCCGAGGTACCTGTCGAACCAGGGGTGGACGACGGGATAGATGTCGGGGAATTGGACAGGATCCGTGTAGTCTCCGGTCACCAGGCGCTTGTGCTCCTCCGGGGTTCCCAGGTACTCGAGCATCGGCAGCTGGCTTTCCTCGTACGGCCACCTCATAGAATAGCGGGTGTTGATCAACAGGAACGGCGTCCTCACCCGAGAAAGGAAGTGGAAAGGGTCCGCATAAGGAGGAAACGCTGACCAGGGGTCGAGGGCCCCGGACTCCGCGAAGGCGACCTTGATCCGCGGCTCGAGCGCCAGGACGATCGGCGCGTGGGTCGTTCCGAAGTACTGCCCGAAGTACGCGATCCTCCGGTGGTCGATTTCCGGCCGCGATTCCAGGTAGTCGATCGTTCGGATCAGCTCCTTGACCCAGCGCACGGCAGTTTCTGCTGTCTGCCAGTCCAGGTCTTCTTCCACACCTTTTTCGGGATCGTACGGTTCGTAGGTCCCGTACAGGATGGGCAGGGCGATCGCACGTCCGGTCCGGAGGAAGGAGTCGAACATGAGTATGTGCTCGGGGGGGAATACGGGAGATTGCTGGGCGTAGCCGTTGAAATACAGGACCGTCTGGAAGGGTGGCCGACCGCCGCGCGGGAGGAAGAGAAACACCCCCATGCGGCTGGTGCCGTCGGGACCCGTGAAGCTGACCCGTTCCATGGGCCAGCCATAGACGGTGTCCGCGAGTTCAACGAGTGGAGAGAGTTCGGCAGCTTCGTAGTCATAGACGCGGGCGAGCACTTCGTACTCGGCATCGTCCGCGGGAGATTCCGACCAGTAGTCCCGCATGGGCTCGGGCGGGTCGATAGGCTCGGACCAACGTGTCAAGCGAGCCGTGTCAGGATGGAGGACGAGCCTCAATCCGTTCTCCGGTGAGCGATCCCAGGGAGAGAGTATTTGCGATCCATCATCCGTCGCATCCCACGTATCTGTCCAACTGCCTCCGAAAGCCACCCGTCCCTCTCCCGAGGTGTTGTAGGTCCACTCCCTTACGTTTCCGTACTGATCGAAGGCGCCGAACGGCCCCTCGGTCGGTGACGCCCCCACGGCCTGCGGTCCGATTCCGTCGAGGTTGGAGCGCGGGATCATCTGGAACAGGGTGCCCGCACGCATGGCGAGACGCAGGTGCCAGTGGCTGGGCAGGGTCTTTCCAGAGTACCGAGCGAACGCTACTGCCTCATACCAGCTCAGGCCCCCAACGGGAAAGTCCTCGTACCCCTCCTCGTACGAGCCGCCTCCCCATGTACTCGGTCCCGGGTGGCCAGTGCCGTCCACCAGCAGAGACATGGCCTCCTCCCAGGACACGGTTCGCCCATCGAGCACGAAGGGCTCTGTCCAGTACTCTTCACTTTCATATCCGCCGGCAGCCACGAACTCCTGATACTGTCGGTTCGTGACCTCAAATCGATCGAGATGGAAATCGCTTTCGATGCGCCACCAATGCACCCGTACCATGCCCGGAGGCGTCGAGTTCTTCAGGTCCAAGCCCACGAGTCCAAGCATTTGCCCGCTCCAGCGGAGCTCCCGCGTCTCGTATCCCTCCTTCTCGAACCGATATCCGAAGGCGGTGTCGGGCAGCCGAACTCCCTCCATGGGCGCTGTGCCCAGGAATTGCCAATCAGCCCCGCTCACATCGTCCAGCAGCCGCCAGTAAACTCGGGTGCCAGGTGGATCCGTCTCGATGGTCACGTCCCACGAGAAGAAACCCCAAGGAATGTGAACCGTGTCAGCACTCGTCAGGCTCGATTCGAGCAGTCTCGCCACGTATAGCGCGGAGTCGTGCTTGCCTTCGTTCGTTAGCCGCAGGATCTCGGGCATGGCCTCTGTTCGCGCCCACTGCACCTGACGCTGTTTGGCGAAGGCCCGCCACGCAAGCACCCCTCCGATCGCGACCACGACCGCGAGTCCTGCCAGCACCCAGTGCCTTCGTCGCCTTCTCTTCCGCCGGGCCACCGCCTGCGGGGTGACGCCCAACAACACCGCCTCGCGGAGGGCGGACGCGAAACCTGCTGCCGTGGCGAACCTATCGGCTGGTGCAGGTGCCAGGGCACCCTCAAGGCACATCTCCAGCGCCTCCGGTACCCGGCTACGAATCGCCCGTACGTCGGGCGCTTCCTCCATCGCCTTGCGCGCCAGGATCACCTGCGGCGTAGGTCCGCTGAATGGCGGCTCGCCGGCCAGCATCTCCCACAGCACGCAGCCCAGCGCATAGACGTCGGTCCGGCCGTCCAACGTTGTGTCAGCAGCACCCTGCTCGGGGCTCATGTAGTCGGGCGTTCCCACTGCGAGACCGATCGCCGGGGCCTTTCCCTCGCTGGCCGCGTCGACGGCGCGCGCCAGGCCGAAGTCGGCGATCAGCGCATGCCCCTCGCTGAGCAGGATGTTGCCCGGCTTGATGTCCCGGTGGATCACGCCCTGGCGGTGAGCGTAGTCGAGGCCCTCGGCCACCTCCGCGGCAATCGCCACGGCCTGGTCGATCGGAAGCTGGCCCTCGCTCACGAGCTTCTCTCGCAGGGACTCCCCTTCCACGTACGGCATGACGTAGTAAAGGAGACCGGCCGCTTCACCGGAGTCGAACAGGGGCAGGATGTGGGGGTGATTCAGGCCGGCCGCGATCTCGATCTCGCGCAGGAAGCGCTCCGGTCCAAGTGTGGCGGCGAGCTCCGGATGCAGGACCTTGATCGCGACCTGGCGGCGGTGCTTGAGGTCCTCGGCCAGGAAGACCGTGGCCATGCCGCCGCGGCCGATCTCCGACTCGACCGCGTACCGGTCGGCGAGGGCATCACGCAGGCGCTCGAGGTGGTCGGGCATGGGCTAGAAGCCCTCTACCGAGCCCAGGTAGCGGTCGAACCAGGGGCCAACTTCCGCCACTATTTCGTGGGTCATTATCGGCCAGTGGAACGGTCCCGAGACCAGGCGTTTGTGTTCCTGAGGCGTACCCAGGAGCTCTAACATTGGCAGCTGAGAGTCCTCGTACGTGAAGTCGCGTCCGTAGCGGCTGTGTATGATGAGGATCGGTGTACGCACCCGGGGAAGAAAATGAAATGGATCGACCTCTGGCGGCCACGAAGGGTCTGAAACAAGGGCACCACTCTCCACGAACGCCACTCTGATCCGTGGTTCGATGGCGGTGAAGATCGGTGCGTGAATCGCCCCGAAGTACATGCCGTAGAAGGCTATCCTCTCCTTATCGATATCCGAACGGGTCTCCAGGTAGTCGATCGTGCGCCTGAGTTCTCTCGCCCACTGGATGACGATCTCGGGAGGTTGCCAGTAGCGGTTATCCAGCACGAAACTTGCCGGATCGTAGGGCTGATACGTGCCGGTGAGGATCGGCAGCACGACGGCACGGCCTCGTTCCAAGAAGGAATCGAACAAGAGCAGGTACTCCCGAGCGAAACTTCTCATCTCCGCCGCGTAGCCCAACATGAACAGAACGCTCTGAAACGGCGGCTGACCGTGGCGAGGGAGAAAGACGTAGGCTCCCATCCGAGTGGACCCGTCAGGCCCGGTGAAGCTCACGCGTTCGACCGGCCAGCCGAGCAGCGTGTCGATTCCCTCGGTCGTGGGCTCGAGCTGGGCTGCATCGTAGTCGTACCTGCGTACCAAGGAGTCGTAAACGGATTCGCTGACCGGCGTCCTGTCCCAAATCGAAGGCGTATCGTCCCCCGGCGATTCAGGTGCCATGGGACGCTCGGCGATCGAGACACCGCTCGTGTCGCTGTAGACGGCGAGCCGGACTCCGTTCTCAGCTGAACGATCCCAGGCCCAGACCGTCTGCCATTCCCAGTCGAGAATGCGGTGGTCCGTATCGCCCCAGCTCCCCCCGAAAACGACCTTCCCATTGTCGCGGGCGTTGAACGTCCACTCGCGGACGTTGCCATACTGATCATAGGTCATGAAGTCACCAAGGCTCTGACGACTTCCGACGGCGACAGGTCCTTCCGTGGGACCCACGTTGGAGTGGGGGATCACGACCGGGTCGAAGAGATCCTCCATGGCCGCGTCCAGGTGGAATACGGTCGGGAGGCTCTTCCCCATGTATTTCGCGTAGGCAGCCGCCTCGTACCAGCTGATTCCGCCGACCGGGAAGTCTTCCTGTCCAGCCGGGTAAGTACCGCCGACCCATGTACTGGCACCAGGCTGGCCGGTCGCATCGACGAGCAGGCCGATCGCCTGCTCCCAAGGGACTACCTGTCCGTCCACCACGAAGGGCTCGACCCAATACTCGCGATTCTCGTAGCCGCCCTCCTGGACAAACGCCGCGTACTGACGATTCGTGGTTTCGTAGCGATCGAGCAGGTAGTCGCCGATCGAGAACCGCTCAGACACCGGATACCAACCCGGATCGAATGAATAGCCGCCGACGGGGACCATTCCGGAGACCGTATCCTCGGGCGCAAGCAGTCTCCTGGCTCTACGGGGACTCCACCATGGCAGGGTGATGTTCTCGCGCGTGGCGTAGCCATCCAGTTCGAGCCGCCAGTGCGTGTACTCCAGCGGGATCCGGACGCTGTCCACTGGGGTGACACCGACCAACCGCCACGGGACTTCTTCATCCGCTCCGTAGTTCCTCCGGTACACACTTGCACCGGGCGGATCGGTCTCGATGGCTACCGTGGCGGAGATCAGGCCCCACAACGCGTTGAGCATCGAGTCCTGTGGGATGAGTATCTCGACGCGATTCGCCAGCACCAACGCGGAATCGTATCTACCGGCGTGGGCCAATCTCCGGATGGACTCCAGGCCTTCGGTGCGGGCCCACTCAACTTGCCGGCGCTCGGCTCGTGCCTTCAGGGCGAGTGCCGCTCCGACGACCAGCACTGCCGCGAGACCCGCGAGCATCGAACGGCGCCGCTGCCGTCTCCTCTTCCGTGCCACCGCCTGGGGTGTGACACCGAGGAGGATCGCTTCGCGCAGGGCCGTCGCGAACTCACCGGCCGCCGAGAAGCGATCTGGTGGCTGCGGCGCAAGCGCAGCTTCGAGGCACGCCTCCAGCGCCTCCGGAACCCGCCCCCGGACGCCCCGCACGTCGGGTGCCTCCTCGACCGCCTTGCGGGCCATGATCACCTGCGGCGTCGGACCGCCAAACGGAGGCTCTCCGGCCAGCATCTCCCACAGCACGCAGCCCAGGGCGTAGACGTCCGAGCGGCCATCCACGTTGGCGTCGGCAGCTCGCCTGCTCCGGGCTCATGTACGTGGGGCGTCCCTACGGCGAGGCCGGTAGCCGCAGCGCCGCTTTCGGAAGCCGCACCAATGGCCCGTGCGATACCGAAGTCCGCGATCAGCGCGTGCCCTTCGCTGAGCAGGATGTTGCCGGGCTTGATGTCGCGATGGATGACGCCCTGACGGTGGGCGTAGTCAAGTCCCTCGGCCACCTCGGCGGCGATCGCCACTGCCTCGTCGATAGGGAGCTGAACCTCCGCTTCGAGCCGCTCCCGAAGGGACTCGCCCTCGACGTACGGCATGACGTAGTAGAGAAGGCCGGCCGCCTCGCCGGAGTCGAACAAGGCCAGGATGTGAGGATGGTTCAGGCCGGCGGCGATCTTGATCTCGCGCAGGAAGCGCTGCGTACCGAGGGTGGCCGCCAGCTCCGGGTGAAGGACCTTGATCGCGACCTTTCGCTCGTGCTTCAGATGTCCTCGGCGAGGAACACCGTGGCCATCCCGCCGCGGCCGATCTCCGACTCCACCGCGTACCGGTCAGCGAGGGCACTTCGCAGGCGCTCGAGCAGGTCGGGCATTCAATGGCTCCGTGCGGGAGCGAGGGGTACGATAACGATAGCTCCAGGGCGTACTTCACGCACCAGCGGTCACTGCTGGAAGCGCTCCACCGGACCGAGGTACGTGTCCAACCACGCCAGCATGTCGTCCGCGATCGTCGAGTTCTCGAGATAGTGCTCTGCATCGTACCTGATGTGGCGTTTGTGCTCCGGGGGAGTCCCAAGGAACTCGAACATGGGTAGCTGTGCCTCTTCGTAGGCAAAGATGGGGGAGTCCCTCCCGTTCAGCATGAGGACCGGGACCTCTACATGGGACAGGAAGTGGAACGGATCGACCTCTGCTGGATGAGGCTTCCCCGTCAGTCCGCCCTCATCGGAGATTCCTGTCTTGAAGCGAGGCTCTACGGCGAGTGCGATGGGAAGCATCAATCCGCCCCAGCTCCACCCGTAGTAAGCCAGCTTCGCTCCGTCGATGTCGGGCCTGGTCTCGAGGTAGTCCAACGTGCGCCGGAGGTCCTTCACCCATTGAATGGTCAGTTCACGCTCCTGGTTCGGCCAGGCCGGCCCTCCCTCGATCGGATTCAGGTAGTCGTCCCGATCGAACGATCCCTTGAATTGAGGTAGCACGAAGGCTCGGCCGCTCTCCGGAAAGAAGCTGAAGGCGTCGCCGAACAACCGCGTATCAAGGCTGTCCGTCCACAGGACGAGGCTTCCCGGCCAGCACACGACCGTCTGGTATGGCTGCGTGGTGCGGCGCGGCAGGTAGACCCAGGCAACCATTCGCTCGCGACCGTACGCCGCGGTGAAGCTCACGCGCTCCAGGATCCAGCTCTCCGTCGTGTCCGTCTGCTCCACGAAGGCATCAAGGTCGGGCGGCTCGTAGTCATAGAGCCGTGCATAGGTCTCGAACTGGAGCGGGCCGACTGGTGTCTCGGCGAAGTAGTCACGCGGGGACCGCGAAGCGCTGGAGGCCCAAAGCCACCCGAGCACGACCACCAGCGCAAGCGAAAGCACGATCCACAGACCGCGACGACGAGCGAGCCGGTGGTCGATCTCAGACTCGACTGTGGACCAATGGTTTGGGGCCGCACGGAGTCGCACGAAGAACACGACATGTCACCGCTCCGCACAGGAGCGAGGGGGAGTCCGGGTAATCTACGTTACACCGGCTGACCTGCCCACCCACAGGCTCGAGGGTGCTCGCCTCCCCGGCCGCGGCAGCAGATCCCTATCTCTAAACTACGGTTGCACATGGTATAACCGCGATCTATCTTTTGTTCTGGAATCCCCCCTTCCTCGCGGACCACCTGTGCCCTGCGTCCGCAGTCAGATCGGCCCCAGAGCAGTTGAGAGGAATCGCGCCGGCCCCCCGAGCGCATCCGTGCAGCTGAGAGGTGCGATCATGCCGTTCCCAAGCCTCGAGCGGCCGTGGCGATACCGGGTCGCGCACGCGCCGTTTTCGCCGATCGTCCTCGTCCTTCTCGTCACCTCGGTGGTCCCACTCACAGCTCAGGTCACAACGGGGACTATCCGGGGCCGGGTGACGGACGCGGCGACCGGTCAGCCGCTCGCGATGGCCCGGGTTGCAGTGGTCGGAACGACGGTCTCCAATTTCACGAACGAACAGGGCTTCTACTTCCTCAACGAGGCGCCGCCCGGACTCCGCTCCGTCGAGGCGCGGATCCTCGGCTATCGGGCATTTACATTCGAAGCGCAGCGCATTCTCGCCGGTCAGACCGAGACCCTGAACTTCGAGCTCGAGCAAGCGGCTATCGAGCTCGAGTCGCTCGTGGTGGAGGGAGAGCAAAATCCGCTGGTGCCCCGAGACCAAGTCTCATCCAAGGCAATCGTCCGGGGAGAGGCGGTTGACCTGCTCCCCGTGGATAATGTGTCGCAGATCGTCGTTCTGCAGCCCGGTGTGTACGAGGAACTCGGATGCTCGGACGACCCGGGGCCGAACCGCACACCGTGCGTCAGCATTCGGGGTGGACGTCCCAACGAGGAGGCGGTCTACCTCGATGGAGTGCTGGTTCGATCGTTCGGCAGCGCTCTGGCATCCAACGTGCAGGTGCCCACGAATTCCCTGGAGCAGCTCGACGTCAACGTGGGAGCATTCGCCGCCGAGTTCGGCGAGGCCCAGTCCGGCATCATTAGCTACGTGACACGCACCGGCGGACGGAGCTTCAGCGGCGCTCTCGAGTTCCACACAGACCAGCTGGGTCCCGAGTCGTGGCGCACGAACTTTAATCGCCTGGAACTCAATCTCGGAGGACCGATCGTCGGTCCGCTTGCCTTCTTCCTGGCCGGTACGGCTTCAGGACAGCAGTGGTTCGAGAACGAGGGTGTCCCCAACAGGTTCTTCGCGGACGGGGTCGATACGTGTCCGGACGATCCCAGGTACTCCGGGCTGTGTACTCCTGGAGACCCGGCCAACTTCCGCATGCCGCGGAGCTCGGCGAGCGGCCTCGAGGTACCCGACTCGGTGGATGTCGCCGCCCCCAACCTCGTGCCATGGGACAACGGCCGGGCCAGTCCGAACGACTTCTCGGACGATCTCCAGTTCACAACCAACCTCAACTACCAGCTTCCGCGAGGCTCCCGTCTCAACCTGGGATACACACGTAATCGGTATCAAAATTACTACAGGGGCAGCTGGTACGAGCAGTTCCTCACCGACAACGTCGAATGGACAACGGGAAGCCCGCGACGTGCTGACTCTCTCCAGCTTCATCACGCTGCTTCAATCGCCCACGCAGCAGATGGCGCTGGACCTGCGGGCCAGTTACCAGGCTACGAACGTTCGGTTCGGCAGCGTCGACATGCCCTGGTTCCAGGACAACCGGAATCCCTTCCTCGGCTTCACGTTCAGCGACATCGATTTTGCTGTTGACGAAGGCCTGACCCGGTACGGAATGAACGTTTTTCGCCCGTCGGATGAGTTCGTCCGTGCCTACCGGAGCGGCGCCATGGCTCCTGACAGCCTCAGGGTGTATCCGGGCCGAGACGAACTGCGGACGATACAGACAGTCCCGGGACTGAGCACGAACTTGAGGGCCAACCCGTGGGGCTGGTCCGGCGGGTATCCCATCACGGGTGTTGGCGACGCGGGCTATCTCGTACAGGATGAAGTCCAATGGCAGTTCAGGGGCTCCCTTGATTGGCAGGTCGGCCGATTTAACCGGCTGAAGGTGGGTGGCGAGTATCTCTCTATTGACCTGAGCCGGATGTACATGCCGCTGGTGGGCGGCCAGGGGAGACCCGATCTCGCGGCACCGATCCGGGCCGGTCTGTTCCTCCAGGACCGCCTCGACGTTGGCGACCTGGTACTCGAAGGCGGTATCCGGTGGGACTACCTGGATCCGGACATCCAGTTCGCCCGCATACCGGGCTTCGAGACCAACGTTCCCGACAGTCTCCAGTCAGGCTTCGTCAAGTGGGACGCGGGTTCATCGAGGTTCGTCCCCAAGTTTGACGAGCCGTGCAACGGCGTGACGGAGGAGAACCCCAACGGCACTTGTCTCGAGAACTTCATCCCCGCAACGACCAAGTCGGAATGGAGCCCCCGGCTCGGAGCTGCGTTTCCCGTGACGCCGACGTCCACCTTCCGGCTCAGCTACGGCAGATTCGTTCAGACGCCCGCTTTCTTCAGCGGTGCAGGAGCGGCTGCCCAACCCACGTTGATGGGCGTGGCGGGCCGCGATGTGGATCTCCCGAGCACTCAAACCTTCGAGTTCGGGTACCGGCAGCTCATCGGTAGCCGCCTGGTCTTCGATATCGCCGCCTTCAACAAGAAGCAGAGACGCGCGCTCACGTATCGGGTCATCGAGTTCGAGGACCCGAACAACGGAGCGCCGGCCCTGAGAACCGTCCTCACGAACCAGGATTTCACCGAGTCCCTTGGATTCGAAATCAGGCTGGACGGGGCGATTGCAAACTTCTTTACCGGCAACCTGAACTACAGCTATCTCGACGCCCGCGGAACGGGCAGCGACCCCTGGACCTACGTGAACCTGGTCAACACGCAGCAGTCGAACATCGGGGTGCTTACCGGCGAGCCGGTCGCCCCACCCGAGGTGCTCCTGCCTCTGGAGCTGGGCCGCCAGCACAACGTGGGACTCACGACAAGCCTCCATTTTCCGGTGGACTACATGGAGGGAACGACGGTCGGGGCAATTCTCCGCGATTTTGGAGTATTCGCCGTCTTGTCGGTGCGTAGCGGCCAGCGGTACACCGGATTGGAATACCAGGGGAACTACGGCGACGTGGGTCCGCCGAGTGCGCGCGGTCCCGCCCGGACTTCGATCGGAGCCCTCCAAACTCCGTGGCAGACCCGGTTCGACGTCCGGTTGATGAAGGGCTTCCAGATCGGAAAGGGCTGGAGTCTTCAGGCGTTCGTCGACTGGCGGAACCCGTTCGACATCGCGGTCACTAGAATGGTCTTTCTCGACACGGGGAACCCGGTGAACGAGCGAGCGCGGGCGCGGCTACTGACGGACGCGCTGGCCGATCCTCTGCTGGACGGTGACAACGAGATCCGGGACTTCGACATCATGGCCGAGTCTCCGGAAACGGACTTCAACAAGTACATGCTGCTCCGGGCGGAGGAGCGATGGGGAAACGGTGACGGAGTGTTCACGGTCGAGGAACAGGAACACTCGTTCGGGCAGGAGTGGGAGTACTGGAACGGGCTCGACCGGATGGTTCCTTCTGACCAGAACTTGAGGCTGGGTCTGCGGCTCGCGTTCTGAAGATCCGCTACGGGAGACTGCACAAATGACACGATCGCGGTGCAGGTTGAGGTGGGGAACGCTGATTCTCTCCGCGCTGCTGTTCTGGGTGACGGTGGCGATCGGACAGCAAGGGCCCGGGAAGTATGGAAAGGTTCAGCCAGGCGCCGATGCGTTCAGGCTGTTTTCCGCACCCACCCTGATCCTCTCCGGCAACCGGGTACAGTGCAGCCTGGTGTCAGTCGGCCACCTGTGTACGACGTTCAACTACCCTGAAGTCCAGCACGGACTCTTCTGGCCCGCCGGTACCTCTGACGGCTACGTGTTCGGAGGAGGACCCTGGCTCGCCGGCATCAACTCGGAGGCAGCGGGGCCGTGGGCCAACGATACGGTTGGAGCCTACATCTACCCCGATCCCACGGGAACGGATGGGCACGGTACGGCGCTCACGGAGCTGTACGATTCGCTGGATCCAGAGGATCTGGAGAGTTGGCCTGCGGAGGCGTACATCTCGAACCCCGACGTGTACTCGCCGGTCCTTCTCGGCCGGAAGACGGCGTCGCAGCAAGACACGTGGGTTCAGTACTGGGACGGCGATCCGCAAGCTGCGCCGGGCGAGCGTCAGCATCCGATGGGAATTCTGGTAAGCCAGCGGAGTCTATCGTGGACGTATCCGCTGGGCAACGAATCGGTCATCTACTTCGTGCTCGAGTTCGAGAACGTCACCGACGATCCCGAATTCCAGAGAATGAACGAGGACCTGTTCTTCGGTGGAGACGACGCTCTTCCCGACAGTGGATGGTCGATGTCGGAGATGTACGTCGGTATCTTTGTCGATTCTGAGGTCAGTAGCCTCCCATTCGACTGGTTCGGCAATTACGCCACCGCCATCCTGCCGTTCGATCTGGGCATAGGGTATCACGGTGGTTTCTCCCCGGAAGGCTACACCTACCCTCCGTCGGTGTTTTACCCGCCCTTCTTCACCGACGCGTCCGGAATCGTAGGAGTGAAGTTTCTTCAAAGCCCAGTAGACCCGATCACGGGCGAGCAGATCGGTCTTAGCCTCTTCTCGGCGACGACCAATCCGGGTGCGTTCATAAGTCCGTTCCCGAGCCCGCAAGGAGACCGGCAGTTGTGGCGATATCTGTCTGGCAACCTGGATTCAGCACTCGGGGATCCGACGTGCAGCTTGCGGGCGGAGATCGAAACCGGGAGCCCGGCGACGACAGAACGGTCGTTGTGCTTCAATCCCGACCTCGCGACCGACCTTCAATTCTACCAGTCATCCGGCCCTTTCGACCTGGCTCCAGGCGGCGTCGAGACGATGATCGTGGCGTACATGGTCGGGCCGACCGTGGAAACGATGCCCGACGGATCACCGTCGGGCATCGTCCGGAATCCGGCCAACGTCAACGCCAATCCTCCGGGCGTGCCGTCGTTCCATCCGGGTTATGGTAGCGCCCGCGGCTGCGACATCAATGGTCAGAGTTGCGCCGCGGTATCGGACGCCACCGAGAACGAAATCCGGACCATCGAGCGTGGGGCGGGCTGGATCCGATACGATGGCCCGCCACCGTCGGGCTCGATATACCCGGCCGACGTGGAGCACCGGTCGAACAAGATCGACCAGTTCGAAGTGCGAGTGGTCCCCGGTAGCCTGCTTGGCCGGGCCCTCGTGGCCCAGAGCGTGTTCGACAGCCAGTTCCTGCTGGGTTTCGCGCCGGAGCCGCCGCCATTCTACCTCGTACCGGGCGACGACCAGGTGACCGTGGTATGGGAACCGAGCGTCACGGAAGTTGCGGGCGACCCGTTCTATGAGCTGGCCAGCGATCCGGAATCGGCGCTGTACAACCCCAACTACCGGCAGAACGACGTCGAGGGGTACCGGATCTGGCGCGGGACATTGACCGGCAACCTCGACCTCATCGCCCAGTTCGACTATGCGGACACGGAGTTCTTCGATTACACGTGCGAGACGGTGCATCCGGAGGAAGACGTGGGCGCGATGGCCGTGAGCACGGAAACGGGCAACCTGATCCCGGTGATCGGCTACGCTGCCGGAGAGATCTGTCCATTCGACGTCGACGACCCCCTGGTGAGACCGCTCAACAGCACAATGGTGTTCAATAACGGATCGCCGGGAGGTCCTCCGGGTGGCGGCGTGAGCAGCATGCCGCGTGCGGCGTCGATCGACACGGTGATCGTGTCCGACCGCGTCACCGGGCCCACGGCGGTGCTATCGGATACCGGGGTCCCGTTCGTGTACGTCGACCAGTCGGTCATCAACAGCTTCACCTATTTCTACGCCGTGACTGCGTTCGACGTGAACTCGATGGCATCGGGGCCGCATACGTTGCGCTCGGTGCAGAACAATCAGTCGGTCATACCGCGGGCGGACGCGCCCGAGATAGTCTACGCCGGGCTGCAAATGTTTCTGGTCGGCGAAAACGGTGAGTCCTTGGACACTCGGACCCGCGTACCTGACATCAATGAAGCCACTGGGACGTTCTCGGGCCCAATGCCTCCGAGCAACGCCGTAACGCAGACGTTCGCGCCACTAGTCGAAAGGCTGCTGCCGACGCTCTCCCTTACAGCCCGAATCGACAGCGTTGTCCCCGTGTTCAGTCTCGGCTCCTCGTTCGGCGAACCGACCGAGGACTGCCCGGTCGGAGGAGATCCGTTCCACGTGTGCCTGAAGATGTACGCGACGGTATCAATGGACGGGTCCGACGCTGCGACCGTGGTGGACATCTATAATCCGTGGTGGGCGAGCTTCGGCGAGGACCCCATTCCGCAGACCGCCAGGCTTGTGACACAGGAAGTCGAATTCGACGCGGAATCGCTGGAGGCGTTCGGGATCCCGGAGGCCAGTGCGACCGCGACCGCGACCGGTGAGTTCAACGAAGCCCTCAACCTCAGTTCGACGGAGGGTTCGCAGAACCGAAGGTGGGTGACGGAGTACGTCGATCACGGGGGGTCGCGCTGGTTCGACGGTGCCCGCGAGGAGATCGCTGACCCGACCCGGTACATCCGCGTGGGCCACCTTGACGCAGTAGACACCGTGTGGTCTCCCATCGCCTACACCTCGGTGGAACCGGGAGCGCCCGTATCCTGCGTCGGTGGAGATGACTGCTCGCACTTCGAGAAGGTGTGTTTCGAGCGCGCCATGGGTAAGCTGGGAGTGGCTGCGGATATCGAGGTGACATGGCAGGGTGGAGCGGTCTCGGTACGAAATGTTACGCACGGCACTCCGGTACCGTTCGCTCCGAAGGTGAGAGCCAGCTGGGGGTTCCTGACGACCGACGCGAACGGGAACGGGTTCGTCGACTGGAACGACTTCAACTATCTGGACCCTGCCCTCGAGACGATCCGCGACGGCGTCGGGGGTGGCGAGTGTGGGGGAGCCGGTCTCGGGGACTGGGTTCCCTTGGGCCCGTCGGTGGACCTCGTGGACACGCCTGCGATAGTGAGCACCAGCACCGATGGAATCCGGGACGGCCAGAACTTCGCGGACGGATTGGTGGCAACCGGCACGGGCTTCGGCCTCTACATCCACGGCGAGCGCTACATTTTCGAAATGAGCGAGCTTCCGGCGGACGGTACGATCTGGACACTGCGCACGTACTCCGGTGCGGTCACTTCCGACGAAACCTCCTTCGAATCAGAGGATCCGACCGGATACGGGTACGTGGAGTCGTACACGGGGGCGGGTACGGCCACCCGACCGCTCCTGGTGCCGGGGCTGACCCTGACGTGGAGGGTGGAGCGCGCCACCTCCGCTACAGGCCCCACCGACCTGACGCAGGTTCACACGGTTCCTGATCCTTATCTCGCGAGTGGCCGTTACGACCGGGCCCCCACCACCAAGAAGCTCATGTTCGTCAACCTGCCGCCGCAGGCGACGATTCGGATCTACTCGGTGACCGGCGTTCTGGTGGATATCCTCAATCACGACGACCCGTCGGGCGGGGGCCGGGCCGAATGGGACCTCAGGAACCGCAACAACCAGTACGTGGCCAGTGCGGTGTACTTCTTCCACGTCACCACGCCCGAAGGGGATGAGCACGTCGGGAAGTTCACGGTGATCATCAGTTCGGGGAGAAGCTGATTCTGATGGGCGGTTTCCCCTTTCGAGGGCGGGAGTCCCTTGCTCCGCGGCAGGATCAGGGCGCCAGATTCTCAAGCAACCACAGGTCCGAATTGTCTTCACGCTGGAAGCAGATGAACCCCGCGTCCGTCGAACCACGACGGTGCGCACAACCGAAGAGGCGCTCCGGCAGGGTCAACAGGAGGCGCATCTCACTTCCATCCAATGGCCTCAGGAAGATCTCACTTTCGATCTGCCAGTGAAGCGCGTCCGCAGCGGGGGTCCACCCGAGCACCCACCCGCGCCCGGCAAGCGATGTCTGTGCGCCGTCGGTAGCCGAGATGAGCCTCGTGCCCCGCGACGGCGCCCGAGACCACTCGTCTCGCGGTTCTCCGCAGTTTCTACGTCTTCGATCGGGATCAGGGTGTCCGGCCACCCATCATGATTCGCTTCCGCGTGACCGGCGATGGTGCCTCCGGCCAATTGTGGATTGTAGAGGGCGATCTGCTCGCCATCGACGAGAGTCAGCCGGACCTCGCGGCGGAGGTGATCTGCGAACGCATCCTCGAACGGCGGATCGATGGGGGCCCACTTGTAGCAGCTCGCCAATCCCGGGCCGAGAATCAGCAGAAGACTCCACTTCCAGAACTGCGGACGCTGCGTCACGCCTTCGCCCCTTTCAGAGGAGGCGCAAGGAGGTGCGGCATCTCTTTATGAATACACAGAAGACCTGTAGAGCGCACCCGCCCGGCCACGGCTCACCGGCTCACGGTGAGCAACCGCTCAGGATACGACCCCCACAAGCGCCGCCGCGTCCAGTCCCGCGATCCCGAGTGAGGCGGGGGTGCGCGCTCCTTCGGCCCGATAGTCCCGTCCCGTCAGGCGCGACGTCAGGGCGATCACCGAGTCCATGATCGGCGTCCCGACACCAAGCTGACGGCCGAGATCCGCCAGGAACACCAGCCCGTACCCCACGTCCTCATTGAGATACCGATGATCGAGGCTCGACTGGGCCTTGATTCCGAGGAATCCGGGCGCCGTCCGGTAGCCATGCTCGTAGGAGTTCTCGGTCATGTACCCCTGCCGAAGGCTGAGCTCCGGGTCCGGGACGACTTCGATCCCGAGCGCTTCGCCGATCGCGATCCGCTCCTGGTCCACCGCCTCGATCGAGCGGCCGACGCCGGGCGTGACGCCCTCCTCGTAGAACAGGAAGTCGCCGCCCGTACGCTCGAGCAGTGCCGCGTTGAGCAGGGTCACGACCGGATGGATGACGGGGTTGGCGTTCTGAAGCGTCGTCTGGAGAACGTTCCGCGCCGGCTCGAGGCCCGGATAGACCTCCCGGAGGAGCTCGAGCGTGCGGTTCGTGTGGCGCGCTGGAAGCGTCGCGACGAAGTAGCCGCCCGTGAGCTTGAGGAATACCCGGATGTGGCCCGGCTCGGTGAGACGCACGGCATACGGCAGGGTTGAGGTCTCGGACACGCGGATCTCGTCAGCCGCCACCGCGAGCCCGGCTTCGTCCTTGAACGCCAGGGCGCCGCCGGTCGAGCCTGGACACACGACCACCTCCTGCCCCGGTTCGAGGAACGGGGCACAAACCGCAGCCAGCGGCCGCGTCGCGAAAGCAGGACCCACCAGGAAGACGATACCGGCGCCTTTCATCACGGCCTCAACGTCGTGGCCCGCGTAGGCGACAGGCGCCGAGCCCTCGAGGTCGCCTTCTGCGTCGATCCGTCCCGTCTCGGAGATGTGGCGCACGTTGTCCGGGAACTGCTCGACGTCGAACAGGAATACGTCATGGCCGTGCGCCGACCAATCGAAGGCGACGGCCGTGCCGCCGGCGCCCGAACCGAGAACCGCGATCTTCATCTGCCACTCCTCACATGTTCTGCGCGATGGTGGAGAAACCTGCCAGTCAATCTCGCTTCTCGGGGCGCGCGAGGCGACATTGGTCGCGTGGAGGTGCCCGCCATGAACGAGTCGTCACCGAAGGACCCGATCGAACAGCGGCTGGCCGCGCTCGAATCCGCGGTCGAAGAGATCCGCGACGCGCTGGCGCATAGCGCTCGGCAACAACGGTCGACGCCGTCTCGACGGAGCGCACCTCCACCTGGAATTCCCGCCGCACCGGCTCGAAAGACAGCGTTCGACAACCTGAAAGCCGCGTTACCGGGCCGTCCCCTGGATCTCGAGAGCTGGCTGGGACAGAACGCGCTGCTGGTCGTCGGCATCCTCGCGCTCGTCGCCGCCATCGGTTTCACCCTGAAGTACGCTTTCGACCAGGGATGGGTCTCCCCTGCGGCACGTGTGGGAGCCGGGCTGGTGGCCGCGGTCGCGATAGCGGCGTACGGCGAGAGACTCGTCCGACGAGGCCTTCGACGGTTCGGGGCCGGGCTTCAGGGCGCCGGCGCTGCGATTGGATATCTGTCCGTATGGGCAGCAGCTGGACCGTTTCAGTTCGTTCCTTCCTGGCTGGGGATCGTGGCGCTCTCGCTCGTCTCCGGCTTCGTCCTTCTGACCGCGCTTCGCAATTCCGAGGAGTACCTGGCAGGCATGGCGGCCGCGGGCGCCTATCTCGCACCCATGCTGCTCGGAGATGCGGAGAGCGTCAGCCTGCTCCTCGCCTACTCGCTCGTCGTGTCGATTGGGGTCGGCGCGGTGGCCCTGCTTCGGAACTGGCGGCTGACCTTCACCGTCGTGATTCTCGGTTACTTCCTGATGGGCGCTTTCGCCTGGGACGCGGACGCTGGCTGGCGCTCCCTGTACATCACGGTTGGCGGGGGAGTTCTGCTCGCCGCTGCGCTGTGGCGCAATTGGACGTTGGAAGCCCTGGTGGCCTGGCTTCTCGCGTGGGTATCGGCCATGGCCATCACGCCGGTGATCGAGGGCTGGGGCGCCTGGCTGCTGGTGGTGGGCCCGGCGGCCCTGGTGTGGCCGATATGGAGGCGAGCGATCGGTGTCCCGCCCGGCACCGGCGCGCGCCTGCACGCCGACGACCCGCTAGGGCTGGTGGCTACGACGATGTTCTACGCGTCCGGCCATCGCGTGGGTCGTGGTCGCAACCGAGGCCCTCCCGGCGCCGGCTGACGCCTATCCCCTGCTGGCCGCGGTCGCGATCGCCCTGTTCTTCCTCGTGCCCGGGTTGCTCCGCGGAAACGCCGCCATGCACCTCGCGGGACTCGCCGTTCTGGCCACCGGCGTCGTGGCCCAGTGGGAGTGGCTCGGAGCGGCAGCGGGCTTCTCGGTGCTCGCACTCTTCGCCGCTTTGACGACCCGCTCCGGTCCCCTGGCCGAGAATCGGTGGAGTGCCACAGCCCTGGTCGGTGCCGGCGTCTATTCCCTGTTCGGAGCCAACGCAGAGGCGCGACCCGAGAACGACCCCGCGCTGGTCGGTCCGTGGGCGAGAGCCCTCTACCTGAACCTCGCCTCGATCGTGGCGATCGCCGGACCGCTGTGGCGAAAGACCGATGAGCGGTGGGAGGCGCCCGGGGGATTCAAACTGCGCACGGCCACCTGGCTCCTCGCGGCGCTCGTGGCGATCTCCGGGGGAACGATCGAGATCCCCGAGTTCGTGTTGCAGCACGGGGGTTCCGAACTCGCGGCGGGACTCGCGGTAAGCGCCTACTGGCTGATCCTCTCCGGCGGCCTCCTGGCCTACGGCTTCTGGAAGGACCTGAAGGCCGTGCGAGTCACCGGTCTCGCGGTCGCCGGGCTGGCGATCGGGAAGGTGCTATTCGTGGATCTGGCGGAGCTGAGGGCTCTGTACCGCGTCGGTTCGCTCGCCCTGTTGGCCGTCATCGCGCTGCTCGGGGCACGGGCGTACTACCGTAAGGACACGCAAGCGAACCGGTAGCCGCGCGACCGGGACGCTGAGCCGATCACCCGGCTACGCTTCCTTCCACGTCAGCCACACGCAGCCCGACCGCGAGCCAGGCTGGCGAGCGATATGCAGCGCCCGTACCGAGTAGCCCCGGCATGCTCCAGCATGCCGGCCCGGCCAAGCAGGTAGTTCCAATCGTGCAGGTGTCCCCCGATCAGAGGTAGCTCCTGGGCCTGCGCGTCGCCCAGGTAGCGGGCCGTGTACATCAGGCTCTCCGCCACCCACACACCCACCACCGCCCCCTCGAAGATGCTGCTGCGACGCCAGAAGTACCAGGCGAACAACACCGGAAACGCTAGCTGGAGTATCGTGCCCCCGGCCACGGCCATCGTTTCGGGGGCGGCTCCAAAGATGAGGTGACCCGCCTCGTGGATGAGCAGGTTGACGCCGTCCAGGAAGTGATACTGATAGCCGAAGACGAGCCACACCACATACACGCTGAGCAGGAGCGCGACGAACCGCCGGATGTGTTGCCGCTTGGAAGGCATGACACAGTATGCGTCAGCAGAGCCCGGAACGGAACGCCCGGGCATCACACCGGTTGCAAACGAGCCTGACTACGAAGGAGCGCAGGGCCGGTCGAAGCCGGCCCCGCGTCTCCTCCCGTGCTACATCTCGCCGAATCCCGGCGGAGGCACTTCGTAGTTGAACATGTGGCGGAAGAGCTTCCAGGTCCCGTCCGGGTCCATGCGCATGACGGAGCCGTAGCGCCCGCTGGACGTGAACGGCTCGCCCTCAGGCGGCGCTGCCGTCACCTGGAACGCTCCCCAGCCGACGGCCATGCCCCCCGAGACGAAGTAAGTCCTCCCGCATGATCTCGAGCGTCATGGGTATGCCCGCCTCGAACTGAGCCACGTAGTTCGCCTCGATGCCGGCGAGATCCACTGAAGCGGTCAGGGGCGGCGACATCATGGCATCCTCGGTGAACAGCGCGGCGAGACCGGCGGCGTCGCCAGCATTGTAGGCCACCGCGTAGGCTTCCTGAAGCGCGTCGAGGTCCGCTTCGAAGGCCGCGGCGTCGACCTGCATGGCGTCAGCGACGGTGGCTTCTTCCTCCACGTACGCGCCATCCTGCTGGGCACACGCGGCAAGCGCGATGCAGGCGCATGCGGTGAGCCCGGTGATAAGTCTTCCGATCATTTGGCCTCCTGACTGGGGTTGTCGGCACTGTGGGGGCGCGACGAGCCTCGTACCCTTGTGCTATAACATAATCGACTTCCTCCACACCGTCTCGGTCATGGCCGCGGCATGGCTAGCGGATCTGAATGTTGCCCTTCGGAATGTGCTGCAGCTCGAGGTCGGTGGGCTTCTGCTCGCACATGTCCCACGCCATGAATTCGTTGACCCCGAACCACCGGGAGCGCGTCATCTGGTCCGGCGGATCGTTGGCTCCCTCACCGTTGTCCACCACGCGCAGTCCGAACCACTTCCCGACGTTGTCCGGGTTTCCAGCCTGGATCGAGCGGCCGCCCAGCCAGGCGCTGTTTCCGACCACGCTCAGGCAGACCACCTCGGCCATGATCCGGCCGCCGGGCTTCCGGCTGTGGAACTGGTAGTGCCACTTTCCGTGAACGCTTCCATCGGCCATCTGTCGGGCGTTGAATTCGACGTCCATCCATTGGTTGCGAGGTTCGCCATACCAGACGGATCCTTTGCCGGTCACGATGTGCGCGGCACTTGCACCACCCAGCTGTGCAGTAACCGCGTCGAGCTGAAGATCGGGATCCGACGGCATCTGGCCGTCACAGGACATGAGAACGAGAGGGAGTAAGAACACGACTGCGACGATCACGGCCCTCAGAGGGCGATTCATGAGCCACCTCCGCAGGAGGCATTGCGCCGGAGGGGGTGCGGCGGGAGACGCTTGGGGGAAGCAAGGTGACTCCAATATACGCTGAGAGAGCCCGGATTGCAGGGGCTCGAGCAGCGGCTCGGGCGTTCCGGGCCACGATGCCCACAGGGGCGGCCGCGATCGCCTCGGCCGCGGCCTCGAGATGTGCTGCGCAGTTCTGGGAAGATATCTTCCCAGAACCGTAATCGCGCATTCAGAGGGTATTTCGTTAGCCCACCGACCCTCATACTCTGTGATATGATCCCGGACCCTGAGCTTCCTTCTGGTTACGCCTTCCCCGAGGACGACGACGGCCTCCTCGCCGAGTGCCGGGCCGAAACCTTCCGGTCGGGCGGGCCCGGTGGACAGCACCAGAACAAGACCGAGTCCGGCGTTCGCCTCACGCACCTGCCGACCGGTGTTTCCGTCATCGCCCGTGAGTCCAGAAGTCAGCATCGAAATCGGCAGATCGCCCTGGCCCGTCTTCGGGAGGCGCTCGCGCATGCGCTGCGGGAAGAGAAACCGCGGAAGCCCACGAAGACGCCGCGGGCTGAGAAGCGGAAGCGACTGGAGGATAAGCGGCGCCGGTCCGAGGTGAAACGCACTCGCCGAAAGCCTGACCCAGAAGACACCTAAAGCCATAACTGTTGCATTCTTACCACACCTTGCTTGTTGCAGCTTCGGGTGGCTCACCGCATCTTCGTCAGCCCTGCAGCTCCGTGACCAAACGAGGGAGGCTGATGAAGGAAGAAGGCACGCCCGCGACGACGCGGCCCACGCCATCCTGGCTCTCGACCGACGACGACAAGCCCCCGGTCGAAAACCACCACGTGTGGGCGCCAAGGCCGATCGGCCGCAGCATCCTCTGGACTCCGACTGGGGAGCAGAGCGACGCCCAAGCCGGCCCCTACGAAGTGTTTCTTAAGCAGCGAGCGCTCGAGGCCATGTACCGGCACACCTGGCGTGCCGGCCATGCGGACGAGCCGTTCGGCTACCTGTTCGGCGACCTGTGCGAAGACCGGGAGTCGCTGAGGCGCTACGTGGTTATCACGCGAGCCGTGCCGTCCGCCTACCCGCTCTACGAAGACGAGTCTCAGCAGATCTCGTCGGAAGCCGCACGGGCTCTTCGCCGAGAAACGGACCGCAACGCGGGAGTCCTGGCGGGATGGTACCACCGGCACCGGGATGGCCCGGCCCGTCTATCCGAGGAGGACGAGGCCACACACCGCGAGTATTTCGGCGAGCCCTGGCACGTGGTTTTCCTGTTCGTAACCGATCCGAAGCAACCGGCCGGGGGTTGCTTCCAGCCCGGGACGAACGGAGCCGGTACCGATACGCCACTGCCTTTCTACGAATTGGCGAGTTCGACGTCCCTCTTGGCCAGGGGCGTCTGCAAGACGCGGATCGACTGGCAAAACGTAGAGACCGAGATGAAGGTCCTCGCGGAGGCTCTGCCCCGCCCCGAGGTACGGCACGAGTCTCCGGAACCCGCGCAAGCGTTGGTCCCGGAGACCGTCGATCAGGTGTTTGAACTCGAAGAGCTGCAGCCCCCGCCAGAGGTCGACCTGGCTCCCGCCGGGGAGGTCCACTTCGACCTCCTTCCGAGGGACGACTCGGCGAATCCTTCGGACTTCTCTGGAACCGCTGACACCGACGCGGAGGATGCGCGGGAAGCCGAGCTTGAGCTGGACGCTGAGGTTGAGCGTGAATTGGCCGCCGAGGATCATGCCGAGCCAGAGTTAGTTGCCGAGGTCGAGCCCGTGCTGACCCCGCGGTCAAGCGGAGCCGCGGCCACTGGGATGTGAGCCTGCGGACCTCGAAAACGAGCCGGAGGTAATAATACCTGGTCGCTAGGCCAGGTTGAGCCCGAGCCGGAATTGGCCGCCGAAGCGTATTCGTATCCCAAAGCTGCCGAGCAAGACATCGAGGCTCAGCCAGAGCCCGACCCCGAGCCGGTTGCGATTGAGGCGCCGAAGGCTCCTTCGTCCCGTAGCCGTCGAGACGAACGCCAGAGACACCCCGCCTGGAACGTCGCGGTCGAGACTGTGCTGGCGACGGCGGCCGTCGCTTCCATCCTGATCGGCTGCTCTTCCCCTTCCGAGCGGAAGTTCTCGGGTTGCCCCCGACTCGCCGGACCTCGTCGCGGCGCTGGCGGGATTCGTCATGCCGGCCTCCGGGCCGAGCCCGGCGCTCGCCGAGTTCGATGACCAGGATCCGCTTCGCACTACCAGGGCGCGAGGTACGGGCAGCCGTGGGGCGCTACGCGGCGGTCGCGGACATGTTCGGGAAGGGGCGACTGACGTGCGGGCCTCTGCGGGAAGCTCGCGCAGATGTCGATGAGGGCTGGATCGGTTATAGTACGGCGCTCGCCCGGAATCGTGACGAGCGCTCGGAGAGCCAGGGATACCGCGACGAGGCGGTAGCCCAGGCGGTCCGGGATGTCGAGATGGACTTCAACTCCTCAGGATGCGAAGGACCGTAGGCACATGAGTGCAGTGAGGATCCTCGCGGCCCTGCCGCTCGTTCTGATGATCGCCCTGCCGGCGGACGCGCAGGACTCATCTCCCGGAGTGGGAGACAGTGCCTACGTGGCGGGGGAATACCGCGTGTTCACCGGGGCGGGCGAGCCGGCCTCGATCGACGACATCGTGGCCGCCATGGCCGACTACCAGGTCGTGTTCGTCGGCGAGGCCCATGACGACCCGACGGGACACATGCTCGAGGCCGAGCTCCTGAAGCGGGCATACGAGTCCTACGGGGCCCCGGGATCGAATGACGATGCTCCCAGGCCGGTCGCCCTATCTCTCGAATTCTTCCAGAGCGACACGCAGCCGATCATCGACGAGTACCTGGCCGGGCTGATCACCGAGAAGGCGTTCCGCACGGACAGCCGCCCATGGCCCCGTTACGAGACGGACTACCAGCCGATGATCGAGTTCTCGAAGGAGAACGGCGTGTCGGTGATCGCCGCCAACGCCCCGCGCCGGTACGCAACGCGGGTGACGCAACACGGGCGAGAGTCCCTGGAAGCCCTGAGTCCCGAGGCCCTGGCCAGCCTGGCTCCCCTGCCCTACGGACAGCCGTCGGACGCCTACCGGAGCCAGTGGATCCAGATCATCACCGAGGTGATGCAGGAAGAGGGCATGAAGTGCGGGGTGCCGGTCGAGGAGATCGAAGCCGAGGACGGGGTCGAGGTAAAGGCGCGCGCACCCGTCGGGGCGCACGGCAACATGGGGAACCAGCTCCATAGCCAGGTGCTGTGGGACGCCACCATGGCCTACTGGATCTCCCAGTACCTGGAGCAGCAGCCGGACGCCCTGGTACTGCACATGGTCGGCGGATTCCACGTCGAACGCGGTACCGGCACGCCCGAGCACCTCGAGGCCTACCGCCCGGGCACGAGCCGGATGATCGTCGTCCTGCAACCGGTCGAGGACGTCGACACGTTCGAGCCGGCCCCGGAGGGCGAGTGGGGCGATTTCGTGATCCAGACGGACCAGGCGCGGACGCTCGAAGAGATCGAGTGCCGGGCGTTCCTGGCCGAGCGCGAGGCGGCGGAGTAGTCGTACGGGAGTGAGTCACGGGCGGCCGCGAGTCACGGCCGCCCGTCCAGCTGAGCTACTCGGGCCCGGGTCTTATTGCTTCACCACCCTGAAGATCCCGGACTCCGGCACGCCGCATCCGGCGGGCGGATCGACTTCGATGAACGTCCCGCTCAGCGTGTCGGCGACGAACGCGCCCTGGAAGTCAGCTTCCGCAGCGCATTCGCTGTTCGTGCTCGTCACGGTGAAGTTTCCGCTCACGGTGTTACCGGTCTCCGTGCCGGTGATGTTCCAGGACGTGTTGTCAGGCGCAGGAATGCTCGCCGTACCGGTAAGCGAGTTCCCGTTCTGGGCGATGATCATCGTGAGAGCGACCTGCCCCTGGCTGCCGGGATCCGTGGAGCCGCCCGTCCCTACCCAGGTGCCGGTGTGCTGACTCGAGACATTCCCGCCGCTCACCTGGACTTCGTTCAGCAGGAATGCGTCACCCCGCTCGATACCGGTGAGAACGTAAGTTCCGCTGCCTCCATCCCGTGAGAACAGGATGTTCTGAGTGCCAACTCCGAAGTCGCGCAGCAGGTAGTTGCCGTTCGCGTCCGTCTGCGTGGACTTCGACCCGATCGCCACCGTCACGCCCTCCGTGGACGCCAGTGCGAACCCGCCACCCACGACCTGGGCCTGGAACGAGGTGACGGTCCCTTGCAGGCTGGTTCCGGTCTGTTCGTCATCGGGACCGTTGTCATTGCCGCCGCAGCCGAAACAGACGAGGATTACGAGCGTAACACAGCGGGCGCGAGCGCAAACGTTGAAGGTCTTCTTCTCTGCCATGAGGAGACTCCGTGTTTGATGTCCGCACGAATCCATGCGACACACAGCACCTGTGGAGGGGGTACGCGTAGGGCTACTGCGGCTGACCCAAATTAGTGGTAGATCGGCCCGACGACCAGCATGACGGCGGCTACTCCAGTCCAACCCTCGCCAGGAGCTCCGGATAGCGGGGGTCGGCCTTCAGCGGGTCGGCCGAGTGGTCGGTGAGGAGCGTGCCGATGCTGCCCGGGTCTTCCTCGACGGCCATCGTACAGGTATTCATAGGCCGTGTCCAGGTCACCCAGCTCACCGTAGACGATCGCGATCTCCTTGATCAGCGACGCTTCCGCCGGGAACGCCTCGAGCGCCGCCAGGGCCGAGTCGCGCTCGCCCACCCGCGCCCAGGCCCAGGCAAGCCCGACCTGGATCAGGGGATCCGTCGGATCCAGTTCCAGCGACCTCCGGAAGGCCTCGATCGCCTGCTCGTCGTGACCCTGCATGGCATGAGCCGTACCCGAGGTTGTAATGGGCGTAGGCGGTGTTCGGGAGCCATCTCGATCAGCTTGATCGATTCGGTGACCGTTCCCTCCCAGTCCCCGGCCCACCACATGGCGTCCCCAAGGGTGGCCCGCGCCGGACGGACAGCGGATCCAGCTCCACGGCGCGGCGAGCATGCTGGACGCTTTCATCGTGCCGATCCAACTGAAGCAGCAGGCGGGCGTATCGGCGGTGCTCTTCGGATGACCCGGGATTGAGCTCCAGGGCCCTCAGAGATTCCTCCTCGGCCTCCACGTAGCGAAGCTGGTCGGCGAGGTAGAAGGAGCGCGCCGAGTGACCGCTCGCCAGATCCGGCTCGAGCTCGAGGGCGCGGATAATCGCCCTGTCCGCCAGGCGCGTACCCTCGGCGATGGGAATCTGCCCCTGCGCTTTCATGACCACGTACAGAGAACCGAGCGCCGCCCAGGCCCGGGCGTAGCCGGGGATCGAGTTCGACGGCCTGCTCCAAGAGGTCGCGGGCCTGCGCGTCCAGGGCCGGGCCGCCGCCAGACAGAATCAGGTACCGGGCTCTCGAATAGAGCTCGAGGGCTTCTGTGTTCTCCGTGGGCCGGGCGTCGATGCGCGCGGCCACGTCCGGTGAGAGCGTGGTCTTGAGGGCGCCCGCGATCTTCTTGGCGAGGTCGGACTGAATCGCGAACACATTGGCGGCCGTGAGCTCCTCGTCGTACGTCTCGGCCCACAGGTGCTTGTCCGTCGCCGCCTCGATCAACTGGACGTTGATCCGCACGCGATCGCCCGGACCGCTGGATCCCTCCCTCGAGAATCGTCGCCACGCCGAGCTCGTCCGCGATCTCAGGAATGGACTTGGTGGTGCCGGCATACTGCATCACCGAGGTGCGTGAGATCACCGTGAGGGAGTCGATCTTCGAGAGCTGCGTGAGCACGTCGTCGTGCATGCCCTCGGAGAAGTACTCGTCGGCCTCGTCGGCGCTGCGGGTGGCGAACGGGAGGACGGCTACGGAGCGGAGATCCGCCACAGCCGCGCTATCAGCCGCCGCACTGGCGGCATCCCGACCTGCTGCGCCGCTGTCCACACCCGGACCGAAGAACAGCCAGCCCGTGACCAGGACGCCCCACAGGGCCATGGCGGCCATGCCGCCGCCGATCGCGTTCTTCCAGGTGAATAACTGCCTGGGTGCCGTGGGCGTAACCCCTGCTTCGCCATCGGCGGACTCGGTGTCCTGCCGGCGGCCGAGACCGTGCAGGTATGCCGTCGCCCCCACGACCGGAAGCCCCATGATCAGCAGGATCAGGGCGAGATTGAACACCCAGGACGGCAGCCCGGAGTTTTGCGCCAGTACGTCGATGACCTGCAGTACGACCCAGGAGCCCGCCCCGTACAGGCCGAGCACCTTCCACAGGCTGTTTCCGTGCGTGGAATGCGCCATTTAGTCCGCTTGCTATAAATTCATTGATGCGTCAGATCGCCAGCACGAAGATCGCCGAGACCGCAGAGGCGGGCAAGGAGCGGCGTAATGTCCGGCGCCTGTGCGCCTCGGCTAGGATCGCGGCGACTCGGACCACCCCCGCACGTACTCGCACTGCTCGTCCGTCTGGGGCGAGGGGCTCCAGGCGGAGTCGGGCCGGGTCTCCCACAGCTCGGCCACCCGGGCCAGGGCTTCGTCGCCCGTCATGCCGTGTCGCACCAGCCAGCACCCGACGATCGTCCCGGTCCGCCCTACCCCGCCCCAGCAATGCAGGTAGACCGTGCCACCCGCTGCCCGGACCCGGTCGATGGTGTCGAGGATCTCTCGCGTCTGCTCGGGTGATTCGGGAATCGACATATCGGGGACCGGGAAGTGGGCCCACATGGCCCCGGCGCCGGTCAGCTGCTCGACCAGGGCGTCGTACGGTAGCAGCGGATCGTGGCGCGGTCGTGAGGTCCACGAAGCACGTGACGCCCGCCTCGAGGATGCGGCGGATCTTGTCGCGCGAGGAGTCCTCGAACCGGGTTCGCGGGTAGTTCCCGGCCAGGAAGCCGGGGACTACCCAGTAACAGCTCTCCGTCGGACGATCCGGAACGGCAGCGCCCGTCATTCCGCGGCTTTCGAGGCCGCAGTCGGCCTCGACCCGCGCGCGGGCCTCCGCCAGCACCGAGTCATACCGCGCCTCCAGCGCCGGATTCACGCCCCGGCAGCCCGCGACCACCCGCTCGGTCCAGTCCAGGTACTCACGGCGGCGCTCGAGCGGCCAGCTCGCGGGGGGGTCTTCGCCCACGTCGTACACGTTGGCGGTCTTGTCGGCGATCTTGATCATCTTCGCGGCTGGCTCCAGGTGGGGCGCTTCCACGACCTGGAGGCGTTTTCGCTCTCGCGACCGCAGGGTCCCCTCGTCGGTGAGGGCATCGACGAGCTGCCGGACGCGGGTTCCGAACTCGCGCTCGATGTCCGCGGGCTCGGCGACCGTGTCCTCGACCGTGTCGTGCAGCAGGGCCGCGGCCAGCACCTCCGGGTCCGCAACGCCGGCGGCCACCAGCTCGGACGCGACCGCGATCGGGTGATTGATGTACGGAGATGCCCCGACTCCCTTCCGGCGACCGTCGCGGTGGTATTCCGCCGCGAAACGGAGCGCCCGGAAGAGTAGCGGCAGTCCGGTCTCAACTGTCATTCTCGACTCCTCGTCAGATCTTCGGCACTCTGGCCTTCCCGGTTCACGGAGCCATCCCGTTTCGGTGAGTCCTCTAGAATCGGCCTCCACCGTTCTGGGAAGATATCTTCCCAGAACGGTTCTCCCAATTTCGACACCCGCCGCCAACCTCACCCTCGGCGAAGACGCCGCCGCCTGAGCCTTCGACCCTGCAAGCTCTCCTTGACGCCCGTCATCACTCCGTAGACCTTGGTGAAAACTGGCCGCGACCAGGCAGTTGCCCCGCAGCCCTTGGCGAGTACCTCCGCTGGAGATTGTTGTATGAGACTGACGGTCAACGGGATCGAGCACGACGTGGACGCCCCGTCGGACATGCCCCTGCTCTGGGTCCTCCGGGACATGCTGGGCATGACGGGCACGAAGTATGGCTGCGGGATGGCGCTTTGCGGCGCCTGTACCGTGCACGTCGACGGCGAGGCGAAGCGCTCCTGCACCACGCAGGTGTCGGCCGTCGAGGGCAAGCGGATCACGACGATCGAGGGACTCTCCGACGACGCCACCCACCCGGTGCAGAAGGCTTGGGCCGAGCTGGACGTGGTGCAGTGCGGATACTGCCAGTCGGGTCAGATCATGGCCGCGGCGGCGTTGATCGCCTCCGACGCCAGTCCGGACGACGCGGCGATCGACAAGGCGATGGACGGGCTGATCTGCCGCTGCGGGACCTATGACGCCATTCGAGCCGCCGTGAAGCGGGCGGCCGAGATGGGTGGGAGGTGAGACCGATGAGAATCTCTCGAACCGGAGCACCCGACTCGACCCCGGCGCCAGAGACAACCGGCCCCTCGCGCCGCGACTTCCTGAAGACGAGCGCCCTCGCCACCGGCGGCCTCGTGATCGCCTTCCACGTCCCGGGCGCGAAGCGGCTGGCGAAAGCAGGAGTCCTGCCCGCCGCCGCGTTCGAACCGAACGCGTTCCTGCGGATTGGCACGGACGACACGGTCACCGTCCTCCTCGCCCACTCCGAGATGGGCCAGGGAATCTGGACCGCGCTCCCGATGCTGATCGCGGAAGAGCTGGAGTGCGACTGGTCGACCATCCGTGTGGAGCACGCCCCGGCAGCGCCGGCATACGCCCATACGGCCTTCGGCATCCAGGCCACCGGCGGCTCCACGACGACCTGGTCCGAGTTCGACCGCTACCGGCAGGCCGGCGCCACGGCGCGGACGATGCTCGTCGCGGCCGCCGCGGAGCGCTTCGGCGTGACCGAGGCCGACTGCCTGGCCCGTCAGGGCGCCGTAGTGGCCGGTGAGTCGCGGGCGACCTTTGGCGAGCTGGCCGAAGCCGCGGCGATGCTGGAGGCACCCGAAGCCGTGGAGCTCAAGGACCCCGCGGACTGGAAGGTCATTGGCACGCCCAGGAACCGGCTGGACACGCCGGAGAAGATCACCGGCCAGGCGAAGTTCGGAATGGACGTACAGTTCGAGGGCCTGCTCACGGCCGTCGTGGCACATGCGCCGACGTTCGGCGGAGTGGTCATCTCGTTCGACGCGACCGATGCGCTGGCCGTGCCGGGAGTGCGGAAGGTCGTGGAAGTGCCGAGCGGCGTCGCCGTGGTGGCGGACCATTTCTGGGCGGCAAGCCAGGGCGCGAAGGCCCTGAAGATCGACTGGAAGCCGGGTCCGGCGGCGGGGGTCGATTCCGACGCCCTGAAGGCCGAGTACCTCGAGCTCGCCGGCAAGCCCGGCGCCCTGACCGATGAGGCGGGAGACGTGGCCGGCGCCATGGGCGGAGCGGCACAGACGATCGGTGGCACCTTCTCCGTGCCCTACCTGGCGCACGCCACCATGGAGCCGCTCAACTGCACCGTGAAGATCGGAGAAGACGAGACCTGCGAGATCTGGACGGGCACGCAGTTCCAGACCCCCGACCAGGGGGCGGCGGCCGGGATCCTGGGCCTCGCGCCGGAGCAGGTGAAGGTGCACACGACGTTCCTGGGCGGCGGCTTCGGACGGCGCGCCAACCCGGCGACCGACTTCGTGAGCGAGGCCGTGCACGTGGCGAAGGCCGCCGGAGCGCCGGTGAAGACCGTGTGGACGCGGGAGAACGACACGCGGGGCGGCTACTATCGGCCGGCGTTCGTGCACCGGGCCGAGCTCGGCCTGGATGCCGACGGCGGCATCGTGGCGTGGAACCACGTCGCGGTGGGCCAGTCGATTCTCGCCGGCACGTTCTTCGAGCCCATGATGGCGGAGACCGGGTTCGACCCGAGCTCGGTGGAGGGACTGACCGACTCGCCGTACGTGACGGAGGTTCCAAACCGGAGGGTCGGCCTGCACACGCCGGCCCCGGGCGTCCCCGTGCTGTGGTGGCGGTCCGTGGGCCACACGCACACGGCGTTCGCGGTGGAGAGCCTGGTTGACGAAGCGGCCCATGCCGCCGGAGCGGACCCGGTCGAGTATCGGCGCTCCCTGCTCGCCGCCCATCCCCGCCATCTGGGGGTGCTGGAGCTCGCCGCGGAGAAGGCTGGATGGGGCACGCCCCTCCCCGCCGGCCGGGCGCGCGGCATCGCCGTGCACGAGTCGTTCGGGAGCTTCGTGGCGGAGGTCGCGGAAGTATCCATTGAAGACGGGAAGATTCGGGTACACCGGGTGGTCGCCGCGATCGACTGCGGAATCGCGGTGAACCCCCGGACGATCAGCGCGCAGCTCAAGGGCGCGATCGCGTACGGGCTGGGGGCCGCCCTGCACAGCTCGATCACCCTGAAGGAAGGGCGCGTGCAGGAGTCGAACTTCCACGACTACCGGGTGCTCAGGCTGAGCGAGATGCCGTCCGTCGAGACGCACATCGTGAAGAGCACCGCGCCGCCGGGCGGCGTCGGCGAGCCCGGAACGCCGCCGATCGCGCCGGCCGTGGCCAATGCCGTGTTCGCACTCACGGGAACGAGGCTCAGGGAGCTGCCGCTCACACTGTAGGGTCTTTTGCCGGAGGCGGACCAAGAGATGGAGCCCAGACTGAGGTCCGTCGCGGCGTTCACGTTCGCGTATCTGGCGATCGCGCTCGCGGCGGGGCTCAGAAGCGGCAACGACGAGTTCCTGTTCTACATCGGCGTGATGCTGGTGCTGATCGGCCTCGTATGGGCCGTCAACCGATCGGTCGGGCTGAGCACCGGGGCGCTTTGGGCTCTCAGCATGTGGGGACTGATCCACATGGCAGGAGGCCTCGTCACCGTGCCCGAGGGCTGGCCGGTGAACGCCGAAAGCCGCGTCCTCTACTCCCTGTGGCTGATCCCCGGACGTCTGAAATACGACCACATCGTGCACGCCTACGGATTCGGCGTGACCACCTGGGTGTGCTGGCAGGGGCTGAGGAGTGCGATCCGGAAGCGATCCGGCCACGCTCCCGCGCCGGCCTTCGGACTGCTCGTGCTGGCCGCCGCCGCGGGTCTCGGATTCGGGGCCCTGAACGAGGTCGTCGAGTTCGTGGCCACCCTGACGATGCCGGAGACCAACGTGGGTGGCTACATCAACACCGGCTGGGACCTGGTGGCGAACACGGCAGGAGCGGTCACGGCCGTGGTGCTGATCCGGTTCCTGGATCGGGGCGGCAGCCGCAAGGCCTGACGCGAGGCTTCATGGTGCGGCGATGGGACTCCACTCGTCGCTCGTCCCGCCCAGTGCGGTGCCGAAGACGAAACCCGCGACCGCGCCCGTGAGTGCGAGCCCGACGGGAACCGCTACCCAATCGCCGCTGGAGCATCCGGACGCCGAGTCGTTCAGCGAGCAGCCCGATCCCGGCAGCCAGTGCGCCGAGAAGCAAGCCGGCCCCACCCCCTACAGCGGCGCCGATGATCCCGCCGCGATCCGCCCTCGAATGGAGGACGGCCGCGTCCTGCAAACCGGCGAGCGCCACGTCGATCGGCTCCCGAGCGGTGGCGAGGCGCAGGCGCCCGCCGGCCGCCGATATCACCCGACCCTCGACCGGGTGTCCGCTCAGCGTCCAGGCCCGCACCCGGTCGCCCGGCTCCACCTCGGACCAGCCGAACGGCGCGCCACCCGCCCGGAGGCGAGTTCCGAGCGTGAGTCCCCACGATGTAATCGGCGATCCGGGGGGCTCGATATCCGTGGGCACGCCGAACGCGTCGAGCGCGAAGGCCTCGCCCCCGTACAGGGCCATGTTCACCCGCCCCACCAGCTCCAGGTCGAGATTCGGGCCGACTCCATAGGCAGCCCGGAACCCGGGCGCCACGGTGAAGTGCGTGCCGTCCAGCACCACGATCGACGCCTCATTGAAATCGAAGAACCCGTCCTCGTCGATCGAGTACATGGCCCAACTGTTGTCCCAGAAGGTGGTGGCCCCGACGCCCAGCGTGGCGGAGGCCCGCCACCGGCTCCACGGCCGGGTGATCCGGTACTCGGCGGCCGCCAGGTACCGGGTGGAGTACTGCCAGTCGCCTTGCGCGACCAGCGGGTCGGTGTCGGCGGGCAGACCCTCGGCGGAGCCCTCGAGCCAGAACGTGAAGCGGTCACCCCGGGGGAAGCCCACACCGACCGTGCCGAACAGCCCGGGGCGTGTGAGTTCGGCCAGGCTTCCGATACCGGACGCGACGCCGAACCCGCCGGCTATCCGCGCGCGCGACTGGGCACAGGCCGGCGATATCGCCGCGGTCGCGAATGCCATGGCGCCGGCCGCCAGCGTCAGGACTCTGGCGGCACTCGGCCTGATCGCTCTCACCCGCCGGCGGCTTCGAGCACCACGTCCGCCCACTGGAAGTTCTGCCCCGGCGCCAGGCGCACCAGGCGCTCCTGCTCGACATATCCCTCGCGCGCGACGCGCAGCGTATGGACGCGAGCCGGCACGCGGTGCTGGATCAGGGGAGTGTCACCCAGCCGAACCTCGCCGCTGTAGACGGTGGCCCAGCGCGGGTTTCGCACGCCGACGGAGATCAGGGCGTCCGTGACCTCGAACGAAGCCCTGGACGCCTGGCCCGCCCGCACCGTCAGCCGCTGCTCCTCGGCCAGGCCGTCGGCCCCTTCCGGAACGAAGCGGACGGTGTACGTCCCGGGGCGCAGCCGCAGGCCCGATATGGGCGCCGCTCCGCGGTCGCGTCCCTCCACCAGCACCTGGCCCGGCACGTTGGCCTGCACCGCGACGGTGCCCGTCGCGCGCCTCAGGGCCACCGTCACGGTCAGATCGGACGCGAGCTCGACCACGGTATCGAGCGGCAGGTACCCCGCGGCCTCCGCGCGCACCCGGTGTGAGCCCACGGCGAGCACGATACCCGCGTCCGGATCGGCCGTGAGCGAGTCGTCGACCGTGATCGTGGCCGCGGCCGGCTGAACGCTGAAGGCGAGGCGGACGGGTGGCGGGGGAGGAGGAGTCGTGTCGGCGGGAGGCACCTCGGGCTCCGGTTCGACCTCGGCCTCGGCCGCCATCGGGACGGAATCGGCGAGAGCTTCCGCGACCGGTTCAGCCGCGGCCTCGTCCGCGCCGTCCCCGCCTCCCCACTGCAACCACGCCCCGATCGCCGCTGCGATCAGCACGATCACGGCGAGGCTGCCGACCACCGGCCCTCGACTGGGGCCCTTCGCCCTCCGCGGGGCCGTGAATACGGGCTCGCTCATCGAGAGCCCCCTTCCGGCTCGGGGGCTTCGGGGTCACCCGCGGCCTCGGCCGCCTCCGCCCGCATCCCGGCGACGAAGGCGCGCACGCTCGGGCTGAAGTCCTCGTCGGAAGGCACCCAGTCCGGTGAGATCCGGAGCACCTGGCCGAACGCCTCGCGCGCATCGTCCTCCCGGCCCTCGGCCAGGGCCAGGGCCCCGAGACGGCCGCGCACCCGGATTTCGTCCGATTGGAGGAGGAACGGCGTTTCCGCCGCGATGACCGCGTACAGCTCGCGGGCGGCGGCGAAGTCGCTTCCTTCCAGCTCGATGGCGCGCTGAATGCGGGGTTTGGCCGCGAGCGCCCCGAGGCGGAGCTCCCATTCCTCGGCCGAGCTTCCCGTCGCGTCGGCCGCGTACGTCTCGAGGTCACGGAGCAGCACGTCCACCTGCTGCTCCGCCGTCAGGTCCTGCCGTCCGACGACCGAGCCGTCGAGCAGGCCGTCCGTGATTCCCGCCGCGAGCTCGAAGATCCCGCGGTCGAGCTGCCGCTGCAGGCCGGGACCGCTGACCTCGCGGGAGGCGTCCACCAGGGTCGCCATCGCCTGCTCGGGCCGGTTTCCGTCGACCTGCACGGCGGCGACGGCGAGCGTCAGGTCCACCCCGTCCAGGTTGGCCTCGTACCCGTGTCGCACCATCAACTCGGCCGCGATGGGAGTGTCGCCCGCCGCATCGAGATCGAGGGCCATGCGCTCGACCGGAGTCAGGGTCTCGGGCGCCATGTCGCCGATCGGGCGCAGCCACTCGATGGCCGTTTCGCCGGCGCCCGCGCGGATCGACCCGGATACCGCGGCGCGCGCGATGTTGAGGCGCAGCTCAGCCGCCCGCTCGGGATCGAGCGCGGCCTCGAAGGCCTCGAGCTCGGAACGCGCCCGGTCGTAGTCGCCCTGCGCGATGATCGACTGCAGGAAGACGGCCCGCAGGGGAATCACGTCCTCCCTGCCCTCCGCCTGCGCGACGGCCAGTTCTTCGCGGAGAAGCGCCTCGGCCGCCGGGACGTCGTCGGCCGCCATGAGGCCGCGCAGCGCCGGCGTCAGGCGGTCGGTGACCGTAGACGAAGGCGGACCCGGCACGCCGCGGTCGCTGACCCCCCGGATGTACAGTTCGCCGGGCCGCTCGGCCCACGCCTGCCGGGGGATCAGGACGGACGATCCAGTCGCGGTCGTCACGAGCCGGGCCACGCCGCCGTCCTGGCGCCGGAGCACTTCGAACGTCGCCGCCCCCGGTGTCCCCGGCTTCCACGCCAGCACGGCCCCGCCCTCCGGTCCCGTGTCGAGAGTGAGGCGAAGTCCGCGCGGAGTCGGCGGCGGACCGACGCAGCGGAAGCGCACGGTGCGAAACTGGGTCTGCTCGCCTCCGCCGATCAGGATGTCTCCACCCGGGGTCACGGCGAGCCCCGCGACCGGGCTCGTGACCCACGGAGATCCGACCTGGCACTCGACGCCGTCCGAGCCGATCTGCGCGGCGGTGCCGGTGGCCTCGATCGAGGACGAACGTGCGTCCCCAGCGCGTCCGCGCCCACGCCGAGGGCCACGTTGCCGGCCGCGCGGTTGATGGTGACGGGCGGCGAGCCGCGCAGGTAGATCCCGTGTTCGTCGAACTCCTGCAGGCGCGAACCTTCGAGGTCGACAACGAACAGGTGACCCGCGAGATCGAACGTCATGCTGGTGGCCTTCGAGATCTCTCCCGGCCCGGTGCCCTGCCGGCCGACGCGCTGCTGGAACGCTCCCTCGGACGAGAGAATCTGGATCTCGTCGTCGTCGCGATCGTAGACGGCGATCGCGCCGTCGCTCGCCCGCCACGCCATGGCCTCGGGGCGCTTCAACTCTCCGCCGGCCGTGGCGGCCGGAAGCGATGTCACGACCGCGCCGTCACGCGACAGAACCCGCATGCGACGATCCGCCCCGACGAGCACGAATCCGTCGGCCGTGCCCATGGTGACGAGAGGCCGCGGGAGCTCGGCGAGGACGACCTCGCCGACTCGCTCGCCCGGACGGGTCGAGGATGACGAGACCGCCCGCATCCCGGGCCAGCCACCGCTCCTCGGCCCCGGTCGCGTCGGCGGGCGCGACGGCCAGCACCTGGGCCTCGATCGTGTCGATCGCGAGCGACGCGAAGGCGCGCGGCGCGGGCTCGAGGAAGGCTCCTTCGTCCGCCCACTCGGCCCGGATCTGCTGGACCACGAGATCCTTCTGGTCCACCGCGGTCATCACGCCGCGCGAAGCCGAGATCGAGAGGCCCGTCAGGCGCTCGTAGCGGGCGGGCTGGCCGGACGGACCGAAGAACTCTCCCCCTGCCGCACCGGAAGGAGTGACGACCACCACCCGCGACTTGTCGTCGAGGACGAGGAACAGGGTGCCGGTCGGATCGACCTGGAGATCGACCAGCTTCTTGCCGCCGAGCTGGACGGAGTCGAACGTCCAGCGGTAGGTGCCGTGCCGGTCACCGGCGATCACGGCCTTGCGATCGGCATCGTAGACGTACACGCCGCCGGCGGGATCCACCGCGACGAGGGCCGGCTTCCGGAAGGCCACGCCCGTGAAGCCGGGAATCACCCGCTCGAGCAGACCGTCCGGCGTGAATACGTTGACCACGCCGCGGCTGGCGTCCGCCGCCCATACCATGTCGTCCGCGTCGACCGCAATGTCATCCAGAGAGTCGAACCGCCCCGGAGCATCGCCGCGTCCGCTCCACGAGCCGCCGAATTCGTCGTCGAGGAACCAGTGGATGCGACGGTTCTCGGAGTCGGCGACGTAGATGCGGCCGCGAGAGTCGGCCACCGTCCGAACGGGGCTCCCCAGCGCCCGGGCCGGGTGCAGCGCCGCGAGGCTCCCCTTCCACACCAGGTTCGCGTCGAACCACAGCACGTCGCCCTTCTTCGTGTCGGTGAGAAACAGGCGCCCGTCGTCGACGACGATAGCCCGAAACGGCTCGCGCACCTCGGCCGCCCGATCGCCTTTCACGAGGGTCAGGACGCGTCCCGGCGTCAGGCGGACGGCGTCATCTCCCTGTTGAGCTGCAAGCGGAGTGGCAAATGGCAGCAGAAATACTGCACATCCGAGCGCAGCGCTGAGAGCGCGAGCGAGGGTGCGCGACGGAGATGCTGGGGTCGAGCGCACAGTGGTTCTCCCGGCTATTCGTGTGAACATGCGAGCCGTCGGCTAAGACTAGTCCGAAGCCTCAGATCGGGGCAAGACGCGGGCGCATCCGCGCTTCAAGCCCGTTCATGGCCGCCGAGTCGAGCAAGAGCCGGGCCGAGGGGCGGGTTCCTCCCGGTCCGCCAGCTATCTATCCTTGAGCGCGTCCCGAGATCCAACCCACGAACCCGAGCCCGGAGCCCTGCATGAGTCTCGAGGCCTTCTTCCAGATGATCGAGGCGCTGGCCGTCGTGGTCGCCCTCGTGTTCGCCATGGTGCAGGTGCGCCAGCACGACCGACGCCAGATCCGCGAATCCGCCCTGGAGATGCTGCACGCGTTTCAGACGCCGGAGTTCGCGAAGGCCCTGACGCTGGTGTACGGGATGCCGGACGGCCTGCCGAAGAAGGCTGTCGAGGCGCGCTTCGGGGAAGACATGCACCTCGTCTACGCCATGACGACGACCTGGGAGAGCATCGGCGTCCTCGTCCACCGGGGCGAAATCGACCTGGACCTGCTGGACGACTTCTTCAGCGGCCCGATCACGATCAGCTGGCGGAAGCTGAAGCCCTACTTCGAGGACGAGCGGGAGGAACAGGGGCGGGAGACCATCTCCGAATGGTACCAGTGGCTGGCCGAGCGATTCGAGGCACGGGAGTCGATCGAAGCCCCCGTGCCGGCTCACATCGCGCACCGGGACTGGGTGCCGGCTTAGAGAGGGACAGGTCGCGGGCCCTTCATCAGCCGTTGCCCTGCGGAAGGGGACCGGCGCCCCGAGTGGTGGTTAAACCCACGACAACCGCCTCCGCAGTTCTGGGAAGATATCTTCCCAGAACCGTCCAGAGCCTTTCAAGGTGCAACGCTATGGGAATTTGAGACGGTTTGACCCTAGCCCGCGACTTCCGCGACGCCCGCCTCGGCACGCGTCCGTCGACCGCCGAAGGCCCGCACCCGCGCCAGCCCCGCGTGGGCGCTCAGGTACAGGGTCGGGATCAGCACCAACGTGATCAGCGTCGAGGCGAGCAGCCCGCCGATCACCACGCGTGCCAGCGCGGCCTGCAGGTTCGCCCCTACCCCGATGCCGATCGCGAGCGGGAGGAGACCCAGCACGGTCGTCAGCGTCGTCATCAGGATCGGGCGGAGGCGCAGGCGAGCCGCTTCGATCGCCGCCTCGCGGATCGCCATCCCTTCTTCGCGCCGTTTCAGGTTCAGGTAGTCCACGAGCACGATCGCGTTGTTCACCACGATCCCGATTAGCATCACGAGGCCCATGATGCTCTGCACGTTCAGGGTCGTGCCGGTGAGCATCAGGGTCGGCACGACGCCGACCAGGGCCAGCGGCACGCTGAACATCACGATCAGCGGGTCGAGGAAACGCTCGAACTGGCCGGCCATCACCATGTAGACGAGGGCGAGCGCCATGATGATCGCGATTATGAAGTCGCGCCGCGCTTCCTGCTGCTCCCGGTAGGCGCCGCCGTATACGATCGAGAATCCGTCGGGAAGCGGAATGCCGGACAGTTCGCGTGCGCACGTTCGCCACGGCGTCGCCGAGCGCGACGCCACTCTCGAGGTTGGCCGTGATGTAGGTGACGCGCTGGCCGTTGACGTGCCGTATCTGGGTCGGCCCCCGGCCGCTCTCGCTGCGCACGAGCGCGGAGATGGGCACCATCTCGCCGGCCGGGGTGCGCACGGCGATGGCGTCGAGGTCCTGCAGGGTGAGGCGGTCCTCGGGGCGCAGGCGCACCGTCACCGGATACTGCTCCCCGCCTTCGCGGAAGTACCCGGCGCGACTGCCGCCCACGTTCGTCTGGATCGTCCGCCCGACGTCCTGCACCGAGAGTCCAAGATCGTAGATGCGGTCACGGTCGAACTGGATGCTCTCCTCCGGGCGACCTTCGCGCCGGCTGACGCGCGCCTCGACGATGCCCTCCGCCATCTCGGCCCGCCGCTTGATCTCGGCCGCCAGCGGCGGCGGACTGTCGAGGTCGTAGCCGCGGAGTTGGATCTCGACGTCCTCGTCCCCGCCGCCGGCGCTGAACAGGCGGCGCAGGATCCACAGGCCCGACTGCGCCTGCACGCGGATCTCGGCTCCCGGAACCTGGCCCGACCGTGGCCGGCGCGGATTCGATCCGCCAGCGTCGCTCGGGTCCACCGTGCGCTGGTCCGCCGACTTCAGGCGGATCTCGATCGACGCGTTGTCGCCCCACGTCTCGGTCGCGATCGACTCGACATCGGCCCCCGGGACGAGCGGCCGCACCATGGCTTCCAGCTCTTCCAGGTACGAGCGGGAGACCGCGAGGTTGATGCCCCGACCCATTTCGAGGCTGATGTCGATCTCGTCGCTGTCGAGCTGCGGCGCGAGCTCCACGGGGACGAACGGGATGGCGACGACGGCGGCGACGACGAGGGCCGCCGTCCCGCCGAGCACCTTGCCCTTGTGGCGGAAAGCCCGTTCAAGACGGCGCGGCATACCAGTTCTCGAGCCGCTCGAACCAGGCCTGGAAGCGCGAGCCTCGCGGGCCTCGCGCCGGCTTCGGCCTCGTCCTCGCCAGCCGGCTGCACGGTCATGAACCGGCTGGCCAGCATCGGCACGAGGGTGAGGGCAACGAGCAGCGAGCATGCGAGCGCGAACACGACGACCAGCGCCAGGGTCTGGAACAACTGTCCGCTGGTGGTGCGCATGAACACCACGGGCAGGAAGATCACGCACGTGGTCAGGGTCGCCGCCACGATCGCACCCGACACCTGCCGGGTGCCGATCCGCGCCGCATCGATGAGCGACCGTTTCCCCTGTTGTCGCTGGCGCACGATGCTCTCGAGCACCACGATCGCGTTGTCCACGATCAGGCCGATGCCGAGCGCCAGCCCGCCGAACGTCATCTGGTTCAGCGTGAGGCCCGTGAAGTACAGGAGCCCGAAGGTGGCGATCACCGAAATCGGGATCGACAAAGCGATGATCGACGTGGTCGAGCCGTTCCGCAGGAACAGGTAGAGGACGAAGATCGCGAGCAGGCCGCCCCATACGGCTGCGCTCTGCACCGAGTTCATGGACTGGCGGATGAACACGCTCTGATCGCTGGTGACCGTGAGCTCGAGATCGGAGCGGTCCTCGTTGATCCGGTCCACCTCGTCGCGGATCTCCTCGGCCACCGCGACCGTGTTGGCCCCCGACTGCTTCTGGATCCCCATGCGGACGACCGGGACGCCGTCGAGCTCGGTGAGGTTGCGCACGTCCTCGTAGCCATCGGTGACGTCGGCCACGTCGCGCACCCGGATGGGACGGCCGTCGCGGCTGGCGACGACTGCGGCGCCGATCTCCTCCACCGATTTGAACTCGCCGAGCGTGCGCACGTAGCGATCGGTGAGACCCTCCTTCACGTTTCCGCCCGGCAGCTGCACGTTCTCACGCGCCAGCGCCTGCTGAACGTCCGTCGCGGTCAGCCCGGCCGCCTTCAGCCGATCGCGCCGAAGCTGGACCCGCACCTCGCGGTAGATACCGCCGCTGATCTCGATGGCCCCGACGCCCGGGATCTGCTCGAACCGCTTCCCGATCTCGCGCTCCAGGATGCGGGTGAGCTGTTCCAGGTCGCGGGTGGATGTGGCGGAGATCGACACGATCTCGCGGGCGTTCGGATCGAACTTCCAGATCCCCGGAGGGCTGGCCTCCAGAGGCAGATCGTCGCGAAGCCGGTCGAGGGCCGCGCGAATGTCGTTCGCCGCCTCGTCGAGGTTCGTCCCGCGCCCGAACTCGAGGCTGACCACGCTGCGGCCTTCCTCGGATCGGGACGTCATGCGCTCCATGTTCGGGATGCTGGAGAGAGCGTTCTCGAGCGGATCGGTGATGATCGACTCCATCTCCTCCGGGCCGACGTTCGGATAGCCCACCCAGACCGAGAGACGCGGGAACTCGATGTTGGGCAGCAGATCCACCGGCAGGTACCGGAGCCCGACGACGCCGACGGTCACCACGATCAGGAAGAACATGGCCGTGGCAACGGGCCGGCGAATCGAGACCTGGGTCAGGAAGTTCACCGGTCAGCCCCGCGCTTCGCGGGCGATACGCTGCTGCTTCTCCATGAACTGGCGCAGGTAGTCTTCCCGCTGCAGGCCCTGGAGCTCGAGAAGACGCTGCCAGCTGATGGGGCGGACGCGGGCGCGCGGGCCGCCTTCGGTCCGCTGGCCGGACAGCAGGTGTTGGCCGACGACCACAACCCAGGTACCCGGTTCGATCCCGGAGACTCCGACCACGTGCCGCCCTGAGGCCAGGACTTCGACCGGGTGGAACTCGGCGAGCGTCGGTGGCGTCAACGGGGCCAGCTCGTCGCCGTCTTCGGGCGGCGTCACGATCGACACCTCGAGTCCGACGGACGGCATCACGTACACGCCGAGCGCGCCCGTGCCCGGCTCCTCGTACAGCGCGCTCTTCGGAAGAAGCGTGGCCTGCTCGCTCTCGCCGTACAGCACGTCGACAGTGACGAACATGCCGGGCAACAGGTGTTCGCCGGGGTTGTCGACATCGATCTGCACTTCGGCGCTGAACGAGCCGGGCTCGATGAAGGGTGAGACGCGCGACACTTCGGCCACGATCACCGTGTCGGCAAGGCTCTCGGCTCGAATCTCAGCCGTCTGGCCTGGACGGATGCGGCTCAGCAGCTCCTGGGTGATCGGAACGTCGACTTCCATCCGGTCGAGGCGCCCGATCGTGAACAGCGGCGTGCTGGTGGTGACGTACTGCCCGACTTCGGCGGTCCGTCGGCCCACGGTGCCGTGAATCGGAGCGCGGACGATCGTCTGGCGGACCGACTCGCGGCTCCCTTCGAGCGCGGCCTCGGCAGCCCGGACTTGGGCCTCCGCCTGCGCGAGCCCCGCACGAGCCGTCGCGAGCCCGGTGCGGAGAGTCTCCAACTCTTCCTGGCTGATGAAGTTCTCCTCGGCCAGCGGCGCCGACCGCTCGTACCGGCGCTCCAGATCGTCGAACGTTGCCTGCGCCCGCTGCCGCTCAGCCCGCGCGCTCTCGAGCGAGGCCTCCGACTGACCGAGCTGGCTGCGCGAACCTTCGGCCCGAACGCGAACGAGCGGGTCCCCGGCATCGACGATGTCGCCGTTCCGGGCCAGCACCTCGACGATGGGGCCGTTGGCCTCCGGGTAGATCGCGACCTGGCCGACGGCCCGCACGGTGCCCGTGAGGCGCTCACGAAGCGGAAGCCCGCCGTACCGGGCCTCGACCGCCTCGACGGACGGCGAATTGTCGGCCGCCGCCGGCACGCTGCTTTCCGCCGGGTCACAGGCGACGACAGCGGCGGCCACGAGAACCGCCAGAGGCGATCGAAGGACGCTGAGCGACGAGCGCATGGAAACTCCTGGAATGTTTGTTTGTCTAGCCTCTGTTAGCATAATAACGGACACTGAGAGATTTGTCTAGTCTTTGTCTAATTCAAAGCGCGGAGGGCACTGGAGGAGAGGAAGAGGAACGCCGGGCCTCTGATCCTACTCCGCTTTTCCTTCCCCGTCGGGTGTCCAGGGCTCCTGCCACTCCTCCATCATCTGCCGCTGGCGCTCGTCCGACTCGCGAGTGAGCCGGCGCGCCTCACGCTCTGCAGGATCCTCGATCGGGAGCAGACGCTCGGTGCCACGTACTTCGTAGTCGAACAGCAGGCGGCGGAGGTCGCCGAGCCGGGAGAGAACGAAGGGCAGCGCGTCAGCCAGCCGGTTCTCCTTCTCGAGCCTCTGAATGAGGTCGGCAAACAGCACCAGCTCAAGCCGGACTCGCTCCTCCGAGGGTGGCCCGGATTCTTGCTCTTCACGCCGTTCGCTCGAGTCGTCCATGTGCCTTCCGTCTCAGGGAATGGTGACAATCTAGCCTGGCAGAGACTCGTCGCACGACATCGGACGGGCTGACGTCACCCATTGAATCGGCGTCGACCGTTCTGGGAAGATATCTTCCCAGAACTGACGAACGCGTTCGAAGGTGTGTCGCGCGAATGATTTGAGTCAGCCCGACCCGCGCCGCAGGCCCGAACGACCATGCGCTCGAACGAGATGAATGAGGTCAGCGGGATGCGCTAGTGGCAAGACTGTCGGGACGTCACAGGCTTCGGGGCCAGAATCTAGGCCGGCCCCACGTCTTCCTGCGCGCGCGTCTCCAGGTCCTGCAGGGCCGAGACCGTAGGGATCAGGTCGAGAATCTCCCGGATGACCTGGACCCGAGCCGCTTCCACCGAGGCCAGAAGCGTGGACAGCTCCGCCGGACCTCCCAGGTTCTCCAGGCGATACATGAGACGCTCCGTTCGAGCCGCGAGACGCCTGGCCTCGAGCACCTGTTTGCGGAGCTTCCAGACCAGGTCCTGCAGGTTGCGGCGGAGCGGTGAAAGCAGATTCAAAGCCTCGGACGCAGCCGCTGCCTCGACGACTTCCGGGGCCGGCGAGTGCAAACCCACGAAGGTGACCGCGATCGGGCTGGGAGCGACGGGCCGGGCGCCGCCGAACGGCCGGTCCGTGATGACCAGACCGTCGATCTCGGCGAGCGGAAATGCCTTCCACGCCGGAATGCCGCCGCCGTCCGCCCCATGGCCGGTCCGGTAGGCGAACAGAAGCGGCGTTCCGTCCACGCTCACTCCGTACTCGCGGGGCTCCGCCTCGACCGGCCTCTTTTCATGGACGAAGCGGACGATGCGCTTCTGGCGAATGGCCTCGTCCAGACGCAGATCCATGGTCACCTGGGAGGCCACGCACCCGCCGATGACGCGGTGCGGATAATGCTCGGCGTGCGCGTCCCGAACGGGTATGGGAGGCCAGCAACCCTCGCAGAGCGGCTTATGGAAAGCGCTCAGATCGCGCACGATCTCCGCCCGGTCGTCGCCCGAAGCGACCTCGATCCACGCCACGGAGTCCACGAAGTCCAACATGCAGGGGTGATCCCGATGGTCTCCGAGGGAATCCTCGAGATGCTCGGTACCGCCAACATGGGCCACGATCGGATCCTGCTCGGTCGCGCGGCGGCTGAGCAACACGTATACGGCGGGCACATCGTGGCGGCTGGCGTGCCAGTCCGAAACACTAAAGTCGTACTCCGCGCGGGACGCCCCGCGCAGGGTCAGTTGGTCTGCTTGACGCATCGCGTGCCTCTCTCGCAGATGCCGGTGGGAGCAGTATTTGAATGGAAATATCCACGGTCTTCTGCCCGGGTCAAGGCTGGGCCGGGGCTCCGAGGCTGGGCGACCAGCGTCCCGGATAGGGCTCCAGAGCGGTATACTTACTGTTAGAGCCCTGTCGCACCGGGATTCAGGAAGGCGAGCCAAATGTCCGACCTGCGCCGTTCAGCCCCCCGAAGACTACGATTCCTTGCCCTGACACTGGCTCTCGGACACCCAGGCTGCGCCGATAGTCCCACCGTCCCGGATCCGACACAGTTCTCCGCATCCCCCAACGAACAGTGGGCGGGCGGTCCCGTGACCGTGACCGCCTCAGGCGGGGTCTTCGAGGTCGGGGACGTCATCGCTCGCGGAAGCGACACGCTCGCCGTACTCGAGGGGAGAGTGCAAAGCGTGGCCCTGCGTGTCCCCGCGGACGCCAACGGCCCGACCACGCTCTCGGTGAGCCGAGCCGGAAGGTCGCTCGGGGACGTCGTGCTCGAGGCTTACGGCTTCGAGGGGCTTCGCGTCTACCCCGGCCTCATGAGCGATATGATCAGCGATTTGCCCGTCCCGAACGGGGTCTCCGTAGTAGCGCGCAGGTACGAGGAGGGCTGCTGCGGTGATACTGGGGGCGGATTCGTCTGGATCTACCCGTCCACGGGCCAGCACCGCGCGTTTGCCGGCACGCCGGATCTCGCGGATCTGTTTCGGGTGGGTGTGGACCCGCTCGTACCGGAGGTCTACTACGAGTACCGCTTCGGAACGGAGTCGGAATGCGTCCAGGGGTCCAACTGCGAACTCGTTCATCGGGCCCGGATCGTTGGTGGCGACCTGGTCGACCTCGGCTGGGTCGAGAGACCGTGCAATCACTGGGGGTGCCAGCCCCTCATGGGCGATACCTGGATTGCGCTCGATGGTGCGCTGACCTGCCAGGTGGTTCCGACTCCGAACGGCGAGACGTGCGAGTACATCAACTCGGACTTCAACGCAGACGATCCGCTGGGCCTGGAGTACCTGTGGTCAGAGGACGTGGCGCTGTTGCTGGGGCCTTCGATCGCCATTCGTATCTCCACCGGAGAGAAGATCTACTCGGTCCCCGAGTTCTCCTATTCCGTGGCCGTCGACGAGACCCGCGGCCTGTTCTACCTGAGTGCCCGGATCCTGGAGCGGCTCGACGAGTCCATGCGAGTCGAGATCCTGGCCGTGCGCGGAGACGACGGATCAGAAGAGCGTGCCTTCGGGCTGACGCTCACCTGCCCGGGGGACTCGCCCATACCCACCTCATGTTCGGAGCCTGACCTGGCGTATGACGAAGCGCGGGACCTGCTGTATCTGCTGCGCAGCGACACGCGAACGCTGGAGGCGAGGGATCCCGTGACCTTCGAGCTGCTGGGGCAAGTCGCGCTGCCGGTCGAGGTCGGAGACTGGTACTTCGCGCGCGTACTCGTTGACGAGTTCACGAAGCACGTGTTCATCGTCCTCGCGTCTGCAACGCTCTGGGATCCGGCATTCGGGGACTACCGTGCAACGTCCGGCACGCCAGTGGTCGCGATCAGACTTCCGCCGGCGTAGGAACCCTGGCTCGCAGGCCCACGATCGTTACACCGGCCCCCGCCTCAGGGAGAGTCCCGCTCCAACCGGTCGAGCAGCGTCCGCAACTTCTCGATGGTCTGCCTCAGCTCCCTCCGGATCGAGTCCGCGAGGGCCGGGCTCACTCCTGCCCCCGGCGCGGTCCGGATCTCCGCTGGCTCCGCCCCCGCCTCGGCCGCTCCCGGATCGGGCACCATGCCCTCCGTGACCGGCGCGACCGCGGGCAGCTCCCCGATCAGCGCAGCGACCGATGCCTCCAGGGTCTGGTGCATGGTCACCTGCCGCACGTCGGCCAGGATGATGCGGCGCAGCTCGGGGAACTCGAGCGTCTCCGGCTTCAGGAAGACCGGCTCGGCGTACAGGATGGCGTCCCCCATGGGGATGACGAGCAGGATCCCCCGCATCACTTCCGAGCCCACCTGGCCCCACAGCGTGAACTGCTCCGAGATCACCGCGTCGTTGTCGATGCGGGCCTCGATCTGGTTGGGGCCGTCCACGTGCCGGCCCGTCGGGAAGCGGAACAGGATCCGCCCGCCGTAGTGCTCGCCGTCGTTCCGCGCCGCCATCCACCCCACCAGGTTGTGCCGGTTGTCGGGCGTGAACGGCTGGATCAGCAGGAACTCTTCCTTCTCCTCACCGGGCAGCCGGGCCACGATGTAGTACGGCCGAAGGCGCTCGGAGCGGCCGAAGGACGTCTGAACGGGGACGTCCCACTGGTCTTCCTTGTTGTAGAACACGACCGGGTCACGCATGTGGTACTGGAGCAGCATCTGCGTCTGGACGGTGAACAGGTCCAGCGGCACCCGTACGTGTGCGCGAAGGCGCTCCGGCATCTGCCTCGCGCGGCTTGAACAGCCCCGGGAAGATCGCCTCGTAGGTGCGGACCAGCGGGTCGTCGGGCTCGAAGACGTAGAAGTCCACGCTCCCATCGTACGCATCCACGACCGCCTTGACGCTGTTCCGGATGTAGTTGAACCGGCCTTCCCAGCGCGTCGCGTAGGGATACCGTTGGGTGACCGTGTAGGCGTCCTGGATCCAGGACACGCGGCCGTCGGCGACGACGGCGTAGGCTTCGCGGTCCCTCATCAGGAACGGAGCGATCGCGGCCACGCGCTCCGACACCGTGCGATGGAACTGGATCCGGCTCTCCGGCCCCACCTCGCCGGTGATCAGGATGTTGAGGTCGCCGAACTTCCAGGCGTAAAGCACACGGCGGAAGAACGAGCTGAGGAGGACGCCGCCGCTTCCCTCGTAGCTGTTGTACTCGGGCCCCTCCTGCCCGGGGTAGTTGAACTCCTGCATCCCGCTGCGGGCGATCACGAAGTCCAGGCTGCGGAGACCGTAGTAGATCTCGGGACGATCGAGCGGAATCCGGCCCACCGGCGGCAGATCGCGGATGAAGAAGGTGGGTCGACCGCCGGCCTCGACTTCCGTCACCGGGCTCATGGCCACGCCGTAGCCGTGGGTGAACTGGAGGTGCCGGTTGACCCACCGCTGGGCCTCGGCCGGAAGCTTGGCGGCCGACAGCTCACGCGTGGCGAGCATCACCTGCCGCAGCTCGCCGTCCACCTCGTAGCGGTCCGTGTGCACGGCCATGAAGTCGTAGTAGAGGCGGAAGAACTGGATCTGGTTGTAGCTCTGGAGCAGCGGGCCCTCGTCCCACAGCCGAACGTTGCGGATCGTCCCGCGGTTGTCGGCCACCATGTCCGCGTCGATCTCGCCGCGGGCCGGGTGGTCCCTGGACTCCAGGCCTTCCAGGCCGAAGGCCTTCCGCGTGAACTCGATGTTGCTGGCCAGGTACTCCCGCTCGAGGGCCAGCTCGCTCGGCTCCACGCGCAGCCGCTGCACGAGCGCCGGCGCCGCCGACCCCACCAGGAACACCATGACCAGCCACCCGGCCACCGGCCACACGATCCATCGATGTCCGCGGAAGCGGACGGCGGATGCCGCCAGGAAGCCGGCGGTCACGACGGCGACCACGGCCAGGATCGTCCGGCCGGGGAGGTTGACGTGAGCATCGGTGTAGCCGACCCCGAACACCGTTCCGGTGGGCGAGAACAGCAGCTCGTAGCGTCCCAGCCAGTGTCCGACCGCGATGAGCAGGAAGAGCACCGCGCCCAGGCCGGCCAGCCACTTCCACGCCGTGACTCCGAGCACCGCCGGCTCGCCCCGCAGGCGACCGGTCACGTTGTGGAACGCGGCCAGGATCACCCCGAGACCCACGACCGCGCCGACGAGCCAGCCATGGACGAAGCGGAGAGCCGGAAGGGTGAAGATGTAGAACGAGAAGTCCCGGCCGTAGACGGGGTCCGACTCACCGAACGGGACGGCCTTCAGGGCGAGCAGGACGGTCTCCCATTCCGCCGCCGCGGTCACGCCCAGGAAGAGAGCGACCAGAATGACGACCGCGACTCCGCCCCGCACGAGGAACTTGTGCACCCGGAAGTAGTCGAGCATCTCGAACTGCGAGCCGGGCAGCGGCGATCGATCGGTGGCTCGGGCCGCGGCGTACAGGCTGGGCAGCGCGACGGCCAGGAAGACCGCGGCCGCGGCCGTGAAGAGGATGGCGCGGGTCGTCACGATCTTCACGAGCACCGCGTCGTAACCGAGCTCCCGAAACCACAGCCAGTCGGTGTAGAACGTCCCCAGCCAGCGCAGGCCCGTCCACGCCAGGATGAGCGCCAGGAACACCAGCCCCCAGCGCAGCACCCGGCGGATCTGATTGAAGTCGAGGGCGCTCAGGTCGATCTGGGGCCGCTCGCCCCGGCGTCTCTGGAAATCCGATAGGTCGTTCATGACGGCGCTGCCCTTCCGATCGACGGCTGGTCGGCGTGCGGGATCCGTTCCCGAATGCGGTCTGCTCGCGGTTTGTATTCGGGATCAATATACGGGGATGCGCCCGGAGGCGCCGGTGAGTGCCGTATCGCGCGGCGCTTCGTGCGAAGGAAGTTGGCGGCGCTACTTCCTTCCTTCCTCCTCAATAAGTTTCCCCGGGCCAGACCGTAGCGCGGCGAATCGCAACACCGCGGATCAAACTATTCGTCGTCGCTATCGTGTTACTGCAATTGTATTTCGCCAGTTTACCTAATCTCTATTCTAGCACCAACGCCCCTCGGCAAGCGTTTTGCCCTGGTTTGGACCCGCCGGTTGCTCCCCACCCTGCCCGACCGGCTCCCATTCGCAAGGGCGGGCCCTTTCCCCCCAGGGAGGAAGAAAGATGTTGAGGAAATTGGTACGCAACAGCATGGTCGTCCTTGCGCTCGGCTTCGCGGCCTGCGACGACGTCCCCACGACCACAGACCCGGTCGACGACAGCGAAGCCGTGTTCGATCCAACGTTCGACGTGACCCTGCCGCCGGACGGAGGTACCTGCCCCGACGTCTTCTACGAAGAATCCGAGCTCCTGAGTAACGGGGTCACGGTGACGTGGACGACCGTCCTCGCCGGCTTCGACTACGCCGAGGGCACTGGCTACATGGCCGACGTGAAATGGTCCGTCGACCAGGGAACCGCGACCTACCAGGACTTCACGGGGCGCAACGGCCCCAACACCTGGACGCCGAAGAAGGACGTGGACGGCGTGATGACTCCTGGCGCGGCGGGCGACGGGACACTCCCGGTCATCGTGAGCATGATTCCGATGCACGACGCGGGAGCGGCAGATGACGATGATGACGACGATGATGACGACGGACAGGCCTGGGCCGGCAAGATCGGAAACGGTCACTTCTGGCTCCGCCTCGAGATCGACAACGGTGAGAGCCGGCCGAAGAGAGTCAAGCTGGGCGTGAACTTCCATTTGGAAGACCCGGCGGACGGGTACGGGACCCAGTGCCCCGGCGATGACCCGCCCGTGGATCCCCCGGCCGGAAATCAGCCGCCGACCGCCGACGCGGGCGGAGACCAGACGGTCACGGATACCGATGACGGAGGCGATGAGAACGTGACGCTCGACGGATCCGGCAGCACGGACCCGGACGGTGCCGATCGCCAGCTGGGTGTGGTCCGAGAACGGGGGCCAGATCGCGACGGGTGAGACCCCGACCGTGACCTTCGCGGTGGGCACGCACAACGTCACCCTGACGGTCACCGACAATGAAGGCGCCACCGACACCGATCAGGTCGTGATCACGGTGGAGGCCGCTCCCGGCGCGAATCAGCCGCCGACCGCCGACGCGGGCGGGGACCAGACCGTCACGGACACCGACGACGGTGGAGACGAGGACGTGACCCTCGACGGTTCGGGCAGCACCGACCCCGAGGGCCCGATCGCCAGCTGGGTGTGGTCCGAGAACGGCGGGCAGATCGCGACCGGTGAGACCCCGACCGTGACCTTCGCGGTGGGTACGCACACGGTGACCCTGACGGTCGCCGACGGCGACGGCGCCACCGATACCGATCAAGTGGTGATCACCGTCGAGGCCGCTCCTCCAGCGCCGATCTCGTTCGCGGGCGACATTCAGCCTTACTTCGAGGCAGGCCAAGCGAACTGCGTGCAATGCCACAGTGGTGGAGGAGGCCCCGCCGGAGTCAACCTCGACAGCTACGCTGGCGTCATCGCGGCCGACCCAGCGGGCCGTCTGGCGCCGCAGCTCCTGGCAAACCACCAGAACGGTCCCGACGATGAGGGCTTCGTCGTGACGCTGCAACAGTGGATCGACGAGGGATCGCCGGACAACTGAGCGGGAGTTCCAACTCAGCGCAGGACGGCGGGAGGGCGGCTCCAGCTCGGGGCCGCCCTTCTGCGCTGCCGACGATCACGAGTCCCCAGTGGAGCAGCTTCCGCACGGAGTCCCAATCGATGGCTTTGAAGTCGATGCCCTGCTGCCCGGCCGGGGCCAACGGCTCCGATTTCCCGGCTACGGCGTCAGGTTCACCCGGTCGTTGCACTTCCCGTCCGTATGATGACCATTCCACACGCACGTACCCTGGTAGATGAAGTTCATCATCTCTCCGGTCGGCGAATACAGCTTCGCCTTCACGATTCCGCCCCACTTGGTGGCGTGGTTGTGCTCGTACAGGTCGCCGAAGAAGTCGTTGTAGGTGCCGCGGACTCGCGACATTCCGCTGCCGATCGGCGTGTTCCCCTCGAAGAAGTCGCAGTCGAAGTCCCACATCACGCCGGGCCACAGCGACGTCCGGATATCATTGCCCACCCAAAGCTCGTTGAACCGGTCCCAGTTGTTCCTGAAGAACCCGTCCTGGACCGCCCAGGTGTCGTATTCGTAGATGCCCGCGCATTCAAGCGCGGGGTCGAAGCCGACGACCAGCGTCATGTCCGCGAAGTCGAGCGGCATCCACTGACCCCACGAGTCCTCCCAGCGAAGGATGCGGGGACCCGCGTCCGGGTTGTTGGCGAAGTTGAAGGTCGGCGCGGCGTCGGCCGCCGTCTCCTGCGGCTCGGAGAGCGTGTGATCGCAGGAAGTGAGGGCGAGACCGAGGACTGCGACGAGAAGGAGCGATATCCAGCGCATGGGCCACCTCCGGCGCGTGGGTGCAGCGTCGCGGCGGGTCACGTCGGAGGGGGTACGGCCTGGCTCGCCGAAGGAGCCCTTTGAATATACACGTCCGGTCGCGGGGGCGCCCCATGAGCAGGCGTAGGGCGCGGTCCCCGTGGCGAGCCAGAGGGGGACCAGCTGAAGAATCGATGGGGCCGCAGCTAGTTCGACGATACCGATTTCACCTCCGCCCGCAAGCGTAGGTAGGCGCCCTTCGGCCGAGGACCACGCTCTGAGGTCCGGGTTGCCAGCTCACCGCGGTCCTAGCGATAGTGGGGTCCCTGCATTCGATCCCTAAGGCGGAGGTAACGCATGTTCCAGTCTCCATCGCGCCGCACCGGATTCGCTCTGGCACTGACCCTGATGCTCGGCATTTCATGGTTGGGGTGCTCGGAGCAAACGTCCGATCTATCCGGCCCATCCGACGCGGACCCGCAAGCCGCGCAGTTCGACCGTGCGAGCGCTCCAGGCCAGGAAGTATCCGCGGCCGTCAGGACCCAGGAGGCCCACACGGATCGGCTGATGCGAATGTCGGGCGTGGAGGGCACGGCCGTCGGCATCGGCGTCGATGGAAAGCCGGAGATCCAAGTGTATCTGGAGCGTGGCGACGTGGCCGGCGTGCCCAAGACCCTGGATGGTATTCCGGTGAAGAAGTACGTGACCGGCAAGTTCAGAGCGCTTCCGCCGCAGGAGTCCCGCGGCAACGGGCAAGTCACGCCGCGGAAGAAGTGCCCGAGCCCGCCCTGCAACGGCGGTGGTGGCGGCGGTGGCGGCGGTGGTGACAACACCGATCCCACCTCACGGTTCGACAGCCCGGTCCCGATCGGCGTCTCCGTGGGGCACCCGAACATCACGGCCGGCACGATCGGCGCCTGCGTCACGAAGGGCAACGCTCGCTACATCCTGAGCAACAACCACGTCCTCGCCAACGAGAATCAGGCCAGCAGCGGGAACGATATCCTGCAGCCGGGTCCGTTTGACGGCGGCGGCTCGGGAGATGAGATAGGCGTGCTCAGGGAATGGGAGCCGATCGTCTTCTCCACGTCGGCGGACAACGTGATCGACGCGGCGATCGCCGAGGTTCAGGGGGACCGTGCGCTCGGCAACTCGACGCCGTCCAACGGCTACGGCACGCCCAAGAGCTCCACCGTCCCTGCGCGGGTCGGCATGCGCGTCATGAAGTACGGCCGCACGACGGGCCAGACCAAGGGGCGGGTACAGGGAGTCAATGCCACCGTGAACGTGGGATATGGCAGCGGCATCGCCCGGTTCGTGGGCCAGATCGTGATCGGCGGAGGCGGTTTCAGCGCGGGCGGCGACTCCGGCTCGCTGATCGTGGTGGAAAAGGGCGGAGACGCCCGCAGTCCGGTGGGCCTCCTGTTCGCGGGCGGCGGCGGCACGACCATCGCCAACCCGATCGATGCTGTGCTGGCCGAGTTCGGCATCGCGATCGACTGCAACTAGGGGTGGCTCGAGGCAGCGAGTGATCTCTGCATTCGGTACGAGAGCTGACGGGCCGCGGCGGCATGCGCGGCCCGTTTTCGTACTCGGAGCGATCCTGCTGCTGGCCGCGTGTGGGCCGCCCGGCGGCGAGAGCGCGTCAGGCGCCGACGAAAGGGACTCGACCATGAAGCGACCCACCATCGAGCAGGCCCAGGCCCGGCTCACCGAAAAGGTGATGCAGGAACCCGGAGTCGTGGGCACCATGATCGGCGAGTGCGACGGCGAGCCGTGCATCGTCGTCATGATCGCAGTCGTCGAGCGACGAGCTTCGCGAGGAGATTCCGGGGGAGTTTGAAGGTTATCCGGTCGAGACGCGGGTGACGGGAGAGATCAAGGCACTCGAGTAGGGTTCCGGCGACAGCCCGGGCCCGGCTTCAGGGGACCTGTGTCTGATCGCATGCCTACGTCAAGCTGGCCGCGAGCCGGGATCAGCGCAGCGGCTGCAACTCTCCCCGCAGGATGGTCGCCGGTCCGAAGCGCGGCGTTCCGACGTATCCGGCGTCCACCCCGATCGTGCCTTCGATCCTGTAGCTCACTGGATCACCGGTGACGAGCGCCCGACCGGCGATCTCGGCCAGCCGCGGCAGCGCCTCGAAGCCCACGGTGAGGTCGAGGGGCGTGACCGTATCGCCTCCGGCTTCGAGTGGAAGGCCGAGCGGGAAAGTCACTTCGATCGGAGCATCCTCCAGAAAGAGCTGGCCCGCAACCTCCGAAACGGTGAGTCCGATCGGATTCGGATTCTCGACCCGCGTCCACAGCCGGAGAGACACGCCGCCGGCCGGGCGGCTCGCCGACGGCGGCAGGAGCCGGAGCGTGGAGCCCGGCTCATCCACGGTGTTGAAACGAGGAGCGACCACGGCATCGAGGCCCAGGCTGGCGCACCCGACAACGAGGATCGGGAGGATGACCGCTGCCGGCCGACGAGCGAGGCTTCGGAAGCTCGTGTTCATGAACTCAGTATAGCGGCCCACGCCTGCCCGTGGGGCGGTCTCCGGGCGCTGGCGCGAAGCGACACAACGGCGAGTCGCTATAGCCGAATCCCAAAGCCCAGGCCAAACCACGCGTGGTTGAAGTTGAGGGAGAATTCCGGCAGCACCGCCGAATCGTCGAAGCCCGAGGCCGTGTACGGGCCGAAGCTGGCGCTTCCCACCCACCGGTACTGAGCCCTGAGGTCGACGAAGAAGCGGGAGTTGTGCGGAAACTGCAGCCCGGCGTCAAACACGAGCCCGAGCTTCGTCGCTTCCCCGGTCTCACCGTGCGTGTCGGAGGCGCTGAGCATGTACAGAGCAGGTCCGAGACCGAGCAGGAGGGGGCCTTCCTGGAGGGTGGCAACCGCGGCCAGGGTATTCACCCCGTGTCTCAGGATCAGCAGCCCTCCGAACGTCCCACCGGCCGCACCGATCGTCTCCCCGGTACTCGTGCTGGCGTACAGTAGTTGGACCGCCAGCCGGCGGCGAAGCCGGTACTTGAGCGCCAGCATGCCGGACGTCCCCGGCGCGTAGCTCTTCGGGTGACGGATCGCGCCCTCGCAGAAGAACCAGCATTGCGTGGTCTTGTCGAAGCCGGCGGTCCGCATCTCGGCCTCGAGGTCCCCGGACGGGCCACCGATTGGGGCACCGGAGTAGCCCGAGATCGAGAACCGCTTCAACCGCGGCTCGGGGGGTTCATCGGCGGATTGGGCCTGTACGCTCCCGACTGTCGACAGGGCCAACAGTGAGCACCACACCAACGGTCGGTGACTTCGGCTGATCCTCATGGCTCCCTCCCTGTGACGTTTCTGTCATAGGGTGGAGCCGGAGGATCAAGCGTCGGTCAAGCGGGCTTCACGATCGTCCGCGCAGCTCGCCGCGAGGACCGAACGCGAACCCGGATCTCCACGTCGTGTCCAAGAGCGTTCAGGAAGCGCAGCAGGCGGTCGATTGAGAATCCACTCAACAGACCGCGGCGGAGATTGGAGACGACGGGCTGCGTCGTGCCGAGGACGCCCGCGGCCTCGGCCTGCGTGAGGCCGCGCGACTCGATGATCGATGTGATCAGGCTCACCAGGCGCGCCTTCACCAGGAGATCGGGAGCGTCGGGCAGCTCCAGGTCCGCGAAGACGTTGCCGGTGCCCGCGCTGATGGCCCGCGTGCCTCGCTTCGTCATGCGTCCCTCGATTCCCGGTCGGCCCGGGCCACTACCCAGCGTATCGGTCTCCGTCCCTTGGGACTCGTATACATGAATATACTAAATTTAATATATGAAGGTAAGTCCACCGTGAACGGTGAGAACTTGACGGAGAGGCTCAACGAACTGTGAAGCGGCAGCGGGAAGACGGAGAGGCGCTCACCCAGGGCCTGGGACGCGTACAGGAGCGTTGGGGGGACGAAGAGTCGAATTCGGGCTACACCGATCTCTCTAGCCGCGCCGCATACTCCTCGATCAGCTCCCGCATGGCCAGCTTCTCGATCCACCGATCGGGAATTCCGCCGACTCCGTAGAACGCGCCTGCCAACTGCCCGTAGACGGCGCCCGTGGTGTCGGCGTCGTCACCCAGGTTCACGGCGGCCAGGGCGCCGGCCTCGAACGAGTCGGTGGTGTGGAAGGCCCACAGGGCGGCCTCGAGGCAGTCCACCACATAGCCCTTGCCACGGATCGCGGGCGGAGACTTCTCCTTGAAGGACCCGGCCGCGATCGCGTCGATCTCGGGACACAGAGGGTCGTCGTCCCAAACGCCCTCCGCACCTGGCGGGGCGTACCGGTCGGACAGCAGGTCCGCCTTCGACGCACCGGCGAGAGCTCCGACGATCAGACCGCCCATGTAGCGGCAGGCGTCCACGCAGGTGAGAGCCCCGTGCGTGGTGCGGCTGCTCTCGGCTGAACGCTCGATCGCCGCGAGCGGGTCGGAGGCCCAGAACATAGGCACCGGCGCGAGGCGCATGAGGCTGCCGTTGCCGGCGGAGTGAGGGTGGTCGGAGCCGGCGTACGGGTCTCCGTAGCTGAGGAACTTGCCGAGGGCGGTCGAGACGGTGCCGCCGATGTCGAAGCACTCGCCCGTGGGGCTGAGGTGCCCTTCCCTCCACCAGCGTACGTACCGCTCCATCTGGTCGCGGGCGTCGAACCCACCGCACTCGATCAGGCTCTCGGCGAGGCAGAGGGCCATGGAGGTGTCGTCCGTCCACTGGCCAGCCTCGAGCTGAAACGGCCCGCGACCCACCATGTCTGTGATCGGCTCGAAGGTGCCGGGCGGCTTGAATTCGAGGGTCGTGCCGAGGGCGTCGCCGGCGGCGAGACCGAGGAGGCAGCCGAGGTGGCGGTCGAGGTCAGGCTCGAGGGGCTCGGGCGCTGCGGTCACCGTCCCTGGACCTCGCGTGGCAACCCGGCCACTACGAGCCTCCAAGCTTCGCCTCGAGCCTGGCGCGCAGGCCCACGATCGTGACGCCGACCAGCCGATCGGACGACTCGTCGTAGCGGAAGATCAGGCCGTCACCGGCGTCAATGCCGACGGCTTCCCGCGGCTCACCGTGCGAGAGGTAGAGGACGTCGGCCTCGACATCGTATTCCCATTCGAACGTGCCACGCTCATCGAGGGGCTTCACCGACTCCATACGACCTCCCTTCGCTGGCTGAGGCGCCGCGCCATGTACGCTGTGATGACGAAGCCGTCTGTCCGGCCGACCTCCCGGTACACGACAACCACGAACACGTTCGCGCCCGGCGGCTGATTGTAGTGACGCGCGGCAATCAACGCACCGTAGTCCCCCCGCTGCACGATGTCCGGGGCCGCGATCGTGTCCAGCACGCGCGCCCGCTGCCAGCGCATCTCCAGGGTGCCGGTGGGTGATGTGCTCCCATCGGTCGTCCGTGAGCCGGATCGGCAGGCCGTTCCTCGAGTGAGCGATCTCCATGCCCGAGCATCGGCATGGCAATCACCGGAAGCTCAACTGTGCCTATCCCATACCTAGGGCAGGAGACGATACCACAGGAACAGATCCCGTCTCGAGTTCCGGCCCGGTCGCTCGGAGTCTGGAGCGGACACGGTAGATCCGGTTGGGGAACGAGCGTCAAACGAGCGTGATTGCGGCCATCACTAACCACCTCCGGGCGTCATTCCGATCCGACATCGGACAGCGGGCGGAACCAGACCCTGGCTCCGCCCGCAGGGGCTTGCCGTGCAGGGAACAGGGCGCGCTCTCGCTGCTATCGACTACCCGGCATTCCAACCCGATAACGAGTCACTTCGCAAGAATCCACACGATGTCGTGACCCACGATCGGCGTTCCGTCGCGCAGATACCCTGTCAGTTCTAGAACGATTTCGTCCCTGTCGCCGACCGCGCCCAGGGCCGCGACCACATTCTGCATGCGGAACTTCAGCGTCAGATCGACAAAGCCGTCTGCCCCAAACGTGTTGCAGCTTCGCGAGCCAATGAGGTCTGCAGTGTATGGTGTGCCAACGTCGGAAACGCTCGAACGAAGGGCCGGCACTCCCTCAAGGCGTACCGTCGCGGGATCGATATCGGCCACTTCGAAACCAGCCATGCCGAGGATCGCCAGCGGGAGCACACCCTTCGACTTCACGTTGACGGGATTCGGGCAGCTTCCCGGATGCACGTCAACCGACACCGGCAGCGCCCTTTCGATGATGATCCCGCCCAGCTCAGATCCACTTCCTCCCACCGTGATGTCATCCAGCAGACCCGCGTGCAGGTGGGGCTTGGAGAAGAACCGGGAATAGAAGTGTCCGCTCGCATCGGTCGACCTGGTGGTCACGAGAACCTGTTCGCACCCGGCGTCTACGTACGATGCTGGCGGCGAGCCTGCGACACCTACGATCAGCCCCCCGCCCGGAAAGTCGAAGTCCGCCTCGGCCGTATACCGAAGCTCGTAGTCGTCGATCACCGTGTTTCCGCGAGGCGTCTCGGGAGTCTGGCCGTCCGACGCGACCTGGGTCCAGGCCAGCGCACTGATACCCTGGCTGACCACGTTGCCGCCGACCAAGACGGGAGCGGCCGGGTTCTTGTTGGCGACCGCGAAGTAGAATGTCACGCCTGACATCCACGTCGTTCAGCGCTCCGAGGTCAAATCCGAACTGCATGCCCGTGCGGAGCTTGAAGGGCTCTACGTCACGGTAGATGAAGCCGGTGAATCCGAACTGCGTGTTGGTCCCGAACGGAATGCAGTTGCTGACAGAAGTCGGGGACTGCGGCGTGATCTGCAGCCAGGCAGGCCCTAACGACGCGAGCACCATCGACATGGACGGTGGAGTGATCGCTAGCGGCTCGGCGGGTTGACCTAGCTCTGCCTCGATCTGGCCGGCCACCAAATCTGGCGAAGCCTCGTTTGAAGGAACGGAACCCGCCGCCGGAGCGGTAGGGACCTCCTGGTCGCAAGCGGCCAGCAGGAAGAGCAGTGTGGCGAGTAGCAGTGGAATACGGCGGAACATCAGATACCTCCTGCGCGCAGCAGCGCCCCACGGGGGCAGAAGGGGGCGCAGTGGATCGATAGAAGGGAGCCCGACAGGCGTCCCTCACCTGAAACAGGGGCCGTATATGTCGCGAGGGGGCGACATCAGAGCAGCTGGCAGATTTGCGGGAATCAACGGGGCAGAGGTGGGGTCCCTGCAGAGCATCTCCGATTCCGGCGGCCACTACCTCCTGACAGTCCGGCGTGATGAGGACCTGTCAACGACGAGTATGGGGCCGAAAGCGGTTGGGGCCGCTAGTCCGTATATACGCGAAAGTTGACTAGGCGCAACCGGCACCCCCTCCGTACGGCACCTGCTCCCAAACACGCACGTTCCGCATGATACGCGACAGTCCGGCTCACGCCGCCAGCTCCCTCAGCCTCTCCAGCAACTTCACCATCGCCCACGTGTCCCGCTCGCAGTAGGCCAGCAGATCCGTCCGCAGCTGCTCTCGCTCGCCCGGAGCGAAGGACTCGGGATCCAGCAGCAGGCGGGCGATGTCCACCATCGCGTCTCCCCCGCCCTGGATCTCGAGGTCGTCGTACCCGAGGTCGGGGACGAGCACGGGGAGGACCTTCTTGAGGCTGAAGCTGCCCTCGAAGTCCGGGTGGTACACGTAGTCCATCACGATGCGCTTCAGGTCGAGAAGGCGGCCCCGGATGTCCAGGAGGTCGTCCGCCAGGTGCGGCAGTGCCTCCGCCAGTTCCTTGATGCGGGTGCTCTCGAAGGGCTGGTGATACACGAGGATCACGCGGGCGTCCCGGCAGGCCTCGATCATGGCCCGTGCGAGGGGCTCGCGGGGGTCCTCGAGCTCGTCGGCCAGCCACTCGACGTGGCGCACCGCTCCGTCGGCCGCCTGCTCGTGGTAGCTGAACTGGGCGGTCACCTGGGCCCAGGGCCACAGACCGTCGTACGGCGGCAGGGCCCGCTGCATGGTCTCGAAGTCGAGGAATCCGATCGGAACCTCGAGGGCGTCGAGCGCGGGTCCGAGGCCGGGCTCCACGATCATGCGGCCCGCACGCAGGGCCTCACGCTGACGCGTCTGGATCACGTTGAGCCGCACGTCGTCGGGCACATCCAGGATCGACTCGACCCCGTCCTCCAGGAGGTCGAGCTTCTTCGTCGCCCACATCACGTGCAGGCGGTTCACGGAATCCGGCTCCTGCGGCCAGCAGCGGCTCCGAAATGGGCAGCCGTGACCACCCGTGCACTGATGCCCGAGGGCAAGGTCCGGGGCAGGCCCGTTGAGGACACGCGATCTGGGCCTCGATCGCCTCCGGAACCTGGTCCATGATGTCGGCCACGCGGTCGCTCACGTCCTCGCGAATGAAGAGCGGTCCCGACATCCGGGTGACGGTGGTCCCGGTTGAGGGTCATGACCTCGCAGCGACGCACGTCGAGGCCGGCCGCGCGGACGACGTGCGCCTGCACGGCGACGTCCGGTATATGCTTGTCTTTAGTTTCGTTGGACGCCTTGACCTCGATTACATTGTAACCGTCGTCGACGCGCTCCAGGACGTCCACCGCGACGAAGACACCGTCCTCCCGGAACGAGGCCTCGAAGATGGCCGGTGCACCGTCCGCGAGTGCCTTCCGGGTGGCTTCGATCTTCTCGTCGTAGTCGTCATACGGGAGGTCGATGAGGACGCCGCCCGGGAACTCCTCGCAGGCCCGCTGGCCCACGACGTTTCCCTGCCGCATGCGGCCCATGGCCGCGGCGGTCCGGCTGCAGCTCGGGCGCGTCCGGCTCGTGCACGGACCACCACAGCCAGTTGGGGCAGTACCAGCCGCGCACGAATCTCGACTTCGACAGGCCGAAGCTCATGAGTCGCCCTTCCCTTCATCCTTCTTTCGACAGCCCGTACGGGCGAAGTCGCACGCCCGGCGGAACCGGTTTCCGAGGCTCCAGCGACAGCTCGAGAAGCGGAGCAAGCTCGGAGTTCATGTCGCGGAGTTGGTCCAGGTACGCCCGGGCCTCTTCCGGATCTCCGATACGATGCATGGCCAGTGCCCCTCCGAGCAGCGCCGCCTCGTTCTCGGGGTCGATCCGAATCGCCTCCCGATAGGCAGCGACGGCCTCCGTCCACTCCCTCTTGAGGCTCAGGTGGTTGCCCAGCCGGTACCACGCCATGCCGAGGTTCGGATCGATCGCGAGGGCAGCACGGTAGGCGTCCGCCTCCTCGGCGAGACCGAGGTCGCGGCACGCGAGCCCGAGCAGGTAGTGGGCGCGAGCGATCCCCGGCCTCTGCTCGACCAGGTTCGTCAACAGCTCGTGCGCCCGCCCGGCCCGGTCCGTGTGAAGGCAGGATCTCGGCCAGCAGCATGGGAGCTTCCGCGTCCGGCGTGCCCATCAAGCCGGCCTGGCTCAGGGCCGCTCTCGGCCGCCTGCGAGGTCGCCCTCCATGAGCTTCGTGCGGGCGACGTCCACCCACGCCTCTGCGCTCCAGAGTTCTCCCGACGAGCCTCTCGTGCACGGTGAGCACCGCCGAATAGTAGGTCAGCGGAGCGACGCTGCGGGTCGGGCCAGTCAGCGTTTCGAACCATGTCCAGGGCGCGGTTTCCTCGCATCCAGGGGGCGAACGGAATGTGTGACAAGGGCGAGCCTCCTCTCGCGGCCGTGCAGTCGGCCGGAAGAAGAGGATAGCGAGGGGGTGTGACAGTGGGGAGGCTGAATGGCTGGGTAGACGGAAGGTGGTCGCAATCCGCGACCACCTGCTCCTCAGGCGTCACCGCCGTTTCCAAACTGGGCGATCCGCACCGTCCCTTCCGGGAACACGGCCAGGAGCTCGAGCCGGCCGCCCAGCGCGGCGACGTAGTCGGCCAGGGTGCTCACGTGCACGTCCGACCGGTTCTCGAGGCGCGATACGTTCGGCTGGTCGATCTGCAAGCCGCTCCGCGAGCTCTTCCTGCGTCAGTTCACACGCCGCGCGCACTTCGCGCAGCCGCAGCTCGGCCAGCAATTCCTGCGTCGGCGACGGATTGCGGGCACGGCGCTCCGGCGGGAATTCCTGCCGTAGCTCTTCGAAGCTCTGGCCATTCACGCACCGCCTTTCAGGTCTCGAGGTGTCTGTCGAACAGGTCATCGGCTCGAGCCACTGACTTGCGATACCAGCGCTTCGACCCGCCTTTGTCCTCTCCCAGCAGCAGAACAGCAGCCCGGCGCGGATCGAACGCGTACAACACTCGAAGCGGCAGGCGCGGTCCCGTTCCTCGAGCATGATCACGACGGCGTTACCGCGACCCGCGTGTCGTCGTCCAGGCCATCCCACCGTTCATCGAACTGAACCGTGACCTCGAGCGACCAGGCCACCTGCCGCCTCCAGTATGCAGCGTACGGTATATGCTGTCAACCGCATATTGCCGCGACCTGAAGCGGTGGAGCGCGGGGTGGCCCGCTTGTCCGACCGGAAAGTCCCCGCAGACGCGCTGGCGATACGTTCCTCAACAAGCACCGTTGCCCCGTCCGACGCCTTGCGCGGCGTCACGCCTGGTCGCGGAGTAGCTAGCTGTCGGGCTTCTACGTGTCTTACGCGTTCGGTGTATCTTATTCGCGATCCAAGCCCTGGCCTCGACTTCCCCTCACCGGGTCGCCGGTCTACTCCGGCGGCGGCCGTCCTTGTCACACCAGCGAGGGGCATTCACCACTGTAGGATCCGGTGAGGCAGCTAAGAGTATTGTACGTAGCAACGTAGTCGTGTCTGGCTCTCGTGAGTTCGCGGCCTGCAATGGAGCGCGAACTCCGGCCCGAAGTCCAGGGACGGCCGGAGACCGTCTCCGACCACGACGAGAGTTCGACCGCGGGGCTCCTGATCCCGCCTGCTCTACTTGTACGACGAGGAGCCGAGACTTGACAACCTATACCCCACCGGACCACCGTTCTGGAGCGGTTTCGACGCACGCCGAGGGAACGGACGACGTAGGGGATCGATGACGGTCCGAGCCCGACGGGACCGTGTCGTTTGTGCTAGGAGCAGCGGATCGCGGCACGTGGACGCCCCGCGGCAGGAGGGCGAGGACGTGGACGGCGTGAGGGCCTTCACGGCCGGCGCCGAGGACGCTTCCCGAGAACGGTCAACATGATTCCAATGCATGAGGCGGCCGAAGACTTCGACGGCGACGGCGTTGACGACTGGGTCGGCACGAAACTTCGTCTCTCAATGGCCGCGCGTCGCAGATCGCGACGCCGGGGGCGATCGAGAACGTCAAGCCGCGGCGGGAACTTCCCGTGCGAGGACCCGGCGACGGATTCGATGCCCGACGTCCGTCACTAACCACGGCCCGCTAATGGGGGATCGGGACTGTGCCCTCTCAACCTTTGAACGTCGCAAAATGGGAGCAGGGGGGATCCGCGGATCGTCCGCTGCTCTCTGGTTCTAGCCGGCGGTCCATGCGGTCGGTCACCGTCGATGCGCCGCGAGGGCCTCCTCGGGAACGAGGCGCACGGCGAGACGAGCATCCAGGGCTTCGGCAATCCGCCGGAGCATGCGCAGGGAGTGACCTTCGTAGTCGGAATCCTCCAGCCGCGCGATCACCGACTGACTCGTGCCGACTTTCCGGGCCAGCTCGGCCTGGGTAAGGCCACGGCTGGCGCGGAGTCTGTAGATCTCGCGAGCCACCTGCGCGTGGACACGCTCTTCATCGACCAGGGCGCGCAGCTCTGCATCGTCTCCAAACAGGCGCTCCAGCGTCTCGAGCGCGGTCGCGGTCTTCCTGGGCTTGGACATGAGTCTCCTTCGTGCTTGGCGAGACATGCGGCTCAACGGCGAAGAGTATGCTTCTCCAGGTCGTCCCGGTACCGCCTCCTGTGTGCGAGCGCCCGGTCGATCTCTGGCATTCTTCCACCTCCGAATATATCGCAATTTTGCTATACGACCAAGCCGGGGTTGGAGACGATGGCTGGACACTCCCGGTTCGGTCGGTCGTCTCAGAGGATGATCGGAAGGCTCCGCACTGCATCATCGAGAGGTCGGGAGGGGGCGGCGCCGGCGAAGACTGACGAGCCATTCCGGCACACCTGACCGGCCACTCCCGGTCGAATCCGCCCACCCGGGTGTCACACGGTCCGCACAGTATCAGGGAGTGAAAAAGACGTTTCGTCCGCGCGGACGCGGCCGAAACGCGTAACAGGGGCAGGCAACAGCCGGACCTCACTTCGCGGAACGGCCCTTGCTGGACACGATTAGGCTGTATGTTGACGCGATTCGCACCTGCGCCCTGCGCCAACAACGACACCTCCGTCCCCCCGTCACGGAGACGAGCCCGACGATGAAGACGCTCAGCCACACGTCGATCACCCTGTACCTGGACTGCCCCCAGGGCTACAAGCTCCACTACCTGGACCACCATCCCACGAAGCCGGCGCCGCCCCTCAACAAGGGCTCGGCCGTCCACAAGGCGCTCGAGGTCTTCTACAAGGACCGGATCCACGGGCCGCCCCCGCTGGAGCACGTGCTGGACGCGTTCGACGAGGCGTTCGACGACGAGGCCTACCTCACGTTCGAGGAGCGGGAGGACGGCTACGCGGACGGGACGCTGATGGTGCAGCAGTTCTACGAGGCGCACAAAGAGGAGAACTTCAAGCCCGCGATGGCCGTGGAGCAGACGCTCCGGTTCGAGGTGGACGGGATCCAGGTGATGGCGGTCGTGGACCGGATCGACAAGCTGGAGAGCGGCCGGGTGCGGGTGGTGGACTACAAGACGGGCAAGATCTGGACGCGCCAGCAGGTCGAGGACTCGCCGCAGCTCAGCCTGTACCAGATCGCGGTGGAGGACCAGCTCGGGGTCGAGGTGGAGGAGCTGCAGCTGTACCACGTGCCGTCCGGGACGCCGATCACCGTGCCGCGCCGCACCGAGGAGCAGCTCGAGGCGGCGAGGAACCGGGTGCGGTCCGTGGTGCGCGGGGTCGAGTCGGGCGAGTTCGAGCCCGTCCGCCAGAAGCGCTGCGAGTGGTGCGACTGGCGCGAGCACTGCTCCCTGTTCGCCGACTGGTATCCCGAGAACTGGGAGCAGGAGCCGCCCGCCCCTGCCCCGTCGCGCGAGGAGGCGAAGGCGCTCGCCGACCGGTTCGGCCAGCTCAAGGCCGAGATCAAGGAGCGGCAGACCGAGCTCGACGAGGTGCGGGCCGCCCTGGAGACGTTCTTCGAGGAGACCGGCGAGCGGGCCGTCTCGGGCGAGGACTACCGCCTCACCGCCAAGCGTCACGTGGACATGAAGTTCCCGGACGACGAGGCGCTCCGGGCCGTCCTCGAGCCGGCGGGGCTGTGGGAGAAGGTCCTGGCGCCGGAGTGGCACCGGAAGGCGAAGCTGCTGACGGATCCGGAGGTGCCGGAGGAGGTGCAGGGCGAAGCTGGAGGAGATGGCGGAGGAGAAGGTGGGGTGGCGGGTGG
>CAWECO010000003.1:0-452636 GCA_963807645.1 uncultured Gemmatimonadales bacterium
CATCGACCCAAGGGTGTACGATTGCAGTGATCGGAGCGAAACTAAACACAAGTTGAGTCAAACATCAAGGTTCATCCCAAAAACTAACACATTATGTGGCCCGGACCTTGTATAGTAAAACATATGTATGCAGTTAGTATCCAAAGTTACGCATTTGTTGTATGCAGGTACCCGCCCGGGTCACGAATCTGCCGGTCGGGCAGGGGACTCGCGTCGACCAGCGGCATTGTGGCATGGTGTTTGATCTCATATACGTAAAATGCGGTCTTGCCCCGGTGCCTCCATGGTGGTGCTCCTGGCATTTGCGGCGAATCACGATATCTGCCCGAAAGGGGAGCCAGTGGGCACAGGTGCTATCGAGGAGGCGGTCTTCGTCCTGAACCCTGGGACCGATGCGTTGGCGGATGCGCCTCTCTACCGCGACATGGAAACCCCGGCTGAGAGGCTCGTGGCTCTCGGCAGAGCGCTGACCGCCAGTCCCAGGTTCCGCCAGATGAATGACGCGGTCCTGGTTGTCCGGACCGAAGACCCCATGCGACTCGTCCTGCTCGGCCGATTCTCTCCGGCCGAGGTGGCTCGCGTCGAAGTTCTGCCGGCCATCCTGGAGAAGGGGCTTCGTCGCCTACGGTACATTTCGTACGGAGACGCGGAGCTTGCCGCCCGGGCGCTAGCCGTGCAGCTGGTGGACAGCCTGGGAGAGGAGACGCTGTCCTGGTGAAGTCGGAGGACGTCACGCGGGGGACCGCGGTGGTCGAGTCGCTGGGCTTCGCGCCGTGGCTGAGTGTGTCCGGGGCTCAGGAAGAAGTCCTCCAGCACGTCGAGTACTCCCGGACGTTCACCCGTTCGGCTGATGACCTCGATCTCGATCTCCAGTGGGGCCTGGCGAGGAACTTCTTCAGAGGGCGAGTGGAGGCCGGGTCTCTCTGGGCTGACACGAGCTCCTTCGCTCTTCATGGACGCGCAGTGAAATGTCTGCCCTCCGATCTTCAGCTGCTGGCGCTATGCGTTCACGGTGCAAAGCACGGGCCGTTCCCGTGGCCGAGGCTGAAGTGGATCTGTGACGTGGCGGAGTTCGTGCGCCGATCCGAGGCGTTCGATTGGGACGCTGCCGTGTTTAGAGCCCGTTCGCTGGGCTGCCGCCGAACGCTCCTGTTGGGCCTCGCGGTTGCGCGGCCGTTGCTTGACGGCGCGTTGCCTCCCACCGTCGAGCAGGAACTCGATCGGGAGCCGCAGGTGGAGAGCCTGGCCGGTCGCATATGGGTATGGCTGGCTTCCGACGTGCCTGTTTCACCCGGCTTTTCCGAGCGGGCGAGTATCGACCTGACCCTGATCGACGGCGGCGCGGGCAAGTGGTCCTATGGGGTTCGTCGGATACTGACCCCAACGAAAAAGGACTGGGGAGGTCGAAGCCTACCTCGCCACCTGGCCATTCTGTACGTGCCCCTCAGGTTCGCCCGGCTGGCTGGACAGTACCTGCTGCGGCCCTGGAGACTGCGGTTCTTGCTGCGGTCGGGCGCCTCGCGAAAAGGAAATGAACCCAGTACGTGACGGATCCCCTGGCCGCCGCCTTCAACCATAGCGGCAAGACTCTTTCTCGCGCTACTATCGATCATGCAGCCTGTCAACGACGGATCCACAGTCCAGACCGGTAGCCGACGGTCACGACGACGCAGGGCACGTCCGCTTTCCTTGCGGGTGCGCCTGATCGGTGGTCTGCTGATCCTGCTGTTTCTGGCCTTGTTCTCGCTGGCCGTCGTGGTGTTCGTCTGGCAGAGTCTGAGCATTGGCCCGGAGTACCTCTACCCGGTCCTCGTTATCGCCATTGCTCTGGACCTTGTGTTGCTCGGACTCGTGGCCAACTACCGGCTGCGGGTCCTGGTCCTCAGCCCGGTGGAGGACATGGTCGAGGGGGCCGAGCGGATCGCCTCGGGACTCGACCAGGAGCGGCTTCCGGGTTCGGATACCGCGGAGATAGAACGGCTGTCACAGGCGGTCAATCGAATGGCGGGTCGGCTGATCCACAACCAGGACCTCCTGGCGGAGAACGTCCGGTCGTTGGACGAGACGAACCGTGAATTGTCCGCGGCGCGCAGCAGTCTGGCCCGGGCCGACAAGATGGCGTCCATCGGGCAGTTGGCCTCCGGTATCGCACACGAGATCGGGAATCCGTTGGGTGCGATTATGGGTTACGTGGAACTGGGCCGTCGAAGCGGTGAGCGTGAAGCGGAGTGGCTCAGCGGAATATCACACGAGGCGGGACGAATCGACGCGATCGTCAGAGGCTTGCTGGACTATGGTCGGCCCAAGGCCTCCGCCACTCGAGAAGTCGACGTCAACCACGTGATCGAACAGGCCGTGGAATTGATGCGGACGCAGGGCCGCCTGAAGGAAGTTGAGGTGCGCATGGACCTCTCGTCCGGGGACACGCTGGTCAAAGCCGATCCGTTTCAACTGGAGCAGGTGCTCGTCAACCTCCTTCTAAACTCGATCGATGCGATCGGGGAAGCCGGCAAGCCGCGGTGGATGGGGGTTCGTTCGAGGAGCGCGACGATCACGGCCCGAGACCGGTGGGGGAGCATTCGCGTTCGACGGGACGACCCACAAGGCATCGACTACTCGCACCTGAGGCGGCTCGACCAATCGCGCGATCCGGGCCCGGCCCGGCAGCTCGCGGAAGGTGACTCTGCCGTGGAGGTCCTGCTGTCGGACAGCGGACCCGGAATCCCGGCCGATGATGTGCGGCGCGTATTCGATCCGTTCTTCACGACCAAGGCGCCAGGCCTGGGGACGGGATTGGGCCTTGCGGTGTCCGCGCGTCTCATCGAGATCATGGGGGGGACCATCGAGGCGGTCCCCGCCGGTGCTGATGGAGTGACCTTCAGAATCCTCTTACCGGTGGCGCTGGAGCGGGCTGAATGAAGATCCTCGTAGTAGACGACGACGCCGGACTGCGGCGAACGGCTTCCTTGATCCTCGAGAACGAGGGCTATGACATTGCAACGGCCTCTGACGGGGAGGAAGCGCTTGCCCGGGCCGCCGAGTGGTTGCCCGATCTGATCCTGACGGACGTCCGTATGCCGGGCGTCGACGGACTGGAGTTTCTCGAGCGCCATCGGGAGGCGGGCGGCGTGGGCCGCACGATCGTGATGACCGCATACGGAAGTCAGGATCTGGCCGTCGAAGCCATTCGGAAGGGGGCGTACGACTATATCGACAAGCCCTTCTCGCCGGAGGCGCTTCTTCTGCGTGTGCGGATCGCTGAGGAGCACGGGTCGAAGGACACGGAGATCCGTAGGCTGCGGAAGGAAATCCGAGTCGAGAAACGGCGAGGGAATATCGTCGTGGCCAGCTCCGGGATGAAGGCGGCGGTCGAACTGGCGGAACGGGTCGCGCAACACCCGACTACGGTTCTGATCACCGGTGAGAGCGGTACCGGGAAAGGAGCTCGTGGCCCGGCTGGTGCACCAGTCGTCGGCTCGTGCCGATGGGCCGTTCGTCCCGGTCAACTGTGGCGCCATTCCCGAGAACCTGCTGGAGTCCGAACTCTTCGGTCACGTGAAGGGTTCGTTCACCGGCGCCTCTCGGGACCGGGCCGGACTGTTTGAAGAGGCACAGGGCGGGACCCTGCTCCTGGACGAGATCGGTGAGCTGCCGCAGACCCTGCAGGTCAAGCTCCTGCGGGCGTTGCAGGAGGGAGAGATCCGGCGGGTCGGGGAGTCCAAGGCGAGGCAACTGGACGTCCGCATCCTCGCGGCCACCGCGAGAGACCTCGAGACCGACGTTCAGGAGGGGGAGTTCCGCTCCGATCTCTACTATCGGATCAACGTCGTCCGTATCCACCTGCCGCCTCTTCGGCACCGGGTCGACGACGTGCCCGTCCTGCTGCAGCACTTCCTGGGTCTCTACAACGAGTCGCTGGGCCTGGAGATCGAGGGATTCGAGCCCGAAGCCATCAAGGCGCTGTCCGGCTACTCGTGGCCCGGGAACATCCGCGAGCTGGAGAACGTGGTCGAGCGGGCGATGGTCCTCGCGGACGGAGAGCGCATTGGCGAAGACGACCTTCCGGAGGTCATTCGCGATCCCAAGACCTCGGTCAAGGCGGCCGGAGGCAACCTGTCGAGCGACGAACTATCGGTGAAGAAGCGTACATGGGAGTTGGAGAAGCACCTGATCGGAAGGGCTCTCGAGGTCACGGGCGGCAACCGCACCAAGGCCGCTGATCTTCTGGACCTGAGCTACCGGGCGCTGCTCTACAAGATCCGCGACTACGGTCTGGAGTAGGGCCAGCCTGGCGAGGCTGCGCCTCAATACGCCCGGAAGTGTGGTGCGGGCGCAATAACCCGGCCCCGGATGCACGGTGACAAATAGTCTAAATAATGTACAGGAAAATCACTTGACTCGATTTCGTCCGGAATGGCACGACAGATGCTCGAAACCGGGAGTATGACATCCTCCCGGAGAACGAGTACGCCATGAGCACGGACGAACGAGTGAAAGAGCTGGGCGGCATCGCGCACCTGCGTCTCCGACACGGAGGCGCGGCAAGGCGGCGGTTCGTCCGACTGGACGGGCCGAAAGGACCGCGCCTCGAACCGGAGACACCGGTCGGCCGAAATGTCGGCCGGGTGGAGGAGTTTCTGCTCCGGGCGGCGAACGTCGTCGTCACACTGGTGGCGTTGATCATCCTCCTTCCCGTCATCATCGTGCATCGCTGTAGCCGTGCGAGTCGACAGCCCGGGACCGGTCATTTATCGCCAGCTTCGCGTCGGGTTGGACCGGCGAGGCCGGTTGGACAGGCGGGACAGCACCGGCCGACGGGTGAATGACCTCGGCGGTCGGCCTTTCATGATCTACAAGTTCCGCACGATGCGAGTGGACGCGGAGTTCGACTCCGGTCCCGTTTGGGCGCGTCCGAACGACGATCGCGCCACCCGAGTCGGCCGGGTTCTCCGCAGGACACGCATGGACGAGCTTCCGCAGTTCTGGAACGTGCTCAAGGGCGATATGGCTGTGGTCGGTCCCCGGCCCGAGCGCCCCAATTTCGTCCTGGAGTTGCAGAAGGAGATCGACGGATATCGACTGCGCAATCGGGTCAGACCCGGAATCACAGGGTGGGCGCAGGTCAACCGCGGTGCGGACCACACAGTCGAGGACGTTCGGGAAAAGGTGGACTTCGACATCGAGTACGTCCGCCGGCGCTCGCTGTGGTTCGATTTGATGATCATGCTGAAGACGTTGCCGGTGCTGTTCGAGCACTCGCAGGAGCCGGACGACAAGGTAGATTGACGGGTCACGACGGCGGGCGAGCCACGCCCGCGTCGACTAACGAGAAGCCAGGAGCCACACGGACAATGGTCAACGGCCCCCTGACGCCCGCGCCGGACACGGTCAACGTGATGCTGGTGAGCGCGCACGACTGGTTTGCCTCGGCGCTGCAGGCGGTACTTGAGCCCGAGGGCTTCGTGTTCGTCCGGCTGCGCTCCGCCCGCGTCGCCCTGCGGGACGCGGTCCAGGTGAGTCCCGATATGGTGATCATCGACGAGGGCCTGCCGGACATGGATGCGCCGGCGCTGGCGTCGTCGCTCGGTCGGGGCGGTCTGAAGTCGAGCGTACCGATTCTGGTCTACTCGCCGAATTTTTGGCACGCGAACGAGCAAGCCGCGGCCATGCGGGCGGGCGCTTGGGACATCATCAAGGAACCTGTACGCTCTAACCTGGTGGTAGCGAAGCTGAGAAGGCTTCTCGAGATCAAACAGCTGATCGAAGCGACGGAAGAGGGCTCGCTGTCGGACGCGGCCACGGGGCTGTTCAACCTGGCCGGTGTGATGCGCTTGCTTCGAGTCATGGGCAGTGCCGCCCGTCGGCACGGCGCGTCTCTTACGTGTGTGGTCGTTGGGCCCACGGAGGTTCCGGAAACCAGTTCGTTGGATGCGCTTCGCGAGCGGGCGGCCCGCCTCTGGGGAGAGGGGATCCGGGAATCGGATGCGTGCGGCTGGGTCGATGGCTCGGAGCTCGGAATCGTGGCCTTCGGAACGGACGCTGCGGGGGTGACGACATTGGTCAGACGGCTGACCGAGCGAACCGCGGCCGATCCGTCTGCTGATGGGCTCGCGCCCCTGAGTGCCGGTATCGTCGAACTAACGGACCGTTTCGTGGAGGATGCCGGCGCGGAGGCGGCACAGGTCGCGCCAATGGCCACCCGCATCGCCGGTCTCTCCGGTATCACGGTGGCGCGTTCCGCGCTGCGCGAGGCGCGTGAGGCGGGCGGTGGTATTCGAATCGCAGAGCTAACCTGACTCGTGAGCCTGTCTTGACCGGTTTCCATTCTGCGGACCACGGGGATGTCTCCATCCTGTTTGAGTCCGATCCAGCGGCTGTGTTTCCGTCTGCCAGGGCGGCGGACCTTGTGACATGCGCCCGGGCTTCACTGCTGGGTGGCCGCGCGACCCTTCCGTACTATCGATCAGCCTCTCTCCGGACGACGGAGAAGAGCCCGGGCGATCCGGTCACGGAAGCCGACCACGCGGCCAATCGGGCGGTACTCTCGGTTCTTGGACGAGAGTGTCCGCGGGATCCCATCCTGAGCGAGGAATCGGAGCCTCCCGAGGCCGCTTCGATGCTGGATCGCCTCTGGGTCGTGGACCCGCTGGACGGAACGCGCGAGTTCATCGACGGAATCGACGAGTTTGCCGTCATGGTGGGTCTCGCCGAGGAAGGTCTGGCGAGTCTCGGCGCCTTCTACGTGCCCGGATCCGGGCACCTGTACGTGGGCGTGGCTGAAGGGGGCGCATGGATCGCGGAATGTGAGGTCGACGCAGGGCCGGACATTCCGATCCGCGTAGGCGAGTTCATCCCGCTCCGTGTCGGGGAGCCTCGGGATGGCAGGCTGCGCCTCGTGCGCTCCAGGTCGCACCCGGACGACCGCCTGCAGGCGATCGAGTCAGCGCTTCCGAACGTGGAAGTGATTCCCTCGGGATCCGTTGGCGTGAAGTGCGCCCGTATCGCCGAGCATGTCGCGGACCTGTACGTGCACCCGGTTCCGTATCTGAAAGAGTGGGATACCTGCGCGCCCGAGGCGGTACTTCGTGGCGCCGGGGGCCGGGTGACCGATTGCGGCGGCGGAACGCTCCGTTACGGGAAGTCGAATCCTCGGCAGCCCTCCGGCATTCTGGCCGGGGACCCGAGGAGCTGGGCTGCGGCCCTTCCTCTGGTGCGGGAGATGTCCGCGCCGATACTCTAGCTGCTTGACGCTGGCAGACAGGACGTTGCCCTGCGTCATGGGCTCTGGACCCACATAGACGAAGGAACGAAACGACCATGATGCAGAAATCGACGAACGTGCACTGGCACGAGGGACACATATCGCGCGAAGAGCGCGAGAGCCAGAATGGACACCGGGGTGCCATTCTGTGGTTCACCGGACTATCGGGTAGCGGAAAGAGCACCCTGGCGAATGCCGTGGACCGCCGGCTTCACGAGCTCGCCCTCAGTTCCTACGTCCTGGACGGGGACAACGTGCGACACGGGCTGAACGGTGACCTGGGCTTCTCGCCGGAGGACCGGACCGAGAACATCCGGCGCATCGGAGAGGTGGCGAAGCTGTTCGCGGATGCCGGGACCTTTGCCCTCACGGCGTTCATCTCCCCATACCGGGAAGACCGCGACCGCATCCGCACGACGACCTCCAGGCCTGATGATTTCATGGAGATCTTCGTCTACTGCCCGCTGGATGTATGCGAGGAGAGGGATCCGAAGGGCCTGTACAAGAAGGCCCGGGCGGGAGAGATCCCCGAGTTCACCGGCATCAGCGCGCCGTACGAGGAGCCGGCTGCGGCGGAACTCGTCGTGGACACGGCCGAGAACTCGTTGGACGAATGTGTGGACCTGGTGTTGAAGCATCTGGTGGAGCGAGGCTACATCGACGGAGACGACCGTCGCGGTGTGACGTGGCCGACGGCCCAACGAAATTTAGCAAGGAAAACCTAGCGAAATGACTATACAACCCTATGGTGGCGCCCTGGTCGACCGGGTCGCTTCGTCGTCCGATGCCGATGCGCTGCGCGCGACGGCTCCGGGCCTTCCGTCGGTACAGATCTCGCCCTGGACGCTCAGTGATCTCTACCTGATCGCGGTTGGGGGGCTGTCGCCGCTCGACGGCTTCATGGATGAGCAAGCGTATCGGAGCGTGGTGAATGGCATGATGCTGCCGAACGGCCTGCCGTGGTCGATCCCGGTGGTGTTGCCGGTGAGTGACGAGGAGGCCGCGGGCATTGCGGTGGGACAGTCCGTCGCCCTGTACGCACCCGACGGCAAGTTGGCTGCCGTGGTGGACGTCACGGACATCTTCGATCGCGATCGCGAGACGGAGGCGGAGGCCGTATTCCGCACGTCCGACCAGGCTCACCCCGGGGTGGCGGCGATGTACCGGATGGGGGGTCGCTGCGTGGCCGGTCCGATTCAATACGTCTACGACGAAGACATCACGGGCTTCCCGGATGACAACCTCACGCCGGCGCAGACGCGGGCAGCGTTCGCCGACCGCGGTTGGGAAACGGCCGTGGCGTTCCAGACCCGGAACCCGATCCACCGGGCGCACGAGTACATACAGAAATGCGCTCTCGAAGTGGTGGATGGTCTGCTGGTCCACCCCCTGGTGGGGGAGACCAAGTCGGATGACATCCCGGCTGACGTGCGCATGGAGTGCTACCGCGTTCTTCTCGATGGCTACTATCCGGCGGACAGGGTGATGCTCTCCGTGCTGCCCGCGGCCATGCGGTATGCCGGGCCCCGGGAAGCCATCTTCCACTCGATCATGCGGCGCAACTACGGATGCTCGCACTTCATCGTCGGACGGGACCACGCCGGGGTGGGAGACTACTACGGCACCTACGACGCCCAGAAGATCTTCGACGAAATTGATACTGATGCGCTCGGCATCGAGCCGATGAAATTCGAGCATTCCTTCTACTGTCTGCGTACGAAGCAGATGGCGACGCCCAAGACATCGCCAGCGTCGATGGAAGAACGCGTCTTTCTCTCGGGAACCAAGGTTCGTGAAATGCTTTCACGCGGCGAGTCGCCGCCCGAGGAATTCACCCGGCCCGAAATCGCCGCGATCCTGATGAAGTCGTATCAGGCGCGTCAGCCGGCCGGATAGCCCACGGAGCTCGGAGGCCCCGGTGACACCGGCCGCGATCTTCACACTGGCGGTCATCGCCGTGGCGGTCTTGCTGATCGTCAAGGACGTGGCGCCGCCGGACGCGATGCTGTTTTCGGCCCTCGTGGTCTTCATGGCTGCGGGGGTCGTCACGCCCGAGCAGGGCCTGGCGGGTTTTGGCAATCCTGCGGTGGCGACGGTGGGAGCCCTGTTCATCGTCGCCGCGGGCATCCGCTCGACGGGCGTGCTGGAGAATGCCTCGCGCGCGGTCCTCGGAAGCGGGGATCGGCTCGGGCGGGCCCTGCTTCGACTGACCGCGTCCTCGGCCTTTCTCTCGGCTTTTCTCGCCAACACACCGGTCGTGGCAATGGGCGTCCCGACGGTCACCGCATGGGCAAAGCGCAACCACGTCTCCCCCTCTCGATTGCTGATCCCGCTGTCGTACGCCTCGCTGCTGGGAGGCATCTGCACGCTGATCGGGACCTCGACCAACCTGGTGAGCCATGGACTCCTACAGCGGGCAGGGATGCCGGGCTTCGGCTTCTTCGAACTCGCGGCGATCGGTGTGCCGTGCGCGCTCATCGGTATCGCGTACCTGACGAGGATCGCTCCCCGTCTGCTTACGGATCGAATTCCGATTCGCACGGTGGGAGAGGACGTTCGTCGATACCTCGTCGAGATGCGCCTCACCGACCCTTCTCCGCTCATCGGCAAGACGATCGTCGAGGCGGGACTGCGCCACCTTCCCGGGTTGTTTCTCGTACGCGTCGAGCGTCCGACGGGCATCATTTCCCCGGTCGGGCCGGAGGTGCGGCTGCTCTCCGGCGACCTGCTGAGTTTCGCGGGGGTCGTCGAGAGCATCGTCGATTTGCGGGGTCTTGAGGGACTCACGCCCGCGGCGTCGAGCCGACCGCCGGATACGAGTCGCTGGCATCTCCACGAGGCCGTCATTTCGCCGGGATCGCCGCTCGTAGGCTCGAACATTCGCGACGCCTCCTTCCGCGGGCGATACAACGCGGCGGTGCTTGCGGTCCACCGGCACGGCGAGCGTATCGAGGGCCGGATTGGCGACATTGTCCTGCGTCCAGGCGACACCCTTCTCATCGAGGCGGCGGAGGCCTTTTCCCGAACGTTTCGGTATTCGCCGGACTTCTACCTCGTGAGCCGGGTCGGGGACAGCAGTGCCCCGAGGCGAAGCCGGGCGATGGTGGCCGTACTCATTCTCTTGGCCATGGTCTCCCTGGCTGCTCTCGATGTCGTCCCGATCGTAGTGAGCGCCATCGGCGCGGCGATGACCATGGTCGTCGTCGGTTGCCTGAGCCTCGGTGAGGCCAAGCGCTCGATCGATTGGTCAGTGCTCGTAACGATCGGATCGGCCCTCGGGATCGCGATGGCACTGGATGCCAGTGGCGCAGCGGCGCTACTCGCCAGGGGTGTCTCGGGAGCGGGGTACAGCTTCGGTCCGGTGGGGGTCCTGGGCGCCGCGATCGTGGCCGCGATGTTGCTCAACGCTCTGGTAGCGAATGCGGCGGCCGTGGCAATCATGTTTCCCGTGGCCGTATCTGCGGCCGCTGGCCTCGGACTCGATCCGAGGCCTTTCGTGATCGGTGTCACGATCGGTGCGTCGCTTTCGATGTCCACCCCGATCTATCAGACCAACCTCATCGTGTACGGACCGGGAGGGTATCGGTTCACCGATTTCACGAAGGTCGGTGTGCCACTGCAGATCCTGCTCGCGATCGTCTGCGTGCTCCTCATTCCCCTTGTGTGGCCCCTCTCGGGCTAGCCTGCCGTCCTGTGGGACGGCCGCCACACCATCCGGCAGTTCAGCTCCCACGTCACTTTCCATTGCCAAGTTTGTATGGGCTGTAACTATATGTTGTAGATGTTGTTACGGCCAATGAAGCCATTATCAGCCGTGTTTGTTGGCGCGTGGCGCGCCTCTTGTAACAGAGGTCTATACCGGCGGGACTGCCCTGTCGGACTTACCGGGCGCGGACTTGCACATACGCCTCGGGGAGAGCCCGTATTCAAGAGGAATCAACGCGCATGTGTGGAATCGTCGCGTACGCCGGAGCCGAGCAGGCGAGCCCCATCCTCTTCGAAGCCCTCAGCCGGCTCGAGTACAGAGGCTACGACTCGGCCGGCCTTGCCGTGCAGAACGGCATTGGCCTTGAAATGCGAAGAGCGGCCGGCCGACTCGAAGCCCTTGGCGACCTTCTCGAGCAAGACCCGGTTGTGGGAGAATCCGGAATCGCCCACACGCGCTGGGCTACACACGGAGAGCCCACGGTCGGGAACGCCCATCCCCACCAGGACTGCTCGGGCGAGATCGCGGTCTGCCATAACGGCATCATCGAGAACGCGGACGTCCTGAGGGCCGAGTTGATCCGGCGAGGTCACGAGTTTCGCTCGGAGACTGACACGGAAGTCCTTTCGCATCTGATCGAAGAGCACTGGCTTCCGCCCCTGCACCTAAGCGTTGCCCGCGCCCTGAGCATGGTCGAGGGCACGTTCGGAATTGCCGTAATGAGCTCACGAGAGCCCGGGAGGATCGTCTGCGCTCGAAGGGGGTCGCCATTGCTGATTGGCCTCGGAGCCGGCCGGGTCTTCGCGGCTTCCGATGCCTCGGCGCTCCTGCCGTATACGCGGCGCGTGGTCTACCTGGACGATGGGGAGATGGCGGTCATCGATTCCACGGGGTGCGACATCCTGTCGATGGACGCCATGTCGCGCATTATAAAGCCGGTCGAAGTGCTCAACTGGGACCTGGAAGCCGCCGAGCGCGGCGGACACTCCCATTTCATGCTGAAGGAAATCTTAGAGCAGCCGAAGAGCCTCGAAGCCACTCTGCGGGGCCGAATCCAACGGTCGCGCCCCGCCGTCAAACTTGGGGGGCTGTCTGACGTCGCCGCGGTTCTTTCCGACGCCCGAAGGATCGTCTTCACGGCCTGTGGTACGTCCTGGCACGCAGGTCTGGTTGGCAAGTTCATGGTGGAGGAGTATGCCCGGGTACAGGCTGACGTGGAGTACGCGTCGGAGTGGAGATATCGGAACCCTGTTTTCGAGCCCGGGACCGTCGTGGTTGGAGTGTCCCAATCGGGGGAGACGGCCGATACACTGGCGGCGCTGTCCCTGGCCAGGGAGAAGGGGGCGACGACCCTTGGTGTCGTCAACGTTGTGGGTAGCTCGATCGCGCGAGCCACGGACGCCGGGATCTACCTGCACGCCGGCCCGGAAATCGGCGTCGCCTCCACGAAGGCTTTCACGTCGCAGGTTGCGGCCATGGCGCTCTTCGCGCTCTACCTGGGCCGCCAGCGAGGGCTCGATCCGGAGGTGACGCAGAGGGTCTTGACCGAGATCCAGAGGGTACCCGACAAAGTGCGATCGATCCTGGCGCGAGCCGACGAGCTGGAGGCAATGGCCCGGCGGCTCGTAGAACGGGGGCACAGCAATTTCCTGTATCTGGGCCGCGGGTACAGCTTCCCGGTCGCCCTTGAAGGAGCTCTGAAGCTCAAGGAAATCAGCTACATCCATGCGGAAGGCTTTTCGGCGGCCGAAATGAAACACGGGCCGATCGCCCTGATCGACGAAAACATGCCTGTCGTCGTGGTCGCTCCTCGCGACAACGTCTACCCCAAAGTCCTGTCCAACATGAGGGAAGTGAAGGCGCGTGGTGGCTACCTGGTCGCGGTGACGACCGAGCCCAATGGCCTGGCTGGGCTGGCGGACGAGGTGTTCATCGTTCCGAGCACGGAAGACAGCCTGCAGCCGATCATTTCAAGCATCCCGCTGCAGCTCCTGGCCTACCACATTGGCGTGATGCGTGGCTGCGACGTGGACAAGCCGCGAAACCTCGCCAAGAGCGTCACGGTGGAGTAGAGAGACCCGATGAGGATACTTCACGTCGTCGGCGCGCGGTCGGGCTTCGTCCGGCTATCACCGGTGTTCCGGGCCCTCCGCTCGTCTGGCGCCGACCGTCAGGTCATCGTGTATTCCGGACACAGGGAAGAGCTCGGTCCCGAAGACTCGCTGCGGGATGAGTTGGAGATGCCCTCGCCGGATCACGTTCTCGGCGTCTCGACCGGCAGTTCGGCATCTCAGACCGGGCGTTCACTCATCGCCCTCGAGCCGATCGTGATGCGCGAGTCGCCGGACTGGATCTTCGCGGTCGGGGATGCGGACGTCGCTCTGGCCGCCGCTCTCGTGGGCCGCAAGAACGGAATCCCCGTGGCTCACCTTGAGGCCGGTCTCCGGGCGGGAACCAGCGACCACGCGATCGACATCAACCGGTTGCTCACGGACAGGCTTTCGGATGTTCTCTTCGTCGCGGAACCGGAGACACGCGAGCAGTTGCTGGAGGAAGGAATCGACGCCACCCGCATTCACCTTGTGGGAAACACGGTCGCCGATACCGCGCTGCGGCTGCTCGCCAGGGAAGTCGAGTTCGACGTCGCCTCGTCGATCGGTCTGGAGCGAGGATCCTATATCGTCGGCCTGTTGACAGGGGTCGACGCGCTCCCCGACGCGACGTCGATCGAGGACTTCCTGGCCGCGCTGGATGCCGTGGCCTTCGAGACGGGTCGCCCCACGGTGCTGATACTCGACGCGTCATCTGCCAGGAGCGTCAAGCAGCAGCATCTCGAGGGGCTGCTGGCGCCCATCACGGTGATCCACGCTCCCAGCTACCTCGAGGTTCTCGCCCTGGTGCGGAGCGCCGGAGTCGTCGTCACGAACGCATTGGAAGTCCTGGATTCGGCCACCATGGCCGGGGTTCCCGGCATTGCGATCGGCGAATTCGCCGTCGGACGGGCCTCGACCCAGAAGCGGGACCGCCATCTGTCAGCCGGCGAGTTAATGGAGCTCCCCGAGTTGGTGATCCGCATCCTGAAGCAACAGCCCACTCCGCGGATCCCGGATTTGTGGGACGGGCGCTCCGCTCAACGGATCGCCGAGATCATGATGGCCCAACTGCTGGCTCCTGTGGCCTGACCGGCTCTCGTATTCTCCCACGTCTGACTCGATTTCGGTGCGGTGATTTGGCCGTTCGCGTTGCGGAATGCGACGAACAGTCCCCTTGAAGAGCACGCCCCGCCCGGTCTATCGGCGCAGCAGGTGTCGCGAATCCGCCACATTCGTGGATCTTCCCGTCCAACTGGGCCTCGAACCCCCGCAGAGGTCCGGATCTTGATCTCCTCGGGCAGGCCGGCCGTAGCGTCGGCACGACACCGTGGCCCGAAAGGGCGGCACGAGTGACGCCAAACCACCAGTGGAAGAACGATTCATGGATGAGAGCACCGACATCCAGCAGCCGATCGTGTCCGAGGACGCAGAGAAGGTACTGCTAGCGGCCGAAGACCGGGCTGCCATTCGGATTCTCGTCGTTGACGACGAGCCAAGCATCCTGGAGAGCTGTGAGACCGTCCTCGACGGGGAGGGCTACGGCTGCCAGGTCGAGCGACGTGGCGAGGAAGCCTTGCGCCGTTTGAAGACCGAGACGTACGACATCGTTCTTATCGACCAGAACATGCCGCAGGTCCACGGTCTCGACATCCTGGCGGAACTGAAGAAGCGCAATCCGGACTGTCTTGCCGTCGTGATGACCGGACACGCGACGACGGAGGATGGCGTACGGGCGATCCAGGCCGGCGCCTGGGACTACCTGCCGAAGCCCTTCACGGCCACGCAACTGCTGGTCCTCATAGGCCGCGCGGCGTTCACGCTAATGCGCTCGCAGCGGATCGTTCAGCCCTCGCAGCGAGAGGGTCTGCTCGTCGAGAAGGGGACCACGATCCTCGGCGTTTCCACGGGGATGCGCGATGCCGTCAACAAGGCCCTCAAGGTAGCTCCCACGGACGCGTCGGTGTTCATCACCGGTGAGAGCGGGACCGGAAAAGAGCTGTTCGCTCAGTACATTCATCGCGAGAGCCGGCGGTCACGGAGACCGTTTGTCGCCGTGAATTGTGCTGCGCTGCCGGGCGAGCTCCTGGAGTCCGAGATGTTCGGCCACAAGAGAGGAGCATTCACCGGGGCGATTCGAGACAAACCCGGTCTGCTCGAAGTAGCGGACCAGGGTTCCTTCTTCCTCGACGAGCTCGGGGACATGCCACTCGCCATCCAGGCGAAGTTGTTGCGCGTGCTTCAGGATGGCGTGCTGCGTCGCGTAGGAAGCGAAAAAGACGATGCGGTCGTGGATGTACGCTTCATCTCGGCGACGAACCGTGAGCCCGAAGATGCCCTGAACGAGGGTGTCCTACGGCATGACCTCTACTACCGCTTGCGCGTCGTCCCAATTCACCTCCCGGCTCTGAGGGAGCGTCCCGAGGATATCCCGGTGCTCATTCGGCACTTCGTGGACCACTTCTGGCGCCGGCATCAGTTGCCGGGCGAAGAGCCCCCTCGGCTGGCCGGCGAAGCGCTGGAAGCGCTGATTCACTATCAATGGCCGGGCAACGTTCGTGAGTTGCAGAACGTGATCGAGAACCTGGTCGTGCTTTCCGATCCGCAGGAGGAGATTTCCGCCGAGAGACTGTCTATTCTCGACCAGCAACCCGAGATGAGCAGCGCCAACGGCCTCGGTCCCGCGCTCGACCTGCGCATGCCGTTCCACGATGCGAAGCAGTTGCTCGTAGACCGCTTCGAGCGCGAATACCTGGCACACCTCGTGGCCCGGACCGGTGGCAACATGTCGGAGTCGGCCCGCCAGGCGGGAATCGACCGCACGACACTGTACCGGCTCATGGACAAGCATAAGCTGGCCCGTGAGGCCTTCGCGTCCTGATCATGGCCGATGCTGCCGTTCCCCGATCCGGTCGTCCGGCCGAAGAGAGTGGAGGAGACCTCGGCTCATTCTCAGGTGAGGTCAATGGGAGTCAATTCCACGGCCTGATTCAGTCCCTCCCGGAGCGATTCCGCGAGGCCGGCTACCGCCTGGTCCGGGAGCTGTATGGGCCTGCGTCAGGGGTCCGGGCCATGCAAACCGACGAGGAAGAAACCGGCCACACACCCTGGTTCACCGCGCTGGACCTCGAGGAGGCATGGGCCGTTGCACAGGCAGTCCGCCGGACCATACCGATGCCTGATCACCCGGGCGGTGACGGGCCGCAGGTTGCAGATGCATCGAGGCTGCACGCGATCCTGGATCGCTCTTTGTTGAATGCGGCGGATGCTACGCTGGAGAAGAGGTCTCACGCGCATCGCCGAATGATCCAGGATGTGTCCCATGATCTCCGGTCGCCGCTGAACTCAATCCTCTTCCTTGCGGATGCACTCCGTTCGGAAAGAAGCGGTCCGCTCACGCCGGCGCAGAGCCAGCAAATGGGAGTCCTGCATACCGCCGCCGTCACGCTGGTGCGGATGGCAAATGACTTGATCGACTTCTCTAGATTGGGCGCAGGCCGGGAACAGATCGTCGTGTCGATGGTCTCTTTTTCCCTCGAGACCGTGATGGCCAACGTGAAAGATCTGGTGGGCCCGCTGGCCGCGCATCGCGAGGCTGAGTTGGTGACGGTATTCGAGGGCGAGGGTGCGCGTCACGGTGACCAACACCTCGTCGCACGCGTGCTCCTGAACCTGGTGTCGAACGCGCTGGAGGCCGTGGACAAAGGCGGTGAAGTAAGCCTCGTCTTCAGAGACACTGATGCCGGGGATCTTTGCATTGAGGTCGGGGACGATCGAGCCGGAACGGATGTCGATGCACTGCGACAACTGCTTTCAATCTCCGACGATCGTTGGTCCGGAGAGACCCGCGGTTGGACACGCGGTTTGGGGTTGACGATCAGTGCGAGGCTGGTTGATGCGGCGGGGGGTCGCATCGAAGTGCAAAGCCGGTCCGGGCGCGGGACCGTGTTCTGCGTTCAGCTCCCGTTCCCGCGCATCTGAAAGCCCCTCAACGACGCCCGAATCGTGATACGGTGAAGCCTGTTGCGTCCACGCAACACGTGTGGAAGATTCAAGACGGTACGGAATCGTAAAACAAAGTTGTATCGACAGTTGCGGTGTAACGTGTAGTGGGTGCGCTTATTGCCCACACACTTCGTCACGATGTCGGCTACTCCCTCGGTGACGGAGCTGCCGGTGCAACCTCGCCACGAAGTTCGTGGTAGATCGCTCGGCAGAGTCTGGGTGACACAAGACAGTGCTAGTCCCCGAGTACCGGTACACTGTCTGTTACTCAGGAGCACGGAGTGCATCCAGGAGTTGCCAAATCAAGGGATTACTACAGTGAGCGAGAAGAGTCCTTGGATTGCCGTGTACACCAAGTCGCGTCACGAGAAGCGAGTCGCCCAGAGTCTCGGTCAGCGTGGATTCGACTGCTATCTACCGCTGCTGCCGGCAGTAAGCCGGTGGCATGATCGTAAACGGACCGTTTGGTGGCCGCTGTTCCCTGGCTACCTGTTCGCCCGCCTCATTCCATCGAATCTGTCGGTTTTGCATGCCGTCCCCGGTGTAGTTTCCGTCGTGAGCATCGCGGGCGTGCCGGCAACCATTCCGAATGCAGAGATCGAGAACGTGCGAAGGCTCGCAGAGGCGATAGCGCTGACGGGCTCCGGACCGAAGCCCGAGGTACTGGTCACCGAGGGAGAGACAATCGAAGTAGCCAAAGGGCCATTTCGCGGCGTGCAGGGCAGAGTGGTTGAACACCGCGGCGATCGTATTACGCTCAACGTCGGCGTGTCGGCCATCGGACAGGGTGTCCGGTTGGAAGTAGCGGAGGAATGCGTCAGGAGCATAGCCGATCACTCGAGGTCGGCATGACGGAGCCGGTCGGCAAGACCGAACCTGCGGCGGCTGCTCGCGAGACACACTGGAGGCCCGAGATGGAGGATGCAGGGGCAAGGATGGAGAATGAGATCAAGGAGTTCTCGCCGCAGAGGATCGCTGAGGAGTACTTGAGGCAGTTTCAGCTGCTGCTCGAACGAATCGACATGGACGCTCTCACAAGATCGGTGCAGCGCCTCAGGGTCGCTCGGGATCGCGGCGCGAACGTGTTCATCGCCGGCAACGGCGGGAGTGCTGCCACCGCTACGCACTTGGTCAATGATCTAGGCAAGGCGACGAAGCGCTCCGGACGACGAGGCCTGCGCGTCATGTGCCTGACCGACAACGTGTCCTGGTTGACCGCGCTTGCCAACGATGAGGGGTATAAACGGGTGTTCACGGGACAGCTCGAAAACTTCGCGCGTCCCGGCGACCTGCTGATCGTCATTTCCGCGAGCGGGAATTCCAGGAACCTCGTAGAGGCCGTCGAATACGCTCGGAGCATTCGGGTTGATACCATCGGGATCCTCGGCTTTGACGGCGGCCTCCTCAGCGATCGCGTCGATGACGCGCTTTGGCTTGAGTCAGAGATAGGCGACTACGGACTCGTGGAGACGGTTCACGCGGTGATCTGCGACATCTTGACTACCTGCCTGATCCAAGACATTGCGAACGGAGACAACGGAGACAACCGAGGAAACGGGCGTTGAGGCGCCCCACGCAGGCGGTCATCCTGGCGGGCGGACGGGGCGAGCGACTTCGTCCGCTCACCGAGCGAGTGCCGAAGCCGATGATCGAATTCCATGGAAAGCCATTCCTTCAGTACGTCGTGGAGATGCTGCGCGATCAGGGATTCACGAGGATACTGCTGCTCCTCGGGTACCTTCCGGACGTGATCATCGATCACTTCGGGGATGGCTCCTCCTTGGGAGTGGAGATCGACTACCGTGTGACCGGACCGGACGACTTGACGGCCTACCGAGTGCAGGACGCGGCGGACCGAATCGATGACGTGTTTCTGCTTCTCTATTGCGACAACTACTGGCCCATGCAGTTCCACAAGATGTGGGATGCATACCTTCGCTCTGGGGCGATGGCCCAAATCACGGTCTATTCCAACGACGATGGCTACACAAGGGACAGCGTTGCCATAGGCGAGGACGGCTTCGTCAAGGTATTCGATCGCGAACGTCAGACGAGCGGACTTCGGGGAGTGGAGATCAGCTACGCCATACTGAGAAAGTCCCAGGTCCTTTCGCTCCTTCCGGATCATCAGGAGCTGTTCGAGCAAGCGGTATATCCGGAACTCACCCGCCGTCGCGATCTTCACGCGTATTGGACAGAGCATCGCTACTACAGTGTGGGCAACCACGGCCGACTACCCCTGACGGAGGAGTTTCTGGCACGTCGGCCGACGGTCATCCTCGACAGGGACGGCGTGCTCAATGAGCGACCTCCAAAGGCGCAGTACGTCCTTAGCCCGGCCGATTTTCGTTGGCTGCCAGGTGCCAGAGAGGCGCTGTCCATGCTTTCAAAGGCAGGCTACCGCGTCATCGTCGTCTCGAATCAGGCGGGTGTCGGCCGCGGGCTGATGACGGAAGGGGAGCTCGAGGCGGTAAACAATCGCATGCGGGCTGAAGCAGCCGAAGCCGGTGGGTGCATCGAGGCGGTCTATCATTGCCCCCACGCCTGGGATGCCGGGTGCATTTGCAGGAAGCCAAAGCCCGGGATGCTATTCCGGGCGCAGCGGGAACATCACCTGGATCTGACCCGCACCTGGTTCATCGGGGATGACGAGCGAGACGAAGAGGCAGCGCGCGCCGCAGGGTGTCCCTTCCTTTACGTTTCGGAGGATTTCCCACTATCCGAAGTGATACGTCGCCTGCTGGCAGGCGAGATCGAGGAGGAAACAACGTGCGTGTGAGAAAGCCTGTCCTGATCACTGGCCACAGAGGATACATCGGATCCGTGCTTACGCCGTATCTGATACAAAAGGGCTACAATGTTGTCGGCGTCGACTCGGGCCTATTCCGTGACTGCACTCTCATTCCTGACCCGGCGTGCGTGAAGGAATCCCAGAGTGACATTCGGGAATTGACCGCGGACGTGCTCCAAGACTTGTACGCCGTCGTTCATCTCGCCGCCCTCAGCAATGACCCAATCGGGAACCTGAACGCGAGATGGACGTCGGAGATCAATCACGAAGCTACGGTGCGACTGGCCGAAATGGCCCGTGCGGCGGGCGTCCGAAGATTCCTTTTCATGTCGTCGTGCATCATGTACGGCATGTCCGAGGCGCGGGAGGTGAGCGAGGACTCTCATCTGGATCCGCAGACGGAGTATGCGCGATCGAAAGTTCGCAGCGAGGCGGCCCTGCGCGAGATGGCCGCGAATCACTTTTCGCCGGTGTTCATCCGAAACGGGACGGTGTACGGTCTCTCACCGAGGATGCGGTTCGACACAGTGCTGAATGATTTCGTAGGGGCGGCCGTTACCTCGGGCAGGATCGTGGTGCACAGCGATGGAAAACCATGGCGGCCAGTTGTCGATGTGCGTGACATAGCGCGCACGATCGAACTGTATCTGGAGGCGCCGGCTGATCTGATCCACAACGAAGCGTTCAACAACGGTGCATCTAACCTGAATCATCAGGTGCGGGAGCTCGCAGAAATCGCGGCGGCGGCCGTGCCGGGGTGCGAGCTGGAGATCCGGTCCGACTCCGGCGCGGATCACCGCACCTACAAGGCGGACTTTTCCAAGTTTCAGCGCACTTTTCCTGATTTCGAATTCGAATGGAATGCAAGGACCGGTGCCTCCAGTCTGGCGTCAGGTCTCCAGGCCGCTGGGCTCACGCGGGAGATGTACGAAGGGGACCGCTTCGTGAGGCTGCGGTGGCTGCGCCACTTGCTGGATTCCGGGCGACTGGACCAGTCCTTGCGATGGAGCCAGCCTGAGGAGATCGAGTGATGATTGAAGGTGTGAAGGTGGTCCCGCTTCGACAGATCGTGGACGAGCGCGGGAAGATCATGCATATGCTGAAGGCGACGGACGATCACTTCATCGCCTTCGGCGAAATCTACTTCTCCTGCGCCTGGCCAGATACGGTCAAGGCGTGGCACGTGCACCGGTCAATGACCGTGAACAACGCCGTCGTCCAGGGGCGAGCCAAACTGGTTCTGTACGATTTGCGAGAGGACTCACCGACGCGGGGCGAGCTTCAGGAGATCTTCTTCGGGGAGGACAACTACGTCCTCGTCCAGATTCCGCCGGGGATCGCGAACGGATACAAAGCCTACGGGGACAAGCTGGTCATTCTCGCAAACGCGGCGACGGAGCCGCACGACCCCGAGGAGATTATTCGAATCGATCCGTTCACGTCCGAGATACCGTACGACTGGGCCTTACAGCATGGTTGAGAAGCTTCTCAGCAACTCGACCCTGATCGTGACGCGTACTCCGCTTCGCGTGAGTTTCGTGGGGGGCGGCACGGACCTGCCAGCGTTCTTCGAAGAAGAATGGGGCGCGGTGTTGTCGATGGCCATCAACCGTTACGTCTACGTCAGCGTCAAACGTCACAGCGAACTCTTCTTCGAGCCAATTCGCGTTACCTATTCCAAAAGCGAAGAAGTCGATCGGATAGACCAGCTTGAGAACCGCATCGCTCGCGAGTGTCTTCGATTCCTCGACATTGATCCGCCGATATACATATCGACCGTCGGCGACGTACCGGCCTCAACCGGACTGGGTGGCTCCAGCGCGTTTGCCGTCGGCTTGCTGAACGCTCTGCACGCATATCGGGGAGAGCGAGTCTCGGCCGGACAATTGGCTGAGGAGGCGTCTCATGTCGAGATCGAGGTCCTGGGGGAGCCGATTGGCAAGCAGGATCAGTACGCAGCTGCCTACGGTGGACTAAACCTCTTTTGCTTCAAACCAAACGGTGGCGTAACGGTCGAGCAGGTGAACCTCAGCAACGGTCGGCTGCGCGAATTGCTGGGAGGGCTCCTGATGTTCTGGACAGGACACCAGCGGGACGCGAGCGGCGTGCTTGAGGAGCAGCAGCGGAAGACCCCAATGAACTTGGCTACGCTCCGTCTGATGCGCGGGCAGGCGCGGGCCCTGCACGAGACTCTTGGGGACGGGGTAGCAAACGTCGATGTCTTCGGCAGGGCGCTGCACGAAGGTTGGACGCTGAAGCGTGGATTGGCCAGTTCGATTACCAACGACCAGATCGACCACTGGTACGAGAAGGCGCGTGCCGCGGGCGCCATTGGCGGCAAGCTCTGCGGCGCTGGCGGGGGGGGGTTCCTCATGTTCGTGGCCCTGCCCGATCGGCATCAGGCGATTCGAGATGCCCTGAGCGACCTGGTAGAGCTGCCGGTCGGTTATGAGTCTCAAGGCTCACAAATCGTGGTTCCGTTCACCGGATGAACCATCTTGTTACTTGGTGAGAACTGGGCGCTGGTCATCCTCAACTCGGATCAAGTGACTTGAGGTCGAGCGAAACGGCCGACTTTCTGGTGCTGGGCGGAGGGATCGTTGGCGTTACGGTTGCCAGCGAGCTGAGACGCCGGTATCCGGACGCCAGTGTCCTGCTGCTCGAGAAGGAGGATAGGTGTGGCCTGCACGCGAGCGGGCGCAACAGCGGAGTGCTGCACGCGGGCTTCTATTACACGGCCGACAGTCTCAAGGCGCGCTTCTCGCGTGATGGCAACCGTGAGTTGACCGAGTACTGCCTCGAGAGGGAACTGCGGATCAATCAATGCGGCAAGCTCGTAGTCACCCGGTCGGAGGCGGAGCTTCCGGCGCTGAGCGAGCTGTTTGAGCGCGCAAGCCGAAATGGCGTGGAAGTCGAGCGCGTGGCAGCCGATGACGTTCAGAGAATTGATCCGCAAGCCCGATCGGTGGGCCCGGCCCTTTACAGTCCGACCACGTCCACCGTCGATCCACCGGAGGTCTTGGCGGCCCTGACGACGGATGCGGCCGCGCAGGGGGTCGAGATCCGGACTGGTACAGCGTACCAGGGTCTTCGAAGCGGACGCGCCGTGACTTCCGATGGGGAGATCTCGGCCGGATTCGTGGTGAACGTGGCGGGCCTCCATGCGGATCGTATCGCACGCGACTTCGGGTTCGCTGAAGGCTATCGCATTCTCCCGTTCAGAGGTCTCTATTCGGTCTACCTGGGTCCGGAGCCCTGTCCCCGAGTCCACATTTATCCCGTTCCGCGCCTCGACTATCCGTTTCTGGGCGTGCACTGGACAGCAACGGTGGACGGTGGAATGAAGATCGGCCCAACGGCAATCCCCGCCCTGTGGCGGGAACATTATCGGGGCCTGGCCAACCTGCGGTTGAGCGAGATGCTCGAGATAGGCCTGCGAGAAGCGGATCTCTGGATTCGTGACAGCTTCGGCTTCCGCCGCCTGGCGTGGCTGGAGATTCAGAAATACAGCCGGCGCCGCCTGGTTCGACTGGCACGGGAGCTCGTAAGCGATTCAGCGGCCACGGGCCGTTGGCGATGGGGAAGCATAGGTGTTCGCGCCCAGCTACTGGACGTGCGAACCAGGCGATTGGAAATGGACTTCCGCTGTGAGGGGGACAATCGTTCCTATCATGTGCTCAATGCGGTGTCGCCGGCCTTCACCTGTGCGCTGCCCTTTGCCCGCCATGTCGTCGATGATATCGAGAGGTCCTTGGACGGCGGCGGGTCAGCGGGATGCGGTGTGCCCGTCGCCTCGCTGGCCGCCCCCGTAGAGACGGCCGCGTGGAGGTCGGAGACGAGTCTAAAGGGAATCTGAAAGCCATCAGCCGGAGCGACGGATGATTGTGATGGGAACTCGGGCGGACGGCCAGGAGGACGAGGGCTGGACGCTGAGCCGAGGGGTGATGGAGAACGTGCGTTCCAAGGGAGAACAACCATGTACGACATGAGCAAGGATAATGGGGAGGGCATGGTCGTCGTGTGCGGAGCAGGGGGCTTCATCGGCGGGCATCTCGTTGGCAGCCTGCTCGATCAGGGCCTGACGGTCCGGGGCGTAGACAAGAAGCCACTGGAGAATTGGTTCCAGCTCCACGAGAGCGCCGAAAACGTGCAGGCCGACCTCAGTCTGCGGGAGAACTGCTACATGGCGCTGGAGGGCGTGGAGCATGTATACAACCTCGCTGCCGACATGGGCGGAATGGGCTTCATCGAGAACAACAAGGCGCTCTGCATGCTGAGCGTGCTGATCAACACGCACCTCCTGGAGGCGGCCAGGGACCTGGGGGTCAGCCGGTACTTCTACTCGTCCTCTGCGTGCGTGTATGCGGCGGACAAGCAGGAGTCGTATGACGTGACGGCCTTGAAGGAAGAAGATGCCTACCCCGCGATGCCGGAGGACGGCTACGGTTGGGAGAAGCTCTTCGGCGAGCGCATGTGCCGCCATTTCATGGAGGATTTCGGGATCGAGACGCGGGTCGCCCGCTATCACAACGTCTACGGCCCGCTCGGCACGTAGGACGGGGGCCGCGAGAAGGCGCCAGCCGCCCTGTCGAGGAAGGTGGCCGAAGCAGTGCAGACCGGCGGCGACGAGATCCTCGTCTGGGGCAACGGCGAGCAGACGCGCAGCTTCATGTACATCGACGACTGCATCAAGGGCACCCAGATGATCATGCACTCCGATATCCGCGAGCCGATCAACCTCGGCAGCAGCGAACTCGTCAGCGTGAATCGGCTTGCTGGATATCATCGAGGAGATCGCGGGTGTGGACCTTACCCGGCGGCACGACCTCACCAAGCCCAAGGGCGTGAACGGGCGAAACAGCGACAACGAGCGAATCAGGGAACGCCTCGGCTGGGAGCCCTCGATATCGTTGAAGGACGGTTTGGCCATGACCTACGAGTGGGTGTACGAGCAGGTAGCAGAGGCCCGGGCTCGCACGGAGGCGGGGGAGTTGACTCCTTCCGTCTTCGCACTTCCGTGAATTCAGGGTACATGCAAGCGCGCCTGTTTCGGTGTCTCATGCAGCCGGCGGAGGAGGCTCAATGAACATGAAGTCGATCTCGAGCATCGCCGACCTCCCAGCCCCGCCCGAGGGAAAGACTGGCTGGCCCTGGACGGAAGCGAGCATTCTGACCCGATCGGAGTCTCCGCCTCCAGGCGGCTGGCCTCGCATCACGGTGGTGACTCCATCCTTCAACCAGGCGGATTTTCTGGAAGAGACACTTCGGTCGGTGCTGCTCCAGGGCTATCCGAACCTGGAGTATATCGTCATCGATGGAGGAAGCTCCGACGCCAGCGCCGATATCCTGAGGCGGTATGAGCACTTCCTATCCTATTGGTGCAGTGAACCCGACAGGGGACAAACCCACGCCATCAACAAAGGCTTCGCACGGTCAACCGGTGCCATAATGGCGTGGCTCAACAGCGACGATTCGTACCACCCGGGCGCCCTGTTCACGGCGGCCCGAAAACTAGCTGGCAGCGAATACGACCTTCTCTTCGGTTGCATGGACAAGGTGGACGCAGCCGACGACGGTCGCGTCGTGAAGACTTCGTCACCCTTGAAAGGGGTACCGTTCCACCGCTTTCGCATCCTGCGCAACGGCGACGGAACCCGGTTTCACTTCTTCCAGCCGGCGATGTTCTGGAAGAACACTCTCTGGGAAGCGGCCGGGCAGCTGGACGAGGCCTACGAGTACGGGATGGATCTCGAGTGGTGCAACCGGGCACTGGCCGCCGGAGCCAGTTGGTGCACGACGGATCAGGTTCTGGCGCGGTTCACACTGCACCCGGACTCCAAGACGGTGAGCCTTCGCAATCGCCAGCTGAAGGATGAAGTACGCATGTACCTGGACCTCGGCACGCCGTCCCGAGTTCCGTTCCGTGCAGTGCCTGCTTTCCACCCTGTCGCCGGCACAGGGCGCGCTCTATCTGGAGGCGAAACAGGCCGGCATGGCAGGCCGGCGAGCCACCGCCGCGGTTTACAAGACCGGAGCCCGCATCATCAAGACGGCAAGGACCTGGGTTCCAGGCCTCAAAGGAAGAACGGCGGTCGGTTCGTGAGCGGGATGCCCAGGATCAGGAGCGCAATCAAGGCTGATTCAGGCCGAGCCGAGAGGAATGCGTGTGGGACCGAGTTGGCGGGAGGCGCCGAGTGAGCAACATCGCATCCAATGCAATCCCGGGAGCGGCTCCGGCCCAGAGGTCCTCATCGGACCCCCCGATCCTGCGGATCGAGCCATCTCGACGGCTGGGTGGCGCTGCGTCTCAAGGAGCTATGGGAGTATCGGGAGCTCCTGTACTTCCTGACGTGGCGGGACATCAAGGTTCGCTACAAACAAAGCGTTCTCGGCGCGGCGTGGGCGATCATTCAGCCGTTCGTGGCCATGGTCGTATTCACGATATTCTTCGGCAAGCTGGCAAACCTGGGTCCCGCGGATATTCCTTACCCAATCTGGAACTATGCGGCGATGGTCCCGTGGACGTACTTCGCGTTCGGACTCTCCGCCTCATCAAACAGTCTGGTGGGTAGCTCCGGTCTGCTGAAGAAGATCTACTTCCCTCGTCTCGTGGTGCCCATCGCCAGCACGTTGTCGGGTCTCGTCGACTTCACCATCGCGCTTGTCGTCCTGGTGCCCATGATGGCCGTCTACGGGTATTGGCCTACAGCGAACGTCGTCTGGCTGCCGGCATTCGTCCTGCTGGCGTTCTGCACCGCGCTGGGCGTCGGTCTCTGGCTTTCGGCTCTCAACGTCCAGTTCCGGGATGTCAAATACACGGTTCCGTTCCTCGTGCAGATCTGGTTCTTCCTGACTCCCGTCGTGTACTCGGCATCCGACAAGATCACCGATCCCTTGTGGCTATCCATATATAGCCTGAACCCCATGGTCGGTGTGGTGGAGGGGTTTCGGTGGGCACTGCTCGGAATGGACACGAAGCCGGGTCCGATCATCTTCGGTTCCGCCGTAAGTTCGCTGGTCGTGTTCACAGCGGGTCTCTACTACTTCCGGCGAATGGAAAAGACCTTCGCCGATGTCGTTTAGGGTGAGCCAATGAGCGATCTGGCGATCCGGGTCGAGAGTCTGGGCAAACGCTATCACATCGGAGCGCTGCGGGATGCGCGGTATCAGACTCTGCGCGACCAGGTTTCCCGGAGCTTCGCGGCTCCCTTCCGTCGGGCCGCCAAGCTGCTTCGCGGTCAGGCAACAGGCGCTGCGGAGCTGGACGAAGTCATCTGGGCGCTCAAGGACATCTCTCTCGACGTGAATCGGGGTGAGGTGGTCGGCGTGATCGGACAGAATGGATCCGGTAAGAGCACACTCCTGAAGGTGTTGTCCCGCATTACCGAGCCGACGGTCGGCTACGCAGAGATCCGAGGCAAAGTAGGGTCCCTACTCGAAGTCGGAACAGGATTCCATCCTGAGCTGACGGGACGCGAGAACGTCTATCTGAATGGGGCAATACTCGGGATGACCCGGGCCGAGATCGCGGCGAAATTCGACGAGATCGTGGACTTTTCCGGGATCGAGAAATTCATCGACACGCCGGTGAAGCACTATTCCAGCGGAATGGGCCTCCGGCTGGCCTTCTCCGTCGCAGCGTACCTCGAGCCAGAGATCCTGCTGGTCGATGAGGTTCTCGCCGTAGGCGACGCCGAATTCCAACGCAAGTGTCTCGGCAAGATGGGAGATGTGGCGCAGCAGGGACGGACCATCCTTCTGGTCAGCCACAACATGGGCGCGATCACAGACCTTTGTGGACGAGTCATCCTCCTCGAGTCAGGGCGGATCACGGCTGAGGGGGACCCCACCGATGTCGTATCGCAATACCTGGCCGCTGGCGGTACCGCTGATTCCTCGTGGCATTGACCCGAGACAGAAGCCGAAATGGAGGACGCCGACGCCGTGTTCGAATCCGTCCGGATTCTCTCGAGCGAGGGTGAGCTGACCAGCGTAGCTGACGCGGATGACGGGCTGGTCGTTGAGATCACCTATTCCGTTCGCCGACCGGTACGAGATCTCGCGGTATTCATGGGAGTCATGAAGGAGGGTAGAATCCTGGTCTTCGTGGCCGAGGACACGGACACGACCGAGTGGAGCGGGCGGCTTCGCGACGTGGGTAGCTACCGCTCCAGCTGTCAGATTCCCGGTGGGCTACTGGCGCCGGGGGATTATGTGATCAATATCGGCTGCCACGTCCCCGGGATCCGCAACATCGCAGGACACCGGGGGGTCGTTGCGTTCAGTGTCCCCAACGCTGGATTCTGGCTCACCAAGAGACGGCCCGGCGCCATCGCCCCGCGTCTGCAGTGGGACGTCGTTCAGGACCCGACCGGCTGGCAAGCCCGGGTCGTGGGCTAGGGCGGCAAAGTGCAGCTCTCGGTCGTAATACCGTGCTACAACGGCGAGGAAACGCTCGGCGAGCAACTCGAGGCACTGAGCTCCCAGTCGTGGGAAGGAAGCTGGGAAGTGGTGCTCGCGGACAACGGCTCGACCGACGGGTCACGGCAAGTGGCGGAAGCGTATCGTGACCGTCTACCCGGAATGCGAATCGTGGACGCATCGGCTCGCCGCGGCCAGCCGTATGCATTGAACGTGGGCGCCAAGCAGGCACGCGGCGAATCGGTCGTATTTGTCGATGCCGACGATGTCGTTGCTGCGGGGTGGGTCGCTGCCGTCGGCCGGGCCCTGCAGGAGCACGATTTCGTGGCCAGCCGGCACGACGTCCGGAATCTCAACCCCGATTGGCTGATCGAGAGTCGTGGTGCGGCGCAGGTAGACTCGCTGCAGGTGATCTGGTATCCACCGTACTTGCCGCACGCCGGCGGTTGCGGTCTCGGCGTGCGCCGCAATCTGCTGGAGCTCCATGGTGACTTTGACGAGAGTCTGCCGTATCTCCATGACACCGACTTGTGCTTCCGCCTCCAGCAGGCCGGAGTGGAGCTGGTCCTGATTCCCGATGCGGTCGTTCACATCCGGTTTCGACATGGCTGGAAGGGGCTTTTCAAGCAGGCGCGTCGTTGGGCCGAGTACAACGATCTCGTCTACAAGCGGCACAGGCCTCACGACCTACGCATTCCCCGGCCGTGGGAGAAGTACTGGAAAGGCTGGCGACGTATCGCTCGTCGTCTTCCGGAGATACGAGACCGCCAGGGCCGATACGCACTGCTCTGGCAAGCCGGCTGGCAACTGGGCCTGCTAACGGGAAGTATCCGATACCGAGTAGCTCCCGCGGTCTTCGTGCCGCCACGCCAGCGTCCAAGTTCGAGAATGGGACCCGCGGCACTCCTTGCCGGGGAAGAGAGCGCTTGATGTTCGTGACGCCCAAGCGGCTCGTCAGAGCTGCAAAGGGAAGGTCAAGACGGGCCGTCCATCGGTTGACCGGTACCCTCGTTCGCGTGGCCGCCGATGCGCCGGCCGTGGCGCTGACCTTCGACGACGGCCCGGATCCGAACAGCACTCCAGAGCTTCTACGAATTCTCGAGGCCTACGACGCGCGAGCCACCTTTTTTATGATCGGCCGGAACGCGGCCGAGCATCCGGACATTGTCAGAAGGGTGGCGGAAGCGGGGCACACGGTCGCAAACCACACTTGGGACCACCCGACGATGCCTGATATCTCTGGTCGCGAGAGAAGTCGCCAGATCAGAGCGTGTCGGAAGGCCCTGGCACCGTACGAACAGCCATTCTTCCGGCCGCCGCACACGCTGCAGTCAGCGGGCTCGTTTTGGACGACTCGAAGGCTCGGATACGAGGTCGTGGCTTGGGGAGTCCAGGCAGAAGACTGGCTGGAAAGGACCGCGGATTGGCTCTCCAGCCGCTTGCTCGATCGACTCGCTCCCGGCCGAATTGCGGTTCTTCACGACGCTCTGTGGGATCCCATCGACGGCGCGGCGGACCGTGGTCCCGTCCTCTCAGCGGTGGAAACGACTCTCGCGGAACTGTCCGGGCACCTCAGCTTCGTCACCGTTCCGCAGCTGATGAAACTCGGGCGGCCGGTGCGTCGACCCTGGTTCTATGCGAGCGACGATGACTGGTAGTCCGAGCCTGTTGCCCAACTTTCTCATTGTAGGGGCTGCCAAAGCCGGCACCACATCTCTGTACTCGTGGTTGAGTCAGCATCCGGACGTGTTCATGCCGGAAGCGAAGGAGCCGACGTACTTCGTCCGCTGCGGCCTGCGAACACCAACTCTCCAGGATTACCTGAAGTTGTTCGAGGGAGCTGCCGGCCACAGCGCTGTGGGGGAGGCCTCTACAGCCTACCTGACCGACCCTGAGAGCCCCGGCCTCATAGCGGAGACTCTCGATGCGCCGCGCATCATCGTGATGATCCGGGATCCGGTGAAACGCGCATTCTCCCAATATCGTTGGATGTGCATGAAGGGTTACGAGCGGCTCAGGACGTTTGAGGCGGCTTTGCAGGCGGAAGACAATCGGTTCGGAAACATCTCGGTTTCAGGCGAAGAACCCCGAGAACGCCTGGGATTTCATGTACTTTCGGTCAGGCCTGTATTACGACCAGATCAAGAGATACATCGACACCTTTGGCCCCGAGCGCGTGGGAGTGTTCGTCTTCGATGACCTGGTGAATCGACCGGACGACTTCCTCCCCGAAGTCTGCCGCTTCCTGCGCGTACCGGATGATTTCGAGCCTCACGACATGACAGCGCGACAGGTGAGCATATTTCCTCGAATCAGGCGGTTGCAGTTCATGCTCGGCCGCGTCGAGGCGTTTGCGCTGATCCACAACTGGCGACGGAAGAGAGTCGTGCGCTGGACCACCCGCATGAAGTCCTGGAACAACCGAGTCGGAGGGTCCGGCCGGCTGCGCAGTGAAACCGAGGCCCGACTACGGGAGCAGTATCGCGATGAGATCGTCCGGGTCGCAGAATTGATCGGACGTGACCTCTCCTCGTGGTTGCCGCGGGGCGAGGATTTGTCGCCGAAAGCCCCCCCGGTCGACGCAACCTAGAGAGCAACCGATATGAGGGAGATGAGCAAGGTGCCACAAGACTTTAGCATGGCCAGTTGTCTGGTTTGCGGAAACCAGACCGTGGAACGCTTCCTCGATCTGGGAAGCACGGCGCTAGCCAACAAGTTCCTATCCCAGGAGGATCTCGGTGACGCGGAGCCCCGCTATCCACTCAGGGTCGGCTTCTGCCATTCGTGCGCTCACGTCCAGCTCGTGGAGAGAGTCCCGCCTGAGGCGATGTTTACGGACTACCTCTACATCTCCTCAGCCTCGGACACTCTGAAGACGCACTTCGATGAACTCAGCGAAACCCTCGTCGGCCGGCACGACCTCGGTTCAGAAGATCTCGTCGTCGACATAGGGTGCAACGACGCGTCTCTCCTGGCGGCTTTTCGTGCGCAAGGTGTTCGGACTCTGGGAGTGGATCCCGCCGAGAACCTGGCCGAGTTCGCGAAAGGTACGAATATCGAGCGATATACGGGTTTTTTCGGCGAGCAGTCCGCCGGCGAGATTGTGACCCGCTGGGGCAGGGCCTCTCTCATCACTGCCACGAACACGTTTCCGCACATTCCTGACTTGCAGGATTTCTTGCGGGGTATCAAAACGGCTCTGGCGCCTGACGGCGCCTTCGTGATCGAGGCTCACTACCTGGTTGATCTCCTGGATCAGCTCGCCTTCGACACCGTGTACCACGAGCATGTGTCCTATTGGGCACTGCACGCGTTGAGCCAACTGTTTTCAACGGCAGGCATGGAGGTAGTGAATGCCGAGCGGCTTCCGCTGCACCACGGGCAGCTCCGCGTGACCGTGATGCGCAAGGGCCAGCGAGAGCCCGCGGAAGCGGTGAGCCGGATCCTGGCGATGGAACGGGAGCTGGGGATCGATCGGGTGGAAACCTGGCGTGGTTTTGCAGACAGAACGGAGACGCTGAAACGGGACGTGGTGAGCGCTCTGTCGGATCTGCGTGCGAAGGGGAAGAAAGTCGCCGGCTATGGCGCTCCGGCCAAAGGAAGCACCCTGTTGGAGTACATGGAAATCGGGCCTGATCTGGTGGAGTACATTGTAGATCGAAGTCCCCTGAAGCAAGGGCGATACACGCCGGGATCGCACATCCCCATCGTGGCGCCGAACCGGTTACTCGAGGACAGACCAGACTACGTACTGCTCCTGGCGTGGAATTTCGTAGACGAGATCCTCGAGCAGCAGTCTGAATACCGGGCGCTAGGCGGCAAGTTCATCCTGCCGGTGCCAGAATTCCGGATCATCTGACCACGGAGCTTGGGGTACGTGTCCTCTACCGCTGATCGTCGGCCGGGGCGCTCCTGGCCGGGTTCCGGGCATGAAGGTGAGGCGATGAACTCGCTCATCGAGAGACTGTTTCCCATCTGTCGCAGTCTCACGGGAGATGGCGTTCGCAGGACGCTGTCCGAGCTCCAGCCGCTGATCGATATCCAGGTACGCGAAGTTCCTTCGGGCGAGCCGTCGTTCGACTGGACGGTCCCGCGCGAGTGGAACATTCGCGACGCCTGGTTGGCAGGCCCGGACGGAAGACGAGTGATCGACTTTCGCGAATCGAATCTGCATGTCGTGGGATACAGCGTGCCGGTGCGGAAGCGCCTCACGCTCGATGAGCTGCGTCCCCACCTGCATTCCCTGCCGGACCGCCCGGAATGGATTCCATACCGTACGGCGTACTATGCCGACGACTGGGGCTTCTGTCTGCCGCATCGGGTCTTTGAGTCGCTGCCGGAGGGTGAGTACGAAGTATGCATCGAGTCTTCACTCGAGGACGGTCACCTCACCTACGGAGAATTGCTCATTCCGGGCCGGGAGGAAGGGGAGGTTCTGATCCACACACATGTGTGCCACCCCTCGATGTGCAACGACAACCTATCGGGCATTGCCGTTGCCGCGTTTCTCGCCCGTCGATTGCTTGATGCCGACAGCCGTTACTCGTATCGGTTCTTGTTCCTTCCCGGCACGATCGGGGCCATCACGTGGCTGGCTCGCAACGAGGACCTGCTGCCGCGAGTTCGCGGGGGGCTCGTGCTGTCGAATGCGGGGGACCCGGGCGGCCTCACGTACAAGTGCAGTCGGAACGGGAACGCCGATGTGGATCGCGCGGCCCGACTCGTGCTGTCGCACCACGACGGAGGGGGTAACGTCGTCGAGTTTTCCCCCTTCGGATACGATGAGAGGCAGTACTGCTCTCCCGGCATCGATTTGCCGGTGGGGTGCCTCTCCCGGTCTACGTATGGCCAGTACCCGGAGTATCACACTTCGGCGGACGACCTGAATCTAATCTCCCCGGAATATCTGAAGGACACGCTCGATGTGGCTCACGATATTCTAAAGGTACTGGACGAGAATCGGCATTACATGAATCGAAGTCCGAAGTGCGAGCCGCAGCTCGGTCGCCGCGGCCTCTACTCGAAGCTGGGGGGCCAGACGGATCATCGTGAGCGCGAGTTGGCTCTGCTGTGGGTACTGAATCTGTCCGACGGTTCGAACTCGATGCTCGACGTGGCCGAACGCTCTGGCCTGCCCTTCGATACGATCGGTTGGGCGGTCGAGGCCCTTTGCGCTGTGGACCTACTGGAAGAAGTGATGGGTCCGGGCGAGGAAATGAGAACTTGACTCTCCAGGGGCGCACGGTGCTCGTGAGCGGCGCTACCAGCGGGGTGGGCAGGGCCATCGCTCTGGCAGCCGGCGAGGCAGGGGCTGTAGTGTTTGCGACCGGCCGCGATCGTGAACGCCTCGAGGACGTCGCGAGGGCCATTCGGACCTCCGGCGGAGTCGCCAACGAGTGCCTGGCAGATCTCACGCAGGACGCGGACGTCGAGGCACTCAGGCAATTCGTCGAGGAGCGGGCCACGGGCCTGGATGCCCTCGTCCACTGTGCCGGATCAATCGGCCTCGGAACGATCGAGGCTTCCGATCCCGACGACATGGACAGGCAGGTGAGCCTGAACCTGCGGGCACCGTACGTGCTTACCCGAAGTCTGTTGCCACTCCTTCGTACAAGCCGGGGGTACGTCGTGTTCGTGAACTCGACCGCTGGCCTGATCGCTTCCGCCGGCGCCGCCGCGTATTCGGCCACCAAGCACGCTCTGCGAGGTCTGGCCGATGCCTTGCGTGCGGAGGTGAATAGCGACGGAATTCGGGTCATGAGTCTCTTCCTTGGGCGTACAGCTACGCCGATGCAGGAAGCGGTTCATACCCACGAAGGCAGGATCTATCGTCCGGAGAGGCTCGTCCAGCCCTCCGATGTGGCGCAGGTCGTCATGTCGCTCCTCAGCCTCCCGCACAGCGCCGAGGTCACGGAAGTGCGGTTGCGCCCGACTTTGAAACCGAAAGCGGACTGTTGAGCAGTCCAACGTCCATTCTCGCGTTCGTGCACGTTCCCAAGGCCGGGGGACGGACGCTGCACTCGATTCTGCTCAAGCAGTACGGGCGAGATCGCGTCTACAGCGCCTACACGAATCCGCCGAGCCAGGCGCTCGAGGCCCTTCAGTCTCTTTCCATCGAGGAGCGGCAGGCGTACCGCGCAATATCCGGACATATTGGACCCGACATCGATCTTGGCAGTCTCTTCGCGCGACCGATCACCAGCGTGACGCTGCTCAGGGACCCGGTGCGTCGCGTGCTGTCCACTTACTTCTACGTATTGCGATCCAAGGGCCACCCGGCTCATGCGGTAGTCAGCTCGATGAGCCTGGATGAGGTTATCCGCTCAGGAGTTCTGCCTCTAATGGACAACGGCCAGACCCGAATGCTCAGCGGGGTTGACACAGAGGACGTGGGTTACGACCAGTGTACGCCAGCCATGCTGGCGGGGGCGATCCAGAATCTGGAGACACGTTTCGCGTTCACGGGCACCGTAGAGCGGTTCGACGAGAGCCTGCTGCTGCTTCAGGAACTTCTGGGTTGGCCGACGCCGTTCTACCTTCGGCGCAACGTGACCAAGGGCCGCCCGCGTGCCGAGAGCATTCCGGCCGAGACGATTCAGTTAATCCGTCGTTTCAATGAACTGGACGGCGAGCTGTATCGCCGGGCCAGTGAGCGTCTGGAGAAGCGGATGCAGGCCGGGGGAGCGCGCTTCGCGGCCCGAGTGTCGCTCTTCCGCGCCCTGAACCGGAATTACGCCCACCTTGCCCGAGCCGCGCAAATCGGCGCCTCGTTTCGTGCTCGGCTTTACCGTCGACGTGAGTGAGTCCAGGTGAAGATCGGTATTTACAACCAGCCTTCGGTCGGCGGGATCAACGGCGTGGAGAACTGCGTGGTCACTTTAGCGCAGGCCTTCAGCGATGATCACGAGGTCGAGATCGTGCATCACGCACGTGATCGATCGAGAGAGCGTCTCGAGGAGTTCTATGGCGTCTCTCTCGACCGGGTAGTGCTCCGAAGCCTGCCACGGGAGCGCCGGGTATGGCCGCGGAACCCGGTCCGGCGCTACCGGCAGATACGCAACTGGCTGCGTGAGGCCAGCGAGTCGTACGATTTCTTCATGACGGTATGCGCCAGCATGCCACCCTACTGCCACGCGCCGAAGGGTGCGTTGGTCGTGGTCTTTCCTCTCGACTCGAGAACCGGGCCGACCGACGGTCTGAATCCGTGGCAGCGACTGCAGGAGCACTTCGAGGAGTGGGAGTGGCGGGAGCGTCTGGGGAGTTATCAGCTGACGACTTCGATTTCGGAGTTTACCCGCCTGTGGATCAGGAACCGCTGGGGGGTGGATTCCGAGATCGTTTATGCACCCGCGGAGGCTGATTTTCCAGTGCTGCCCAAGGAAGACCTGATTCTGAGCGTCGGTCGTTTCGCGGCGGCGGGAACGGTGAAGAACCAGCTCGAGATGATGGAGGTGTTTCGTGACATGAAGCCAGATCTACCCGACAGCCTGCGCTACTTCACGGTGGGTCCCCTGGGGAGAGATCCGGCGGAGAGGGAGTACTTCAATCGGGTGAGCGAGATCGCCGGGGAGTGCGGCGCAACGGCCCTGCACGATCTCGAATTCGAGCAGCTCAGCGAGTTGTATGCCAGGGCCAAGATCTTCTGGCATGCGGCGGGTTACGGGACCGATCCGGAAGCGAACCCCGATCTGCTGGAGCACTTCGGGATCGTCACGGTCGAGGCCATGGCGGCGGGGTGCGTGCCTCTCGTTATCGACAGAGGGGGACAACCCGAGATCGTCGAGCACGGAGTGAGTGGATACGTGTGGCGTACGCTTGCGGAGCTCAGGGAGTACACTTCGCGACTGCTCTCGGACGACGCCTTGTGGAACCGGATGTCCGAGGCGGCTCGCCTGCGGGCGGCGCAGTTCGATCGTCAGTCCTTCGTGCGCCGGGTGACGCGCGCCTGCGAGGCGGCCGGCCTACTGTGACACGGCCGGTAACTCGTTCAACGACAGGTAAGTGATGACGACCTACATTCTCGGTATTTCCGCTCTGTTCCACGACTCGGCGGCCGCACTGATCCGTGACGGCGAAGTCGTGGCCGCGGCGCAGGAGGAACGGTTCACGCGCGTCAAGCATGATCCGGGGTATCCAGCCAACGCCATCGAGTACTGCCTGGCTGCAGGCGGCATCAAAGCGGCGGACCTCGAGGCCGCGGTCTTCTACGAGAAGCCGATGGTCAAGTTCGACCGCCTGGTCGAGATGCACCTCGGTGTGACACCCCGTGGCTTCGAGCCTTTCCGGCGAGCGCTTCCTCTGTGGGCGAAGCAGAAGCTCGATCTCCCGCGGCGGCTGCGCGGGAAGCTCGGTCCGGAATTCCGGGGCGAGCTGCTGTTCTGCGATCACCACGAAGCGCACGCCGCCAGCGCTTTCTACCCGTCCCCGTTCGACGAAGCCGCGATCCTCACCCTCGATGCGGTCGGTGAATGGGCCACCAGCTCGCTCGGCCACGGCAGGGGTAATCGCATAGAAGTGACGGACGAGATGCGGTTTCCGCACTCGATCGGGTTGCTGTACTCGGCGTTCACGTATTACACGGGCTTCAAGGTCAACTCCGGCGAATACAAGCTGATGGGGTTGGCCCCGTACGGAGAGCCACGGTACGCGAACCTCATCATGAGCGAGGTGGTCGAAATCGGCGATGACGGGTCCGTATGGCTCGACATGTCCTACTTCGACTACTGCCAGGGCCTCACCATGACTTCGTCGAGGTTCCACGAGCTGTTTGGCGGCCCCCCTCGGGTACCGGAAGGACAGATCACACAGAAGGAGATGGATCTGGCGGCGTCCATTCAGGCCGTGACCGAGGAGATCGTCCTCCGCGCCGCGCGACACCTGCACGATCGCACGGGATCGGAACGACTGGTCATGGCGGGCGGGGTGGCGCTCAACTGTGTGGCCAACGGTCGACTCCTGCGCGAGGGACCGTTCTCGGATATCTGGGTGCAGCCCGCCGCCGGGGATGCGGGCGGAGCGCTGGGAGCGGCGCTCCACGCTTGGCATCGACACATGGACAAGCCACGCGAAACCGACCGACCGGACAGTCAGGGCGGGTCCTTTCTGGGTCCCGCCTACGAGACTGGAGACATCGAGCTGTACCTCGACTCGATCGGCGCGAAGTATACCCGCTACCACGACGAGACCGACCTGCTGGACCGAGTGGCCACGACGTTGGCCGAGGAAAACGTGGTCGGCTGGTTCCATGGTCGGATGGAGTACGGCCCCCGGGCTCTGGGAGCCCGCAGTATCCTGGGAGACGCACGCTCGCCCCGCATGCAGCAGACAATGAACCTCAAGATCAAATTTCGTGAGTCGTTCCGACCGTTTGCCCCTTGCGTGCTGCGAGAGCACGTACACGACGTGTTCGAGATGCGGCACGAAGAAGACAGCCCCTACATGCTGATGGTCGCGCCGGTCCGCGAGGCATGGAGGACCGAGCTCGACGCGGAAGAACAGGAGCAATTGAAGGATCCTGATCTGCGGGTTCGCGTCTCGGTTCCTCGCTCTCGGGTTCCCGCGATCACGCACGTCGACTACTCGGCCCGCGTTCAGACCGTGGACCGCGAACGGCACGGACGGTTCGCGAGACTCATGTGGGAGTTCTACGAGAAGACTGATTGTCCGGTCATCATCAACACCAGCTTCAACATCAGGGGTGAACCGATCGTTTGCACCCCGCAGGATGCTTTTCGTTGCTTCATGGCCACGGATATGGACTGCCTGGTGCTGGAGGACGTCGTTCTTCTGAAGTCGGAGCAGCCGATGGGCCTGGGTGGGGACGCGGAGGCCTATCGAGAGCAGTTCAAACTGGACTGAGTCCAGCGGAGGTCCGGCCTCTGGCTCCTCCGGGGCACTGTCGACCACAACACATACCTGTCGAGCAATACTGAATGCTTATGCTACCTCGTCGTCCGACAAGATCCATGCTTCGGGCATTCGCCCTGGTGGGCGGTCTGCTGCTCGGGGCACTCCTCGCCGGGACCGCACTTCTCGCGCGACTGCCGGCTCCGGTGGCGTGGGGGGCGCCGGCCGCCTGTGCGACAGCGTACGCGGGGTGGTCCCGGCCTTATGCCTTCACGCGGGTGTACGGTTGGTGGAACCGAGCCGCCGCCAAGACCCGGCGGCTGACACGCGCGGCGCTCGCTGGAATCTGCTTTCTCGTCTTCACGGTAGTCGGCTTCACTGGTGGAAGGCTTCGGTGGAAGTCACTGGAGGCCGGCGGATCCGGCTGGTTCGCGAGGAAAGCCTCGGGGGCCGCCGATCTTTCGAGTCCTGCTGATGTGCCGCTGCCGACAGCGGCGAGTAACAGCTGGCTGGCTGCCCTGACGTCGTGGGCGCGCGAAACGGGCGCCTTCTGGATATGGACGATCGTTCCGCTCCTGGCGCTCCTGCGGAGCATAGAGCCGGATCAGGAGCTCGATGTCGGCCATACATCCTATACGCTCTACTGAGATTCGAATGAAAAGGCCTTTGAGAGTCGCATTGCAGGATATCGCCAGGCTGGCGCTCGCCGTTCCGTCTGCCCTGGTGGGGCTGGCGCTGGCTCTTCCGCTCCTGGCGCTTCTGGCGCCCTTCGCGGTCGTCAACGGCCTGGTTCGCGCCGTGGCCCGCTTGCTGAGCCCGGCCACCGTCAGCTGGACCGAGCTGGTGGAATTCGACATGGAGCTGGGCTGGAAGACGCGGCCGAGTCTTGATACGCATGCCGTTGACCTGGCTGGCGACGCTTTCCACCTCGTAACCGACGAGAACGGGTGGGCGGGCCAGACGACGATCGACGAGAGCCAGATCGTGCTGTTCGGGGACTCCTTTGCGCTGGGTTTCGGTGTGGACGCGGAGGCCCTGTTCGCCAACGTGCCAGGCGACCCGGCGATCAAACCGATCGGCGCACCGGCATACAGCATGGTCCAGCCCATCCTGATGATGGAGAGACTCGCAGAGCGCCTCGGCGGAAAGCTCGTCGTGCTTCTGGTCTATCTGGGTAATGACCTCGATGACAGCCTCCGTCCCAGCGCGGGCAAGTACCGGGCGCCCTTTGCCAGGCGTTCCGCCGTGGACGGGGATTGGCAGATCTGCGGGGAGCACGTGTCGCTCGAGCCCTGGACGGCCTCCGCGCCCGATCTCAGCTACGAGGCTTTCGTGGAGATCTGCAGCCCCTCCTATCGCAGCCAGCGCGTGTTCGAGGCATGCGAGTTCCTTATTGGCCGTGCCCGGGATATCTGTCGCGGCGCGGGGGCGGACCTCGCGGTCATGTCGGTTCCCGAGCTCTCTCCTGTCGTGCTCGAGAAGATCGATAAGGTGCTCGCCGATCGCCCGCCGCCGGCAGGCTACGATCCCGGTCTTCCGGACAGGGAGATCGAGCGCATATGCGGGCAGGCGAGCGTGGCTTTCGTTCCTCTCAGCCGATATCTCACCTCGGCCGACTATCTGGAGCGTGACGTTCACTGGAACGAGAGCGGCCACCGAAAGGTGGCTGCCGTGTTGCGGGAGGTGGCTCGCGACGCTGCATCGACACCCATTCCAAAACCGGATGGACTACCGCTCGGCCCGGACGATGAGTTCGAAGCCGCCTGGCGGACCGGTTGAGGGGTGGAGAATCACCTGAGCGGGACCGCAGCGAGAAGCCAGTGAGAATCCTGCATTTGAGCAGTGACGATACTACGGGCGGCGCGGCACGATGCGCGTACCGGCTGCACCTGGGTTTACGGCGGCTGAGTCTCGACTCTCGAATGCTCGTGCGTCGTCGCCGCTCGGATGATCCGGAAGTACTCAAATTCCATCGGGAGGACGATCCACTCAGCCGGGTCCGCCGTAGGTCACGCTCGCTGCGGATACGGAGAGACCGCGCTCGCTACAGGGCCACCATCGATCCGGATATCGAGGCATTCAGTGACGATCGGTCGCCCCTGGGTGGTGCCATCGCTGGGCAGCTGCAGGAAGCCGATATCATCCACCTTCACTGGATCTCAGGGTTCGTCGATTTGCAGCGCCTTCTCGCAGGGCTGCCATCTGCCGCCAGGGTTGTGTGGACGCTACACGACATGAACGCATTCACCGGCGGCTGCCACTACGCGGGAAGCTGTGATGGATTCGTCAATCAGTGCGGGGAATGTCCTCAACTCGGCTCGGCGGACGCGAGAGATCTGTCCCGCGGAATCTGGCAGAGGAAGGACAGGGCCTTCGGAAGCCTGACACCAGACCGTCTTCAGATCGTGACCCCGAGTCGTTGGCTCGAGGGAGAGGTGAGACGCAGCTCGCTGTTGGGGCCGAGATTCGAGGTCCGGCGGATTCCTTATGGAGTGGACACAGACGAGCTGGCTCCGCGTGATAGGGCGGCGGCTCGCGCCACGCTCGGGGTGCCGGCAGAAAAGAAAGTGATTCTCTTTGCGGCACACTCCATCGCCAACCGACGCAAGGGCTTCGATCTGCTCGCTCGAGCGCTCGCCGGCCTTGACGATCTCGACGATCTATTCCTGGTATCGCTTGGCGGTGGCCACCCCCCCGCGACGGGCGCGCTTCCCCACCGTCATCTCGGGTATGTCGGCGATGAAAGGCTGCTGTCGCTGGTGTACAGCGCTGCTGACGTCTTCGTCCTGCCATCCCGCCAGGACAATCTCCCGGCCACGGGTCTGGAAGCTCTGGCCTGTGGGACTCCGGTCGTCGGTTTCGCCGTCGGAGGGGTGCCCGACCTGGTACGACCTGGGGTTACAGGTGCACTCGCCGATGAGGTGGACGCAGGCGCGTTGGGTGCTACGCTGCGCGACATCCTGAGTCACGAAGACCGTCTCGCAGAACTTCGCCGCCGGTGTCGTGCGGTCGCATTGGACGAATACACCCTGGAGAGACAGGCGAGAGACTACAGAGCGCTCTACGAACGCTGCCATGAGAGCGTGCAGCCCGCTGGATAAGCTGATCGGAGGAAAGTCGCCCGTGGGAGACAAGGACATGAGCCAAGAACGGGAGAAGGTGTGAGGCCAACCGTCACGATCGCCATTCCCGTCTATAAACGCCTGAAATACCTGGAGACAGCCCTGGATTCAGTGGCGCGCCAGGATTATCCGGCGATCGACCTCCTGATCTCGGACAACGGGATGCAGGGGAGTCGGCTGGAGGAACTCCTCGACCGGTGCCTGTCACGTCCGTATCGGCTGAGAGCCAATCCCCAAACGGTCAGCATCACCGACCACTATAACCAGCTGGTTGACGCGGCCGAGGGCGACTATTTCGTTCTCCTGTGCGACGATGATGAGCTGGGGGGAACCCGATACATATCCACCCTCGTGGAAGTCCTTGATACGCAACCGGATGTCGGAGTCGCGCTGGGAAGGCTGGAGGTCATGGATGGCACCGGCGAGTACGTGCCGCGGCGCAACTCGGACAACCTACCGCCGAGCTTGGTGACGGGGCGCGAGTTCGTTCGAATGTGGTTCCGGAAGGAATACAATTTCGTGTGTTTCGTCACCAACGTGGCCAGAACCGACGAAATCCGTCGCGTCGGGGGATACCCGGTCTTTCCGAAGGGCACGGCGGTTGACAACGCGCTGCTGCTCAAGCTCATACTCGGTCGGAAGCTCGCCTTCGTTGCAGAAGCGGAGTTTCGGTATCGCCAGTACGAGGAAAGTCACGGGCTCGCCCTTTCGGATCGTGACTTGGCGCTCGACCTCAAGGCCTTCCTGCGTTTTGTGGACCGTGACCCGACCCTGCGCGCCTACGCAGCCTCTGATCCGGACGGCTGGAGGGAAGTGCGTGCCCAATTGGTCGAGGAGACGTGGCGCAGCTATCGCAGTCGCTGGAGAAACCTGTACCGGAGGCGGCTGGGGCCGGTTCAATGGCTGCGGGCCGCGGTTCGCATGCCATGGTTGCCTGCTTATTACAGCTCGGTTCTGAGCACGGTGGTCCGGAGAGGAGTACGCGGAGTCAAGCACAAGCTTCGAGGAACGGGGGGGGGCGCTAGCACGTGAGGCCGATCCAAGCTGGCAGTGAAGAGACTGTCCTCGATCGTCAGGGAAAGGTCGGAGCCTGACATGACGCGCGTTGGCAGGCCTCGGCGAGTCCTGTTCGTTCAGCGAAGCGGCGGCGGCGGATCTTTGATCAACGTGCTTCTGCTCGTGAAGCACCTCGATCACGATCAGTTCCAGCCGACCGTGCTGTTCTACAATTCGAATTCGTATGAGGAGGAGTTCAGAGCTGCCGGAGCCGAGGTCCGGGTGCTGGACAGCACCGTGCCGGTTCGATCGGTAGCGAACCTCATCCCACGCCATCTGCGGCCGGAGGGTGGAGAACGTCTTGGGCTCCGGCCGATGCGGCGGTTTAACGGTTTCGTCCAGCGCGACTTTCCGCTCGCTCGCCGAATCGCTGACGTGATCCTAGATGTGGGGGCCGACCTGGTACAGAGTAACATTTGCCCGAGCGCGGATCGGGCCTCGATCCTGGCCGCCGGCCTGACACGGGTGAGACACGTCTCGTACTCGCAGTTCTTCACCGCCGACGAGGTGTGGCTCGACCGCCCGTTGTCAGCCTTCGTCGACCGCTACCTGTGCATTTCCGAGGCGGTCCGACAGCAGGTGCGGCGGGCGGCCGGAGTGCCGGAGGATAAGATGGGTGTTGTATATGCACCGTTCGAGTTCCCGACCCCGTCGATTACAGCCTCGGTAGCGGTGCGCGAAAGCCTGAGCCTGAACGGCCGGCACCGTTTGATCGTCAACGTTGGCCGGATCGTGCCGTGGAAGGGTCAGGACGTATTCCTGCGCGCCTTCGCCTCGGTGGCGTCCGCACATCCGGAAGCGCAGGCAGTCGTCGTGGGATCCGCAGGTGACAAGCGGGAAGGTCAGGCCTTCGAGCTTGAGTTGCGGAAGCTCGCGTCGGATCTCGATCTTTGCCAGCGAGTGACCTTCACCGGACACCGAGACGACGTCGAGGACATCATGTCCGCTGCCGAGGTCGTCGTCCACTCGTCGTCTGAGGCGGAGCCCTTGGGCCGGGTGATCATGGAAGCGATAGCTCTTCAGAAGCCCGTGATCGCCACCGGAGCCGGCGGGGTCCCCGAAATGGTTCAGGACGGGAAGACGGGCTCTCTGGTGCCTCCGGGAGATGCGACGGCCATGGCCCGAGCCCTGGATAGAGTGCTTCGGGAGCCGGGCCGTGCTGCGCAGATGGCCACGAGGGCTCGCCGAGAGGCCGAGAGTCGTTTCGGTGCCGTGAGGTTCGTGCGGACTGTCGAGTCCGAGTATCGGAGAGTTCTTGGGTTGCGAGTAACTGCTACGCCTATCACGGATCGTCGGCGGGACTGAGCATGGATCTTGCGCCTCTCACTCTAGTTACGACAGGCGGTCTGGTACCGGTTCGGGCCTGCAGTACCTGCGCGAGGCGGGCCGGACCCGCGGCTGTCAGCATACACAGATCGAGTACGGTGGCGCTGAGTGTCGGCGTCACATCACCGGTGGTCGAGAAGGCCCGCAGCCGGCTTCACGGCGGGCCAGCCGGGCATCCGAGTAGTCCAAAGGGGGATTCCATGATCCGTTCCATCGTCCGCATCGGCCTGCTGGGCCTCGCTCTCGGGGTGGTCGCCCCTCCGGCGCCTGCACAGGACACAGGGAGCTACGACTCGCCTCTAAGACCGGGGGATGCCCTGCGAGTCTCGGTATGGCCGGAGGCGGACCTGGGAGGCCAGTTTCCGGTCGAGGTAGACGGCAACGTGTATCTGCCTTTCCTGGGGGCAGTGCGGGTCACCGGCGTTCCGGGCGACGAATTGCGTCGAAACATTCGCGAGGGGTTTCAGGCGGCGCAGCGCAACGCTGTGGTAACGGTCACTCCGCTGTACCGGATCGGAGTGACCGGATCCGTCAGGGCGCCGGGCGCCTACCTGGTCCCGCCCTCGGACGGCTTCTTCAATGTAATCGCCACGGCAGGCGGTTTCGACATGCGGGCCAAGGAGGACCAGGTCTCCGTGGTGCGAGGCGGCCAGGTGATCAGGCTCAATGCGGAAGACGCCATCAAAAGTGGGAATACCCTTCCCCTCGATGCCCTCAGCTTGCAGTCGGGCGACCAGATCATCGTGCCCTTCGGAGCCTTGCCGTGGACCTTCCGGGACTGGTTGGCGCTGGGAAACTTCGCCATGACTACGATCCTGTTCGTGGAACGGGTGAGGAACTGATCGTTGGTACCGCGCGAGGCCCAAGCCTGACATTCGTCGTCTCGCGGTAGGCAGGGTATGACCAGGGTGCTTGGTCCGACTGTCTCTGACGGGTCCCGGCGCCGAATCCTGTTCGTCACTCACACGAGCGAGTGGATCGGTCCCAACGTCAGCCTCGTCCAACTGGTCACACGAGCCCCAAGCTGGATGGAACCGATCGTTCTGCTTCCGTGCGACGGAGCTCTCTCGACCGAGTTGGATCGGCACCAGGTGGCCTTTCGGCGGATCGGAAAGCTGGACAAGTACGCCATCCCTCGCATCGCCAGGATCATCCGACGCGATAACATTGACCTTGTCTACGGAAACAGTGCGCACGGCGCCTCGAGAAACGCCCTGATCGCGGCGAAAATATGTGGCCGGCCGTTCGTGTATCATCTTCGCGAGATGTGCGGGCAGGTCAGAATGCGATCCGTCGCCTTTCTGCGAATCGCCGATGCCGTCGTAGCGGTGTCGCGAGCCACAGCAGACTCGTACAGCCAGTTCCTTCAGAAGCCTGCTGTGGTCGTCTACAATGGAGTGCCCGAAGAGCATTTCACCCCTTCTCTGCCAGAAACCCGCGAACGGTTGCGAGGGGAGTTTGAGATTCCAACCGAGGCATGCGTAGTGCTGCACGTTGGAAACGTGTATCGCCGCAAGGCTCAGGAGGTAGCGGTCAGAGCATTCCAAAACCTGAAGAAGAATCACGCGGATGTCAGGCTTTTTCTAGTGGGCCGCCTGGATCGTGATCCTAAATACGTCGGGCAACTCGAGGATCTGATCAACGAGGTAGACGAGTCACGACACATTCATCTCACGGGCTTCAGAGCGGACGTGCGCGACTTCCTGGCGGCCTCCGACGTATTTCTTCACACCGCGAAGGAGGACCCGCACCCGCGAGCGGTGATCGAGGCCATGGCCGCCGGTCTGCCGATCGTCGCGGTGGCTGTCGACGGCGTTAAGGAGACCATTGTGGACGGCGAGTGCGGGTACCTGGTTAAGCCGCCGGGGGATCCGAATGTCCTCGCGGACAGGCTGGACCACGTCCTCCGGGATCCGGAACTCGGGAAGAACATGGGTGCGAATGGCCAGGAACGAGCTTTGCGGCTCTTCTCCGCCGAACGTCCGGCTCGCGAAGTCAGTGGACTTATAGAGAAAGTCTTGCGGAAGTCAGGGCGCTGGTTATGAGCGCCAAGGTTCTGCTGGTTGCCGAGTTGTGGGCCCCGGCGTTCACCGGTGCCGGCCTCAGGTTCGAGAGATACCTGCCCGGGCTAGCGAAGCGCGGCATCGCAGTGAACGTGCTTACGGCCACCCCTTCGGACTTGCAGGCCGAGCTGACTGGAACTTCGGTAACGTGGGCAGATCTTCCGGATGGTAGCTTCATGCCGACCGACTCAACCACCGGGGCTCGCGTCGATCGGGTCAAGCTTCCAGGGCGATCGTCGTGGAGGAGAGAGCGCCTTTTTGAACGAGCGATCGTCGAGCACGTTCGCCGTACTGAGCCGAACCTCGTACAGTTCTTCGGCCTCCGTCCGACTCGCTCGAGGATTCTGCCAGCGTTCCACAGGGCGGGTGTTGCATCCGTCGTCTGTGGTACATTGGGGGCAGGGTTCTCCAGCAACCCCGTGAAGCGGGCCCTCCAGCGGGCGCGGCTCCGTTACCCTTTGCAGAAGGTCGACCGGGTTGTGGCGAGCAGCGAGGTCATGCGTCGCTTCTACGAAGATCTGGGGGTTCGAACGCCGGTCTCGGTCATCCCAAACGGCGTCGACGTTAAGAGGTTCGCGCCTTCCGGGTCCGAAACGGAGAAGCGCACGCTGCGATTGCGGTTGGGCATGTCTCCAGACAGTGAAATCCTCGTCTTCATCGGCTCCGTCATCCCGAGGAAGGGTGTGGATCTGCTCCTCGAGGCGTTCGGCCGCGTGGCCTCAAGCCGACCGACCCTTGAATTGTACATTGTCGGACCTCGTACAGACCAGGTGAACTCCGACTCGGGCACATACGGGGACCTGATCCACGATCTCGTCCGGAGATCTGGGGCCGCGGAGCGGGTGCACTTCACGGGTATCGTGGCGCAAGTTGAGCTCTACTTGAGGGCAGCAGACGCATTCGTGTTCCCGTCACGCCGAGAGGGAATGGGCAACGTGGTTCTCGAGGCCATGGCGTCGGGCCTTCCGGCGATATTGACGCCGTATGACGGCCTTCCCACAGTGGAATTCGGGATGCCCGGAAAGCAGTTCCTGCTCGCCGACCCGACGGCGGATTCTCTGACCGGGCAGATCAGCGGGTTGTTGAGCGATGTTGCGCTGCGTCGCTCCGTTGGCATACAAGCGCGCAGGTGGGTCGAACAGCGGATGGATGTGGAAGTCAGCATCGACATGTACGCTGATCTCTACGCCGCTGTTGCGAGCGAACGCGGGGGCAGTCCGGAGACGCCAGCTCACTTGAGGAATGCGGCACCCGAATGAACACTGGGAGAGTGAGCGCTCCAACCGGCGAGCCTCGCGAGGAAGGCTGGACCACATGCACGGGCGGGCCACAGCTTCGTGTGTGTCACGTAATCTCAGGTTTCTCTCCGGCGATCGGCGGCGCCGAGAAGGCCACAGAGACACTGGTGCAGTCATTGGCGGACCAAGGAACCGACGTCACGGTGTTGACGCGCCGCAGGCCGCGGACTAAAGGCCGCACCGAAGTCGGCGGCGTTCCGGTCTACAGGGCCGGAGTGCCGTGGCGTGGCAAGCTCGGGGCTCTGACGTTCGGGTTGCACGGATTCTGGCTCCTGGCCACGCGCCTGCGATCCTACCCGATACTGCACGTCCAGAACATCGACGCTCCGCTCCTGCTCGGAATGCTCGCTCGGATCTTGCTGGGCCGTCGCCTCGTGGCGACCATCCACGCCGTGGAGTGTATCTCTGATAAGAAGGAATCGTCGCTCGGGCGCTTGAGGTTGCGGGCCTTTTGCCGCTGGGTGGATCGATTCACAGCAATCAGTCCTGCTCTGGTCGATGAGCTGCGATCGGTGGGAATCGAGCCGCAGCGGATCGATCCGATTCCGAATCCTGTCGACACGACATCAATCACCCCGGCCACGCGCGCAGAGCGTCTCAAAAACCGCCATGCACTGGGGCTCGATGCAAACGGAGGGGTGGTCTTCCTATTCGTGGGTCGACTAGTGGCGCTGAAACAGGTGGATTACCTGCTTGAGGCTATGCGCGTCATAGCGAATGATAGTGACTGTCGTCTCTTGATCGTAGGCGACGGCCCGGAGGCTACTCGACTTCGGGAGCAGGCAGACGCTCTCGGCTTGTCCGCCAAGGTCATATTCACGGGTGCGCTGCAGGATGTCCGCCCGGCGTTGAACGCAGCGGATGTCTTCGTTCTTCCATCCCGTCAGGAGGGGCTTTCTGTGGCACTACTGGAAGCCCAGGCCGCGGGTCTCGCCTGCGCGGTGTCCGACCTTCCAGGCAACAGGGAGCTCGTCCTCGACGGAGAATCAGGACTCGTCTTCCCAGTCGGTGACGTACCTGCCATGGCCCGAGCCATGAGCGAACTGGAGCGTGATCCATCCCTGCGCACACGCCTCGGAAGCAAGGCGCGGCGGGAGTTGGAATCCAACTATGCCGTGGATGCGGTGGTAAGACGGTATATCAACTTCTACCGTACCCTCGGCGAACTGCAGTGTGTTCGCGGAGATGCTGTCTGACTGAGACACCGCTCACCGGCGTAGTTCAGCCCCAGAAACAGGACATTCTGAGAATTGCCAAGTAACATGTCATTGAGAACCCATTCCAGGTCGACGGGGACTACACTGACTCTCGCCGTTCTCGGTTGTGCGGCCGTGCTGGGAATCTCGGCCGGAATCTTCAGCTGGCATGTTCTCGCTGTCCTTATTACAGTTGCCGGCGGGGTGACCGTTCTGGTCAACCCCTTCATTGGGCTGTCGCTCTTCGTGGCAACGGTGCCGCTCAACAACGTCTTCTTCTTCGTGGACGGAGTCAGCCCTCTAAAGATCCTGGGTGCTGCCGTGTTCTCTGCCTGGCTGCTTCGAAAGGTCGGCAACAGAGAGTCCTGGCGAGCTATTCTGTCCAGCGGCCTGTTTCTGGCTTCCATCATGTTCTTGGCGTTCATTCTGACCAGCATGCTATGGGCACGGTATCCGTTGGCTGCCAGGACAGGCTTCGTTTCCATTGCTCTGGTAATCACTCTAGCAATCATGGTGATCGATCTCGCTGATTCCAGGGCGCGACTCCTGACTATCGTGAAGGTCATCGTCGTCAGCGCGACGGTGACCACGATCGTGACTGTCTACCAATCGGAGGTGGTTGGCCTACGCCGCGCGGGGGCGGGTGTGTCGGGCGACGTGAACTCGACAGCGACCATGCTTGTGACCTGCTTGCCCCTGGCGTTCTTTCTGATGCGTTCGGGTGGAGCTTTCGGCTGGCGACTCCTGGGCATGATCTTCATCCCCATGTCCCTCCTTGCCGTCGTTCTTACGTATTCTCGGTTCAACCTGCTCGTCGTTCTCCCGATGCTGCTCGTCTTGTACGGACTGGCGCTGCGCGAAGGAAGGAGCAAGGGGTGGCTGACGACCCTGACAATTTGTGCGATAGTGGCCGGAACGATGTTCGTTCCCTGGAACAAGCTCCTCGAGAGAGCCGAGACCATCCAACCGTATATCGCTCAGAGCTTCCAGTCCGATGAGGGTGATGTGACCATGTCCACTCGTGGGTATCACCTAGCGATAGCCTTTGCCATAGCCCGGGATCACCCGATCATCGGCGTCGGCTATCGCAACTACGGGTACTACTTCATCGAGGAGTACCAGTATCAGGTGCCGGGGGCGGATCGCATCTATGGAACACCTCGAAGTCCACACAGCAGCTATCCCGGGATCGCCGCAGATTTGGGGGTGGTCGGCCTGTCACTCTGGGTAATGATTCTCGGCCTGGGCATGCTCGGAGCGGTGCGGGCGTGGCGCCGCTTCAGTGTAATGGGCGAATACCGATTCGCTGCCCTTGCCGAGAGCCTGGTGTTGGCACTCGGAGTGCATGTCTTCGCATACGGTTGGTATCTGCCAAACCAGCACACGAAGGTGCTCTGGGTCATGCTGGGCATGTCGGTGGCGATGGAGCGGCTTTCGAAGCGGGTGCCCGGGAATAGGGTCACAGCGATCGAACTTGAGTCAAGTGGCCCAGGCCTCAACCCGCCTTCGGGCTTGTCGCAAGCGCGCCAGAACTTTTCCATGAGTCTTCGAGCTTGATCGATTCCTCGATGGCCAGAGCGGTGAAGACAATGTTGCAGTTGATCAGTTCCATTCTCGGTGCAATCCTCAGCGAGGACCTTTTCAACAAGATCAAGTTCTTCGCCTTCAACAGGCGCATGCCGGAAATGCGTCAGCCAACGGAGTTTCACGAGAAGGTGTTGTGGCTGAAGATGAATCAGCGCAACTACCTCATGACTCAGTCAGCCGACAAGTACGCGGTGCGCCAGCTCGTGGCGGATGCGGTTGGGGCTGAGTACCTGGTCCCGCTGTTGGGAGTCCACGAATCGGTGGACTCTATAGACTTCTCTGAGCTACCGGAGCGCTTCGTGATCAAGGCCACTCACGGCAGTGGGTGGAACATAATTGTCACCGATAAGTCAACGGCCGATCTAAGGAGAATCCGCCGGCAGGCTCAGGGCTTTCTCAATCGCAATTTCTTCTATCGGAGCCAGGAGTGGCAGTATAAGAACATCAAGCCGCGCCTGCTCATTGAAGAGTATCTGTGCGGCCCCGACGGCCAAGTGGCGTGGGACTACAAGTTCTTCTGCTTCGATCGGGGAAGGCACCCGGAGATCTATCGTCCAGGTCGATGTGGACAGGTTCGGTGACCACCAACAGATCTTCATGACAAGAGACTGGCAGCCGGCGGGCTGGCGCTTCCGGGTCGGCACCCGGCCGCCGGATGTCCTTCCACCCCGTCCCGCTCAACTTGAGAGAGATGAGCCACCTCGCCAGGACTCTGGCTCGCGACCACGACCTCTGCCGGGTCGATCTCTACTTGGTGGGCGACAGGGTGTATTTCGGTGAGTTGACGTTGCATCCCTACGCTGGTTTCCGGCCGCTTGAACCTCTCGAAGCCAGTCTGCGGACAGGCTCCCTGATCCAGTTACCAGAAACCTGCTGAGCTCCCTATCCATTGAGAATGCAAACGGCCTCGAGCCACGACTTTCGGCTGGCTGGTGCCAAGCAGGGCCACATGCTTTCGTGGCCGAAGGCAGCTGCCTCACCCTTGACCGGCAATCGAGTCGGCTTGTCCGAGCACGTTAATGAGAGTGTATTGCTCTGATGTGTGGTTTCACGGGGGTCTTTGATCCATCGAACCAGTTCAGGGAGGAACAACTCCAAGAAGTAGTCGGCCGCATGGCCGATACCCTTCGTCATCGCGGCCCGGACGATCGAGGTGTCTGGGTGAACGCGGCACAAGGTATCGCCCTTGGGCACCGTCGGCTCTCGATCCTGGATTTGTCGCCGGCGGGTCATCAGCCCATGCTCTCACCGAGTGGCCGCTATTGTATAACCTACAACGGCGAGATCTATAACTATCGCGCGTTGCGAATGGAACTGGAATCGACGGGTCATAAGTTCAAGGGGCACTCCGATACCGAAGTACTGGTCGCCGCAGTGGAAGAATGGGGTGTTGGTCAAGCACTCGCTCGGATCGGGGGCATGTTTGCCTTCGGCCTGTGGGATTCGCGCGATAGAGTCCTGTATTTGGCTCGGGATCGGCTCGGAAAGAAACCGCTCTACTTCGGTCGCATCGCCGGGGGGCTGGTCTTCGGTTCTGAACTCAAGGCGCTTCGCAAGCACCCGTCCTTCAACAATGACCTTGACCGCGACGCTCTCACCTTGTTCTTGCGTCACAGCTACATTCCTGCTCCACATTCCATATATCAGGGAATCTACAAGTTGCCACCCGGGTCGTCGCTGCGAATCGACGCAAGGGCAGCGACGGAGTGTCGACGACTCGAAGACTTCTCACAGCATCTAACCTATTTCTGGTCCGCTCGAGAGGCGGCAACAGTCGGCAAGGCGAATCTGCTCACCAACGATCCGGCAAGTGCAGTCGCTGCCCTCGACGGCGTTTTGCGGGATGCCGTTCTGTCCCGCATGGTCGCGGACGTTCCGTTGGGGGCCTTCCTCTCCGGTGGGATCGACTCGTCAACTGTGGTCGCGCTCATGCAAGCGCAGAGCACCGCGCCAGTGAAGACCTTCACTGTCGGCTTCGACGAGGAGCAGCATGACGAAGCGGCCTACGCCAGGGCCGTTGCGCACCATCTCGGTACCGATCACACGGAGTTGTATGTCAGTCCGGAGGACGCCCTGGCGGTGATTCCGAAGTTGCCGCAACTGTACGACGAACCATTCTCCGATCCTTCGGCAATCCCTACTTACATGGTTTCGCACATGGCGCGGCAACATGTCACAGTGAGCCTCTCTGGGGATGGCGGCGATGAGCTGTTTGCCGGCTACGATCGTTACTTCTGGACACAACGACTGTGGGGCAAGATCGGCTGGCTACCCGGACCAACTCGAGCGAGCCTCGCTTGGACGATCAAACAGATCCCCGTGCCGGTCTGGAATGCCCTGTTCAAGCCGTTCACACCTGTCATTTCGGAGGCCCTCTGGTCGAGTCAACCGGGGGACAAGCTGCACAAGCTGGCTGATATCTTGGGCAGCGACGGTCGAGCAGCTCTCTATCGCGAGTTGATTTCAGTTTGGAAGGACCCTGCGTCCGTTGTGATCGGTGGGGCGGAGCCCAGCACCGTTTTGCGTGATCGCGACCAGCGGCCAGACTTTTCACAATTGATGGAAATGATGATGTTTGTCGATACAGTAAGCTACCTCCCGGACGACATCCTGGTGAAGGTCGATCGTGCATCAATGGGAGTGAGCCTTGAGGCCCGAACGCCCCTGTTGGATCATCGCGTGGTGGAGTTTGCATGGCGGGTACCGTTGTCCATGAAGATCCGAGACGGTGCAGGGAAGTGGCTACTGCGGCAGGTGCTCTACAAGTACGTACCTAGAGGACTGGTTGACCGCCCGAAGATGGGTTTTGGCATGCCCATCGCTTCATGGTTGCGAGGTCCTCTGCGTGATTGGGCGGAAGATCTGTTGGGTGAAAGCCGACTGCGACAGGAGTGCCTCCTCCATCCAAGACCGGTAAGGGACAAGTGGGTAGAGCACCTGAGCGGAGAACGCAATTGGCATTACTATCTATGGAGCGTGCTGATGTTTCAGGCGTGGCTACGGAGCCAGACTGCTACGGATTGAGTTGGCAACTCTCGATACCTCCCGGCGCCAGGTTCGAAGACAAGAGCTGCTCAACGGGCGCTGACCGACTCATAGAGCGCCGCGTAGGCTTCGGCCATCTGCTGGAGATCCCACCCCTGGGCCCGCTTCTTCGCGAGGCGGGCTCGCGTGTGTGCGGCAGTTGGATTCTCCAGCACATTCTTCAGAGCTCGTGCGACTTCGGTGCTATTTCTGTCCTTTACGAAGAACGCCTGGCCGTCATCGAGTATCTCCCGATGCCCCGTGATCTCGGAAACGACCAGGGGACAGCCACATGCCATGGCCTCTGCAACCGTATTTGGCATTCCCTCCCAGGAGCTTACGGATACGAAGACGGACGCTCGCTTCATCCAACTCCAGAGATTTGGCAGGTATCCTCGGACGGTCACCCACGAGTCCAACCCCAGGCGCCCGACGAGGTTCTCGAGTAACTGCCGTTGATTCCCTTCTCCGCACACCAGAGCTTTCCGACCCGGTACAGCCCCGAGTTGGTGGAGCGCATCCAGCAACACGGGCCAGTTCTTCTGCGGTTCTAATCGACCAGCCGCGAGGATCAGTTCCTCTGGAGCTTTGCCACCGAAGGGCCAGCCTTCCGCTGCTCGAACCGAGCCTATCTCCTCTATTGCCAAGCCGTTTCGTATGACACATCGGCGCTGCTCAGGAACACCTTGCTTCGCCCAGTAGCGGGAGCCTGTCTCAGAGTTTGCAGCTATTGCGCTGGCGCGCCGACCCAGTCGCGCCCGAAGCCACTCGCCCCCGGGAGACGCGTAGACCGGGCCCGAACAGCGCTCACCCAGGATCCAAGGGACATCGGTAGTCAGTGAGGCAAGCCCACCAGCTAAGTCCATTAGGGGCAGCCAGGTGTGGCATACATCAGGTCTCAAGGCCCGTATCGACTGGCGCAGCCACCATATCAGACGCGGATCGTGACGCCCGCCTTGGGGGAGAGGTGTCAACGTTGCCCCTGATCGCTTGAGGCGCTCGAGGTATGGACCCTCAAGACGGGCAACCGCCACGTGCACATCATGGCCCAGATCCACAAGACCTCCAGCTAGGTACGACAGCTGCCTTTCCGCACCACCTCCGTGCATCGACCCGATACAGTGCAGGATTCGGAGCGGCCGATTCACGATAACTCCTGCATAGCGGAACGTGACAGAGAAGCAAGCACACCAACCGTCAACACAGTACCCTGATTGCAATGGGCGACTCCATATGACCCATTTGAGGTGAAGCCGTCAATTGCGATAGTTAAAAACCGTGGAGGCAGCCTTCGTGTGCCCGGTCGACCGCATGCCGGCCGATTCGCCGTCGCTCGGTCGAATCGACTTCCGAGAATCGGTCGACCTGGGAGCCGGGCCTTGGTACTTTAACTCCCAAGTTCATCAAGTCGTACGGCAATTGTGGCAACTATGCAACAGGACCATCTTGTCGTCATTCACAGAGCGGCCCGACGCTTCTTCGGACCGCTTGGGACAACGCCAGCGTGACTAGCGTAAGAGCAGTAACTGCAATTTGTTAGGGTCTTGATGCGGACGAGTTGCCGCGGCTTCTCACCGAGGGCTGGATGCCGGCCTCGGCGGGCACCGTCGTCTTGAAGCGCCGGCCCCGCACCGCGCCCCGAAGACCCACTTGCGCAGGATCTCGTTCACCCGCCGAAGTTCACGATTCTCACGCTCCAGCTCGCGGATGCGCTCACGTTCCCGTCGTCAGGCGCGGCCGGCGTCCCGCATCCCGCTCGGCCTGCCGCACCCACCGGCGCAACGTCTCCGCCGTGCACCCGATCTTCTCCGAAATGGATCGGATCGCCGCCCACTGCGACTCGTACTCCCGTCAACGCACCTCTGTCTTCCGTTTCGGACTTAGAAGTTTCTCCGCAACCACTTCCTCCAGGAACAGCTTGTCCAGCCTCAGGGTAGCCACTGTGCGCCTCGGCGATCCGTTCTACCCGGTCCAGTTCCTCGAGCCGGCGTGCCTCACCTTCTTCAGGCTCCCATAATCCCGCGCCACAGTTGACAATGCTACTCGGTGATCCCCAGTTGCCGCAGTCTATGCGCGACCCGCTTGGTTCCGGTAACCCACGCTTCCGCCTGCCACAACATCCCGGCGATCTTCTCCAAGTGCTTCCTCTCCGTCTGAGACCTCCTTCAGCCATTTGAAGACCCGCCTGCTCGCTTCAGGCAATCCCGACTATGTTGCAGATCAGGCAAGTACTTGCACAGCGGGGCGCGTTCGCAGACCATGTAAGACGTTGTTGTATAATATATTAAGGGCCTCGCCGAGCTTGGCACGGGTCTAGCACTACCTCCAGCCGGATTTGAAGGGAAACTCAAACAGTCTGCTGATCAGGGCAAACCCGTGCGAAAGCCGGGGACGCAAAGCCACGAGGCTAACGTCTTCCCACGAGGAAGGCCACGCCAGTCGGGTTGCCTGCGGATCGTTCCGCAGCATCTCAGGCAGCACCGGAGCTAACTCCGGTCTGAAGTGGTTCGGCGTCTTTGCGCATCAGCGAGAACAATGCGCGATCAGAGTGAGGACGCTGACCATGGCTGCGAAGACGAACACCGTTTGGCTCTCCCGGTATACCTTGCGCTGCATTCGCGTTGCAGCGACTGTCGGTGCGGCGCGCTGCACGGCACCGGCCGGTCGCTCGCTTGTTCGTCGAGGCAACCCTACCAGAGGGAGCGGCATGGTTGGTCTGGTTCTCGCAATCTGCACGGCAGCGTGCTCTCAGGGCGTGGCTGGTCCGGCTGGCGACGATCTTGAGCCAGCATCCGTGGAGCTCGAGTACTACGACTTTCAGCTCATCGCGGGTACGTCGGACGAGATCCAAGCCACAGTGAAGAACAGGCATGGAAAGCCATTGCCCGACGCAGCCGTCCGGTGGTCGTCAGGCGACCACACGATCGCATCGGTCGAGGAAAGTGCGATTGGTAGGCAGCGGGCCCGGGTCAAGGGCGAGGCGAAAGCCTCGACGAGGCTGACGGCCGCAGCGGGCGGAAAGACTGGTGTGGCAAACCTAACCGTGGTCGACTCTTCGGCGGTTCAAGGGATCGCAGTCACGGTACCGTCCCTATCGAACCTAGAAATAGTGATCGGGCAGGAGACCCAAATTGAGGCGACTGGCCTGTCCAAGGATGGTCAAATCATACTCGGCGCCTCGTATTCGTGGTCTTCATCGAATCCCGAGATCGTAGAAGTCTCCCCTCAGGGGATGCTCGAAGCTCGATCCGCTGGCCAGGCCACGATCACCGCGACCTATATGGATGTACGGGAAGAACTCCAACTGTCGGTGAGACCGCAGCAGAGCTCGTCGATCCCCGCGTTCCCGCCCGCCGAGGCCGAAGGAGGCGGCATTGTTCCAAGTGCTGAAGGTTACGGTGCGCTTGCTCTCAACCGATGCAGATCGTTACCGCTCGTAATCCACCGGGTCACAAACACGGCGAGCGACGGTCCGGGGAGCTATTCAGATGTCATCACGAACCGACTTTCGAACAGCTCATACGACATTGTCCTGTTCGATACCGGCGGTACGATCGCCTACCGTCAGGCACCCACGATCCAGAAGTCCTGTTTGTATATAGCAGGTCAGACCGCCCCGGGCGGGGGTATACAGCTCCGACGGGCTGAGGGCAGTACATCGACAAAGGGGCTGTTCCAGATTGCACGGCGCGGCAATATATCCAATGTGGTTGTCAGGTACCTGCGCATTCGCCCGGGCATCGATGCTGGGCGCGCGTTCACCGTCCAGAGTGGTACGAATATTGTGCTCGACCACATCTCTGCGGAATTCGGCAGCAGCAAGTCGGAGTTCTTCACCCACAATGTGGAAGAACGTGCAGAACCGCTGAGGAACGTTACCCTGCAGTGGTCCATGATAGCCGCGACGCTGGCGCGGCAAGCGGGAAGCTCCAGGGGAGGGAGCTTGGGCCTGCTTGTGTCGGGCGCTGAGAACGGTGGAGCACCTCTGGAAGGCGTTTCAATACACCACAACCTGTTCGCTCACAACTCGCACAGAAACCCCCGCGTGGGTCACCCGGCGCGAAGCGTGGAGATCGCAGGCAACACTGTGTATAACTGGGGGGCGCGCGTCGGTTTAACCACGCACGACGTCTCGGTGGACTACATCGGCAACTATTATAAGAAAGGACCGGGATCGGGTACGAGAGTGCTTCTACACCAGCTCACCCTCAACCATCCGCAACGACTCCCGGGATCTGATCCGGAATTCCTCTTCCTGAGTGGCAACGAGCTTCACCCTGGTTGGGCTGAATCTGCGCAGGATCAGTATTCGTTGATCGAGTGGAACTATTATGACGTGCACAACTACGAGGAACCGGAGACCCAGACGTGGGAGCCCGCCTCGGAGCATATGGGCTCTTTCGAGAATTCTAGGCAGACTTCGCCAGCGATCCCTGTCAGCTTGGGCAGTGCCGCTGAGGCACACCAGAACGTGCTGTCCGAGGTTGGGGCGAACAGGAGACTGACGTGCGAAGGGAAATGGGTGGACGCACGTGACGAGTTGGACGCTCGGCTGATCTCCGACGTGGTCAGCGGGAAGGGCCCATCTCGGGATGAGGAAAAAGACGAACCGGAGGACTTCGGTGGTTACCCGGGTCTGGGAACGGGTATCGGCTGCGTGGATACTGACGGCGACGGAATGCCGGACGCTTTTGAGACCAGGTACGGACTCGATCCCGAGCGCAGGGACGGGGGCTTTGACGACGATGGAGATGGTTACCTGAATGTGGAGGAGTACCTGAACGGTACGATCCCTCGCTGAGGTCGTGGCTGTGCCACGACATGCGCTTGCCCGGACAAGCTCGGGTCGTGAACGCGCCTCCGGGCCTACCGGACGAATACTGCGAACACGCTGCCATTTCGTCGTACCGTCCTTCTAGAATCTCGGGATCGACGCCCGACTGCGAGCACCCCTCAGATTCCGAGAAGTGCAGGCGCCGAGACGGATACAAGTTGCAGCTTGCCTTTGGAAGATCGCTGATCGTCGTATTCCACGGGAGCTTGAGCCAACTGAGCACAGGGGGACTGGTGTCTTGGGTGCGTGGCTCGTACACCAGAGGCGATACTGGAGTTGACCCTTCTCCGCGGACAGTTTCTGGTTTGAGACTCAAGCCGCGGAATCGCGTCTCCCTTCGTAGTTGAGCGGAGACAGGTGACCGAGGGCCGAGTGCCTGCGGTGCGGGTTGTACCAGGCCTCGATGAAGTCGAACACGGCCATCCTCGCCTCGGCCTGGTTGCGGAACCGTTACCTCTCCAGAGAGCTCACACTCGAGCGTGGCGAAGAAGCTCTCGCACATCGCGTTGTCGTAGGCATCGCCGACCGAGCCCATGGAGGGCGCACGCCGGCCTGCTTGCAGCGCAGTCCGAAGGCGATCGAGGTGTACTGCGTGCCCTGGTCCGAGTGGTGGATCATCGAGTCGGGATTCCGCTGCCAGAGGGCCATGTTCAGGGCCTGGAGCACGAGCGTCGGTCCTCAGGTGCGTCTCCATCGACCAGCCGACGACTCGGCGGCTCCAGGCATCGACGACGACCGCCAGGTACAGGAAGCCGCTCCAGGTCGGAACGTAGGTGATGTCAGCCACCCACAGCTGATCGGGCCGATCCGCCGCGAAGTCCCGGTCCACCAGGTCCGGGGCCGGGCGCGCGTCCTTGTCCCTCTTCGTCGTGCGCCACTTCTTCCGTCTGCGTCGCACCCTGCAGGCCGTCGAGAGCCGTGAGCCGGGTGACCCTCTTGTGGTTCACCCGCCACCCTTCGTCCCTGAGCTCGGCGTAGATCCGCGGCCGCCCGTAGGTCTCCCGGCTGAATGTATGGATTTCTCGCATCCGCTCGAGCAGACGCTGGTTCGCGACCTCCCGCACCGACGGCGGCCGACCCCGCCACGCGTAGTAGCCGCTGGGGGAGACGCCCAGCACGCGACACATCGTACGAATGGGATAGTCGGCCCGGTGCTCGCTCGCGAATCGGTACGCTTCAAGGGTACCGTCCCCGTCTCCTGCGCGAACCAGACCGCGGCTTCTTTTAGGATCTCACGCTCGATCTTGAGCTGCTTGTTCTCCCGGCGCAGTCGCCGGAGCTCTTCCCGCTCCGCGCTCGTCAGGTTGTCGGTGCGACGCCCCTGATCCAGGTCGGCCTGCCGGACCCAGATGTGGATCGTCTGCGCCGAGGGTTCGAATTCACGCGACAGTGACTCCGGCGTTCGGCCCGATCGGACCAGCGCCACCATCTGCTCGCGAAACTCCGGCGGGTACGGCGGATTGTGTTCCTGGCATCGTGGACTCCTCTCTCCCAAGAGATCGGGTGTCCACGGAACGGTCCATACCATCTCGCAACCACCAGATTGGGAGACTATGGCACTGAAGCAACAGTTGCTTGAGTAGACATCACGGTTCATCTTCACGTTGGCCCCAAATATGGCAATTGCACCTGGCGAGCCAAGCAGCACCCCCTCCTGCTGACCGATTGCCTGCGCATTTGTCTTCCCGGCGAGCCATGCTCGGGGCAGCTAGAGATCACGACGCAGACCTCGGGGGACGGCTGCAACCGGTAGGTAGACTTAAGGGCTGACGATTCCTTTCTGAAATTCATTCTTTAGTGAACAATGAATCTAAAAAGCTATTTACCCAGCATCAAACCATACATTCACGGTGATTATAACTATAAGTTTACGGTGTTCATCCCCGTGTATAATGGAGAAAAGACCATTATTCGGGCATTAGAGTCCATTGAGGCACAGACTTTTAGGGATTTCGAGGTTCTGATCATTAATGACGGTTCGACAAATGCCACTGGCAAAGTCGTTCGAGACTACATGAGTGAATCAAGTTTGGACATCAGATTCATAGACAATCCTGAAAATATCAATAGGCGTGGCACTGTCTACCAGGGTGTTTCTTTGGCTCAAGGAGAGTTTTTTCTCATACATGATGCAGACGATAGTTGCTTCCCAGATGCTTTGAGAGTTTTCGCAGACGCCTACGAGAGTATTCCTGAAGAACTCAGACATAGAGTAAGTGGTGTGACTGCACACTGTGTTGACCAAGACGGGAACCTAGTTGGGACGAGGTTGACTACTAACCCATTGTATTGCAATGCGTTGGAGTTCAGGTATTACCACAAGATCATTGGCGAAAAGTGGGGCTTCACAAAAACCGACATTCTAAAGCAGATCTCAATAGATGAGTCACTCTTCGAACGAGGTCGGATTCCTGACGGGTATTTGTGGCTTACAATAGCCAAAGAAGGCTACATAACGAAGTATATAGACGATGTAACAAGAGTCTATTTCACAGATACCGAGAACAGCTTATCGAAACTAGAGTACAGTCGAAAAGCTTTCGGTATGGCAATCTACTCCATCCTATTTCTGAACTACTTCCATCGTGATTATCTTCTGAGAATACCCAAAGTATTCATAAGAAGACTCGTATCTATACTGAAAGCTTCGAACTACTTGGAGTATACAATGTCAACATATTTCAACTCAATTGAAAGCAGGATCATGAAGCTACTGTTCTTAGTACTGTGGCCATTGCGTAAGATCGCCCAATACGCATAGGCGATTCGATCAATAGCGGCTGGCCACCCTCGTGCCGCTGCGCCGCGTGCACCGGCACGGCTACCACCGGTGCCGCCGCAGACCTCTCGTTTCCGCAGACGACTGGGGCCCGGCCCGTCTCCGCACCTGCTCGCCGGACTGCTCCCCTTGGATCCCGACGTATCTCGTCCCACTGGGCCTCTCTGCTCGTCCGGATCCACCACGCGCTTCCCCTCGTCTGCTCCCGATGCGGCTGATCGCCGTTCGCACCGACCTACTACTCAAACAGGGATGGGGACTTCGAAGTGTGCGTGTCGGAATCGCCAGGATCTTCCACCAAGGTCACAAGCAATACCGTAGTGGACGGCTGGCCGGACTGGGGGCCGTAGGACACCTATCGAGTTAAGATGCCAGAGAAGCGCTCGGTTCGCACTGGGCGCTTTCGCGCTGTACCTCGGTTTTGTTGTCTTGCTTTGGCACGCGGTTTCAAGTGTGAGGCGGAGCGCGAAGTGGGTGCCTAGCTTCCTCTGGCTGGACGAGGATTGTGGAGCCTACGTGGCGGACGGGAGTCGTACTATGGACTCTGAAGACTGAGGGCGAGTAACGCTCTTCCCGCTGCCGGCCCTCGGATTCACGAGGTGGCAGTCCGTTAAGAGATCCCGGAATAGACCCTCGGAATCAAGACGATCGCAGACTATTCGCACTTCATCGTTCAGAGTCGCTCGTTGGATCGTGCGGCGATTGTGGCAACCGCGCAACGGTACCATCTTGTTGGTACCGTCCGGGCGCACCGATGCTGGAGCGAGACGGATTGGAGGATGAGGTCTCGGCGGGCCTGCAGCTAGTAGTTACAGGACCTTAGAGTCTTCTACCGGGGCTTCTGGTGCCGTAGTATGGACCTTGGACAGGGGGATTAGGCTTGACTCTTGCGTGGCGGCCTATCGACGAGCGACCGGCAAACAGTCACACTGGGTGGTTGAATGGAGATTGCGCCTGTGAGCAGTGAGTTCGAGGGAAACGCCGCGCTGGCGGGCGGACTAATCCCTCGGATTCCTTTGACCTTTGGCATTACTTCGGCGTGCTGCGCCGGCGGTGGTGGCTCATCGCGAGCACCACCCTTGTGGCCCTTGGCATGGCGTGGTGGTCGCAACGCAGTGAGTTACCAAGTTACACGGCGGAAACGCTGCTCCAGCAGGTCGCGGACCAGGCGTCCGCGTCGCCATGGGGCTTCATGATCGACCAGGGTATGGGGGCGCACCTCGATATCATCCGGAGTGCAGAGGTGCTTACGCCGGTGGTGGACTCACTGGGGCTGCAGATGCGCCTACGCAACTACCAGGAGCGGCGGAGTGAGATCATCGGACAGTTCGCGGCTGACCGTGCGGCGGACCAGTCTTCCTACGAGATCAAAAAGGAAGGATCGGATGTGGTCCTCGTTCACACTCGTTCAGGCAGGGAGTTGACGAGAGCCCCGGCAAGCTCTGTCCTTGAGGGCCCCGGCTTTTCGCTTCGAGTGGACGATCTCACCGTTATCGACGAGCCACTGCAGTTTCAGGTAAGGAACTTCGACGTTGCCACGGAGTCGCTCGAGCGAAAGCTCCGCATCGAGCAAGGAACGGGCCCTGACTTGGTCTGGATTCGGTTCTCGGACCCGGATCCCCAGTTCGCTGCTGACGTTGTAAATAGCGTGGCGCAGGCTTACCAGAGACACCGGGCGCAGTCTGCCCGGGAGACGGCGGGACGCCGTCGGCAGTTTGTAGCAGTTCAGTTGGCCGGTATTGCCGATTCTCTTCACTTGGCGCAGCAGACTGTGATCGACTACCAGACTCAGACCCTCTATGATCCGAACACGGAGGGAAGCGCGGTCGTTTCAGAACTCCTGCAGATGGATAACGCCCTTCGCGAATTGCGTTACCAGGAGACCCTCCTTTCGAGCTTGGTAGCCGGTTTGCAGACGAGTGGGGAGAACGATCAGGCCTTGCAGCAGATCATGGCGCTCGGGGCCGATCTCGTGCCGCAGGGTCCCCAGCTGAGCCGGAACCTCCAGGATCTCCAACTCAGGCGTGCCGAGCTGACCGCGTCCAGGTTCGGCGCTACGTCGCAGGATCCGCAAGTTCAGGTCGTGGACTCGTTGATCGTGGAGACCAAGATGCAGGCGCGGCTGGCGGCCGAGCAGGCGTTGCAACTCTTGAGGGATCGAATCAGACAGGATGAGCTCCGATACGGACAGCTCAGCGGCAGGGCAGGTAGCCTTCCCGTGCGGACCGCCGAGTATGCTCGCCTCGAAGACCGGGTAGAGGCCATTCGGCGCATCTTCGACCAGCTGGTGGCTCGCTACTTCGAGGCCCAGATCGCTGAGGGAGTGGAAGTGGGGGACATCGATGTCGTGGCCCCGGCCGCCGTGCCGGTGTGGCCCGATCCTTCACTCAAGAGGATGAACCTGATCATCGGTGCCATGGCAGGGTTCCTCCTCGGTTTGGTAGGCGCGCTGGTAATCGATCAGGCAGATTCGAGAATCCGGCGGCCGACGGATATCAAGAACGCTGCGAACCTCGAGGTTGTGGGCACGATTCCCAATATCCAGGGGATCGCGACGGGTTCGGTCGCGGCCGAGATCGGCAAGGATGCTTTCAGAGCGCTACGCACGCACCTTACGCTTCGCGCTTCTTAAGGACCAGCCCAGGCTGATTGCTGTGACGAGTGCCACTCCCAGGGACGGGAAGAGCACCGTCGCGACGAACCTGGCTCTTACCCTGGCGGACCAGGGAAGTCGGGTCCTTGTCGTTGACGCAGACTTGAGGAGACCCCAGGTCCATACCGCCTTTGGCCTGGAACAGTCTCCTGGCATATCCGACGTCCTGACCGGTGTCGCCTCAATCGATGAGGCCATTCAAGGACTGTCGGGTAGCCCGACGCTGTCCCTGCTGGCATGCGGGACGGCAGTCGAGCGACCGACCGAATTGATCGGCAACGAGGGCTTCGAGGCACTCATGACCGAGCTGAGGACGCGCTTCGACTACATAGTGGTGGACACTCCGCCTCTCTTGGCCGTCACTGACGCGGCTCTGGTAGGAGCGGTTGCGGATGGAACGCTTGTCGTCGTTCGTGCCAACAAGACGGACCTGGGGGCGCTAAGCACGGCTGTGAGCCAGCTACGGCGTCTACGCGTCCCGCTCCTGGGCGTGGTCATGAATGGAGTCCCGACCGGAAGGTCGTCAGGCTACTCGTACACTCCTGAATACTATCCGAGCTACGCTGGGGAAGCAGGTGCGTCTCCGGAGGTCGAGCGAAAGCGTCCGCTTCTGAAGTCCGGCTGAGCAACAGAGCTGAGGCAGCGGAGCGCAGCGCCGCTACCAGTAGCGCTTTCACAACGATCCAACCGAGGGCACAGGCCTGCGAAGGGATGCACACACTCTCATATTTTCTGGCGGCTATTCGCCCGGTCGGCGACTATGCGACTGACCTTGCGACAGATTCAGTATTCTGCGGGAGACCCCCTGGCGACATAGTCTTCTCGGTCGTGTGCGGGGATTTCGAAATCTGCTTGCTGACCTCTCGGACTACCGGAGTCGTGTCGAGTGATGTCGACGGCGGCGTGATTCTCGTGCTTCACGGCGAGCTGTACTCCGGCTCCGGACCGACATCGGCGGAAGGATGCCTCGAAGCCTATATGCAGCGGGGGTTGAGCTTCCTGCCTGACCTGCACGGTTCGTTCGCATTGACCGTCATCGACGGAAGGCAGGGGCGGGTATTCCTCGCAACGGATCTGCTGAACAGCAGGAAGCTGTTCTTCGGCAAGCACCGGGGCCTGGCGTGGATATCCACGATGCACGCGTTTCATCTTCACCCTTGCTCGGGAAGGCCGGACCCGGCTGGTGTGGCGCACTGTCTCGTGAACGGAATACCGCTCAACGGTCTGACGCCCTTCGAGGGAGTACGCGTGCTGGAGCGGGCGTCGATTCACGAGATTCGGGGACTCGACATGAAGTCGGAGTCCTACTGGCAGTATTCGCCGCGACCCCGGACGGATCGGTTGGAAGGAGCCTTCAAGAAGGATGTGCAAGACACTCTTGTCGCAGCGATTGGGCGACGAGTGTCGCAGGACGAACCGGCGGTCCTGTCGCTCAGCGGAGGCTACGATTCAACGGCCGTTCTGGGCACCCTTCGCCACCTCCAGGTGACGGACGTTCGGTGCATTACGTACAAGATACCCGGGGAAGGAGATCTCGGCGATGCGGGCGTTGCGGGGAAGATGGCGACCATCGCCGGCTATCCTCACACGGAGATCGAAGCGTACAGGGATGATGTCGCCGCCGTCATTGCCGAGAACGTCCGTTGGGGAAACGGGCTCACTCGCCTCGTGGTGGAGACAGATGCCTGGAGGTCTTTGAGAGAGTGCTTGCCAAGCGATCGTCGAACCACGTTCTGGGTGGCGGACGAGTGCTTCGGAATGGTTCCTTCCCACACACTTCTCGACGACGCGGACGTGCTGAACAGTCTGGCGTTCGCTGACTGGAGCAGTCTCGGGCCGCTGACGGCCCTGTTTCCTCGGACCGTGACGTCGTTGCTCGGGGGTGCGTTGCGCGCAGACCTGGATTCAATGCTCGAGCGCAACCGGGCGATCCAGGACCCGTACGTCCTCCGCGAATGCCTATACCTCGAACAGCGGCTTCCGCGCATTCTCTCGTGGCGCGAGGCTTATGCGGGATCGTGCGGTGAGGTGAGAATCCCGCTGATTGACAGAGAGGTCCTGGAACTCAGACAGCAGCTCCCGCAGCACATGAAACTGGAAAGGCGACTGTACAAAGAGACGGTGACGGAGTTGTTCCCGGACCTGTTTGCGATTGGCCGTGCCGTTGGGCCCGGGTGGTTCGCTGGCAACTGGTGCCGGGAAGCGGTACGGACACAATCTGACCGACTGGCGCGGATGGTCAGAGCGAACGCGAGCCCGCTTGACGAGTACCTGCCGCCCGAAATGCTTCTCCGCGTGATAGGTCAGGAAGCCCGGCGCGCAGCCGCGATACGAAGGCTGGCCTGGAGGGCGCGCAGAGGGCTGCGGAACCGGCTACCGTTGATCGGCAGGCCTGGCGTGGAAAACGGACGGCCACGCAGACCAACCGTGGATTCGGCAGTGTTCCTCCTGCGAGCGATCACTCTCAGGGAGGTGTTCCGCAGCCGCGCCAAGAACGCCGCGGCTCGAGGGGCTCAGGCAGAGAGGATTGGTCCGAGACTTGCATGACGACCGAACGTCCGACTGTAGATCGGCGAACATACTCGGACGTCTCAGCGGAGTGAGATCTCACATACTCTTGCATTCTACCGTACTTTTGGAGGTTTACCGTGGGTGAATTGAAGAGCGGAAGGCGATGGTTGGCGGCGGGCGGGCTGGTCATGGTTCTGGCCTTTACCTCTGCATGTGGCGACGACAATGGAACATCACCGCCTCCGCCCCCGGACACATACAGCGTCGGGGGGTCGGTCTCGGGACTCACGGGTGGCGGCTTTACCCTCCAGTTGAACGGTGGAGCGGATCTGTCCGTCACGGCCGATGGGAGTTTCCAGTTCGCCACAGAACTGTCGGATGGATCCAACTATCTGGTGACCGTCTCCACGCAGCCAGCCGGTCACACGTGCACGGTGTCCAACGGCAACGGTACGATCGATGGGGCCAATGTCACCAATGTGTCCGTGACCTGCTCGGTCGAAACGTACTCTGTGGGTGGAGTCGTTGCAGGCCTCACGGGGGGCACGCTCGTTCTCCAGAACAACGGTGGGGACGACCTGTCCGTCACGGCTGACGGCAACTTTACGTTCGGCACGGAGCTGGCCAGCGGTTCGAGCTACCTTGTGAGCATCGCGGCGCAGCCCGCGGGACAGACGTGCTCGATGTCGAACGGAAGCGGCACGATTGCCAGCGTCGACGTGACGGATGTCGCCGTGAGCTGCAGCGCCAATACGTATACGGTGGGCGGCTCCCTGGCAGGCCTGACAGAAGGCACGGTCGTTCTGCAGAACAATGGCGGGGACGACCTGTCGCTCACCGCGGATGGAGGCTTCGAGTTCGTTACGGCTCTGACCGACGGTTCCAACTACCTCGTGACCGTGTCGGCGCAACCCGCGGGACTCACGTGCGCGGTGGCGAACGAGAGCGGTGCGATCAGCGGTGCGAACGTGACCGACATTGCGGTGACCTGCACCCTGAACACGTACACCGTCGGCGGTACGCTAAGTGGCCTCAGCGGCGGCACGGTGGTCCTCCAGAACAACGACGGCGACGACCTGTCGTTGTCGGCCAACGGTAGCTTCACCTTCGCCACAGCAGTCCCTCAAGGTGGCGCCTACAGCGTCACGGTCGCCGGTCAGCCCGTAGCCCAGACGTGTGTGGTGTCGAACGGAGCCGGGACGATCAACGCGGCCGACGTGACGAATGTGACCGTCAGCTGCACCCAGGTAGCTCCTCTCGTGAACAAGATCGTATTCCACAGCGAGCGCGACGGCGACTTCGAGATCTTCGCGATGGATCCGGACGGGACCAACGTCGTCCAGTTGACCAACAACAACCTCGACGACCTGTGGCCGGCGGTCTCTCCGGACGGGAGGTCAATCGCGTTCTTCACGAACCGGGACGGCAACCAGGATATCTGGGTGATGAACGCGGACGGTTCCGGAGCGAGGCAGGTGACGAGTAGCTTGCGCTCCGATCGGCAGCCGGCGTGGTCGCCCGATGGCAGCCGCATCGCCTTCCACAGAGTCGTGAATGGCTTCAAGGAGATCTATACCGTTCGGCTCGATGGGACGGACGAGCGTCGTCTCACGGACAACGACTTCAACGACGCGGAACCGGCCTGGTCACCGGACGGCCTGACGATGGCGTTCACTTCGGACCGAGATGGAAGCGCCGAGATCTATACGATGAGCGCCCTGGACGGTGAGACCGTCGGCCTCGCGAACCTGACCAACAATCCTGGGCGGGACAGTCATCCCGACTGGTCTCCGGATGGCACCAGGCTCATGTTTGACAGAAACAACGAGGACGTAGATGGCACCTGGCTCGGTGGTGCAGAGATCATGTGCATGGCGTCGGACGGGACAGGTGTGGTCCAAATGACCGCGGACGCGACGGGAATCACAGAGTTCCAGCCTCGCTGGTCCCCCAATGGCGCGCGTGTGGTGTTTGTCAGCGACCAGGATGGACTCCTGGTGAACAACGAGCTTTATGTCGCTGACACGAACGCGTGTGCCGCTCCGCTAAGCGGTGTGAGTCGAGTGACGATCTCCGCAGGTAAGGATGAGGCAGGCGCCTGGTCGCCGTGAGGTTCGCTGGAGTGTGTGAATATGAGGCAGGGGCCGTTCTCGGCCCCTGCCTCGCCGTTTGTACCATGGTCACCGCTTGCACGTCGGCCACCGCCGCGAGGACCGCGGATGAGTGCCAGCTTCTTCGGTCCTGGTCCCGGAGCCCGACACGCCGGGACGGTCTGATGAACGACGGAGAGGGCCCTTGAGCGACGAAGCACGACGTACCCCAGAAGACCGTGAGTGGGTGCTCGTCAGGAGAATCTGGTGGATCGGCGGCCTGCTGCTGATTCTCGCCTGGACCAGCTATGTCTTGTTCGTTCCAGCGCTGATTCGTTCGGCCTATCTGGGCCAGAGTCTGCCGGTACTCAACCGGATGATCACCGGACAAGAGATACACTCGGTCGAGTTCTATCTGGCGCGGTGGGGTGTAGTTGGAGCCAACGTGGCGAGCTATCTGACCGTGTTGCTGGTTCTCACGACGCCGCTGCTGTTCGTATCGCCGCGGTCTGCGGGAAGGGTCAGACTCGGCGGAGGCTCGCTCTCGACTCATTCATCGACCGCATGGAGCTGGGCCATCGTTGGTCTTCCCGTGCTGCTCACTCTCTATTTGTTCTACATGCAGCCTGTCGCATTTGTCCTCTTCGTGCACGAGGACTATTGGGCCGAGTGGGCGACCTCGTTCTTCTTCTCCGCCGCGTTTCTGTATCTGCTCTTCGCCATGGTCATCGATCCGACACGCAGGAAGTGGGGGTACGCTCTACTTGCGCTTGCCGCCTTCTTCGTGGCCGGGGAGGAATTCAGCTGGGGGCAGCGAATGCTGGGAGTCGGATCGACCCGGTTCTTCGCGGAGAACAACGTCCAGCGAGAAATGAACCTGCACAATCTGGCGCCCAATCCATCTTCAGGGCTGATTGCGGTGGCGATCTTGGTCTGGGTTGTCGGCATTGGGTGGGCCGCGAAGCGAGCGCCCTATGTATCACGCTGGGTCGAACGCATCGGCATTCCCCTGCCGCCACGCCGTCTCCGTCCTCTGTTCTACGCCTGCGCGGCGGTGCTATTCCTGTCCCACTTCCCCAACCTCGTGCCGAAGATCACTGAAATCGGAGAGCTTCTGTTCGGGTGTGCGGTGGCGGCCCTGTCGCTTCACATCGCGCTCGAGAGCGCGGCAAGAGGCACTCCGAAGAGGGCGCTGACCATTGTGTCCACGGGAACCCTGGTTACCGTGGTCGGGATTTCGACTGTGGCCTTTGTGAGCATCGCGGGCGCCAGGGACGCGGGCCCGTACTTGCACGCCTACGCGATTGATCGATACCCGGAGAGGCGGTTGTACGCCCAGGCCGGAGAGATCTTCCGCTACCTGGAGGGTCACGAAGATCTGCTGGCTGACACGACGCTGATTGAGGCAGCGCGGGTGTTGAAGGCAAGCGGTGACGAGGATGGAGCAGCGACCATGATGGAGTTGGCGCTCGAGCGCGCCCTCGAAGCCCGGGAGGCGGATGCCGAGGCTCCCGAACCGGCGCGGGTCGTCATGGTAGCCCACATGCTCATGGAGCATGAGGAGGAGGCGGAGGTTGCCAGAGCAGTTGCTCTCGGGAGAGACTCTCTTCGACTTCGCTCGGCGCTGACCGGCCGTGAGAGAGCCGATGTTCATTGGTCGATGGCCATCACCCGCCTCAAGGCGGGGCAGGTGCAGGCAGCGCTCCGGGAGGTCGAGAAAGCCTGTTCACTCGCGTCCGGGGGGACGGCAATGAGGATCGACAGGTGGACCACACTGCACCTGGGCGACGCCGCGCCGAACGGATGTCGGGGATCATTGCCATCCGGGGACTAATCCAACCAGGGAACGGCTGGCTCGAGTGCAGAAAACGCAGTATACGGGGTCCGAGTCCGGGGTGGAACGGCTGAAACTGCCCAGACCGACGCTGGTCCTCTTGGCGGGAGTCGCCGGCTCGGGAAAATCGAGCGTCGCCCGCGGGCTCCTGGAACATCTGCAGGCAGTCTACCTGGACAACAACTTCATTGCCGACGCTTTCTTTCCAGATACCCGCCGGGGCGTCGACTACCGACAATTTAGGCCGCGCTTGTACAGGGCACTGTATAGGATTGCCGGCGAGAATCTCAATGTGGGCAACAGCGTGCTCCTGGACGCTCCCCACATCCGCCAGAGTCGGAGCGCTCTCTGGTACCGTTCGATGCTGTTGCGCACCAAGGAAGCCGCTGCAGATCTCGTCATGATCAGGTGTGTGGCGTCGGAGGGAGAAATCAGGCGGCGCCTGGAGTCCCGCGGAGAGGCAAGAGATCGCTGGAAGCTGCAGAACTGGGATGCTCACGTTCACTCGCAGCCGATCAGGGGGACGCTTCCGCATCCCCACCTGGATCTACCGACGGAGCGACCTATTGAGGAGACCGTACAGGAGGCTCTCAGCTACATTCTGGCCAGAGCGGCCACGGTCAATTAGCGAGCACCTCTGCACCTGAGGACGACCGGAACGGTCCGGGCAAGGACGGCCACGTCCAACCAGAAGGAACGCCGCGCAATATACTCGAGGTCGCGCTCCAGTTTGCGCTCGACCTCCGCCAACGTTCCACCATAGCCGCATGTGATCTGAGCAAGCCCAGTAATCCCGGGCCGCATCCTCTGTCGCTCGGGGAATTCCTCGAGCTGCTCTCTGAGGCGGGCCAAAATGTCAGGCTGCTCCGGCCGTGGGCCTACGATGTTCATGTCGCCCGTGATCACGTTGAACAGCTGGGGTGTCTCGTCCAAACGGTGGGCTCGAAGCACTCGGCCCAACGGGGTGATTCGGCAGTCATTCTGCCGTGTCCACACCTGATGCGAAGGTGGGCCCGCTTCCCGGGACATCGTCCTGAACTTATAGATCGTGAACGGCCGGCCGCCGAGATCCCGCCGACGTCGGTCTCCGATCGTCGATCTGCCGCTATCGCGTCGGTCGAGGCCAATCCTCCGCTGCGTGTAAAGTACGGGGCCGCGTGAGCTCAACTTCACGGCCAGCGCAACTAGAATCATCAACGGTGCAGCGACCGCCAGGGCCAAAGCGGCGGCGATCACATTGCCCGCACGGGATGATCCCCGGGGAGTCTGCTTTGTTGCGGTTCGCCCCTCTTCCACCAGGGGATTGGCGATCGGTTGCCGGCGGGTCGCTGAGCTCGAATGGTGGTTGCGGCGATGTCGAATCCGCGGTGAAGGCTCAATCGCCCCGCGTCCCGCATCTGCTTCTTGAAGCTGTGACACCTGCACTCAAACCTCCAGTACAGTCTACGGCCGGGGGGCGGTGCCGAGACACCGCTGGAGAAAAGGCACGAGGACCCATTCGGCCAGCACATGGATCTCGCAGCCCTCCCGCCCTCTACAATCTACACTACCGTCTCTCTGATCGCACAGCTCTCCACGCTCCGCCGGCGGGCTCCGTGCACCTGTCAGTTGGCAAGCACTACGCATCGGGTGCTTCGAGCCTCTCTCGGCAGTAGTCGTAGATCAGATAGTCCACGTGGTTCTGGATCCTGAACTCACGGATGAACTCGCGGTCGAGCTCTACCCTGTCTCTCGCTGTTCTCGACCTGTTGGCGCGGGGAAGCCGTATCCTGGGACGACCCACCAGGTTCGCCAGCCTGTCAAACGATTCCTGCATCCGCTCGGTAACACCTATGAAGAAATAGCGCGACAGGACGCGATCAACATCCTCCGCTGCACACGGAAACCGATTCGCCATGAAGTTCGGCCTCGTGAGCAGTTCATCCTCGATCGACTGCGTTCCAAAATCCTTGCCCTTCCTCTTCTCCCAGAAATAGAGCGACAACTTGATTTCCAGCGGGTCACGAACAAATGTGAACAATCGATATTTCCGCTCGGTCAGGATCTCGGGATATCGCTCGTGTAAGTACTCTCCCGGAACGGCCCAATGTCCGGCCAGGCAGTCGTTGGCACGAATACGCGACAGATCCAGGGGTGGACCGGCGACGTGTCCGGCTGTCCAGTCGTTCGGGTCCACTCGAACCCGACCATCGTGGATTCGATAGAACCAGCAGGGGAGTACCCTGTTCACAGACGAACCACCGGTCTTCGGAATGTGGTGGAAGACATAGACGGGTGCCGTTCCGACGGGTGTAAGATGGTGTCGAACTGTACGATACAGTCTTCGAAGACGTAGCACAGGCGGCGAATGGTTCAAGATGTGTTGCTCCGGTCAAGTTGCACCGTTCAGCCCGGCGGCTCGGCCTGCCAGGAGGCTCGGGTCCGGGGTCGCCGTGGGGGGAACCACGACCACCGGTTCCTCGAACCGATCTAGAATCGCCGTTGTGTGCGATCCAAAGAAGAAGTCGCGGAGACGCCCCCGCCCGAAAGCGCCCATGAACAGGCAGTCAGCTCCCCATCTCACGCGGGCCTCCGCGACTGCTTCAGCAGGGTCCATCTCGAGCCTCGCCGACTCCCACGTTACGCCGGATTCCGCCAGCGCGCGGTGCGCGTTCTCCAGGCTCTGATCCGCGGACTCACCGCCCGCGTGGACAAGGCGCAACTGCCCGCTGGTCTCCAGCGCGTACTGAGCTGCCAGGTTGGTCGCTCGCAGCGCTCCGGGGCCGCTGTCCCAGGCCACCAGTGGCAAGCTGGGAGGGTCGCAAGGCGGCACACACTCGCCAGCGACTCCAGCCGAAGGACCGACAAGCACCGGGCATGGAGCCCGGTGAAGTACACGCCAAAGAGTGGCTCCCAGGGATCGACTGCCGAAGCCCGCATGCTCTCCCCTACGCCCCATCACGAGCAGATCCGCATCGGCCGCACGGTCCAAGATCGCGTCTTCCGCCACGCCGATTTCCACGCACCGCTCGATTCTGTCCAGGCCGGCCCGCTCTGCCGCGCTGTGGAACTCAGCCAGGGTAAAGTCCGCTCGCTCGCGATACAGACGCATCACCTCGGGCTGGAAGGGCCGGCCCGTCACTTCGCCCCACAGCGGCGACAGTGTCTCGACGGCGGGTCCCTCGACGACTCGCACGTCGATTACGGCAAGCCCTGTGACCTGAGCCCGCACGAGCTTCGCGATACGGAGACCCAACTCCCCCGCGTACCTGGCTTCCTCTGATCCGTCCAGCGCGATGAAGATGCGATCGAACACGAACTCACTCCGCTACTTCAGGTGATGCCCTCCGTCCACCTTGATGATTTCGCCCGTTACGTAGGGAGCCCGGTCCAGGTACAGGACCGCACCCGCCACGTCGTCCGGTGTGCCGATTCGACCGAGAACCGTTCGATCGGCGGCACGGCGTTCATCCCGCTCGGAAGATTCAGAGTCCGGAAGAAGGATGGGTCCCGGGGCCACAGCGTTGACTCTGATATCCGGCGCCCAGGCTCGGGCCAGGCCTTTGGTGAGGCTGACGAGCGCAGATTTGCTCGCCACGTAGGGCACGTAGGCTGGCCACGCCTCGTCCGCCCCCGTATCCGTGATGTTCACGATCGAGGAACCCGGCTGCATCCGGCTGGCAGCCTGCTGCGCACACAGAAACGGCGCCCGCGTGTTGACTTGGAACACCTTGTCCCAGTCCTCGGGTGACACAGTCAGCGCGTCGTCTCGTGGAAAGATAGCGGCGCTGTTTACCAGAAGGTCGATTCCACCGAGCCGTTGGTCGACCTCCGCGAACATGCTCTGGATCTGCGCAGGATCCATGAGATCGGCCCGGAACGCCTGTGCGTGTCCGCCCATTGTGTTGAGATCTCGCACGGTCGCAGCCGCATCGCCCTGAGAAGTCCGATAGTGAACCCCCACCCGATAGCCGGCCCGTCCGAGAGCCAGGGAAATCGACCTTCCAACGCGCACAGCGCCACCGGTCACGAGGGCCCGGCGGCCGCTCATGTGCGTATCAAATTCATGGTCCACTTCGGGGATCCAGGGTGCAGGTGATCCTCCTTGGACGGGGCGTGTGTGCCCCGTCCACCGCCGTGCCTGAACCTAGCGACCTGAGGCCTGGCGCCCAAACCGAGACTGCTTTGATACCGGCGAATCCTCCAGCCGACGTTCACTCGTCATGTGGGACGTTGACGCCGGGCTGATGCTCGGGTGGGGCGATGGACTTCACCCGAACGGACTTCGCGGGAATCCCCACGTTCACGTGATACGGCCTCACGTCCCGCGTCGCGAGCGCCCTTGCGCCCACCATCCCGTGGGCCCCGACGTGGACTCCGGCCAGGACTACGGCTCCGTACGTGATTCGCACGTCACTGCCGATCACCGTGGGAACGCAGGTTACTTCGTTGATCTCGTTGATCGAATGCGTGTGACTGAACACGGCGGCGTAGTCCGAGATCGAAACGCGGTCACCGATCACGATGCCTCCTCGATCGTCCAGATGAACGTTGCGGTGAATCACGACATCGTCTCCGACCTCCAGGTTGTAGCCGAAGGAGAACCGGGTCGATGTCCCTGCAGTACTCCGGCTCGAGCGTCGCATGGCGCGGGTCGAGATTGGCAAGCGCCGCCCGGGTCGAGGCCGGCAGGCGGGACTCATCCGTCCCTTCCGCAAGAGAGGGGAAGTAGATCTCTTGGAGCACCTTGCGCACGGTTACGCTCCGGTCCTGGTCCCCGTCACCCAGGTCCCGCTCGATCTGAGCGAGCCAGGCATCGTAGATATCCGCGGATTCTCCAGCGATCGACAAATCCCGCAGCGGCAAATAGGTCACCCGACACCTCCATTCTCGTACCCAAGAGAGATCGAATGCTCGGTCATTCGATCCCTTCATAATCGCCATGATGCCGAGGCGTTGGAATCCCGTGATCGTCGACCGGTCACGGATGAGCCGCGCCCCTGGCAAGTCTGCACCCGGCAACCGATGTTCGTCGTTTATCGTTCCCGTGGGACAAATGGACGCTGGAGGCTACCTTATCCGACGGATCGTCAGAGGTCTTTGAAACTTTCGGCGTTTTGCCACGAAGTATGAGGGAGCGGGCATCGGTGCTCGCTAGCAAACGGAAGAGGAGCGGATGAACGAGATCCTCCGGAAGGAGATCTGGCGCAAGCTTGAATCGCTGCCGGACGACAAGGCGTACCAGGTGCTGGACTACATCAATTATCTCCAGTCCCAGTACGGCGCCGCCGAATCTCAGACGAGCGGATTCCAGAAGTTCGGGGAATTGTTCCAGGACACGATGCGTAAGCGCAAGGTCCCGGCGACGGCTCTCAAGGAGACCATGAAGGTGATGGGCGCTGCGGACCGTGTGCTGGGAGCTTTTCGGGACGCCGGCCGTGAGTTTCTGGTTGAGCTCGAAGGAGGAAAGGCCGAGCCGGGTGCGCCCGACCATGACGACGAACCTCCCAAGCCTCGAGAGATCGCCATCGACGAGTAGCGGGTGCCTGCCCTGCCCGGTAACTCTGGCTCTTGTCCAGCCCGACACATATAGGATCCCCTGTCCCGGTTGACGGTACTACCGGCTTGTTCTACCGTTTCAGGTTCGACATCCCAAGCACCAGAATGGAGAGCGGCCTCACCGCCATGAAAGAAACTCGAGTGATACGGGAAGCTCTCACCTTCGACGACGTTCTTCTCGTTCCGCGACATGCGCGGGTCCATCCCGCCGACGTGTCCATCTCCGCCCGCTTCACCCGGGGCACGGATACTCACCGCTCCGCTCGTCTCGGCGGCCATGGACACGGTCACCGAGCATCGGATGGCCATCGCGATGGCCAGGGACGGCGGAATCGGGATCATTCACAAGAACATGCCCATCGAGGCACAGTGCGGCCAGGTGGACCGGGTCAAGCGCTCGGAGAGCGGTATGATCCTGGATCCGATCACGCTGGGACCGGGCGCCAGCCTGAGAGAGGCCGTCGCGATGATGCGCGAATTCTCTATCAGCGGGGTGCCGATCGTGGAGGCTGGCGGCCAGCTCGTGGGAATTCTCACCAATCGCGACCTGGTGTTCGAGACCGATCTCGATCGTTCGGTCCGCGAGGTGATGACGCACGATGGCCTGGTCACGGCCCCCAAGGGCACGTCCCTGGAAGAGGCGGAGGACATTCTCCGGCGGAACAAGATCGAGAAGCTGCCGGTGGTGGACGCCTGCGGGGTCTCTGTGTGGCCTGATCACGGTCAAGGACATCTTCAAGCGCCGGGCCCACCCGAACGCGTCCAAGGACGACCACGGTCGGCTTCTCGTTGGCGCGGCGGTAGGCGCTGCCCGCGAGGACCTGGAGCGGGCCCGCGAGCTCGTGGATGCCGGGTGCGACGTGCTCGTCATCGACTCCGCCCACGGGCACTCACAGGGCGTCCTGGACGCCGTCGCTCGAGTCCGGGAAACCCTCCCCACCGTGCAGCTGGTCGCCGGAAACGTGGCCACCGAGGACGGCGCTCGTGCGCTGGTCGAGCGAGGCGTGGACGCCGTGAAGGTCGGCATCGGTCCGGGATCGATCTGCACGACGCGGGTCGTGACCGGTGTGGGAGTGCCACAGGTCACGGCGATCATCGACGCGGTCCGAGGCGCTGGGGAGGTGCCCGTAATCGCGGATGGCGGCATCAAGCAGTCCGGCGATATCGTCAAAGCGCTGGCTGCCGGAGCCTCGACTGTCATGCTCGGCTCGATGCTTGCAGGTACGGAGGAGAGTCCGGGCGAGGCTTTTCTTCTCGAAGGGCGCAGATTCAAGCTGATTCGCGGCATGGGGTCCCTGTCGGCGATGGAGGAAGGCTCGGCGGACCGCTATTTTCAGGAGTCCAGCGAGAGTCGCAAGCTGGTTCCGGAAGGCATCGAAGGTCGCGTGCCCTACAAGGGTCCCGTGGCTGATACGCTGTATCAGCTTCTCGGTGGTCTGCGAAGTGGCATGGGATATTGCGGCGTTTCGACGGTGGAGGAGCTGCAGAGATGAGGCCGATCTCGTGAGGATCACGTCGGGCGGATTGAGAGAGTCTCACCCGCACGATGTGGTGATCACGCGTGAGGCGCCGAACTACAGGCTGTAGACAGGAGGAAGGTTCATGGAGGGGAAGCGGCGAGGCCGGGGAAGTTCCATGAGGCTGGCATGCCTGATCGCGCCGTTGGGGCTGCTGGCGGCGTGCAGTTCGCACCCCGAACCGGTCTCGATGGAGCCTACGGCAGCCGCGGCTTCTGCGGTGACCCCTGAGCCGGCGGTCTCAGGCCGACGCGATGGCGCTGGCCGAGGCCAAGGCAGAGGGTGTGGACACGGACCGCCTGACGGCGGCGCAGCGTGAGGCCGAGGAAGTCGTGGACAGCCTCGACGAGGTGAAGCGCGAGGAGTTCTATCTCCTGTTCGGCGCCGATCCCCTCGGGCTCAGCAGCAATCCGGCCAATGCGGCCCGCTACGAGATTCCCCTCGAGACCAACGAGGCCGTCGAGCGGTGGATCGACTTCTTTGCGGTCAAAGCGCACGATCGCTTCGCCACGTACCTGGCACGCGCCGGCCGATACGAAGACATGATCCGGACTCGCCTCCGTGCTGCCGGGCTTCCCGAAGATCTTCTGTACCTGGCGATGATCGAGAGCGGCATGAACCCCAATGCCTACAGCCGGGCGCATGCCGCCGGAATGTGGCAGTTCATCCGCGGGACGGGCCGGCGCTACGACCTGCAGATCGACTTCTGGGTGGACGAGCGGCGGGACCCGTTCAAGGCAACGGACGCGGCTATCGCTCACCTCAGCGACCTATACGAGGAGTTCGGATCGTGGTACCTGGCGGCGGCTGCGTACAACGCGGGTGCCGGCCGGGTCAGCCGTGGAATCAAGAGGACCGGGTCGACGGATTTCTATGACCTGGCCGACGCCCGTGTGCTGCGGAGCGAAACGAGGAACTACGTTCCCAAGCTCGTCGCCGCGGCCGTCATCGCCAAGAACCCTAAGAAGTATGGCTTCGACGACGTGGTGCCGCAGGAACCGCTCGCGTTCGAGACCGTACAGGTCCCGGACGCGACCAGTTTCGACGTTCTCGCGGATGCCGCCGGCGTGAGCGAGAGCAATATCCGCATGCTGAATCCGCATTACCCGCGCCGGGTCACGCCACCGGATCAGTCGGTCGAGCTGCGATTGCCCGTGGGCACGGGCGAGCGCTTTCTGGTTGCCTACGCGCAGGTTCCGGCTTCGGAGAGGGTTACCTGGCTCGAACACCGCGTACAGCGCGGAGAGACGCTGGGGCACATCGCCGGTCGCTATGGCACCAGCGTCACCGCGATACGGGCTGCCAACAACAACGTGAATCCGAAGCGTCTCCAGATCGGCCAGCGCCTCATCATTCCCAGGTCAGGCGCCTCACCGACGCGTGTGGCCAGTGCCGCTCCGGCGGGTGGAGCTACCGCGTCCGGGTCCGGCTCGCTGAGCGTGACCGTACGGCGTGGCGATACGCTGTGGGACATCAGCCGCCGCTACAACGTCACGACTACTCATTTGATGCAGATCAACGGGCTGAGCTCGAGCCGAATCCATCCTGGCGATCGGATTACGGTGCGGCGGTAAGCCCAAAGGTCTGGTTTGAGCCGGGTCTGAATCAGCCTGCGGTGGAGGGCGCCGGCAGGTAGGAAGCGAACTCGGTACCGCTCAGGTACTCGTGGACTTCCCCGTAGTTCGAGAGGTAGTCGGATACCTGTGCCCGGCTCGTCCTCACGTACCGTGTCTCGACAGGTGCTGTCTCCAAGCCCAGGTACTCCAGCACCCGGTCGCTGACGGCCTGGTGGTTTGCCGAATTCAGCAGGTCTTCCTCGTACGTAACTCGAACGTGCGGTATCCCCTCCAGGGCGGCCAACTCCGCCTCGTCCGCATTCCTCCGCTCACGCATCGCCGCCTCGAGGCGAGTCGGATCGATGGCGATCGAATCCACTCCCGTACCACCGGACTTGCGATCGAGGAACTGCCCACGCGTCTCGGCGACAACCAGAGAGAGAGCCTTCCGAAACAGGTCCTCTCTCACCAGATAGATGACCTTCCAACCCCCGGAATGCAGATCCAGCATGAACCTATGCGGGTCCTCGATGCCCTGGTCGTCCGTCATCTGGTAGATCTTCATCTTGCATCCGTAGGCGGGCTTCGGCGACAGATCTGCCCGCGCGTGCAGGTAGTCCCACGGCTTCAGAAGCCGCGCCGCTACCTTCTCGTTGAAGATCTCGCTCTCGCAGTAGACGTCGGGATGGGATCCGATCAGGTCGAGGAGGACGCTGCTTCCACTGCGTCCCTGGCCGTAGATCACGAACTTGATCTGCGGGCCGCCGCCGGAGCCCAAGAGCTGCCGACCAGCCATGCGCGAGTAGATCCAGAGTTCCTTGACGTGCGTCCGAGCCGACAGGCGAGCACCCCATCGCTTGGCCCCGATCAGGGCACGGCGCAGCGGAGGCACCCGTCTGACAAACGCTCGGACCGGGCCCACCCGTTCGGAGGTCTGGGGCTCAGCTATCACGTCCGCCCTCGGCGTCTGGCGCGCGTCGTGAACCAGCCCGCGGCGGTCCGGCGATCGGGTACACGACTGCTTTCTCGGCGCTCTTCATCACGTTCCTGGGATCCACTACGAGCGAGGCGTGGCGGCCGACCAGGTCGTAGTCCACGTCGCTGTGATCCGTGGCGATCAACACCAGGTCCGTGCCTTCGAGGCGGTCCGCGGTCAGCTCCACCGAGACCAGGTCCCCGGCTTCCACCTCCAGCGACGGCACGTGCGGATCGTGATACTCGACCGCAGCCCCTCGCTGTCGGAGCAGAGCCATGATATCCAGCGCTGGGCTCTCGCGCGTGTCACCCACGTCCGGCTTGTAGGCGACGCCGAGCACGAGCACCCGGCTGCCGTTGACCGCCTTCTGAACCGAGTTGAGCGCCTCGGCCGCTCTTCGGATCACGTACAGGGGCATCTCGGCGTTGACCTCTGCGGCCAGCTCGATGAAGCGCGTCCGGTACTGCAGGGTCTTCATCTTCCAGGCGAGAAAGAGCGGATCGATCGGAATGCAGTGCCCGCCAAGACCTGGACCGGGGAAGAACCGCATGAAACCGTACGGCTTGGTCGCAGCGGCGTCGATCACCTCCCACACGTCGATTCCGAGCCTGTCGGAGATGACGGCCATCTCGTTCACCAGGCCGATGTTCACGGCCCGGAACGTGTTCTCGAGGATCTTGGCCAGCTCGGCGACCTCGGGAGACGAAACCTCGACCACCTGGTCGATGACGTCGACGTACAGGGCTACGGCCAGGCGGTGGCAACTCTTCGTAAGCCCGCCGACGATCTTCGGTGTGTTGCCGATGCCGCCACGTGGGGTTCGCCGGATCGACCCGCTCCGGACTGAACGCGACGAAGAAGTCCGACCCCACCTTGAGGCCCGACGCCTCGAGGGCCGGTGTCACCAGGTCGCGAGTCGTTCCCGGATAGGTCGTGGACTCGAGCACCACCAGCTGGCCTCTTCCGAAGCACGCTCGCGTCAGCGACTCGGTGGCCTGCATGACGTACGAGAGATCTGGGTCCTCGGTCTTCGACAGCGGCGTCGGGACGCAGATAACGACGGCGTCGACCTCCGCCAGTCTCGCGAAATCCGTGGTGGCCGACAGAAGGCCGCTGTCGACCGCGGATGCGACGGCCTCGGACGGCACGTCTCCAATGTGCGATCGCCCGGCCGATCAGTCCGTCGACGACCTGCGGATCCACATCGATGCCCAGCACGTGAAAGCCCGCTTCGACGAAGGCGATGGCAAGCGGCAGGCCCACGTAGCCGAGGCCGACGATGCCGACGACGGCTTCGTGAGTCTTCGATCTTCGACAGCAGTGAATCGTATTCAGACATTCCGTTTGTCCCCGCGACTTGCGTTTCGAGCGGCGCACGTCGACGTACTCAGATCCCGGAATTCAAGCACATTTCGTGCCCGTCGCCGTGCCCACCGGGACCGCAGATGCAAAACGGCCGGCGGGACATCCGTCCGCCGGCCGCCAGAATGCTCGAGACGGTTGCCGGCAGGCTACTCGCTTCCCATGATCCGGGTCGCGTAGCCGTTCGCCGGGTCGCCGCCATTGGCAACGATCGCCCGAACCGTTCCCGGTCCCCGATTGTAGGCCAGCAGGGCCAGTCTCATGTCGCCGGCGTTCTCTTCGAGCAGGAGCCGGAGATAGCGGAAGCCGAGCCGCAGATTGACGTCCCTCTCGTACAGGTTGGTCTCGTCCACGTTCGCGTCGAGCCACTTCGCGGTGCTCGGCAGGATCTGCGTGTAGCCGACAGCGCCTGCCTCGCTGAGCGCATTCCGTCGGAAGGACGACTCGGTCTCGACGAGGCGGAATGCCAGCTCCGGGTCGAGATCCTCGGAAATGGCGATCGAGTGGATCGCCTGCGCGAGATCCGCCGGAATGCGGTACCGGGATGAGTAGTCGATGATCTCGAGCGAGATTGTCATTCTGCAGTCTGAACGAGCGCGTGTCTCGCCGGCCGCATCCCGCCCGGCCGCTTGCGCTGCCTGAACGGCAGCCTCCGCCTCCACCAGCCGCGGACGCACCGAGCCCAGCGACCCAGGCGGTATTCAGGGCGACGGCCACCCCCAGCACGAGGACCGCCACCCGGACCCCGGGCCCCGGACCTCGCCGCGCATCACGCAGTTGCTCCCGGAGGTCCACGACCGCATGCAGCAGCGGCTTCGGTCCCAGGTGAAGTTGCTCATTCTTCTTCGACATCTATTCCAGCTCCTGCTCGAGTTTCGATCGCATTACGACTCGTCCTCACGCATCGTTCCGACTCCACTGACCGCTGCTTCCGCCCGACTTGTGCGTCAGCCGCACCGGGCCGAGATCTCCATCCCACGGTCCATCGCCTTGCACATGTCGTACACGGCCAGCAGTCCTGCCGATACCGCGCACATGGCCTCCATCTCGACACCGGTGCGCGACTCGGTCGTCACTACCACACTGAGACGTATACCCGGAAGCTCCGGTTTCGGCTCGATCTCGACGTCTATTCCGTCGAGCGCGAGGGGGTGGCACAGCGGAATCAAATCCGCCGTGCGCTTGGCTCCACCGATCGACGGCCAGCCGGGCCACCGTAAGGACGTCTCCCTTCTGCACTTCGTTGGCGAGGATCGCGTCCAGCGTCGACCGCTGCATGCGGATCTCGCCCTCTGCCACGGCACGCCGTCGCGTCACCGCTTTCGCGCTGACGTCCACCATGCTGGCGCGGCCCTGCTCATCCAGGTGTGTGAGCGATTCCGATTTCACCATAATCCTTACTAATACCCAGATGCCAGCTGGGAGTTCCCACTCCCGGGATCGCTTCGTCCCGCAGCCCAGTCGCGGCCAGATCCGCAAGCAGGACGGCCACGATTCCCTGCGGGTTTCCGTTGCCGGCCGCCGCATCTCGAGCGGTCTCCACGTGGCGGGCCGCCTCGACCAGCCGCTCGGGCGACAGGGATCGTATCTCGGTGATCCGGTCTGCGATCCCCTCATCGAGCACGGCATCCGGCGCACCGGCGGCAATCGATGCCGCGTCTCTGACGGTGCGCTCAAGGACGTCCAGCATGCCCGAGAATGCGCCTCGTGCGCCGGCTGGCGGATATCCGGCGGCCAGGCGAAGCCGGTCCGCTCGCGATCCGCGCACCGCGCAGGCCAGGAGGCCCCCGGCCTCGACCCTGACGTCAGGTCCACCGTCGGTTGACCGCCCAGTGAGGACGGTGCCGATCGAGCCCTCGGAGCGCCGGGCCGCGGCCGCAGCCTCGTCCGCGTCCATTCCACCATGCTCCACGAGAAAGGCCGTCGCCTCGTCCGGAGATGGCGGTGTGACGCGCACCTCGAGTACGCGGGAGCGGACCGTCGGCAATAAGGCCCCCGGTCGACTCGACGTCAGAAACACGAGGGTATCGGCCGGTGGTTCCTCGAGAAGCTTGAGGAACGCATTCGCCGCTTCGGGGCTGGAGGCCTGCGGCACCATGCGCTCGGCGTCACCGATCACGAACACGGACGATCGCCCCATGGCCGGTCGGCGTATGGCCCGCGCGCGAATCTCCTCGACGATAGGCAGGAAGATGGACGCGGCCTCATCACCCGCGGTGGTCCACAGCGGGTTGGCGCGCCGGGACTCCAGCTCCTCGAGCCGCGCTTCCTCCAACTTCTGGCGCCGCCGGTCTCCCGAGACCTTCTTCGGGGACGGGAGCGGGAAGAACCAGTGAATGTCCGGATGTTGAAGGTCGTCGGCGAGGTGGCACGAAGTGCACCGGCCGCAGGGCCTTCCCTCAGGCGTATCGCACTGCACGAGAGCGGCGAGCCACAGGGCGAGCCGCTGCTTTCCGATACCCGGCGGACCGCGAAAGAGAAGGGACTGAGGGATCCGGCCCGATTCCGCGGCCCGGGTGAGTCGAGCCTGAAGCTCGGAATGTCCCGACCACCGGATGGAGGCTCACGATCGTCCTCGCAACCAGCGGACGGGATCCACCTGCCGTGGGTTTCCGTCCCGCCCCGGCTCGTAGATCTGAAACTCCACGTGCGTTCCCGCGGCGGAGCCCTCGTCGCCGCCAACGTGCCCGATCACCTGCCCACCGTTGACCCGGTCTCCCGATCGGACGTTCAGGTCCTGCAGGTACAGATACCCGGACCAATAGCCACCGCCGTGGTCGATGATCACGGTCTGCCCGAGCACTCCCCTCGAGCCGGCCCAGGCGACGGAGCCCGACTCCACGGCCGCGACCGGGGTACCCCTGGGGGCCCCGATACCGATGCCTTTCCAGACGTCTTCGACGTCCGGCTTCGCCTCTCCAAACCGGTAGACGACGCTGCCCTGGACCGGCCAGTTGAGACTCCCGAGGTCAGACGTGCGGAGCGTGGGGGCGGTGCTCGTACCGGCCACCCGCTCCGCCTCCCGCCGGGCACGCTCGAGCTCTCCCAGCAGGTTGCCGAGCTGGCGCTCCTCCTCCTCCAACTGCGTGATCCGTGTCTGGGCCTGCGCCACCCGACGCTGGGTGTTCGCGAGGCGGCGCTCGCGCTGTGTCTCGAGTGTCTCGAGGTCGACGACTTCTCGCTGCTTCTCTCCTCGGAGCGCGCGAAGGCGGGCGAATTCCTGGGCCAGCTGTTGCCGTTGATCGACGAGGTGTCTCCTCCAGTCGTTGGACCTGGCCGACCAGGGTCCGGTCGTACCGGGCCACCAGGTGAAGGTACTTGTACCGGCTGATCAGGTCGCCGAACGAACGGGCTTCCATCACGACCTGAACGGCATGGAGGTCGCCCCGCTTGTAGATCTCACGCAGGCGGGCCTCGAGCTCGGTGCGCCGCAACACGAGGTCGTCGTGCGTGTGGAGCATGTCCCGCGTGGTCTCGTCGACCTGGATCGCATACGCCTGGATCTGGAGGTCGAGCTCATCAAGGGCACCGCGCGACGACCCGATACGCCGCTCGATGTTCGAGATTTCCTCGGAAAACGTGTGGACCTGGCCGCGCAGATCATCATACTCACGTGCCAGCTGCTGCTTCTCGCGGCGAATCTGGTCCAGCCGATCCTGGCTGTCCCGGATCTGGTCCCCGATCGCGCTCTGGGCCGCGAGATCGCCGGCGCTACTGACCACCAGGGCCGCCGCGAGGACGGCCAGGCACCTCAGCCCCGGCATCCGCGTCGGACGATCAGTAGACATTCAGCCGACGCAGCTCCCGCCGAACCGCCCGACCGGCGGCGAGCATTCCGAGGACTCCGGCGAAGGTCAAACCGGCCGTGGTCCACAGGCCGGGAAGCCACGAGAGCGTGACGAGTGTGCGCTCGACGGCCTGGTAGGTACCGAACGTGAGGGCAAGGGCGAGCAAGCCTCCGCCAAGTCCGGTCATCAGACCCTCGATAAGGAAGGGTCGCCGGATGTAGCAATCGGTGGCGCCCACGGTCTGCATGATCGCGATTTCACGGGCTCGCGCGAGCACCGACATGCGTACGGCGATCCCGATGAGCAGAGCGGCCCCGAACGCGAAGCTCAGCCCGAGAATGACCGCCGCTCCTCCGGCCACCCGGCGGAGCGAATAGATCCGGTCCACCCACTCGCGGCCGTACCTCGCCTCTTCCACGAAATGGTAGGAGGTGACTCGGTCGGCTACGGTCTCCACGTCCGCTGGGGTGCGGAAGTCCGGTCGAAGGGCGATCTCGAGGGAGGCGGGAAGCGGATTCACTTCCAGGTCCGAGTAGACGTCCGAGAACTCGGTCAGTTCCCGGGACGCTTCGTAAAGGGCCTCGACCTTCGAGACGTAGCGGGCCGACTCGACTTCCGGGTACGACTCGATCTCGTGCCGAGCGATCTCGATCAGTTCCTCGGACGCGTCGTCCCGCAGGTACGCGACGACCTCGACGCGTCCCTCCACGTCGGAGAGAGCCACGTCGATGTTGTGGGCCGTGAGGGCGAAGAGGCCTATGCTGAAGACGCTGAGTCCGATGGCCATTACGGACAGGACCGTCAGCGCCGGTGCGCGGCGAATTCCGGACAGGGCCTCGCGAAGCGACCTCACGGGACGGAGTCCGCGGCCGAATCGAACACCAGCCGTCCCTGTTCGAGCTCGATCACCCTGATCTTGCGGTGGCGTCTCAGGAGCTCGGCATCGTGCGTGGCCATGAGGACGGACGTGCCCGAGGCGTTGATGCGCTGGAACAACTCGAATACACCGGAACTGGCACGCTCATCGAGGTTTCCCATCGGTTCGTCAGCGAGCAGAACGAGGGGCTCGTTCGCGAGGGCCCGCGCGACGGCGACTCGCTGTTGCTCGCCTCCCGACAGCTCGCGAGGGAGTGCCTGGGCACGAGAGGCCAGGCCCACCTGGTTCAGCAGCTTCTGAACGCGCGGCCCGATCTTCGCTCTCGGGAGGCCCGTCACCTGGAGCGCGAAGGCGACGTTCTCCTCGGCGGTGAGGTTCTCCAGGAGTCTGAAGTCCTGGAAGATGTAGCCGACGCGTCGGCGGAGATCGGGAAGATCCCGCCGCTTGATTCTACTCGAACTGTACCGCGATACCCTGACCTCCCCGGAGCTCGGCCGGTGCAACATGTGCACGAGCTTGAGGATCGTGGTCTTGCCAGCACCCGACGCACCGGTGAGGAAAGCGAATTCGCCCTTCCGGAGGTGGAACGAGATGTCGAGCACCGCGGGAGACGACCCGCCGAAGCTCTTGGTCACCGAGCGAAACTTAACCACCCTCTCCTTACCTCCCCCGACGACAGAAACGAATGCACTGAGCCACGGCGGCCTTCATGGACGAAGGATCGGCCAGCCCACGTCCCGCGATGTCGAACGCCGTGCCATGATCCGGCGAAGTGCGGGGGAAGGGAAGTCCCGCGGTCACGTTCACGCCCGTTTCGCTCGCCAGGGTTTTGAGGACCGCGAGGCCAACGTCGTGATACGGAACGACCACCAGGTCCACCGTTCCCTCGAGACACCTCCGGAACACGGTATCGGCCGGGAAGATGCCCGCAATTTCAGCGTCTCCCGCGGCGGCCAGGCGCTCGGCGGCGGGTGCCAGGATTCGCTCCTCCTCGTCGCCGAACAGACCCCGCTCCGAAGCGTGCGGGTTCACGCCGGCAAACGCAAGGCGCGGTCGGTCGATGCCCCACCAGTCCTTGAGAGCGCGGGCCGCGATCGCGGAACGCCGAACTACGAGCTCGATATTGAGGAGTTCCGGCACGGTTCGGAGCGGCACGTGAACCGTCAGCAGGGCTATGCGGAGCGGCCCGCCCAGCAACGTGTCCTCCGCCGCCATGACCATGGTCACGTCCGGGACCCCGCAGCGATCCCGGAGGAACTCCGTGTGGCCCGGGAAGTCATACCCTGCGGCCCGGAGCGCCGTCTTGGCGATCGGGGCTGTCACAATGCCGTCTACTCTCCCGGACAGGGCCATCGAAATGCCCGCCTCGATGGCCCTTCCCGAATGCTCGCCGGCTTCGCGCTCGCCACCCTGCCGCCAGGTTCCGGTCTCCTCGTATTCGACTTCCCGAGGAAACCGGAGGTGGGGATGCAGCGAACCGGGCGTGGGTCCGATCACGACGTACTCCGCCGCTCTGGCGAGCTCCGGTTCCGCGAGCGCGGCCCGAACGATTTCAGGACCGATTCCCCTCGGGTCGCCGAGTGTGACGGCTATCCTGGGTCGCTGGGATGTCTTCGGCATATCTCGCAGGATGGATCAGCGTCGTCCGTAATGTGAGCGGTCAGAGCCTGATATCGACGTAGACCTCGTCTCGAAGTTCGTCCAGGAACCGCACGTACCCCTTCTCGTTCAGGAGACTCTCACGAATCTGATCGCGTATGTCCTCGAGCTTCCAGGCGCCCTCGGATTGGTAGCCGGTGATCCGGACGACAGCGAACACGGGACGCCCCGGCATGAAGCCCTCGGTCTGAAACGGTCCGACCACCGATCCCGGGATGGGGTTCGCGAGAGCCTGCGCATAGGCTTCGCCGAACTGGCTTACCTGATCGTATGGAATTTCCGGGAACCGCACCGGCACCTCGCGGACACCGTATTTCTCGGCCATCGCGCGAACGTCGGCGCCCTCGCGGATCGAATCGGCCACGGCTATGGCCAGCTCGCCGGTGCGTCGAAAGTCCGTCTCGTCGATCAACGGCTGTATCAGAGATGTGCCGGATCTTGCGCTCGCCACCCCGGACGTTGTCCACCCGGATGATGTGGTAGCCGAACCGCGTGGCCACGGGTCCGACCGGCTGCCCTGTGCGTGCCGCCCAGGCCGCATCGGCGAACGATGGGACGAGCAGCGACCGCTGGATCCAGCCCAGGTCGCCGCCCTGCTCCCGGTTTGACATGTCCATGGAGTACTGGCGCGCCGCGATCTCGAAGTCGAGCCCATCCCGAAGTTCCGTCAGCACCTGCTGCGCGAGCGCGATCGAGCTGTCACGAGCCACTTCTCCGGGGGCTGGCTCGATCACCACTTGCTCGATCGAGATCGACGCCGGGCGCGTCTGTCCGACCAGGTTTTCTTCGAAATATGCCTGGACTTCCTCGTCCGTAATGGCGACCGGAGGAAGATTGTCGCGATTCGCCCGTATGAACTCATCGATCATCATCTGGGAACGGACCTGGCCTCGCAGCCACTGCCGATACTGGACCAGGGACCGGCCTGACTTGGTCACCGCGTCCTGGAAGTCAGTGGCCGTGGGGAAGGAGTTGCGGATCTCGCGGAACCGGCGGTCCGTCTCGCCATCGAGCTGGTCCGGCGGCACCTGGATGTCCGTCTCCTTGGCCTTCTGGAGAAGGATGCGCGAGTCGACGAGATTCGTCAGCGTCTCCCGGGCAAGCGTATCGAACTCAGGGGTCCCGACTTCGGGCACTTCCTCACCCTGGGCTCCAGCCTGGACGATCGATTCGACGATCTCGCTGTAGAGGATCGCCGTGTCGCCAACCACGGCGACGATCCAATCCACCGTCTCAATGGAATCCGGGGCGATGCCTCGCCGAACCTGCTCCGAGGGTTCTGCGCCCGTGGGCTCCTGTGCCGCCGCGGGGGATACAGCCGCCCCGATGAGCGCCAGGACCAGGGCGAAACCCACAGCGGCGCAGACCTCTCTGGCAAACTTCATCCGACCTCCACCCGCGTGCCTCCATCCTCCGCCTGCGGCGCTTCAGTTGCCGGGGCCGGGGGTCCGACGCCGGCAGCCCGCAGGTCCTCGGCGTGGCGGGCAGCGCTTCGTACTCCGCTTTCGTCTACCCGCACGGGGAAGACCGGGTCCAACACGACGCGGAATTCACCCAGCCAGGGCAGGGCGCGAGAACGGGCCATCACTCCCTGCAGGAAGTAGTAGCCCTGCTCGCCCACATCGAAGCGGGGATTCGCGACCAGCTGGCTCGTCAGACCCATACGCGCAGCGATATGGCCCAACTGCTCGGCCAGGGCCTCCGAGAGAGCCTCACGTTCCTCATCGTTCACGACGGCCCCGGAACGGGTGGCGGCCGTAATCAGGATTTCGTCTCGGGCCAACCGCATGAGATAGTCATACAACTCGTCTTCGGACGCTTCCGCGAAGACCCGTCTCATGTCGCCGCGCACCAGGAACAGGCGTCTGATCTCCTCGACCGAAAGATCTCCGCCGTTCCAGGTAACCAGCTTCATTCCATCGGGGATCCGGGTCACGGCGAGGTCGGGGTCCCGGGCGATCTCGGACACACGACCGACGGCGCCCTGCATCACAGAGCGGCGCGCGTCACCGACCGCGGATTCAAGTACCCGCTTCTGCCTCTCCTCCTCTCGTTCTTCCAGCACCCGCCGGTACAGCTGGTCGCGGGACGATTCGAAGTCCGGCTCCCGTCTTGCCTCGATGCGGTAGATCAAGACTTCGTCATCGCCCGCGAATACGGGACTGATTTCGCCCGGCCGCAGCGTAAAGACGACCGAATCAGCGGCGGTCGAGAAATCGTCATGGCCCTGGTACGCGAGGACCTGCCCCCTCGCCTGAGCCGGTTCGGCGCTTCTCGCCCTCGCCACGGTGACGAAGTCGGCTCCGCCCACGAGCCGCTCACGTATGGCCAGGGCTTCATCAATCACGCTATCCCGCACCGTGGCATTCCCATCAGCGGGCACCGGGAGCAAGACCCGCCGCACGTCGAGTCGCGTGTAGGGCTGCCGAAGCTCGAAGTACTCACGCAACTCTTCCTCTGACGGCTCGATTCCGACCATTACTACGCTGTCGCGGTACCGCATGACGGCGATCGCCGACAAGTGGCGTCCGTCTTCCATCAGACGGGTATAGTCCAGGGACCGGGTGGTGTCGGGATCTTCATACAGTGTGGAAAGAACCACGAAATCCGCCCACAGCCGGGCGAACTCGCCGGCCCAATAGGGAGTCAGCGACGAATCGGGCATGGGCGAGCTGGCCATCAGCTGGCCCAGCTCCTCCTGGTCCAGGGAGTATCCGGCCGCCGTCGCGGCGGGCCGTGCATGACTCGTCAGAGCATCCTCAAAGGCCCCGCACCCCGCGACCACGATCGACACGACGAGTGCGGTCATCACCAGAGTTCTGTTCATATGGATCCAGGCTGTCCTTGTACGGGATTGACTCGCGTGGCGTCTGCCATCTCAGTGGCCGGGGACGCCCTCGAGCAGTTCCAACGCCGCCACCAGGGTCGGAAGCAGAGGCTCCACCCCGGCGCGGGCAAGCCTTAAGGATAACGGCTGCGTGCGCCGCACTTCAACCGCGATCTGCCGGTCGGTGAGCGCGTCCCTGAGCAGCGCGAGTCGCGGAACGGCGGCGAGGCCGAAGTTCATTCGCGCATCCGAGTCCGAAACGCGGAGCCATTCCACACCCAGACGCGTGCCCAGCAGGCGCAGGCGGACGGAAGCGAGGAGCCGGTTCGCGGCGGCCGGAATCGGTCCGAACCGGTCTCGAAGTTCGTCTTCCAGGGCATTCAATTCTGACGTGTGCCCAAGACGCGAAATTCGGCGATACAGGTTCATCTTCTGATCGGACCCGGCGATGTACTCGTCGGGCAGGTACGCCTCGCCCTCTACGTTGACCTGCGTCGCGGGAGCGGCGGGTTCATCTTCCTCCCCGCGCATGCGCCGCACCTGTCTCTCCAAAAGCCTCTGGTAAGTATCGAAGCCCACGGCCTGCGCGAAACCGGACTGGTTCGCGCCAAGGAGATTCCCCGCGCCCCTGAGCTGCAGATCCTTCAGCGCGACCCGGTAACCAGAGCCGAGTTCCGTATGATGCTCGAGGATTCGCAGCCTTTGGACGGCCTCCGGCGTCACTCCCTCAGGCACGATCAGGTAGCAGTACGCCCGGTGATGGGAGCGCCCGACCCTGCCCCTGAGCTGATACAGCTGGGCGAGGCCGAACCGGTCCGAGCGGTGCACGATCATCGTATTGGCGGTGGGCACGTCCAGTCCGTTTTCGATGATGGACGTCGACACCAGGATGTCGATCTCCCGATCCATAAGGGCGGCCATGGTCTCTTCAAGGTCGCGCTCGTTCATCCGCCCGTGCGCGACGGCGAGACGGGCCTCCGGAGATAGCCTCCGAATTCTCTGGGCGAGGGCCTCGATCGTCTCGATGCGGTCGTGCACGAAGAAGACCTGACCCGCACGATCGATCTCTCTTCGGATCGCATCCTGAATCACCGCGTCGCTCCACGGGAGGACGTGCGTGATCACGGGCATCCGGTCCCGCGGTGCCGTCTCGATCAACGAGAGGTCTCGAAGGCCGCCGAGCGCCAATTGCAGGGTCCGGGGTATCGGAGTAGCGGTCAGGGTCAGCACATCGACCGTTCGCTTCAGGTCCTTGAGCCGTTCCTTGTGCCGGACGCCGAAGCGCTGCTCCTCGTCCACCACGAGCAGGCCCAGGTCCTTGAAGAGGACGTCCGAGGACAAGAGACGATGGGTGCCGATCGCTATGTCTATGCGCCCTTCCACCAGGTCCAGGAGCGCCGATTTTTGCTCGGCCGCCGTGCGCATCCGCGAAAACGCTGCCACGCGCACGGGGAAGCCTGCCAGTCGCTCGGCGAAGGTGTGGAGGTGCTGCTCGACCAGGATGGTGGTGGGGGCGAGTACCGCGACCTGTTTTCCATCCTGGACGGCCTTGAAGGCGGCGCGAATCGCGATCTCCGTCTTGCCGTACCCGACGTCTCCGCACACGAGACGGTCCATGATCGTAGGCGACTCCATGTCGCGCTTCACGTCGAGCCAGGCGGATCGCTGGTCGGGTGTGTCCTCGTACAGAAAGGACGATTCCATTTCGCGCTGCCAGCGGGTATCCGTGCTGAACCCGAAGCCGTCGGTTACGCTCCGATGGGCATAAAGGTCGAGGAGCTCGGTCGCCATCGCGCGGATCGACTCTTCGGTGCGGCTCCTGAGCGTCTTCCACTTCTTGCCGCCCAGCTTGTGAACGGCGGGGGGACGGGCCGCGGGGTCGGCGTCCCCGACCCCGGCCCACTTTTCGATGAGATCGAGGCGGTAGTGCGGCACCCGAAGGATCTCGCCGTCCGCGTACTCGACCTTGAGCGTCTCCACCGTCTCCTGGCCGACCCGGACACGCTCGAGCCCGGCGAACCGACCGATCCCGTGATCCAGATGGACGATGTAGTCGCCGGGACTCAGCGAGGCGATGGTTTCGAGCGGGGCGACACCGTGCAGTCTCCGGTGCCTCCGAACACGCCGCGATCGCGCGAATATCTGATGATCGGTGAGGACCAGCAGCGGGGCCGGCCCGGGAATACGGAAGCCGCCGCTCAGTCCACCGACGACCACGTGGATACGAGCGGCGAGTTCTATTCCGCCGGCATCGGAGAGGATCTCCTGCATTCGCTCGAGCTGTCCCGAACTGTCGCAGAGGATCAGCGCCCGATCACCCCGATCCAACGCAACCCTGATCTCGTCTACGAGAAGCCCGATCCGCCTCTCGATGGGTGGGTGGGGGTCGAGTCCGAGACTCACGGTGGCGTCGCCCGCGGGCGAATCCACATGCACGACCGCCAACTCGTTCATCTGCGCGCTGGCGGCCTCCGGCGGCAACACGAGATCCTCGGCGGGAAGGGCCGCATCGTCTCCCAGGTCCTCCCGCGCCTGCCGGATCTCCCCCCACAGCTGAGTTCGGCGCAGTTCGTCGCACGCGGCGCCCTCGAACAGGAGCAGCGTGTCCCGCGGAAGAAGCTCGAGGAGGCTTCTTCGCTCGCTCGATCTGCCCGCGTCTTCGAACAACTCGGGAGACAGCGCGACCGGAAGGACCGTCGCCTCCTCCAGCCTCTCCGTGGAACGCTGCGACAGGAGATCGAAGCGGCGCAGCGACTCGATTCGCTCGTCCCACAGTTCGATCCGCAGCGGTTCGTCGGTGCCGAAGGGAAAGACGTCGACGATGCCACCGCGAACCACGTAGTCTCCGAGCTCACGCACACCCGTCGTGGCTTCGAAACCCATCGAATCCAGCCGTTCCGCCAGCTCCGCCCTCGACAGCCGCTCCCCCGCGCGCAGGGTCATGCCGAAGCCACCGCCGGAACTCACCGGGGAGCGCTCCACCAGTCCGCGCGACGTCGTAACGAGAATTCGAGCGTCCCCCTCCAACAGGGCCGAGATGGCTTCGGCCCGGCGACTGGAGATCTCGACGTGGGGGTCGGTCTCCTCGTAGGGAAGGGTCTCGCGCTGCGGCATGTACCGCGCGACGGCCGAAGTCCCGAGCGTCTCGAGGTCGGCGAACCGCAACTCGGCCTCACCGGGGGTGTCCGCCACGAGGACCACGTGTCTGCCGGTCTCTCCGTGCAGCGTGGACGCGAGAAGGGAAGGTCCGGCTCCCGGGAGTCCCTTCACCGAGATCCGCTCTCCGGGCTCGGGCCACCGCACGTCCCGGCGGATGCGAAGCATGGACTCGAAGCTGGTCGGTATCACGATCGTGATTCCGTTCGAGAGGACCCGCGACGAGACGGGCTGCGTTTGCCCGCCGTGGCGAGCGCCGCTTCCGCGAGGACCACAGCCAGGGCGAGGCCGGACAGGTAGGGAGAGATCGCTCTTCCACGGCGGCTGCCGTACATCGCGGCCTGCCACTCGGATTCCGTGCTCGCCACGCGGGCTCCCGGCGAGCCGAGGGCCCGAACGAGCGCGGCGGCGGGTACCGTGGCGAGATCGGACTCCACAGGGGGGACGACGGCCGCGAGAAGCGACGTCACTCCGTTCTCCTGGAAGATTGTGTGTATCCCCGCCCGCCGGGGCACGTAGGGACTCCCGCCGTCCACTCGAATACGATCTCCGACGGGATCGGACACCGAGTCGGCTCCGATCGGTAGAGTCGCGGCGACGCCGGCGGGCACAGGGGCGGGCAGACCGCCACCAAGGCCGGTCCAGCGCAACAGAACGGCCTCCATCAATGGAACCATGGTCGCCGTCAGGGGCAGCTCGGTGTGCCCCGGAACGAGCGGAGAAGCCATCAGAACGTATCTTCGCCCGCTGACGCTTCCCGCGACCAGCCAGGCCGAGTTCTCGGCCGTCCGGACGAGCACCGTATCCGCGGCCGCGCCGACGCCGCGTAGTCGGGTTCGGCCTCGAACTCGAATCGACTCGAGACCCGGAACGTCGGGCGACGACCGGAGGGAGGTACTACCCGGAGCGTTCTCGATATCGATCCTCCAGGGTACGGCGAGGCGTTCGAGGGCCGCGTTGAAGCGAGCGAGGAGGTCCTCGTCCTCCGGCGGCGTGAGTATCCAGGTGGTTCCCGCATCGACCGGGAGTCGGGTGGACGGCACACCCTCAACGAACCACGCGTCTGCACCTCCCGTCTCCGGTCCGAGACGCAACCGTCCGGCCTGATCGAGCGTCTCCAGCGCCCGGGCGACGTAACTGCCCGCCGGGCCTACATGCCGAACGACAGGCGGAGCGAAGGTTCGCAGGATGAACGCTCGCCGATCATCGGCCCGGAGACCGGAGGGCGGAATCTCGACCGAAATCGCGTGCTCTCCCACGCCGGGATCCGGAAGCCGCAGGACGGCCGCCCCACCCGACTCGGCCCGCGCGATCGACGCCGTTTGTCCTCCGACGCTCAGCCGGACTTCGACGGTGTCCGGCGCGGTGCCGCTTGCCAGGAGGTTCACGTACACGACGCCGTCCCGTCCCGCGCCGGGCGGTTCCGCCTGCACGCTGGCGACGCCGGCGTTTGCCGAATTCCCCTCGGTCACCAATGCCACCAGCCGCAGATCGGCCGGCACCGCGAGCGGATCGCGCGGGAGGGAAGACGCCTGGAGGTCCGTCATCACCGCCACTTCCCTGGGTCGAGCGGTTCCAGGGGGAGGAGGCGGAGCGCCTCGCGAACCGCGGGGCCGAGGTTCGCGGCGGCATCCGTGGCCGGCACCGACGCGATGGCGTGTGAAGCCGCCTCGGCAGATACCCGGGATGCCAGCGTGGGGCCAACCGCGGGTACGACCCAGAAGCGATCCTCGGCTCGAGCGGCGCGGATGAGGTCCATCGCCCGTCCGCGCTGCTGATCCAGGAGCGTGGTCCCGTGCGTGACCCGGTTCATGCTCGCCGTGTTGTCAATCACCAGGATCACGTCCGAGGCCTCGTGATCCGAAACGTCCCCCTTTCCCACCAGCGGACCGGCGGCGGCCACGGCCAGCAAGGCAACCAGCGCCATTCGCGCGGCCAGCAGCAGTCGATCCCGGAGCTTGAGGGCCCGCGCACTTCGGTCACGAGCCCGACGCAGGTAGCGGATGGCCGGGAAGGCCATTCGGCGCCGGGTTTCCCGGCGAAAGAGGTGCAGGACGACTGGAAGTGCCGCGAGGGCCGCCAATCCGAGGGCCCAGGGCGCCAGAAAGCTCATCCGAGCCGTGACCGCTTCTCGAGGAACTCGCCGAGCACGACGCCGAGAGGCGTATCGGTCGTGAACAGGTGGTAGTCCGCTCCCATGCGCTGGCAGTCCAGGCGCCAGGACCGGACCGCCTCATCGACGGCGCGCCGGTACTCCGGACGCAGTCCAGCCGTATCGGTCCTGATCTCGGTCTCGTCTTCCGGGTCGAAGAACACGGCATCTCCTGCCTGGGGAAGGTCTCGCTCACCCGGGTCCATGAGATGAAACACCAGCACCTCGTGTCCCCGATGCCGGAGGAAATGGAGGGCTCGCCGAGTCTGATCCGGCTCTACCAGGAGATCCGAAATCAACACGACCAGCCCTCTTCTCCTCATACGGAGCGCCACCTCGCGGATCGCGCCACCCGCATCGGTTGTCCCTGATCCGCGCAGATTGGCGAGCGAGCCGAGCAGGGTTCCGAGATGCCGCCGGGTGCCGCGCGGCCGCATCCGAACCCGGATCCGGTCGTCGAACGCCAACAGCCCTACCGCGTCTCCCTGCCGGAGGAGCAGGTAGGCCAGCGATGCCGCCAGGACCCGCGCGTACTCCAGTTTGGATAACCATCGCCCGGGGTCTGCTGTCCAGTCCATGGACAGACTGGTGTCGACGGCGAGATAGGCCCGGAGGTTGGTTTCCTCCTCGTACTGCTTGACGTAGTAACGGTCGGACCGGGCGTACATCCGCCAATCCAGGTGTCGCAGGTCATCGCCTGGCACGTAAGGACGGTTCTCCGCGAATTCCACCGAGAATCCGCGGTGGGGCGATCGATGGAGACCGATCAGGAACCCCTCCACGACGGAACGGGCCACGAATTCGAGATCGCCGAGCGCCGCGAGATCCGCCGGATTGAGCCGCGCTACGGCTGCCCGGCCGGGGGCCGCACGACGTCTCGAAGGTTCTCTGGTGGAACTTCTCGCATCCATTCCGACTACTCGGGTGTTGTGCACTAGAACGAAGGCGCCGCCTGACGCCGGGGCGTCTCGTAAATGGGTGTGCGCAGAGCCCGCCGCAAGCCCGCTCCCGGCATGGCTGTGCCGGGGTGGGTTGCACACCGGGCGTGCCGCGTTGTTCCGGCAGGTTTGTCGGCTCCGGCGGTCCGCGGTCCGAATGTCGAGAAAGGACAGTTTCAATGCTCACGAGTCACTTCACGAAAGTCCTGCCCGTTGCCTTCGCGGCGGTTTTGGTGACGGCGTCCACGGCTTGCGGTCAAACGGCGACGGCCATCGACCCGGATGCCATCCGGGCCGCCGACCTCATCACGGAGAGCAACCTCCGGCAGCAGTTGGGCGTGATCGCTCACGATTCCATGCGCGGCCGTGACACACCCAGTCCCGAACTCACGCAGACGGCGCACTACATCGCCCGCCAGTTCGAGTCTTTCGGGCTCGAGCCCGGGGCCGGCGAAAGCTACATCCAGTCTTATCCGATGACGCGGATTAGTCCGGCGAGTGCGGAGTACCAGGTCCTCAGCGTCTCGGGTCCCGCGGGCCAGGTCGACCTGAAGTATGGATCCGACTTCTTCGTGCAGGCCACGGGTGGGAGCGCGGAGGCAGACGGACTCCTCGTGCTCGTCGAGAGTGCCGCGGACATGCCGACCGCGTCGAACCAGATCGCGCTCCTCCGGGTCACCACGGCGAACATCCGGCAGGTCTTCGGCGGCCGACTGCGTGAGGCGATACGATCCGCGAGCCCGGCCGGCCTCGTGGTGATCATGGATGTCCCCAGGGCCCAGTTCGATCGCTTCCGTGGCTTCCTGGGCAGCGAGAGAGTGGTGTACGGCGAGGTCGAGGCCGACGGTGTGCCGGTGGTCTTCGCGGCCCAGGAGTCGCTTCCCGCCGACCTCTCGGACCAGATCGCCGCCGGAAGCCTCGAGGACGGCTGGACGGCGCGTGTGGCGACGCGGGCGGAGACTGACGTGGAGGAGGCGCCCAACACGATCGGTCTTCTCAGGGGGTCTGACCCGGAGCTCCGGGATGAGTACCTCCTGATCACGGCCCACATGGACCACGTGGGCGTGGGTCGGGCGGTCGACGGCGACTCGATCTACAACGGAGCGGATGACGATGGCTCGGGCACGGTAACCGTCGTCGAGATCGCTCGCGCTTTCGCGAGCCTCGAGGAGGCGCCCCGACGGTCGATCATCTTCATGACCGTGAGCGGCGAGGAAAAGGGCCTGCTGGGCTCGAGGTACTACGCGGAGAATCCGACGTTTCCACTCGAGAACACGGTCGCGAACGTCAACCTGGACATGGTGGGTCGGAACTGGTCGGACACGATCGTCGCGATCGGGAAGGAAGAGTCGACCCTGGGGCCCCAGGTCGAACGCATATCCGCCGAGCATCCGGACCTCGACATGGCGGTGATCGACGACATCTGGCCGGAAGAGAGCTTCTACTCGAGGTCCGATCACTACAACTTCGCGCGGCGGGGCGTGCCGATCCTGTTCTTCTTCAACGGAACGCACGACCAGTACCACCAGCCAGCCGACGAAGTGGAGCTCATCGACTACGACAAGATGGCGCGCATCGGACGGTTGGTCTTCTACCTGGGACTCGAGGTGGCGAACCAGGATGAGCGTCCCGCCTGGGATCCTGAAGCCTACGAGAGGGTCGTCGAAACTCCGAGGACATGAGGCCGAGACATTGAACCGCCCCCCTGTGGGGAATAGATTCAAGATGTGACCGAACCCGCCGGCATGCTGCCGGCGGCGTTCGGATCCTTACCCAGCATGGGACGGTCAAATGACAGAGAACAACGACACCCCAGTGGTGATCGTGGAGCGGCGCAGTTCGAGCCTTGGCGCCTTCATCGGAGGGACCATTCTCGGCGCGGTGGTCGCTCTCCTGTACGCTCCCAGGACGGGAGAAGAGACGCAGGCGGAGATTCGCGATCGGGTGAAGCGGCTGCGCGACGAGGCCGAGGACCGTCTGCACCTGATGCGCGATGACGTCGAGGGGCGCTACCGCCGTGCGCGCGATGACGTCGAGGACAAGGTGCACCAGGTCCGCGGCGACCTCACGGACCGGGTGGATACGGCCCGCGAGGACCTGCGTCATCGGAAGACCCAGGCCGAGGAAGCCGTGAAGGTGGGCCGCACCACGGCGCGTAAGGCCCGTGAAGACCTCGAGAAGCGCGTCGCGGAGAGCAAGGAAGAATACAAGCAGCGAGTCGCCGAGCTCACGGAAGACGCCGAGGCGGGGCTTGCCGAGGCCGTCGACGTCGCCGAAGAGCCGGCGGCCGACTGAGGAGCGGTTGCGCGTTGCCGCTTTCCCGGTCAGGCGCTGACCGTCCGTGACGGCGCGCCCCCCCATTCCCGATAGCGCGCCGGGCCGAAGGTCCCAGTCCGGCGCGCGTGACGTGCCCGGTTTCGGGCGCGGACTGCGCGGGGCATGGGAGTACGTGCGTGAGGTGTACGATCAGGCCGCGGCCGACAACATCTTCTTCCTTGCCGGCGGCCTGACGTTCAGCCTTCTCCTGGCCGCCATACCTTTCCTGATCCTGATCCTGTCGCTGGCCGGAATCGCACTCGCGCCGCGTATTGCGGCACCCGAGAACGCGGTGATGGAGTGGCTCGGGACCCTGATGCCCGTCAACCCGGCGACCGAAGCCCAGATCCGCGCACAGCTTTCGGACATCGTGGAGTCGTCGCGATCGGTGGGTATCATCAGTGGCATACTCTTCGTGTGGTTCTCCACCCGGCTGTTCGGTTCACTTCGCACGGTGCTCGAAGCGGTGTTCGATCTGCGGGAGGGACCGGGCATCATCAAGGGCAAGATCCTCAATGTGAAGATGGTGGTGATCGCCAGCGTCCTCCTGATCGCCAACATCGGGATCACGACGACTATGACTGCTGTGGGGCGACAGATCATCGAGCAGCTGGGCCTGCCTACCGCGCAAGCTCTGCAGGCCTTGGGGTACGGAACGGCGTATGGGGCCATCTTGCTGATGTTCCTGTTGATCTACAAGTTCGTGCCCACGACGCGATTGAGCTGGAGGATCGCCACCGTCGCTGCGCTGTTTTCGGCGGTCGGATTCGAGCTGCTGAAGTCCGCGTTGCGCTGGTACCTGTCGGAAGTCGCGGATTTCAGCCAGGTGTTCTTCGCGTTCGCGACCCTGATCGTGTTGGTCGTTTCGCTCTATTACGCGGCCGTCATCTTCGTACTGGGCGGTGAGGTCGCCAAGGTGTACGGTCAGCGCAGTGTCATGCGCCGCCAACGGGTGATGTTCGATCAGGCTTGAGGCCTCGCCGTCCGGCGGTAGCGCCTGCCCACCGCCTTCCCTAGATTTCCGCCGTCTCGTCCATGCGCCGTGCGGCTCGGGAGGTCAGGTGGCACGATCGGCCGGCGGCCGAAATATCGTCTTGCGGAACAGAAAGGCCCGACACGAGTTCGAGGTCCTCGAGGAACTCGAGGCGGGTCTCGTGCTGGAAGGGGCGGAGGTAAAGTCGCTTCGAGCGGGCAGGGCGAGCTTCAATGACGCGTATGCGGCCGTGGAGGGCGGGGAGCTTTGGCTCCACAACCTCCACATCAGCCCTTACGAGTCGGCCAACATCGATCTTCCCGATCCTCTTCGTCGCAGGAAGCTCCTGGTGCACCGGCGTGAACTCCATCGATTGACCGTCAAGACGGCCGAGCGGGGTTTCACCCTGGTGCCGCTGGACCTGCATTTCACTCGTGGAAAGGCCAAGGTGGCGTTGGGCCTGGCGCGGGGGAAGAAGCTGCACGACAAGCGAGAGAGCCTGAAACGCGATGTCATGCGGCGGGAGGTCGAGCGTGCAATTGATGGTCGTGGGGATCGGGAATGAGAGAACCCCTGTGAGTCGGAGGATGAGTCTGGTCGGGTGGCTGCTGGTGCTGGCCGCGACGCCGGCCATCGGGCAGCCTTCGGTTTCTGAGATCAAGCTGGCCGGCAGCTCGTACACGCTCGAGGTGGGGCGTCACAACGGCTACCAGGCGGTCCCGTGGAGCCGGGTCCCTGAAACCGTGGTGTCCAGTTCGTTCCAGCGTGGCGGCGCGGCCACGGGGACCGTCGCCGGGGCGGCCCTGGAGCTCCGTTCGGGTTCTCCGTTCGGCCGACACGGTGATTCCGTCTTCCAGCTCAGCAACCCGCCGTACCAGCAGGGAGGCGAGGTCTGGGTTCCTCTGGAGCTGTTCTCCGATTGGATGCCGACCGTCCAGGCGCCCCCCGCCGTGCAGGCGTCTGCTGCGACGGCGGCGGCCCCGCCCGTGCCGGCGGCGAGCGTCGTGGAGGACGCCAGTCCGACACCGGGTTCTCGCCGCCCGGGTCCCTGGCGTGTCGTGATCGACGCTGGGCATGGAGGAGTGGATCCGGGAACGATCAGTCCTCGGACGGGCGTCAGGGAAAAGGACATCACTCTCGCGGTCGCCCTGAAGCTGGCCAGGGAACTCGAGCGCAGGGGAGGAATCCAGCCTCTCCTGACGCGGGACCGCGACGTGTTTGTCGAAGTCATGGAGCGACCCAGTCTCGCCGTGGACTGGGAGGCAGACCTCTTCATTTCGATACACGTGGACGCCCAGCCAGGCGGTCGCAGCTCGGCGCGTGGGTTCACGACCTATCACCTGGGCCAGGCGCGTACCGATGATGCACTGGCGGTCGCCCGTCGGGAGAACGCGGTCATCGAGCTGGAAGAAGGCGCGGCGCCCCCGAATCTGCAACAACTCGAGATCATTCTGGCCACGGTGGACCGCGACGCGTACCGCAGGGAGTCACGACTCCTCGCCGGCCACATTCAGAACGGCCTGCGCGGTGCGGTCGACAGTCAGGACCGCGGGGCCAGACAGGGGCCGTATTACGTTCTGATGACTCCCGGCCTCCTTCCTGCTGTTCTCGTTGAGCTGGGCTACATCACCAACCGGACGGACGAATCGCAGCTCACCGACCAATCTCGGCAGAACAGGATAGCGCGAGCGCTGGCCGACACGATCGAGCGGTTCCTCGACGATACCGGGAGGCGGATCGCGGCTACGGAGGGGCGCGGTTGAGGTCGACCCGTCTGCTCGCGCTTTCGCTGCTCGGCGGCTGTGTGTACTTCAACGCGATGTATGATGCCAACCGCGAGTTCGATGCGGCCCTCGAGTCGTTGCAGGAGCAGTCCGCAATTGCCGCTCGGGTGCAGTTCGACAGCGTAATTGCCAAGACCGGGCGCGTCATCGAGGACCATCCCGGGAGCAAGTATGCGGACGACGCGGCGATCCTCAAGACCCGCGCAGAACTCTATACCGAGGTGTGGGAGTCGGCGATCGAGACATCCCTCACGGCCGAGAAGCTTGCCGGGAGTCCGAAGAGCCGGGCCATTGCCCTGGGCCTGCGCGGAGTCGCCCTGCGCGAACTTGGCTCGAACGGCGAGGCGGACTCTCTCCTGAGCCTCGCGCTCGAGGCGAACGTGGCTGCTGACGACCGAGCGCTGTTCCTGTTCCAGAGAGGCCTGGCGCGACAGCAACTTGGCCTGCCGGACCTGGCGACCACGGACCTCGAGGCAGCCGCCAGTTCGGTGGAACTGTCGCCGGAGGGAAGCCTCTCGTTGTCGATCGCCCTGCGGGAGATTGGTGAATATGGCCGTTCGGCGGAAGTGGCATCGCGGCTCCTGGCGACCGCCAATCCGAATCCTATTTCTCCGCTGTACCTGCACGTCGATTCCCTTGGTGTGCTGGCTCCATCCGTCGTGGATTCGATGGCGGCCCGTTTGCGGACGGCACCAGCCATTCCCGCAACACGCATGGCGGCCTTCCAGTTGATCTCCGGCCGCGCCCGGCTGGGCCAGGGTCGCGAGCAGGACGCGTTGAGCTCCTTCGATGCGGCCGTGGAGGAGGCGTCCAGCAGCCAGGCCGCTGCTGATGCCGCGTACTACGCGATCGATCTGCGCCTGCGCGACGCGACCCGGCCGGAAAACGTCACGGCTCTGCTCGGAAGTTATCCGATCGCGCGTCGAGCCGGCCGTCGAGAGATGCGGGAACGTGTCGGTCAATGGGAGACCGCGTCGGCCGAATTCGAGGGTCTGATCGCCGCATATGAAGGCCGAGGGGCCTCCGCGGCGGAGGCGGTTCTCCGGGCGGCCGAAGTGGCGCGAATCGACCTCGAGTCCCTGGCCCTGGCGAGAGGCAGCTACCTCCTGTACCTGGACCTGGTTCCGGATTCGAGGTGGGCCGCCAAGGCGATCTATGGGGCGCTCAGTGTATCCGGTCATTCGCCGGATCCAGCCTGGGTCGAAGACCTGGGCCTGGCGACGGATGACGAGTTGAGGAGCCACCTGCGCGCGCTCCCCTCCGACGACCCGTACCTCCTGGCCTTCGCGGCCCCGGAAGACCGGCCGGCGATGGCGGACTCGATGTACGTCCTGGCCGAGGCGGACCTGCGGCGACGGCTCACGGAAATCCGGATGTTGTTCGATCCGACGGCCGGGGACACGGTGCCCGATCTGGAGGAACCCGAAGTCGAACCCGATCAAGACGAGATACAGAATTGACCAATGTTCCCGTGAGGTCGTGGGCGAGGGTCCTCGAGGCGAGGCGTGCGGCCAGTGACACCTGGTGGATCGAGCTCGATTGCCCGCAGGTCTCGGTTGGGGCGAGCCCTGGGCAGTTCGTGATGCTGGGGACGGGACTGGAAGAGGTCGCGCCCCCTTTTCTCCCCCGCCCGTTCAGCATTGGAACCTGCCACGACGACGGAAGGCTCGGATTCCTGCTGCGAGTGTTTGGAGCCGGCACGCGGCGCCTGTCCGCCGTGAGGCCCGGCGATGAACTGCTGGTCCTCGGGCCTCTTGGCCGCCCATTCACGCTTCCGGAAGGGCAATCGGTGGTTTGCCTGGCAGGGGGCGTCGGGTTGGCCCCCTTCCTGTTTGTCGGTGCGGAGGCGCAGCGAGCGGGCCGGGAGATCACCATCGTCTATGGGGAGCGTTCGGGCGATCGCGTGTTCGATCCGGCGTTGATCCGCCGGATCACTGGAATCGACCCTGACATACGCACCGAAGACGGATCCCTGGGGCGGCCCGGGCTGGTGATCGACGATCTCGACCTCAGCGACCGTCCTCATCTTCTCGCCTGCGGGCCGGATCGCATGCTCCGTGCCTGTGCGGATCTCGCTGTGCAACATGGCCTTCCGCTGCAGGTGTCGGTGGAGGAGCATATGGGCTGCGGAGTGGGGACCTGTCAGGGGTGCGTGGTCCTGTCGGCCGGGGGCGAGTGGATCAAGTCGTGTACCGAAGGGCCGGTGTTCGACGCCCGGGAGCTCGCATGGCGGACCTGAGGCAACATTTGCTCGGAGCCGAGTTCCAGTCGCCGGTTCTCCTCGCGTCGGGCACCTGCGGCTACGGCGAGGAGTATGCCAGCCTGATTCCTCTCGACGAAATCGGTGGACTCGTCACCAAGGCCGTCAGTCTAGAGCCGCGACCGGGCAATCCACCGCACCGGGTCGCGGAGACACCAGGCGGGATGATCAATGCCATCGGGCTCCAGAACGTCGGGCTGGAGCGATTCCGGGCCGAGAAGCTCGCGTGGCTTCGGGACAACCTGCGGTCCGCCCATGTGCTGATCAACGTGGTCGGACACTCGGCTGACGATTACGGATCGGTGGTGTCAGGTCTCGATGCGGACGACGGCTTTCTCGGCTATGAGATCAACGTGTCGTGTCCGAACGTCAAGGACGGGACTCTATTCGGCACCGATCCGCTGGCTCTTTCCGCGCTGGTGACGAGCCTCCGCTCCCTGACCGAGCGCCCGCTGGTCGTAAAGCTCACCCCGAACGTGCCGGACATCGGCCTGTACGCCAGAATATGCGAGGAAGCGGGGGCCGACGGCCTGAGCACGATCAACACGTTTCCCGGCATGCTGGTCGACGTGGAGGCGCGACGTCCAGTGATCGGCAACGTGAGCGGCGGGGTCAGTGGACCCGCGATTCTTCCCATGGGCGTCTACCTGACCTGGCGTGCCGCCCGCGCGGTCTCCATCCCGGTCATCGGGATCGGGGGCATTCGATCCGGGAGCGATGCGCTGCAGTACATTCTGGCCGGGGCCTCGCTGGTACAGGTGGGCACGGCCCTCTTCGTCGATCCGTCCGCTCCGGTGCAGGTGCAGGACGAAATCGAGGAATACACGGAGCGTCACGGGTTCGAGCGATTGGCGGGTCTTGTCGGAGCTCTCACCATCATGGATCGAGATTGATGCCCCTGGAAGGCACCTCGTCGAGCGACAGGCCGCCAGCACATTCGGCTGCCGAAGTCATCGTGGCGTTGGACTACCCGGATCCCGAGTCGGCCTTCGAGTTGGTCCGGCGTCTTCCCGCCGAGACCTGGGTCAAGGTGGGCCTCGAATTGTACACCCGTGGCGGTCCACCGGTGGTCCGCCGCCTCGTCGATGAGGGCCGGCAAGTCTTCCTGGATCTCAAGCTCCACGACATTCCCAACACCGTAGCCGGGGCCACGCGTGCGGCAGCTTCGATGGGAGTGCGTCTCCTGACTGTGCATGCCTCGGGAGGGGAACAAATGCTCCGAGCGGCCTCGGAGGCGGCGCGCACTGAGAATGAGCGATCGGGGGGTAGCACCCGGCTTCTAGCCATCACGGTCCTGACCTCTCTCGACGACGCCTCCCTCGCGGCCGTCATGGGTACCGGGGCCGACGTGGAGCCGACCGTAGGCCGGCTCGCCGGTCTTGCCCGAGAAAGCGGCATCGACGGTGTCGTTTCGTCGGTAAACGAGTGCCGAGCCGTCAAGCTGGCGTGCGGGCCGGACTTCCTGGTCGTTACGCCCGGAATCCGGCTGGCCGGTCAGGCGGTCCAGGATCAGAAGCGGGTGGCCACACCCGCGGTTGCCAGAGCGGCGGGTGCCGACTTCCTGGTCGTGGGAAGGTCCATTACGAGGGCCGAAGACCCCGCGGCTGTGCTCGAGCGAATCCGGGCCGAACTGAGCTGACGCCCGGACGGAGACGGGTGGTCGAAACCCGCTCGCCTCTGCTTCCGTACTTCACTCTAGAACCGCGAGCCGTGCGGCTCCGGGTGAACCAGTTCGAAAGGAGTCGTTCACGATGCTGGCGTTCATTCTGCATCTCGTCGTCTCGGCCCTGCTGCTCATCGTGGTCGCGAAGATCGTGGATGGCGTGAAAGTCGAGGGTTTCGTCGCGGCGTTGTTCGCGGCTGCGGTCATGGGCCTTGCCAATGCGTTTCTCGCGCCGATCGCGGCTTTCATGGCGCTTCCGATCAACATCATGACGTTCGGGCTGCTGTGGTGGCTGATTCGATGGGTGATCAACGCCCTGATGATGTGGCTCACCTCGGCGATCGTCACCGGATTCAAGGTCAGTGGCTTCAGCGCCGCGTTCTGGGGCTCCGCCGTGCTCACGATCGGTAACCTGATGGTGAGCTGGATCTTCTAAGCGGATCTAAGGGGCAGGGTGGCATCGAGCCGGCTCGCGAGGTCGGTTCGCACTTGCCGGGTGGGCGACTGCACGCTGAGCCGCAGGTAGAACCCAGCCCGGCCAAGAGCCTCGCCCCCCATCGCTCCCAGGAGTACCCACTCCGGGAGCGGTGCGCCTGACGCGGTCCAGGCCACTGCCGGGAGCGCCAGTCCGAGCACAAGGCGTGGAATGGCGAGGTTACGGGCCACCCTGGCGTACCGCGGGTCGGGGTGAGGAGCCGGCCGTAGCATTGCCGCCGCCTTCAAGAGTCCGCTTGCACCGGCGAGCCACGGGCTGCCCATCCACAGACCGGCAAGGTATACACCGGTCAGCAGAGTCCCTCCGTCATCCAGCAGAGGATGCCGCCCCGCGTATACCGGCCGGTACACCATGTCCGCCGCAGCGAGGGTCGCGAGGCCCGCCGCGGCGACCGCCAGAGCAGCTCCAGCAGGAATCGCGGGGCCGGAGGCCAGCACAACCATCGCGCCGGACGCGAAGGCGCCGAAGCCGACCACCTCGCGGCTGAGCCAGGAGCGGCGCAGGTTCAGGCCTGCTCTCCATGCCCTCGCCGGTCTCCCGAGATGCGACAGGCTGAGTCCGGCCGCCGCAACGGCCATGGCGGCAAAGAAAGGGGCCGTCAGTCGCGGTCGCCCTCCCCCGTTCGTCCCCGCGAACCCGGCAAACAACACGGCTACGAGGAAGGTGAAAGCGGCGAGCGACCATTCGGAGCGCAGGGTGATCCCGGACGCCGGGAGAGGCGCGGCCCGAGCCGAGACGCCAGGGACTGAGGCGAGCGCGACCTCGAGATGCACCGCCCGCCGCGGCGCCTCGATACGGATCGAGGGCCCGAGGTCGGTCTGGGGGAAGCCCGCAACCGGTGCGCCGTGCTCGGATACACCCAGTTCGCTGAAGTCGAGAGCGCCCGTCGGGCAAAGGGTGGTGCAGGCCGGTTTCAGGCCCTCGGCGAGCCTGTGTGAGCAAAACGTGCACTTCCCCATTACCCCACGATCCGCCTCGAATCTCGGAGCCCCGAACGGGCAGGCCCACGAGCAATATCGACACCCGATGCAGCGATCGGGGTCGATCAATACCGCCCCGGTGCTGACGTCCCTGGAATAGGCGAGGGCGGGACAGGAGAACATGCACGCCGGTTCGGCGCAGTGGTTGCAGGCCAGGGAAAGGTGAAACCGGGGGATTCCAGGAATCGAGGCGTCGTTGAACGTGATGACCTCACGCCAGCTGCGATCGGGTCCCAGGTCGTTCTCGATGGAGCAGGCGAGCTCGCATGCCTGGCAGCCCGTGCAACGATTGGGGTCGAACAGAAACGTCGGAGGCATGTCAGGCGGTCTCGATTTCGACCAGCGTGTCGTGGAAGGCCGCTCCGTGCCCCATGTCCGTCTCTCTGCCTGGCGAGCAGAAGTTCACGGTGCCGCCTTCCTGGATCCACCAGCCGTTGGTGACGCTGACGCATCCGGGCTTCAGGCCAGGGTCGATGGTAGCCGGTAGACGAAATTCGCCCCGTTCGTTGAAGACGCGCACGCGGGCCCCGCCTGCGATGTCCCGCGGCCCGGCATCCTCTGGATGCACGTGCACGGCCGGCCCGGGATCGACCCGCTGAATCATCCGCAGGTTTCCAAACTGGCTGTGGATGCGGTTCTTGGTGTTGGGCGTCATCAGATAGAGAGGGTACTTCGGGCGTCCCTCTACCCGCCGAATCGACTCCTGTGGCTCGTGGTAGCGCGGAAGGCGATCGACTCCCCATCGCTCCCGCGCTTCGTCGGACGCCAGCTCGATCCGCCCGGAAGGAGTCGAGAACCGGCCGGTGGCGAAGGCGATTTCCTCGTGCATGGGCGGAAGCACGGGTCCTTCCTTCAAGCGCTCGAGACTCAAGCCTTCGAAGGGCGCGAGTCGGGCCTCGAGGAAGGACTCGACGTCGGCATCCGACGGCCCCGGGATCTTGCCCGCGAGCTGTGAGGCGTCGATACCCAACCTGGGAGCCAGGAGGCGATAGACGTCGGTCTCGGGCTTTACCTGGCCCGGCGGTTCCAAGACTTTCTGCCTCAGTTGCACGTACGGATGCCAGTACGCTCCGATGACGTCCGTCTGCTCGAACATCGTCTTCGCCGGGAGGACGAGATCGGCTTCCCGGGCCGTGTCCGTCAGGAACTGGTCGACGACGACCGTGAAATCAAGGCCGCGGAAGGCCTTCAGCACCACGTTGGTGTCCGGGTTCTGCGTCACCGGGTTGCCACGTTCCACCCATGCCATGCGGACGGGCGGGTCTGTCTGGTCCAGAAGGTCCCGGCCGAGTCGGGCCGTCGACACCGAGACCCGCACGACGCCGTCGGGCTCATCCGGCGGATAGCAGGCCAGCGGGTCACGCACCTCGTCAAAGACGTGGCTCTGCAAGTTCGCGTACACCCAGCCGGCTCCCGGACGACCGACGTTCCCCGTGATCGCCAGCAGTGCGAGGATGGCGCGAACGGTCTGACCTGCGTTGGTGTAGCGTTGCATGCCATAGCCGGCCGTGATGGTCATCGGCCGCACCGCGCCCATCCATTCGGCCAGTTCGAGAATCTGCGGGGCCGGCACTTCCGTGATCTCGGACGCCCACTCGGGCGAGCATTCGCCGGCCAGGGCCGCGAACTCCTCGAACCCACTTACCCGGTCACGCACGAAGGTCTCGTCGATCGAATTCGACCGGATGATCTCTCCCGCGAGCGCGAGGGCGAGGGCTCCGTCGGTGCCGGGCCGCGGGCGCAGCCAGAGGTCTGCGGATTCCGTGCTTTCCGTTCGACGGGGGTCGATCACCACGAGGCGGCCGCCGGCCTCCCGGGCCTCCTGGATGAACGGCATCTGGTGGATGTTGGTCTCGGCGGCATTCTTGCCCCACATGACGATCAGGCGGGCCCTGGCGATGTCCCACGGAACGCTGTGCCGATTGTCACCGAACGTGAGTCGAGTCGCTTCCAGACCGGCGGGCCAGCACAGATCTCCGTACGTGGTCGTGCAACCCCCGTAGAGACGCCAGAAGTCGAGCCCTGCGGCGTTCAGCAGCCCCTTGGTACCACTGCCGGCATAGTAGAGAAGCCCCTGCGGCCCGGTGGTCGCGCGCAGCCGAAGCAGATGGCCGGCGATGAGGTCCAGGGCGGCGTCCCATTCCACGGGTTCGAAGTCGCCGGACGGTGCTCTTCGGAGGGGAGTGAGGACGCGGTCGGGGGATCGGACCCGCTCCACATAGCTCAGGCCCTTCAGGCAGACGCCCTCGGGGGTGGCCCGGTTTCCCGGGTGCGGTTCGATACGCCGGACCTCACCATTCTCGATGTGCACGCGCATTCCGCACGTGCTGTAGCAATTCCTCGGACACGCAGTCGTGTACACCGACATCCGGGTCCATCTCCTGGCGGAAGTTCGAGTTCGCCACTTCCCGTCATGGTGTGACCGGCGACGGCCTTCGGTCAACCCGCCGCGCGATTTCGCCGAATCCGGGTGACGATCAGAGAGTAGACGACGACGTTCACAATGACGAGCGCGAGACCCAGCCACACGCGCGCCGTGGCCCAGTCGGCAGGATAGAGAAGCCCGCCCACGTAGTGCTCGATGAAGCCCCCGCTGTAGCCTTGCTGGCCGGCTTCCGACCGGAGGCTCTGCTCGAGCGGCGTAAGCGGACATATCCACCCGACGAGCTCGATCGCTGCACCGTACACGACACATGGTATGTGAACGATCGCCAGCCGGGGGAAGATGAGCACGGCGAGTGCGCCCACACTCACGAACAGGACAAAGCCCAGATGGACGACGAGAATCAGGTTAGCCAGCGTCGCTTGCAACACGCTTCCGAACTCCGCGGACCGGATACGAGGAACTTCTAAGGCTGATGCTACCCCGGACGGCGGTCACGGTCCCGTGACGCCGAGTCCTCGGATGCGGTGCCCGGGCGCAGATTCCCCACGAAACCGGTAGGGGTTTGACCGCGTAAGTCCAGTGGCCGCCCGATGGACCTATCGCAGGTTCCTCCGGTACACAGGAGCCGGGAGGGATCACGGAATGAAAGCGATACGCATCGCCCGGCCCGGAGAGCCGGATGTCCTCGAGCTCACGGACCTGGAAGACCCGGTGCCGGGCCCCGGGCAGGTGCGCGTCGAAGTGTATGGGACGGCCCTCAACAGGGCTGACCTCCTCCAGCGGCGGGGGGCCTATCCTGCGCCACCCGGTGCTCCCGCCGACATCCCGGGCCTCGAATTCTCCGGTGTGGTTGAGGACGTAGGCGAGGGAGTGGACGAAACGGTGGTCGGCTCATGGGTGATGGGTCTGGTGGGCGGTGGTGGATACGCCGAGATGCTCGTCACTCAGGCCAGCCACATCGTGCCGATGCCCCGGGGCCTGAAGTTCGTGGAGTGTGCGGCGGTTCCCGAGGCCTTTTGCACGGCCTACGATGCGCTCGTCACCCAGGGCGAACTTCTGGCAGGCCAGACCGTCTTGATCCATGCGGCCGGGAGTGGTGTCGGCACGGCCGCGATTCAAGTGGCGCGGGCGTTCGGTGCCGCGAAGGTCTTTGGAACGGCTTCGGCCACCAAGCTCGAGGCCCTGGAAGAGCGTGGGCTTTCGCCGGACGTCCCCATCGACTATCGCCGGAAGTCCTTTCGCGACGTGATTCGAAGCGAGACCGATGGCCGGGGCGTGGATCTGATCCTCGACCTGGTCGGGGCGTCCTACTGGACCGACAACGTTGCCAGTCTGCGGACTCGGGGTCGGATCGTGCTGGTCGGGCTCGTCGGCGGGACGATGGCGCAGCTCAACCTCGGCGTGCTGCTGCGTCGGAGGCTTCAGGTGATTGGCACGGTCATGCGCTCGCGGAATTCGGACGAGAAGGACGAGTTGGCCGAAAGCGCGCGGACCCGCCTCCTGCCCCTGTTCGAATCCGGGGAATTGCGGCCGGTCGTGGACCGCGTCTTCGACCTCGACGAAGCGGCCGAAGCGCACGCCTACATGGAGGATAACCAGAACACGGGCAAAGTGGTGCTGCGCGTTCGCGGCTGACCGCGGCTAGTCGTGCGGGCGAATATCCTGCAGACCGACGATCCCTTCCTCCAGCCACTCGTAGTCGCCATCGAGAATCCGCCTCGCGATTCGGTACATTGCATCGTCATCGTTCGACCGCATATCCCCGAAAAGTGACTCGACCCTGCGTCTGGCCATTCGGCAGAACAGGTCCGCCAGCTCGCGGGCGTGGTCGGCATCCGGTCGTCCGGTTCGGGCCAGCATCTGTACGCGGCAGACCACGGCGGACATGGCGAACAGCTCCGCCGCGATGTCGACGCCCCGGAACAGCAGCATCTGCTTGCGCTGCAATCCCGCGCCGAAGCGGACCATCTTGTGAAAGAGAGTCCTCGCCAGGCGACGCGACGATCGATCGACGAACCGCATGTGGCCGGCCAGGGGACCGAACCTTCCGTAGCCACCCAAGCGGGGAACCCACTGCCTGGGGTACCAGAGCGCGTAGAAGGCGGCCACTTTCGGCAGGAGCCTCAGCTTCTGGCCAGTGCTCAGGTCGCCCTCGACCAGTGGGCCCGCGACCTGCAGATGACGATCCACCGCCTCGCGGGCGATGAACAGGCGCATGATCTCGCTCGAGCCTTCGAAGATCCGATTGATTCTGAAATCCCTCAACATCCGCTCCGCGGGGACCGGTTTTTCACCCCGCGCGAAAAGCGAGTCCGCCCTCTCGTATCCCCGCCCACCCAGTGCCTGGACCATCTCATCGATCACGGTCCAACCCTTCTCGGTGTTGTAAAGCTTGGCGAGCGCGGCCTCGAGGCGAATGTCGAATTCTCCGCGGTCGACCATCAATGCGGACAGCTCGGCCACCGCCTCCATGGCCAGGGTCTCGGCGGCGATGTAGGAGATCTTCTGGGCGACGGCTTCGTGCCGCCCCACGGGCTGACCCCACTGGACCCTCTCGTTTCCCCATTCCCGGGTGTATCGGAGGGCCGTCTTGCCGCTGCCGACGGCGACGGCCGGAATCGAGAGCCGGCCGGTGTTCAGCGTAATCAGCGCGAGCTTCAGCCCCCGGCCTTCGTCCCACAGAAGGTTTTCAACCGGCACGCGAACGTCGGTGAACCGGATGTTGGCATTCTCGATTCCGCCGATTCCCATGAAGTGGTTGCGCGCCGTGATCTCGACTCCGTCCCAATCCATCTCCACGATGAACGCGGAGATCTTTCCGGTGCCGGGATGACGGGCCATGACCACGAGCAGTTCGGCGATCGTGCCGTTCGTGGTCCACAGCTTGTCGCCGTTCAGCACGTAGTGGGTCCCATCGTCGCTCAACTCCGCGGTCGTGCTGAGTCTCGCGGGGTCGGATCCGACGTCGTCCTCGGTCAGAGCGAATGCTGAGATCGCTCCGGCGGCGAGGCGCGGAAGATATCGCTGCTTCTGCTCGGGAGTGCCGAACATCTTGAGGGGCTGCGGCACCCCGATGGACTGGTGAGCCGACAGGAGCGCGACGAGACTGCCATCGACGCTACCCAACGTCGCCATCACCTGGTTGTACTCCGTCTGGCCGAATCCGAAGCCGCCGTACTCCTCGGGGATCTTCAGCCCGAACGCACCCATGCGCCTCAGTTCATCGAGGACTCCAGACGGGATCTTACGGTTCCGATCGATGGCCTCGGAGTCCACCGTGCGCAGAAACGCGGTGAGCTCCGTGATGAAGTCCCGACAGCGCTCGCCGACGAAGTCGTCCGGGTCCGGATAAGGATCGATGAGATCGAGCCGGAAGTCGCCGAGGAACATATCGCGCACGAAAGTCGCCTTGTCCCATTTCTTCTGCCGGGCGGCTTCCGCCACGCGGCGGGCCTCCGCCTCGCTGACGTGGACCTTCTCGCGCGGCACCTGCTTTTCGGAACCGGACATGACTGGGCATCCATTCTGGCGGTGACGGGAACCAATCCCGCCCGAAGACGTTTCGAGCCCGGGAGCACGATCTGGCCCGGACGGCTGCTTGCTGCTTAGGGGGAGCGTGCGACGCACACTCATGAAATATATCACCGTGTGACCCCATCCCGCTCCCCCGGCAGCGCGGCTACCGGTGCAAGCCCGGGGGGGCTCGGCTACTATACCGGTTCACCCCCGGGTAAGGTCCCCGGAAGTCGACGGCCGTCCGGGGTCACGGTGCGCCAAGGGAGCAGTTCGCGGAATGAGAGACGACGAGGCATTCGAAGGGTCCGGAACATCGCGTGAGGTGATCGCCGAGGCCCTGGCGAGAGTCCGGCGACGGACGCTCGACATCGTGAACCCTCTCTCAGAGGCTGCCTTGACCAGGCAACACTCGCCCCTGATGAGTCCGATCGCGTGGGACCTCGGCCACATCGCGGAGTTCGAGGACCTGTGGCTGGTGGAGCGGCTTGGGCAGGTGGTCGCCGAGTCCGCACTGCCGGATATATACGACGCGATGCGTACGCCCAGGTCCCGCCGCGGTGCTCTCGAGTTGCCGGAGCGGACCGCGATCCTGGCTCGACTCGCTGAGGTGCGGAACCGGACACTCGATACGCTGGCCCGCCTCGACTTTTCCGATTCGGATAACCGCCTCCTGCGAGACGGCTTCGTCTACGAGCTGGTCCGTGAACACGAGGCCCAGCACCAGGAGACGATCCTTCAGACGATTTCGCTCATGGAGACCGAGAGCTACGTGCCGGTGTCGCGCAGGCCTTTCGAGCCGCCGGACCCGGCAGCGGTGCGCGAGATGATCGGCATTCCCGCCGGGCCCTTCGAAATGGGAGCCACGGCCCGGCCCTTCGCGTACGACAATGAGCTTCCGCGGCATACGGTGAGCACCGCGGCATTCGAATTGGGCCGGTATCCCGTGACCAACGGGGAGTATGTCGAGTTTGTGGCGGCCGGTGGCTACGACGATCAGACGCTGTGGACCGACGCCGGGTGGGACTGGAAGGAAGAGGCGGGTCTGGCCGTACCCCTGCATTGGCGTCCCGTCGGGCTCGACGGCCCGCTGTCCTCCCGGGAGGCAGCCGAGGCGGCTCGGGAGGGCGGGGTGGAGGGCTGGGAGAGGACCACGTCGCTCGGCGCTGAGCCGCTTCGGGCGAATGATCCCGTGATACACGTCTGCTATCACGAAGCGGAGGCGTATGCCCGATTCGCGGGAGCGAGACTACCGACCGAGGTGGAGTGGGAAAAAGCGGCGGCGTGGGATCCGGAAGGCGGAGCGGTGCATCCCTACCCCTGGGGGGCGCTCCCTCCCACTCCGGATGTCGCCAACCTCGACGCGGCCGCGTTCGGGGTCGCGCCCGTCGGCTCGTTCCCTGCGGGTCGCAGTCCCCTGGGATGCGAGCAGATGCTCGGCGATACGTGGGAATGGACCTCCTCCCGCTTCCGGGCATACCCCGGTTTCGAAGCCTACCCGTACGAGGACTACTCGGCCGTGTTCTTCGGTGAGGATTACGTCGTACTGAGAGGCGCGTCGTGGGCCACGGACGGCGGCGTCGCCCGCAACACGTTTCGAAACTGGGACTACCCGATTCGGCGACAGATCTTCGCCGGATTCCGTCTCGCACGGGACCTGGCCCCGTGAACGGCGGCGGAACCGGTTCGAGAATCGTCCTCCGCAATACACTGCGCGAGCACGAGAGTCCGTATGATCTGTCCGGGGACACCAGGGCCGGCCTATCGTCCGTGCCCAAGACTCTACCATCCAAGTATCTTCTACGATGCGCGCGGTTCGCATCTCGTTCGAGATGATCACGCGCCTGCCCGAGTACTACCTGACCCGGGCCGAGACCGAAATCCTCGAGCGGGAGTCGGGGCAGTTCCTGGAAGCCGTTCGGCCCAGTGTGCTGGTGGAGTTCGGTTCCGGAGCGGCTCGAAAGACCCGAATCCTGCTCGACGCCATGGTCGACCGGGGACTTCTCGAGGGTTACGGTCCCGTGGACGTGAGCGCGGACGCATCGCGCCACGCTGCAGACTCGCTCCTTCGGGACTACCCACACATGAGAGTCGAGGGCGTCATCGGCGATTTCGAGCGCCCGCGAGACCTCCCCTTCCAGGGCCGCCCGCGACTGATGGCGTTTCTCGGATCGACGATCGGCAACCTCGAGACGGAGCAGGCAACCGCTTTCCTCGCCTCCATCCGGCGAGAGATGACCGGCGCGGACGCCTTCCTGATCGGATTCGATCTCGTGAAGGACGTGGCCGTGCTCGAGAGTGCGTACAACGACGAGGCGGGTGTCACGGCGAAATTCAATCTCAACATGCTCAGGGTGCTGAACCGCGACCTCGAGGCTTCGTTCGATCTGGATGCGTTTCGTCACCGCGCGGTGTGGAACGCCGACGCGTCGAGAATCGAAATGCACCTCGAGTCGGTGAGGGAACAGGTCGTTCGGATCGCCGCGATCGGACTGGATGTGGCCTTCACGGCCGGAGAGACGATCCGCACCGAACTCAGTCACAAGTATACCCGCCAGTCTGCGGGCGGGCTGCTCGATGCGGCCGGTCTGACGCTGGAGTCGTGGTGCACGGACGAAGCCGATCGCTTCGCGCTGGCGCTGGCTCGCACGGTGGACTGAGGATTCGCGGGTGGTGACCGGCCTCTCAGCCAGAAGGTGCTGACGGAGGGGCGCCACGGCTCAGAAGCGGGGCATCACCGTGAGGCGGAACAGCCGGCTGGCACCGGGATTGCGTTCCTGGATATCCACGTACTTGCTCTGCAGGAGATTGGCGACCTTGCCCATCACCACCCAGTTCCCGAATCTGGTAGCGACAGGCGCAGGTCCACCACGGAAATCGCGTCCCGCGGGTCCAGCGGGTACGCCAGGACTTCCTCTACTTCGCTGCGGAACAGATAGTCGACCGCCACGAGCTCGCGGAACGCCGAAACCGTCAGCGTCAGGTTGTGCGGTGACCGATAGGGAAGCGGCTCGCCCGTACGCTCGTCGTTGGAGTCGAGGAACAGGTAGTTGACCTTGAATCCGAGCCGGTCCCCCAGCAGGCCGATCTGCGACGCCCGTGTCCAGGCCCAGGACCCGGGCCTTCGCCACGTTCTGAAATTGAAACGTGAAGAACTGCCCGGCCACCGGCGACGGCTCGATGAGGTCGCGGAAGTCGCTGTAGAAGAGGGCCGCGTCCAGGCGGAGCCATCGTCCTACGCGTGCGGTGGTCCCGACTTCGCCCGACCACGCCCGCTCTCCGGTCAGCGAGAGGTTCGGGATGACGTCGAAGCCGAATTGCGTGGTCTCGGTATACTGCTCCGCCGCACTCGGGCGCCCGGTATCCGCGGCTGATCGAGGCTCTCAGGCTCACCGACTCCGACGGAAGAAAGACCCCGCCGATACGCGGGCTCACGACGAAGTCGGACTCCGCCGAGGTCGCCCCGTGGTAGTCGAATCGGAGACCCGCAACCGCACGGAGCCGATCGGAGACGCGGATCTCGTCCTGCGCGTAGAGACCGAGGTCCAGGATCGAAGGATCGACCACCAGAATGCTGGATGTGATATCGGTCCACGACGCCTCGATTCCGGTCGTTACGGACTGGCCGAAGGAGGGCGCGATGTCGAACTGGGCGTCTGCCGCGAGACGCGAACTGCGGTGGCGTGTCGTCGCTGTCGTGAAAGTGGTTCTGCACCGCGTTGTAGTCGAAGATCGGTCGGATCAGCAGCGATGACTTCTGGGTCATCAGTGGCCGCAGGGTGGCACCGACCGAGAGGTCGGTTTCTCTCAGCCAGTCGCCGAGTTCCTCCGGCTCCACTTCCAGCGGCTGATCTTCGGACAGCCAGGTATAGAACTCGTCCGCGTCGCGCTGCGTCCAGTTCACGAAGGCATCGACCGGACGCTGAGTGTCAGGACCGAACACCGTCTTGACACGGGCCTGCCAGCGGGAGTATCCGCCGTTCTGGCGAAAGCCCTCGGATCCATCGGTGCCGAGGAACAGGGTGGTGCCCACGCCCGCGATGCGCCTCGAGTGCTGCACGCCGACTCCGGCCGTGCTCAGAGTCTCGTCGGTGAAGCGATACCGGGAGGGCGTGTCGTAGGTGCCGATATAGCCGCGAACCAGCGTCTCGGGCGTCTCGGAGGGGACCGCCGTGATTACGTTCACGACGCCACCGAGCGCTCCCGTCCCGTACAGCGACGAGTGCGAGCCCTTGACGACCTCGACGCGCTCGACGTCCAGCAGGGGCAGCTTCTCGAAGTCGGCCTCGGAACCGACGCCCTTCAGCATCCGGTGGCCGTCCAGCAGCACGAGCACCCGGCTGCCTACGCCACGCGATATTCCGGACGCGCCCCTGATATCGAGCTGCCCGCCGTTTGGACACCACGCCCTGGGCGAACGGAAGGGCCTCTCCGACGTTGTTGACGTTGCGCTGCTGGAGCTCCTGCGATTCCAGGACGGATACGCTGACCGGCGACTGGTCGGGTCGCTCCCGGCTCCGGCTCGCGGTGACCACCAGGCCGGGCACGTCGATCACGAGGGTTGGACGTACACGACCACACGGACCGATTCGCCCTCGGTCACGACCACGTCCGGACTGTAGCGGTCTGCTCGTATCCAGGCGCCGAGACGCGCAACGTGTACGTGCCCGGATCGATCCGGACGATGCGAAACGACCCTGTTCGCCGGTCAGGACACCCAGCGGGGTGCCGCGTGACCTGGACCGTCGCCTGGCGCACGGGAAGGCTGTCGGACGCCGAGAGCACCGTACCCTTCGATGGCGCCGCCGGCCTGGGATTGAGACCTGAAGGCCACCGGCACCCCCGACGAGCCAGACCGCCGCGACCCGTCCAGACTGCCCGGGCCCGGCGGCCGCGAAGGACCGGCTCGACGGCTGTTTCGTTCAGCCATGGCCATCCGCGGGCGTGTCTAGGTCTGGCTCCACACGCTCACGACCTGAACGCCGGCGGTGGTCACGTCGACCGTCAGCGTTCCGCCCACGAGCGTGAACGTCCCGACACCCTGGAAGCCACCCGCGTTGTCCGATTCCTGCGTCCAGGTGTTGCCGTCCGTCTGGTAGGTGCCGCGTGTCCTCGGTGGTGACCGGGCCGGTCGGACTGGGAACCGTCACGCTGAGCATGTAGCGAGTCGCAGTCAGCGTCAGGGTGCCGCTCGCGCCCTCGGTCGGGCTCAGCGTGACGCCTCCCTGCGTGACCGAAACCAGTACGTAGTCGCCTGACAGGTCCGTACCAGCCGGCGGATCCGTGCCCTCGTCATCGTCGCCGCAGGCGGCGGTAAAACCGCCAAAGGCCACGAGGGCCAGTACCGTAAGCGCGCGGAGGAAGCGTCTTGTCATCATCAACTCTCACCTGAATGGGTTGCCTGTACGTTCTCGGATCGGCCGCAAACGCTCCTCGAGCGCCGCCGGCACAATCTCTCAAGTATAAACCTAAAGCTCGGGATGGCGAGTGCGCCACAGGTGAGCCGATTCAAGGCGGGAGCGATCGCCGCCTCTCCCTGCGAAACGGAGAGAGGCGGCGTCCGCTGGACTACAGCTGCTTCAATTCCTCCAGGATCCGTCCGATGGAGTCGGCCGCGTCGCCGAACAGCATCATCGTGTTCCGGAGATAGAACAACTCGTTGTCGAGGCCCGCGAAACCGGGGTTCAGGCTCCGCTTCATGACCACGGTGTGCTTCGCGCGGTCCACCTCGATGATCGGCATACCGTACAGGTCGCTGGCCGGCTCGTCCCGCGCGGCCGGATTCACCACATCGTTGGCGCCGACCACCAGGCACGCGTCCACGTTGGCGATGTCCGGGTTCACGTCCTCGGGCTCGTACAGCTGGTTGTACGGCACGTTGGCCTCGGCCAGCAGGACGTTCATGTGTCCGGGCATCCGGCCGGCGACAGGGTGAACCACGTACTTCACGTTCACACCGCGGCTCTCGAGGTTATCGCACAGCTCGCGGAGCTTGTGCTGCGCCTGCGCCACCGCGAGACCGTAGCCGGGTACGATCACGACCTGCTTGGCGTATGCGAGCAGCATGGCCACGTCGTCCGCCTGCACGTCGTTCACGTCGGCCATCGTGCGCTTCTCGCCCTTGATGAGCTCCTTGCCCGCCACCTGCCCAAACGACCCGAAGATCACGTTGGCCAGCGATCGGTTCATGGCCTTGCACATGATCCGCGTGAGGATCAGGCCCGACGCGCCAACCAGGGCGCCGGAGATGATGAGGACGTTGTTGTTGAGCACGAAACCGGCCGCCGAAGCCGCGAGGCCGGAGTAGGAGTTCAGCAGCGACACGACGACCGGCATGTCGGCGCCGCCGATCGGGATCACCAGCAGCACGCCGAGCAGCATCGCTGCGCCCCAGAGGGCGTAATAGATGATGTTCACGGTGCCCGTGTCAGAGGCCGCGATGGCGTCCGGCGTCATGACGACGAGATAGGCCATTGCGGCCAGAATGCTGAGAAACAGAACGGCATTCAGGAACTGCTGAGCGGGGTACCTCACCGCCTTCTCGGTCACGATGCCCTGCAGCTTTCCGAATGCGACAAGACTGCCGGAGAAGGTCACGGCCCCGATCAGCGTGCCGAGCATGATCGAGATGGACGCGTCCACCGGAACTTCTGCTGTCCCGGCCACGCCCATGGAGTAGCGCAGGAACTCAGCCGCGGCAACGAGACCGGAGGCCAGGCCACCGAATCCGTTGAACAGGCCTACCATCTGCGGCATGGCGGTCATCTTGACGAACCGGGCCATGAATCCGCCGACTACGGTCCCGATCAACAGTCCGCCGATGATCCACTGCCAGGTGAGAATCTGCTCGCCGACCAGCGTGGCAACGATCGCGAGCAGCATGCCGATCGCCGCCAGCCGATTGCCGCCCCTGGCGGTGTCCGGATGGCTGAGGCGCTTCAGCCCGGTTATGAACAGCACCGCCGAGACAAGGTAGGCGAGCTGCATGATGAGAACTCTGGTTTCCATCTATCTGCCTCGGTGTTCGCTAGTTCGTGTCGGTGTCCCGCCGGAACATTTGCAGCATCCGGTCGGTGACCATGAATCCGCCCACCACGTTGAGGGTCGCGGCGACGACCGCGACCATCCCGATGATGTCGAACAACGTGCCCTGTCCCATGCCGGCGATGACCAGCGCCCCGACGATCGAGATTCCTGAGATGGCGTTGGAGCCCGACATCAGGGGCGTGTGCAGCGTGGGAGGGACCTTGGTGATGACTTCGAAGCCGACGAACATCGCCAGCACGAAGACATACACGCTGATGAGTATCGTACCGGTCATTGCTGATACCTCACATTTCCGTCGTGCGTAACCGCAATTGCGGTAGTGATCTCGTCGTCGAGGTCGATGACGATCTTGCCCTCGTCGTCCATGATATGCTGCAGCAGGACCGTGACGATCCGGCCGTACATCAAGCTGCCGTGAACCGGCAGTGACGCTGCCAGGTCCGTCTGCCCGAGGATGAGCACTCCGTGGCGCTCCACGACCTCACCCTTCACCGTCAACTCGCAGTTTCCACCGGTCTCGGCGGCCAGGTCCACGATCACCGAGCCCGGCCGCATGCCCTTGACCATGTCCTCGGAGATGAGCTTCGGAGCAGGCCTGCCGGGAACGAGCGCCGTCGTGACCACGACATCCGACTTCGCGATGTGGTCCGCCAGGAGCTGCTGTTCGCGCTCCTCCTCTTCCGCCGACACTTCCTTGGCGTAGCCACCCTCGGTCTGCATGTCGTCGCTGGTTCCCTCCCATTCGACGAACTTCGCTCCGAGGCTCTGGACCTGTTCCTTGGTCTCAGGCCGAATGTCGAACCCCTCGACCACGGCCCCAAGCCGCCGAGCCGTGGCGATGGCCTGGAGACCGGCCACGCCCGCGCCGATGATGAAGACGTTGGCCGGCGGAATCGTCCCCGCCGCCGTCGTGAGCATCGGGAAGAACTTGCTGGCGGCCTCGGCGCCGCGGACAACGGCCATGTAACCCGCGACGGTACTGAACGCTGAGAGGCAGTCCATGCGCTGGGCCAGCGTCGTGCGTGGCATCAGCTCCATGGAGAAGGATGTCACCCCTCGTTCGGCCAGGCGTTTCAGCACGTCCGCGTGCTCGTGCGGCCGCATCTGGGCCAGAAACAGGGCCCCGGCCGGAATCAGCTCGACCTCGTCGGTCCCGTCTTCCCGCTTCACCGGACTGTTGATCTTCGTGACCACGTCAGCCCCCTCGAACAGGGCCTTCGGATCCTGGGCGATCTCGGCCCCGGCATCGCGGTACTCGTCGTCTGTGAAGGAGGCTCCGAGCCCGGCCCCGCTTTCCACGACGACCTGGATCTCGTCCGAAGCAAGGCGCTTGATCGACTGCGGGGTCATGGCCACGCGGTGATCGAGCGGCGTATGCTCCTTCGGGACAGCTATTCGCATGGGTTGTTCGCTCTCATGTAGGGTTCAACCGTGCCGGTCACCGAGTGGATGACCGCAAGCCGGTGGGGCAAGCGCCCCTCGCGGTGCTGGCTACGGCGAGCACAAGTCCCCCGCTGGGTAGCGAGAAGCGTGCCGCAGCGGTTGGGGTCCGGGACAAGCCGTCCCGCGCCTGAAGGTGCCTGGTCGATGTGCCGCAAAGGCGCTTATTGTCGTACCTTTCTGAGGATCTGATGCCATGCGGAGGAGGCTTGGCGGCGTGACCCCGGTAACGCCGCGGGTCAAGCTATCTCACGGCGGGACAAAGTGACAAGTGGAGGTGGCAAGCATGTGGATTCGAGCGATCGCGGCACTGTTGGTTTCCGCCATAGTGGCGCCCGGGGCGGTCGCGCAGGAAGACGACGCCCAGGACCGCGAAACTCAGGTCGAACAGGCGGTGCTGGCCGCTCCCGAGTCGATGCGAGCGGCGGCGACGGTGCTCGGGTATGGCGGGGAAGATCGGCCCGGCGATCCCCTCACCGTCCTGCGTGAGGGGACGAATGGCCTGATATGCCTGGCCGACGACCCCGGGACCGAGGGCTTCCACGTCGCCTGCTACCACAGCACCCTCGACGGGTTCATGGTGCTGGGCCGGCGGCTGAAGGCAGAGGGCATGGGCAGGTCCGAGATCATGGATGCGCGCTACGCGGCCCTTCGAGACGGCGACTTCACGATGCCCGATAGAGCCGTGCTCTATTCCGTGAGCGCCGACGACGGGCCGGGCGACCTCGAGGGGGCGCGAAGACTGGCTGTGGTGTACGTTCCCGGAGCCACGGCCGAGGAGCTTGGGCTTCCGGCGCGCCCGGACGGAACGGCACCCTGGCTCATGCTTCCCGGCACTCCGTGGGCCCACATCATGATCGGTCGCTAGGAGGACGATTGCCCAACTTCACCCGCCACCAGATCGCGTACAATCTGCTCAGCGCCCTGCGCGGGGCCGCCCTCGGCGTGCGGGACGAGTTCGAGGGCCGCCAGGAACCGTCATCATGGTTCTTCCGGTGCCTGGCGTATGATCAGTCAGAGCTGGACATCATGGAATCGGGCGCTATCGATGCGCTTCACGCGCCGTCCGCGCTCGTCGAGTTGTCGCTCGACGAGGTGGCCGTGGCCGCCGCCGCCATCGGTGCGGAGGGATTGCTCTCCTATCTCTCGTGGGAAGCGGATGACGAGCCGTTCGGTGACGCGGCGCCCGCGCCGGAAGCCTCGATCCCCGGCCTCGGATTCCATCCGAGATGTTCACCTGGGGTACCTGGCGCTGGACGTCGCCCCCCCCACGCTCTGGATGGAAGAGCGGCGTTCGGATCCGGAATCGAACGAAGCCCTGGCCCGGCGCCTCGCCGTGATGGCCCAGGAAGTCGGCGGTGTATGTGACGTGGTCGAGGTGCACATCGAAGGAGCTCTCGATGCGTCAGAAGACGGGTGGGCGGACCGCACGGCCGAGGTACGGCCAGCAGGCGTCTCCGTTCACTTCACCCTCGAGATCCCCCTCGCCGGAACCGGCGAGCGAGAGCTCTCGATGCGCTTCGACGACGGCGCCCGCACCGCCGCGGCCGCCATCGAAGGAATGCGGCTCGTGTTTCAAAGACTCTCGGCCGGGGAGCGGTAGCCGACGTCAGGGAGGGTCGTGTCCTCGCAGGACGAGAACGCTGTCGATGGCCGAGCGGAACGTCTCGAGGGGGACCGCTCCACGCACCGCCACGCTGTCGCCCACGATGAAGAATGGGGTGCTGGTCACCCCGGCTGTGATCGCGGACTCGTAGTCGCGGACCTGCAGAGGGGCGGTCTGGTCGTTCCGCAAGCACGCCGCAAACGACTCCGCTTCAATCCCGATTTCCGCGGCATAGGCCTGGAACAGCGAGTTCGGATCGCTGGCTTCCACCCATGCCTCACGACGATCGAACAATACGTCGTGCATGTCCCAGAACCGTCCCGCCGCGCCGGCACAGAAGGCGGCCTCGATGGCTGGCCAGGCGCGGGGATGCGTTGAATTCGGAAAGGAGATCCAGACGTACCTGGCGATTCCCGTCTGCACGTAGAGGCTGTCGATCGCCCGGTACGACTCTTCGTAGAACCGGGCGCAGAACCGGCACTCGAAGTCCGAGATCTCCACGATTCGAATCGGGGCCCCCGGGTCTCCCTTGACCCGCGCCCGATCCGCACGCTCCAGGATCACCGACTGCTGGTTCGGGACCTGCACGGCTTCGGCTCCCGTCGCATTCTGTGCGTATACCGGCCGCACGGCGGCGACCGAAGCCGCGGCGATCGCCACGGTGATCGTCCACGCCGCTTTCGAGTTCCCGGTCACCCGGCGAGCCCCGCAAGAACCTCGTCGGCATGTTCCGCAGGCCGGACCTTTCGGTACGCCGTCTCGATCCGTCCGTCCACGCCGATCACGAACGTGGAACGCAGGATTCCCTCGTACTCCCGGCCGTACATCTTCTTGAGTCCCCAGGCGCCGTACGCCTCCGCGACCTTGTGGTCTTCGTCCACGAGGAGCGGGAAGTTCAGGTCGTACTTGTCCCGGAACCGCTCGTGGGACCGGACGGGGTCGGGGCTGACGCCCAGCACGACTGCGTTCCGCTCCTCGAGCGCCGGCATGGCGTCTCGAAATCCGCACGCCTCTTTTGTGCAGCCGCTCGTGTCATCCTTGGGGTAGAAATACAGGATGACCCTCTTGCCTTCGAGGTCGCTCAGCCGCACCACCTCACCCCGGTCCGACGGGAGGGCGAAATCCGGCGCGATATCGCCGACTTCTATCATGTCATGCCTTTCTCGGAGATGGCTGCAGACCGGTTCCGCTGTACTGGCCCGGTCAGCGATTCATCATGCGATCGTATTGATCCACGAGAAGACTCCACGCTTCCCGCACCGATTCCTCGGTTCCCCTCGCGCTTCCCACGGCGAGGCGGATTACGTACCGGCCGCCGACGGTCGTGTGTGACAGGAATACCCGGCCTCCACGGTTTACCGCTTCCAGCAGCCTGCGGTTCCACTCGTCCGAATCGACGTCGGGCGGAGGAATGGCCCGGAACACGACCAGGGAGAACGGGTGAGGCGCGGACACCTCAAACCTGGGATCCTCGTCGATCCACCCTGCCAGTTCGTCGGCGATCGCGATGTGTGAGCGCAGCCGGGCGCGCAGACCCTCAGCGCCTTCCAGGCGAAACTGGAACCACAGCTTCAGCGCCCTGAAACGCCGTCCGAGGGAGAGACCGATGTCCATCAGGTTGGATCCGTCTTCCGTGCTTCGGAGATACTCGGGGGTGAGCTGGAGTGGCCTCCTCATGGCCTCGGCGTTTCGGTACAGGAGGACGCTGCAGTCGATCGGTGTCGACATCCACTTGTGGGGATTCAGCACGATGGAATCCGCATGCTCCCAGCCGTCGAACTCGCCTCGCTTTTCCGGAAGAGCGGCCGCCGGGCCGGCGTACGCGGCATCCACGTGCAGCCAAACTCCCAGGCGCTGACAGATCTCCGCCACCTCTCGCACGGGATCGACGCTGGTGGTGGACGTCGTGCCGATGGTCGCGCAAACCATCACGGGAGTGCGACCGGCTGCCCGGTCGGCCGTCGATGGCCTTCTCCAGTTCCGCCGGGATCATTCGGAATCTCTCGTCCACCGGCACATGCCGCACCTGGTCGAGGCCGAGGCCGGCGGCCAGGGCCGCCTTGTCCACTGAGCTATGCGCCTCCTGCGACAAGTACAGGATGCACGGCCCCAGGTCGCTGCGACCGGCCAGGCCGCGCTCGCGAACATCCGGAACCGCCTGCTCACGGGCCGCGAGGAGTGCCGTGAAGGAACTGCTCGAGGCCGTATCCAGGATCAGGCCTTCGAAGTCCTCTGGCAGGCCGACGAAATGCCGGACCCAATCCACCGTCCGCCGCTCCAGTTCGGTAGCCGCCGGAGACGTACGCCACAGCATGGCATTCTGATTGAGTTCAGCAGCGAGGAACTCCGCGAGGACGCCGGCATCGGTGGTCGAGCTGCAGAAATAGGCGAAGAAACCCGGATGGTTCCAGTGGGTCAGGCCCGGGACGATTACGTGATCGAGGTCGGCGAGGACCGACTCCAGCGTTTCCGGTTCCTCGGGCGGTTCCTGTGGCAGCGCGGCCGCCACGTCCCCCGGGAGTACCCGCGGCAGAACCGGCAAGTCGTTGACTCTGCCCCGATAGGAAGCGATCCACTGCGCCGTCCGCCCGGCGTCCCCGAGAAACCTGTCTTCGCTCACCCTGTTGCCCTCCCGGAGCTGGATGAATCGGATCTGGTCCGGACAGGCGCCCGTGGCGTCGGGCGTCCCGCCGCCTACCTTACGGACTCCATGAGCGCCGAGAACGAGCCAGCCGAACTGGAAGTCTTCATCCAGGGCTTCCAAGGGGCCATCGATGAAGAGATCCTCGCGATCCAGGATGACCTGGCCCGTCGGGGTATCGGACAACCTGTCCAGGCGTCCGGCGGCCATGAGGCAGACACGGACTCGGCGGGGTTCTTGTACGACTGGACCCTGCCGCCCGGAAGGTATGTCATTCGCGTCGATGACGCAGTTCGCGTGTCCAGTCATGGTGGGGAAACACTCGGGTTCGTGAGCCGCTGGGAACCCTCGTCCCGTGTGATTCGCGTTGCCGTCACCGACTGGATGGGCCGTCTCGCGGGCCCGGCCGAGCTCACGTTCGACCCGACCTGGCTTCTGACGGCCCTTGACGGCCGGCTGGCCGCCATCGAGGCCGAGCCCGATTCGTATCACACCGAGACCGCCCTTCGACTGTTCGGGGCCCGCTTCCCGGACACCGGAACCCGCGAAATCGCCGCGATGCACCGGGACGGGCTGAACCCTTGCCAGACCCTCGCCCTCGAACGGATTCTCGGCAGCCGGACTCAACTCGTCTGGGGCCCGCCGGGAACGGGAAAGACCCTGCTGTTGGGACACGCGGTCCGGGCGTTGGCGGACGAGGGCAGGGTGCTCGTTCTGGCCACCACCAACGTGGCTGTCGATGAGGCGGCACGCAGAGTGGCGGAGCAGATGGGTCTCGAGGCGGTCTCGGAGGGGCGCATCGTAAGGGTCGGGGCCGCCCACAGCCGATCGGGAAACATCGACCTGTCGATCGAAGCCGTGGTCCAACGTCGCGAGGAAAGGGACCCGGGCCGTCTGACGCGCCTGTTGGACGAACTCGAGGGAGAACTGGGACTCGTCCGCGCCGGGCGGGCCACGGCCGGCCTGCACCAGCGATATGGAGCCGTGCTGGCGAGCGCTCGCGCGGCGGCCTCTCCGGGAGCCCTCGCCAGAGTAGGTCATCTCACATCCGAGCTTCAGCGAGCCGGCGCCGGGGCCGTCTCACGGGCGGACGTCGTCCTTACCACCTTCGCCCGGCTCACTTTGCGTGACGACCTGTGGGGGCAGCGTTTTCAGTCGCTCTTCGTGGATGAGGCAAGCACGGCGCCCCTTCCTTACGTATTCGCCGGAGCGTGCCTCGCGTCCGAGCGGGCGATCGCCGTGGGCGACTTCCAGCAGTTGCCCGCCGTCGTCATGGCCAGCGGAGGCGAGGCGAAGCGATGGCTGAGCCGCGATATCTTCCGGCAGTCCGGTTCGATCGCGCCGGAAGTCGGTCGTACTTTGCCGGATCCCAGGGACGACCTCTGCGCCATGCTCACGGAGCAGTACCGGATGGCTCCCCAGATCCGAGTCCTCGTGAGCGATCTGTTCTACGGTGGCCGGTTGACCGACGCACCCTCCGTGACCCATCGGCCGAGTCGGGCACCGCCGCTGGTCCTGGTCGATACCCAGGCTCTACGGCCGCAGGTGGAGCGAGCCGAGGGGTCGCGCGCCAACGCCGTCCACGTCGACGTGCTCCTGCAGCTGATCGAGATCCTGACACGTCGCGGGGTGGCCGACGTGGGCGTCGTGACTCCCTATCGTCTCCAGGCTCGCCGCATCTTCCAGCAGGTACGGTCGAGGCTCGGCCGCCTCGCTCCGGCCGGACTGGAAATCGCGACCATCCACCGGTTTCAGGGCAGGGAGAAAGAGGCCATCATCCTCGACACGGTCGATGCTCCCCCGGGGGGAAGCTGGTTCCTGAACGAACAGCGGAACCCTGATTTCCCTCGCCTTCTGAACGTCGCGATGTCGCGCAGCCGCCAGTCACTGATCGTCGTGGGAACTTCTGAGGGACTGAGCCTGACCCTTCCCCCCGACGCTCTCCTCGTTCGCACTCTGGACGTGATTCGTCAAACGGGCACGGTCATCAACGGCGACCTCATCGCCCGCCGCGGCCACGAACTGCTCGAGACCTGAGACGTTCGGCGTTGCGGTGTGCGACCTCGGTTCAGCCACGCCGATTCTCTCGATTGTGGCTTCACGACCCCAGTTCAGCGTTGACCTCTAGCCTTCATTTTTTCAAAAAAGCATACCTCGCATGCATCGCGGGGTTGACCAGAAAAAAAATAATTGTATAATGGTTGCGTGCCGCGGAGGAGGCACCGGCGAGATCCGGTAGGCCGCTGCACCGACAGAGCGACGACGGGTTGTCCGGCGTGGATGACTCAGCTCCCCGTGAGCGAGAGAGCCCGCACAGCTAACCGGGCGAAGGGTACCAAACCTGTCGACTCTTGGAAGGATAGCGCAACCGACCAAGAATAACGCTACGGTGCGGAAAATGTATCTTCCCTCAGCCCCTGGAGCTCTTCGGAGCACCAGGGGTTGAGTACATCCAGCTATCGTCGGCTCCGGCCGGGGTTCGCAATCCCACCACGTTCGCACCGCTCTCGTGTCCGGCCACGGGCACGGCTGGCATTTCTTCTTGATTCCGATAGGGACCCCAGAGCGTGGCCGAGCCGCGAAAGCCCGTGGGTGGGACGAAAGTTTTTAAAAACCAGATATGTGGAAGATGTGTGGATAGAATGTGGAAAAACACACTTTAGGGTCGGCGCCGGCCTGGAAATGGTGGCGCTCGGCTACCAGGGAGAGTTATCCACGTAGTGGGGAAAGTGGGGCCGAACGAGTGAAATCAAGGACTCACGGCAGGAGTGCGGAATGAGGGTGGTCGTTCAGCGGGTTTCCGGGGCCTCCGTCTCCGTGGACGGAGAGTCGGTCGGGGCGATCGGCAGGGGGTTGGTGGTGCTGGTCGGATTCGCCGAAGGGGACGGGCGCGAGCAGATGGAGTGGATGGCCACGAAGCTTCGGGGGCTGCGGGTGTTTCCGGATTCCGAGGGTCGCATGAACCGGGACCTGACCGAAGTGAGCGGCGAAATGCTCATCGTGTCCCAGTTCACCCTGTACGGAGACGTCTCGCGCGGGCGTCGCCCTTCGTTCGTCAGCGCTGCGCCGCCCGATGAGGCCCGTCATCTCTACGAAGAGTTCGTGGATGTGTGTCGCGGCGGTGCCGTGCCCGTGGCAACGGGCCAGTTCGGCGCCCGGATGGAAGTGTCGCTCGTGAACGACGGACCCGTAACGCTGGTCGTGGAGAGATGAGACTGGTCCTGGCCTCGAGTTCGCCCCGCCGGAAGGAGATTCTGCATCTCCTCGGCCTCGATCCGGACGTGCGCCCGCCTTCAGTGATCGAGGAGTTGCGCGCCGGAGAGTCCCCGGCGGTGCAGGCCGAGCGCCTGGCCGTGGAGAAAGTAACGGCGAGCGCCGCGGACCCCGACGAGCTGATCCTGGCCGCGGACACCCTCGTGGTGCTCGGTAACGAGATTCTCGGCAAGCCCTTGGACGCGCGGGATGCGGTGGGCATGCTCATGCAATTGCAGGGACGCCGCCACGAGGTGTACACCGGGCTGGCGATGCGTGTCGGGCGGAGAATCGAGTCGGACGTCGCCTCCACACGGGTATGGTTCCGATCGCTTGTTGCGGCGGAATGCGAGGAATACGTTGCCAGCGGAGAGCCGCTGGACAAGGCCGGAGCCTACGGCATCCAGGGGCTCGGGGCCGCCCTCGTCGAGCGGATCGAGGGCGAATACTTCAACGTGATGGGTCTGCCAGTGCAGCTCCTGCTCTCCCTGCTCGCACGGTTCGACCTGCGCTACGCCTACGGAAGCCTGGAGGCCGAGTGATCGAGTTGATCCAACCCGGCGAGCGCTGTCGAGCCCGGTGAGCCGTCCACGCAACCTCGTCCTCGCGATCGACCAAGGGACCACGGGAAGCCGCGCCCTGGTGGTCGATCGTGACGGCCGGATCCTCGGCACGTCGTACCGGGAGTTTCGTCAGCACTTTCCGGAGCCGGGGCGGGTCGAGCACGACGCGGAGGAAATATGGGCCTCAGTGCGGGATACGACGTCCGAGGCGCTGATGGCCGCGGGCGCAGCGTCTCGGGTCGACTGGCGGCTGTAGGAATCACGAACCAGCGAGAGACCACGGTCGTCTGGGACCGCGCGAGCGGGCGCCCGCTCGCTCCCGCGATCGTGTGGCAGGATCGCCGGACGTCGGAACGTTGCCAGGAGTTGACCCGGCTGGGCCACGGCCCGGCTATCCGGTCACGGACGGGCCTGGTTCTCGATCCGTACTTCTCCGGCACGAAGCTCGAGTGGCTGTTGAACGGGAATCCAGGGTGGCGTGAGCGGGCGGCGTCTGGCGATCTCGCTTTCGGCACCATCGACAGCTGGCTCATCTTCCGGCTGACCGGGGGCCGGGTGCATGCCACCGACCACACCAACGCCTCGCGGACCATGCTCTACTCGCTGGACACGGGCGACTGGGATCCGTGGCTGTGCGAGTTATTCGGCGTGCCGCTTGCCATGTTGCCCGACGTGCGGACTTCGTCCGGCGACTTCGGCGTCACCGATCCGGAGCTGTTTGGGGCAGAAGTGCCGATCCTGGGTGTCGCCGGAGATCAGCAGGCGGCGCTGTTCGGCCAGGGCTGCTGGGAACGAGGTGAGGCCAAGAATACGTACGGCACGGGTGCGTTCCTCCTTCTGCATACGGGGAAGGAACGCGGACCGGACGTAGAGGGCGTGCTCACGACCGCGGCTTGCGACCGCCGGGGCGGGCGCGCCTTCGCCTACGAGGGCGCGGTGCTAGTGGCCGGGGCCGCCATTCAGTGGCTCCGCGACGGACTCGGGCTCCTGGTGGACGCTGCGGATTCCGAGACCATGGCTCGCTCGGTCGAATCGACCGAGGGCGTCGCCTTCGTTCCGGCGCTGACCGGCCTTGGGACTCCATGGTGGGAGCCCGACGCTCGCGGGACGATCGTCGGGCTCACGCGGGGGACGAGAAAGGAGCACCTGGTCCGGGCGGCCCTGGAGGCGATGGCGTATTCGACCGTCGACGCCCTGCAGGCGATGGCCACGGACCCGGACCTGGATCTGAGGTCGTTGAGGGCGGACGGTGGAGCGGCCGCCAACGATTGGCTGATGCAGTTTCAGGCCGATGTTCTTGGCGTGCCCGTGCGACGACCGGCCGCCACGGAGTTGACCGCGCTCGGCGCCGCGGGGCTGGCGGGGCTCGAAGCCGGCGTTTGGGCGGAGCCGGAAGTGTTTCTGGCGGCCCGGGGGACCGAGGACCGCTTCGAGCCCGATCCAGAGGGATCCACCGCACGGCAAGAAGGTCTCAGGGGGTGGCGTCGCGCGGTCCAGACAGCTATCCACTGGGCTCAGATTGAAGATGCGGAAGAGGTTGAACCGTGATCCCACATGCCACGGGACAGGACACGATCGCCCGGCGGCCACTTCGGATCGGCGTTATCGGATCTGCGCGAGTGGAGCCCGAGATCTGGGCGACGGCGCACGCGGTGGGACGGGCCCTGGCTAGAGCCGAAGCCCTGGTGGTATGTGGGGGAGGCAGTGGAGTGATGGCGGCGGCGGCCGAGGGTGCCGCCAGCGAGGGCGGTGAGGTTCTCGGGATTCTCCCTGGCGACGACCCCGGGGCGGCGGCGGCCGGAGTGTCCATCCCGATCCCTACGGGAATGGGAGAGGCCCGCAATTACCTGGTCGTGAGAGCGTCGGAGGCAGTGATTGCGGTGTCAGGAGGTTGGGGTACGGTGAACGAGGCGGCGCACTGCATGAAGATCGGACGCCCTCTCGTCGGCGTGCGGGATGCCCTGGGCGACAGATTCGAGATCGAGCGGTTCGACGATCCGGCTGCCGCCGTCGCGAGGGCGCTGGAGCTGGCGACGGAACGGCGATCCAATCCGGGTTCCAGGCACGGAGCCAGGTAGCGGATCGGCTCTTCACATACGGAGGTGCGGTGTACGCAGTCTACATATTCGGTTCGATCATGGCGATTCTCGTGGCGGCGGTGATTTTCGCGCCGATGATCGAGGGTCGGTGGAGGGAAGGGAAGGACGGTTCGTCCGCAACCGAGCGGAAGGAAGCAGCGATCGATGCGCTTCGCGAACTGGAGTTCGAATTCCAGACGGGCAAGGTTTCCGATCAGGACTACGCGACGCTCCGTGCCCGGTATGCGCGTGACGCGATCGCCGCCCGTGACGACCTGGGTGAGACGGTCGCCTCGAACGCCTGTCCAGGGTGTGGGGCTGCGGTAAAGGAAGGCGCGAAGTTCTGCTCGGCCTGCGGCGGCGCGTTGGCCTAGGGCCTGCCGATGAGCGACGCGGCCGTCGACCTCAGGTCTGACACGGTCACCCGACCGTCGCCCGGGATGCGCCGCGCGATGGCGGATGCCGTGGTGGACGACGACGTACTCGGTAAGGACCCGACGGCCGATCGACTCGAGCGTCGGGTCGCCGAGCTGCTCGGCAAGGAAGCTGCCCTGTTCTTTCCCTCGGGAACCCAGGCCAACCAGGCGGCGGTGATCCTGCACACCCGCCCGGGCACGGAGGCCGTTTGCGAGGCTGAGTCACATGTCTTCCACTACGAGTATGCGGACGCGGCCTGGCTGGCGGGCGTGCAACTCCATCCGGTGCATTCCGAGCCGGGGTTCTCTGACCGCCGGGGATGTCGCCGCGGCCATCAGGCCCGACGATCGACACCACCCGATCACGACGCTGTTGTGCGTGGAGAACACCCACAACCTGCATGGCGGTGCGGTCGTTCCGCTGCCGGCGATGCAAGCGATACAGGCACTCGCGCGAGAGCGGTCTCTTCCCGTTCACCTGGACGGCGCCCGCCTGTGGAACGCGGCGGCCGCCGCCGGCGTCGGGCTGAGCGACTTCGCGTCATGCGCTGATACGGTCACCGTCTGTATTTCGAAGGGTCTGGGCTGTCCGATCGGGTCGCTCCTCGCCGGCTCCGTCGGCCCTCATCGCGGAGGCGTGGTCCGTCCGGAAGCGACTCGGAGGGGGCATGCGGCAGGTGGGCATCCTCGCGGCCGCCGGCCTCTGGGCGTTGGACCACAACCTCGATCGGCTTGTCGAGGACCACGACAGGGCCCGGCGGCTCGCGCGAGAGACCGACTCCATCGACGGGCTCCGGGCCGACGCGCCGGATACGAACATCGTGATGATTCACCTGGAAGACGGCGGCTTGAACGAGGAGACCGTGGCCGCCGAGCTGGAAGCGCTCGGCGTACGGCTTCTGACCCGCTGGACCCGGCAGGCTCCGGGCCGTGACTCACCTCGATGTCGACGACGAGGGGATCGAACGCTGTCTGGAAGCCCTTTCCCGCGTGGCGGCTGCTTCCTGATCGAGTCGAAGTTCAGGCGTCCACAGGGCCGGGCAGCCACGCCAGCACCAGACGCTGCACCGCGATGTCCGCCTTCCGCGGGGCGACCGTAACCGTTTCGATTTCCAGGCCACCGGGGTCGAAACGGTCCCTCAGGGTCGTGGTCTCGCTCGCGAACTCCTCTTCCATTTCCGTCTTCTGCTCAAGGAGCGTTTCTACCGATTCCTCTGCCCGCCGAATGTCGTCCCTCTCCCTCGAAGCGCGTCCCGCTCCACGCATGGCCGTGGTCGCCCGTCCCATGCTCGTTCGGCTCAGCTTCTTTCGGCCCAGGAAGGCATCCAGCACCGAGGCGCCGACGGAGATGGCTGTCTGCATCTTCTGCTGCGAGTACTGCGACTCTTCCCGCTCCACCTTCTCCTCGGCTTTGTGAATCTTCGCATCGATTCGGGCGAGTTTTGTCGCATAGCGGTCCCGGAGCTTGTCGAGTTCGAGATCTCTGGCGTCACGTGCGGCCTCCCGCACGCGCACGCTGAAGTCCCCCTCGGATTCGCCGGCTTCGGAAACCAGCTTCAACGGGGCACAGCGCCGGAGCTCCAGCGGCTGGTTCTGGTACAGGTGACTCTTCAACGCCGATTTCCAGGACCGATAGCTCCCCGGCCGGGCCGCGGCGCCGGGCAGCTCGCCGAACGGAATCCCCGCCTCGGGATCTGCGGAAAGCTCCAGGGCAGGGTACGCGACGGCCGTATCCCATGGATTGGGCGGCACGTCCGAAGGGAGGAGCGATACGTAGACCGCGCGCTCCCAGTGATCCAGTTTGAGCGCGGCGCGCGCGTAATGCAGGTCCACCTCCGCCAGCAGGGCCGGCCGGTACGGGCCCTCCGCTCCGGACGTCCGGGGGCGGACGAACGCTTCCTCCACCCCGGGTGGCACGACCGGGCGGACCACGTCCCGCGTCGCGGATGCCCTGGCCGACTTTCCGGAGGCCGGCGGCTCCTTCGAGGGCTCGGCGCGCCGATGTCCCGCGATCCACGGGATCGGACGCGGCTTTCCGTCGAGGCTCCATCAACCGGCGGATCTCGGGTCTCGCCATGGGGCCTCTCAGGTACGACATGGCCCAGCGGGTCCGGAACAGAACCGGACCGTCCTCGTGCACATTGTTGAGGAGAAACATACGGCTCTCCAGTCCACCGAGGAGCCGGTCCATCTCTCGTCGGTCCAGGCCGGATTCGTTGAACGCGGCGGCTCCGTCCAGCCCATCCATGACCCGGTTCTTGTCCCGTTCGGTCTGAAGTCGGCCGAGGAACCACGTGCCCGCGTTGCTCAGCGCCTTGTAGTCCAGGTCCACGGGGTTCTGTGTAGCCAGCACCACGCCGAGACCGTAGGCCCGGGCCTGCTTCAAGAGAGTCAGGAGGGGCGGCTTCGACGGGGGAATGCGCGAAGGGGGCAGATACCCCATTACTTCGTCCATGTAGAGGATCGCCCGCAGGCTCGACGTGCCGGGGCGCGTGCGGACCCAGGCCAGCAACTCGTTCAAAACCAGCGTAACGAGGAACATCCGCTCCGCGTCTCCCAGATGCGCGATGGAAATAATCGAGATCCTGGGTTTGCCGTCCTGCGTCCAGAGCAGACGGCGGATATCGAGTGGCTCTCCCTCGAGCCACGCCTCGAATCCGGGCGCGGCGAGGAGGTTGTTCAGCTTCAAGGCCAGGGCAAAACGATCCTTCTGCGGATAAAACGAGTCGAGATCGAGGACTCCGACCCGATCGAACCCCGGCGATTGAACCGCTCGAATCACGGCTTCCAGGTCGAGGTCGATCCCGTCGTCCCAGGCGGCCTCCACGATATGGGACAGCAGGATGTGCTCCCGACTCTGGAGGGGGTCTACCTCCTCCCCGGCAAGCGCCAGCAAAGCGGAAACCGTGGAGGCGATCCTGTCTCGGCTGGCGTCGGGGTCCGTTTCGAGGCCCGCCGGAGGCGCGGAGAGCGACCGGAGCACCGCCAGGGGGAGCCCGTGGCTGGCCCCCGGCGTATACACGGCCAGGTCCACCGACTCGCGCAGCCGCGCGATGCGGTCGCCATCCTGCCCCCAGGATGCCAGCCCCTTCTTCCACTTGGAGGCCTCCTGCTCGGCCAGGTCCTCCGGTGTCACGCCCTTCCTCGCCGCCTTGGCCTCGTCGATCCACGGCCGGAAGTCGGCAGCAGCCAGGTCTGGAAAGGTAAGAAGCAGGTTGCCGAGATCGCCCTTCGGATCGATCGCGATGGCGGGTATCCCGTCGATCGCCGCCTCCTCCAGGAGCGACAGGCACAGACCCGTCTTGCCACTGCCCGTCATCCCGACGGCGACGGCGTGCGTCGTCAGGTCGCGGGCTTCGTACATGAGCAGCGGGCCTTCGGATTCGGTATCCTGCCTGTCCACCTCGCGTCCGAGGTAGAATGAACCCAGCTTCTCGAATTGCGAGGCCTGGATCGGACTATCGTCGGTGGGCATGATGGCGATCGCTCCAATCGGAAGGTTCCGTGTGTCGATTCCCCCATCCTGTCGCGCGGACAGATCCGGGGCAAGCGGTTTCGGACCGTGGCGTCAACCCGGGACCGCGGTCGTCATTGAGAGATCGTTGAGCCGAGTCCGCAGGTTGGGCACGATGACCTGAGCGACGAAAACCGAACAAATTGCGAAAGTCACAGCCCCTACATATACTGGTTCAACGACGACAATCACCCTGGCACCAGACGACGAGGCGGCGATGGCACTGGAACTGAACGACGAGCGCAAGAAGGCCCTTTCCGTGGCGATCAACCAGATCGAGCGACAGCACGGAAAAGGCGCGATCATGCGCCTGGGGTCGGAAGGGGCCCGGGTAAGGACCGAGTCCATCTCGACGGGCGCCCTGTCACTCGACCAGGGGACGGGCATCGGAGGCGTTCCGCGGGGACGGGTCACGGAGATCTTCGGGCCGGAGTCCTCCGGGAAGACCACGCTTACCCTTCACGTCATCGCCAACGCCCAGAAGGACGGTGGAGTGGCCGCTTTCGTGGATGCGGAGCACGCCCTGGACGTCGCGTATGCCGCCAAGTTGGGCGTCGATGTGGAGAACCTCCTCGTTTCCCAGCCCGACACGGGCGAGCAGGCGTTGGAGATCGCGGAGGTCCTGGTCCGGTCGGGGGCCCTGGACGTCGTGGTCATCGACTCGGTCGCGGCCCTCGTGCCGAGAGCCGAGATCGAGGGAGAGATGGGAGACTCGCACGTGGGTCTCCAGGCGCGCCTCATGTCGCAGGCGCTGCGAAAGCTCACGGGCGCCATCGGACGGTCCAACACGGCGGTGATCTTCACGAACCAGATTCGTGAGAAGATCGGCGTCATGTACGGCAATCCGGAGACCACCAGCGGCGGACGGGCCCTCAAGTTCTATGCTTCGCTGCGCCTGGACATTCGTCGGATCGCGTCCATCAAGGATGGGAACGAACAGGTCGGGAACCGCACCAGGGTCAAGGTCGTGAAGAACAAGTGCGCTCCGCCGTTCCGGCAGGCCGAGTTCGATATCATGTTCAACGAGGGAATCAGCAGGAACGGAATCCTGGTGGACCTCGGCGAGGAGCATGACATCGTGAAGCGGTCCGGAGCCTGGTACTCCTACGGAGATGACGTCCGCCTCGGGCAGGGACGGGAGAACGCGAAGTTGTTCCTATCCGAGAATCCGGACATCGCCGAAGAGCTCGAGACTCGACTGCGCGTCGCGCTCGGAATGGTTGCTCCCGCGGAGCCGGACACGGCCAATACGGAAGATCCGGCAGCCGCCGAGGCCGCGCCGGCGGATTGAGCGGCACGGCGGTGCGCCTGTCCGCGGCCGTATACGTGCATGAAGAAGACGGGACGGTCGCTTCGTGTCTGAAGTGACCGCGCTCAGACCGGCCCCTGGACGTCTCGGGGGCTTTCTTCTCGAAGTGGACGAGGTCACCCGGTTCAGGGTCTCGGGAGACCTCTGCCAGCGTCGGGACCTGCATGTCGGAGCCCGACTCTCGGCGGCTGAACTGGAGGCGATCGCTGACGAGGCCGGCCAATCCGAGGCCATGGAGCGCTCCGTCCACTATCTGTCCTACCGACCGCGCACCTGTCGGGAGGTCCGACGCTACCTGGAAAAGCACGGGCTGTCACGCCACGCCGAAGAGGCGATTGGTCGCTGCACCGACCTTGGCTACCTCGACGATCACGCATACGCCTGCGCCTTCGTCCGCGAGCGAGTCCGCTTCAAGCCGAGGGGGCGGCCTCGACTGGTTTCGGAATTGCTGGCCCGTGGAGTCGACCGCGATACCGCCGAACGCGCCGTGACGGCGACGTTGGAGGAAGAGGGAGTGTCGGAGGCGGCCCTCCTGCGAGAGGCAGCCATTCGGAGGGCCCGCTCCCTGCGGAATCTGGATCCTCCAGCGGCTCGTCGCCGGCTCTCGGCCTTCCTGGCCAGACGGGGCTTCCGGACCGGCGAGATTCGTGAGTTGGTGCGTGAACTGCTGCCGGGCGACTCCGCTGTCCTGCGCGATTGAAGGCCGACCTCTTCCTGCCGGCTGGCGACCCTCCCCGTTCGACCGATTGTAAGCACGTCCGTCGTGCGGCATATTACTGGGATATCTGCGATCCCGAATGGGGGATCGGCGCACAGACCACGGAGACGACCGGTACGGTATGAAGGCCAGCGACATTCGCTCCAGTTTCATTCAATATTTCGAGCGCCAGGGACACCTGCATCTGCCCAGCAGCTCGTTGGTGCCGGAAGGCGATCCCACCCTGCTGTTCGCAAACGCGGGGATGGTTCAGTTCAAGCGCATTTTCATTGGCGAGGCGGAACGGCCCGCCCCGAGGGCCGTCACCTCTCAGAAGTGTCTCCGGGTAAGCGGGAAGCACAACGACCTCGAGGAAGTGGGACGCACGGCCCGGCACCACACGTTTTTCGAGATGCTCGGCAACTTCTCGTTCGGTGATTACTTCAAGCGCGACGCTATCGCGTTCGCCTGGGAATTCGTGACGTCGGAGCTTGGCCTGGAGCCTGGCCGGCTGTGGGCCACCGTTCATCACACGGACGACGAGGCGGCCGCGTTGTGGCCGAAACTCACCGGAATTCCGCCGGAGAGAGTTCTGCGACTCGGCGACAAAGACAATTTCTGGCAGATGGGTGAGACCGGGCCGTGCGGACCGTGTTCGGAGATCCATTATGACATGAGGCCTTCGGGGGCTGCTCGCGACCTGACTCCCGAGCAGTTCAACGCGCTCGGTGAAGCTGACGAGTTCATGGAGATCTGGAACCTGGTCTTCATGCAGTTCGAGCGGTCTGCCGAAGGCGATACTCCGCTGCCGGCCCCCTCCATCGACACGGGCGCCGGGTTGGAGAGAATCGCCGCGATCATGCAGGGAACGAGAACCAATTACCACACGGATCTGTTCCTGCCCATCATCGCCGAGGCGGAAGAGGTGGTCGGCCAGCGCTACTCGCCCGATCCGGCGGACTGGGAGGCGGGCCTTCCGTTTCGGGTTCTGGCCGATCATGCCCGGGCCGTCGCGTTCATGCTGGCTGATGGGGTGTTCCCGTCGAACGAGGGCAGAGGCTACGTGCTGCGCCGCGTGCTCAGGCGGGCCGGCCGGTATGCGTGGCTCCTCGGACGTCGCGAACCCACGCTCGATCGACTGGTGAACGTGGTCACCGAGCTGATGTCCGATACCTACCCGGAACTCGCCCACCGCAGGGACCACCTGGTGCGTACCACGCGGTCCGAGGAGGAGCGATTCCTGGCGACCATTGACGCCGGTATGGGCAGATTCGACGAGCTGGCACCACGGGATGGGCGGGGCACCATCCAGGGAGCCGAAGTATTTCGCCTGTACGACACCTACGGTTTCCCGCTCGACCTGACCCAGTTGATGGCCGCGGAACGAGGGTACGAGGTCGATGTCGACGGTTTCGAAAGCGCCCTCGAAGAGCAGCGGGAGCGATCCCGCGAAGATCGTCTGACGAGCGGCTCGACCGACGAACTCAGCGAGGAGCTCGTGGCCGCGGCTCGTGCCATCGCCGCGGAAGAGGAACAGACCTTCGTCGGCTACGACCAGGTTCAGGTCGAATCGAGAGTACTCGCGGCCGAGCCAATCGACTCGGCATATGCGCTGATTCTCGAGTCGAACCCATTCTACTCGGAGGCTGGCGGGCAGGTGAGCGATCGTGGGACCGTGAGCCGCGACGGCTGGGAAATGGTGGTGGAGTCCGTCGTGAAGAACGACCGCGGGCAGACGGTAGTCGTGGGTGACGTGGTGCGCGGGTCGGAGGGCGAGGCGCCCGCGGGGGTCCTGGCGACGGTGGACGCGCCCTCGCGGCGGGATACGGAGAGGAACCACACGGCGACGCACCTTCTGCACGCCGCTCTGCGCGCGGAATTGGGGGAGCACGTCCAGCAGGCCGGATCCCTGGTGGCACCGGATCGACTTCGATTCGATTTCAGTCACACGGGTCCGCTGACGGTTGGCGAAAGGCGCGCCATAGAGGAGGCCGTGAATCGCGCCGTGTGGGATAACGTCCCTCTCGAGATCGAGGAGCGAGACTACCGGGATGCGCTGGACGCGGGGGCCATGGCCCTGTTTGGAGAGAAGTACGGGGACACGGTCAGAGTCGTGCGTGTCCCGGGTGTAAGCCTGGAGCTCTGCGGGGGCTGCCACGTTCGGAGCACCGGTCAGATCGGTCTCTTTCAGATTACATCGGAGACTGGAGTCGCGGCGGGGATTCGCCGGATCGAGGCGGTAACCGGGCCACGCGCGTACGCCCGGGTGCTGGAAGCGGAGGACCTGGTGAGCGGATTGGCCGACCTCCTTCGGGTTCACCCCTCCGAGCTTCCCCGCCGCATCGAGAGCCTGGTGTCGGAGAAGGCCACTCTCGAATCCCGCCTGGAGGAGCAGCACGGCAGAGACGCGGCGGACCTCGTGGGTACGGTAATGGACGGTGCGGTGGACCTCGAGGGTGGCGGCGTCCTCGTGAGTGGATCGGTCGATCTTCCCGCCGGCTCCGACGTGGGGGCTTTCGGTGATCTCCTTCGCGAAAGGATCGGTTCGGGCGCGGCGATCGTTCATGTGGGCACCGGAGATGACAAGGGGGCCTTCATTGCCGTGGTCACGGATGATTGGATCCGGCGCGGCCTGAAAGCCGGCGCCCTCGTGGGCGCGGCGAGTCGTGCCACGGGCTCAGGCGGAGGAGGCCGGCCCCACCTGGCGCGCGGCGGCGTTGGCAATGTCAACAGGGTTGGTGAGGCGATCGGCGCAGCCGTCCGTGAAGCGCTGGACAGTCGCCGGCGCGGCGGATGGCGCATGACGGGGAATCGTACACTTCGTTGGCTTCGCCCGCGGGTGCTGGAAGCACCGCCCGAGCTGGCAGCCGACATCATCCGGCTGATCGAGTCTACGCCAGATCTGGATCTCTCCGATCCGGTGGAAGCTCTGGCAACCGCGGCCCTGGCTGGCCTCGAAGAAGTGGCCGAGGGTGCGGGCAACCGTAGTGAAGCCCTGCGACTTCTCGCGGCGGACGCGGCTTTGACCTATGCCTTCGAAGCGGCAGCAGCGGCCGGTCGCTCGCAAGATCTCGCGACGCGTTTGGGGCTGGACGGCGAACTGGGTAGGCGACTTGAGCAACAGGTGTGCGCGCCGGGCGTCCCCGGTCAGGTGGAGGGGCCTTGAGCGTACCCGCTCTCGTGGATCTTCACTGCCACTTCGTCCCGGGCGTGGACGATGGCGCGAGGGACATCGAAGAAGCGATCGCTCAACTGACGGAGTACGATCGCCAGAACATCAAGACGGTGGTGACCACGCCGCACCTGGCGGCCAGCGCCTCCCAGGGGCAGTGGCGGGACGACATCGACGCGGCTTTTGCCGAGCTGTCCGCAGCCGCGACGCGCGCTTGCCCGGACATCTCGCTCGGTCTCTCATTCGAATTCAGGCTCGATGACCCGGATGCTGACCTGAGCGACCGACGCATCGGGCTGGGGGATGGAGGCCGGCTTCTGGTGGAGTTTCCGATGCTCGCAATGCCTGCCTACCCGGACCGGATGCTGGAGATCGTGATCGCATCGGATTGGGTGCCGGTTCTCGCCCACCCGGAACGGTATTCCGGCGTCGAGCGGGCATACGGATGGATAGCCCGGTGGCGGGAGATGGGGGCTCTGATGTGTCTCAACGCGGGCAGCCTGTGGGGAGAGCACGGGGGAGAAGCTCAGCGCGTCGCCCGCCGAATGCTCGCCGACAGTACGGTGGATTTGATTGCATCCGACAACCATGCCCGGCCAAATCGGGCGGCGACCGTCCGGCAGGCATGGGATTACCTGGCCGAGTCGGACTGTGAGGAGCAGGCGAACCTCCTTACCGCCGTCAACCCGACCGCGGTTCTCGCCGGCGACCGTCTCGTCACCGTCCCCCCCTGCGAGCCCCGATCCGGCTGGATGGATCGACTGCGCCGAGCGCTTACCGGAGGTTGATGTGAGCATGGAATCCGTGGACACCGTGCGCCGGCACCTTCAGGACCTGGCCAAGAACGCCGCGTTGGCGGCTGAAGAGATCCCCGCACTGGCGACCCGCTACGCGGAGCTCGTGCGTGAGACGCTCCGAGCCGGCGGCAAGCTGATGTATGCCGGAAACGGCGGAAGTGCCGCTGCGGCGGAGCACATCGCGACGGAGTATCTGGTGCGCCTCAAGAGGGATCGCCAGGCTCTTCCGGCGATTGCCCTCACGGCCAGCACGTCCACGCTGAGCGCGGCGGCGAACGATCTCGGGTACGATCAGGTGTTCGCCCGCCTCGTCGAGGCACATGGTCGGCCGGGGGATCTTCTCGTACTGCACTCCACCAGCGGGAATTCGCCGAACTTGCTCGAAGCGGCGAGAGTCGCGGCGAGGATCGGGGTGACGACGGTAGCCCTTCTCGATCGTAGCGGCGGTCAACTGGCGTCCCTCGTGGACCTGGCCATTCGGGTTCCGGCCGACGGCTCGGCGAGCGTACAGGAGCTGCAGCTGGCGGTCGAGCACGCCGTGGCCGAACTGGTCGACGATTGGTTTGCCCGGGATCCGGAGAATGGCCGGTGACGGCCGGTCCTCCTGACCTCTCGGTCCAGGCGGCGATCGTGACCGGGGGCGGGCGCGGGCCCGGTGCGACCGCCGAGGAAACGAGCCGATGATCGACCGGCCTGTCTTCGAGCCGCCCGCGGCGTTGCTCGCAATCGCCGAGCGACTCGAAAGCGCTGGCTGCGAGGCTTGGGCGGTCGGTGGGGCGATTCGTGATGCGCTCTTCGGACTTCCCAGGGCCGATTGGGATCTAGCGACCGACGCGCGTCCTGAGGAGGTGCGCCAGCTGTTTCCGAGAACGGTCCCGCTCGGGCTGGAGCACGGTACGGTCGGCGTTCTTGGCGATGACGAATCGATGTATGAGGTGACCACGTTTCGCCTGGACGTCGAAACGAATGGACGACACGCGGTGGTCGAGTTCGCGACACGGATCGAGGATGACCTGGCGCGACGTGACTTCTCGATCAATGCGATCGCATGGCGACCGGCTACCGATGACCTGCAGGACCCTTACCGGGGGATCGAAGACCTGCGAGCCGGAACGCTGCGGGCCGTCGGGGATCCGGCCACCCGCTTCGCCGAGGACCATCTGCGAGTCCTGCGAGCCTTCCGTTTCGCGGGGGCTTACGACCTCGAGATCGAGGCGGAGACCCTGTCCGCGCTTCGGGCCGCCGCGGCCCAGCTCGGTCACCTCTCGGCAGAGAGAGTTCGCGAAGAGCTCCTGAAGGTTTTGGCCGGGCCCGTTCCCTCGCGGTCGTTGCGGATGTATGCCGACCATGGTGCGCTGACGGGATGGTATCCCGAGATCGCCGGAGCCGCAGCCGGACCCGGCTGGGACGATGGGCTGGGCGCGATCGATGCGCTCGCGCGGCACCGGCAGTTCTTGCGGGTCGTGCGGTTGCTGCTGTGCGCGGGAGGAGGTGGCGAGGAGGCATCTGCGAGTGCCGAAGCCCTGCTGCGTCGCCTCAAATTTTCCAATCTCGACATCAGGCGTGGCGTGCACCTCGTCACCCACTACCGGCCGCTGGTCCATCCGGCGGACGGATCCGCGACGCTTCGCGAGTGGCTGCATACGGTGGGTCCGGAGCACTCGCGCGACCTGTTTCGCCTTCACTTCGCCGCTGCCCGTGCGTCCCGCTCGGAGGACGGTGTGCGAGCGCTGGTGTACACGTGGCGACGCGTCCACCAGGAGCTCGTGGGCCACGCGCCCGTGTCCGTCGGACAGCTATCCGTCGACGGAACCGACCTGCTGGCACTGGGGCTTCCCCGGGGGCCGCTCATCGGGCTGATGCTGGATGAACTGCTGGCCCAGGTGATGGAGTCACCCGAGAGGAACGAGCGGCAGATTCTCCTTGAGGCGGCCCGCGAGCTCATCGCGCTGGGCGGGCTGGACCTCCTGGAAAGCGGTCCGCAGGAATGACGCGAGAGCCGGACCTGTTCGGTCCCGACGCCGGCCGACCCGTTTCCGAGCCCCTGGCCTCCGATCCCGGCGCTCCTCTCGCGGCCCGGATGCGGCCGCGATCGGTCGAGGAGTTTCTGGGGCAAGCCGCCCTCGTGGGAGAGGGAGCCGCTCTGAGAGAGCTGATCGAGCGTGACCGGGTCCCGAGTCTGATCTTCTGGGGTCCTCCCGGGTGCGGCAAGACTACGCTGGCCGGGATCATCGCGCGTCGCACGGGCGCCTGGTTCGAACCTTTCTCGGCGGTCACCGAGGGAATCGGACGGGTTCGCCAGCTTATCGATCAGGCGGCGGAGCGACGGCGCGCCACGGGGCAGGACACGATCCTGTTCGTGGACGAAATCCACCGGTTCAACAAGTCGCAGCAGGACGCTTTTCTGCCGCACGTCGAGGCGGGGACCATCACGCTGATCGGCGCCACGACCGAGAATCCGAGCTTCGAGGTGGTGGGGCCACTCCTGAGCCGCACCCGGGTTTTCGTGCTCGAGCCCCTGGGTCCGGAAACCATCGAGGACCTGTCTCGCCGTGCGCTGCTCGATCGAGAGCGCGGCCTCGGCCAGAGAGGCCTCGAGATCGACGAAGAGGCGGCCAGGCACCTGGCGAAGTCGGCGGACGGAGACGCGCGCCGCGCGCTCAACGCCCTGGAGACGGCGGCTCACCTGGTGGAAGACGGGGACACCATCGGCCCGCACCACATCGAGTCGGCTCTGCAGCGCCGCTTCGCCCGTTATGACAAGTCTGGCGAGGAGCATTACAACCTGATCTCTGCGCTGCACAAGGCGGTGCGCGGCTCGGATGCGGACGGCGCCCTGTACTGGCTGGCCCGCATGCTCGACGGTGGGGAGGATCCCATGTATATCGCCCGCCGCCTCGTTCGCATGGCGATCGAGGACGTCGGTCTCGCGGACCCGGCCGCCCTCCAGGTAGCGGTCGCGGCGCGGGACGCATTTCACTTCCTCGGATCTCCCGAGGGTGACCTCGCGTTGGCCGAAGCGTGCGCGTATCTCGCGGCCGCGCCCAAATCGAATCGTCTGTACGCCGGGTATGGAGCCGCGATGAGAGCGGCGCGCGACACGCCGGCCGAACCCGTCCCACTGCACATACGCAACGCACCGACCGGGTTGATGAAAGACCTCGGCTATGGGGCCGGGTACCGATACGACCCTGAATGGGAAGGGGGAGTGGCCCCGCAAACCTACCTCCCGGAATCTCTGGCGGGTCGCCGGTTCTACGAGCCCGGCCCGGCCGGCGCGGAGGCCGATCTCGCGAGGAGATTGGATCGCGCCCGGCAGATCCGATCCGGGTTAGAGGGACAGGACGGCCACGATGCGGGAGGCGGCCACGGTTGACCTGATCGAGATCCAGAAGCCGGTGGAGCGGGCGGTTCTCGTCGGGGCCCCGCTGGCCAACGAACCCGAGGCGCTTGTCGACGAGCACCTGGAGGAGCTCGAACGCCTGGCGGACACGGCGGGCGCCGAGGTCGTGGGCACCCTGATTCAGAGGCTCGATTCACCTCACCCGAAGCTCTATATCGGGCGCGGAAAGGTGGAGCAACTGGGTCTCCTGGCCGATCGTACCGACGCGAGCCTGGTGATCTTCGATGAGGAGCTGAGTCCTGCCCAGGGTTCAGCCCTCGAGAAGGCGCTCGACCGGAGAGTGATGGACCGCACGGAACTGATCCTGGACATCTTCGCTCTGCGGGCTCGCACGGCCGAGGCGCGTCTGCAGGTGGAGCTGGCCCAGCTGCAGTACATGCGATCGCGTCTGAAGCGAATGTGGACTCACCTGTCGCGAATCCAGGGCGGGATCGGGATGCGAGGCCCGGGCGAAACGCAGCTCGAGACGGACCGCCGGATGATGGACCGTCGGATCACGAAACTGAGACAGGACCTCGAGCACATAGCCCGTTCACGCGACACGCGCAGGCGCAGGCGGAGCGGCGAGTTCCGCGTCGCTCTCGTCGGCTACACGAACGCTGGCAAGTCGTCGATCTTGCGAGCCCTTTCTGGAGCCGACCTCTTCGTCGAGGATCGTCTGTTCGCGACCCTCGACTCGGCGACTCGTGTCGTGGAACTGGACGCCGGATACCGGGTGCTGGTGACCGACACGGTCGGCTTCATTCGAAAACTGCCGCACCACCTGGTCGCGTCTTTCCGGGCGACTCTCGAAGAGGCCCGGGAGGCGGACTTGCTGGTACACGTCGTCGACGCATCAGCACCGGGTTGGGATCACCAGGTCGAGGCGGTGCAGCAGGTGCTGTTGGACCTGGACATCCCTGACAAGGGAACCCTGATGGTGTTCAACAAGACGGATCAGCTGACGCATACGGAGGAGCAGGCTCTCCGTGGCCGTGTCGGCGCGGAATGGCCCGAGTACGTGTTCACGTCGGTGACCGAGCCGGGTGGACTGGAGCCGCTGAAGAGGGAGGTCCTGGGCAGGTTGCAGGCCATACGGCCCACGGTGCTGGTCGAGATACCGGTCACTGACGGCAAGACCCTCGCCGAAATCTACCGGGGCGCCGAGGTCCTTGATCGGACGGACCAGGACATGAAGGTCGTCTTCCGGGCTCGCGTACCAGCGGCCACGCTGGGCCGCTGGCGGGGCAGGCCGGGCGTGGTGATCCATCCCCTCGAATCGGAGTGAGCGCTCTTCTCTCGACCGGCTCATGACCCGGCTGTATCGTAACGCGACGAGGCGCGGTTCTCGCTGACCTGCTCAGGTGGTGTGCTAATGCGGCTCTACATCAACATCGATCACGTGGCCACGGTGAGGCAGGCGCGCCGGACGGACGAGCCCGACCCCGCCAGGGTGGCGGTTCTCGCCGAGCTGGGGGGTGCCGATGGAATCACGGTACACCTGCGCGAGGACCGGCGGCACATCCAGGATCGTGACGTGGATCTTCTGGTCCGTACCGCCCGCACGCCCATTAATCTCGAGCTGGCGGTGTCCGAGGGAATCCTCGAGCTCGCGGAGGACTGGCAGCCGTATCAGGCGACGCTCGTTCCTGAGAAGAGGCAGGAGGTCACGACGGAGGGTGGCCTGGACCTCAGCGGTTCGGCGGCAGGGGACATCGGGCAGGCGCTGGATCGGCTGCACGCTATCGGCGTGCGCACGTCACTGTTCATCGATCCGGATCCGGACGTGGTTCGGCGTTCGGCGGATCTTGGCCCGACCGCCGTTGAACTTCACACCGGGGAATACTCCAACGCCGCCGACGCCGGAGCCACCCGGGAACAACTGATACGGCTGGAGGCGGCGACGAGGCTGGCCCGCGAACTCGGCCTGGCCGTACACGCCGGTCATGGGCTGACGTACGAGAACGTGGGCCCGGTGGCGGCGATTGAGGGCTGTGAGGAACTGAACATCGGGCACTCCGTCGTCAGCCGGTCGGTGTTCGTGGGGATGGAGCGGGCGGTGCGAGAGATGAAGGCGCTGATTGACCGGGCAAGGGGAGATTAAGCCCGTGCGAGGGCGCGCGCTGAAATCGATCCTCGGTCTCGTGCTCACCGTTCTCTTGCTGTGGTGGGTCCTGAGAGACGTCTCCTTCGCGGAGGTGTGGACACGGGTCCGGGAAGCGGATCCGTGGCTGCTCACCGGCGCCGTGGCAGTGGCGACGTTCAGCTTCGTTCTGCGAGCGCTGCGCTGGCGGGTCCTGCTCGAGCCGACGCATCCTGACTCGCGGTTCAACCCTCGATTCGGCGCGACATGCATCGGGTTTGCCGTGAACAACCTGCTTCCGGCGCGCCTCGGGGAGTTCGCTCGAGCCTACTCGCTTTCCCGCATCGAGAACCTGAACATTGGAGCTTCCGTAGCCTCGCTCGTGGCCGAGCGAGTCTTCGATGGCCTCGTCCTGGCCCTCTTTCTCTTCATCACCATCTCGCTTCCGGGATTCCCGTTGGGTGAGGGGTCGAGCGCGACGATTGTTCGGAGGACGGCGAACGTCGGCGCCATCGCGTTCGTGTTGGCTTTCATTCTCCTCTGGTTGGCCGCGCGCCATTCCGACCGGTCGGTGCAGCTGTTCGATCGCGCCGCGGGCCGGTGGCTGAGTCCGGCTCTGAACCAGCGGGCGACGCACCTACTGGCTGGCTTTCTCGCGGGCCTGGGTTCTCTCAACGATACCGCGACGTTCGCCAAAGCTATCGGTTGGTCGTTGGTCGTCTGGGTCAATCTCTCGGTTTCGATCTGGCTCGGCCTTCTCGCCTTCGGGATCACGGAGCCCGGCCTGACGGGGGCGATATTTCTCCAGAGTGTGATCGCGTTCGCCGTTGCCGCGCCGTCGAGTCCGGGCTTCTTCGGCATATTCGAAGCGGCGACCCGACTCGGCCTCGGCGTCTACGGAGTCCCGGCAACCGACATGGTCAGCTTCGCCACCAGTTACCACATTCTCACCTTCCTGCCCGTGACGATCATCGGCCTGTGGTACATTCGCTACTTCGGCCTTTCATGGTCCGAGATGGGCCATTCCGAGGAAATCGTCGAGGCGGCGGTGCATGAAGACTGATTCCCGCGCCGGACCCGCGCCCCTGCGTGTGCTGGCGCACGCGAAGCTGAATCTGTCGCTGCGCGTGCTGGCCCGGGAGGAGAGCGGATTCCACTCGATCGAGACCATCATGGTTCGTCTCGAGCTGGCTGATCGAATCGAACTTGCCCCCACGTCGGAGCCGGGAATCCGACTCGAAGTAGTGGGCGATCGAATGGTGCCGCAGGACGCGACCAACCTCTGCTGGCGGGCGGCCGAGGCGCTGGGCGCCGAAGTCGGGCGACCGATGGACATCCGCATTCGCCTCGAGAAGAGAATCCCGTCGGGCGCCGGCCTCGGCGGTGGGAGCGCGGATGCCGCGGCGGTTCTTCTTGGCCTCAACGAGCTGTGGGGAAGCCCGGTCGACGGAGCAAGCCTGGTGCGGCTGGCCGGCGAACTTGGCAGCGACGTGCCGTTCGGTCTTTGCGAGACGCCCATGGCCATGGCCTGGGAGCGAGGCCGCCGGCTGTTGCCTCTCGAGGCCCCGCCCGCCCGCCCTGTTCTGATCGTCGTGCCGGGCTACCCGATCGGGGCAGCGGAGGCCTATGGGTGGCTCGCCGCGGATCGAGCCGAAGGACACGTGTCGGCACCGGGGCCTGCTCTGCACCCCGCGACCGGGAGAGCTATCGCGGGGAGCCGTGTTCGAGCGCTCGGCGATCAACGATCTCGCGGGACCCGTGTTTCGGCGGCATCCGGACTTGGCCGCGATACGCGACTCGCTCGAGGCTCATGGGGCTGACCTCGCCATGTTGTGTGGCAGCGGTTCGTGTGTCGCGGGCGTGTTCACGGATCCCTCGGTCCTGGCCGATGCCGCGGCGGCGTTCGAGGAGGACCCAGGGCTTTCGACCATCAGGACCCGCACCATCCGATAGAGATCTGAGCCGTCGGGTTGACGCTCCGGCGGGCCGGGTCGATTATCGGAGCGCCTCCCCGGCTGCGGTTCGGCGCTTCGCGGCGGGAGACGATGGCCCTTCGTCTAATGGCAAGACCCCGGCCTTTGGAGCCGGTAATCCAGGTTCGAATCCTGGAGGGCCAATCGTGCCCGGGGCTAAGGTCTCGCCAGCCCCCACTCGCGGGGAACGGTCGCTTCCCATCCGTCGCTGAACGCCGATTCCGGGGCGCCTGCCTCAAGACTCTGCTTCGCCAGGTGCAGGGTCCACCAGTCCACCGCCCGGTCGCGATCCCAGGGGTCATCGAGGGGACACTCGGCAAGGCGGCGGTAAAGCGCGTTGGCATCGCTCGGCCGATCGTCCGGGTTCTTGGCCAGGCAATCCAGTACGATCTGATCCAGCTCGGGCGGGATCGCGAGTTCGGACACCGCGGATGGCGCCCTCACGTCGTCCTGCACGTGCTGCATGAGCATCGCCACGGCCGTGGGCGCCTCGAAAGGAGTCCGCCCGGTCAGGAGCCAGTAGGCCACGCACCCCAGCGCGTAGAGGTCGGCGCGCCCATCGACCGGGCGATTCCCGAGGGCCAGTTCAGGGGCCATGAAGGCGGGAGTACCCGTCGTTACGTTCGGTGACGTGAGATTAAGGTGATCGGATCCCTCCTCGGACGTCATCTTGACGAGCCCGAAGTCGAGGACCTTCACGAAGTCCACGGCCACGCCCATCCGGCACGCCACCAGGTTCGAGGGCTTGATGTCCCGATGCACGAGGCCCCGCCCGTGGGCTTCCGCGAGGGACAGGCAGGCTTGCTTCAGCAGATCCACCGCGCGTGCCGGCGGGACCGGGCCGAATCGGTCCACGAGCTCCTGGAGGTTCAGGCCATCCAGCAGCTCCATCACGTAGTAGAGACTGCCGTCGTCGCTCACCCCGAAATCGTAAAGCTCGATCGTGTGCGGCGACCGGAGGTTGGCGGCGGCATGGGCCTCGCGTCGGAAGCGCTCGACCACCACAGCGCTCGAGGTCGAGGTATCCCCCAGCACCTCGGGCCGAATCAGCTTGATCGCGGCGGGTCGGGCCAGCAGGCGGTGGGTGGCCCGGTAGACATCCCCCATGCCTCCCTGGCCGAGCAGCTCGCCCACCTTATAGGCCCCTAGCTCACGGGCTCTCACCACCCGGCGCCCCAATCCCCGAATCACCTTGGCCGGTACCACGGCCAGGAACGCGCACACGTAGTTCGGTACGAACGCCCACAGAAGCTCGTACTGGTTCAGTCCGTACTCGACACCACGCAGGCTGCCGATCCAGAACCAGAGGGGGTCCATGCTCGCGGCCAGGAGCGATGCGAGAAGCAACTTCCCGACGCCGGCCGGGACGATCGCCGGGTACAGGATGATGACGACGCAAATCCACGAGACGCCCATGCCCTGGGGCAGCAATGGGATCCACCAGTTGCTGGCCGCGATGAGACCCGCCGTCGCGACCTCGAAACCGAGACCCACGTCCAGGAGCTTCTCCGGTTCGTGGTGCAGCTTCCCGGCGATGAACACCATTCCGAGCGAGAGGACCAGGCCGATGATGGCGATTGGGTTTCCGTGTCCCGCCCACTGCTCGATCTCGGCAGGCGCCGTGCCGAACAACCGCCAGGCCAGATTGGTCATCACCAGTACCCATGCCCAGATCGCCGCGATCACCAGAGCCGCGAGTCCCACTCGCCTGCAAGTCTGCTCCAGGAGGTCCGACGGCATGAAGTTGAAGCCGCTGCCGGTGGGCGTCGCCAGGGTCGGGGTGGTTGGTTGCGGTGCTACGACTCTCTCTTCCATGCCACTTTCTATCTTCTGTCCGTTCCGTCCATGCCGGATGGCTCGGCCAGCCAGGCCCGAGCCAATTGATGCGCGATCGTGAGGGGTGGGGGCATTCGGAGGGCCCCGTCCTCGTCCCAACGCTGCACCGCTTCACCGAGTTCCATGCGCGTGAACCAGCGAACGCTCTCCAGTTCGACCGGGTCAATGCGAGGCTCTCCAACGAGCGCCTCGGCAAAACATCCGATCATCAGCGTCGACGGGAATGGCCATGGCTGCGATGAATGATAGCGGACGCGGCCGACTCTGAGGCCAGCCTCCTCCCACGTTTCCCTCCGCACCGCTTCCTCGATCGACTCCCCGGGCTCGACGTACCCGGCGAGGCAGGAATGGAGACCGGGAGGATACCGTCGAGACCTTACGGCTCGGCCGAGAAGGCAACGCCCGTCCCGGTGGATCAGCATGATCACGACCGGGTCCGTACGGGGGAATCGAATGATTTCACACCGCGAGTCGGAGCACCGCCGCGCGTGTCCAGCATCGATGATGGAGGATGGGCTGCCGCACCGCGGGCAGTATCCGTGCGACGCGTGCCACGCGACCAACGACCGTCCCATGGCCATGACCGATGCTTCGGCGATACTGAGCAGGGGGGCAACCTCACGGACGCTACGAAAAGAGCCGTTGCCAGATCCGAAGTCACCCTCCGGGACGGTCTCGCGTACAGCGACCGCAAATCGCGCCTCGCCCTCGTCCAATCCCAGGAAGAGCGCCTCGAACGGAGCCGATACGACGACCCGCAGGTCCTCGGCCCTGAGCCAGCCAAGACCGGGAGACGGCCCGGCCGCCACGAGAGGACTCGCGTCACGATAAGGCAGGAACCGGGCGCCGTCCGTCTCCAATAACCCCGCGATTGCATCTGACGTCGGTCCTCAGGTGCGCCGCCCGATCGAGAGACCCACCGGCGAAGGTGTGGGTCATTCCCTGGTCGCCGCCCGGACCGGCGGGGTTCAGCGTCACGCGGCGGGAACGGCCCGACCGTCGGCCCAGCGGCGAAGGGCCCCCACTCGTTCGGAAAGCGTGACCGAGAGCGGAACGGCCGTCTCGATCTCGGCGAGCAGCGTCTCCTGGTTGAGGTCGGTCTTCTCAGCAAAAGCCGTGTACAGTCCCGCCACGACGGCCTGCTCCAATTCGCTTCCAGAAAACCCTTCGGCGGCGCCGGCCAGTTGGTCGAGGTCGAAACGACGGGGATCACGCCCTCTGCGGGCGAGGTGCAGCGCGAGGATATCGCGCCTGGCGGCCGGGCCGGGAAGATCGACGAAGAAGACTTCGTCGAACCGTCCCTTCCGAAGAAGCTCCGGGGGAAGACGGTCCACATCATTGGCGGTCGCCACGACGAACACGCCGCTGTCACGTTCCTGCAACCAGGTGAGAAACGTACCCAGCAGGCGTCCGCTCACTCCGCCGTCCGCTTCGCCCCCATCGCGAGCGAATCCCTTCTCGATTTCGTCGATCCAGAGTACGACCGGAGACATGGCATTTGCGGTCTCGAGCGCCTGCCGAAGGTTACGTTCCGTCTCACCCACGTACTTGTCGTAGAGCGATGCGGGGTCCAGTCTGACCAGTGCCAGTCCCCACTCGGCCGCGACGTTCCGCGCCATGAGGCTCTTTCCGCACCCTTGCACTCCCATCAGGAGAACGCCGCGCGGCGGCTCCAGTCCGAACTCGCGAGCCTCCGGACCGAGGGCTCCGTGCCTCTTCTTCAGCCACGCCCTGAGCGCATCCATTCCGCCGATCGGTTCCGGGTCGGTGGCCGGAAAGAACTCGAGCAGTCCGGTCTGCGCGACGGTGTCCCGCTTGGCTTCCCGAATCAGCTGGATGTCCGAAGCCGTCAGGCGCCCATCGGTGACCATGGCGCGGCGTACGACCCTGTGAATTTCGTCCAAACTGAGGCCCTGGAGCTCGCGCGCCATTCCGTCCGCCTCGGCCTGACCGATCTCGATCCGCACGCCCTCCTCCAGCGCGGCGCGGCGAACGACCTGTCGAAGCTCGGCTTGAATGGTCGCCAGGTCCGGTAGCGAGAGCTTGTACGGGACGCCTTGCTTTCCGATTTCGGGTGGAAGCCGCACGCCATGGCCGGACAGAACGAGAGCCCGGCGATCGTCGGTGAAGGCAGGCAGGACTTCCCGGAGCTTCCGTACGAGCAGAGGGTCGTCGAAGTACGGGTGGAAGTCCGCCAGGAGGACCACACCTGGCGCCGCGGACGCCTCCAGATGGGCGAGCATCTTGAACGGATCCGCCGTGTCGTAGGTCGCCTGGTCCTTGCCCTCGCGCACCAGTCCCTGTGTCCGACTCCAGGTGAACAGCGGAACGTCGAGTCGTCGGGCGACCCTACCCAGGAGTGCGCGAAGCCGGTCTTCCTCCAGCGTGTCTACAGCCACGACGGGATATCGCGATCGGATCAGGATCTCAAGGTCCCGTGCAGAGTCGCTTCCCTGGCCGCCCGGCCTGGAATCAGCGTCTAAGTATCCGCCAGATCGTGCCACCGCGATCGTCCATGATGTAGAGTGATCCGTCCGGTCCGATGGCCAGCCCCGTCGGCCCGTGCAGCGCCGAACGAGGTCATGGATCGTCCCTCCAAGCAAGACAATAGAGGGAACCGCACGACGCCTTCAAGAGCTTGCGGGTTCCGGTCCTTGCGGCTCTCGTCCGGAAAGCGAGATTGCGGCTCTCGACATCTGCCCGGACATGGGCGGTCTACCAAGCGGAACAAGGCAGCGGAATGAGCTTCTTCAATCAAGTCATCTGGGGGAACTCGGTCGGAACCTGGCTGACGGCCCTGGCGATAGCCCTGACGACCTCTGGAATCCTGCGGGCTGTCACGCCGCGGATCATCAGGCGGGCCACGTCGTTTTCGAAGTCGACGAGCACATACGTGGACGATGCCGTGGTGGCCGCCGCGAACGCGACCCGGAGCTTCTTCTACGGGGTCGTCGGCCTGTACGCGGCCGTCCGGTATGTAGACCTTCCGGCGAACGTCGATTCCGTGTTCGGTCAGGTGCTGGCCTCGGCCCTGCTGATTCAAATCGGGTTGTGGCTCGTGGCGGGATACCGGTCATTTCTTATTCTCGCTCGCGACGCCAGGTATCCGGACGACCCGGAAGTCGCAACCTCGTTTCACCTGGTCCAGCTGGTCGGCGCCGGAGTGATCTGGTTCCTCGTGTTCGTCTTCGTCCTCCAGGCCTGGGGGGTGAACGTCACGGCGCTCATCACCGGTCTCGGGATCGGGGGAATCGCCATCGCGCTCGCCGTCCAGGGCATCCTGTCTGACCTCTTCGCCTCGCTGTCGATCATATTCGACAAGCCGTTCCTGGTCGGGGACTACCTCACGATCGACGACTTCCGGGGAACCGTGGAAGAGATCGGACTCAAGACCACGCAGCTGCGCAGCGTCTCCGGGGAGCAGATCGTGTTCTCGAACAGCGATCTTCTGAGGAGCCGAATCCGGAACTACGGTCGCATGGTCGAACGCCGTGGCGACTTCAACTTCGGCATCGTTTATGAGACCGACCCCAATGTCGTCGCGCAGGTCCCGGGCTGGGTCCAGGAGATCGTCGAGGCGCAGCCGATGACACGGTTCGACCGGTGCCACTTCAAGACCCTGGGGCAGTGGGCGCTGGAATTCGACACCGTGTACTACATGACGGTGCCCGACTACAAGGTGTTCATGGGCGTTCAACAGAGCGTGAACCTCGCCTTGCTGCGGAAGCTTACCGCCGAAGGCGTGGACTTCGCCTATCCGACTCAACTGCAGTATGAGCGCCGGATCGACAACCCGCACCAGGGGCTCGACGCCGGTCGCTGAAGGGTTGCGAGCGGTTGACGCTTCCGATCGGCCCCTGTAACATACGCGGCTGTTTTCGGAACGCGTAGATGATGGAGCGCATAGAGCGAGGCAGACATGACGGAGTTGTCGGCCACTGGCACGCCGATGATGGTGCTGACGGGTACGGCGAACCCGGCTCTCGCGGCCAGGATCGCGGAGGAGCTGGATCAGCCGTTGTGCGAGGTGACCGTCAAGAGGTTCGCCGACGGGGAGATCTTCGTACGGATCGATGAAAACGTCCGCGGAAGGGACGTCTTCGTCATCCAATCGACGAATCCGCCGGGTGAGAACATCCTGGAGCTGCTGCTTCTGATCGACGCGGCCAAGAGGGCGTCGGCGGCCCGGGTGACCGCGGTCGTTCCGTACTACGGATACGCTCGGCAGGACCGCAAGGACCAGCCGAGGGTGTCGATCGCCGGTAAGCTGATGGCGAATCTGATCGTGGCGGCAGGGGCCGATCGCCTCATCACGATTGATTTCCACCAGCACCAGCTGCAGGGGTTCTTCGACATTCCGGTGGACCATCTGTACGCGGCGCCAGTGTTCATGCACCACTACGCGGACATGAGCCACGACGACCTGGTCGTGGTGGCCACCGATGTGGGTGCGGCGAAGATGGCCCGGGGGTATGCGAAGCGTCTCGGAGCGGGGCTGGCCATCATGGACAAACGACGTCCGGGGCCGAACGAGGCCGAGGTCTTGAACGTGGTCGGAGACGTGGACGGCATGCGCTGCATCATCTCCGATGACATGGTGGACACGGCGGGCACCATGGCGAATGCCGCGGTCGCGCTGCGGGAGCGCGGAGCCAGAGAAGTTTACGCCATTGCGACCCATGCCCTTCTTGTCCGGACCTGCGGTGGAAAGGCTGAACGGAGCGGGTTTCGTGGAACTGGCGGTGACGGACACGATCGCGATTTCGGACGAGAAGAGGTCGAGTCTCAAGAACCTGAAGACGGTGTCGGTGGCGAGTCTCCTGGCCAGGGCCATCGAGAGCACGCACTACAATCGTTCCGTGAGCAAGCTGTTCACATAGAGTAGACTAACAAGGCCGGACCGGGCGGGACGGCGCGCGAGGAACACAAGAACACAGATGAGCAAGCAGGCCATGTTACAGGTCGAATCGAGAAGCGAGACGGGCAAGGGTGCCGCACGGCGCATTCGGGCAGCGGGCAAGATCCCGGGCAACGTGTACGGTCACGGCGCCGAGTCGACGGCCGTTCTAGCGGACGAGCTCGAGTTCAAGGCCCTGATCAGCAAGATCTCGACCGAGAACACGCTGATCGATCTGAAGGTCGGCGACGAGACACCGAAGGTCGTCCTGATCCGGGAGATCCAGCGACATCCCTACCGATCCGTGATCCTCCACGTGGACTTCTTCGAGATCACGGCGGGAGAGACGATCCGCGTCGCGGTGCCCGTGCGCCTCGAGGGGAATCCGATCGGCGTTCGGAACGGGGGAGTCTTGCAGGTCATCCGATACGAGCTGGACGTCGAGTGTCTTCCCCGGGATATCCCGTCGGCTTTCGTGGCGGACATCTCGGAATTGGCGATCGGCGACTCCCTGCACATCGGAGAGATCGACACCGGCGACGTGAACGCCTCTGGAGGAGGGCAACCTGACCGTGTGCGCGGTCGTGGCTCCGAGGGTGATACCGGTCGAGGAGGAAGAGGGCGCGGACGAGGTCTCGGATCTCGACGAGGACGTCGAGCCCGAAGTGATCACGGCGCGCGGCGACGACGGGGACTCGGAGGACGACTAGCCCCGATCGGGCCGGCGGATGAAGCTGATCCTGGCCCTGGGGAACCCCGGGGACCGCTATCGCGACACCCGTCACAACGCGGGTTGGTGGCTGGCCGATCATCTCGCGAGGCGTTGGTCGCTCGGGGCATTCAGGCAGGTGGGTCCGGAGGCCTCGGTGGACGGCCGGGTGGCTGGTCACGAGGTCAGGCTCGTCAAGCCGATGACATACATGAACCGGAGCGGCCGGGTGCTCTCGAGATACTTGGCCGTTCCGGGTTTTCGCTTCGAAGAAGATCTCCTCGTGGTCGTCGACGAGGCGGCCCTGCCACCTGGCCGATTCCGGATCCGGGGCAGGGGCTCGGCGGGCGGACACAACGGCCTGCAGTCGATCGAGGAGGTTCTGGACAGCCGGGAGTACGCGCGCCTGAGGATCGGCGTCGGGGCGCCGACCCACCCCGACCTCGACCTGGTGGATTGGGTGCTGGGTGTCCCTTCGTCTTCGGACGAAGAACTGATTCTCGAACAGTTCGGCAGGATGGCCCTCGCGACCGAGTCGTGGATGACAGAGGGCCCGGAGTCCGCCATGAACGCCTTCAACAGCGCTTGAGGGCCGGCGGTAACACGGTAACGGAAGACAAGAGAGGCTTTTCGTGGAGCATTGGATGAACTGGGCCCTGTGGTTCGGGCTTGGCGGCCTCGTGTTCTCGCTGCTGCTCTATTTCTACGTGAAGAGCCAGCCCGCCGGTGATGAGGGCATGCGCGAGCTTGCGGGCGCCATCCAGTCAGGCGCCATGGCGTTCCTCAAGCGCGAGTACTCGGTACTGGTGCCGTTCGTGCTCGTGGTCGCGGCCATGCTGTACTGGTTGATCGGACCTTCCTCCGCGGCGGCGTACGTATTCGGAGCGGCCTGTTCCATTCTAGCCGGGTTCCTCGGAATGCAGGCGGCGACTCGAGCCAACGTGCGCACGACGGAAGCGGCTCGCTCGTCCGGGCTGGCTAAGGCGCTGCGCGTCGCATTCAGCGGCGGTGCCGTAATGGGCCTCGCGGTCGGAAGCCTGGGCCTGGCGGGTCTTGGCGCGGTCTTGCTGATCTTCCCGCCCGAGGCCGTCGGACTGCGAGAGTTCGGCGAAATCGTCAGCGGGTTCGCGATGGGCGCCTCATCAATAGCCCTGTTTGCCAGGATCGGAGGCGGAATATTCACCAAGGCGGCTGATGTGGGCGCCGATCTGGTGGGTAAGGTCGAGGCGGGAATTCCCGAGGACGATCCCCGCAACCCGGCTACCATCGCCGACAACGTGGGAGACAACGTCGGAGATGTGGCGGGGATGGGCGCCGACATCTTCGAATCATACGTCGGCTCGATCGTGGCCACGATCGTCCTCGGCGCGACGGTCAGCGTCATCGCGCCGGACCGGAGGGTCGCCGCTCTCGCTCTGCCGCTCCTGTACGCCATGATCGGCCTCGTGGCCTCTCTGATCGGCGTGTTCTCCATGCGGATTCTCGAGAGGATGAGCCCGGCCGCGGCGCTGCGGAACACCACCTTCGTCGGAGCCATCCTGTTCTGGATCGGGGCCTACTTCGTGACGGTGCGCCTGGACGTGTTCGGTGGATCGTCCGGCCAGTTCTGGGCCTGGGGCAACGCCGCGGCCGGTCCTTTCTGGGCCATGCTCTTCGGTTCACTCTGCGGAATCCTTATCGGCCTGGTGACTGAGTACTACACTGCCGCGAAGCCGGTGCGGGCGATCGCGGCGGCGTCGGAGACTGGCGCGGCCACGAACATCATCACCGGGCTGGCGGTGGGCATGGAGTCCGTGGCAATCCCTCTGCTTCTGATCTGTGCCGCGATCTTCTTCGCGTTCCAGTTCGCGGGCCTGTACGGCATCGGAATCGCCGCCGTTGGCATGCTTGCGACCGTGGGCGTGACCATGACGGTCGATGCGTATGGACCGATCGCCGACAACGCTGGCGGGATCTCCGAGATGGCGGGTCTCGGACCGGACGTTCGGGCGATCACGGACAAGCTGGATGCCCTCGGCAACACGACCGCGGCCATCGGAAAGGGCTTCGCCATTGGTTCGGCGGCGCTCACCGCGCTGGCCCTGTTCTCGGCGTATGCCAACGCCGTAGGCCTGACCGAGACGGGAATCAACCTCGTGAACCCCCTCGTCGTGATCGGCCTGTTCATCGGTGGAATCACGCCCTTCTTCATCGCCTCGCTCACGATGACCGCCGTAGGCCGGGCGGCCGCCGGTATGGTCGCCGAGGTGCGACGACAGTTCCGTGAGATCGCGGGACTCATGGAGGGAACCGCCAAGCCCGACTCGGCCCGCTGCGTAGACATTTCCACGCGTGCCGCGCTCAGGGAAATGGTCGTACCCGGTGTCACGGCGATCGCGGTCCCTGTGCTGGTCGGACGGTTCATCGGTGTCGAGGCGTTGGGTGGCCTGTTGGCCGGCGCGACGCTGACGGGCGTCCTCCTGGCGCTGTTCATGGCGAACGCTGGCGGCGCGTGGGACAACGCCAAGAAGTACATCGAGGGTGGGGCTCACGGTGGCAAGGGCTCAGATCCTCACAAGGCGGCGGTGGTCGGCGACACGGTCGGGGATCCCTTCAAGGACACCTCGGGGCCGTCGATGAACATCGTGATCAAGCTCATCAGCGTGGTTTCACTCGTACTGGCGCCGTGGTTTGTCCGGGTTCACGGTCGTGCAGTCAGCGACGCCGGTGCGGTCGACGCGTTGCGTGAGCTGGTCGCCTGGCTGCCTTTCCTGGGTTGAACGCCTCCGGGCCTCGGCTTGAACGTCGGGGCCCGGTCCACTAGCTTGGCGCGCCTCATCAAGGGTATTGGTGCGCTTGGTTGAGACGACGGACGACAGAATCTCCTGCCGCGGGATTGTGCCCGCGGCCACTCAGACCGAAGGAGCGAACGTAATGCGGGACTACGAAGTGGTTTATATCTTCAAGTCCTCCCTCACGACGGAAGAGATCGAGGGACGTCTTGAAGGCTATCACGGTAAGATCCTCGCGCTGGATGGAAGCGAGATCACGGCCGTGGAGCACTGGGGCAAGCGTCAGCTGGCCTATCCCATCGACCGGAACGACAACGGCTACTACGTCGTGACTCAGTTCACGGCCTCTCCCGGCGTTCTGCCGGACTTCGAACGAATGCTCAAGCTGGACGACGACCTCTTGCGCCATCTCGTGGTGCTCTCGGAGGGCGAGCTTCCGGTGCCGGTCCAGTACGAGCGCGGCGACGACGATCGGGGCAACAGCGAGCGCCGCGGACGCAGGGATGACGACGACGAGGTTCGGAGCAAGGCTGCCGACAAGGTCACCGAAGACGACGCGGTTGCCGACGATGGCGAAGCCACGGCGGGCGAAGACGACGCTGCCGACGATGGCGAAGCCACGGCGGAGGATGACGACGCTGCCGATGACGGTGATGTCGACGGTGATGTCGACGCTGACGAAGATGATGACGTCGACGCTACACGGGGGGACTGAGCGATGGCCTTCAGGAAAGTCTGCAAGTTCTGCGAGCGCAACGTTGAGCGCATCGACTACAAGGACGCTGATACGCTCGGACGGCTCATCACGGATCGGGGAAAGATCCTTCCGAGGCGGGCAACCGGGACGTGTGCCCGCCACCAGCGTCAGCTCGGAACGGCGATCAAGCGAGCGCGGTATCTCGCCTTTATTCCGTACATTCAGGGCTACCACTCCTGAGCGCCAGTCGACCACGGTAGTCAAGGGTCCCGGGCCTTGACCGAGCGCGGGTGGACTCTGACGCGGGCTTCGCTGCTCGTCGTGGCGACGCTGCTACTGTCGCCGATGAGCCCTGTTTGGCTGGTCTTCGTCCCGCTCGCGCTCCTGCTTCTCGCATTTCGAAACGAGGACTGGATGAGCGTGGCGGTCGCCGCGGTCATCCTCGGCCTGGGATTCGCGGGCAGCCGACCGGGCGGCATGGAGTGGTATGTTCCAAGGGCGTGGAGCCTCATCGCCGGGGGCGCTTTCGTCCTGGTCAGCATGAGACGCGGAAGGGACGCCTGGGTGGATCGCTCCCTCCAGGCGATTGGGGTGAGTCTCGGTGTCGTGCTGCTCATTGGCCTGGCGCGCCCCGCGGTGTTGCAGGGGGTCAACTGGTGGATGGCGGGAGAGATCAGACAGGCGGCCCTGGCCGCTGGCAGTATTCTCGAACAGCTCCAGGGAAGCGCCGACCCCGAGATTCGCCGTCAGCTGGAGGTCGCCGTCCAGCGATGGGTCGGGTTCCAACAGGATGTGTACCCTGCGATGCTCCTGCTGGCCACGGTGGCCGCGTTCGGGCTGGCCTGGTTCGGTTTCGAGAGACTCTCGGGACGCTTCCGGAGTCCGGGTCCGCTGCGGGACTTCCGATTCAGCAACCATTTGATCTGGCTGCTGATCGGAGGGCTGTGCCTGCTGGTGCTGCCGCTGGGCCGCCTGGCGTTCAGGGTCGGAGAGAACGCGGCTCTGTTCATGGGAGTGCTGTATCTAATGCGGGGCGCAGCGATCCTTCTTTGGATCGGCGCTGCGGCCGCCACGACGGTGTGGAGTGCCGTCCTGCTGGCTTTGGCCGCTCTCTTTCTGTACCCGGTGGTATTGGGTACAGCGTTGCTCCTCGGCTTGAGCGACACCTGGATCGACCTGAGGGATAGACTGTCGCGGGCAAAGACCGACAACGATCTTTGAAAGTGCCGTTCGCGGGCCGCCCCAGGCGCCCGAGGACGAATCGATTCGAAACGTAGGGGGTGCTGGACATGGTTCAGGTAATTCTTAGACAGGCGGTCGATGACCTCGGTGACATCGGGGAGGTCGTGGACGTGCGGCCGGGCTATGCTCGCAATTTCTTGATTCCGCAAGGCATTGCCTACGAGGCAACCGACGCGAATCAGAAGCGGTTCGAAGAAGAGAGAAAGCATATCCTGGATCGGTCCGCCCGCGAGCTCGATCGTGCCAAGGCGGCGGCGGAGCGCATAGAAGGTCAATCGGTTAGCTTCACGGTTCGGGCCGGCGAGGAAGGCAAGCTTTTCGGCTCGGTTACGGCCTCGGATATCTCGGAAGCGCTGGCCGCGAAGGGTTTGGAGGTGGACCGCCATTTGATCCGCCTCGAGGAGCCGATCAAGCAGCTTGGCGTGTACAGGGTCGCCGTGCGACTGCACGCCGAGGTGAGACCAGAGGTGACCGTTTGGGTCGTCGCGGAGGGCGATACCGAGAGCTGACCGGAACACTGCTGAAGCGGGTTACTACTCGCCCGCCTTCGACACAGGAGGAATCCGGGGTTTGAGCGACCACTCAGAGGATCAGGCGAGCGTGTCGAAGCCGACGCCCTCGCGTGCCCCCCGGCCACGGGTCCGGATCGCCTACCTCGATGGGCACCGCCTGCGGCGCGGATTCCTCGCCGGTGCCGCCTACGTTGGCCGGCAGCGGGCCGAATTGGATCGAATCAACGTCTTCCCCGTTCCGGACGGCGACACGGGCACCAACCTGACCCTTACCCTGCGCTCCATCTCCGACGCGCTCCGGCACGTCCGCAGCGACTCGTTCTCGGAAGTCGCCGGTGTCGCCGCCGAGGCAGGAGTCCTGGCAGCCCGGGGCAATTCCGGGATGCTGTTCTCGAGATACCTGCTCGGGTTTTCCGAGAGCATCGGCCGCCGACTCAGGGTTGGCCCGCGAGAAATCGCTGAAGCCCTCTCGGTAGCTGCGGCGTCTCTCCACGATGTGCTCGAGGATCCTCGCGAAGGAACGATCATCACGGTGGCGCGCGACCTCGCCGCTGAAGCGCGCAAGCGGGCCCATTCGCGCCAGGACCTCTACCTCTGGTTTCGAGATCTTCAGGCGGCTTCGGAGCGCTCGCTCGAGCGCACCATGGAGCTTCTTCCCGTTCTTCGCGAGGCGGGCGTCGTTGATGCCGGAGCGAAAGGACTCGTGTCGTTCTTCGAGGGGGTGGTCCATTACATCGATGGACACGCTCCGGGTGATGTGGTCGCCGAGGCACCCCTCGAGCGCACGCACGGTGGCGACCGGCCGTCCCTGTACGTGGCGCGCGAGGCTGGCTTCGGAGCCAGTGAAGGACGCTACTGCACCCAGATCGCGGTCCGCGGGGACAGCGTGCCGGAGACGGCCGAAATCCGGCGCGCCCTGCATGGAATGGGAACCTCGACGATCGTCATCCGTTCGGGCGGAACGGCCAAGGTCCACATCCACGTGGACACGCCTGAGGCTGTGCGGGATCTCCTGGGCGGTTACGGAGAGATCGTGTCCGAGATCATCGAGGATACGCAGCTCGTCGGTGCCGGACGGCACGTTGCGGTCGTCACCGATTCCGCGGCCGATCTGCCCCATGATTGGGCGGAGAGACACGGCGTGGCCGTCGTCCCTCTTCAGGTGATCGTGGGGGACCGTACGTATAGGGACGGTATTGACCTCGACAGTGAGGGTCTGAAGGAGATACTCACGACGCCCGGGGCCCCGACCCCCAAGACCTCGCAGCCTCCTCCAGCGCTGTTTGTCGAACGGTTCGGAGCTGCCCTGGACACGGGGGCGGAGGGGTTGCTCGGGATCTTCGTCAGTGGAGCTCTATCGGGGACTTATGGTTCGGCGGCTGCGGCGATGCGGGAGTTCGAGGTTCCCACGCAGGCGATCGACTCGCGATCCGGTTCCCTGGGCGTCGGGCTGCTGGTTGCCCGGGCCGTGGAACTGCTGGACGACGGGCACACCCTGGACGAAGTAGCGGCCGAGTTGAAGGCCGTGCGCGATCGATCCAACATATTCCTAACCGTCAACACGTTCGAGTACTTGCTCCGATCCGGCAGGGTGGGCAGGGCCAAGGCCTGGCTGGGCGGGCTTCTGGACCTCAAGCCCATTCTGTCCCTCGACGACCAGGGCAGGGTCATCAAAGCAGGTACGGCCAGAGGGACCGAGGCGTTGCTTGACCAGGTTCTGGAACTGCTGGAGGAGCGTCTGTCCGGCGCGAGCCGATACCGCCTCGGAGTCTCACACTTCGCGGTCCCGGACGTCGCGGCGGCGCTCGTGAGTAAGCTGGAGGCGCGTTTCGACCCCGTGGAGATTCTCAGCGGACCCACGACCGCCTCGCTGGCCGTTCATACGGGCCCCGGAGCCTGGGCCGTCGCCTACCAAGTCGAAGAGTGAGTCGAATCCGGAGCCGGTGAAGGGCCCTTTCCTGGTGGTGATGCAGGGGCGATCCTACAACGGGCGGAACCGTACACAACGGCAACGAGGAGCACGTGGCGCAAGCGCGAGAAAAGCACGAAACGAAGAGCTCGGAGCGACCCGAGGAAGTGACCGTGGCCGTAGAGGCAGCGCTCGAGCGCAACGCCCGGGAGTCCGTCCTTCTGGATCTCCGGGGGGTCTCCGACGCGACCGACTGGTTCCTGATCGCCAGCGGTGACTCGGACACACATGCGCGTGCCATCGCGGAAAACCTCATCGATCGAATGCGCGAAGCGGGGTTTCGTCCTGCCGGTGTCGAAGGGAAAGCCAGCGGGAACTGGATACTGCTCGACTACATCACATTGGTCATTCACATCTTCCTGCCACGCGTACGCGACTACTACGATCTCGAGAGGCTATGGGGTGATGCGCCCGTCATGGCCATCGAATAGGTGGCGCGGCAGCCGTTTCTTGCCCCCTGTTTCGCCGTCCTTCATGTTGCCGGGCGACGCTCACGACGAGGAACCCGGTCAGGAAAAGAGGCGTGTTGAAACCGATCGCAAGTAAGATCCGTTCGGGCGGCCGCTGGGGTTTCGCCGCGGCGGTTCTTGCGTTGGGCGCGGCGTGTGACCGGTCTTCCGATACGGACGTGCCGCCTCCCGAGCCCGCACTTCGGGGGGCGCGACTCGTGGTCGGGACATCCGCTGAGCAATGGAGTCTCCTGAGCCTTCCACGGACTGGCGGCCTTGCCGAAGCCCGGGACCTGTCCGAATTGCAGCGAGTCGTCTGGACCGGCACGACGCAGCTTCCGCCGGCTATCGAGGTACGACCCCTTCCCGGGGGGCGCGTCATACTTCGTACTCCGGAGGGTATCGTGCACACGTACGATCCTCTCTCGGATGCCCTGGTTCGCGTGGGCGACGTGGCCCCGAGGCCGTTTGGCTGGGAGACGGTGCCGTCGGCCTGTATCTGTCACCCGGCGGATCTCTGCTCGAGATCTCGAGAGACGGGGTCTGGACCTACGGCCTGGATCGCGAGGTGGCGTGGGCGGGACCCGCCGAGGGTGGAGTACTGGTCGTCCTGGACGAAGAATCTGGGCGGCAGACCGTGTGGCTGCTCCAGCACGACGCGGTTGAACCCGCCGAGACGGGAACGGCCTCCGTCCATTCGCCGGGCGTAATGACGGCTTGGGGGCGGCGCGCCGTGTTGTCGTCGTCGAACGGTCAGGGACTGGTCGTGCTCACGGTATCCCCGATCGAGCAGGCGGGTGAGCTCGAGGTCGGGGCACCCATCGTCGCGATGACGGCATCCCCGTCCACTCACGAGGTCTACGTGGCCCTCGATACCCCACCCCGACTCGTGGCCGTCAACCGATTCAATCTCTCCAACCGGGTGCTCAGTGATCTTCCCGGACCGGCGACTTCCGTTCGTCCGAGCCTGTTTGGCGAGGGGGTACTCATCGAGCAGGACGGATGGGTGTCCTGGATTCCGGTGGGCGGAGGCGAACCGGTGCGCCTCGGCTCCACATGGCGGGAGGATCTTCCGCTGGGGCTGCCGGGTGGCCTGGTGGTCGCCGCATCCGACGATAGAATTGTTCTGTTTGAGGTCGGGACCGGCGCCCAGACGGACCTGGAGGGGGCGGAGGCGGATCGCTGGTGGCTGCCGGTGCATTGGAATCCGGCCAGCGCGATCGTGACTACGGATCGGGTAGCCAGCGAACCGGTAGGAGCCGCAACGCCGGCCTCCCCTGATCCAGATTCAGGCTTCGACTCGACCGTAGCGGACGATCGGCGCGGCGCTGCGCCGGGCCTGCGGGACGAGACAGCCGCTCCCGCGGCGTCCGGACCTCCGCCGGGCTTCTATGCCATCGTGGGATCCGCCAGGCAGTCGGAAGGTATCCGTGCCCTCGTCCGGTCCCTCGAGGACGCGGGGTTCCTGACGGAGATTCAGAGTTTCCCCGACGAGGCCGGTCGAACCTGGTACAGAGGGCTGGTCGGTCCCTATCGGTCCCGGTCCGAAGCCGAGGCTGCCGCGCGTCAACTGCTCCGCGAGCGCCGCCTCGAAGCCTGGGTGACCGAGGTCGGAGCCGGCGGACGGCCGAACGAGGAGTCGATCTGATCGAGTGAGCCCGATCAACAGGGACGCGAGCGCAGCGGAATCGCCGTCGTGGCTCCCCGAGTCGGCGCGCCGGATCCTCCTCGTGAGGGGGGCAACGCCCGACGATTGGGGGGGTAACGCACCGGCCGAGGTCGCCGAAGAGGTAGCCCGCCACCGACCACGCACGCTGCTTGTCAGCACCCTCAGCGGCTCCGAAAGCGCCGAGGCCGCGCTTGGCGTCGAAGGCCGGCCGGGACTCTCGGAACTCGTCAGGGGAGACAACCGCGCCGGAGAGGTCGCGGTGAAACCCCGCGGCCGCTCCTTCCTGTTCATCCCGGCTGGTGCATCGGCCCTGGGCATCGACCAGCTGTGGGAGGCGCCCGCGTTTCGCCACCTGGTGGAGGCGGCCGGGAGAGGGGGCACGCTTCTGCTCCATGTCCCCGAGGCCGACGTGGCCTATCTCTGCCACCAGTCCGCAGCCCCGGACGCCCCGAAATTCGACGGGATCGTGCTACTGGGCGATTCATCGTTGCCTGCGGGTGAGGCTCTGGATGTGCGGGTTCTGGCCCGCGTCGAGGCCGAAGCATCCCCCTCGCCGGCGTCCGGGGGACCCGATGCCCGGGCCAGGCGGACCTCGGGCCTCTACCGTCCCAGCGGCACCCCTGCCATCGTCGCCGGAGCGGGAGCGAGGAAGAGTCCGCGAACTCGTTTTGAAAAGCTGATCGACGAGGTCCGAAAGCAGAGTGTGAGGGGCGCCGGAGGCGTGGCCGCGGTGTGGCTCGTGGCCGTGCTCGCCGTATGGTTGGTCTTGCAGGGACTCTCGGGGTGGCCCGCGTTCGAAGACGACTTCGATGCCCCGGTCGCCTCATCGGAGACGGTCGGGGTACCGGCCGATGGTGACCGCGAGCCGGGAGAACCCCGGACGGCGGAATCGGCAGGTGCTGACGGTGGGGCGGAACCGGTTGCGGCCGGGAGCCAGGCGGGCGACCCCTCCGGTGAGGGCCGACAGGCACCCGCCGATTCGGAGATCGAGCCGGGTGTGGCCCTCCCTTACTCCGTTCTCGTTGCCAGTCATGTCGCATACGAAGACGCGGCCGCCGAGAGAGATCGACTGAACGAGTCGGGTAACCTGCTGACGTTCATCGCTCCGACGCCGATTCGAGGCCGGCTCTACTTCCGGGTGTTTGCCGGCGCGCTGGAGGATCGGGTGCAGGCCGCCGAGCTGATGCAGCGCCTCGTACAGGCGGGAAGCAAAGAGCGAGAGCGTGACTGGGACATGCGGCCCGTGAACCTGGCCTTCGCAATCCGGGATTTCGCCTCCGAGGAGGAAGCTGGGGATGAACGCCAGCGCTTGCACGACGCAGGGTTGCCGGCTTATGTGCTTGCGGTCGGGGACACGACCGGGGCCGTCTACAGACTCTATTCCGGCGCGTTCGAATCCGAAGGGGCCGCTGGCCCCACGGACACCCTTTTGTCCGCTGCTGGACAGAACGCCACGCTCGTGACCAGGAGGGGCGAGCCCAGGTGAAGATCAAGTCGCTCACCCTGCACGGTTTCAAGTCGTTTGCCGACAAGACCGAGATCGCTGTCCACGAGGGTATCACGGCGATCGTCGGTCCCAACGGGTGCGGGAAATCCAACATATCGGACGCGCTTCGCTGGGTGCTCGGTGAACAGCGGCCCACCGCCATCCGCGGAAGTCGGATGGAAGAGGCCATCTTCCAGGGGACTTCGCAGCGAAAGCCCATTCATCGGGCCGAGGTAGCTCTTTGCATTGCCAATGAGGACGGCATCCTGGCGGTTCCTCAGACTGAAGTCGTGATCGGGCGAACGGTGCTTCGGGGCGGCGAATCGGACTATCAGTTGAACGGGGCGAGCTGCCGGCTGAAGGACATCCATGATCTGTGCCGCGACACGGGCCTGGGTGCGAACGCCTACTCGATCATCGAGGCGAGGATGATCGATGCCATCCTGTCTGACCGAGCGGAGGAGAGGCGCGCCCTTTTCGAGGAGGCGGCGGAAGTCGGCCGATACAAGGACCGCCGCCGCACGGCCCTCCGAAGGCTGGACCAGGCCGAGCACGACCTGAATCGCCTGGAAGACGTACTGGGTGAGGTCCGCAGCAAGGTCAGATCGCTGGGTCGTCAACGCGGCAGGGCGCGCACGTATGAGGATTTGAAGGTACGCAGACTCCAACTCGAAGTGGCCGTAGCGGACGAGCGTCTCCGGGACATGGAGTCTCGCCTGCGGGAGGCGGAGACGGAGTTGCAGGCGTTGAAGCGGCGCCAGCCGGAACAGGAGGCCCACCTTCGCCAGCGTGAGACCGAGGCGGAGAACCTGCGCCTGCAACTCGTGGAAAGGGAGCGGGGACGCTCGGAGGTGGCGGGGGAGCTGGAGCATACCCGCGCGCGTGCCGAGGGGCTGGAGCGAGACCGGCTCCTGGCCGTGGAGAGGGTGTCAGCCGCTGAGGCGCGAATCCGGGCGATCACCGCGGACCTGGAGGGTGTCAGCGCCCGCAGGGAAGAGTTGCAGCAGAGCGTCACCGGCCTCGAGGCCGACATCGGCGCGGCGAGGGCGGACCTGACGGCCAGTGCGGCCGGGATGGAATCGCTCGAAGCGGCCGTCGAGGATCTGCGGGCGGGCAGGCAGGCCGTCGAGGGTCGCGAGCAGGAGGCTCTCGCGGCATTGGCCCAGGTGATTCGCGAAGCCGGAGCCCTCGAGGCCGAAGGGGAGGCGGTGCGCGAGCGAACTCGGGAGTGGGAACGGGAGTTGGAGCGACGCGGCGAACAGGTCGCGGGCCTGCAAGGGACGGTCGGTGAGTCCCTGGGTCGAGTGACCGAACTGGAGGAGGTCGTCGGCCGGGCCACCGCGGATCACGCGGCCCTCGAGGGCAGGGTCGCCGAGGCTCGTGTCGCCGATCAGGAGCTTCGCGAGCAGCTGCGGCACCGGCGTGACCTCGTCGGCGCCCTCGATAGCGAAGTCTCCTCCATCGGTGCCGTGGCTTCGGGCCTGGCGTCCATGCTGGCCGAGGGTAAGGACCTCCCGCCCGTGGTAGCCGATCTCCTGGCCGAAATGGGTCCTGAACAAGGCGTCATAGGCGTGCTGGCTGACTCGCTCGACGCCCCTCGCGAACTGCGCTCCGCTGTGGAATCGCACCTCGGTCCCCTGCTGAGCGCCGTGCTCGTGCGGGACTGGAAGACGGTGCGGGTTGTCCGCGACTGGCTGGGACGGCGTGACGCGGAGGAGGGCGTCGTCCTGCTTCCGGTCGATCCTGGACCTCGTCGTGCTGCGGGCGAACCCCCGTCGGGACTGGTTCGTCGACTGGCCCTGACCGGTCCGGGAAAAGCGTGGGCGACGTTTCTGCTCGGCGAGGTGGAAGTCAGTGCCGACGATCAGCTCGGACCGCGTGAAGGATCGTGGGTGACTTCCGACGGTTCCGGCCAGGACGATCGTGGGGTCGTGCGGCTCGGGCGCCCGACCGCCGGTGCCGGGGCTCTTCGCCGTCGGGGCGAGCTGGTGGAACTCGAGGCGCGCCTCAAGACGGTACACCTCGAGCTTACCGCGGCGAGGGAGGCAGCGTCGAGCACCGAGCGCGAAGCGGCGAAGGCGGGGCAGGAGTTGGCCCGGCTGGAACGGGAGCTGGCGGAAGCCACAGTGTCGAGACGCAACGCGGAGGCCGAGCGCGACACCGTGGCCGGCCAACTGGACCGGGCACGCCTCGCGGTCGAAGAAGTGGGAGCTCGGGTAGCCGACCTGCAGGGCCTGCTAGCATCGGCGAATCGAAGCGATTCCGACGAGGACGACCGGCGCGCCGCCCTCGAGACCCGGCGCCTTCAGGCCGAGGAAGTGCTGGCCCGCGAAAGGGCCGGGCACATGTCGGCCACCGCCGAGTGGGAACGTGAGAACTCGGTACTTCAAGAGCTGCGCCTGGATCTGACCCGCCGAGAAGCAGCCCTTGCGTCGCTGCTCGAAAGGCAGGCCCGGTCTTCCGAAGCCATCGAAGAGCTCGTCCAGCGGGCCGACGGTCTTGCGAAGGAGCTCGCGGAGCAGGAGAAGACCATCGAGCGTAGCCGTCTGGCGATCGCGAGCGGCGAGGAAGAGCTGGTTAGTCTCCTCGAGCGGCGAAGCGAACTCGCCGATCGGGTTCGCGAAGCGCAGGAGGGTCTTGACGAGCGGCGCGCGGAACTCGAGAAGCGGGAGGGGGCGCTGCGAACGGAACGCCAGTCGGAGCGGGAATCCGCCGAGCAGAGGCATGCGCTCGAACTCGAGGTGGCGCAACTGCGTGGGAACCGCGCCAACGTGCGGGAGCGTCTCGAGGCCGAGTGGGAAAGCACCTTCGAGGACCTTCGGAGCCGGGTGGACCAGCCGGAAGAGGGGGTGGCGGAGGATTGGGCGCATGATCTGGAGAGTATTCGTTCCCGGCTCGCCGGTATCGGTCCGGTCAACCTGCTGGCGGCACAGGAGTTCGACGAGGAAAAGGAACGCCTGGACTTCCTCGAAGCGCAAAAAGGAGATCTTGAGAAAGCCCGAGCAGATCTGCACGACTCGATTCGCCGCATCAACGAGTCGGCTTCGACGGCTTTCAGCCGGGTCTTCGACGAAGTGCGCGAGAATTTCCACCGGATCTTCCAGACCCTCTTCGAAGGGGGCGATGCCGATGTCTGGTTGGAGGATCCGGACGACCCCCTCGATTCTCCGATCGAAATCTCGGCCAGCCCACGCGGGAAGAGGACGCAACGCATTCACCTTCTTTCCGGTGGCGAAAGGGCCCTCACGGCACTGGCGCTTCTGTTCGCGATCTACCTGGCCAAGCCCAGTCCGTTCTGCGTGATGGACGAGGTGGACGCGCCGCTCGACGAAACCAACATTGGCCGGTTCACGGCCATGCTCGAGCGATTCAAAGGCGACACCCAGTTCATCGTGATCACGCACAACGCGCGTACCATCGAGGCTGCGGACTGGATCTACGGGGTCACGATGCAAGAGCTTGGCGTGAGCAAGATCGTGAGCGTGGAGCTCCAGGACCTGCCGCGCGGCCAGGTAGCCTGATCGTGAGGATCGCGACGTGCGCCTGACGGTCGTCGGGTGTGGTACGGTCGTACCGGAGCCCGATCGGGGTTGTTCAGCCTATTTCCTCGAGCGGGGCGAAACGCGAGCGCTCCTCGACTGCGGTCCCGGAGCCGTGCAAGCGATGGCCAGACTGGGGCTTCCCTGGGATCGTCTTTCGCATCTCTTCCTGACCCACTTCCATTCGGATCACGTCGGAGCCCTTCCCGGCCTCTTCTTCGCGTTTCGACATGGCATTCAACCGCCGCGAACCTCGATGCCGCTGGAAGTATGGGGACCACCGGGCACCCGCGATCTATTCGACGGTCTCGCGGCCGTGCTCGGGGATTTCTTCATCGATCCGGGCTTTCACGTGTCCGTTCGCGAGATCATGGCGGGTACCGAGGTCGTGACGGGGGGTCTGACCGTCACATGTCAGGACGTGCCTCATACCGCCGAGAGCGTGGCCCTTCGTATAGAATCGGCGTGCGGCGCGTCGCTGGTCTATACGGGTGACACCGGCCCGGACGAGAGCCTTGCGGATTTTTGCCGGGATGTTGACCTGCTACTCGCGGAGTGTTCTCTGCCGGATGACCGGGTCGGGGACAACCACCTCTCTCCCAGCCGGTTGTCCCGGATGGCCCGACGGGCCGGAGCGCGTCGCGTCGTGGCGACGCACGTGTATCCACAGTTCCGCCACGCCGTCGATGTGGCATACCTCATCGCCGAGGGGGGTTATCCCGGGCCGGTGGAGCTGGCGAGCGAGGGCCTGACGATCGACCTGTAGTCCGCGGAGCCGTCCTTCCGCTCCCGCGCATCCTCACCTGCCCCAACGTTGATCACCGGTTGATTCGTGGCGCCTACCGTCGGGGGTCTCTTCCACCGAACGGAGGCCGATTGACGGACCCGGGAACCCGTCCACGCTCAGAAAGCGAAGCACTGGGTCGCCGCGGAGAGGACCTCGCCGCCCGGTTGCTGCGGGGTGCGGGCTACAGAATCCTCTCGCGAAACTGGCGTGCGGGACGATACGAGCTCGACCTGGTGGGCGCTCTCGGTGACGAAGTCGTGTTCGTCGAAGTCAAGACACGCCGGCCGGGTCCGCAGCGCGCCTCCGAGGCAGTCACCCCCTTGCAGCGCGTGCACATCAGGAGAGCGGCCGCCGCCTGGATGCGAACGCACCCCCGCATCGGCCGGTCGTTCCGATTCGATCTGGTCGCCGTAACGTGGCCGGAGACCGGCGGGCCGCGGGTCAAGTACATTCCCGGAGCGTTCGACGCGCACGGTCCCTGAGGAAGCAGCCAGGGGCGACGGAGGAGGGGCGAGCGTCGTTGACCCGGAAGCAGGGGACCGATACGTTCGCACCGCCCCAGGCCCGTGGGGCTGGAGCGCGTGAATCCCGTCAGGACCGTGAAGGTAGCAGCGGTAAGCGTGTGAAGGTCGCCACGGTTCGCCTGGGGTTTTCGTTTCGCCTGCCTCCAGTCCATGAACTCGATCTTTCCGCTTTCGACTCCGCCTCGGGCGCGGTAGCTTGGCCGACATGTATCGAACAGCGCTGGCTCGAACCCACCGACCCCGTCGGTTCGCAGATCTCGTTGGACAGGATCACGTCGCCTCGACGCTTCGTGTTGCCGTCGAAACGGGACGGGCCGCGCATGCCTACCTGTTCTGCGGGCCGAGAGGCATCGGAAAAACGACGGCGGCTCGCGTCCTGGCGATGGCCTTGAATTGTGCCGATCGGGCGGACGGCGAGCCCTGCGGTCTGTGCGAATCGTGTACCAGCATCTGGTCGGGAAGGACCTCGCTGGACGTCGTCGAGATCGACGCTGCGAGCAACCGCGGTGTCGACGACGCCCGCGACCTTCGCGAGCGTGCGATGTACGCGCCGTCCGATGAAAAGCGATACAAGGTCTACATCATCGATGAGGCCCACATGCTTACGCGGGAGGCGTGGAATGCCCTCCTGAAGATCCTGGAAGAGCCACCTCCCCGCGTCATCTTCGTGTTCGCTACAACAGAACCGCAAAAGATCAGGCAGAGTGCCTCTCCGGTGCTGTCGCGCGTTCAGCGCTTCGACTTCCGTCGCGTCTCGGTTTCCGACCTGATTTCGAGGCTATCTCGGGTGCTGGAGCTGGAAGGCGTGGAGGCTGAAGAGGAGGCCCTTCTCCCCATCGCCCGGCGCGCGGAGGGCGGTGTACGCGATGCGCTGTCCCTGCTCGACCAGGTGCTCTCGTTCAGCGGTGACACGGTCTCCGCCGAAGACGTGCGGAAGATGCTCGGCCTCGTGGAAGAGGAGCGCTTCCTCCAGTTGCTCGAAATCGTGCACGCTGGCGACCGGGCGGCGGTCTTCCCCTTTGTGCAGGCCCTGCTGGACGAAGGCTACGATCTTGCGGAATTCGTTCAGGGGCTGGGTGATACACTGAGGGCCGTTCTCGCGCTCCGCCTCGATCCGGAAGGCGACGCGACGGAGCTCAGCGCAGAAGCCAGGGCTTCACTTGCCGCGATCGGCCGGCGCTTCAGTGCGGAAGACCTGCTCCGACTCCTGGTGGCTACGGCCGATTTCGAGTCTGCCGGTCGCTTCCGGCGGAGCGCTCAGCCGCGGATCCAGGTCGAGGTTCTTCTCCTCCGCCTCGCGAGCCTGGAAAGCAGCGTGGAATTTGCTGAGCTGCTACAAATGCTCGGTGCGGGCGGTGGCTCCGCGGCCTCCGTCCGGCAGTCCCGGCCTGCGGTCCCAAAGGATCCCGCGCCTCGTAAGCCGAAGGTTTCGCCAAGCCCGGCTCTCCCGGATAAGCCCGAAGACGCGGGGGCTACCGATGTTGAGGCGAGCCCCGAACCGGAATCTCTGAGGGAAGAAGAGGCGCACGAGGAAGCGCTCGCAGACGACGCCCCGCTGGATACGCGGGAGGTGGATATTCGCCAGGCCTGGGCGGAGGCACTCGAGGCAGCGAGGGGATCGGCGCCGGGCGGCCGATTGGTGGGCCTGCGCGGGGCTACGGTGGCGGGGTTCGCCGACGGGGAGCTGGCCCTCGAGATCCCGGCCGGGCTAGCCGGGGATCTACAGAGGTTCCTCGCAGACGCTGGACGCTCGGCGGCCCTGCGGAGAGAGCTTGGAGCCCGGCTGGGAATCGATCCGGCGTCCCTGGGCTTTCGCGTGGGTGACGGAGGCGTTCCTCAGCGAATCACGGCCGAGTCTGCGAGGGACCTGAAACTGCAGCGTCTCGTGGAGACGGACCCCAGGCTCCGGGAGGCGGTAGAAATACTGGACCTCAAACTGACCGAGGAGTGACGGATCTTGGAAAACATGAATCAGTTGCAGCAATTGATGCAGCTGGGGCAGCAGATGCAGTCCCGGCTTGCCGAGATTCAGGAGAGACTGGAAAAAGAGACGTTCTCCGCGTCGGCCGGGGGGGGCTTGGTCGAGGCAACGGCTGACGGGAAAGGCGCGGTCCGATCGCTTCGCATCGACCCGTCCGCGGTGGATCCAGACGACCTCGAAATGCTCGAAGACCTGATTCTGGCTGCGATCTCGCAGGCTCAGGGAAAGGCCCGCGAACAGCTCGAAGCCGAAATGCGGCAAGCCTCGGGTGGGATGCCGATGCCTGATCTGGGCTCCTTGCTGGGCGGCTAGGTGTCGGCGATCGAGGCGCTAATTGGCGAATTCGGGCGTCTGCCCGGGATCGGTCGCAAAACGGCGCAGCGACTGACCTACCATCTTCTGAAGGGGCGCCCGGATGATGCCCGTCGGCTGTCGGCGGCTATCGATCGGGTCCTGGCTGAGGTCAGGCCGTGCGGGGAGTGCGGAAACCTGAGCAGCGAGGCGCCCTGCGAATACTGTCGCAATTCGAGGCGAGATGTGGCCCAGATCTGTGTAGTCGAGGAGGCCTCTGACATTGCGGCGATCGAAGCGTCGGGCAGGTTTCGGGGTCGGTACCACGTGCTCGGGGGGCACCTGTCTCCCCTCGACGGCGTGGGGCCGGACGAGTTGAACATCGTGCGGCTGCTGGAACGACTCGATGATGAGATTACGGAAATGATCATCGCGACGAATCCGAGCGTTGAGGGAGAGGCGACGGCTGCCTACCTGCACCGCGCGGCGTCGCGGTTCCCCGGTCTGCGCGTTACGCGTCTGGCACGGGGTCTGCCCGTAGGTGGGGACTTGGAGTATGCGGACGGAGTGACCATAGCGGAGGCGTTCAGCGGACGCCGGGAGATGTAGATGTCGGACAAGGTGATCGTGGTGCGGGAGGAGTCCGCGGGCTGGAAGGCACTGAAGATAGCCGCGCTGGGCCTGCTGGGGCTGGCAGCGGTCGGGGGAGCTGGCGTGCTCCTGGCGCGGGATCAGATGGCGCGCCATCACAGTGAGTTGTTCAGTCCCCATCCACTGCGCCGACTGGCGGCGCTCGGCTACCTTCGTGCTCACCCCGACGTGGACAACGTGCTGTTACTGCGGGACTACGTGGCCTGGGAAGAGCGGCCGATGCTCCGCAAGCGGGCGATGGCCATCGTGGCGGGAATGGAGGAGTTCCTGGCGGCCGAGGAGAGCATCGAGAGGGCCTGACCGTATGCCAACGACGCATCCGACTTCCGGCGAACTGGGCTGCAAGGTTGTGTACTACGGCCCGGCCGCGAGCGGAAAGACCACCAACCTGAAGCATGTCTATGGGCGCCTCGACCCGGCTGCCAGAGGTACGCTCATTGCTCCTACCGATGGGCCCGAGCGCACGCTCTTCTTCGACTTTCTCCCGGTGGACATGGGTATCATTCAGGGGGTTAGCACGCGGTTTCACCTGTACACCGTGCCCGGCCAGGCACCGCAGACGGAAAGCCGTCGCCTGGTCCTTCGCGGCGTGGACGGGGTGGTCTTCGTGGCGGACAGCCATCCCCAGAGGATGGCAGCCAATCGGGAATCGCTTTCCGATCTGGAATCCAACCTCGCGGATGCGGGTCTTTCGATTTCAGATGTGCCGATGATCATTCAGTACAACAAGAGAGACCTGGAGGGCGCGACGCCGATCGACGAGCTGCAGGCCCAACTCAATCCGTCCGGACGAGCGTTCTTTGAGGCCGTGGCTATCGATGGAACGGGTGTCCTCGAATCGCTCACGGCGATTTCGCGGCAGGTCATCAAGGCGCTCAACCGTGCGTGACCGCGTGCCGAACGACGTAAACCTCCCCAATGCCATCACGACACTCAGGGTCCTGCTGGCCCCGGTCGTCACGGTGCTCCTGTTCGAGTCCAGCGCTTCCGTCCGGTTGATCGCGTTCGGCGTCTTCCTGATCGCAGCCCTGTCGGACCTCGTGGACGGAGCGATCGCGCGCCGGCGCGGGGAGATTACCGACTTCGGGAAGCTGGTCGACCCGCTTGCCGACAAGCTGCTCCTCGTCGCCACGGTGATCCCGTTCTACCTGCTCACGTTGCGCGTTCCCGCCCTGGGGGAGTTGCCGCTGTTCGGCGGCATCGGCCTGTGGGTCCTGGCCGTCTTCTTCGGCAGGGAGTTGCTCATCACCTGGCTGCGCACCGCCGCCGCCAGACGCGGCATCGTGGTGCCGGCCACCACTCTCGGGAAGCGGAAAGCTCTCGCGCAGAACGTTTTCATCGGTTCGATGATCCTGTGGCTGTCGTACCGAACGGCGGTCCTGCAGAAAGGTTGGACCGGGCCCTTCAATGACTTCTGGGCCGGTCTTCACGGCTGGTTTACGTCGATCAGTCTGATCCTGGCGCTGGGCCTGACGGTCGTATCGCTGGTCGTCTACGTCGCCGCCTTCAGAAGAGTTCTCGGAGGGAACAGCGATTGACCTCCGGGAATCCAGGCGGTCGGGACCGGGCCCAAACGGATTCGGCGGCTACCGCCGTGGGGATGCTTCAGTCCGCCGGCGAAACGCTTGCCGTGGCCGAGAGTTGTACCGGCGGATGGCTGGGCCGGGACATCACCTCAGTGCCGGGGGCCTCCGCGGTGTTTTGGGGAGGCGTCATCGCGTACGACAACCTGGCCAAGCTCAATCTACTCGCGGTTTCGCCGGCGACACTGGCGGTCGAAGGTGCAGTATCGGAGGCGACGGCCGCCGAGATGGCGACGGGTGTCAGGGCGATTTCCGCGGCGACCTGGGCCGTGGCGATTACCGGGCTCGCCGGCCCGTCGGGAGGGGTTCCGGACAAGCCGGTGGGCACCGTCTGCGTGGCTATAGACGGCCCGGTCCGATTGCGCGGTACGTTTCGTCTTCCCGGGGGACGGGAAGAGGTTCGGAGGGAAGCGGTAGCGCGTGCGCTCGGCCTTCTCGCCGAAGCTCTTGAGAGTCGATGACGGTCGCAAGGACGGGAACGCTGGAGGTTTCAGGGGGCGCCCGCCTGTTCTTCCGAAGCCGCGAAGTCGAGAATCCGCGGGGCCGGCTCCTGGCCGTGCATGGCCTGGGAGAGCATTCCGGTCGGTTCGAGGGACTCGCGGCGTGTGCCAACCGGGCGGGCATGCACTTCTTCGCGCTTGATCTCAGGGGCCACGGTCGATCGCCAGGACGCCGGGGGCATGCCGGGTCCTTCGAGCGTCTGCTCACGGACCTCGACCGGTTTCGCCGGCGCACCGGGAATGGCGAGGCGAAGCTGCCGACGGTCTTCCTGGGACATTCGCTGGGCGGTCTGATCGTAGGCCGATACGTGCAGGAATTTGGCTTTCCGAGCCTGTCTGGGGCCGTCCTGGTGGCTCCTTTCGTCGATCTTGCGATGCGCCCGCCTGCCTGGAAACTGCGTCTCGCTGCCCTGGCGGATCGGTGGGTTCCGGCGCTCACGATGGACAACGGGATTCGCTCTGATCTGTTGTTCCGTACGGCCGAGGAACGGGCAGCGCGCGACGAAGATCCGCTCTTGCACCGGAGGGTCAGTGCTCGACTCTGGGGCGACATGAGGCGGGAGGCGAAGATCCTCGTTCGTCGCGCGGGCCAGAGCCGTGCACCCGTTCTCATTCAATTGCCGGGGGACGATCGGGTCGTCAGCACTTCGGCGAGCCTAGATCTGGCGAGGCGTTTTGGAGGAGATACCGAAGTCATCGAGTACGAAGACGCCTACCACGACCTCTACCGAGATCCGGCAGCTGAGGCAGCCGCCACCGATCTCGTGCGGTGGTGTGGCAGGGTCCTGGAGGACGGAGGGGGCGCCGGGGCCGGCGCGGCCTTATAGTATCTGGCTCGAATGGTGTGACTGGATGGTACGACAGGGAGGCAGACTTGTTCGGACGTAAAGGCGATCCAATAGATGAGGTCGCAGCCGACGAAGTTGTTCAGCCGGAGGAAGACGGAGAATCCGCGGATCCGGCGGCGGTGAAGGCCGAGGACACCGGGATGGCAGTCCCGGAGGAGCCGGGGACTGGAGAGCCAGAGGCCGCCGCAACCGAGGAACTCGGGGACGACCCGGTACAGCGCCTGGTCGAGGAACTGGAGTCCGCGAATGATCGACACCTGCGGCTGGCCGCCGAATTCGAGAATTTCCGCAAGAGAACGCGGCGCGAGCAGGCCGAGTTGTCCATAGTCGCGCAGGCCGAACTGGCCCGGCGACTTCTCCCGACGCTCGACGATCTCGCGCGAGTCTCATCCATTCCGCCGGAGACCACGACGGTCGAGGCTCTCGACGCCGGGCTCGACCTCATTCTTCGCAATCTGCGCAAGGAGCTCGAGGAGGCGGGACTGATTCGTATCGAGGCCATGGGCGAGAGGTTCGACCCCGAGTTGCACCAGGGGTTGATGACCGCGGAAACGGCCGAACAGGAGTTGGACGATATCATCTCTCGCGTGTTCGTGGATGGCTACCGGTTCCGTGACCGCCTCGTGCGGCCGGCGCAGGTAGAGGTGTTGACGTACTCGCCGGAAGCATCTGAGGAATCGTGATGTCCGCGCGGAAGAAGGACTACTACCAGGAGCTGGGCGTTCCGCCGAACGCCTCGGCCGCCGAGATCAAGAAGGCCTACCGCGCCCTGGCGAAGAAGCACCATCCGGATGCCAACCCCGACAATCCGCAAGCCGGCGAGCGGTTCAAGACGATCTCCGAGGCCTACACGGTCCTGTCGGACTCGGACAGCCGAAAGAAATACGACCAGCTGAGACGGTACGGCGGACTGGGGGGATTCCGGCCAGGCGCTGGACCCACACCGGGGGCCGGCCCAGAGGCGGCGCGGAACTTCCGGTTCGAAGATCTCGGAGGTATCGGCGACATCTTCAGTTCGATATTCGACCTGGGGAAGAGGACGACGGCGGACAGGCAGCGGGGTCCGGTTCGCGGGCACGATGTCGAGTACCTGATCGAGCTCTCCTTCCGCACGGCGGTTCGCGGTGGCAAGGTCACTATCGACGTGCCGCTGTCGGAAGAGTGTGCCACGTGCGATGGCACGGGGGCGGCTCCGGGGGCGGGGTCGGACACCTGCTCCGAGTGCCATGGCAGGGGCACCGTCACCTTCGGACAGGGAACGTTCTCGGTTCCCAGGCCGTGTCCCGCGTGCCTGGGCAGGGGGCAGGTGCCGCGTGAGGTCTGCAGCGCCTGTGGCGGTCGGGGCGATGTCTCCTCGCATCGACGCATTGCGGTGAGCGTGCCGGCGGGAGTCGACGACGGTTCGCGCCTGCGGATTCCCGGCCAGGGAGAGAGGGGCCCGGGGGGAGGGCGCCCGGGAGACCTGATGGTGCGTTTCAAGGTCAAGGGCGACCGGTTCTTTACGCGAGAGGGATTGGATCTCCTGTGCGAGGTGCCCATCAATGTCGCGCAAGCGCTGCTGGGCTCGCGGATCAGGGTTCGCACCGTCGACAGAAAGAAGATCGTCCTCAAAATACCGCCGGGGACTCAGTCCGGAACCACGTTCCGAATCAAGGGGCAGGGAGTGGAGAAGGGCGAGCGCACGGGTGACCAGTTGGTTCGGATCGTGGTCGGCGTGCCCGAAGACCTGTCGGAAGAGGGTCGCCAGGCCGCGGAACGACTGGCGGAGGCAGAAGGACTGCGCCACTGATTCACGCCGTCCCGGGAAGACAGCGGGTCAGGTTCGCTCGGATCGGGTGATCACACCGCCGCCCAATACGACCGGTCCGCGGTACAGCACGGCGCTCTGTCCCGGGGTCACCGCATCCTGCGAAGTCCTTAGATCCAGCGAAAAACCGTCCGGGCCCACCTCCGCGACGACGGCGTCGACGATCGGGGCGCCGTGGCGAATCCTGACCCCGACGCTCTCACCGGGTTCCGGAGGATCGGTCAGCCAGTTGGAACCCCCGGCCGTGAGTCCCACCGACGCCAGGGCGTCGCGCGGACCGATGACCACGGAGCGCGCATCGGGCCGTATTTCGATCACGAACATGGGCTCGGCGAAGCCCCCGGGGAGCCCCTTCCTCTGACCCACCGTGAAGCGGGAGTAGCCCTGGTGCTCTCCGACAGGAGTTCCGTCCTCCCGGACGATGGGCCCCGGGGACAGGGCCGGGTGCAGCTCTCCAAGATGGTCGCGCAACACGCCGGCATAGTCGTCATCCGGCACGAAGCAGATCTCGAAGGACTCTGGCTTGTCGGCCGTCAACAACTCAAGGGATCGCGCGGCTTCGCGCACGTCGCTCTTGGCCAGATCGCCGACGGGAAGAAGAAGTCGATCGAGCACCGCGCGCGGGATGCCCCATAGAAAATAGGTCTGGTCCTTCCGGTCGTCCTCGGCCCGGCACAGTAACGGAGCCCCCTCGCGTCGCACGATTCGCGCGTAGTGTCCAGTGGCGAGCCTGGGGCAGCCGAGCTCGTCAGCACGGCGGACAAGGTCCCGGAACTTGGTAAAGCTGTTACAGCGGACACAGGGAATGGGCGTTCTTCCTGCCGCGTACTCCTCGACGAAATTGCGGATCACATCGTCCGTGAACTCCTTTTCCAGGTCAAACACCCGGTGAGGAATCCCGAGCGCACCGGCAACCGCCCTCGCATCGGAGATTCCCTCGAGGCCGCAACATTTCTGGGCCGGGCCCGTTCCGTCCGAGTAGCAGAACGTCTTCATGGTGGCGCCGACGACCCGGTATCCCTTTCGGACGAGCATGGCGGCGGCCACGCTCGAGTCCACTCCTCCCGACATGGCGACCAGAACCGACTCCGGGCTCACGCGCTGGATCCCCGGAGTCGCTCGACCGCCCGGGCGACCTCGCCGGCCGCCACTTCGACGTCGGCCGCGGTCGTGGAAGGTCCGAAACTGAATCGGAGCACTGCATAGGGGCCCTCGGGCCGGATGCCCATCGCTTCCAGGACGTGGGAGCCCGTGGCCGCGCCGCTGGCGCACGCAGAACCGGCCGACACCGCGATCCCAGCCAGGTCGAGTGCGGTGAGCAGCGCCGCCTGGTCACAGCCATGGACGCCGACGCTCAAGAGGTGGGGCAGACGCGCCGGGGCTCCGTCTCCGTGTACCCGGAGATCGGGGATGGCCGCTCGCAGCTGACCCTCCAGTTCGACTCTCAACGCCCTCCAACGGTCAGCGGATTCTGGCATCTCATCGCGAGCCAATCGAATCGCCTCGGCGAACCCCGCTGCTCCGAGCGGGTTCTGGGTGCCCGGCCACAGCGATCTCTCCTGGGACCCGCCGTACGCAAGCGGCTCGAGGGGGATATCCCCGCGACGGACGAGAGCGCCTATGCCGACAGGGCCACCTAGCTTGTGCGCGGTGATGGTGAGCAGGTCCGCCGGGACTTCTTCCAGGGACACGGGCACCTTTCCGCAAGCCTGCACAGCGTCGGTGTGGAAAGTCGCCCCGTGACGGTGGGCGACCTCACAAAGATCTCGCACCGGCTGCACGGTCCCTACTTCACTGTTCGCCCACATCACGGACACGAGGGTCGGGACTTCCGCCCTTCCAGCAAGCCTCTGTTCCAGCGACCGCGGATCCAACCAGCCGGTCGCATCGACCGGCAGCATTTCCACGTCGGCGCCTTCGGCGGCGGCACGCCGCGCCGCTTCGAGAACCGCCTTGTGCTCCACGGCCGAAACCAGCAGACGAGGTGTCTGCGCGCAGGCCCTCGCGAAGCCGAGTACGGCCAGGTTGTCCGACTGGGTCCCGCCTCCCGTGAACAGAATCTCCGATCGAGTCACCCCCAGGGTCGCCGCGATCTCGCCCCTCGCCCGCTCGAGCGCCGCAGCGGCTTGCCCGCCTGGAGAGTGGACGGAGGCCGGATTGAAGTCCGCACTGCCCACGAGCCGGGCCATCGCCTCCCAGACCGGGGGACGTAGCGGGCAGGTGGCCGCGTGATCCAGATAGATCATGGGGTGCTCGGCTTCATAGTGAGCGAACGCGCATGGTGGCCACGTCTTCGATCTCCACGGTCTCATCCGTGTAGAACGGCTCGCCATACCCGCGTCGTATCAGGCTCCCGTAATGCCGGCTCTGCACCTCGACCAGGTCGTACAGAGACTGCCCGGTGGGGAAAGCTTCTCCCGCCTGGGTCACGCCCTCGAACTGGGACTTGTACGAGCGGATCGCCTCCAGCTTGCGACCGAACTGGTCCGTGATGTCCACGACGAACGTCGGCTTGACCGGGTCCTCTCTGAAACCAAGAGCGTACAGGAGCTTGTGCGGCCGGTGCGGAGGCCCTGAACCGTACCTGGCGAGGCCCGAGAGGAAGCATGCATCCCGGCATAGCTCCGCAGCCACGCGGTGATCCGGGTGCCGGCCGCGCATGAACGGCAGAATCACGACGCGGGGCCTCAAGTCGCGAAGAAAGCCCACGAGTCGCTCGCGGGTTTCGCGATCGTTCGTGATCCCGGCATCGGGCAGTTCGGCGTTGACCCGCACGCGGACTCCGAGAATCTCGGCCGCCCGCGCCGCCTCAGCGGCGCGCAGTTCGGGGGTCCCCCGGGTGCCCGCCTCGCCGCGCGTCAGGTCCAGGATCCCCGTTCGATGGCCCTGGTCCGAGCACCGGGCGAGGGTGCCGGCACACAGGAGCTCCGCGTCGTCCGGATGAGGGCCGATGGCCAGAACGTCGACCGAGTGATCCGTCATGCCGTCCTTCCGTCAGGATGTTGGCGAGCAGGCAGGAAGCTAAGGCAGGGCTCACTCATAGCGCAGCGCCTCGACGGGGTCCAGCCCGGCGCCGCGCGCCGCCGGGTACAGGCCGAAACCGACGCCGGTCAGGATGGAAGCCAGAAGGGCGACGGCGATTGACCACAAGGGAACCGATGCCGGAACCGGCGTCAGCGACGCGACGGCCCACACGATCAGCCCGCCGAGTGCCATGCCGATGGCGCCGCCGAGGAGCGTCAGGGTGGCCGCTTCGACGAGGAACTGCCAGAGCAAGTCCCGCCGGCGCGCACCGAGCGATTTGCGGAGGCCGATTTCCCTTGTGCGCTCGGTGACGGAAATCATCATGATCCCGATCACTCCCACGCCGCCGACCAGGAGGCCGACGCCCGAGAGGGCCACCATTACGGCGAAAAAGACCCCGGTGAACTTGTTCCACCAGTCCATCACCTGGTCCTGCGTGATCAGGTTGAAGTTGTCGTCCTGGCCGGGGTCCAGGCCGCGCAACTGCCGCATCCGGGTCCTGACCGCGTCCAGCGCCTCGTCCAACTCCACCCCTTCATGCGGCTTGACCACGAAATAGACCATGCGGTCCCACACCCCAACCGACTTCTTCAGGGAGCCGAATGGGGTGAAGACGTAGTGCGACTTCAGACCCATGAAGAAATTGTCGGGAGGTCGGTAAATGCCCACTACCTCGAATGGAGCCTGGCGGCGGCCGGGTCGACCGATGTTGAAGCGCCTTCCCAACGGGTCCAGCCCTCCGAAGAGATCGGCTGCGGTCGCCGAGTCGATCACGGCCACCGATCTGCGGCGACTGTCCTCGGACGCCGTGAAGAACCGGCCGTCCACCAGGTCGCCGCCGTCCATCTCCATGTACTCGGCGTCCACCCCGTACAGAGAGATGCGGACGTCGCTGTCGCCGGACCGGGCGTGGTACCCGAAATCGCCCAGGTCGGCGCCGGGCGCCACGTGCCGAATTACCTCCAGGCGAGCCAACTCGGCGGCCCACGTCGGCTCCAGGGGCGGGTTCCGCATGAACTCGTTTTCTTCCTCTTCGAGGCCCGTGCTGATCCCTCCGCCACCGCCGACCGGGGCGTGAAACACGTAGAAGGTCGTGGGCCCGGCCGAGGCGATGATGTCCCGGAAGCTCGAGTTCAGACCCTGGACCATGGCCGCCATCACCAGCACGACCATCACCCCGATCGTGACGCCGAGTATCGTGAGTCCGCTCCGCACCTTGTTCGCGCGCAGGGAATCGAAGGCGACCAGCAGACCCTCCGTGAGGGTTGCCCACACGCCCATGCCGCTACGTCTGCGTCTACTCATACCGGAGCGCCACGATGGGGTCCTGCTTGGCAGCCCGGTAGGCTGGATAGATCCCCGATCCGACGCCCACGACGAGACCGAGGACGCAGGGACACGACGATGGACCACATGGGAACCGAGGCGGGGAGCGGCGTGAGTGCGTCCACGGTCTTGCCCAGCCCGATACCGAGGGCGATCCCGATCGCGGCGCCCGCCAGCGACAGCGTGGACGACTCGGCCAGGAACTGGAACAGGATGTCGCGTCGGGTGGCCCCGAGGGCCTTCCGCACGCCGATCTCCCGAATGCGACCCGCCACCGAGAGCAGCATGATGTTCATGATCACGATGCCGCCCACCACCAGGGATACGGACACCAGGCCCGGGAGCGCCGCGAAGAGAATCTTGTTGATCTTCTCCCAGGCGCCCAACAGGTCACTGGAGGTCTGGAGCCAGAAGTTGTTGTCCTCGCCCGGGCGCAGCTTCCGATCACGCCTGAGAGCTGCCTCCACCTCGAGCATCGAGGCCTGCATCTCCTCGATGGACCGTGCCTTGATCGTGATCTCGCCGATGCGGTTCCGCTGCCACGCCATCGTCTCCCGGAACGTGGATATCGGAACGAGAATCGATGCGTCCCGGATCACTCCGAGAAGGCCTCCCTGCCTCTCCCACACGCCGATGACCTCGAGTCGTGTCGATCCGAGTCGAATACGCTTTCCGATGGGACTGACGTCTGGAAACAGCCTCTCCGCGATGTCGGCCCCAATGACGGCCACCTTGAGCGACATTCGCTCATCAAGGGGTGACATTCCGCGGCCTTCAGCGACCGTCCAGCCCTGCATCGCCTCGTACCCGTCGGAGCCGCCAATAACCCGTATGTTCTTGCGGCTATTCTCGTTGTATGAGACCTGACTGAAGCCTCGATCTACGCTGTACGAGAAGCGCCACGCATCAGGTACCGCCTGCCGCACCACCTCGACGTCGTGCATCGAGATGTGCGGGTTGCGTGCCCGTTGGCGGCGTTGCTGCTCGCTCTCCGCGCCGGTCCGGATCTGGTTGCGCCGCACCACTGAGAACGTGTTGATCCCGAAGATGGCGCCCGCGAAATCGTCCTGGACATATCGGTTCATGCCCTCGACGATCGTGATGACCGCGATGAGGAACGTGATGCCGATGATCACGCCGATCAGTGTGAACACCGACTTCAGCTTATGCGCCCAGATCTGCTGCAGGGCGATCCAGATCCCTTCAAGAATCCTCACAGCCGTCCCCCGTCCCGCCGGGTCCTCAGACGGTCTGCGCGCGCGGGGCGCGCGGAGCGTCGTGCGACTCGATCTCACCGTCACGGAGCGTGATGACACGCTCCGCGTGTGCCGTGATGTGCGGCTCGTGCGTGACCATGATGATGGTCTGCCCGTCGTCGTGCAGCGCGTCGAACACCGACATGATTTCTTCGGAAGTCACCGAGTCGAGGTTTCCCGTAGGCTCGTCAGCCAGGATGATCGAAGGGCCGTTGACCAGGGCCCTCGCAATGGCCACGCGCTGTCTCTGTCCCCCGGATAGCTCATTGGGCTTGTGATCCATGCGATCGGTCAGATCCACCTGCTCCAGGGCATGCTTGGCGCGCTTGATCCGCTCGCGGGATGAGACACCGGCATAGATCAGGGGAAGCTCCACGTTGTGGAGGGCGCTAGCCCGTGGCAGAAGGTTGAAGGTCTGGAATACGAAACCGATTTCGCGGTTTCGTATCCGGGCCAGCTCGTCGTCGTCCAGGTCCTGCACCGGCTGGCCATTGAGGACGTACTCGCCCGACGTCGGCGTGTCGAGACACCCGATCAGGTTCATTAGTGTGGACTTTCCCGACCCCGATGGCCCCATGATCGCGATGTACTCGTTCCGCCTGATGCTCACGTCGACGCCCCGCAGAGCGCGCACTGTTTCCGTCCCCATCACGTAGTGCTTCTTGAGATCGTGTGTCTGAATCACGATTTCGTTTTCGACACTCATCTAGCCCTCGCTGTCTTCAGCCCCCGAGGGGCCGCTCTGATCGCCCTGTCCCTCGACGCTGACCAACGCGCCGTCTTCCAGCTCACGAATGGCCTGGTAGGTTCCCGAGACCACGGTCTCTCCCTCGTCGAGTCCGTCCAGGACCTCGAAGTAGTTGTCGCCCGCGATCCCCACTTCGACCGGCCGGAAACGCACCCGATCACCGTCAAGGACGTACACGCCCTCGATCGGCTCAGAGGCTGCGCCGCCGGACTCTCCGGTCTCTCCCGGCGAGGCGTCCTCATCCTGTTGGACTTCAGCTCCCTCGACGGGAATCCGTTCGAACTGCGAGGGGTCCATGAGGGTGAGGGCGATGATCGGAATTGCCAGCACATCGGGCCTGACCGACGTAACCACGTCGGCGGTGGCCGAAAGGTCGGTACGGAGATCCACCCCGGGGTTCTCGAGCGTGATCCGCACCTCGAAGTCGATGGCCTGCTCCGAGCTGCTCTGCAACTGGCTCCGGGGCCGAATCGAACTGTTCCCGATCTTGGTGACGCGTCCGTAGAACTCCTGGCCCCGGAACGCGTCGATCGTCACGACTGTCGAGTCGCCGATCGCGATCTCGGGAACGTCCGTCTCGTCCACCTCGATGACCGCCTCCATGACCGATAGATCGGCGATCGTCAGGAGCAAGCTTCCCGGGTTGTTCATCGTGCCGACGACGGCGGTCTCTCCGCGTTCCACGTTGAGTCGGGTAACGCGGCCGCTCATCGGCGCCTCGATGACCGTCTTGGCCAGGTTGTCACGCGCCTCGCGAACGCTGGCTCGAGCCATGTTCACCCCGTGACGTGCGGACTCCGCGAAGGCCTGCTGCACTTCAGCGTTGGTCCTCGCCTGCTCGAACTCGGTTTCCGTGACCATGCCCTCGGCCGCTTCGCTTCAGCTGGCGGATCCGGTCCCAGTCGCGCTGCGCCTGCTGATAGTTGCCGCGGGCCTGTGCTTCACGGGCCTGCGCGTCAGAGAGCGCTGCTTCGGCGCGGTCCACCGCCGCCTCGAATCGGGCCGGATCGATCACGAGAATGAGCTGGCCTTCTTCGACGTCATCGCCCTCCTCGACCGTGAGTTGGACGATGCGCCCGGACACGTCCGCGCTGATGTCGATGGAGGTCTTGGGCTCTACGTGGCCCGTCGCGGTGACACGGGCGACGAGGTCCTGACGGGAGACCTTTTCGACCCGTACTCCTGATCTCGTCACCATCCGAGCCACCCAGCGATGCGGCGACGACCGCCAGGACGACCAGAACTGCGGCCCCGATCGCGATCTTGCGCTTGCGAGACATATCTCTATCCTTGACAACTGATTAGCGGGATCTGTCCGAATCCGCTGTACATACGTGGAAACCACGCCGGCGGTTTCACCCTCCGGCCCGCACTTGGAACACCCGAAACAACGGGATTGTTGCTCGCTGCCCCCGCGACTCAGTTACGGGCGATGCGAGCCGCTCGCCATCCTCGTCCGGGGATGGCCACCTGCAACACCCGGCCGTCTTCACTCGAAACCCAAAGGGTGGTCTCTTCGCCGCCGATTATCAGCTCGTAACGCGTGGAGGACACCCGTGCGTCCTCGAGCGTAAGGGTATCTCGCGCGAACGCCCGAACCCGGAGCGAACTGGTGCGGCCCTCGGAGGGAACCAGCACATCCAGGCGCAGGGACCGCGGATCGCCCGACTCGCGGAGTCTGCGAGCCAGAATGTAATAGTGGTGGGCGATTTCTCGCTCCAGGACGAGCAGGTCACCAGCCAGGAACTCGGTGAATCGTTCTCCCTCGTCCGCCGTCGTCGTAACACGAAGTCGGCTGCCCGTCCGATTCACCACGACGTGCAGCGGAGGTCCTTCCCGGGTATGGAGCTCGTACCGGAAGGGTCTGCCGACCGCGTCCAGCCGCACGCCCACCTCGAGTGCCCGCAGCGCGTCCGGTCCACCCTCGCGTGTCACACGCCCCACGGCCACCACGTCTTCGCCGCGCATTCGCACGGCGAACGTCTCGGTTCCCGCAAAGCTCCCACGCAAGGAATGCTCGAACGTCCCGCTGTCGAGTTGTCCATGCTGTTGCGCGGCCGCGGGCACTGCCGTGACGAGTCCGGGGATCGCCGCAAGCGCGGCCCCCATGAGCCAACGCACCCTTCCGCTACGCATCCAGCCGCCTCGAGATGTAATCAATGAGATACTCGCAAATCCGCCTGCCCGTTTCTCTGGTGGCCAGACTGGGGCGGCCCACCACGCCGGGCGATCCGAGTGGGGGGACCGGCTCATCCTTCACCGCCTGCCGCCCGTCGCCGCCGATTTCGTCGGCCACCAGCTCTTCCCTGACCAGTTCAGGGGCCAGGTGCAGCAGTATCGCCGTATCCATTTCACCGGCGTGCTCCGCCCCGTGCCCGCCTCGCAGGAAGGCCTCCAGGTCGATAGCATGAATGTCCACCGCCCGCACCCGGACGACGTCCGCTACCACCGCGGCCATGGCCTGGATATGGGGTCCGTATCCGTGGGCCGTGATCAGAATGATTTCCTCCAGGCCCTGTCTCTCCCACGAGTCCACCAGCTCGTTGAGTACCCGGTGAAGGGTCTTTCGCTCCAAGGCCGCGGTACCGGCATAGGATTGTTCGATATCCGAACTCACCCCGTAGGAGAGCGTGGGGGCCACGAGGATGCCGGTCTGCTCCGATATGGCCTCCGCAAGCCGCTCGACCACTACCGTGTCAGCTCCGAGTGGAAGGTGCGGTCCGTGCTGGAGGCACGTTCCGATCGGCAGCAGGAGGCGGGGATCGCGTCGAAACCATGCGGCGGCCTCCGGCCACGTCAGGCGATCCAGGCGCGCGGCGAACGGGGCGTTTGTACTCTGTAGCATCAGGCTAATGTAAGCACTCACGCCGGTTGGGAAACGGTGGAGCTCGCCGATGGGAGATGTGCGCATGCGGGAACGGACGTTCTGAAACCGCCTAAGGGCAAACCGGGACGCCGGCTGACACTCGTCTCCCCGGATCTTGTGGACCGCATGGCGGCCAGGTCGGTCGGATTCCCCCGTTAGTCGCGACCCGGCGACCCGCCGGCCCCGGCTTCGATCACGTAACCGATGCCGACACTGGCCACGACCAGCATCAGTCCGACCCACCCGCTGGTGGAGAGGGCCTGGCCGAACAGGACCAGGGCCAGAATGGTTGCGATCACGGGCTCGATCGTGGCAGCCACGGCAGCCGGGGCGGCCTCGACGCGCTTGAGGGCTCCGAAGAACAGGAAATTGGCTCCGACGACGGCGCCCAGAGACAGCAATCCGACGTAAATCCACCCGCTGAGACTGTCCGGAGGGGCCGGCGGTTGGCCGATCGCCGGCAGGAAGACGCCGAGAAGCAGGGTGCCGCCGGCCAATTCGAGGAAGAGAACCCGCGCGGAGCCGTAGCGCGGAACCGCCCACCGGGCGAGAAGGGTCGTTCCCGCGTATGCGAGGGCCGCGAGCAGGCCGCCCGTCACGCCCGCCATAAGGCCCGCCCGCCGAGAGGCGAACAGAGTTTCGACGCCCTCGCCGCCACGCACCGTAAGGTACACGCCGACGAGAACCAGAAGGGCGAGAGCGATTCGGGTGGGCGTGAGCTGCTCGCCGAGCAGCAGGTGGCCGAGAACGGCCACGATCAGCGGAGCGGTGTACAGGAGGGTAGCCGCGCCGGCCACGCCCGCTCCGGCGATGGCATACTGGTACGCGACCTCGAACAGTGCCACCAGCGCGCCGCCACCCAACCCGACGACCAACAGGCCGACACGGTCCACGCGCAGGAGATCGCGGCGAACAAGGCCAACGGCCAGGAGCCCCGCCGTCGCGACGGCCACGCGCCAGAAACCGACCCCGGTCAGCGCCGCGCCCTCGGCGTACAACGCGGTGCTGAGTGGGCCAGTGGTTCCCCAGAGGGCTCCGGCCCCTATCGCTGCCGCATAGCCGACCAGCCGTGCTCGCCGCGCGGGCGAGTCGGGAGATCCCCTGTGGCCTGCTTCCATGTCCACTCCGTCTGTGATCCCGTCGCACTGGAGCCGAGTATAGGCCCATCGTTCGACGCGGCAATAGCGGATTGCCCGCCGGTGAGTCCCGTGAGACGTTGTGACCACGCGTCTCTCAGCACGGCCGGCGGCCGGCTTCCCTGGAGGAACGAAATGACAACAGACCGCTTCGATCCGTTGGACTGGCATGCCCTGCCCGATGAAGAAATGGAACGCCGGGCGCACGCCTTCCGGACGGAGGCAGCCAGGAGGCGCACCGTTCGCCATTTCTCGGACCGGCCGGTGCCGCGGTCGATCATCGAGGACTGTATCCTTGCGGCGGGAACGGCTCCGAGCGGGGCGCACCGGCAACCGTGGCGCTTCGTGGCCGTGTCGGATTCTGAGACGAAGCGCCAGATACGTGAAGCGGCGGAAAGGGAGGAAAGTGAGTTCTACGAGCACCGAGCGCCCGCGGATTGGCTCGAGGCCCTGGCTCCGCTCGGAACGAATGCCGAGAAGCCGTTTCTCGAAGTCGCTCCCTGGCTGATCGTGGTGTTCGCGGAGAGCTACGGCGAAGATGACTCGGGCGAACGCGTGAAGAACTATTACGTGCAGGAGTCTGTCGGGATCGCCACCGGAATGCTGATCGCGGCCGCCCATTCGGCCGGCCTGGCGACGCTCACCCACACTCCGAGTCCGATGCGCTTCCTCGGCACCCTCCTGGGTCGCCCCGATCGCGAACGCGCGTTTCTCATCCTTGTCCTCGGCCATCCGGCGGAAGGTGCTCTCGTGCCGTCCCTCGTCCGAAAGCGGCTGGAGGATATCGCCACGTTCATCTAACGCCGGGCCCACGAGGCCGATCCCTGCGCCGGTGATAACCCGTTGAATCCGCTGGTCATCATTCTGACCATGGTTCAAACGGCCTTCAGCGCTGCCCTTGCAGGCCTCGAGGCAATCCCGGTGCGCGTCGAGGTAGCGATCCGGCGGGGTACCCCGATGATCGGCATCGTGGGCCTCGCACCGGCGGCCGCCCGAGAGTGCAGGGAGAGATTCCGGTCCGCGGCCGCCCAGCTTGGATTGCGTGTTCCCGGGCTTCGAATCACGGTGAACCTGTCTCCTGCCGACCTTCGGAAGGACGGTGCCGCGTTCGACCTGCCGGTAGCGGTGGCCGTCCTGGCGGGCGCTGGCCACCTGCCCGGGCGGCAGGTCAGTCGGTGGGCGTTCGCGGGAGAACTCGGATTGGACGGCACCCTTCGGCCGGTGCGGGGTTCGCTTCCGATCGCCCTCCGTCTCAGCCGGCTGGAAGGCCTCGACGGGCTGATCGTCCCCGCCGCCAACCTGGCAGAGACACGGGCGGCCAGCGGTCTCAAGGTCCTGGGCGCCGGCACTCTGGAACAGGTACTGGAGTTCCTTCGCGGCGGGACGGAACTGCCGTCGTCTCAGCATGCGAAGCGCCCTCACGCCTCCCCCAAGCGCCGGTTGCACGACTTCGCGGACGTCTCCGGCCAGCGGACGGCCAAGCGCGCTCTCGAAATCGCGGCTGCCGGCGGGCACAACATTCTCCTCAGGGGAGCGCCGGGAGTCGGTAAGACGATGCTGGCGAGCGCTCTGCCCACGATCCTCCCGGCTCTTACGCGACGGGAGGCACTGGAGGCCACCACCGTGCACAGCGTGGCGGGGCGGCTGCCACCGGGAGCCGGTCTGCTGGAAGATAGACCGTTCCGAGCTCCTCACCACACGATTACCCGTATCGGCCTCGTAGGGGGCGGATCTCCGGTGCGTCCGGGCGAGATCTCACTGGCTCATGAAGGGGTCCTGTTCCTGGACGAGATCACCGAGTTTCGTGCCGCGACGTTGGACGCCCTCAGGCAGCCTCTGGAAGAGGGGGTCGTGTCGATCACGCGGGCCGGAACCCATGTGCGCTATCCGGCCCGCTTCCTGCTGGTTGCCGCCATGAATCCGTGTGACTGCGGCCGCCTGGTCGAGACGGATCGCAGTTGCGTCTGCGATCCGTCTCGCATTCGGCGTCATTCCCGCCGGCTCAGCGCTCCCCTATTGGACCGGGTCGACCTGTTCGTGGACGTTCCGGCCGTCGAATGGAGCGCCCTTCGAGCCGGTCCGGGTCTGCCTGAGAGCGCGGCCATGCGGGACCGGGTTCGAAAGGCTCGAGCCCGGGCGGCCCGCCGATTCCGGAGCGCCGGCGTCCTCAACGCCCAGCTGTCTCCCCGGGCGATCCGCGACCACTGTTCGCTCAAGGAAGAAGCGGACCGCCTTCTTCAGCGCGGCGCGTCCGCGTTCGGATTCAGCGCGAGGGCCTGCCACCGCGTCCTGCGCGTTTCGCGCACCATCGCCGATCTGGATTCGTCCGTCGGCATTCAGCCGGCGCACGTTGCCGAGGCCCTCCAGTTTCGAGGGCTGGAGCGGATGCGCTGAATTGGCCGGCAGGCGCACGGCGTTGGGCCAGCGGTCATGCGTGGGGAGGCCCGGCGGGGGGCAGAATCGGTGATTCCGGGACCGGGAGCCCTGGTGCCAGGCCGGGCGCAGGCTGCCCTCTACCCAGGGCCAGGAAGTTCCGCAGCAGAGCGTGGCCGTGCTCGGTGAGCACCGCTTCCGGGTGAAACTGGACGCCCCACGCGGGAGACGTGCGGTGCCGAAGCCCCATGAGTATGTGCCCCGACGCCCAGGCGGTGGGCACGAGAGAGGTCGGGAGGGTGTCCGGGTCGATGACCAGGGAATGGTAACGAGTGGCGCCGAGCGGCGAAGGGATCCCTGCGAACAGGTCCTCTGATTCGTGCTCGACGCGCGAGATCTTCCCGTGCACCGGGTCGGCCCGGGTGATCTCGGCCCCGTAGGCGGCGCCGATGCACTGGTGCCCGAGACACACGCCGAGAAGGGGGATGCCCGAGGCGCAGGCATGGACCAGCTCGACGGAGATCCCGGCCTCCTGCGGGGTACAGGGTCCGGGTGATATCACGACATGAGTGGGCCCCAGGCGGAGGAGTGTCGCCACGTCCATCGCGTCGTTGCGGACGACCGCGACCCGCTCGCCCAGCTGCTCGAGGTAACGCGCCAGGTTGTGCCCGAACGAGTCGTAGTTGTCGACGAGGACGATCATGGTCGGCCAGCCGGGACCGCAGTGAATAGCGCCCGGGCCTTGTCGAGCGTCTCCGTGTATTCGGCGGCTGGATCGGAGTCAGCGACGACGGCCCCGCCGGCGTGAAAGACGACCCTGCCCTCGGTCGCAACGGCGATGCGGATCGAGACACTCGTGTCCATGTCCCCGCCGAAGCCCAGGTATCCGAGGGCTCCGCAATACGGTCCGCGTGCCACGGGCTCGAGTTCCGAGATGAGTTGCATCGCCCTGATCTTGGGCGCTCCCGTGATGGAACCGGACGGAAAGGTGGCGCACAGGAGATCCGACGCGTCGCGCCCCTTCTCCAGCGTTCCCTCCACCGTCGACACCAGGTGATGTACGGTTCGATAGGACTCGATCCGAAACAGCTCGGTGGCACGCACCGAGTGGGGCCGGCAGACGCGGGACAGGTCGTTACGAAGAAGATCGACGATCATCAGATTCTCGGCCCGATCCTTCACGCTCGCCTGCAGACTCTCCGCCAGTGCCCGATCCTCCGCGGGATCGCGGGCACGCGGGCGGGTGCCCTTGATCGGACGTGTCTGCACGTCCCCGGTGCGCGTGACGTGGAGGAAGCGCTCGGGTGAGGTGCTGAGAACGGAGAACCCGTCCCCCGCGAAAAAGGCGCCGAATGGCGCCGGACTGGCGTCTCGCAACCTCAGGTAGAGCCGCACCGGGTCCTCGCGCGAGCCGACTTCGAACCGCTGCGACAGGTTGACCTGGTACACGTCTCCCGCCCGGATCCACTCGATCGCGCGACGCACGGCCTCTCGGTACCCCTCCGGTGAGAACGTGGAGCGCACTCCGCTGTCACCCGGAACCGGGTGTGTCGGCGGGGCTGCCGTGGGTCGGCTTCTCAACTCCGATCCGCACGGCAACCGATGCTCGGCCGGTGCCGGTCCGCCGCCCAACCACTCGGTCGCCTGCCGAAGGCGCCGCGCCGCAAGGTCCCCGGAGTACTCGTCTCCATCGCTGGATCCGGTCGAAGAAATCCAGCATCGGTCCTCCTCTCGATCCCACCCGACCACCAGGTCGTAGAAGCCGACTTCCAGGTCGGGCGTCGCCAGATCACGGTATTCGGCGTTCGGGATCGACTCGAGGTCGGACGCGAGCTCGTAGCCGAACATGCCTGCCGCTCCTCCGCAGAATGGCGGCAGACCGGCAACGTTCGGGAGACGGAAGCGGCCCAGGGCATCCTGCAGGGCTCCCAACGGGGACCGCCGTGCCGCACGGATACCGCCGGGTCCAATCCACTCGGCATGCCCGTCCCGCCCGCGAAGCACTCGGAAGGGGTCCACCGCGAGAAAAGAGTATCGGCCCCATGACTGCCCGGTAAGCGTGGTATCGAACCAGACAACCCACGGATTCCCGGAGAGCCTCGCGAACAGTTCCTCGGGCCGGGGGCCTCCGCTGACTTCCTCGACGAGCGGGACGCTCACTCCGTTCTTCCCCGCTTCAAGAAGCGATATTCAGGTTCCGAGCGGCCCGCCCCAGAAGGCGGACTGTCCCGGGGATTCCTCGACCTCGACCTGCACGCGTTCCAGCCGTTGGCTTCCCGTCTCTTGCAGGTCCTGCGCCAGCCGCCTCCCGAGGTACGCGGCGATGCTCTCCGCCGTGGTGTTGGCGATCGGTAGGATGACGACATCCGGTGCGGGGAATACGTAACGTCGATCGCCGTGTCTCACCTCGACCTCATCGTCGGATGACATCAGGTCAAACTCCGGGTTGAACTCGGGGAGGAGGACCCGGTGATCGAGCTCCGCGAGAAGCCTCGCCATGTCTCGTCGCAGGGCGATGAAATCATAGACGAGGGAATGCCGATCCAGGTCGCCCTCGAGCGTCACGCCGACCCGGTAGTTGTGCCCGTGCAGGGGCTCGCAACCACCTTCACCGTAGGTGATGAAGTGGGCGGCGGCGAAAACGAGCACGTCCTTGCCAACTGCAACTCTATAGTCCGTCATCGTTCCCGCCTCCCGGATCGGTCTGACACTCCATCGTCACCCCCATCGTACAGGCCTTCGAACGCCGGCGCAGCCCGGCTCGGGTGGCGCTCTTGCCGCTGCAGCGCGCTCCGGGCCAGCTTGTACGCGGAGGCCTATGCCCCAACGGCAGTAATGGACCGGAGCAAATGGAAGCGAGGTCGCATGCGCATCTTCGTAGCCGTGAATTTCCCGGCTCGACTGCGCCAGAAGATCGCCCGTCTGTCCCGTCCGCTCCAGGATGCGGGGGTGCCGGGGCGGTGGACCGAGGCCGATCAGGTTCATCTGACTCTCAAGTTCATCGGTGAGGTACCCCTGGGTGAGGTCGATCCGCTCGCCGCGGCGCTGGAGGAGGTCGCCGGCAGCTTCCGTCCGTTCGAGTTGAAGTTCGGACCGATCGGCGCGTTTCCGTCACCGCGTCGCCCCCGTGTGGTGTGGCTCGGAGTCGAGCAGACGCCGGAGTTGCGTTTCATCAAGGACGATCTGGAGAGACGACTGGCGGAGCTGGGCATCGCGCGCGAGGAGCGGCCCTATCAACCACACGTGACGCTGGGCAAGGCGCCGCGCGATGCGGAGGCTGGAGAGTTCCGGCGGCTCGAGGAGGTGGCTCGCTCGCTTCGGGTGCCGGACGTGTATCGAGTGACGCACCTCGATCTCATGAAGAGCCAGTTGGGGGCAGGGGGTGCCGTGCACACACGGCTGGTCGCGGCCCGAATGGGGCCGCGCGGTTGAGCGCCCGAAGCGCTCGTCCGGGGGCGGATATGATCAAGAACTGTCTTGCACGGATAGGCTGTCTCGCCGTGATTCTGGTCGTTGTGGCCGGAGGGTGGCTCTTTCGGGACGATATCGCCGGATGGTGGCAGCGACTCGAGATCACGTCGGCGTCGCAACCGAGCGAGGAACTGGCGGAGAGCGCGACCGAGAAGCTCGAGGCCGTGTTGGCGCGCGACGGGTCGCGGAGACTGGAGCTCAGTCAGGCCGAAATCCAGAGCCTGCTCACGTATCGAGCGGAACCGCTGCTGCCGGCCGGTATCACCGAGCCGGTGGTGGAGTTGCGTGACAGCACGGTTCTCCTTTCCGCCCGGGTGGACCCGAGAGGGCTGCAAGGCCTGGCGTCGCCCGAGGTCGTCGAGAGGCTGTTTTCCGATTCGGCGCGGGTCGTCGTCGAGTTGTGGCCCGGCGTCCTTACGCCCGGAATCGCCCGGGTCGAGATCTTGACCCTGCAGGCCGGGTCCATCGTCGTCCCGTCGATGATGGTACCGTGGATCTTGGAGAGCATGGAGATGCCCGGAGTCGAGACGACGGGAGTCATGCTACTGCTGCCGACCCCGGGAAGGGTCGCGGACTTCGAGGTCAAATCGGGGAAGCTCGTTCTTGAGCTGACCGGAGAGGGTGGCGACTGATCGGGTGCCGAAGCGCTCGATGAGATCGAGTTGAGTGCAACGGCCACCTTTCCAGCGTATAGTGAATCGCGGAATAGAGATGGAATGGGCGGAACGCTCGATCGAACGAGGGGGTAGCTTTCACCGGCGGGCACACTTAGACAGGCGGGTGCAGGGAAACATGAGCAAGAGCATGAAGAAGGCAAAGCAAAAGCAGGAAGCGGAAAGCAGTTCGGTTGGCCGCTGGCTGTGGGAATGGACCAAGTCCATCGCCGTCGCCTTCCTCCTGTTCATACTCGTGAGGACGTTCGTCGTCGAGGCGTTTCAGATTCCGACGGGATCCATGGAACAGACGCTCCTGGTGGGCGATTTCCTTCTGGTCAACAAGATGGTGTACGGAGCGGAGCTGCCGGGCACTGGTGTCAGGCTCCCGGCCTTCGATCCCCCGGCCCGCGGTGACATCGTGGTGTTTTCGCCCCCGCCGGCCGCCCGGCAAGCGGCGAACACCAACTACGTCAAGCGAATCGTCGGGCTTCCCGGAGACACTCTTCTGATGGTCGAGGGTGTCCTGTACCGGAACGGGAGTCAGGTGGCGGAGCCTTACGCCCGTCACACTCGCCCGTACGAAGATCCGCGGAGCCCGCAGTTCGACTGGCAGCGCACTCACCTCGTCGAGAGTGGGCGCAGGCTGCACGAGTACAGGCCTACGCGGGATAACTGGGGTCCGATCACGGTTCCTCTGGACAGTTTCTTCGTGATGGGAGACAACCGGGACAATTCGGAAGACTCCCGCTATTGGGGCTTCGTACCGGACCAGTCGATCAAGGGACGGCCCTGGATCATCTACTTCTCGTACGACCGAAACAAGATTACACCGTTTCCCTGGCTGACAGAGATTCGCTGGAGCCGATTGTTCGATTCCATCAGGTGACGTAGACGGACGGACCTGGCCTCAACGGCCCCCCCGGATACGAGGAGAATGGCGCAAAAGGCTGACGGTATGGGAGTCGGTTCTCTCGATTTGTATCTGAGAGAGATCGCGGGTCACCCGATTCTGACCCGGGACGAGGAGGTCCACCTCGCCCAGGCGATCCGCGAAGGGGACGAGGCGGCCCTTAACCACCTGGTGGCCGCCAACCTGCGGTTCGTGGTCACGGTCGCAAAACGCTACCGCAATCACGGCGTCGCATTCGCGGATCTCGTGAACGAGGGTAATCTCGGCCTGATGCGGGCGGCGCGCCGTTTCGACGAAAAGAAGGGCGTCCGCTTCATTTCGTATGCCGTATGGTGGATTCGCCAGGCGATGATGCAGGCGATCGCGGAGCAGTCGAGGATCGTGCGGGTGCCCGTCGGGCGTATGGACGAGGCCAACAAGGTCGTGCGCACGTCGCGTAAGCTGAGCCAGGAGTTGGGACGCCGCGCCACTCCCGAAGAAGTAGGCCTGGAACTCGGTCTCTCGCCGGAAGCCATCCAGCGGGCCCTCACCATGCAGGCGGGCTACATATCTCTCGATGCGCCCGTCCCGGATACCGAAGACACTTCGATGCTCGAGCTCATCCCGGACCGCGAGGGTGAGGAGCCGGACGAGCGCACGCAGCGAGAGGCGCTTCGAGAGGTGCTGGAGGCGAGCCTCAATCACCTTCCCGAAAGAGAAGCGCGCGTCATCAAGATGTACTTCGGACTGGACGGAGAGGAGTCTCACACCCTTGAGCAGATCGGGCGGAAATTCGCGGTCAGCCGTGAGCGAATCCGGCAGATCAAGGACCGAGCCCTCGTCCGTCTCAGGCTGGGGGCCACGGGTCGGGTCCTGGAGTCCTTCCGCGAACGCTGAAACATCGCACGCTGCGCCTTGACACCCGCATATTCCCCCTTTAGCTTCCGGGGCTGCTAGCGGGATGAATTCGGCCGCTGCCGCCAAGTGCGGGGCGGCTCGCTTTTTCTCCCAGATTTCAGTGCGAACAAGTGAAGGCGCCTCGAGTGCGCGAGCGAGTGGGGCGATTCGATAATGAAGACGTACTCGGTCAAAGCAGGTGAGATTCAGCACGAGTGGTTTGTCGTCGATGCTCGGGACCAGGTCCTCGGGCGTCTGGCCACTCGCGTGGCGTCCGTCCTCAGGGGCAAGCACAAGCCGATGTTCAGCACGCACCTCGACGTGGGCGACTACGTGGTCGTGGTGAACGCCAGAGATGTGCGCCTGACGGGGCGGAAGGCGGAGCAGAAGGAGTATTTTCGCCACAGCGGATACATGGGTGGCGAGCGCATGATTCCGTTCGAGACGATGATGAAGAGGCATCCCGAGCGAGTGATCGAGCGTGCGGTGAAGGGAATGCTCCCCAAGAATGCCCTCGGGCGCCAGATGGCGCAGAAGCTCAAGGTGTATGCAGGTGCGGAGCACCCGCATGCCGCGCAGCGACCGCAGCCCCTCGACGTCTGACGGACGGGGCGGATAAACAACACGGAGGAAGCTTGGCGGACAGTACGACATACCAGGCGGTGGGCCGTCGCAAGGCGGCGGTCGCGCGTGTGTGGCTTCGGCCCGGAGAGAGCTCGTGGAGCATCAACGGCCGGGTCATCGATGACTATTTTCCCCTGGCCCGACATCGGACCGTAGCCGGAAAGCCGTTCGAGGTCACGGGCACGGAGGGACAATTCAGCGTCCACGCCCGAGTGGCGGGCGGGGGACCTTCCGGTCAGGCCGCGGCGATCCAGCTGGCGATAGCGCGCGCCATCCTCAAGATGGACGAGGACATGCGCGTCACGCTGCGATCGCACGATCTCCTTACGCGCGACCCGCGGGTCGTGGAGCGCAAGAAGCCGGGCCAGCCGAAGGCGCGCAAGCGATTCCAATTCTCCAAGCGGTAGACATCAGGCCGCGGCGTAGCCGAACCCGAGCAGCGAGTTATCGATAGCATGTCAGAAGTCGGTCTGAAGGAACTGCTACAGGCAGGTGTCCACTTCGGCCACCAGACGCACCGCTGGAACCCGAAGATGCGCAGGTTCATCTTCGCGGAGCGGGGCGGCATTTACCTGATTGACCTGAAGAAGACTCTCCGAGAGTTGAATCGGGCGCGCGATCTGGTGAATGGCGTGGTTCGGGGTGGAAGCAACGTCCTGTTCGTATGTACGAAGCCGCAGCTCAAGGGATTGGTGAGGGCGGAAGCGGAGCGAGCGGGGGCATTCTACGTCACCGAACGCTGGTTGGGTGGACTGCTCACGAACTTCCAGACGATCAAGAAGAATATCCGGCGGCTGAAGGAGCTCGAGCGAGGTGCCGAAGAAGGCGCTTTCGAGTTCTACACGAAGAAGGAGCGCCTGCTCCTGGAGCGGGAGCGCGAGAAGCTCGAGCGCTACCTGTCCGGGATCAAGGACATGACCCGACTTCCGGGTCTGGTCTTCGTGGTAGACGCCAACAAAGAGGATATCGCGGTTCGCGAGGCGAATCGGTTGGGTATCCCCGTCGTGGCCATTGCCGACACCAACGCCGATCCGGACATGCTCACGATCGCGATTGCCGGTAACGACGATGCGATTCGTTCCGTGTCGCTGATCACGGGCGTGCTGGCCGACGAGATCCTGATGGCGAGGCGAGAGGCTCCGGATGCCGCGGATGCCAAGGACGAGGGCACGGCTCTCACCTACTCATCGGATGTTGGTGGCACGGAGGCAGTCGACGGGAAGCGGAAGAAGCGGCCGAAGCGCCGTCCGCGTCCAGAGTTGATCAAGCGCCGCCGCCATGCATCCGATCCCGAGGCCGGGCCTGGCGAAGAGGGTGAGGACGACCTCGAGGCAGCGGCGCCCGACGAAGAGCTCCCCCTCGAGATCGAGGGGGACCCGGGTGTGCCGGACGGCGAGATAGCCGATACCGAGGAGGTGGCGGTCACCGCGGAGGCGGCTCCCGGAGAAGACGGGGACGGTAAACACCCCGGCTCACCCTGAGCGACGCGAAACGGTGGGCCACTTCGGTGGCCCATTTTTTTTTGGTGGAATCGACATCGTGGGAAGTGCCCGACCGGCACTCGCGAGTATAGAAACGAGCAAAGAGGGGAATACAGAGATGTCAGCGATCACGGCAGCTGCGGTGAAGTCCTTGCGTGACCGGACGGGTGCGGGAATGATGGACTGCAAGAAAGCACTCACCGAGACCGGGGGTGACGAAGAGCAGGCGATCGACCTCCTTCGCCAGTGGGGATCCGCGAAAGCGGCCAAGCGGGCGGAGCGAGCGATGACCGAAGGCGTGGTGGCGATCGCCGAGGTCGAATCCGGGGCAGGCATGGTGGCGGTCTCCAGCGAGACCGACTTCGTGGCCCGCAACCAGGATTTCCAGGACTTCGCCTCACGGCTGGCAGAGAGCGTAGGGAAGTCAGAGCTGCCGGACGGCGTGGTGATCACGGGAGAGCAGCTGCTAGCGACCGCGGGGTTCGAGGACATCTCGGAGGAGTTGTCGTCCATGCGCGCCACGATCGGCGAGAATCTGGAGGTCCAGAGCGCCGTGCGGTTTGGCGCCTCCGCGGACTCGTGACCTCGGCTCGTATCTCCACTTCGGCGGCCGTATCGGCGTCCTGGTGGAACTCGGCGGGTGCCTCGGGCGACGTGTCCGAACTGGCGCGGGACCTGGCGATGCACGTGGCGGCGACGAATCCTATGGGGGTCTCGCCCGACGACATTCCCGCAGGAGGATCGGGACCGCGAGCGGGCCGTGCTGGTGGAGCAGGCGAAGTCGGAGGGCAAGCCCGATCACATCGCCGAGAAGATCGTCGAGGGTCGAATGCGGAAGTACTTCGAGGAGAACACGCTGCTGAAGCAGGGATTCGTGAAGGACCCCGACACGAGCATCGAGGACCTCGTGGCCAGCCATGACTCTGACGTGGGCGTTCGTCGGTTCGTGCGCTTCGCGATCGGAGGTTAGAGAGGACCATTGCCGGAATTGAAATACCCCCGGGCCCTGGTCAAGCTATCGGGCGAATCGCTCGCGGGTGACCAGGGATTCGGGATCGAGCCCGAGGTGGTGGATCGTCTCGTCCTGGAGGTCGAGACGGTCTACGATGCCGGGGTTCGATTGGGCCTGGTGGTGGGCGGCGGCAACATCGTGCGTGGGGCCGCCGCCAGCGAGCGCGGCATGGACAGGGTGTCGGCTGATTACATGGGCATGCTTGCCACGGTGATCAACGCGCTGGCCCTGCAGGACGCGCTCGAGCGACACGGAATCGAGTCCCGCGTCATGACCGCCATCCGGATGGAGCAGTTGGCCGAGCCCTACATCCGGAGGCGCGCCCTGCGGCACCTGGAAAAGGGTCGGGTGGTGATCTTCGCGGGCGGCACCGGGAATCCCTATTTTTCGACGGACACGGCAGCCGTGCTCAGGGCGATCGAGATGGATGCCGATGTCATTTTGAAGGCTACGAAGGTGGATGGGGTCTACTCGGCCGATCCGGCGCACGACCCGGAGGCGGAGTTCCTTCCCGATCTGACATACCGTGAGGTCCTCAACAAGGAACTCGGCGTGATGGACGCAGCGGCAGTGTCGCTGTGCAGAGACAACGACCTGCCGGTGATCGTTCTGAACATCCGGAGGTCAGGGGCGATCCTGGCAGCTCTGCAAGGCGAGAGGATCGGTACACTCGTAACGTGAAGGGGGACATGAGATGGTCAGCCCGACACTGAAGGAAGCCTCACAGCAGATGGACAGGAACCTGGAGGCCATCTCTCGGGAGTTCACGGGGGTGCGAACCGGAAAGGCGTCGCCGGGCCTGCTGGACACCGTCCAGGTCGATGCGTACGGCTCCAAGATGCCGCTTAAGCAGACGGCGACCGTCACGGCTCCGGAACCACAAATGCTGGTCGTGCAGCCCTGGGACACCAACCTGGTGAATACTGTCGCCAAGGCGATTCAGTCGGCAGACCTCGGCCTCAACCCGTCGGTCGACGGCAACGTCATTCGTGTCAGCATCCCTCCGCTCACCGAGGAACGGCGACGGGAAATGGTCAAGGTCCTGCACCGAATGACCGAGGAGGGACGAGTCGCGGTTCGCCATGCCCGACACAAGGCCAAGGGTGAGATCGAACGCCAGAAGAAGGAAGGCGACATCGGCGAGGACGAGATGCGCCGCGATCTCGAGAAGCTCCAGGAGTTGACGGACGGCCATATCGCGAAGCTCGACGCAATGCTCGAGCGCAAAGAAAAGGAAGTGCTGGAGGTATGACAGAGCTGGGTGGTAGGTCCGGTGAAACGGGGGAGAGACGGCCATCGACGCCCGATGTCGGACTTCCGGCCCGACCTGATATGAGGCGTGCGTTCGACATCTATGTGGCCGGCCGAAGCCGGACACTGGCGCCGGCGGAGAAGTCTTCGATCGTCGGGGGAGTGGTGGACGCTCCCTACGCGGAGCCGCCGGCCCAAGATCCGGACGCACCTTACGTCCGCGGTTCCGGGGTTTCCGTTCCGACTGTGCTGCGCTTTGACCGTGGCGCCGGGACATGGCGGCAGAGCGAGTCTTCGTAAGCGGAGGATGCCCCGTAGGTTCGTCTCTGCGTGACGCCGAGTCCGGCCCGCGACTCCCGGCCCTCCTGCGGGCTCATCTGCGTGCACAACCCGAACTCATCCCTGAGGGGTGCACGGTCATCGTGGCACTGTCCGGCGGTCCGGACTCGACCGCCCTCCTGCATCTCCTGTCCGACCTTGCCCCGAGCCTCGATCTGCGGTTGGAAGCAGCCCACTTCGATCATCAGATGCGGCCCGGCTCCGAGGCTGATGCGAAGTTCGCGGCCAGGTTGGCGGCGGACGTCGGGGTGCCCTGTCACGTGGGCGTACCGGCCGCGCCTCCCCGGCCCGGGCAGGCCAGCCTGCGAGATGCCCGCTACGAGTGGTTGCAGGGACTGGTCCGGGAGAGGCGGATCGACCGGCTGGCCGTCGGTCATCACGCGGATGACCAGGCGGAGACCGTGCTCTTCCGGCTGATGCGTGGCACGGATTTGAGGGGGCTGGCCGGCATGCCCACGCGAAGGGGGCGGATCGTTCGGCCGCTCCTCCCCTTTCGACGACGGGCCGTTATCGCGTACCTGGAGCGCATTGCATGCTCCCTGGATCGAGGACCCGTCGAATAGGGATCGGCGCTGGGCTCGGGTCAGGATCCGGGACGAGGTCATTCCGGAAATGGAGCGCCTGACGCCGGCTGCGGTCCCGCGGCTCCTCGCTCTCGGACGGGCGGCGGCGCGGGCGAGCGACCTGACCGAACGGCTGGCCGCCCGGGTGCTGGCACAGGCTACCGTCGGCCCGGCCCATGACCGAGGCCTGGAGTTGAGCCGCGCGACTTTGTCCCGAGCCGGCTCTGAGCTGACGGCTGTCGCCCTGCGGCAGGCGGCTCGCGCGGCTGGGGTAGAGCTGACGGCTGGAGGAACCCGCGCCGGCGTGGAGTTTATCAGCGAAGGCCGCAGCGGGGGACGCGTGGACCTCGGAGGCGGCCTCGAGCTCTGGAGAGAGTACGACCGTTTAGTCGTCCGCGGGCAAGTGGAGCCCTTACGGCCCGAAGCTCTGATCGGTACACGGACGCACCGGTGCCGGACGGGTCCGAATCGGCGAGCGAGCGCTCGTGGTGCGGTGGCGGCCCGTCGCGGGCGCAGGGGCGCTTCCGAAGCGGATTGCCGTAGCCGTTTCCCCGGGTCATTATCCCTTGATGTTCAGGGGTTGGAGAGCTGGCGACAGAATCCGACTCGCCGGCGGCACCCGGAAGCTCAAGAAGCTGTTTGGAGATCGTCGGATCCCGCTGAGCGAGCGGGCGCGCCTTCCGGTTCTGGCCGACCGGCTGGGTAACATCCTGTGGATCGACGGACTGGCCGTGGCCGAAAGCGACCCGGTAGCCGGGGCGGACGTTTCCTACTTGGAGTTCGAACTGAGCGATGAATGACCACGCACGGGCGGGTGCGCCGTACCTGACGGAGGAAGGGCTGCTGGCACGCACCGGTGGCAGGGAGTTGAAGGGCGTGGTCTTCAGCGCCGACGAGATCGCTGGCCGGGTGCGCGAGATGGGGGCGGAGATCGCCGAGCACTATGGTCCCGATGCCGATGTTCTGGTTCTCGGTCTGCTCAAGGGATCGTTCATATTCTTGAGCGACCTCGTGCGGCACATCGACCGTCCCTTGCATGTGGACTTCATCGTCGCCTCGAGCTACGGAGCGGGCACGACGTCATCGGGTGACGTCAAGCTGCTGTACGATCCCACGGCGCCGATCGAGGGCCGGCACATCATCCTGGTCGAAGATATCGTGGACAGCGGCAACACGATCAACCGCCTGACGCGGGCGCTTGAGGCCCGGTCTCCGGCTTCGATCGAGTTGTGCGCCATGCTACACAAGCACATTGCGAAAGGCCTGGTGCTGGAACCCAGGTGGGTAGGATTCGATGCTCCGGAGGACTTTCTGGTCGGCTACGGGCTTGACCATGCCGAGGACTTCCGACATCTCCCCTTCGTGGCCAGCATCTAGGGTACTGACGGAACCGCAGAGGAAGGACTGACGTGGCAAAGATGATCCCGGACGACGGGAACAAGGATCAGAAGACGGGGCGCTTCCTGCGAACCGCTTCTTTCTGGGCGCTCGTGATCCTGATCCCGCTGGCCATATTCCAGGTGATGGAGACCAGCCGCCAGCTCGAACGCGAGCTCACGTACACCGAATTTCGTGAGCAGCTCGAGGGTGACAACATTCGGTCGGTCACATTCTCGGAGACGCGCAAGGTCGAGGGTGAGCTGAGAACCCCGATGCAGATGGACGGCCAACCCGTCGACCAGTTCCATACGCTTCTTCCTACGGAGGCGAGCCAGGATCTGATCGACGGACTCGAGGCCTCGGGCGTCGAGGTCAACGCTAAGGAGACGGGCGCCAACTGGGTCAGCTACCTGGTGTCGATCCTTCCGTGGGTCCTGATCATCGGCCTGTGGTTCTTCTTCTTCCGTCAGATGCAGGCCGGCGGTTCACGGGCCTTCAGCTTCGGGAAGTCGAAAGCCAAGCTGCTTACCGGCGATACGCCGCAGGTCACGTTCGCCGACGTCGCGGGCGCCGACGAGGCCAAGGAGGAGCTCGAGGAGATCATCGAGTTTCTCAAGGATCCTGCCAAGTTCAGGAAGCTTGGGGGGCGGCTTCCGAAGGGGGCTCTGCTGATCGGGCCGCCGGGGACTGGCAAGACGCTCCTCGCCAGCGCGGTTGCCGGCGAGGCGAACCGGCCGTTCTTCTCGATGAGCGGGTCGGACTTCGTCGAGATGTTCGTTGGAGTCGGCGCCAGCCGGGTCCGGGACCTGTTCGAGCAGGGCAAGTCGCACGCTCCGTGCATCATCTTCATCGACGAGATCGATGCGGTGGGTCGGCACCGGGGCGCGGGTCTCGGCGGCGGTCACGATGAGAGGGAGCAGACCCTGAATCAGCTCCTCGTCGAGATGGACGGCTTCGAGTCCAACGAAGGGGTGATCCTCCTGGCGGCGACCAACCGACCCGATGTGCTGGATCCGGCTCTCCTTCGCCCCGGTCGTTTCGATCGCCAGATCGTGGTCGACTTTCCCGATGTGAACGGACGCGAGGGGATACTGAGGGTACACACGAAAGAGATCCCGCTCTCAGACGACGTCAACCTGAAGGTCCTGGCGAAGGGCACGCCGGGCCTGTCCGGGGCCGACCTGGCCAACATCGTGAACGAGGCAGCCCTCCTGGCCGCCCGGCACGACAAGGACCGGGTGTACATGGATGACTTCGATTCCGCCAAGGACAAGGTCATGTTGGGGGCCGAGCGGCGCAGCATGGTCATTTCCGACGAAGAGCGACGGGTGACGGCATACCACGAAGCCGGACATGCCGTGATCGCGCGGCGGGTGCCCGGGCTGGATCCGCTCCACAAGGTCAGCATCATGCCGCGTGGACGGGCCCTGGGCATCACCGCCTCGCTGCCCGAGGAGGACCGCCACAACTACACCAAGGGGTGGCTCCAGGGGCAACTGGTCATGCTGTTTGGTGGTCGCGTGGCAGAAGAGATGACCTTTGGACCTTCCAAGATCACGACGGGTGCAGGCAACGACATTGAACGGGCCACGGGAATCGCCCGACGCATGGTCACTCAGTTCGGGATGTCCGACGTCCTCGGCCCGATTGCCGTGGGTGAACAGGATCACGAGATCTTCCTGGGACGCGAGATCAGCCAGCGGCGCGAAGTGTCGGACAAGACTGCGGAAATGGTGGACGCTGAAATCAAGCGGATGCTGGACGAGGCCTACTCGAAGGCGGAGGAGGTGCTTACCGAGAACCGGGACCTTCTCGGCGCGATTGCCGAGGCGCTGCTCGAACGCGAGACGCTGGACCTGGATGACGTTCACATCCTCGAAGACGGCGGGGAACTGCCGCCGCTCCGGGAGCTCGAGCCCCAGCCTGCCGCGGTTCTGCCTCCCGCTCCGGAGGTCCGGAGATCGAGTGAATCGCCTCTCGAGGACGCTGGGGGAGACCCTTCGCCGGCGATGGCCTGATTCGACGATGGGGATCCCGACGGCGACGGTTTCGAGCGAGTGGGCGGTGCGGGGATTCGACGTGCGCGTCGATCGACCCCTGATCGTCGGCGTGCTCAACGTCACGCCCGACTCGTTCTCCGACGGGGCACGGTACGCCGATAAGGACGAGGCGCTCGCGTGGGCGGAGGAGATGGTCCGACGACGGCGCGGATCTCATTGACGTGGGCGGCGAGTCCACGCGTCCCGGCGCACTCGCCGTCGATCCGACCGAGGAATGGAGGAGGGTCGGTCCGGTCGTCGAGGGACTGGCACTTCGAGGCATTCCGGTGTCGATCGACACCATGAAAGCTGACGTGGCGCGGCGTGCCGTAGACAGCGGCGCGGCGGTGCTGAACGATGTCAGTGGTCTGCGCCACGATCCCGTTTTGGCCGATGTCGCCGCCCGGGCGGGAGCCGGCCTGATCCTGATGCACATGCGGGGGACGCCGCGCACGATGCAGAGCGACCTGGAATACGATGACCTGGTGGGTCAGGTCCGGGACGGCCTGCAACAATCGATGGATCTGGCCGTCGAGCGCGGCTGTTCGCCCGGACAGATCGTGTTGGACCCGGGGATCGGCTTCGGGAAGTCGGCCGCCGGCAACCTCGAGTTGATCGCCGGAATCGGGCGGCTTCTCGAACTCGGCCGGCCCGTTCTCGTCGGACCGTCGCGCAAGTCGTTCATCGGGGAGATTCTGAGTGTTCCGGTGGAAGAACGTCTCGAGGGCACGATCGCGGCCTGTCTTTCAGCGCTGGAGCGTGGGGCCAGGCTCTTTCGCGTCCACGATGTGCGACAGGTCCGCCGCGCCGTGGACCTCGCCTGGGCTATAAGGAACTCCGGGTCTTGAGCCGGGCCACATGAGCGCGCTCATCGACTACCTGCGGTTTCTGCTCGACCAGTTCGCCTTCAAGGATCTGGTGGAGATCCTGGTCGTCGCCTGGCTGGTGTACCGCATCCTATTGATGTACACCGGCACGCGTGCGTTCCAGGTGTTGCTCGGCTTCGTATTCCTGGTGTCTGTCTACGTGCTGGCCCAGGCCGCGGGACTGCGTCTGATCCCCTATATCCTGTCGCAGGTGTTCACCTACGGCGCGTTCGCGCTCATCGTGATCTTCCAGCAGGAGATCCGCACGGCGCTGGCCCGATTGGGTCGGTCGCGCCTGTTCCAGTTGTTTGCCAGGCGCGAACAACAGGAGGTGGTCGAGGAAATCGTCCGGGCGTCCGATCGACTGGCGAAGGCCAAGATCGGTGGCATCATCGCGATCGAGCGCCAGGTGGACCTGGCGAATCACGTGGATCACGGTACTCCGATCAACGCGCAGGTCTCGGCGGAACTTCTCACGACGATCTTCACGCCGTACTCGCCATTGCATGACGGCGCCGTGATCGTGCGCAGGGACCAGGTCGCTTACGCGGGGTCCGTGATCCTCCGTTTGTCGGAATCGCCGACTCTCGAACGGGCGCTCGGGACCCGACACCGCGCTGCGCTCGGCCTGTCGGAGGAGACCGACGCTATGGTCGTGGTGATCTCCGAGGAAACCGGTCAGATCTCTCTGGCCCACCGTGGGATTCTCCATCGGGGGCTCCGACCGGACGACCTCGAGGCGCGCCTTGCAGCGGGGGGTGAGGAGGAATCAGCCCTCGGGGCGTCGGGTCAGCGACCCGCCCTGGACCCGGTGGAGCGCTCGGGGGTAGTGCCGGCGGGAAGCGACGCGGGCGTCTGAATCGCGTTGACGGGGCCTTCGCGCCCCGGTAAACTACGTCCTCTTGAGCCGTGCAAGCAGCTTCGTCAACGGACAAACGGAGACGGTCGGGTGCAAGACACCAGCTATGAACTGCTGACGATCTTCCGAGACGGGGGCTTCATGATGATCCCCCTCGTCCTCTGTTCCCTGGTGGCGCTCGGGGTCATCCTCGCGAAGGGCTGGACGCTCTTCGTGGCGCACGTCGATTCCAAGAAGCTCCTGAGCAACATCGAGGAGCTGGGAACTTCGGGCCGCCTGGACGAAGCCATGCAGACGGCTCGCGAGACGCGCGGTCCGGTGGCTGCCATCCTCGTCTCGGGCCTCACCCGGGTGAAGGACCAGCAGACCGGCAAGGATATCCAGAAGGCGATCTCGACGACGGGCAACATCGAGCTCGACTTCCTCGAGCGCGGCATGAACGTCCTGGCGACCATCGCCAACGTGGCTCCGATGCTGGGCTTTCTCGGCACGGTGATCGGAATGATCGCGGCCTTTGCCGCCATCGAAGCCGCGGGCCAGGTCGAGCCGACCCTGGTCGCCTCCGGTATCAAGGTCGCCCTGATCACGACGGCATCCGGGCTGGCCATCGCCATCCCGGTGAACATCTTCTACAACTGGTTCGTGAGCCGCATAGACACTCTGATCATGGACATGGAGAAGGGCGCCCAGGCGGTCCTGGACCTGATCTGGAATGCGGAAGCTCGGAAGCGCGCGGAAGCTCGCGGCGCCGGGCCGGCCTGATAGAGACCACGCCGGACAGCGAGGTAGATGGAACATGCCGATTCTGAATCGCAAGCAGCGAGTCTCGGACGAGATCCCGACGGCCTCGATGGCGGATATCGCTTTCCTGCTTCTGGTCTTCTTCCTGACCACTACGGTGTTCAACGAGGAGAAGGGCCTCCCGATCGTCCTGCCGGAGCAGTCCGAGGAGCAGGATGTGTCGGCGAAGAACCTGATCTTCTTCATCGTCAGGCCCGACGGGTCGGTGGTGGTGAAGCGCGGTGAGAGCGAACAGGAGCAGGTCGTACAGTACCGCCAGGTGGAGATCATCCTCCGTCAGGAGCTGGCGCAGAACAGCAACCTGATCGCTGCGGTGAAGACGGATCCGAATGCTGCGTACCGGCACATGGTGAACGTGCTGGACGAGGTCAAGAAGGCGGGTGCGGAGCGCATCTCGCTGCAGATTCTCGAGGAGTAGGGCATGTCCGCCAAGAAGGGCTTCAAGCGCAAGTCGGGCGCGAGCAGCGACATTCCATCGTCGTCGATGGCCGATATCGCGTTCCTGTTGCTGATCTTCTTCATGGTTTCGACCGTGTTCCGCAAGGAAAAGAAGCGGAACATCGAGTGGACGACCGCCGAGGCCACGGAGAAGATCGACGAGAAGCGGAAGAACATCCTCCACATCTGGGTGGAGCCGGACGGGACGGTGTACATCAACGACCAGATCGTGCCGTACGACAACATCGCCGATATCATACGACCGATCTACGCTGAGAACCGGGAGCTGGTGGTGGCGATCCGAGGTGACCGGGACGTTCCGTACAACCAGATCAACACCATTACGGAGCAGCTCCAGGCGTCGGGCGCCGTTCGGGTGACGTTCGCGACACGGGTGGAGCAGCGGGTCCAGAGAGCCAGGAGGTAGTCTCGTGAACCCACACGACGAACAGAAGATCACGAGCCGCGACGAGATCAAGAAGGCCAGGGCGGCGAAGCGCGCCAGCGCAGCGGCCTTCCTCCCGGCCAACGACCGGTTCAAGCAGAGCTACTCGGCTCTCACGTATCTCGGCCTCATCCTGGCGACCGCTGTGCACTTCGCGGTATTCGAGTTCTTTCCGCAGTTGGAGGCGGCCGATCTCGGCAGTCTGAGCGAGGAGCTGACAGCGATCGAACTACCGCCCGAGGTGAGGATTCCGCCGCCGCCCGAGCAGATCGCTCGCCCGGCCACGCCGCGCGTTGCGGCCGCGGAGGTCAACGAGGACATCACGATCGCACCGACCACGTTCGAGGACAACCCGGTCGAGAATCTTCCGCCGCCCCCACCGGGCCAGGATCCTTCGGCCACGCCGTCGTACATCGCGCGCGACGTGGAGCCGCGACTCAGGAACGGTCGGGACATCCAGCAACTGCTGGAGCGCCTCTATCCTCCGATGCTGAAGGAAGCCGGCATCGGCGGCCGAGTGCTTCTGTGGGTGTTCGTGGACGAGCGCGGCGGGGCTGCGCGGTCGCAGGTCCACACGTCCAGCGGGTATCCGGCGCTGGACAACGCGGCGGCGCAGATCGTCGAGCAGATGGAGTTCTCCCCGGCCATGAACCGGGACAAACCGGTCGGAGTCTGGATCGCGCAGCCCATCGACTTCAGCGTATCGCGATAGGCGCGCGACCTCTTCGCCAGACACAGCGTGAGCCGCTCGCCTTCCGGCGGGCGGCTCTTTGCTTTGGTGGGTCGGGCACTGGCTATCGGGATCGGCCCATCCGTTGCCGCTCCACGAGGCCGGCGGTAGACTCCCGCCGTGAACGAAAAGCTAATCAGGGACCGAACCCTCGCAATCCAGGAGGTTGTCGACCGAGCGGCAGCGCGATCCGAGCGCTCCGGATCCGACGTCGTCGTTCTCCCCGTCACCAAGGGTCACCCTCCAGGGGTCATCGTGGCGGTGGCCGCGGTCGGGTTCGGCGTCATCGGAGAGAACCGGGTCACCGAGGCCGAGGCGAAGCTCGCGGAGATCGGGCGGTGCGGACTGCGATGGTGCATGGTCGGTCACCTGCAGAGGAACAAGGCTCGCCGAGCGATCGACGCGTTCGACGCCATCGAATCCGTGGATTCGTTGCGACTCGCCCGTCGTCTCGACTCCGAGGCGGAGAAGGCGGATCGCGCCAGGGTTTCGATCCTCGTCGAGGTGAACGCCGGTGGCGAGGCGCAGAAGAATGGACTGAATCCGGCCGAGGTGATCGACGTCGTCGGCGCCATGCTGGATCTTGGCCGTGTCCGGGTCGAAGGGCTGATGACGATGGCGCCCTTCACGAACAGACGAAACGGTCCTGAGGCGAACCTTCAGGGTGGCACGAGAGTGCCTGGCTCGCTGCCAGGCGGAATTGGCGGGATTTGAAGGGCAAACCCTGTCGATGGGGATGAGCAACGACTTCGAGATCGCCGTTGAGGAGGGCAGCACCGAGGTCCGACTCGGGACGGTGCTGCTGGGAGAGAGACCGGAGGTACGATGGACCTGACTCCGCTGGACGTTAGGAAGAAGAAGGACGATCTGCGCCGAACGGTGCGCGGCTACGAGCCGACCCAGGTCGACGCGTTCCTGGACCTGGTGGCGGACCGCCTCGAAGAAGTGGTCCAGGAGGAAGTGCGCCTGCGGGAGCAGGTGACGATGCTCCGGGAGCGCCTGGGTGGTTTCGAGGATCGTGAGCGGGCACTCAACGAGGCGCTGATCGCGGCCCAGGAACTCCGTGAGGAGGCCCGTCTGCAGGCTGAGAAGCAGGCAGGGTTGCGACTGCAGGAGGCCGCGCAACAGGCGGAACAGCTGGTGAGCGACGCGAGGCGGTCCGCGGAGGACTCCGAGCGCGCCCTGGCGGACCTCCACGCCCGGCGGGCCAGCTTCCTGCGTGGCATGCGTTCACTCCTGGGCCGTTTCCTCGACGAGGTCGGCTACGAGGAAGCGCGGCTGGCGGGAACGCCGAAGGCTGTCGAGCTGCCGGTGGAAGCGGACGAGGACGGTGCGGATGGGGAACCGGAGTCCGACCACAGATGAGCTATCGTCCGCTCCCCGAGAGTGTCGCCAGCCTGGAAGACGAGGTCCTCGAAGCATGGGAAGACGAGGACACCTTTCATCGCGGTCTGGAGGCGCGGCGTGCCGCTCCCGAGTTCGTATTCTACGAGGGGCCGCCGACGGCGAACGGCAAGCCGGGCGTGCACCACTTGCTGGCGCGGACGATCAAGGACACGGTCGCCCGATACAAGGCGATGACCGGTTGGCATGTCACTCGGATCGCTGGTTGGGACACGCATGGCCTCCCCGTCGAGATCGAGGCCGAGAAGCGGCTCGGGATCTCAGGGAAGCCCGAGATCGAGAGCATGGGGATCGCCCGGTTCAACCAGGAATGTCGGGACAACCTGTTCACATACAAGGAAGACTGGGAGCGTCTGTCCCGGCGCATCGGTTACTGGCTGGACTACGAGAACGCGTACGTCACGTGTACACCTGAGTACATCGAATCGGTCTGGTGGGCTCTCTCCGAGATTCACCGGAAGGGACACCTGTACAAGGGATACAAGGTCCTTCCTTACTGTCCCCGGTGCGGGACCGGGCTCTCCAGTCACGAGGTGGCGCAGGGATACCGCGTCGTCTCCGAGCCCTCGGTATACGTGAAGTTCAGGCTCGTGGACGATCCCGGGGATGCATCGATCCTGAGCTGGACGACGACTCCGTGGACGCTTCCGGGCAACGTCGCCCTGGCCGTCGGAGAGTCAATCGATTACCTGCGGGTCCGGATTCGGGAGCCTCAGGACGAAGCGGGGAAGTACCCGAAGGGCGCCAGGCCGGGCGAGGAGCTGATCGTCGCTTCGGCCCTGGCGCCGGACGTTCTGCGCCATCCGTATGACATCGTTGAAGTGATTCCCGGTTCCGACCTTGTAGGGCTTCGATACGAGCCGCTGTTCCCGGGTGCCGTGGACTCCCAGGACAACGCGGCCGCCTGGACCGTGCTGGAGGCCGAGTTCGTAACGACCGAGGACGGCACGGGAGTCGTTCACACCGCCGTGATGTACGGCGAAGACGATTTCGCACTGGGTGTCCGCGAAGGCCTTCCCATGGAGCATACGGTAGGCCCGGACGGCCGCTTCGTCGCGCGGGTACCGGCCGGCCTGGCCGGCCGATACGTCAAGGATCCCGAGACCGATCAGGCCATCATCGAGGGCCTGGCCGAGGCGGATCTGCTGTACCGCCGTCAGATGTACGAGCACAGCTACCCGCACTGCTGGCGCTGTGACAGTGCGCTCCTGTACATGGCCCGGGACTCCTGGTACATCCGCACGACCGCCGTTCGGGACCGTCTCCTGGAGCACAACGCTTCGGTCGACTGGCATCCGCCGGAGATCGGCTCCGGCCGTATGGGGGAATGGCTGACCGGAAACGTAGACTGGGCGGTTTCGCGCGATCGTTACTGGGGGACCCCGTTGCCGATATGGGTGTGCGACGTCGAGCCCACGCACATCCAGGTCGTCGGATCGCTGGGCGAGTTGGCGAACCGGGCACCCGGGATCTCCGGCGACTTCGATCCGCACCGACCGGAGATCGACGAGCTGTCCTGGCACTGCGAGGAGCCCGCGTGCGGCGGCACGGTCCGGCGCGTACCCCAGGTGATGGACGCCTGGTTCGACTCCGGCTCGATGCCCTTCGCGCAGTGGCACTACCCGTTCGAGAACGCGGAAGAGTTCGAGGCTCACTTCCCGGCTCACTTCATCGCCGAGGGCGTGGACCAGACCCGGGGTTGGTTCTACTCGCTGCTGGCTATCTCTACGCTCGTGTTCGACAGCCCTTCCTACCGGAGCGTCATCGTCAACGACCTGATCCTCGACGAAGACGGACAGAAGATGTCCAAGTCGAAGGGCAACGTCGTCGATCCCTGGGAGACGGTGTCCGAATACGGGGCGGATGCCACTCGCTTCTACCTGCTCTCCTCCAGCAATCCGTGGCTGCCCAAGAAATGGGATGGAGAAGCCCTCCGGGAGACGAACCGCAAGCTGTTTGACACGCTTCGCAGCACCTATCGCTTCTTCGCGATGTATGCCGAGCTGGAGGGTTGGAGCCACGAGTCCGGCGGGGCCTCGACCGTCGAGTCGCGTGCGGAGATCGACCGCTGGCTACTCAGCCGCGCGGACGATCTCGTGTCGTCCATGAGGGCGGACTTCGAGGCGTACGACCTCACGCGGGCGGCGCGTCGCGTCGCGACCTTCGTGCTCGACGACCTGTCGAACTGGTACGTGCGCCAGAGCCGGGACCGGTTCTGGGCAACGGGAGCCGATGACCCGGCGAACTAGCGGAGATGCAGGGCACGGCCGATGCATTTGCCACCCTTCATTCGGCCCTGGCGACCACCGCACTGGTCCTGGCCCCGATCGCGCCTTTCCTGTCCGATTGGCTGCACCGGCACCTGACCGGCCAGTCCGCACACCTCGTCGATTATCCGGAGCCTGTCGGCGCGTGGGACGCAGACCTCGAGCGGCGAATGGATGATGTTCGCCGCCTTTGCACTCTGGGTCGGGCGGCGCGCGAAGAAGCGGGCATTCGCGTTCGGCAGCCACTGGCACGGCTCCAAGCCGTAATTCCCGGCGGCCGTCGGCCGGGACCTGAACTCGAGGCCGTGCTTCGTCAGGAACTGAACGTGAAGGAAGTTGTATTCCCGTCGGGAAGCGACGATATTGTAAGGCTATCTGCGAAGCCGGACTTCGCGAAACTGGGACCGCGATTCGGTTCGCGGACGCCGCGGGTGGCCAAGGCCATCGAGGGTCTGGACCCCGGTACGGTTCGCCAACTGGGGGCGGGAGAGGCGGTTATCGGTGACGCTGGATGGCGAGGTTCTCGAGGTGCAGCCGGGCGACGTCCGGGTCCTCGAGGAGGCTTCCGGAGACCTGACGGTCCAGGCGCATGAGGGATTCCTCGTCGGTCTGGATACGACGGTCACTCCGGAACTGGAGGTGGAGGGGCTGGCGCGGGAGTTGATCAGCCGGGTGCAACGGCTGCGACGGGAGTCCGGGTTGAACGTGAGCGATCGCATCCGCCTGGGCCTGGTGTCCGACTCAGGCCGTCTGGCCGGTGCGGTCGACAGCGCGCAGCGACTACATCGCGCGAGAAACGCTGGCCGTTTCGGTGACGACTGATGCCGGAGCAGGCCGCGGAGTGGGAGCACGCGGAGGTCGTGGACATTGAAGGAGAGAGCATCGCCCTCGGCTTGAGCCGCGCGGACGGCTCGGCCGACGAGGGATTAGCGTGCATTTTGGTCGACACTTTGAGGCTAGATCGGGGCAATAGGATGAAGAAGAAGGACCTGAAACACATCGAGAAGCGACTCCTGCAGCTCAGGGAGAGAGCGCTGAAGGACCTCGGCCACTACGACGAGTCCTTCTCGAACGGCAAGGAAGCGTCCGACGCAGATCTCTCGGCGTACAGCTTCCACATGGCGGATCAGGGGACCGATGCCATGGAGAGGGAGAAGGCCTTCCTGTTCGCCAGCAAGGAGGGGCGGTACCTGTACCACCTCGACGCGGCCCTGAGGCGCCTGTATCGGACACCGAAACAGTTCGGCGTGTGCGAGGACTGCGGCGACGAGATCTCGTTCGAGCGTATGGATGCTCTGCCGCACACGACCCTGTGCATCCGGTGCAAGGAGAAGGAAGAAACGGGTGTCTCTCGCTGAGTCCGGCGTCTTGGCCGAGCCGAGAGCGACGTCGTCGAGGGTGAACAAGAAGGTCTTGCTCGCCGCTGTCGTGGGAACGGTGGTCGTGCTCGACTACGTGACCAAGATGTGGGCGATGAACAACCTCACCTTCGGGTATCCGGTTCCGGTGGTGGGAGAGTTCTTCCGGTTCACGTACACGCACAATCCGGGGGCGGCATTCGGCATCAACATCGGCGAGCACTCCCGTCTGTTCTTCCTCGTTCTCTCCCTCGTGGCCCTCGTGGTCCTCGGCCTCATCTATCGATCGACGCCAGCCCGAGATCGGTTACGGCTTCTCGCGGTTGCCCTGGTCGGCGCGGGAGCGATCGGCAATATCATCGATCGATTCCGGTTCGAGGCTGGGGTCGTGGACTTCCTGGACGTCGGCATCGGGGTGCACCGCTGGCCGATCTTCAACGTAGCCGACATGGCTGTGAGCATCGGAGCGGTCCTTCTGCTGATCTCATTCTACTTCGAGGAGAAAGACGGTGACGAACCGGAGCCGGCAGCCGGCTGAAGTTCACCTCTTTCGTGTCGATGAGGACCCGGACGATCGGCTGGATGCGTATCTGGCCGATCGTTTGCATCTGAGTCGCAGCCGCGTCGCGGAGCTCGTGAGCGATGGTCTGGTTCAGGTCAACGGATCTCTGACGAGGAAGAGCCACCGCCTCCGAGCGGGAGACGAGGTAGAGGTCACGGTGCCGCCGCCCCCCCCACGGCCGTGGCTCCCGAGGCGATCCCGATCGAGATCGTCTACGAGGACGAACACCTGGCCGTAGTCGACAAGCAAGCCGGGCTGGTCGTTCACCCGGCCGTCGGGCACCGGAGTGGCACCCTGGTCAACGCCCTGCTTCACCGGCTGGGAAGCCTGGCGTCGATCGGCGAGCCCGATCGACCGGGCATCGTCCACCGCCTGGACAAGGATACCAGCGGGCTCATGGTGGTCGCACGCACGGATGAGGCCCACGGAGTATTGACGGGAGCGATCGCTCGTCGTGAAATCCGCCGCGGCTATCTGGCCGCTGCCTGGGGACACGTCCGGGAGGACGAGTTCGCCGTCGATCAGCCGATCGCCCGCGATCCGAAACAGCGGCAGCGCATGGCGATCGTCGAGTCCGGCCGGCCCGCTTTGACACACTTCCGGCGTCTCGAACGCTGGCGCTCAGCCGACCTCCTCGCGGTTCGTCTGCACACGGGACGGACGCATCAGATTCGGGTTCACCTTCGGTCCCTGGGCCATCCCGTCGTCGGCGACCCGGTCTACGGACATCGGTGGGAGAAGGGGCTGACCGGGGCGGGGGGGCGTTGGGCCGACGAGTTGGATCGGCGTGCGGGGCGGCTGTTTCTGCATGCCGCCCGGCTGGCGTTTGTTCATCCCGTCAGCGGTGAGGAAATGAGCTTCAACTCGCCACTGCCCGAACCGCTGGCCGGCGCCGTGGAGTGGGCGCGGAGCACGGGAGGTGCGTCAGGAGCACTGGATTGAAGAGGCCTCGTCTGCCAGTCGCGGTTCTCGCCGCCATGGTCGCTCTGGCGCTCGGTGCGGTTCCGGCCGCCGGCCAGGTCGCTCCCGGAGCTCCCGCGCGCGTTCATGTACTCGGCGATTCCGAACTCAGCGACCTGGGAGCGCGCCTGGTTTCTGACCGGGCCGTGTGGAAAGCCCTGCCGGGGATCGGAACTCTGCCGGACGTGGGGATCGACTCGCTGGAACTATGGCTCACGTCGGATCTCGGTAGCGGTGTGCCGGAAGGCCTGCGCCACCCCGAGCCATGGGTCGCGGGGACGGCGGACCCCTCCGGCGCCCGGATCGCCCTGCGAACGGGACCCGGCCTCAACGGCCCCCGAGGCCTGAGGTCCGTGCTCCGCCACGAGATCGCGCACATCGGACTCGGAGCCGCGACCGCGGGCAATTACCCTCGCTGGCTGACGGAAGGGTACGCCCAGTACGCCTCGGGTGAATGGAGCTGGGAAGACGCATGGCACCTGCAGTCCGCGTTTCTCCGCCGCGGCGCCACGACCCTGGCCGAAATCGATCTGCGGTTCCGCCGGCACTCGACCGAGGCCAGGATGGGGTACCTGCTTTCGTATACGGCCGTGCACGAACTGGCGCAGCTCGGTGGCGAGGCAGGTCTGGCGGCCGTATTCCGACGGCTGCGGGAGGGAGCCTCGTTCGAAGAAGCCCTCCGTCTGACATACGGAATCACGGCCGACGACTTCGAGGTACGCTGGAAGCGTTCCCTGGTGGACCGATATGGCTGGTTGTACCTGTTGTCTCGTGCCGGGGTCTTCTGGCTTGCGGTGACAGGTCTGGTACTGTTCGTGGCTCTTCGTCGGTCGAATCGTGATCGCACCCGACTCGAGGAACTGCGAGCCGAAGATCTTCGGCTGGCCGAAGGGTCGGAGGACCGGGATCCTGGTCATCCGTCCGCCGCATCGACGTCGATGCCCGAGGTGATTGGAGACGGCGGGCAGAGCCCGCGAGAACACTGGGCGGCAGATTGACTTGAAATCCGTTTGGGGATATCCTTTCGCGATGGACGGAAACCGCGGAGGCGAGGCCGGCGACGGCGCGCAGCGTCCACGGCTGTTCGGCTTGCTGGAGAGACGGAATGTAGCTCTCCTGGTGGTCGGAGCCGTGGTCGTTTTGTTTGGATACATACTGCTCAATCGGGGATCGGTTGTGCTCGCGCCCCTGCTTCTTTCTGCGGGGTACGTGGTGCTGATTCCCGCCGGTTTGCTGCTCGGTTTCCGTGACGGTCGTCGCGATCGTGCGGACGAGGGCGAATAGCTCAGTTGGTCCAGAGCGCCTGCCTTACAAGCAGGAGGTCGCTGGTTCGAATCCAGCTTCGCCCATGGGAACGTGGGCGCTGGCCAAGGAACAATCCGGCGCAATCGAGTGTCGTAACGAGTGCGTGGGGAGAAAGCTCCCCGTGTTCGATAAGGAACAGGTGAGGACCGGAATATGAAGCGTGCGATTCGTGACTGGAGCGTTCGGAGTCTGGCCGTGGCGGCCGCCTCGCTCGTGCTATCGGCTGGCGCCGCAGTGGCGCAGGACGATGGCGGGGCGGGTGGGCGAGCCAGGGTACTGGTGGCTCCACTCGACATCGACGGCAGCGTCAAGAAGGACTTCGGCAAGAAGGTTGCCGAGGAGGTGCGGGATGGCCTCGAGGAGATTCCGACGCTGATCGCGATCGACTGGAACCAGGTCAAGGAGGAGCTTCGGCGCTTGAAGCTCAAGGAAGAGGACCTCGGCCTCATTCAGTGGCGGCAGCTTGCCGGGCGTCTCAACGCCGACGTGGTCATGACCGGCACGGTGGCGAGGGCCGGTGGCGGCAACGCCCTGACCGTCAGCTTCGTCGATTCGAAGAGCGGCGACGAGGTCAAGGTACCGGAGTTCACCGTTGCCGGTGACGGCAAGGACGAGGTCAAGCAGGCGGCCGGTGTGATCGTGTCCGCGTTCGGCGAGCAGGTGGACTACCGCCGGGCTCTCCTCTTCTGCCAGGACTACCTGGCCGCGGAGCAGTTCGAGGATGCCCTTCGCAATTGCAACGAGGCTCTCGCGAAGAATCCGGAGAGCACCTCGGGGCGTTATCTGCGCGGGCGCGTGTACATGGGCATGGAGGACTGGGCATCGGCTGCCGAGGACCTCGCGATCGTCGTCGAGAACAACCCGGCCGAGGTCGATGCCCTCAACGCCCTGGCGTACGTGAACGCACAGCTGGGAGACATGGACCGGGCGGTCGAGCTCTACCGCGAGTACCTGAACTTCAATCCCGGCGATGCGAGCGTCCGGATGACGGTCGCCTTCGAGCTGGCGCAGGCGGGTGGAGAGGACGCGGCGATCGCCCTGTTGCAGGATGGTATCGCCATCGACTCCACGAACGCCGACTTGTGGGAGTTCCTTGGCAACGTGGCCCTCAAGAAGGGCACGACGGCGGCGGACGGCGCGGCCGAGGATGCGGGGGCCATCGCGGATGAAGCATCGGTCAGACTCGCGGTCGAAGCCTACGACCACGTGCTGGAGCTCAAGGGAGAGGACATGAATCCCGAGATTCTCCGTAACGTGATCGCGGCGAATCTCGAGCTTGGCGACTTCGACGCGGCCCTGACGTTCGCGGATCGGGCGCAGACCTTGATGCCCCAGGACGCGGGTCTCTGGTCGATTCGGAGTGACATCTACGGCCGCATGGATAGATACGGCGACGCGGTCGCGGCCCTCAACCGGGCACTGGAGCTCGATCCCGCCTATCCCAACGCGTATCTCCGGCGGGGCTTCCTGAAGCTTCGGTCCGGTGACTCTCGGGGTGGGACGGCCGATCTGCGCGCCGCTCTCGACCAGGGTGCCGACGTCGAGGTCGTGGCGGGCCAGCTGCTCGCGCGCGGTTACAACGATTTCTTCAAGAGCGGCCAGTACGATGAGGCGCTGGGGATGTTCGAGGTCGGGACCAGTCTGGCAAGCGCCGGTCGCGTGAGAGATCAGCTGTACTTCTTCACGGCGTACGGCTACTACCAGCAGGGAGTGGCCATCGACGGGTCCAATGAGGCGAACGAGGCATGCCAACCGGCCCGTCGCGCGTTGTCCAAGTTCCAGCAGGTGCTTCCCAACCTGGATCGGGCCGGTGCCGAGCAGCCGCAGAGCCAGAGCCAGATTCGCGAAAGCACGGATGTCTACATCTACCGGCAGGAGCAGATCATCCGGAAGAACTGCGGAGGATGACCTCCCCGAATCGGTAGGGGGATGGTGGGGGGGTCGACCTCCCGACGTCGAGTCAAGCCCGGCGGGACCACTGGTTCCGCCGGGCTTCGTGCATCCGGAACCAGCGGTGGGGAAACGGGGTTGCGCGACCGCCACATGACGGATAAAATGGGTTGCAGTGGGGAAAAGTGGAGAACTGTGGGGATATCTCCTTCCTGCCTCAAAGCGGTGGTGCGAATTGGGCGGCTACCTCGGAAGCTACCTGTTTCAGGTGGACGAAAAGGGAAGGATCACGCTACCAGCGGCGTTTCGCCGGGATAGCGAGACCCAATCGTTCGTGCTGATACAGGCGCAGCCGGACGCCCTCACGCTCTACCCCGACGATACCTGGGCGGAAGTGCAGGAGCGGCTCCGATCTCTCGCGCGCCGCGCTCCACGTTCTCGTCACCGAATACTGGGCCTCACGGCAAACGCCATCGAGGTCATACCCGATAAACAAGGACGTATCCTGATTCCCGACCGGTTACGGACGGGCGCGGGCATCCACGACGAGGCGCAGGTGGTCGGAGCGATCGACAAGATCGAGATCTGGGATCCGGAGCGCTTCTCTCAACTCGTCGATGAGACCGGAGACGATTTCGGCGATCGACTGGCCGGAATCTTCGCCTGATCGGCGGGACGAAACGGCAGAGCGCGAAGCCATGACCGGGGAGGAGTTCTCGCACCAGCCGGTCATGGCCAAAGAGGTGCTGCAGCTGCTGGAGCCGGAACGAGGGAGCCTCTTCCTCGATGCGACGATCGGTGGCGGGGGGCACGCCGAGCGGATCCTGGAGTCGAATCCGGCCGCGAGGCTGATCGGCCTGGACCAGGACTCCGAAGCCGTTGCAGCGGCGAGACGCCGACTCGCCGGCTTTGGAGAGCGGGCGAAGGTGGTGACGGGCAACTTCCGCGATGCCGCGGATCTGCTCGAGGAATACATAGACGTCGGTCTGGATGGAGCCCTGATGGACCTGGGCGTGTCGTCCCACCAGATCGACACGATGGCGCGCGGTTTCTCCTTCCGCCGGGGCACACCGTTAAACATGCGGATGGGCGGGACAACCGGTGGTTGGAGAACCGCGGCCGACTTGCTGAACACGGCTTCTGAGGAAGAGCTGGGAAAGATCTTCCGGGACTACGGGGAAGAGCGGAAGTGGCGGGGAATGTCTCGGGAGATCGCCCGGCGCAGGGGACACGAGCCGCTGAGCACCGCGGATGATCTCGTCGCAGCTGCCAGGGTGGCGCTGGGGAGAACCCTGTCTCCAAGGGACAAGGCGCGCCTTTTCCAGGCCGTCAGAATCGCCGTAAACGAAGAGCTGGACGCGCTGCGCGACGGATTGAAGGTCATCGCGCGCCTGCTGAAGTCGGAGGGGCGGCTGGTCGTCATTGCGTACCACTCACTGGAGGATCGAATCGTGAAAGAGACGTTCCGGGAGTGGAGTCGGACCTGCGTATGCCCACCCGAGTTTCCGATCTGCACATGTCGCGGGCATGCCCTGGGTCAGCGGCTTACCCGTAAGCCGCTGAGACCTGCCGATTCGGAAGTCGAGGCGAACCCGCGGGCCCGCAGCGCGCGTCTCCGTGGTTGGGTTCGGGCATGACGAAGAGGCCTGCCCGCAAGCCCGGCCGCCGCCGAACAAGACCTGGTGCCCGACGTCGCCAGTTGCTCGTGGCGGGGTGCGTGTCGGCCGTGATCGGCTCGCTGGTGGTTTCGGTAGGTCGGACGGCCGAGGGACGGAAGCTTGCCGAGTCGATCAACGAGCTTCGCTCCGAGGAGGAGTTGCTTCGGATCCGCCAGTCCGAAGAGCTCGTGCGCGTCGATTCGCTCGCGTCGCGTGAGCGAATCCTGGTTGCGGCGGCTCGCCTTGGACTGAGGCCCGCCGCCGACGACGAAGTGGTCCACCTTCCCGATGTCGGACCCTGAGGGCGGGAGCGATACGGCATGGCGAAGAACAAACCGCGCAAGATCACCAAGAAGACTCACGGCCGGCGGACTCAGCTGTTCGCGGCTGTGCTCTCTGTGCTCGCCACGGCGTTCGTAAGTCGCGCCGCCCAACTCCAGATCGTCCAGGGCAGTAGCTGGCAGGAGCAGGTACTGAGCCAGACGACCGAGACGGTCCCGCTTCCCGCGGAGCGCGGAGCTATCTACGACCGGAACGGCAAGGCACTCGCCCTGTCCCGCCAGGAGTACCGCGCCTTCTTCGCACCTGCACAGTCCCAGGACATCCGGCGGGACATCCAGGCGATTTCCGCGACGCTTGATCTGTCGCGGTCCCAGAGCCGACGACTGGCGAGCCGTTCCACGGGTTGGATTTCCATCGGACAGGTCGGAATGGGCGAGCGCGAGGCCTTGCTGCGAGGTGCGGGGCCCGCCGTGGAATTCGAGCCGGTTCTGACCCGCGTGTATCCCGAGGGCGATTTGGCCCGGAGCCTTCTCGGCGCAGTGACCCCCGAGGGCCATGGTCGATCGGGGCTCGAGATGGTCCTCGACACGCTCTTGAGCGGGACTCCGGGCGAACTCGTCGGGAGGCGCGATGCCGGCGGCGAGCTGTACCCGATTCCGAGGAGTCCCGACAAGCCGGCGACGCGCGGCCGGGACGTGTACCTGACGATCGATGCCGACCTGCAGGCGATCGCTGAGGCAGCGCTGAAGACGGCACTCGAGCAGACGGGGTCATCCGGAGGCGACGTCCTGATGGCCGACCCGAGGACCGGGGAGCTGTTGGCCGTAGCATCTCGGCGTGAGGGCAGCGAGGGCACCGTCCCGGCCTTTACGTCGCCTTATGAGCCGGGTTCGACGGTCAAGCCGTTCCTGCTGGCTACACTGCTCGAGGAGGATCTGGCGCGCCTCGACGAACCCGTGTACGCGGAGCACGGCGAGTACCGCACTGCTCACCGCGTGATTACCGACGTGCATCCGTACGACACGATCACGGTGAGACAGGTGATCGAGTACTCCAGCAACATCGGGTCGGCGAAGCTCGCGGACCGGATCGAGCCCGGCGTCCAGTACCGCTACCTGCGCGACTTTGGTTTCGGAACACCCGCGGGAATCGACCTCCCCGGCGAGTCTTCCGGTCTCCTTCGTCGGCCGGATCGCTGGTCAGCGCTCAGCCCCGCGTCGCTCGCCATCGGATACGAGTTGATGACCACGTCGCTGCAACTGGTGATGGCGTATGCGGCGCTCGCCAACGGCGGCACCCTGCTGGAGCCGGCCCTGGTCCGGAGAGTCGACGCTGACGGCGGGAGGGGCTGGCGCTTCGAGCGACGACCGATTCGACAGGTCATCGGAGCGGGAACGGCGCGGGAGGTGTCCGACGTCCTCCAAGCGGCGGTGGGTGAGAACGGAACGGGAGCGGAGGCTTCGCTGGCCACGCTCGAGGTTGCGGGCAAGACGGGTACCGCGCGAATCGCTTCAGGCGGTGGCTACGCGGATCGACGCTACGCTGCTTCATTTGTCGGCTACACGCCGGCGGACGACCCCCGCCTCGTGATCATGGCCAAGCTCGAGGATCCCCAGGGCTCCGTGTACGGGGGCCTGACCGCGGCTCCCGTCATGCGCACGGTCGTTCAGGCGATCCTCGCAACGCGTGGCCGAGGCTTGATCGAGACCGGCGTCGATCGGCAGAGCCGCGATAAGCTCGAATGGGAGACCGGGCAGACGGACGCATCGCCCTATCGGTTCGCGTCCATCGCCGACGTGCCGCAACCCAGGACGGCGGAACGGGACGAGAGACTCCCAAACCTGAGAGGACTCGAGACCCGCGTCGCCGCTGCACGGCTTCATGAAATGGGCCTGCGGGTGGAGCTCAAGGGAAGCGGACGAGTCACCGGGCAGGAGCCGGCAGCCGGTACGCGCGTCGTTCGCGGCGCGACAGTCCTCTTGCGTTGACGTGCACGGAGCACCTTCGGCCCGTGTCGCCGAGACCAGGAGCCACAGGAACGCGGAAACGAATCCGGGTGTGATACAGAGACAGGATCTTGACCGAAGGCTTCAGGCGCACGGACTGAACCCGCGGTGGGAGGGAAACCCGCCGCCCGGGTTCGCGGGCGTCGTCACGGACTCCCGGGAGGTGCAGCCCGGTGTCCTCTTCTGCGCACTGCGCGGCACCGCGTTCGACGGACACGAGTTCGTCGCACGGGCCGCGGCCGCCGGGGCGGCCGCGGCCCTCGTCGATGAGGTACAGGTGACGACCGACCTGCCACAGTTGGTGGTCACCGATACGCGCGCCGGAACGGCGCACGCGGCGTCTCTGATGTACGGCGACCCGGCGTCGGGGCTCTCATTGATCGGCGTGACCGGCACGAACGGCAAGACGACGACCTGTCTGATCGCCCGGCATGTCCTGGCCGGCGTTGCCCCCTCGGCAGCCGTCGGCACCCTCGGGTGGTTCGACTCGGCGGGCCAGCGGCATGCGAGTCGCCTCACGACGCCGGATCCGCTAGACCTGATGGCTACTCTGCGGGACCTGCAGGCGGCCGGCAGCCGGTTCGTCGCCATGGAGGTTTCGTCGCACGCCCTCGACCAGCGGCGGGTAGCAGGCCTGAGTTTCGACGCAGCCGTCTTCACCAACCTGACCCGCGAGCACCTGGATTATCACCCGGACCTGGCGTCGTACCGCGCGGCTAAGCTGCGGCTGGCGGAACAGGTTCGTCCCGACGGCATCTGCGCCGTCAACGCCGACGATCCTGCCTGGTCCGATGACTTCGCGGGCCGCCGTGTCGTGACGTACGGATTCGGGACCGACGCTGACGTTCGGGCTTCAAACGTGCGGCACAGCGTCTCGGGAAGTGAATGGATGCTCGAGATCGCGGGAGACAGCTGGCCGGTTCGCCTGCCGCTCCTGGGTGAATTCAACGTGCACAACGCCCTGGCGGCTGTAACCGCGGCCTGCAGCGTCGGTACGGATCCCGCGCTCGCCGCCGAGCGATTGACGTCGGCCCCCCAGGTGCCAGGCCGCATGGAAATACTGGCCCGCCAGCCGGCGCTGGTCCTCCGGGACTACATGCACACACCGGACGCCTACGAGCGCGTTCTCGGGACCCTGTCCGAGCTGACCGGGGGGCGCCTGTACATCGTGTTCGGCTGCGGCGGGGATAGAGACCGGGGCAAGCGGCCCCTGATGGGTCAGATCGCGGCCCGCCACACGGATCTCGCGGTCATTACCACGGACAACCCGCGCACCGAGGCCCCGGCCGACATCTGCGCCGAGATCACCGACGGCATGCCGCCCGGTTCGTACCGCGTGATCCTCGACCGGGAAGAGGCGATCGATTTCAGCCTGGGGGTTGCCGGTCCCGGCGACGTCGTCGTGCTGGCCGGCAAGGGACACGAGACGTACCAGGACATAGGCGGCGAACGCATTCCGTTCGACGAGGCAGCGATCGTGCGAGCGCTCACGGTGGGGGACCCGAGTTGATGGCGGCCCGGTTCTCGGCCAGGGAGGTTCGGAAGGCTCTGGGCCTCCCCGATCACGGAGTCGCCGCCGACTTTTCGTCCGTATCCACAGATACTCGCGACCTGGAGTCCGGCTCCCTGTTCGTGGCTCTCCGCGGGGAGCGATTCGACGGAGCCGAGTTTCTCGGGCAGGCCGAGCAGATGGGAGCGGCGGGGGCCGTGGTATCCCGCTCGTCACGCCACACCGACGTCGCCATCCCGGTGTTTACCGTTGCGGATACTACGGTGGCACTCGGTAATCTCGCTCGGTATCACCGGCGCAGGTGTGCGGCGCGCGTGGTCGGCGTCACGGGATCTTCGGGCAAGACGACCGTCAAGGAAATGCTGATTCTGGCCCTCGGGGCCGAGCGGCAGGTCCACGCTACCCGGGGAAATCTGAACAACCAGGTGGGGCTCCCCCTGTCCATCCTGGCCGCCGACGAAGACGCCGACGTGTGGATCCTGGAGCTCGGAACCAGTGAGCCCGGAGAAATCCGGCGTCTGACGAACATCGCCGAGCCGGACGACGCGGTGATCACGACTGTGGGTCCCGCACATCTCGAAGGACTCGGCGACCTGGAGGGTGTCCTGGAGGAGAAGCTCGATCTCCTTCGTGGCGCTTCTGCCTCCGGATGCGCCGTCGTGGGCGAGCTTCCCGAGGAGCTCCCGACCCGGGCGCGTGAGCTGCGCGCTGACGTGATCACGGCCGGCCTCGGCGCGGGCAGCGACTTCCGGCCGTCCGAGTGGCACGTGGGCGCCGAGCACGCCGGTTTCACGATCGAGGGCGTCGATTTCGCCGTGCCGGTCGGCGGGGAGCACCACCTCCGGGACGCCTTGATCACGGCCGCAGCCGCGGCGTCTCTCGGTGTCAGTCCGGCCGGCGTCGCGCGGGGTCTGGCCGACTACCGTCCGGTCGGCTTGCGAGGAGCGCTGATCCAGGTCGGGAAGCTGACGATCGTGGCCGATTGCTACAACGCGAACCCGGAATCGTTTGCCGCCGCGACACGCTACTGCTCCGACGCCTTCGCCGGTCGCAGGATCGCCGCCGTCGTAGGCAGCATGCTCGAACTCGGATCGGCGGAGCGCGCGGCTCACGAACAGGTGGCGAACGACCTGCTGCGGGCAGGGTTCAGCTTCATTGTGGCGCTCGGGGCCTTCCAGCCGGCGTTCCGCGCCATTTCGCTCCCAGACAGCGTGACCGTGCTCTACCCGGAGAGCGTACCGGACGCGGCCGCTGCGGTAGCCGGAGGCCTGGTCGGTGATGAAGTACTGCTGGTGAAGGCCTCTCGCGGAATGAAGCTCGAGCGGGTGATCGACTCGCTCACGGGGGGGAACGACTGATGCTCTACGAGCTTCTTTTCCCGCTCGCGGACCGGCACATCATCTTCAACGTGTTTCAGTACATCTCGTTTCGAGCGGCCGGGGCGATGGTCACGGCCCTGCTCGTCTCTTTCGTCGTCGGCCCCATGGTGATCCGACGCCTGGAACGGGGAAACGTGGGTCAGGTCATTCGGGTCGAAGGCCCGAAGTCGCACCGCAAGAAGGCGGGGACACCGACGATGGGGGGCGTGATCATGCTGATCGCCATCGTCATCTCGACCCTGCTGTGGGCGAAGATCGCCGATCCGTACATCAATATCGCGCTGGGGATGACCCTCCTGATGGGCGGGATCGGCTTCTGGGACGACTACCTCAAGGTCGTGCGGCATGAGTCCCGAGGACTGATCGCGCGACAGAAGTTCCTCTGGCAGATGGTCGCCGGGATCGCCCTCGGAGTGTTCCTGCTCAGTCAGCCCCTCTCGGCCCACGACGTCACCCACCGGCTGGTGCCCTTCTTCAAGAACGTGCACCTGGCGTTCATCCCGTTCGTGTTTCCGCTATTCGTGGCCCTCGTCGTGTCGGGAAGTGCCAACGCCGTGAACTTGACGGACGGTCTCGATGGCCTGGCTGCTGGCCTTAGCGCCATCGCCGCTCTCGCTTTCGCCGTCTTCGCATACGTCATGGGTCGTGTCGACACTTCGTTCTACCTGGGTCTCCCGTATCTGCCGGGAGCCGGAGAGCTGACGGTGTTCACGGTGGCCGTCGCCGGATCGGCCATTGGTTTCCTGTGGTTCAACGCTCCGCCAGCCCTGGTGTTCATGGGTGACACCGGCTCGTTGGCCCTGGGGGGAGCGATCGGCACGGTGGCCGTACTGCTCAAGTCCGAACTGCTGTTGTTCATCGTCGGCGGAATGTTCGTTCTTGAAGTCCTGTCGGTGATGATCCAGACCTCGGTGTTCCGGTACACCCGGGTGAAGACCGGTACCGGCCGGCGAGTGTTCCGAATGGCGCCGCTGCACCACCACTTCGAGCAGCTCGGATGGCCGGAGACCCGGGTAGTGATCCGCTTCTACATCCTGGCGATCATCTTCGCCCTCACCGGTCTGGCGACCATGAAGGTGCGATGACGACGCGCTCGGAGAGGGGCCGGGTGCCCGCGTTCGCGCATGGATCCAGGGTCGCGGTTCTCGGGCTCGGCGTATCGGGCGAGGCGGCCGCCCGCCTCGCGGCATCGAACGGTGGCGTCGTGTACGCCAGCGACGCGTCCAGCGGATCGGGTCCGGTCGCTGCCGCCGCCCGCCTGTCGGCCGAAGGCATCGACGCGGAAGTGGGCGGGCACGACATGGCCCGGGTACTGACTGCCGACCTTGTCGTGGTCAGTCCGGGCATCGGACCGATGTCCGAGATCCGGCGGAAGGTTGGTGAGGCAGGCATCCGCACGATCGCGGAGGTCGAACTCGGCTGGCGGGATCTCCAGAGTCGGGTGATCGCGATCACCGGCACGAATGGAAAGACCACCACGACCGGTCTCGTGGCTCACGTGCTCGAGGCCGGCGGACGCAGGGCCGTCGCGGCCGGAAACATCGGCCTGGCGCTGTCCGAGATCGCGTTGCATGAGCCGCAGCCCGATTGGGTAGCCCTGGAGCTCTCCAGCTTCCAACTGGCCGATCAAGAGACCGTCGATCCCGACGTGGGGGTGCTTCTCAATTTGTCGCCCGACCACCTGGACCGATATCAGGACGTAGAGAGTTACTACGCCGACAAAGCGCGTCTCTTCGACGCAGCCACGGCCGAATCCCGTTGGGTGGTCAACGGGGACGATGCCGCCTGCCTGGACCTGGCGGCCGGGGTCCCTGGTGAGCGTTTCGAGTTCTCGATCCAGGGTCCTGTGGAACGCGGAGCATGGGTGGGATCGGATGGTGTCTTGCGCTGCCGTCTCGACGATGAGACCGAGTGGATGCCCGCCTCGGACCTCCGCCTCCTCGGGCCGCACAACATCGCGAACGCCCTGGCCGCGGGCCTGGCATGCGCCGTGGCAGAGGTCGAACCCGAGGCGATCGCCGCCGGACTCGCGTCGTTCGAGGCACTGCCCCATCGCCTGCAGCCCATCGGCGAGCGTGACGGAGTGCTTTGGGTCAACGACTCCAAGGCCACGAACATCTCGGCGACAGCCGTGGCCCTCCGGTCCTTTGACCGTCCCGTGGTGCTCATCCTGGGCGGAAGACACAAGGGTGAGCCGTATTCGAGCCTGGCGGCGGATCTGAAATCGCGAGCGCGCGCGGTGGTGGCCTATGGTGAGGCCGCTCCGCGTGTCGTTTCCGATCTGAAGGAGAGTGTGGCCGCCCTGACGGTCGAGAGCGGGATCGAGGCGGTGGTCAAGGCAGCCGCGGAACTCGCGCAGGCGGGTGATGTGGTGTTGTTGTCGCCGGCGTGCAGCAGCTACGACATGTTCCCCAACTACCGCGAGCGGGGGCGGGCGTTCGAGGCAGCCTTCCAGGCCCTACCCGCGGTGGGAGCGGTCTCGTGAGCGCATCCCGACTGCTCAGCGTGCTGCCCATGCGGCCGGCGAGTTCCCGTCCATCAGTGGCGGGAAGGGCTCTGCTGGCCGTGACGCTCTCGCTGGTCGCGTTCGGTTTGCTCTCGGTGTACAGCGCAAGCTCGTATGTCGCCCAGGCGCAGGGGCTGGAGGACAGCCACTACCTGTTCCAGCAAATCAGCCGGGCGGGAATCGGACTGGTGATTCTGGCCGTGGCCAGCGTCGTGAACTACCGGCTGTACCGGCGGCTTGCCTGGCCACTCCTCGCCCTCACGGTGTTGCTGCTCATCCCCTTGCTCCTGCCGGGAACCGAGGCCATCGCGCCCCGGATCAACGGCGCCCGGCGGTGGCTCGACCTTGGCGTCACGGTGCAACCGTCGGAATTCGCCAAGATCTCGGTCGTCCTGTGGACCGCGGCGATAGCCGTCAAGAAGCAGGATCGTCTCCACTCCTTCCGCCACGGACTCCTGCCGGTTCTTCTGGTGCTCGGCGTGGTGTGTCTTCTCGTACTCCTGGAGCCGCATTTCTCCGCGACGATGATGATCGCGGCCGTCGCAGCCACGGTTCTGTTCACCGCCGGGGCCCGGATCGGCCACTTCGCGATTGCTCGTAGCCGCGGCTCTGCCGGTGCTGTCGATTCAGGTGATGGGAAGCGGCTATCGGCTGGCCCGGGTCGCCGCATTCATGAATCCGGATTCCACGACGGCCGCCGGCGGGTACCAGCTCAAGCAGTCGTTGATGGCGGTGGGGTCGGGCGGAATGTTCGGGGTCGGCTTCGGCCGCAGCAGTCTGAAGATGTCTTACCTGCCGGAACCGCAGAACGACTTCATCTACTCGATCATTGCCGAGGAGTGGGGCTTCGCCGGGGCCGCGGCCGTCATCGTCATGTTTCTCGCATGGGCGCTGCTAGGGCTTCGCATTTCGCGGGCAGCTCCCGATCTCTACGGACGCCTTGTAGCCGTCGGTATCACTGCGCTGGTTGCGTTCGCCGCCTTCGGCCATATCGGAGTCGCACTGGGGCTCCTTCCCACGACCGGGATCAATCTACCGTTCATCTCGGCAGGTGGGACCAACCTCATCCTCATGCTGGGCATGACGGGGATTCTCCTCAACGTCTCGAAGGGAGGGAGAGCCTGACGCGTGGCATACCGCATCCTCCTCTCGGGAGGCGGAACGGGTGGGCACCTGGTTCCGGCCTTGAATCTGGCCGCGGCCCTGAGACGGGCGGCGCCGGACGTCCGGGTGACGCTGATCGGTGCCCGTCGAGGCATCGAATCGACGGTGCTCCCAGACTCGGGCTGGCCGTATCGTCTGCTTCCGCTCGAGCCCCTGTACCGGTCGCGGCCGTGGCGCAACTGGCGCCTGCTGACCAGCGCTCCGTCGGTGCTCGGGGGGCTGAGCCGGGCCTTCTCGGAACTCGACCCGCACCTGGTCGTGGGCACGGGTGGGTACGCATCGGGACCGGCCGTGGCGTGGGCTGTCGCGAGAGGGGTCCCGACGGCGATTCAGGAACAGAACGCGATGCCGGGCCTCGTCACCCGGGCACTCGCACCACGGGTGGATCAAGTACATCTCGGATACCCGGAGGCGCGGGCCCGGATTCGACCGGGACGGGGAACCGAGGTGTTCGAGCTGGGCAATCCGGTGGCCCTGGGGCCCGTGACGCGGCCGTTCGATTGGCCCGAGGGGCGAATCGTGCTCGTCTTCGGAGGCAGCCAGGGGGCGCGGGCGCTCAACGATCTCCTTCTCGCCGGACTGGCTCAGGTTCAGGCCTGGCCTGCCGACGCTACGGTCGTGTGGGTCGCCGGTCCCGCCAACTTCGAGGCGCTGGCGGCGCGCATCAGCGAGACGGGATCTACGCCAGAGATGCGGGTCGTTCCCTTCATATCGGAACTTGGCGGCCAGCTCGATCGCGTGTCCCTGGCGGTGTGTCGTTCCGGCGCGATGACCTGCGCCGAGCTCTCGGCCGCGGGTGTGCCGGCCATCCTGGTACCCCTCCCGACTGCCGCAGGCGACCACCAGCGATTCAACGCAAGCGCCATGGTGACCGCTGGGGCCGCCGTGATGCGGGAAGAGGATTCGGTGAGCGGCCCTGATCTGTGGAGCGAAATGCTCTCGCTCCTCGGTGACGAGGTCGGTCTCGGACACATGGCCGATGCGAGCCGTCGGCGGGGCCGGCCCGACGCGGCGGACAGGATCGCCGCCGAGCTCCTCCGCCTCGCCGGCCGGTCGGAGGAGAAGTCGGATGTCTGAGCATCGACCTCCCGACCGGAGCCAGCTGCCCCCCCCGGGCTCGTCCATCTATCTCCTGGGAGTCGCGGGGGCCGGAATGACAGGACTGGCTCGTCTACTGGCCTCCGAGGGCTATCAGGTCGCCGGCTCCGACACGTGCCTTACGCCGGAGGCACGCCGGCTCGAGACTCACGGCATTCGGTTCTTCGAAGCGGACGACGAGATCGCCGCAACCGGAGCCAGTATCGTCGTGCACACCTCGGCGGCTCCGAATGACCACCCCATCCTGGTGGCGGCGCGGCAGGCCGGTGTGCCGGTCTTGAAGCGAGCGCAGGCCATGGGCGCGCTTCTGAACGAGCGACGGCTGATCGCCATTTCAGGTACGCACGGCAAGACCACGGTCACGGCCATGACGGCGTGCGTGGCCGAGGCCGGCGGGCTGGATCCGGTCGTCCTGGTGGGCGGGCGCGTGGCCGAATGGGATGGCAACGCTCGCGTCGGAACCGGCCTGGCGGTTGCTGAGGCCGACGAATACGACCGGTCCTTCCTCGAGTTGGATCCGAGTCTCGCGGTCATCACGTCAGCGGAGCCGGAGCACCTGGAGTGCTACGACGGTCCAGAGCACCTTCGGTCGTCGTTCCGCGAATTCGTCGGACGCGCAGCGGGACGGGACGGCATCCTGGCGTGCGCGGAAGGACCGGGTGTCCACGCCGTGGTCAAAGGACTGGAATCCGTCACGACCTATGGACTGGATCCGTCGGCTGACTATCGGGTCGAGATCCTGACCCGGAGCGGGACGACGCAGACCTGCCGTTTCGTGTCGGCCGGCCCGGCGTTCCCGTTCGCCCTGGGCGCGCCAGGCGACCACAACGCACAGAACGCGGGCGCGGCGCTCGCGGTGGGAGTGAAGCTCGGACTGGAGCCCGCCGAGCTAGGCGCCGCGCTGGCTGATTTTTCAGGCGTAGACCGAAGGCTACAGCTTCTGGGCGATCGCGGTGGGAGGGTGATTCTCGACGACTACGCCCACCATCCTACAGAGGTTCGCGTCTCCATCGCCGCGGTTCGCGACGCATGGCCCGGGCGTCACCTGGCGGTCGTATTCCAGCCGCACCTGTACAGCCGCACCCGGCAGATGGCAACGGAATTCGCGAAGGCCCTCACCGCGGCAGACCAGGCCGTGGTCCTGCCGATCTATCCGGCGCGCGAGAAGGCGATACCGGGCGTCACCGCTCGGCTGGTCACGGAGGCGTCCGGTGGATTCGCCCCTGAAGTCAGCATGCGCGAGATCCCGGCCTGGGTAGACGGACTCTCCACGGACTCCGTCGTGCTGTTCATGGGCGCGGGCGACGTCACGCAGCTGGCTCACGACGTGGCGGCCGGGAAGGAGGCGACCAATGTGGGAGTCTGACGTGTCACTGGCCTCCTTGACGCGCTACCGGATCGGGGGGGCGGCTCTCCGCTTCGCGCGATTTGCCAGCCACATTGATCTGGCTGCGGGTCTGGAATCGCTCGCGGGTTCCCCGTACCGGGTACTCGGCTGGGGCGCCAACGTCCTCGTCTCCGATCGCGGGGTGCCAGAGTCCATCGTGTCGCTGTCGGGCGATCTGGACTTCCTGAGTATGTCCGCTGATGCGGTCGAAGCGGGTGCGGCAGCCGGCCTTCCAGCCCTGGTCGGAGACGCCAGGCGGGAAGGCTAGAACGGGCTGGGAGTTCCTGGAGGCCGTGCCGGGCAGCATCGGTGGTGCCCTTCGGATGAACGCGGGGTCGGCGGAGGTCGGAATCTGGGACCGGGTGTTGTGGGCGGAAGCGATGACGGCCACGGGGGATCGAGTGCGCATCCAACCGGAGGAGGCGTCGCCAGGCTACAGGTCGGTTGCCCTCCCCGACGAGTGGGTGTTCGTCGGAGCCCGTTTTGCTGCGCCTCCCGGCGACCCGGATGGCGTAAACGCGGCGCATGCCGAGCGCCGTCGCCGGAAGGTCCAGACCCAGGTATACGAACTGCCCTCCTGCGGGTCGATCTGGAAGAACCCCGGAGAGCCATACGGCTCGGCCTGGGAAGTCGTGGATCGGGCCGGGATGCGAGGGGCCGTCCGCGGGGGGGCTCAGATCACGGAGAGGCACGCCAACTTCATCGCCAACGTGGGTGGAGCGACGGCGGCGGACGTCCTCTGGCTGATGGCCGAGACCCGGCGCCGTGTGCATGACCTCGATGGGGTTCTGGCTGGAGCCGGAGATTCACCTCTGGGGATTCGAACCCGAAGAGCTGTCTTCGGTGGGAGCCGCCCCGTGAGCCGGCAGACTGCGTCGCCGCCTGGCGGTCGTCGGAGCCGTGGCCGCGCTGGGAATCGGAAGTCCGGTGTGGGGCCCCGCTCTCATGCGGAGCTTTCCGGCGTCCAGGGTCGCAACTGTCGAAGTGAAGGGATCCCGCTTCGTTTCCTCCGACGCGGCCCGGGCGCTGGCCGGTATTCCGCCCGAGGCATCGGCCTGGGACGAGCATTCCGACGCGGAGGCCCGCCTCGAGACCCATCCTCTGATCGAGGAGGCGCGCGTTCGGCGCCGGGCTTCAACCGCGTGGCGATAGAGCTTGCGAGAGGTGCGGCCGGTAGCGCTGGTATCGGCTCCCACTCTCGAGCCGGTGGATGGCACGGGGAAGATCCTCCCCCTGGACCCCGCCGTTCACGCCCTCGACCTACCGATCCTCCTGCAGGCGACCGTCGAGGCTGGCCGGGTGGCCGACGAAGATTCCCGGCGGGTGCTCTCCGTCCTCGCGAGGCTGGACCGCCTGAGCCCTGACTTCGTTAACCGCGTGTCGGAGGTCCGTCGCTCGGTGGGAGATGCGATCGAACTCCGACTCCTGGATGGAAGTCATGCTCGAGACCGTGATTCTTCCGATCGAGAATGCGGAGGTGGCCTTTCTGAGGGCGGAAGATGCCATCGGAGAGTGTGCGGCCCGGGGCCGAGTCACCACAGTCGATGCCCGTTTCCGCGGCCAGGTCGTGGTCGCCGTGAAGGAGTCGGCATGATAGGCGGTCCGCGTTGCCTGGCCGGCCTCGACATCGGCTCCACGTCCACCACGGCCGTCCTCGTGGAGACGGGCCCGGGGTGGGACACGCCGGCTGAACAGGTACGCGTCCTCGGCGTCGGCGTCGCGCACACGGAGGGTGTGCGGAACCGCAACGTCACTCATATCGAGGCGGCCACGGAGTCGGTGCGGGAGGCCCTCAGGGACGCCGAGGACATGGCGGGTATCGAGGCCGGCATCGTCTACGCCGGAGTGGCGGGCGAGCACATCGATGTCGGGTCCTCCTCCGGAGTGGTGGCCGTTTCCGGCGAGGAGATCGATCAAAGGGACCTGGACCGGGTGCACGAAGTGGCCCGCGCCATCGTGATTCCCCCCGATCGCGAGCTTCTGCACGCGATTCCGCAGGACTACGCGGTCGATGGGCAGGCGGGAATACAGGACCCGCGGGGCATGGAGGCGACCCGGCTCGAGTCCGAGGTCTGCGTCGTCACGGCCAGTTCGCCCGCGTGTCAGAATCTGCGCAAGGCGATCGATCGTGCCGGCTACCGGATCGAGGAGCTCGTCTTCTCGCCCCTGGCGACCAGCCTTGCCGTGCTCTCGGACGACGAACGCCAGGCCGGGGTCGTGCTGCTGGAGATCGGGGGCGCGGCCACGGAGTTGACGGTCTACCGCGAGGGCCGGCTCTATCTCGTGGCGACTCTTCCCTGGGGTGGCGTGACCGTCACCAATGACATCGTGAAGGGGCTCGGAATTCCGCTGGCGGACGCCGAAGACCTGAAGCGGAGCCGCGGAAGCGCCAGCACTCGAGCGGTCGGGGCGGACGAGAAGCTCGAGATCGTCGGGCCGACTCCCGGCCGTACCCGGGAGGTATCGCGGGAGCTGCTGGCTCACATCATCGAGCAGCGCCTGGACGAGATGTTCGGGCTCGTGTACGAGGCGCTCGAGGAGAAGGAGCTGCTGGGCGCGCTTCCTGGCGGTGTGGTGCTGACGGGCGGCGGGGCCAGCCTCGAGGGAATCGTCGACCTGGCCCAGACCGTGTTCAACATGCCGGTGGCCCTCGGGCAGCCGGGGGCAGGTCTCGAAGGGGTGGTCGAGGCAACGCGTGACCCCCGGCTATCCACGGCCGTAGGCCTCGCCCTGTACGGTCAGATGCGCGCCCGGGAGACGGGCGGCGGCGTGGCTTTGAGGACATTCAGTCGATTGACCGACTGGTTGCGCGACTTCTTCTGAGTCGCGGCCCGTGTCGGAGTCGGATTAGAGATCGGAGCGAGGATGAACCCCCAAACGAGTCGGGAGGGACAGATGGTATTCGAGTTCGAGCGTGAGACGACGCGGAACGCCCGCATGAAAGTCGTCGGCGTGGGAGGCGCCGGAGGGAACGCCGTGAACCGTATGATCGACGAGAACCTCGAAGGGGTCGAGTTCGTGGCGATCAACACGGACGCACAGGCCCTCGACAACTGCACCGCGCACCTCAGTCTGCAGATCGGGCGCAAGCTGACGCGCGGTCTCGGGGCCGGTGCCCGGCCGGAGGTCGGTCGGCAGGCGGTGGCCGAGAACGAGGAAGAGGTGCGTCGCGCTCTTGAGGGCGCAGACCTGGTCTTCGTCACCGCGGGCATGGGAGGCGGGACAGGGACCGGGCGCGGCGCCGCGGGTCGGCCAGATCGCCAGCGAAATGGGGGCCCTTGTGATCGCGATCGTCACGCGGCCTTTCAACTTCGAGGGCAAGAAGCGGATGAAGCATGCGGAGATGGGTCTCCGCGACCTCCGACGCTCCGTCGATACCATGATCGTGGTGCCCAACGAAAAGCTCCTGTCGGTGGTCGGGAAGGGGACGACGTTCCGCGCGGCGCTCAAGAAGGCCGATGAAGTCCTGCTTCACGCCACGCAGGGAATCTCCGACCTGATCAGTGTGACCGGTGAGGTCAACGTCGACTTCGCCGATGTTCGCACGGTGATGTCGAACCGGGGAGCCGCCCTGATGGGAACCGGGGAGGCCACGGGCGAGGAGCGTGCCGTCGAGGCCGCGCAGCAGGCGATTTGCTCGCCTCTGCTCGACAGCGTATCGATTAACGGAGCGACGGGTGTGCTGGTCAACATCTCCGGCGGCATGGATCTGGCTATCGACGAGGTGACGACGGTGAACTCGATCGTCCAGGAAGCTGCGGGCGACGAGGCCGAGATGATCTTCGGGGCCGTGCATGACCCGAACCTGGACGGGAAGCTTCGGGTAACCGTTATTGCCACGGGATTCGGCGAAACGGTAGAAGACGAGCTGGCGCCGTCGCTCAAGGTCGTTCCGGTCGAGAGCGAGCCGATCGTTCGGCCGAGACTCGTCTCGGTCGTCGGTGGCGGTGCGGCTACCGTTTCGAGGGGGTTGCCGGAGATCGGGAGCGCCTTCACGGGTCGGTCGCAGGTGGAGGACCTTGAGATTCCGACGTTCATCCGCCGACAGATGGACTGACGTCGCGCCAGGCTCGATATTGGAAGGAAGCGATCCGTTGCGTTTCACCGAAGCGAAATCAGGCCCGAACGGGCGGAAGCGAGGTCCGCGCGTGTCGCGGGCCAGGCGGCCCGTGCAGTTCGCAGTCCCTGTCGTGGCCGTATCGGCTCTTGTTCTCTGAGGGCTCGGACTATGGTCCATGCTCCGATCTCGAACCGCGCCCGCAGAACAGAGCGTTCGCAAGGTGTTCGTTCCCGCTCCACCACCTCCCGAGAGCGTGTTCGACACCCTGCGGACCGGAGAGACGCTGGCGGAAGTCCTCGATGGTCACGGGTTTTCGCCGCAGGACGTTCACGGCCTGATCGAAGTCGTCCGCGATTACAAGAGCCCTCGCTCGTTCCGACCCGGCGTCGTCGTCCGACTCACAGGTCCACCGGGCGGGCGGGCCGAGCAGGTTCTTCTGCAGTTGAACGAGGACTCGCTGCTCACGCTGAATGCCAGCACCGATGGCTGGGCGAGCGACGTAATGACCGTCCCAATCCGGGTGGACACGCTGCTGCTTGGAGGCCTGATCGAGTCGAGTCTGTGGTACGCCGAGCTGAGCGGGCAGGTCGATCGTCTCGGCGAGGGCGAATTCCAGGAGTACGTGTTTGATTTGGCCGACGTCTTCGCCTGGAAGGTCGACTTCACACGAGACATTCGGCGGGGGGACGCCTTCCGCGTGGCGATCGAGCGGGAGCTGAGACCGGATGGTACGGTCCGCACTCGCCGGTTTCTCGCGATCGAACTCCGAAACCGGGGTCGCGTGCTGTCTGCGATCCCCTATACCCGACCGGGTGGCCGGCGCGACTACTTCGATGTGGACGGTGAGGCTCTGCGGGGCGTCTTCCTCCGTTATCCCGTTCCCTATCGCATTACCAGTGGCTTCTCGAATCGACGGTATCACCCGGTACTCAAGTCGTACCGGGCACATCGCGGGACGGACTACGGGGCTCCGCACGGAACGTCCGTGAAGGCCACCGCCTCCGGTACCGTGACCCGCGCCGGCACCTGGGGCAACTACGGACGGATGGTCGCGATCCGGCACACGCGCGGCATCGAGACGCGGTATGCGCACCTCAGTTCGATCGCCGCGGGCATCAGGGCCGGGGCCCGGGTCGACCAGGGGCAAGTGATCGGGCGGGTCGGTTCCACCGGACTGGCCACGGGTCCGCATCTACACTACGAGTTCCTGCAGAACGGGGCGCACCGCAATATCTCGACCATGAACCTTCCCTCGGCTCCGGCTCTCGAAGAACAGTACATGTCCGAATTCCTCGTGAATCGGGATATGGCGCTGGACGCGTTGTCGGGGGTAGCTCTGCCGGCGGCGGCGTCCGATTTCGTCGGACCGGTGGTCGCCGACTGACCGGGACTCGCCCTTGATGCCCTGGCTGGCTCTCGCAGCGGCTGCCGCTTTGGCGGTCGCGGTCGCTCTCTGGTGGTACGGTCGGCGCGAGGAAAAAGTCAGGGGGCGTGGCCTGGCCGCCGCGCTCCGAGGGGCTGCCCTCTTCCTGTTCCTGTCGGCCGTGTGGCTCCCCCCCCTGGGGGTTCGCCCCGATCCCGATCCCCGCCTCGCGATTCTCGTCGATCACTCGGAGAGTATGCGGTATCCCATCGGAGCTGCCGGGGGGCCCACGCGCATCCAGGCGGCGCGAGAGGTGGTCGCCGAGCTTCAGCGCAAGACACCTGCCGCGTCGGTCTGGTCGTTCGCCCATGCGGCAGCGCGAATCACCTCCGCCGAGCTCGAACGACTCGAAGCCACCGGCGAGGACTCGCGGGTGCTGGGTGCGATTGAGTGGGCCCGGGCTTCGGGGGCGGATTCCATCATCGTCGTCACCGACGGCGAGCTCACGGACCGAGAAGCCGGCCGACGCCTCGCCGAACGGTTCGGGGTCGCCGTGCGCGAAATCCGGGTGGCGGAGATGACGGGGCGCGTGGGAATTCGGTCGGTGGACGTCCCAAGACGGGTGACCGCCGGCGATACGCTCGATCTCCGGGTCGAGATCGTGGCGACCGCCCTCGCGGGCGATTCAGCCAGAGTCCGGGTAGACCTTGGCCCGGACGTGAGCGCGGTAACCACGGTCGAGCTGCCGGCCACGGGCCGCTCGTCGGAGGTCTCGGTGCGCATCGAGGCTGACATCGCATCCGATTCTTCCGAGTGGATACCTCTGGACGTCCACGTCGAGGGAATGGTCCCACCGTGGGACGCCGCGGCCCGGTTCCGTCAGTGGATTCAGGTTTCCCCTGAGTCCGCGGGTGCGGTATTGGTCTCGGTGGATCCCGATTGGGAGTCCCGTTACCTGTTTCCGGTGCTGGAGCGATCGGTACCGGGCGGCGGGAAAGCGTTTCTGCGATTCGACGATGAGAGCTGGGTGCGGGCGGGATCGAGCGCGATCGCTGGATTGCCGCAGGCAGCCGTGCGGCGAGCGGCCGAGGCCGCGACGCTGCTCGTGGTGCAGGGCGATCCCACGAACCTGCCGGCATGGCTCGAGGATGCGGCTCGACGACGTCCCGCCGTGATGTACCTGGTGAGAGGTCCAGGCGCCGTCCCGGGCACCGGCGTTACGGTGGGGGAGCCGATGTCCGGTGAATGGTACGCGGAAATGCCGCCCCCACCGGGTCCGGTTTCGGCGCACCTGATCGGAGTAGACGCGCAGGACCTTCCACCGCTCTCACGGTTGTACGGATCTACGGCACCCGCAGACCGTGCGGTGCTGTCCAGCCGGCGCGACCGTCGCGGACCGGTGAGCCCGGTAGCCGTGCTCGGGTCGAATTCCGAACGCCGCTGGGCCGTAGTACTGGGCGAGGGCAGTTGGCGCTGGGCCGCGCGCGGTGACCCGGGCATTGCCCTGTATCGGGGGTTGTTCGCCGGGATGATCCGGTGGCTGGTGGAACGCGCTGCCCCGCAGCCGATTCAAAGGATGGATCCGGTTGTCCGGTCCGGCGACTCGGTGCGGTGGCGCGTAGCGCCCGGGGTCCGCGATCTTTCCGTTCAGGTTCACGATTCCAGTGGCGCCATCGTGTGGTCGCACGTCGCTTCAGACTCGGCATCCGCGGTCACCGGGCCGCCGCTGGGGCGCGGGAATGCCCGCCTCGTAGCGAGGGGAATGACCCTTGGAGCGTCGTTTCGGATCGACCAACCGTTCCATGTGAATGGTCGAACCGAGTTGTTGCCGGGCCGGGTTGGGGATCCGCTGAACGTTGGTCTCGGCGGCGCCGTGGCGGAGCGAGCGCCGCCGGGCTCCGACTCTCCCGTGTGGCCATTTGCCGTGGCGATCGTATTGTTGTGCGCCGAGTGGGTGTGGAGACGCAAGAATGGGACTCAGATGATGACAGGGGGGGGAGTGAGCGGTGAGGGAATGAGCCTTCGGGGGAAGCCCGGCGGGAGATCGCTGTGGCAGAAGATCGTAGACCTGTCCCTGACGGACGTGTCGGTGCTCGTAAAGGGGATCGATGACGATTCGATCGAGGAGTTGGAGCGCATCCTCCTGGAGGCCGACTTCGGCGTCGAGGCGTCGATGGATCTGGTGCGTGAGCTGGAGTCGGCGGCGCGCCGAGGCAAGGTGAAGACCGAACAGGATCTCCGAGACCTCCTTTCGGACCGCATACGCGAAATCCTCGCGCCCGCACCGGTCACCGGCGAAGAAGTCTTGCCACAAGCGACAGACTTCCGGTCGCCCTCTGGATCGGGACTCTTCGTAATCCTGGTGCTCGGCGTCAACGGAACCGGCAAGACGACGACGGCCGCGAAATTGGCCCGGCGAGCCACGGATGCTGGTTTGAAGGTGACGCTGGCCGCCACCGACACGTTCCGAAGTGGGGCCCAGGAGCAGCTCCGGATCTGGGCGGATCGCCTGGGGGCGGATTTCGTGGGCGGCCAACCGGGCGGCGATCCCGCGGCCGTGGCGTTCGACGCCGCGGAGGCCGCGGAAGCCCGCGGCGCGGACGTGCTGATCATCGATACCGCCGGTCGCCTGCACACCCAGACCGGCCTGATGGAAGAGCTTCGGAAGATCGACCGCGTGGTCGGTCGTCAGGTCGAGGGTGCGCCGCACGAGCGCCTGCTGGTCGTCGATTCGACCTCGGGGCAGAACGTGCTCAATCAGGTACAGGAGTTTGGACAGGGGCTACCACTGAGCGGCCTCGTCCTGACGAAGTACGATGGAACGGCGCAGGGGCGGTACGGCCGTGGCCGTGAGCCGACAGTTCGGCGTCCCCGTGAGCTGGCTCGGTACGGGCGAAGGCGAGTCGGACCTCGAGCCGTTCGACGTGAGCACGTACCTGGACAAGCTCTTCGGCTGACATGACCCGGCGCTCCAGCGACCTGCAGAGGTCCGTCCAGTACCTGAAAGGCGTGGGTCCTCGCCGGGCCGAGAAACTGGCCCGACTCGGAGTGCGAACGGCGCGGGATCTCCTGTATCACGTGCCGCATCGGTACGAGGACGCGACGACGGTCGCCCGGATCTCGACGCTCAAGCCCGGGGATGATGCGACGATCATCGGACGAGTCGTATCAAAGGGCGTGATTCCGACTCGCCGCCGTCTCCGGATCTTCCACGCTGTCCTCAAGGACGATTCTGGATTGATCGAGTGCGCGTGGCCCGGACAACCGTGGCTGGACAATTCAATTCGAAAGGGTGATCTGCTGCTCGCTTCCGGAACCGTGGGCTTCTACCACGGTCGACAGATGCGTCCCCGCGAGCACACCCTCCTCGCCTCGGCCAGCGACGGGGAGACGGGCGCCGGGGTGGTGTTCCCGGTGTACCGGGCCACGGAAGGCCTGAGTCACCGGCAGATCCGGGGGATCGTCGAATCGAACCTGGACGACCTGCTGGCAGAGGCGGCGGAAGCGGAGATCTTCGGGCCCGACTGGCTGAAAGCCGCGGGCCTGACTCGTCTTCCCGAAGCGCTGGAGAGGCTCCATCGACCGCAGGCCCTCTCGCAGGTTGGTCCCGCGTTGCGGCGTCTCGCTTACGAAGAACTGTTCTTCCTCCAGCTTCTTCATGCGCGCGCGCGGTACCAGTACCGAAGTCGGGAGTCCGGGCTGTCCCTGGACGCGCCCCCCACGCTCACCGGCCGCTTCCTGGGCTCGCTCCCGTATTCGCTCACCGACGCTCAGGAGAGAGTGTGGCGGGAGATCAGGACCGACATGGAGAGCCGGTCCCGCATGTATCGTCTTCTGCAGGGCGACGTTGGTTGCGGCAAGACCGTGGTGGCGGCGGCCGCTATGGTCCGTGCCGTGGACTGCGGCCGGCAGGCGGTGATGATGGCTCCCACCGAGCTGCTCGCCGAGCAACACCAGCGGACCCTGACCGATCTTCTCGAACCGGTCGGACTCGGACCTGTGCTGCTCACGGGCTCGGTCACCGGCAGGAGGCGCGATGACATTCTGGAGGCTGCCCGGTCCGGCCGCGCGCCCGTGATCGTCGGTACGCACGCTCTCATCCAGGACGGTGTGGCATTCGGTGCTCCCGGGCTCGTCGTGATCGACGAGCAGCACCGTTTCGGCGTCGAGCAGCGCCGGGCGCTCCGCGATGCCGGCGGAGCCGCGGACACGCTCGTGATGTCCGCCACGCCGATTCCGCGGTCGCTGGCTCTCGCGGTATATGGGGACCTGGATCTGAGCGTGATCGATGAACTGCCGCCGGGCCGCCGAACCGTGATCACCGGCGTCCGAGGGCCGGCGGACCGGTCGGCGGCATTCGAGTTTCTACGGGAGCAAATGGCCGAGGGCCGGCAGGGCTACGTGGTCTATCCCCTCATCGACGAGTCTGACGCCATCGAGGCCGCGGCAGCTACCGATGCGGTGGAAGAACTCTCGCAACTGTTTCCCGAGTTTCGCCTGGACCTCCTGCATGGTCGCATGAGTGGCACGGACAAGGAACTGATCATGCGCCGGTTCCTGACGGGAGAGACCCAGCTTCTCGTCGCGACGACGGTCATCGAAGTCGGAATCGACGTGCCGAACGCGACGGTCATGCTGATCGAGCATGCCGACCGGTTCGGCCTCGCGCAGTTGCACCAGCTTCGAGGCCGGGTGGGCCGGGGCGGCGATCAGAGCTACTGCGTCGCCTTCTATTCGGGAGAAGCCCCTCCCGAGCGGCTGCGAGCGTTCGCCGACACGAATGACGGATTCGAGATCGCGCGCGAGGATCTTCGCCTGCGGGGTCAGGGGAATCTGTTCGGGGCCGAGCAACACGGTTTGCCGGCGCTTCGGTTTGCCGACCTCGAGAGAGATTACGAGCTGTTGGAGCACGCACGAGAGAAAGCCCGCGCGATGGTCGCAGACGACCCGGATCTGGCCTCCGCCAGTCACCGTCCGTTCGCCCGGGTGCTCCAGGAGAGGTACGCGGATCAAGCGGCGCTGTATGCGGTCGGTTAGCGTTGACTCGCCTGTGTGGCCGGTCTAGTGTACCCGCCTTACAGCGACTCCAACCACGGAATACCCTGATATGGAAACGGTGACGAGCGTTCGGGACCTGGCCTCGAAGGCGGGGCAGGAGGCCATGCTCCTCGGCTGGGTAGCGAAGTTCCGGTCGAGCGGGAAGATCGCGTTTCTCGAACTGCGCGACGGCACGGGCACGGTCCAGGTCGTGATCGCTCGGAACGAAGTTGACGATCGTTCGTGGGACACGGCAGTGGGCTTGTCCCTCGAAAGCAGCGTTCGCGTCGCGGGAATCGTGCGACAGGACGACCGCGCTCCCGGAGGTTACGAGGTTACGGCAAGCGCGATCGAGCAGATCGGCGCGTCCGATGAGTATCCGATACAGCCCAAGGAACACGGGATCGACTTCCTCCTGAACAACCGCCACCTGTGGCTGCGGCATGACCGGCAGGCCGCGATCATGCGCGTCCGGGACGAGGTGGTGAAGGCCATCCGGGACTTCTTCTACGAACGCGACTTCGTGCTCGTGGACTCACCGATCCTGACGGGAGCGATCGGCGAATCCGCCGGTACGCTGTTCAGCACGGAATACTTCGATCTCGGGACGGCGTACCTGGCGCAGACGGGCCAGCTCTACGTCGAGGCGGCCGCCGCCGCCCTCGGCAAGGTCTACTGCTTCGGGCCCACGTTCCGGGCCGAGAAATCGAAGACGCGACGTCATCTCACGGAGTTCTGGATGGTCGAGCCTGAGGTGGCGTGGTTGGACTCCGAGGGCAACATGCGCCTGCAGGAGGAGTTCGTCTCGTACATCGTGGCGCGGGTCCTGGCGAGGCGATCGGCCGAACTCGAGCAGCTGGAGCGGGACGTGGACCGCCTGGCGGCGGTCAAGCCTCCGTTCGATCGCATCAGCTATACGGACGCGGTAGCGGCCCTCCGCGAGAAGGGCGTCGACATAGAGTGGGGATCGGATCTCGGAGCCGAGCACGAGGCGGTGCTCACCGAGGGCCGGGAGAAGCCCCTGTTCGTGTTCGACTATCCGGTCGAAGCCAAAGCCTTCTATATGAAGCAGAACCCCGCGGACCCGCGAACCGTGAAGTGCAACGACCTGCTGGCGCCCGAGGGCTACGGGGAGATCATTGGCGGGAGCCAGCGCGAAGACGACTACGACCGGCTCCTCGCCCGGATCCGCGAGGAAGGCCTTCCGGAAGACGCGTACGACTGGTACCTGGACCTGAGGCGGCACGGCACGTTCCCGCACAGCGGGTTCGGCCTGGGGCTCGAGCGGACCGTCGGATGGATCTGTGGAGTGCCGCACCTTCGGGAGACGATCGCGTTTCCCCGCATGATGACCCGCCTGACACCGTAGCGGGCAGCGCGGGAAGGGGCTGGCTTGAAACGAACCCGCGCCCGTCCCCGTACGGGGAGGCGAGAGGAGGCAACATGGAACTCATTGCTGCACTGATGCTCGCGGCCGCCGGGGCCGGGATGGGCGTCAGTTACGTGAAGGTCAGGGAGTTCGTGCGGACTCGACTGCGGTTCGTGGATACGGCGCAGAAGCCGGCGGCGCCCTGGATCGCCGGTGTGGCGGGCGCGCTGGTAGCCGCTCCCATTGTCGCGTTGCTGCCCGTCCTGGGACCGTTCACGGCGGTCATCTACGGGGTCGTCGTCGGAGCCGGCGTCCGCAGCGGCCAGAAACAGGTCAAGCAGCTCACGGGCGGCTGATTCCGGCCGCCTTTACCCGATTCCACAGGACATCCAGTTCCTCGAGGCTCGCCTGACCGGGGTCGAGGCCCTCGGCTGCCGCGAGTGCGAGAAGGGCTCGGAATCGCTCAGCAAACTTGGCGGCCGAGCGCTCGAGCGCGGTCGTCGGGTGAACGCCGCTCAGGCGGGCCACGTTGACGGCCGCGAAGAGCAGATCGCCGAGCTCGTCCTCGACGCGAGGATCCGCCGAGGGAGCTTCCGATTTCTCGCCTGAGTCGGCCGCTTCCAGCGATTCGCGCAGTTCACGGAGTTCTTCGTCCAGCTTCTCGACCGCCCCCCATACATCGGGCCAATCGAAGTTGAGGCCGGCCGCCCGGTCCTGCATGCGCAGCGAGCGGCTCAAGGGCTCGAGTCCCGCCGGAAGACCATCGAATGGATCGGAAGGCGGAGTCGCCGAATCCGAGCCCGACCGTTCACGTCCGCGGTGCTCGGCCTTCATGCGCTCCCAGTCCGGGGCCTCCTCCGCGTCACCGTATACGTGAGGGTGACGCTCGCGCATCTTGTCTTCCATGGCGGCGACTACGTCCGAGGCGTCGAAGGACCCGCGCTCCTCCGCCAGAACCACCTGGAAGGCCAGGTTCAGGAGAAGATCACCGAGCTCGCGCCGCAAATCGTCATCCCGACCCGATAGAATCGCATCGGCGACCTCGTGGGCTTCCTCGAGCAGGTAGGGTCGGAGGCTGCCGGTGGTTTGCCTCGCGTCCCAATCACAGTGGTCTCTGAGGTAACGGACGAGGGCGAGACTCCGTCCGAGCGCGAGATCGCCCGTACGGGACCGGTCCATGTGCTCCACATCGGCCCCGTCGGGGCGCGGAATCTGTTGCTCAGGGGACATACGTCGGATATACTATGCCCGCTTTGAACAACGTGCCAATTGAAGCGATGGAGCGCGCCTGGATTGAGGTGGATCTGGGCGCGCTGCGCAGGAATAGCCGGGTCATCTCGGATCGTGTGGGCGACGGCTGTCGCCTCCTCCCCATGGTCAAGGCGGATGCCTACGGCGTGGGGATGGAGCGCGTCGTGCGGACCCTGGGTCCCATGGGGCCCTGGGGCTTTGGCGTCGCTACGACCGGCGAGGGTCGTGCGCTGCGCGAAATGGGTTGGGATGGGTCGGTGCTCGTGTGCGCGCCGAACCTTCCCGCCGACGTCGCCAGTCTGGTGGACGAGCGCCTCGAGCCGGCAGTTCCCGGCCTCGAGGCGCTCCGTGCTTGCGCCGCGCACCCGGGAGCGGAGCCCCTTTCCGTCCACCTGGAGGTGGACACGGGTATGGGCCGGTGGGGTCTGAGCTGGGACCAGGCCGGCGAGTGGGTTCCGGAACTGGCAGCGATCCTCGAAGCGGACGGACTGCGGTTGAAGGGGACCATGTCCCACTTTCATTCCGCTGACCGCCCGGGCGATGCGACGGAGACGCAGTGGTCCCGTCTGGGAGAGGCGCTGAAGGTGATGCGGGCAGCCGGTGTGGACCCGGGCCTCGTGCACGCCGCGAACAGCGCTGGAGCGCTGCTGCACGCTGGAGTGGAGGCTGATCTGGTGCGGCCGGGCATCTATCTGTACGGTGGAGGACGCTGGGAGCCCTCGGCCGCTCAAGTGGTGAGCGTGCGCGCCCGAGTGCTCGCCGTCCGGGACGTCGCGGCGGGAACAACGGTCAGCTACGGGGCCACGTGGACGGCTCCGAGCGCCGCGACACTGGCGACGCTCGGAATCGGCTATGGCGACGGGCTCCGCCGGGAACTCTCGAACACGGGTCGGGCGCTGATCCACGGGGTGGAGGCACCGTTTCGGGGGGTCGTGTGTATGGATACCGTCGTGGTCGATGTCACGGGTCGGAATGACGTTCAGCCGGGGGACGTCGCCACGATTCTCGGGAAGGACGGGGGCGCGCACATCGGGCTCGAGGAGATGGCCCGACAGTGCGATACGATCGACTATGAGATCCTGACGGGCCTGGGCACCCGGCTGGCCCGCGTGGAGATCGACTACGGCGATGCGGACGCCGATGAGGACCTGGTCCTCGCGGCTCTCGAAACGATAAGAGATGGCATCTGACATGGAACTGGTGGAACTCCGGGCGGAAGCTCGCCGTGCCATGGCGATGGCGTACGCGCCGTATTCGGAGTTCCGGGTGGGTGCAGCCGTCCAGACCGACGAGGGTGAGGTCTACGCTGGCTGCAACGTCGAGAATGCCTCGTTCTCGGTGACCATGTGTGCCGAGCGGGTCGCGATCGGAGCGGCGGTCACGGCGGGTGGACGGACGCTGACCCGGGTCTATGTCTGCTCCACGTCGGTCGATCCGGTGCCTCCGTGCGGCGTGTGCCGACAGGCGCTGGCGGAATTCGGTCCCGACCTGGAGGTCATCAGCGAAGGATCAGGAGGAAAGCTCGAGCGTTGGACCCTGCGCCAGCTGCTTCCCGCGCAGTTCCGGCTCGAGGAGCACGTCTCGGCGGACGAAGGCCCGGAGAGGTACTCTTGATCCGCAAGGGTGCCCCGTTCTCTCTGCTGTTTGCCGCGGTGGTAAGCCTAATCGGCGTGCACCGAGGATCCGTTCCTTGCCGAGAACTCCGAGACGGCCGCCGGGAGTTTCCACGCCGACGATCGAGATCGTCTTCGAAGCAGGCGAGCTCCCGTCCTGGCGCGACACCACCTACTGGGGATTCGTGCTGCCGAGCGCGGCGTCCTTCAGCCTCGTATCGGACCGGGAGGACTTGCAGTCCAGACCGCTCGGCCGCTTCAGTACGCTTCCGGACTCCCTGTTCGTCGATACCGTCCGCGTTGCGGTCGACAGCTTTGCGAGCGCAGCCGTTCGTCTGTCGATTGATACTCTTCAGACTGAATTGCCGGGCGAGGACGTCGAGCTAGCAGTCTGGGCGCTTTCGCGAGGCTTCGATGCGGACGAGGCGACCTGGCAGCAGGCGGGGGAAGGCGAGCCGTGGGCCACACCCGGAGGCGATCTCGGGACCCTTCTTGGCTCGAACACGTTCCGCTTCGAGGCCGATTCGCTCGGTTTTCTTCCGGACAGTGCCGTGGTGCCGCTGGTCGGCAACGTCGACTCACTCCTGACTGCGTGGCGGGATTCGGAGGGGGAGCCCGGGATCGCGGTGGTGCTGACCGGGCCCGGAGGGACGATACGGGCGAACACGGTCGCACTGGTCGCGGGTGCGGTCCCCGAAGGGATCGACACGGTCGTAACGGTGGTCCGTGGCACGACGCCCGGCACCTTCATCTTCGATCCGCCGACGCCATCGCCGACGACCCGGCTTCGACTCGCTGGTCTGCCGGCGGCCCGGTACTACCTGGATTTCGTGCTGCCGGACAGCCTCGGTTTCATCGCGTTGCGAGGGGCGACGATCAACCGCGCCGCCATTGAGTTCCGGCCGACCGGGTCTCCCGCGGAACCCTTTCCTCTGCGGGCCACGATTTCGTCCCAGGCCGTCCGGCTGCTCGCGGACCCGTTCGTGTTCGGCGAGAAGACGCCGATCGGGTCGACGCTTGGAGCCCTCGAGTCGCTGAGCCCGGACTCGCTGGCCTCGGGCAACACCATGCAGTACGACATCACCTCGCTCGTGCGCCTGTGGTCGCTGGCACCGTTCGATTCCATTCCGCCCCTGCGTGTGGGGATCGTACCCGTACCGGAGAATCGGCAGCTCGGATTCTGGGAGTTCTTCTCGCGCGAGGACGGACCGGGCCTGCGGCCCGTCGTCCGCCTCCTGTTCACCCCCAATCCGTCCTTCCTGCTGCCGTGAGCGCCTGGCGCAAAGGTCGGTCTCGGCCCTGGAACGCGGCGTGGGTGGCGGCGGTGGCGGTGGCGGTGTCCACGCTGGTTGGTCCCGGGGCGCTCCCTGCCCAGACACCGACGACGGACCTTGGACTTGGTTATCCGGTAACGCCACTCGATGCGCGGGCCGCGTCCCTGGGTGGAACGGGAATCGGTCTCTACGGAGGGTCGTTTTCCTCACGGAATCCGGCGGACCTGATCATGTTCTCCAATCCGGCGATCGGTGGCACGCTGGGCCCGGAGACCGTGAAACTGAAGACGATCGAAGGCGAACAGTCGACGGGACGCAGCCGGTTCGTCGTGATGCAGGGTGTGCTTCCGTATCGGCAGTGGCGGTTCGGGCTGAATGTAAACTCCGAACTCGACCAGGATTGGGACGTTCATCCTCACCGACACCTTGCGCACCGGGTTCGGGGACTACCCTTACATCGAAAGCCGGCAGCACGACGGAGGCGTCAGCTCGGTCGGCCTGAGCGTGGCCTATAAGCTGGGCTTCCTCGGCCTCGGGGTGGAAGGCAGCGCACTCACGGGTAACCTGCGCCAGGTGTTCCGAAGGACCTTCGATGCAGCGGTCGGCGATCCGACGAACCAGATCGGTGTTGCACTCGGCGACGCCCGCTGGGCGTACAGCGGGTGGCGTTTTCGGGCGGGCGTCACGGGCGAAATCGGCCGGCGCGGTATCCTCTCCGCGGCCATCACCTCCTACACGCAGCTCAAGGCCGTGAAGGACACGTTCGGGCTCGCGATCGGAACCCAGACGTTCGACATGCCGCTCGAGGTCGCGGTCGGTGGCAGCGTCATCCTGACGCAGAAGTTGATGCTGGCGGCGGCTGGAGGTTGGAAAGGCTGGTCGGGTACCAACTTCCGGGTCATTCGACACGCAATCGGCGGACGTCATGTGGGCAGGAGGCGGTCTCGAGTATCTGGGCGTCAAGCTCGTGGGACTACCGGTACCGCTGCGCGCGGGCTACCGGTACACGGACCTTCCGTTCTACGATGGAGACTTCGCGCAGCTCAGCGAATCGGCGTTCACGTTCGGCTTCGGAGCACGGATTGCGGGGGGAAGGGCGGCCCTGGACTTCGGCGTCGAAATTGGAAATCGGGGAAATCTCGAGACGACCGGTACCGAGGAGAGCTTCCAGCGCATTCTCGCTCTCGCTCGGCATCAACTCGATGTAGCGACTCCGCTGGTGAGGTTGCCCGCCGCGGTCACCCTCAGGCCGCGTGTGTGGCTCGAACCGCCGCCACTACCTCCGATTCCAGCAGTTCGGGGTGCGTGACTGGCCAGCCATGTCCACGGGGTACTCGCCGCACCACCACGGCCTGTCTCCCGGATCGTGCTACGAAAGTCTCGGTTTCTTCGGGCAGGTACAGCCGATCGAATTCGGCCAGAACGATGTGCGCCCTCGGAGCGGTCGGCCGGAACGAGTTCGCGATGCAGTGCAGGGTCTCGGAGACCGTCGGGAAGAGGCTGGCCGGGCGGCGGATAGCAGTGCCGACGTAGTCCCGCAGAATGCTCCACGCCCATCCCGCCCCCTTGCGACCTTCGAAACCCAGGTACTCCCTGAGTTGGAGCCGAACCGCTCGCCCGAATTTCCTCCCCATACCGACCTTCAGGGGAATGAGAGGGGACAGCGCGATCGCGGGCACGGAGCCGAGAAGGGCCAGGAACCCGCCATACGAATGCCCGGCCCGAAAAGCCTGTGGCGCGTGTCGCTCGGCCAGGGCCTCGGCGAATTCCCGATACCGGTCGACGCGGGCAGGAAGGTCCGCGTGCGTGCGAAACGAGAGATCGGGAACGAAGACTGTGAAATGTCGGCCCAGCCGGGACATGCCCTCGCGATAGTATCGCGGGTGTACCCCGAGGCCCGGAAGGAAGATGACGGGCTCTCCGTCGCCGTGGATTTCCACCGGAACCTGGAGACCGTCGAACCTGAAGGACTCACGCCTCACCGTCATTCCAGATCCTACGCCCGGTCTGCGCCGAGGGCAATCGACCCGGTGCGCACCCGGTGGCCCGTCCGGGCAACGGCCGGTAGGTTCAGGCCGTTGAATATCGGTTGATCTGGAAAGCTCATACTCGGGGTGAAGACAGTCCGTGACTGACACGATGGGCCTGATTCCGCTGCGGCGATCACGCAGGGCGCAGGGAGGTGGAGCGCCTCCGGTGCCCGTGATGCGACGTGCGTTCATAGAGACCTATGGATGCCAGATGAACATCGGCGACTCGGAGCTCATGGCGGGGGCGCTGGCCGGCCGCGGTTACGTCACGGTGGACGATCCGGCCCGCGCGGACGTGATCGTGATCAACACCTGCGCCATCCGTGAGCATGCCGAGACGCGCGTGCTGGGTAGAATCGGACAGTTGCAGGTGCACAGAAGGGATCACCCTGATCTGGTTCTCGCGGTCACCGGCTGCATGGCGCAGCGCCTGGGCGCGGATCTCCTCGAGAAGACAGCCGGCGTCGATATCGTGGCGGGGCCGGACTCGTACCGGAAGCTGGGCGAGCTGGTGGACGAGATGCGCTTCGGTGCGCTTCCCAGGGGTCAGATGCTTCTGGCCCTCGACGAGACCGAAGCCTACGAGGGCGTGGACGCCATCCGGAGGGAGGGGGTGACGGCGTGGGTGACCGTGCAACGCGGATGCGATCATCGCTGCACCTTCTGTATCGTTCCCTATGTGCGGGGGGGCGAGAAGAACCGCGATCCGTCGGCCGTGCTCGGCGAGGTTCGGGATGCGGTGGCCGACGGCTACACGGAGGTGAGCCTACTCGGGCAGACGGTGAACTCCTATCGGTCGGGCGACTGGGACTTTGCGCGGCTGTTGCGGGCCGTTGCGCGAGTGGACGGAGTCAGGCGCGTTCGCTTCACGTCTCCGCACCCGAACGACGTCACGGACGAGATGGTGGCTGTGATGGCCGAGGAACCGGCCGTCTGCCCGCAGTTGCATCTCCCCGTCCAGTCGGGGTCCGACCGGGTCCTGAAGAGAATGGTGCGGCGGTACACGGCCCGCCAGTTCCTCGACACGGTGGACCGGGTGAGGGATGGTGTGCCGGGCGTCGCGTTGAGCACCGACGTCATCGTGGGCTTTCCGGGCGAGACGGAGGACGACTTCGACTCCACTCTGTCGCTGCTTCGAAAGGTTCGATTCGACGACGCCTTCCTGTACCGGTATTCACTGCGCGACGGCACCCCCGCGACGCGCTTGCCGGAGAGTGACTTCGTGAGCCAGGAGACGTCGGGCAGGCGGCTGGAGGAGGTGATTGCTCTGCACCGGAGCATACAACGGGAGATCAACGAGGGAATCCTGGGCTCCGTGCCGGAGGTCCTGGTCGAACGGCCGGCCCGTTCCGCGGGGGATGTCCTGGGTCGCACGGAGACCGGCAAGGTCGTGGCTTTCCCCGGTGATCCCGGGTGGAGAAACACGTACCGCTCGGTACGGCTGATTTCCACCAGCGGGCCGACGTTTCGCGGAGTGGTCGCGCCATGAGCTCGATCGGAAGGAAGAATGCTGTTCGTCGCCGCCTTCTCGGCGGTCGCCGCCCTCTTCGCAGTCCAGAACGGCGCCGTGCACGTACCCCTCCACCTGGGGATCGTCCGGTTCCGCTCCGTCTCCCTTCCTGTCGTCGTGTTCGTGGCGGTCGTGGTGGGGATGCTGATGGTGTTCCTCGCCGGCCTGCGGGCCGACCTCAAGACGCGGAAGATGCTCCGCCGATACCGTGACGCGCTGGGCGGCGCGTCCGAGGGGCCCTGACACCGAAGGTCGGCGCAAGCCCCCGCCGCGTCCCGCCTCTTCTTTCCCTCGCCATCGCGACGTCCCTGGGCGTCGCCCTGGGTCTGCGGTTTCCCGGTCCCCGGCCGGCCGTCTTCCTTATCGTCGGGTCGCTGCTTCTGAGCGCAGCCGCGTCATCCAGGCTGCGAGCGAGGGCCATGCGGTTTCGGCAGGGGCGTATGAGGGTTCTCGCAAGCGGCGCGCTGGCAGCCGGACTGATGGCAGGCGGCCTCCTCGGTTCCTCGGCGGGGAAGAGCGCAGCCGCGGCCTGCGCCCGGGAACTCGCGACCGGTGACGCCGTTACGGCAGACGGTGTGGCGCGGGAAGCCGCCGTCGCCGGCGGTTCGAGTCGGCTCACACTGATCGAGGTGACCGTTCAGGCGTCTCAGGGTCCCCGGCAGTGCTTCATCCCCCGGCTTGTGGTGCGGGTGGACAGCGTTGTGGTACCCATAGACGCCGGCGCCCGGGTCACCGTGCGGGGCGAGTGGGTGAAGATCGGTCGCCCGTCGGCCTGGCCCCGGCGCCCGGGTCGCCTGGGCATCGTCGTGGGAAGGCTGAGCGAGATACCGCCGGGGGCTCGCCGGACGGCCGTCACGAGACCCGGCCTGCCGATTCGGGCCTTGCAGGTGGTGCGGGCACGGGCCTCGCTCCGACTGCGAAGACTTCTTCCCGCTGATGTGAATCCGCTGGCCCGCGCTCTCGTGCTCGCGGAGCGTGACGACCTGCCTGGAGCTCTGCGGACCCGTTTCGCGGAGGCCGGACTGGCTCACCTGCTCGCCATCTCGGGACTGCACGTCGGGCTGATCGGCGCCGCAATCGGGCTCCTCCTCCGATCGCTCGTGGGACCTTCGCGGGCCGCAGCCGGGACGGCCGTGGCCGTCGCGGTTTACGTAGCCGCGATTGGCGCACCACCGTCCGCCGTGCGCGCCACGCTGCTTCTCGCGGGTTGGTCCGCGGCCCGCATTCGGGGCCTTCCGAGCCGTCCGTGGGACCTGCTCGGCGGCGCCGCGCTGGTGGCCATCGTCGCTGACCCGATGGTCCTCGTGGAGCCGGGATTCCAGCTCTCGTTCGCTGGGTTCGCGGGTCTCGGCCTCGGCGCGGCCGTGTGGCGGCTGATCGCGGGCCGGGCGGGAAGCCGCGCACCCGGTGCAGGAGTTCTTCGCCGGCTGCCACGGAGGGCGAGTCGGCGGCTGGCACTCGTTGGCCTGACGATCGCCAGTTCCACCGGGGCCTTTGCCGCAACAGCCCCGATCGCGGCGGCCCATTTCCATCACGTGGCCCCAGTCGCCTTGATCTCTCATTTCGCCGGCGCCCCGCTGGTTGCAGCAGCCATCGGGTCACTGGCCATGACTCTCCTGCTTCCGCCCCCTCTCGATACGATCGGCGCGGGAGCAGCGACCACCGTCATCCGCTTGATGATGGTCGTCGCGGACCGGGTCGCCGGTCTTCCGGGGGCGCATACGCCGATCGGTCCGCCATCCGCCGTCGCGTGGGCAGCCATCTGCCTGGCCCTGGCGGGCTTGTGGCAGTGGCTGCGCTGGGGGAGGGCTCGGGCCGCAGTTCCGTTTCTGGCGGCCAGCGCCGCTCTGGCGCTCGCTGCTCCGCCGCTGATCAAGAGACTTCCGGGCGGAGTGAGCCTGATCTGCACTCTGGACGTGGGGCAGGGCGACGCAGCCGCACTCCGCACCGACCATGGGCGCTGGATCCTGTTCGACGCCGGACCCCGCTTCGGGAGCCGTGACGCGGGCCGCGACGTCGTGCTGCCGCTGCTCCGCCGGTACGGTGCACGCCGCATCGATTTGTTCGTGCTATCTCACCCCGATCTCGACCACCTCGGCGGGTTCGAGTCGATCCACGAGGGTGTACCCGTGTTCCGGGTGCTGGACTCCGGACATCCGATTCCCAAACACTCGTACGCGCGCTTCCTCGCGCGAACGGAGGACGAGCGGATTCGGTGGTTGGCGGCCCGCCAGGGAGATGCCGTGTCTCTCGACAACGTCACGATTCGGGTTCTCGGTCCGTCTCTGGCGAGTTCTGGTGGCGACGAGATCGGCGCCAACGAGACGAGTCTCCTGTTGCGCGTTTCCATCGGTCAGGCGCTGGTCTACCTCAACACCGGCGACGCAACAGCGGCCGCCGAGCACGCACTCCTCTCGGACTGGGGCCCCGATTCCGTGCGCGCGGATCTGTTGAAAGTGGGACATCACGGCAGCCGGAGTTCCACCGCGAGCGACTTTCTGTCTGCCGTGCACCCGTCGGTGGCCGTGATCTCGGCAGGGCGGGGAAACGCCTACGGACACCCTCACCCGGCAGTGCTCGACCGGCTGTCGCACGCCGCGATTCCCCGGGTCTGGCGCACGGATCGCGACGGCACGCTGTGCCTCGAGGTGGACGGCGAGAAAGGCTGGCGGGTACAGGGTGAACGGGAGTGGACCCGACGAAGGGAAGCTGGCACGCGTCTTGACGTCACAAAGGGGTGAGAAATAGCGTATTCGTACGCTCATCCTCCTGGAGGCAGGCATGGATCGCTACGTCATCACCCTCGGCCGCTTCATCATCGAGTCGGAGCGCGAGCATCCCGGCGCCACCGGAGCCCTATCGAATATCCTGTACGACCTCACGCTGGCGGCCAAGCTGATCCATCGCGAGGTCAGCAAGGCGGGACTGGTGGACATCCTGGGGATGGTCGGAAAGGAGAACGTCCACGGCGAGGAAGTGCGCAAGCTGGACGAGTACGCGCACGACGTGGTGTTCAACGCCATGGATCACAACGGTCAGCTTTGCGTGATGGCCTCGGAGGAGGAGGAGGGGCTGATCCAGATCCCCGGGCAGTTCCCGACCGGCGATTACGTGCTCCTGTTCGATCCGCTCGACGGCAGCTCCAACATCGACGCCAACATCTCCATCGGGACGATCTTCTCGATCCACCGCCGGATCAGCGAAGGGCCGGGACGGGACGCTGGAGGACTGCCTGCAACCCGGCTTCAAGCAGGTGGCGGCCGGCTACGTGATGTACGGCTCTTCGACGGTCCTGGTGTATACCACGGGACAGGGCGTGGCGGGATTCACGCTCGATCCGTCCATCGGGGAGTTCCTGCTTTCGCACCGGGATATCACGATTCCTCAACCCGGCAAGAAGATCTACAGTTGCAACGAGGGCAACTACGCGCGCTGGAGCCAGGGTCAGAAGGACCTGGTAGGCTACTTCCGAGGCGACGACGGCAACGGGGGCGGCTTCTCGCACCGGTATGTCGGCTCGCTGGTGGCCGATTTCCACCGCACCCTGCTGTACGGCGGGATGTTCATGTACCCGGCGGACAGCAAGAGCCCGAAGGGGAAGCTGCGGCTTCTCTACGAGGCGGCGCCGCTCGCCATGCTTTGCGAACAGGCCGGCGGCCGGGCCACGGACGGAGTGAGAGACATCTCATCCATCGAGCCCGAGGAGCTGCACGAGCGCACGCCGCTCTATATGGGGAACCGGGAGTGGGTGGACCTGGCCGGGGAGTATCTCGCCGGCGAGACGGCGTCGGTGGCAGGCTGACCGGCCCGCCCCGACCAGCCGGCACCACGAAGAAGCCCCCGCTCTCCAGGAGAACGGGGGCTTTCTTCATCGGGGTCCCGGATCGTCCCGGGACACGGTTGGCTTAGAAGACGTACCGCAGACCGATCTGGAGCTGGCGGCGCGAAGCGTTCTGGAACAACTCGTACGCATCGACCTTTCCGTCGCCGTTATTGTCGGCGGTGGAGCCTTCGTAGCTGAAGATCATCTGACCGTCATCGACGTCGCCCTCGCGTCCCCGGTACCGGATCGCGATCTCGCCGCGATCGATGTCGGCCGTCCGGAACACCTTGTTCCCAAACAGGTTGAATACGTCGAACACGAGATCGAAAGCTCCCGGACCGAGGGATCCGAACCGCAGCACTCCGCGGAGCCCGAACACGTTGCTCCACGGATTGCGGCAGCTGTTACGCTTCATCAGCGTTCCCCGCTGCGAACTCAGGCACTCGTTGTCGTTGATGAGCGCGTCGAAGTCTGCCGCGTCGCCGGGATCCCGCCACAAGTACTCGTTGACGTTGTTGGGGATGTAGATGAGGTCGTTGTCGCGGCTGATCCCCTGGCCACGGTATCCGTCACCGTTGATATCGCCGCGCGCCACGAACGAGTAAGGGTTACCCGACTGCCCGAAGTATGTGGGCGTGATTTCGAGCGCCATGTTCCGTCCCAGGTTGGCCAGGAACGTAGCCGATAGCACGATCCGGTGCGGACGCTCGAACGACGAATTGGTCAGCTCGGGATTGTTGGGGTTCCCCCGGATCGCATTCCGGCCGTAGTTCGACGTCGCCTGGCTGGAGAACAGACCCTGCGTGTCGTCGACGTTGGAATACGTGTATCCCGCCCGCAGGCCGAGCCAGTCGCTCATCTGGCGGTTGACCTCGAGCGTGAGCAGCAGCGACTTGTTGTCGTTCCTGTTCTTCACCCTGATGACCTGGGCGAACTGGTCGCTCACGCGCTGCGGCGCGAATGCGCCATCTCGGAGGCCGGCGTCAGGAGTGCCGAACAGCGGCCGATTGCCCTGCGTCGGGTCGACTCCGATCTGCTCCGTAGGAATGTTGAACTCCTCGAAGAACAGCTGCTGAATGGCCTTGGTGTACAGCACCTCGGCGGTGACCACGAAGCCCTTGGGCAGCACCTGGTCGATGCCCAGGTTGAATTTGCCCTCGAGCGGCATCTTGGTATTCGGGTCGAAGATGTTGACCACGGGCAGGCCCGACTGCGCCGCCGTCGTGCCGTCCGTGCACTGCGTCGGGACGCCGCCTGGATAGTTGGACCGGTCGAACGCCGGGGCGTTCGCCGTGTCGCAGAACAGCTTCACCTGCTGGCCGCCCGTGTTTCCATAGGCATTTGAGAGCCACACAAATGGGGGCCGACCCGAGAACATGCCCGCGCCTCCGCGCACCTGCGTCATCCGCTCGGCGCCCGACTGCCAGTTGAAGCCGACGCGGGGCTGCCACAGGATGTTGCCGGACGGGACTTCCGTCGTGCTGATCCCGAATTCTTGCTCGAATACCGGATTGGCGACGGGTTTGTCAGCCATGATCGGGATGTCTGCCCGGAGGCCGAACTGGAGGTTCCAGTTCTGATTGATCGCCCACTCGTCCTGCACATAGAATCCGGGCTGCCACACGCCGAACTTGGCGGCCGGGTCGGTGATGGCGGGATTGAGCGTATTGACCTCGTACGCGCCGATGATGCCGTTCTCCAGATCGTCGAGGCTGTCGTACTCGTAGATCCCGATGGAAGCCGGGAAGAACAGGTTGTCGAATTTGAAGTACTCGACGTTCGCGCCGAACGTCATCCGGTGGTTGCCGAACGACCGCGAAAGGTTGTCGGTGAGCTGGAAGATGTCCTGGTCCAGCGAGTTGGCCTGGGAGAACTCCTCGGCCCCGATCACCAGCGTGTTGCTGCCGAACGGGCTGTCCACGTCCACCGCGATCTGAGCATAGTCCACGACCGGATCACGCAGGTCGCGAACGGTCTCGAAGTTCAGCAGGAGCTCGTTGCTCCACGCCCCGCCGAAGTTCGAGAACAGCTGCGCGACGAACGAATTCGTGGTGTTCGTGAAGTTCTGGTTCTGCGACGTGTAGCCGTAGAAGAAGCTCGCGCGGAATGGTCCCCGGTCGGCGCGGTTCTTCGAAAAGTTGTCACGAACCACCAGCCGGTGGTTGTCGCCGAGCTGGAAGTCGAGGCGCGCGAACAGGTTGGTCCGAGGGTTGTCCAGCGTGACCGTGGCGCTGGTGCCGACCTCGTCCGCCGTGACACCGTAGGTGTTGCCCATGATGTCGATCAGGCGCTGTGCGTCGGCCGGGTCGATACCACGAGAATCCGCCCCCGGCTGCGTCGGCGATCCACCCGGCTCCACCCCGAGACCCGACGTGGGCCCGTTGAAGATCTGGAACTCGCCACCGACGAAGTAGTGAATCTTGTCTCTCTGGATCGGGCCACCGAGCGTGAACCCGAACTGCGTGTTCTTGAACTCGTTCTTATCGAGCGACTCGCCGTCGATCGAGAGCCCGCCCTGCAAGCCTTCGTTGGTGAAGTACCCGAAAACCGATCCCGAGGTGGTGTTCGTGCCCGACTTGGTGATCGCGTTCAGCAATCCGCCGCTGAAGCCCGCGTAACGGACATCGTACGGCGCGGTCAGTACCTGGAATTCCTTGACCGCCTCGATCGAGATCGACTTGGCGCCGATCTGCCCGCCGGGGATGCCGCTGTCGGCGAGCCCGAACACGTCGTTGTTGACCGCGCCGTCGATCTGGATGTTGTTGAACCGGTTGTTCTGACCGGCGATGCTCGGGCCACCCTCGGTGACCGAGACACGCGAGTCGAGGAGCGCGAAGTTGGTGATGTCGCGGGCGATGTTCGGCTGGGCCTGGAGCTGCCCTTCATCGAGGGTGGTAGAAGTTCCCGTCCGGGTCGGACTCAGAAGGGGATTCGACTCCGTCACCACCACGAGCGCTTCCAGCTCCACGGCGGATTCGGTGAGGACGAAGCTGGCCCCCTCCGTCCGGCCGAGGGTGAGGTTGATCCCCGTCCGCTGTTCGGGACGGTAGCCGATCAGGGCTACTTCCACCGTGTACGGGCCACCGGATGGGAGGAGAGCCAGGTAATAGCGTCCCGCCTCGTTGGTGATCGTCGAATTCGACGCGCCCGTTTGGGTGTTGGTGACTGTCACCTGGGCACCGGAAAGAGGCTGGCCCGCCTGGCTGAGGACGGATCCGCCCAGAGCCGAGGTCGTTACTCCCTGCGCGTACCCCAGGTTCACGCTGATGAGGAGCCCGGCCAGAGCCAGGGCTGCGGGTAGAAACAGACGTGGTTTGGGTCTCATGAGCCCAATGCTCCTGTCTGAAGATGAGTACGGCGAGCGTGTACCCTGAGCGGCCTGGAAGCGGCCGCACAGAGCGGACGTCGAAGATTGGAAGGACCCTGTCTCTCCGCGGACATTCAGTCTCTCTGGAGGTACCGCAGGTGATCAAGGATGCTGACATTAGTAACGGCCCCGGTCGCGCTCGCAAGAGCACATAAATCCGTATCTTAATTGCGTTAGCTGAGCGCGCGGCCGAATATATGCTACCCGCACTAGTCGCGGGCCCGCGTCCACAGTCAAACGGGCCCGGTCGGCTCAGTTCGCGAAAGACCGAACTCGCGGCCTCGACCTCCGCCAGCAGGTCCAGCTTCTCGCGCCGCGGCAGAAACGCGCTTCGAAACCCGTTCAGGATCAGTTCGACCAGTTCGTCGCGTCGGAGAAGCCCAGGTGCTCGGCCGCACGCGCGTACTCCTCCGTCATGGTCGTGCCGCTCATCAGCCGATTGTCCGTGTGCAGGCTGACGTTGAGACCGTCGTCGAAGTACCCGCGCACCGGGTGTGTCTCGAAGCTCTCGACCGCATGCGTCTGGACGTTGCTCGTCAGGCAGACTTCGATCGGGACCTGGTGATCGTTGACGTAGGCCTGAAGGTCCGGATCCTCGTACAGGTGCGTGCCGTGCCCGATCCGGTGCGCGCCGCAGCCATGCAGAGCACCGGCGATCGACTCGGCCCCGGCCGCCTCGCCGGCGTGTATGGTGATGTTCAGGTTGGCCTCGCGGGCGATTCGAAAGGCCTCGGCGTGATCGGTCGGCGGGTTTCCGGCCTCACCGCCGGCCAGATCGAAGGCCACCACGCCGCGGCCCTTGAAGCCCACCGCGAGCTCAGCCAACCGCATCGAGGTCTCGGGCGGCAGGTTCCTGTATGCCGCAGATGATGAGGTTGGCCTTCACCCCCAGCGCGGCCTCCGCCTGGCGGACCCCGCGGAGCGGCGCCTCGACCGCCTCCTCGAGCGTCAGGTCGCCCTGCTGGTGCAGGATCGGTGAGTAGCGAATCTCGAGGTAGCGCACGTTCTCCGCGGCCGCGTCCTCCACGAGCTCACGCGCCGTGCGCTCCAGCGACTCCGCGGTCTGCATGACCGACAACGTCAGGTCGAACCGCTTGAGATAGTCCACAAGGTCGCGGCCGTCCTGGACGTACAGGTAGTCGTACAGCGACTCCTCGTCTCCATAGGGAAGGGTGACACCCGCACCCTCCGCGAGGTCCAGGATCGTGGACGGGCGCAACGAGCCGTCGAGGTGAAGATGCAGCTCCGCTTTCGGGACCTGGTGCAGACGGGCCCGAAGGTCACTCCCTGTCGAGTCCTTCATCAGCCCCCCTCCGTCCCCGCGGATGCCTGTTCCGCGAGCGCGGCGTGCGCCGCCGCAAGCCGGGCGACCGGCACCCGGAACGGGGAGCAGGACACGTACTGCATGCCCAGCGAGTGGCAGAATATGACAGAGGACGGGTCGCCTCCGTGCTCCCCGCAGATGCCGATCTTGAGGTCGGGCCGCGCGGCCCGGCCCTCTTCCACGGCCAGGCGCATCAGGCGGCCGACACCGGCCGTGTCGATCGACTGGAACGGGTCCCGCTCGTACACGCCCGCCTCGACGTAGAGAGGAAGGAAGTTGCCGGCGTCGTCGCGTGAAAGTCCCAGCGTGGTCTGCGTGAGGTCATTGGTGCCGAACGAGAAGAACTCCGCCCTGGCCGCGATGTCACCGGCCGTCAAGCAGGCGCGCGGCAGTTCGATCATCGTGCCGACCAGGTAGTCGATCTTCCGGTCCTGCTCGGCGAAGACCTCCCGAGCGGTGGCATCGATGATCGCCCGCTGGTTCTCGAGTTCGTCTTCGTGCCCGACCAGGGGCACCATGATCTCGGGCAGAACCGCCACACCCTCGCCGGCCACCTCAAGAGCGGCCTCGATGATCGCCCTGGCCTGCATGGCCGTGATCTCGGGGTGCGAGTAGCCCAGACGGCATCCGCGGTGTCCGAGCATCGGGTTGGCCTCGTGCAGACGGGCCACCGCGGCCTCGATCTCGTCCGCCGACCTGCCAAGGCCGGCAGCCAGGCGTCGCACTTCATCGGCCTCCGAGGGAAGGAACTCGTGGAGCGGCGGATCGAGCAGGCGGATCGTCACCGGGAGTCCGTCCATCGCGCGAAAGATGCCCGCGAAGTCGGAGCGCTGCATGGGCAGCAGCTTCTCCAGCGCGGCGGCCCTCCCGGCAGCGTCGTCGGCCAGGATCATCTCGCGCACGGCGTCGATGCGCTCGTCCCCGAAGAACATGTGCTCCGTGCGGCACAGTCCGATCCCCTCGGCGCCGAACTCCCTTGCCGTGGCCGCATCGCCAGGGTTGTCGGCGTTGGTGCGAACGCGCAGGTGACGGAACTCGTCCGCCCAGCCCATCAGCGTGTGAAAGTCTTCTCCCGGCTCGGGCTTCACGGTCGGAATCTGCCCCTCGATTACTTCACCCGAGGCTCCGTCGACCGTAATCCAATCTCCTCGACGCACCACCTGGCCGCGCGCGCGTATCTCTCCGGCCGCCTCGTCGATCTCCAGTTCTCTCGTGCCGACCACACAGCAGGTCCCCATTCCGCGGGCCACCACGGCCGCGTGACTCGACTTGCCGCCACGGCTGGTCACGATCGCAACCGCAGCCACCATGCCCTCGAAGTCGTCGGGGGACGTCTCGGTGCGCACCAGGATCACAGGATCGCCTTTACCGGCCTCCTCCACCGCCTCCCGGGCGGTAAGCACGATTCGCCCGCTCGCCGCTCCCGGAGAAGCCGGGTTTCCCACGGCAAGAGGGGTGAAATCGAAGGACGGATCGACCATCGGATGGAGTACTTGCTCCAATCGATCGGGCTCGACTCGCAGCACCGCCTGCTCGCGCGTGATGAGGCCCTCGTTGGCCATGTCCACCGCGATCCGGACGGCCGCCCTGGCCGTCCGTTTGCCGGAACGGGTCTGCAGCAAGTACAGCGTGCCGTTCTCGACCGTGAACTCCAGGTCCTGCATTTCCTGGTAGTGGTTCTCCAGGCTGCGAGCCGTCTCTTCCAGCTGCTGGAGCGCGTCGGGCATGTAGTCCTGCATCTGGTCGATGGACAGGGGGTCCCGGATCCCGGCCACGACGTCCTCGCCCTGGGCATTGATCAGGAACTCGCCGAACAGCTTGGGCTCCCCGGTTGCCGCGTTGCGAGTGAAGGCCACACCGGTACCGCAGTCCTCGCCACGATTCCCGTAGACCATCGTCTGGACGTTGACGGCCGTACCCATGTCGTGCGGAATCCTGTACGTCTTTCGGTAGGCCTGCGCCCGCGGGTTGCGCCAGCTTCGGAATACCGCCTCGATCGCACCCCACAGCTGGTTCTCCGGCTCTTCGGGGAACGGAGAATTCGATTCGGTCTCGATCAGCTCCTTGTAGCGTCGCACCACGCTGCGGAGCGCGTCGGCATCGAGCTCGTTGTCTGTCTCCACTCCCGCCTGGTCCTTCACGTCGGACAGAATGGCTTCGAACGAATGATGACCCACGTCGAGCACTACATCCGAGTACATCTGGAGGAAACGACGGTAGCTGTCGTAGGCGAAACAATCGTTGCCGGAGATACGGGCGAGGGCTTCGACGGTCCGGTCGTTGAGACCGAGGTTCAGAATCGTGTCCATCATTCCGGGCATCGAGACCGCACCGCCGGAGCGAACGGACACCAGCAATGGGTCGTCCTCGCCCCCGAACTGCTTGTTCGTGATGCGCTCGAGCCGCTTGATCGCGTCGACCACCTCCTCCTCCGCCCCGTCCGGCAGGTCGTCTGCGATCAGGTGGTGGCGGCATACCTCAGTGGTGATCGTGAACCCGGGTGGCACCGGGACTCCGAGGCTCGTCATCTCGGCCAGGTTCGCGCCCTTGCCGCCGAGGAGGCTTCGCATGTCGCGGTCACCGTCCGTGTGACCCTTGGAGAAGAAGTAGACGTGTTTCATTGGCCGTGTCTCGCTGCCGGTAAGAAGTTCGGAGATAGTGAATAAGGGAGCCTCAGGGTATTCGGCTCCCGGCGATGGCTCCGTTTTCGAGGTCCACGAGTGGAGCGGGGTAGTCTCCCGTCCAACAGGCCTCGCAGAACGGGCCGTACTCCTCGACCATGGCCCGCATGCCGTCCAGTGACAGGTAGCCCAGCGAATCGACGCCGAGGTGTTCGCGAATCTGATCGACGGTGTGAGTCGCGCCGATCAACTCCTCGCGCGTCGGCATGTCGATTCCGTAGTAGCAGGGGGCGACGATCGGGGGCGAGGCTACGCGGAAGTGGATCTCACGGGCGCCGGCCTCTTTCAGAAGGGTTACCAGGCCCCGGCTCGTGGTGCCACGCACCAGCGAGTCGTCAATGACGACCACGCGACGACCTTCGATGAGCTCGGTGACCGGGTTGTACTTGACCCGCACCCTGAAGTCCCGTCCGGCCTGGCCCGGATGGATGAAGGTGCGTCCGACGTAGTGATTGCGGATCAAGGCCAGCTCGAACGGAAGACCGGATTCCTCGGAGAAGCCCAGGGCCGCCGAGTTCGATGAGTCGGGTACCGCAAAGACGCAGTCCGCGTCCGCCGGATGCTCGCGGGCGAGCTGCCGCCCGAACGCCCGACGGGCCCGGTCCACGCTGCAGCCCCAGATGCGTGAGTCAGGGCGCGCGAAGTAGACCAGCTCGAACAGGCATGGAGAGTGAGCTTCGGGCTCGAGCGGACGGAGTCTCTGGACCTCGCCGTCCTCGATTCGCAGGACCTCACCGGGCTGGACGTCGCGCTCGTACTCAGCGCCGATGATGTCCAGCGCACATGTCTCGGATGCGACGACCACCGCGTCGCCCAGGCGTCCGAGCACCAGCGGCCGAAAACCCCGGGCATCCCGTGCCACGTAGAGCGTACGGCCGACCGTCAGGATGAGGGAGAACGCTCCCACGATCTGCGACAGCGCGTCATCGACCTGGTGGTCCGGCACGTCTCTTCTCGACCGGGCGATCAGGTGGATCACGACCTCCGAGTCGCTGTCCGTCTGGAAGATGGCTCCTTCGTTGGTCAGGCGATCGCTCAGCTCGCCGGCGTTCGTCAGGGTCCCGTTGTGAGCCAGCGCCATGCTCCCGTGGCGGTAGTTCACGAGCACCGGCTGGGCGTTACGGAGGCTCGAGCTGCCGGCGGTCGAGTACCGTACGTGGCCGATCGCGAGGTCGCCGGGAAGGTCGGCGAGGATCGTGTCGTCGAACGCCTCGCTCACGTGTCCCATCCCCTTATGCGATCGAGCGGTGCCGTCGTCATCGATCGCCACGATACCGGCGGATTCCTGTCCCCGGTGCTGCAGGGAATAGAGCCCGAGAAACGTCAGTTCGGCGGCCTTGTCAATACCGCTGATCGCGAAGATGCCGCACTCGTCCCGCAGTTTGTCGTCGTCCCGCCACGTCGGCAGGGTCTTGCGGTTCTCGCCGGGCATCAGAACTCCGGAAGGGGGTTGGAAGTCACTCGCTCGTAGGCTTCGCGGTATCTCTCGGTCGTCGCCGACACCACGTGCCCGGGCAGGTCGGGCGCTGGCGGCTGCCGGTCCCACTCACCGGCCCGCACCCGCTCTTCCAGGTAGTCGCGCACCGGTTGCTTGTCCAGAGAGGGGGGTGTCCGCCCGGGCTCGTACTCGCTCTCGGGCCAGAAACGGGACGAGTCCGGCGTGAGAGCCTCGTCGATCAGGAGAAGCTCACCCATGGGCGATGTTCCGAACTCGAACTTGGTATCCGCGATGATGATTCCATTCTGCCGGGCGTGGTCGCGCGCGTATCGATACAGATCCAGGCTCGTCTCCTTCAGGAACTCGGCGACCTTAGTGCCCAGGACACCCTTGACCTGGCGGAAGGTGATGTTCTCGTCGTGGCCTTCCTCCGCCTTCGTCGCCGGAGAGAATATCGGTTCCTCCAGCTGTTGTGCCTCCACCAGACCCTCGGGCAGCGGCTCGCCGGCCAGCGTACCGGTGGCGCAGTACTCCTTCCAGGCGGATCCCGTGATGAAGCCCCGGACGACGCATTCGACGGGGAAGGGGTCGGCCCGCATCACGAGCATGCCGCGGCCGGCCCACGAGTCTCGCGTGTCTCCAAGTTGCGGCTCGATCTCGATGATTCGATCCGGATCGGCACTGATGCAGTGGTTCCGTACGATGTGGCCCGTTCGGCTGAACCAGTAGTCGGACATCTGCGTCAGGACCGCCCCTTTGTCGGGGATCGGCTGCGGAATCACCACGTCGAACGCGCTGATCCGGTCGCTGGCCACGAGGAGCAGGTGGTCCCCCAGGTCGTACATCTCCCGCACCTTGCCCTGTCGCAGAAGCGGAAACGGGAGGTTGGTTCGCTCAACCGCCGACATTCGTGTCACTCTGTCCTTTCCATGCGGGTGCAGACCCGTTCAGACTCGCAGCTCGGTGGGGCCCAGGTCACCGGGATTCGCCGCCGTAAGCAACGGGGCCACCCGGTCGCGCAGGAGACGCTCTACCTGCTGCGGGGCCCGGCCGACGAGGGCTGCCGGATCGGCGAGCCGCTGCAACTCTTCCATCGTGAGTTCCACGGCTGCGTCCGCCGCCACCCGGTCGAAGAAGTCGTTGTCGGATGCGCCGTCGTCCAGCCGGGTCCGGGCGTCCATGGCGTGCCCGCGAAGTCGCTCGTGCAGGTCCTGCCTGTCGCCGCCCTTCGCGACACCCGCGATCAGGATCCGTTCCACGACCAGGAACGGCAGCGAGCGAGCGAGACGCGCGCCGATGACGGCCTCGTGCACCACCAGCCCGGACGCCACGTTGTTCACGATCTGCAGAATCGCATCAGCGCACAGGAAGGCATCCGAGATCGCGATTCTCCGATTCGCGGAGTCGTCGAGGGTTCGCTCGAGCCCTTGCACCGAGGCCGTCCACGAGGCGTCGATCTCGAGCGCGCAAAGGTGGCGCGCGAGGGCACAGACCCGCTCGGAGCGCATCGGGTTGCGCTTGTACGGCATGGCGGACGACCCGATCTGGCGGCTCCCGAACGGCTCCTCGATTTCGCCGAAACTCTGCAGAAGCCGGACGTCCCCGGCGAACTTGGCCGTGCTCGCACCAATTCCCGCGAGGACCGCCAGGACCCTGTGGTCGACCTTACGCGGGTACGTCTGACCGACCACGTCATAGGTGCCCACGAAGCCGAAACGCGCGGCGAGGCGGTCGTTCAAGTCGTCGACTTTCGCCCCGGAACCCAGCAGCTCGAGGAACGAGTCCTCGGTACCGGTGGTGCCCCGGGCCCCACGGAAGCGCAGCTCGGCGAGGACGGCATCGACCTGGTCGCAGGTCGAGCAGCAGGTCGTGCAGCCACAGCGTGGCCCGCTTGCCCACGGTCGTGGGTTGCGCCGGCTGCCAGTGCGTGTATCCGAGGGTAGGAAGCTCTTTCCACCGCTCGGCGAAGTCGGCAAGCGCCGCGATGGCGGCAATCACGCGGGAGCGCACGAGCTCCAGGCCCTGGCGAAGCTGAATGAGCCCGGCGTTGTCGGTGACGAAGCAGCTCGTGGCCCCGAGGTGAATGTAGGCTCTCGCGGCAGGGGCCAGTTCGCCGAAATGGTGGACGTGAGCCATCACGTCATGGCGAAGGTCCGCCTCGAGCTCGGCGACGCGGGTGAGGTCGACCTCGTCGCGGGCCGCCCGCATGGCCTCGATCGCCTCTTCGGGAACGTCGACGCCCAGCTCGCGCTCGGTCTCGGCGAGAGCGATCCACAGGTCCCGCCAGACGCGCGCCTGCCGGGCCGGCGAAAAGACATCGGCCATTTCCGCTGACGCGTAGCGTTCGATCAGCGGATGCGGATAACGGTTCTGTGTGGCTGACAAATCACTGTACGTAGAAGGTGGTAATGTAGATATTCCCGCTCCGGTAAACGCTGACCCGGATGCTACTACGTCCAGAGTAATACTGGAAGAGGTCGGCCACGTCCTCGGCGCGTGGCCACCGGCCGTCGATTGATCTCGACGATCACATCTCCGTCCCGCATTCCCGTGTAGGCCGCGTTTCGCTGCGAGATCCGGGTGATCATCGCACCCGCATCGACGTCGAGGCGGCGCTCGACCGCAATCTGCGGGTCGACGGTGATCAACTCCAATCCGGCGAGTACCTGGAGCCTCTCGGCCGATTCGGACGGCAGTTCCTCGATGAGCAGCCGGGCCTCCCGCTCACTGCCGTCACGCCGGTAGGCTACCTCGATTTCGGAACCGACGCCGGCATCCAGGAGACCCACCTCCCAGTCGAGCGGACTGGCGACCGGTCGCCCGTCGATGGCGACCAGAATGTCACCCGGTTCGAGGCCCGCCCCGGCTGCCGAAGACCCCGGCGCCACCCGGCGGATCAGCGTCTCGGAGAACAGCAGGGTGTCGGATTCCACCGCCATCGGGTCCACCCCGACGAACGGGCGCCGGATGCGTCCGAAGTCCCTGAGTTCGGCCACGATGCGCAGCGCCCGATCGATCGGGATCGCGAATCCCAGGCCCTCTGACCCGCCGGAGCGAGAGAAGATGGAGGAATTGACACCGATGACCTGCCCGTCCGCGTTCACGAGAGGTCCACCCGAATTGCCGGGGTTGATCGAGGCGTCCGTCTGCACCATGTCGGCCAGGAGGGTCTGGCGTTCGTCGGCCGAGCGTATGTCACGGCCCACGCCCGAGATCACCCCCGCGGTGACCGTCGCCTCGGCGTTGGCCAGCAGGTACCCGAAAGGGTTTCCGATCGCGATCGCCGGCTCACCGACCATGAGGTCCGACGAGGTGCCGAGCGGCGCCGGGAGTACCCGGCCTCCTTCGATCCTCAGCACCGCGATGTCCGTCAGCTCGTCGGCACCGACCACCGTGGCGGGGTGCACCCGGCCCTGCGAGTCGGTTACGACGATCGAGTCCGCTCCTCGGACCACGTGTTCGTTCGTGACCAGAAAGCCATAGTCATCGATGGCGAACCCGGACCCGTACGATCTCCGCAGGCGGGACTGGGGCGCCGTCCTGCCGAAGAAGTCTTCGAACAGGCTGCGGGGTCCCGACTGGCCCACTCGCAGGATGCTGATGCTCACGACAGATGGCGCCACGCGTCGAGCCGCCTCCACGATCGGTGTGAACCGCCGGCTCTGGGGAGCGTCCTGCCGGTTCGCCGCCAGATTTCGGGTTACTGGAGGGTCAATGGCTTCCGCCGGACTCGATGTCTGGAGGATCGAGGCTTCCGGAGTCTGGGACGGATCGGCGAGGTCAGCCCACGCCGGAGCCAGCTCGGCCGAACCGGCGTCGACCCGCGATCCGAAGAAGAAACCGGCCGGGAATGCCACGACAAGGAACACGGGGATCCAGATGCGCCAGTTTCTTCGGGTCACGACGGTTCCTCTCGGCTGGCAGGGTCCTGATCGTACTGGTACATGCGATCCTCGCCGGGACGCGGGGGTATCGGCCACAGGCCGGGCACACCAGGCGGGCGGTTCCAACCCTCACGATAACGAACGCCCGTGAGATAAAGCCCACGAGATTCCGCCGGAGTCGGCGGCCGGGCCTTTGCCGACCCTTCCAGCATTCGGCCGATGTCGCCGGTCGGCCGGGCTCCCGAGCTCTGCTCGATCATAGTCGCCACGAGATATCGTACCATGTGATGTAGGAATCGATCCGCGACGATCGTGAAACGCAGGTCACCGAGCGGCGTCCGCAGCCACTCGGCCTTCTCCACCGTGCACACGGTCCCCACCCGCAGTTGACCGGACTTCGAGAATCTTCCGAAATCGCGCCTTCCGAGAATCGGTCGGGCTGCTGCCCGAAGCTCGTCCAGTGCAGGAGCCCGGTGAACCCACATCGTACCGCGGCGGCGGTTCGGGGCTCGACCCGCGGGGCCCGGAGCCACGAAGTATTCGTATCGCCGGCCCGTGGCGTGAAAGCGGGGGTGGAAATCGGCGTCAGCTTCCCTCAGCGTCTCGATCCATATGTCGTCGGGAAGAACCGAGTCCAGGGAGCGGGTGAGTTCGGCGTCCGTCCACTTGCCAGGCGCGTCGAACGACATCTCCTGTCCAGCGGCGTGCACCCCGGCGTCGGTGCGTCCGGCTCCGTTCACGCGTGCCGGGATTTCGAGTCTGTGCAGGGCGGACTCGATGTCCCCCTGGACCGTGCGAACGTGCGGCTGCACCTGCCAGCCGGCGAAGGCAGAGCCATCGTAGTGTACCGTGGCGCGGTAGCGCGATCCTTCAGGAGAGTGCACGGCGAGAAGCTATCCGGAGGCCGAAACGGGTGTCAACGCGCTTGCAGGCGTCCGGCCGGACGGGCTGGGGATCATACCTCGCGCAGGAGCACCGCCAGGTCCCACGGCCCCGGCACGGGAAGTGACGCGGGCCGCAGGAACCAGATCGTCGACGTGCCGTGAAACCGTCGGCCGACCAGGAATGGTTGCCGCGCGAGCGCTTCTCTCCGCCGGGGCTCGTCCTCGGGCTGCGCCGGCGCTTCCTGCGATCGGCGAGGGCACGTCGCTAGTACTTCCGGATGACGCCGACGACGATGCCCTGCACCGTCACACGGTCGGCCTGGAAGAACATGGGCTCGAGGGTAGGATTCGCCGGTTGCAGCCGTACCATGCCACCGGCTTCGCGGTAGAACTTCTTGACCGTAGCGCTTTCGCCGTCGATGAGCGCGATCACCATCTCGCCGTTGTTCGCCGTATCGCGAGCCCGGACGATGACGTAGTCGCCGTCTCGGATCTGCTCCTCGATCATCGAGTCGCCACGAACCCGAAGCACGTAGTGGGCCACGGGTCCCGATACCATGTCCTCCGGAACCGCGATCGCCTCTTTCTCAGCCACCGCCTCGATCGGCTCCCCGGCGGCCACCGTGCCGAGGAGAGGGAGATCCACGGCGGCGAGCCGCATCTCGGTTCGCGCGAGCTCGATCGACCGGCTCTCGTTGTAGTTCTTCCGGATGTATCCCTTGGCCTCGAGGTTCGAGAGGTGCTCGTGAACGGTGGCCAGGGATCGATACTGGAAGAAGGCGGCGATCTCTTCGAAGCTCGGAGAGTACCCGCGGGTGTCGAGGAAGCTCTCGATGAAATCCAGGATTTCCTTCTGACGTCGCGTCAGAGCCATGGCCTGTCTTCTCCTGCCGGCCGAGTAGGGAACCGAATGGAAACCGAAATCAAGCTACCCGAAGAGGAACCGAAACGCAACCCGGTCGAGGTTGGAATCCACGCGGACCGCGCATATGTTCCTCGCCGTCCGGCCCTGAGGAGGCCGGTGGGAGTTCTCGTGGGAGGATCATGACCAGACGTATCCGCGCGCCGCTTCGACGACAGCGGGTGTATCGAGCTACCCGGACCTGGCCCGGCCTGACCGCCGCCGTCCTTTCAGCCGGGACCCTGACCGTGCTCGCTGCGCCCGGAGCGTTGAGGGGGCAGGCGGTGCAGGCCGGCGGGGAAGGGCCTGTGGCACCGGCCCTGAGCGCTGCCCTGCAACGGGCGGTGCCGGGCGACACACTGTCCATCATCGTTCAGTACGCGGCTCCGGCTCCAGCACCCGGACCCGCGGCGAGCCTGGTACGGCGTCTCCAGGTACGTTCGGCGAATGCACTGGTCTCGCTGGACTCGGCTGCCGATCGCGCAGGATCGGAGCTCCGGATACGGGAGCGATTCTGGGTGGTTCCGGCGGTCATGGCGGAGGCGACCCCGGCCGCGATCGCGGCCCTTGCAGCGGATCCGGCGGTGCTGCGGATCTACCTCGATGAGCGGCTGCCGGTGCACATCTCCCCACTCGCCCTTGCCATCGCCGATCCGAGCTACACTTCGCAGGCGATGCTTACGATCGGCGCGGATGCCGTGTGGGACCAGGGCGTCACCGGCGAGGGCACGACGATCGCCTTCTTCGACTCCGGCGTAGACGGATCCAACGCCATGGTCTCGTCGAGGTGGCGGGGCCGTGGTTCCGACCTGCGGGCCTCCTGGTTCGATCCGTTCACCAGGGCTTCTGAACCCCAGGATCCGATCGGCCATGGGACTCAGGTGGCGGTAGCCGCGCTGGGGGCGCTCGCAACTGGAGACACCCTGAAGTTTCCCGACGGAACTCTGATCGTCGCTTCTTCTCCGCTCGACGTGGTGACGGGCCCGGCCCCCCGCGCCGAGTGGATCGCGGCCCGCGTCTTCGAGCGCTTCGGAAGCGGCGATTACACGAGGCGGTCCGTGCTCCTCCAGGCCTACCAATGGGCCCTGGACCCGGACGGAAACCCCGCGACGCAGGACGCCCCGGATGTGATCAACAACAGCTGGGGTGTCTTCGCGGGCGCGGCTGACTTCGATGCCTGCAACGACATCCTCTACGACGCGATCGACGCCGCGGAAGCGGCGGGCATCGCCGTGGTCTTTTCGTCCGGCAATCTGGGCCCGGCCCCTGGCTCGGTGACTCCACCCGGCGGGCGGGATGACCCGGGCCTCCGGAGCATGGCCGTCGGCGCTACAACCGGAATTCCGGGCAATCTCGCCGTCGCCGACTATAGCGGCCGCGGGCCTTCTCAGTGCGGTGGGGGACTGAAGCCCGAGCTCGTAGCTCCGGGCCAGGTTCCGGAGGTGCGAGCCGCGGGAGACGCGGCCGCACGCTTGACCGGCTTTGCGGTGAGTGGAACCTCGTTTTCGGTTGCGCAGGTGACCGGCGCGCTGGCTCTCGTTCTCCAGGTGCGTCCCTCGGCGGGCCCCGAGGAGGCCAAGCGTATCCTTCTCGACACGGCCGACGACCTTGGCCCCGGGGGGCCGGACAACGACTCCGGCTACGGGCTATTGAACGTTCCCGCTGCCGTGCAGCGAGCCAACGCGGCCTTCGCCGGCGGAATGCTGCAGGCTTCGATCGTCCGCCGAACGCGGGACAGCCTGTACGTGGGCTTCCAGAACCGGGGAGCCTCAGCGTGGGCTGGAGGCGAGGCGTGGGTGATACCGGAGGGCAGGCCGCCGGTAGCCCGCGATCTTCCTTATCTGGATCCGGGCGCGGCGGTCCGATTCGGGCTGGCTATCGACCCGGAATCCAGCACGCGCACGGTGCGGGTCGCGGTGACCGACCGGTCCGGCGGCATCGTTCTCTCCCGAATCCTGGTGAATGCCCCCCCGAACCTGTTCGGAGGCTGGATCCTCGAGGCGGGTAGCCTGGCGGCCGGGGGCAATGACTTCGGCCGGTTTGGGCGCGTGGGCGCGTTCCGCGGGTTCGAATGGGAAGGTGACGATCTTCTCCCGGCGGGCGGAATCGCGGTGGCCGGGGCCGGTCGCGTCTCGGACGGTTTCTACACGACGACCCTCGGGAGGACCGACCTCAAGTCTTCGGCGCCGGCGATCGAGACCGACTGGGCTCCGTCCCGGTCGGAGACGGACGTTCAGGCCACGCGCGTGGAATACCGTTTCGACGACCTCGAAGCGCTCAGTCCGCTCGGCCTCGAGGTCAGAGCGGTTGCCGAGGCGAGCGATGCTAACAGCGTCGGGGCCCTCACGATCGTAGCGACCGTGCGCAACCTGTCGGGGAGCCGAATCTCGGACGCGATCCCGGCCTTCCTGGCCGACTGGGACCTGGGCGGGGGAGAGACCGTGCGGTGGTCCGCGGAGCTGCAGGCGCTCGTCGCCGAGTCGCGGGACGGCGATGGCCCCATCGCGGTGCTGGCTTCCGAAGGTGACGTGGTCGCACGCTCGTCCGTTCCCCTCGGCACACCCGCGATCGGCGGAGCCTACGAGGCGGACAGTGGAGTGCTCTGGGACATCTTTGCCGAGGCTGACAAGCTCGCGCTCGTTCGCGGCACCGATCCTGGCGGGCTGCCCGGCTTCTCGACGGCGTCGGACCGGGCGGCGCTTCTGAGCGTCGGGCCGTTCGATCTCGCGGCGGGCCAGTCGCAGACCGTGCGCTTCTGGCTGCTGGCCGCGGCGTCCGAGGCCGCGGCGTCGGCGCGCTTGCAGGATTTACGGGACGAGCCGATCGAACCGCCGGGGCCGGACAGCCGTTTCGAGATCGAACCGCCATACCCGAACCCCCTCAACACCGGGGCCGGTCGAGTCATGAACTTTCCGTACAGCGTCCCTGACGCCGCGCGTGAAGGCCGTCTCACCCTGGTCTTCGAAGTGTACGACGTGGCCGGTCGGCGACTGGTGAGACAGACGCACGTTCTCTCCCCCGGCGGTGACCTTCCCCGGGTGACGTGGGATGGCCTGCTGGCGGACGGTCTCGAGGCCGCGTCGGGAGCGTATCTGTTCGTGGTTCGCCTCGGCGACCAGACCCGATCGGGCCGCCTGATGCTGGTGCACTGAGGCCGCAGCGCGGTTGCTGCTAAACGTTTTCCGAGCGCTGCGCATTCATGCTTCAGGAGCACATGACGGAGGGGCATCCGTCTTTCCGGCACCGGCGGGCAATGAACCGGAGCCGGTCTACCTACCTACCGCACGATGGAGGCATTTCGTGATGCGATGCATGGTCCGTACGTTCGCCGCGGTCGCGGCGGTCCTGGCCCTGGCGCCTGGGGCCCCCGCGCAGATGGCGCAGGAAATCGTCGACATGGATGTGGTCGAGAGCATCCGGGTCGAGGGTCTCGAGAATTCTCAGATCGAAGAGCTGGCGGGGTATCTCACGGACGTGATCGGTCCCCGGCTCACCAACTCCCCTGGTATGACGCGGGCGAACGAATGGACCGCCGAGATGCTCGAGGAGTGGGGTCTCGCGAACGTCCAGATCGAGCCGTGGGGCGAGTTCGGACGTGGCTGGGAGCGCGTGTCCTACAGCGGCCGGATCCTGACTCCGTTCGTTCAGCCGCTGGTGGCGCAGCCGTCCGGTTGGACCGGAAGCACCCCGGGCATGGTCACCGGTCCGGCCGTGATCATCGAGGCCGAGTCGGTGGAGGACCTGGAGGCGTACAGCGGAACGCTTGCCGGAGCCTGGATCCTCTCGCGGCCGCCGGTCGAGATGAGTCCGGACTGGGATCCGAGGCCCCTTCGTACGCCTCTGGAGGACCTTCTCGGACCGGCCGAGGAGCGCGAGGGACGGCCGCAGATGGATCCCGATGAGCGGGCGCGGCGGATCGCCGAGTGGAGGCGGATGCGAGAGGTTCGGCAGGCTATGGCCGAGTTTCTGATCGGCGAAGGTATCGCGGGAATGCTGGTGCCGTCCTCCCGTGAGTACACGCTGGTCCGGGGCGGCGGGAGCGGCGCGGGACGCGATCCGGCGAACCCCGAGCCTCCACCCGAACTCAACGTCGCCGGAGAGCAGTACAACCAGATCTACCGCAACGTGAAGCGCGGCATTCCGGTCGAGCTGGAGATCGACGTGCAGAACCGGTTCTACTCGGACGATCTGCAGTCGTACAACACGCTCGGCGACATCCCCGGGCTCGGACCTGGCGGACGAGTACGTGATGATCGGCGCCCACCTCGATTCGTGGCACTACGGCACGGGCGCGACCGATGACGGAGCGGGATCGGTCGTGATGATGGAGGCCATGCGCATCCTCAAGGCGCTGGACCTGCAGCCGCGGCGGACGATTCGCATCGGCCTGTGGGCCGGCGAGGAGCAGGGCCTTCTTGGATCCCGGGGCTGGGTCGAGAAGCATCCCGACCTTCATCCGAAGATCTCCGCCTACCTCAACGTGGACAACGGCACCGGTCGGCTGCGGGGCATCTGGGACCAGAGCAACGCGGCGGCGATCCCGGTGTTCGAGCAGATCCTGTGGCCGTTTCGCGACCTGGGTGTCGTGGCGGTGAAGCATGGCAACACCGGTGGAACGGATCACCTGGCGTTCGATGCGGCGGGTATCCCCGGGTTCAACTACATGCAGGACCCAATCGAGTACGGGACCTTCACGCACCACACCGCCGCTGACACGTTCGAGCGGCTGATGCTCGACGACTTGAAGCAGGCAGCCGTCGTGGTGGCCGCGACCGCATATCATCTCGCGATGCGCGATGAGATGATGCCCCGTAAGCCGGTGGAGACACCGACCACGGATTGAGCGCGAAGGCCGCTGAGGCCTCACTGGGCGCGCAGTCGGGAGAGCCCGTCATCCATATTCCGGGTGACGGGCTTCCTGTTTCTAGTCGTCGAAGCGAAGGCGGTCGGTGATCGCCGCGTCCGGCTCGACGAACAACGTCGAGACACGCTCGGGAACCACCGCACCGGGGGCGGCCTTCCGCGGTTTGCGCACGTGCTTCCGCCGCGTCCAGTCTACGGCCACCAGGCCGCTGTGACGCGCTTCGGAATGCAGCGCCGCAAGCACGGCGGCCTCCGTCAGATCGACGAGCGGCGGGTTCTGGTCCCGCTTCTCCCATCGCAGGATCACGTGCGCCCCCGCCGCCTGGCGGGCATGCAGCCAGATGTCGTCAGGCGCCGAGTGCCGGAACGTCAGCGTATCGTTGCCGCGCGATGACCGGCCGACACGGATCTCGAAGCCTCCCGAGGACCGATACCGGCGGTAGGGCAGCGACTGCTCTTCCATGGGCGGGCCTGCCGATCCTGCGGGTACCCGGCGGTTCCGTGCGTCCTCCGATCAGGTCCCACAGCTCGTCAGTGGCCCCCGAGGTGCGCAGCGCTTGCAGTCCCGCATCGAGACGGGAGATTCGTTCGTCGGTGCGCTTCACCCGGTCGGGGATGGCGCGGGCGGCGCGTTCCCGGCGGCCGGCCCGGTCATACAGAATCTCGGCGTTCCCGACGGCGTCCCGTCGTGGGTCGAGCGACACCGCGACTTCCTGTCCATCGAAGCCTGTCAGCAGAACGTGGCTCGCGCCCTTCGGGACGTCCTTCTTCCGCGCCAGCAGCAGGTTGCCGATCTCTCGCAGGTGGTCCGCGCTCTCGCCGTCCAGCTGGCGAAGGAGTGCGGCACGGCGCTTCCTCAGGTTGCCGGCGCGCCGCTCCATCATTCGCCGCAGTCGCTCCGCTTCCGGGGTGATCCCGGGTCGAGCGGCCTCACCAACGCCGGCTCGGCGGAAGAGGGCCCGGTAGAGCTCTGCCCGGCGGCGATCCGCATCCCCTCGAGCAGGCTCTCGCACGGACGCGCGTCGGGATGGATCGGCGCCGGGTAGGGCTGCGGGGCTTTGCCCGCCGGCACGAGCCAGGCCTGCCCGGTCGGGACACGGATGCTGGCGTACCGGTCGAAGGCCCGGGCGAGAACGTCGTCGCTGCCATCCGCCGCCGCATCGCCCAGGATCCAGTCGACGTTGAGCGAACTGGTCCACGCTGCCGACCGCAACAGCACGGCGCGCCGATCGGCCGGGGGCACCGCCGCAAGCAGGTTCTTCCACTCGTCCGCGTGAGGGGCTGCATCCGCCCAGGCCCGGGCTCCCTCCGGCCGCTGGTACGCCGCGCCGGTGCGCAGGGAGCGCCCGCCGGCAGACCTCTGCCACAGGACGGCTTCGACGCGATCGTCCGCGCCGCGAGCCAGGACCGCGTTCCATTGATTGGTGTGGAGTTCAACATGAAGGCGGAAGACGGGAGGGAGATCCGCTTGCACATCCCGAAGACCTCCGGCCAGGTCGAACACGAGCAGTCGCTCGTCCGCCGGGGCCCAGACGTCCACCAGGTAGAGCCGACGAAAGTCGATTCGCCGGTCCGTCTCGCCGGGCGCAGGGGGGATCACGTCCCCTGTCACGATGAAACCGGCTGTCGGATGGAGGAGGATCCCCATGGCCTCCTCCCCTCCCGTCGGTTCTTCGAGGAGGATCCAGACTTCCCGCCGCTCGCGGCGCAGGCTCAGGCTCAAGACCCGATGACCGCGGCACCGGAGGCGAATCTCATCGACAATCCCCGCAATCAGAACCGGATCGTACCGAACGGCCAAGGCGGGTCCTTTCTCACCATTTCGAGTTGGAGACGCGCGCGTCCTCAATGTCCCCGTTGTTGAGCGTCCCCGGAATCAATATCTATCTGTACGCCTTTCGAGGCGCACCCCCGCGGTGGGGGGACGTCCATCAACAGCCCTGGAGCCTATGGAGATGCACCCCGTCGTCGAACGCGCCGGAGCGAAAGCCGAGCTGCCCGCCTGGGCCCGGTGCGGGTCGAGGCGCAGGGCGCACGGCGTTCGGGTTGGCGACCTCCTCGCGGCCTGGGCCACTCAACTGGCCTTGTCGGAGCGGGAGCGAGTGCGCTGGCGGGCCGCCGGTGTTCTCCATGACGCCATGAAGGACGCTCCGCTCGCCGAGCTGCATGACCTGGCCGGTCAGGGTTGGCCCGATCCCGTGGTGCACGCCCCGGCGTGCGCGGCCCGACTCGAGACGGATGGTGTCGAAGATCCGTTTCTGCTTGACGCTATCCGTTACCATCCGGTCGGTCACCCGGATTTGGATCTGTTGGGCGAGTACTTGATCCTGGCTGACTACCTGGAGCCGGGCCGCACCCGGAGCGGCGCGAAGCGGGAGAGACTGCGGGATCGACTGCCGGAGGATCGCCAGGAAGTCCTCACCGAAGTTGTGGGCCAGAGGCTCGGGAGGCTGCTCGGCAAGAGCCGGCCGCTCATGGAGTGTTCGGTGGACCTGTGGAACCGGCTGGTCAATCCGTGATCGCCCGAGCGCAGACGGCCCTGCTGGTCCTGGTGCTTCTCGGCGCCGGCGTCCTCCTGGGTTCGTTTCTCCTGGAGTGGCGGGGAAGGGACCTGGCGGTCCCCGGCTCCGGTCCCACCTTCGAAGGAATACCGTCGTCGATTTCGCCCGCGGCCGAGCGCATAAGCGTCGAGGTGCTGAACGGAGCCGGGGAAACCGGCGCCGCGGCCCTGATCACGGAGGCCCTGCGCGATGCGGGCTATGACGTCAAGACGTTCGGAAACGCTCCGACTTTCGAGTATGACGAGACGGTCGTGATCGATCGTTCTGGACGATCGGGGGCCGCCCGCTCGGTGGCGGATGCACTGGGCGTGGATGCGGTGCGCGCCGAACTCCGACCGGCCCTGTACCTGGACGCGACGATCATACTCGGACGCGACTGGAGGCCTTGCCTGGAGAAGCTGCGCTAAGGCCCTTCCTCGGCTTCTCCTGACCCCGGTGATTCCATCCCTTCACGATCCAGTCGGAGCTGGCCGCAGGCGGCCGCGATATCCCGACCGCGCGGACGCCGAACGGCGGCTTCCACCCCCCGAGATTCGAGAGCCTGGAGAAACGCCGCGATCCGGTCCGGAGTACTGGGCTTCCAATCCCGCCCCGGTATCGGATTGTACGGTATGAGGTTTACGAAACCGTCCAGGTCCTGCAGGAGGTCCGCGAGGGATTGCGCGAGCTCGGCAGAGTCGTTCACGCGGTCGATCATGGTGTACTCGAAGGTAATGCGCCGGCCCTTGGCTTCTTGGTACGCGTGCAGCGCCGCGAACAGTTCCGGAAGCGGGTACCGCTTCTCCACCGGAACCAGCATCTCGCGCAACGCGTGCTCGGGGGCATGCAGGGAGACTGCGAGCCGGAAGGGCTCCGGCCGGCCGGCCAGCGCCAGGATGCCGGGAACGAGGCCGACCGTCGAAACCGTGATGCGCCGGGCGCCGAATCCGAATCCGGCGTGCAGGATCGAGAGTGAGCCGAGGACCGCGTCGAGGTTGGCCATCGGCTCGCCCATGCCCATGTACACGATGTTGGAGATTCCGCGCCCGAACAAATGTCGAGATACCAGTTCGGCGTCCCGGAACTGGGCGACGATTTCACCCGCCGAAAGGTGTCGCCTGAAACCGAAGTCGCCGGTGGCGCAGAAACGGCACGCGAGGGCGCACCCGGCCTGCGAGGAAAGGCAGAGGGTGACTCGCTCCCGGGTTGGTATGAGGACCGACTCGACCTGCTCGCCGTCCCGCAGCCGCCACAGATGCTTGACGGTGCCGTCCCGCGATCGGGCCTGGAACGCCATTTCCAGCGGTGAGACCGAAAACCGCTCCGCCAGCAGCGTGCGCAGATCGGCCGGCAGATCGGTCATCTCGTGGAAACCGGCGGCGAATCGGTCGTACACCCAGCCCGAGACCTGCCGCGCCCGATAGGCTGGCTGCCCGAGTTCCACCAGTGCGGAGCCAAGCACCGCCGGGTAGTCGTCGGGATGGTGATCGAGAAGCTCGTGCAGCCCGGTTACTCTCGCGTCTTCTTCCATGAGAACGAGGATCCTGATCCAGCCGGCACGGCGCAAGGGTTGTCTTGCTGCCCATTCGGGCCGCCGGTATCTTGATCCGCCGCGAACCAGAGGCCCGCACCGGGCGCCTCTGCCAGTGTCCTCCGCCTTCCGGAGCTCGGCTACGAGTACCCGTTCTCCAGGCCCGCCCCTGACGCTTTCCTCGCGACTGACCGAGGAACGTATCAAGGTTCCCCTGGACTCCCTGGATAAATCCGGGATCCTGCTGGAGATGTGCCTTCTACTGGCCAGAACGGCGGACGCACTGGATCGTTTGGATGACATTCACCGTGTAGTCATGGAGAGGGAATCCGTGCTCAGCACGGGTGTAGGCTCGGGGATCGCTCTCCCACACGGGAAGTGTCCCGGACTGGAACGCTTCGAGATCGTGGCCGGGACGACTCGCGAGCCAGTAGATTTCGAGTCGGTCGATGGCGATCCCGTCCGACTGGTGGTGATGATGGTCGGACCTCCTTCGGCGGCCGGATACCACGTGAAGACACTGGGGCACATCAGCCGAACGCTGCGGGACGCGGAACTTCGGGCTAAGCTGTCCGGGGCCGAGGATGCGGGCTCTTTCAGGCGGTTCATACTGGAAGCGGGAGCTTGAGAGGCCCTTCCGGCTCCTGGCGGTCCGTGGCCGCCTGGGCGGTGTTGATTCTCATTGCGACGACGATCTCCCTTCCGGACGTCGCCTTTCGGGCCACCGCGCAGGGGCTGGACAAGCTGGTGCACGGCTCGCTGTACCTTGTCCTCGGGTGGCTCGTGGGCGCCGCCTTGTGCGCCATGGGCCGGCGCGACGTCATGTCCCTGGGGTTGGCTCTGTTGTCGCTGGCCGTGTTCGCGTTGCTCGATGAGGCGCACCAATACTGGTTGCCTGGACGAGTCGCGAGCACCGGCGATTGGGCCGCCGACGTGATCGGCGCCACGATAGGGCTAACGGCTGGTGTGGTGCTGTGGAACGTTCTCCAGCCGCCGAAACGGCGGAGTGCCGCGGAAGACAGGGAGGAACACTGAGTCGAGAGGAAGCCGTGGAGTCTGCTAGCAACATCGACCGCGACACTTTTCGCGGTCTTCCGGGGGCGACTCACTATCGCGATATACCCTGTGGACTGGTCGACGCGAGCTGGGTGGGAAGACCGGTACATGTCGCCGGCTGGGTGCATCGCAGACGAGACCAGGGTGGGGTCAAGTTCATCCTGCTTCGTGACCGGACGGGCCTGGTCCAACTGGCCTTCGAGCCGGATCGGACGCCGGCTGACGTGATGGCGGCGGCAGGCGCCCTGAACCCCGAAGACGTGCTGTGGATACGGGGAGAGATCGAGGCGCGTCCGGACGGGGCCGTGAACCCCGATATGGCGACGGGCGAGGTGGAGATCCGCGTGCGAGAGATGACAATTCTCGCGTCCTCCGACCCACTGCCGATCCTGGTCGCGATTCCGCCCGAAGAGGATTTGCCTTCCGAGGAACTGCGCCTTCGGCACCGTGTGCTGGATCTCCGGCGCGCGGAGTTGCAGCGGAACTTCGTCATCCGGCACCTGGCGACGAACGGAGCGCGAGCCTCCCTCTCGAAGCAGGGATTTCTGGAAGTGGAGACTCCGTTTCTGACGCGGAGAACCCCCGAGGGCGCCAGGGACTATCTGGTCCCCAGCCGGATCCACCACGGAGAGTTCTACGCGCTTCCCCAATCGCCGCAGCTCTACAAGCAGTTGCTGATGGTCGCGGGTTTCGATCGGTACTTCCAGATCGCGCGTTGTCTGAGGGACGAAGACCTCAGGGCCGACCGGCAGCCAGAGTTTACGCAGATCGATGTCGAGATGGCCTTCGTGGCCGAGGACGACGTGTTCGCGGTTTGTGAGCGTATGCTTTTCGACATGTTTGCGTCCACACTCGACCGGGACATCGCGCTACCGTTTCCGCGAATGACCTGGTCCGAGGCGGCCGAATCCTACGGCACGGACAAGCCGGACCTCCGTATCGACTGGCGAATCCGGGACTTCACACAGGTGCTGGGTGGCCGGGGCTTCGGAATCGTGGACGGGGCCATCGAGGCAGGAGGAAGGGTGCGGGGGATCGTCGTGCCCGGCGGGGGTGCGCTATCTCGCTCCCGGCTGGACGCGATCAACGAAACGGCTCGTAAATCGGGGGCGAAAGGCGCCCTGTGGCTGAAGGTCACCGAGGATGGCTTCACGGGTCCCGCCGCCCGGGCGGTCGACGACGAGGCCGGGTCGATTTTACGATCGGATTTCGGAATCACACCGGGCGACCTGCTCGTGATGGTTGCCGGTCCGGACGCGGAGAGCTCTCCCGCCCTCGACGTGCTGCGCAGGGAGCTGGCCACGGAGCTCGGGGCGAGGTCGGAGGGAGAGGAATGGGTATGGGTCACGGACTTCCCGCTGTTCGAGGCGGACCCGGAGACCGGTGCGCCAGTTGCCAGCCACCATCCGTTCACGATGCCCGTGGACGTAACGGCCGAGGAATTGCTCGCCGATCCGTTCTCCGTGCGATCGCGGGCCTACGATCTGGTGCTGAACGGAACGGAGCTGGCCAGCGGGAGCATTCGTTGCCATGAGCCGGCCCTGCAGCGCGCGATTCTCGAGGTACTGGGAATGACCGCAGAGCAGGTGGATGCCCGTTTCGGTTTCCTCCTGGAAGCGTTCCGCTATGGCGCACCCCCGCACGGCGGATTCGCACTCGGCCTCGATCGACTCGTGGCGCTGATGGTCGGTGTCTCCTCTCTTCGAGACGTGATCGCGTTTCCGAAGACCACGGCCGCCCGTGGACTGATGGAGGGAGCTCCATCCGCGGTCGAGAACGAGTTGCTGGCGGATCTCGGAATCCGGCTGGCGGGACCTCAGGCAGGCGAAGCCGATGACTGACGCGAGCGCGACGGGATCAAGATCGCTGGACGCACCGGTCATCCAGCATCGGCTGTCAGCCGAGGGAGCCGATGAGCTGCTCCTGGCGGGCGTGAACGATGTACATCTGAAGGCCCTGGCCCGACTGGGCGACCTTCGCGTCATCCTGCGAAACGATCAGCTGATCCTCTCGGGGGACGTCGAGGCGGTCGAGCGCTGCACACCGGTCGTGCAGCGAATGATCCGCATGGCTCAGCTCAGGCGTTCGTTCGACCTGGCGGACGTGGAGCGCTTCTTCGCCGAGGCGGAGAGCGAGCCACTGGCTCCGGTTCCGGAATCGGATGACGACGTCGTCGCACTTCCGGGGGCACGTAAGGTAATCCGGCCTAAGTCGAAGGGACAAAAAGAGTACCTGTCGGCGATACGGAAGAACGACATCGTCGTCGGCATCGGGCCTGCCGGGACCGGAAAGACCTACCTGGGAGTGGCCATGGCCGTCGATGCCCTGGCTCGGAAACAGGTGCGCCGCATCATTCTGACCCGACCCGCGGTCGAAGCCGGCGAGGCACTCGGCTTTCTTCCGGGCGATATCCGTGACAAGGTCGATCCGTATTTGAGGCCATTGTACGACGCCCTCGATGACATGCTTCCGACCGATCGGATGCGCCGCGCCATCGAGGAGCACACGATCGAAATCGCACCCCTGGCATACATGCGTGGACGCACGCTCTCCGACGCGTTTCTCATCCTGGATGAGGCCCAGAACGCCACGACGGCGCAGATGAAGATGTTCCTCACGCGCCTGGGCCTGAACTCGCGGACCGTCATCACCGGAGACAAGACCCAGATCGACTTGCCGCGTCCGCAGGAGTCGGGATTGCTGGAAATCGAACAGATCCTGAAGTCCGTCGACGGGATCGACTTCGTGTATCTCACCGAGTCCGACGTGGTCAGACACCGCCTGGTGAAGGAGATCATTCGGGCCTATGCCAAGCATGACGACGGCGCGGAGCCGGACGCATGAGTGCGGCCCGGTTCCGCGAGACCTGGCGCGACGCGGTTCGCGCGATCGACCGGCAGCCGGGCGAGAGCTGGCGGGACCAGCTCTTCCATCACGGTTTCCGCATCCTCGTCGTGTTGGGCATCGCGGTTGCCGTTCCGCTTCTGTTCCGCAGCCACACCCTTCCCGAGACCGTGGATGTCCAGGAGGGAGCGGTCGCTACGGAGGACGTGATCGCCGCGTTCGAGTTCGAGGTCCCCAAGAGCCCGGACCAGGTCGCGAGGGAGCGTGAGAACGCGGAACGAGGGGTGCTCGCGGTCTATATTCTGGATCCCGCCGCGGCGGACACGGCGATCGAGAACGTCGGTCGCTTCTTCGAGCAAGCCGATTCGGTCTTCGCATCTGATCCGGCGGCGGCTCGCGCCTTCCTGAGGTCAAACGGGCTGACGGTGACGGATGCTCAGCTCACGTACCTCGCCGATCCAGAGCGCCGCATGGCCCTTCGCCGCTCGATCGAGACGGCGTTCCGAACCCTCCTGCCAGAAGGAGTGGCCGCGCTCCTGGATCCCGGCGGGCAGGCGGCAAGCGTCGTAACCGTTCGAGGGGAGACGGACCGGCTGGTGCGGAGGGACTCCATCGCCACTCTGAACCGGTTCTACGAAGACGCGCTGGTCTACGCGCCGCAGGACGCGTCCGCAGATGGATTCCAGATCTACGGGAGCCTCCTGATTCGGTTCCGCAAGCCGACTCTGATCCCCGACGACCTGGCGACCCGGACTGCCCGCGCGCAGGCGAGGGCGGCCGTCGATACGGTGGCGGACGTGATCCTGGAAGGCGAGCGCATCGTGACGGCTCACGAGCGGGTCGGAAACCGAGACCTGCACCGGCTGGGTGCCTACAACGCCGAATTGGTCCGAAGGGGCTTGGCCGGGAGCACGAGCCGGCGTCTGGCGAGCGCCGGGAGCTTCCTGTACACGGGAATCCTCGTCGCCCTGCTCGCGGTCGTGCTTCTGATGTACAGGCCGGGCATCTACAGGGATGTGCGCGCCTACCTGATCGTGATGGGGCTGGTGGCCGGGGTCATGGTGTCGGCCAGCCTCATTCAGCAGGCCGGCTATCCATCGGAGCTCATCCCGGTGGCTCTGCTCGCGCTCCTGATAGGGGCCCTGTACGACGGGCTCATAGGGTTCGTGGCCGTGGCCGTGGTCGCGGGGGTCGTCGGCGGACAGATCGTTCTGCTGGGCGAGGCGGTGTTCGCTCTGGCCGCCGTAAGCGTTCCGTTCAAGATGATCGCCGCCGGTGGCGCGGGAGCCCTGGGGATTCGCCGGGTGCGCCGCCGCAGCCACAGCTGGGTACTGATCGCGCTGATCACCGGCGCCTATTTCCTGGCCGGACTCGCCATGGTGCTCCTGCGGTCGATGCCCGCGCAGGAGATCCTGCAAGCGCTGTTCTGGGGAGGCGTCAGCGCGACGCTCTGCACGGTGCTGGCAGTCGCGGCGTTCATCCCGGCCCTCGAAAAGCTGACCGGCGTAAGCACCGACCAGACGCTCCTCGAGCTCAGCGACCTGAACGCCCCGCTACTCCGTGAGCTTTCCCGCGAGGCCCCCGGCACCTACGCCCATTCGATCAATGTCGCGAACCTCGCGGAGGCCGCCTGCCTGGGTATCGGAGCGAACGCGCTGCTGGTGCGAGCCGGCGTCTATTACCATGACATCGGCAAGATGGCGAATCCGCAGTTCTTCGTGGAAAACCAGCCGCGCGGGCGGAATCCGCACGACCGCCTGCCGCCGCGCCGGAGCGCCGCGATCATCCGCGACCACGTCAAGGATGGTCTACGGCTTGCCTCCGAGCACCGCCTGCCCCGAGTGATTCACGACTTCATCCGGGAGCACCACGGCACGACGATGATCTCCTTCTTCCTGGACAAGGCCCGCGAAGCGGAGCCGGATCTCGACCTCGACCCCTCGGACTTCGCCTATCCGGGGCCGAAGCCGCAAAGCCGCGAGACGGCCGTCGTCATGCTGGCCGACGCCATCGAATCTGCGACCCGCGTGCTCCAGGACCCGACACCGGATCGGATCCGTGCGACGATCGAGCAGCTGGTGAACGCCCGGATCACGGAGAACCAGCTCGATCAGTGCCCCCTGACGCTACGGGACCTGGAGATCGCGAAGGCCGAATTCGCCAGGGTCCTGATCGGCATGTACCACCAACGAATCGAGTATCCGTCGGGGGTCCACGCGGTGGTCGAGCCGCCCGCCCCCGAAGAAGAGGGTGCCTCGGATGACGCGACTCGGACCTGATCGCCTCGATCTCCGTCATGCCGCCCATCCTGCACTTCAATCGGATCTCTGACTGGCCCCCACTCCGCGGACAGGAGGGGCTCCTCGGCCGCGCCGCGCGGGCGGCCCTCGAGTCGCGGGGCGAGCGCGCCGGAGAGGTGTCTTACACCTTCGTGTCGGTGGCGGAGATCCAGGCGCTCAACCGCGACTATCTGGAGCGAGACCGGCCCACGGATGTCATCGCTTTCGAGTTGGGCGGCGGCGATCTGTTCGGCGACGTCTATATATCTCCGGAGGTGGCGGCGGCGAACGCGGCCGAACACGGCGAGGCGACCGAGCACGAAATCCTCAGACTCGTCATCCATGGGTCGCTGCACGTCATAGGCCTGGACCATCCGGAAGGCCCGGACAGGAAGACCGCCCAGATGTTCGTCCTGCAGGAAGAGTTGCTGCGAGGCATCCTGGACGGCTAGCCTCAGGGCGGAAGCGCAAACGCCAGAGAGCTCAGGTGGCCCACCATGCAGAGGATCTCATTCCGTCTCCGACGATACCTCGTTACGGGGCTGATCGTGATCGCGCCGATCGGCGTCACGGTCTGGGTCCTTTCGTGGCTGTTTCTGAGGCTGGATCCCATCATCGGCAGGTACCTCCCCACGATCGCCGGCTATGAACCCCGGGGACTCGGCCTCGTCGCTCTGCTGGCGCTGCTGGTCGTGGTGGGCTGGGCCTCGCAGAAGGCCCTGGGGCGGCGGGCGCTTCGAGTCTGGAACTCCGTCGCCAATCGTGTCCCGGTAGCCCGCAGACTGTATAGCGCATCGTCTCACGTGTTCGAGGCCGTCCTTACACGCGACCAGAAGCTCTTCCGGCACTGTGCCCTGATCGAGTATCCTTCACCCGGATCGCATACCCTGGTGTTCGAGACGGCCGACGCGCCGCGGGAGGCGGATGAGGTGATCGGGGAGGCCTCGGTCGCGGTGTTCGTGCCCACGGTGCCCAATCCGACTTCGGGCTTCCTGCTCTTCGTACCGCGAAGCCGAGTGCATCGGCTGGAGATGACGGTGGAGGAAGGTTTCAAGATGATCTTATCCGCGGGTATGGCTGTACCTGAGTTGGCCGCGGGGGAGCCGGCGGTGGGCGACCGATGAGCGACAAGACCGACCGGATGGAACAGGTGCTGGGCGAGGTGCTCGGCCTTCTCGAGGCCGGGGACTACGAAGGTCTGCGAGCCGCCCTGCAGAGCGTGCATGCCAGTGACCTGGCGGACCTCGTGGAGCACCTCGAGGACGAGGAGCGGCTGTCCCTGCTCCAGCATCTGCCCTCCGACCTCGCGGCTGACACGCTCGCCGAGATGGAGGATGTCGAGCGCCCCGGGGAACTGCTGCTGCAACTGGAGCCGGAACGCACGGCGGAGATCGTCCGCGAGATGGCGGACGATGATGCGGCCGACGTCATCGGTGACCTGGAGCCCGAGCAACGAGCCCGGGTGCTGGCGGCCGTGGCCGACGAAGAAGCGGCCGAAATCGAAGAACTCCTGACCTACCCGGAGGAGTCGGCCGGCGGGCTGATGACCCGCGAAGTCCTGTCCGTGTCGACCCGCCTGACGGCCAGCGAGGCGATCGCCGAGATTCGCAGGCAGGCGCACGAGGACTTCGACTTCTACACCATCTTCGTGGTCGATCCAGACGGTACGTTCCGGGGTGTGGTGGCGCTCAGGGACCTGGTGATCGCCGATCCGGCGGTCTCGATCGCAGACCTCACCGAAGAGCCGGTGGCCGTCGTCACGGTGGACACCGATCAGGAGGAAGTCGGAAAGACCCTTTCGCGCTACAACCTCGCTTCGCTCGGCGTCGTGGACGGCCTCGGCCGCCTCGTGGGGCGCATCACGTTCGACGACGTGATCGATGTCGTGGAGGCGGAGGCCACCGAGGACATCCTGCGATTCGCCGCGGTGTCGGAGGAAGAGGAGCTGCGAGGCACGACGGTCGATGCGATCCGCAGTCGCCTTCCATGGTTGGTTCTGAGCGTCTTCACCGCGGCCGTGGCTTCTTCGGTCGTGTTCGCCTACCAGAGTACGATCGAGGCGATGGCCCTGCTGGCCGTGGCCATGCCCGTCATCGCCGGCGTGGGAGGCAATGCGGGTACGCAGGCGCTGGCCGTCACGATTCGCCGAATCGCCCTGTCGGAGGAGACCGTCGGCGAACGTCTCGGGGTGATCTGGAAAGAGCTCGCCGTCGGCCTGGTGAACGGCCTCGTGATAGGAGTTCTGGCTGCGGTGATGGGACTGCTGTTCACGGATGCCGGGATCATGTTCGGCGTGGTCGTGCTCCTCGCGATGTGGGGCAGTCTCGTCATCGCCTCGTTCGCCGGGGCCTTCATCCCGATCTTCCTTGAACGGATCGGAGTCGATCCCGCTGTGGCTTCCTCCCCGTTTGTCACGACGCTGACCGACCTCTGGGGATTCTTCCTCCTGCTCGGTCTTGCAACCGCCGTCCTCATGTGACCCGTGTGGCTCTCCGGGCGTCATGGAGAAACCGGATCCGGCACCGTGCAAAAAGCGACTCGCGCGGCTCGTGCGCGACTGCGGGACCGGGCGCACGTACGCGTGGTCGGGCCAGGATCCGGGAGCCGGAACCCGCGGGAACCCCTGAAAGAGTCACGTGTTCAAGGCGACGCGAAACTACGACGCCGGGAGATCGTGCACCGAGTGCTCCACGGCACTGATATTGCCCGCAAGATACCGGATCACGTGCATCCGGGGCCCTCGAGAACGGCCCGGTGCCCGAACACAAGTGCGGAGATGTCATGACGAGACTGTGCAAAGGCGCCCTGGCGCTGCTGGTTGCGGTGACGTTCGTTGCCTGTGGCGACGACAACCCGACGGATCCCGGGACCACGCTGACCCTCAACATCGTTAGTGGGGACGGCCAGGTCGGAGCCCTCGGTGTCGTACTCCCGGCTCCCCTCACCGTCATGGTAGAGGACCAGGACGGGAATCCGGTGAGCGGACAGGCCGTGAGCTGGGTGCTGGCATTGGCGGCGGGCCCGAACTCGAGCCTGAGCTCGAACAGCACTTCGACGGCCACCGACGGGCGTGCTTCGGTCTCGTTTACGCTCGGAGACGTGGCGGGCACGTATGAAGTGCGGGCCTCCGTCACCGGATCGTCGCAGACATTTTCGCTCGAGGCCACCGCTACCGGCGCTCTGTCCGTCATATCGGGGGGCGGGCAGGTCGGCACCGCCGGACAGGCCGCCGCGCAGCCGCTGGTCGTCAAGGCCGTCGGAACGGGTGGTGTGGCGATTCCCGGCATCGAAGTGACCTTTGAGGTAACCCAGTCGGCCGGTGCCGGAGCGGCCGTCAATCCGCTCGTGGCGACCACCGGGGCGGACGGACAGGCGTCGACGACGCTGACCTTCGGAGACGCGAACGGAAGCGTTCGAGTGAGCGCCAGCGCCAACGGCTCGGTCTTGAATTTCTCGGCCTACGCGTGTGGTGGAGACGCCAGCGCGTCGGTGCTGAATCTGGCACCGGGTGAAGATGCCGTGATCAGTGGAGCGGACCTGGCCTGCGTTCAGCTGCCGGCGCAGGCGGCAGGCGCCGAGTACGAGGTTGTGGTGACGCCTCTGCCGCAGGCTCTCGGATTCAACGACATGGAGCTGGCGATCGCCGGCTCCGCCGTGGCTTCGCCCGCGCCATCGGTCGTCCCGGTCGCGGGAGCCGCGCAACAGCGGACCGCTTTCTCGCTGTTCGGTACGGCTTCGGATCTCACGAACTGGCGGGGTCCGCAGTACGACTGGGACATGCAGCTTCGTGAGCTCGAGCGTCCCCTCCGGCCATCGATCCGTGCGAATGCCACCGGCGGGTCGAGCTTCGGCCTGGCGGCCGCGCCGCCGGTCCTCGGAGACGTCATGGACTTCGGATTCTCGTGCGTGACTCAGACCCAGTTCCCGAATACGCCCACCGAAATCACGGCGGAAGTGGTCCAGGTCAGCAACAACGCGGTGATCTTCGAGGATACGCTGTCGCGCGGGGCGTTCACGGCAGGCGAGTACGGCGACATTGCGCTGAATTTCGACAGTATCATCATCGGCACGGACACCCTGTATTTCGGAGCTCCGTCCGACGTAGCCGGGGACATTGCGCCGGGACAGGTCGTGATCCTGTACACGCAGGGTGTCAACCGGATGACGGAGGACTACGGGGACGGCTTTATCGCCGGGTTCTTCTGTCCGCTCGACCTCGGGTTTTCCGGCGGGAACAACGCCAAGATGTTCTATCTGCTGGTCCCGGATCCCGGTGGCGATCTTACGCCCGGCGACGACGCGAACCAGCTGACCAAGACCGCCGTCCTGCGGATCACCGACAACACGGTGGCGCACGAGTTCCAACACCTGATCAACGCGCAGGTCGGAACGGGCGCTGCCCAGGAAGTGTGGATCAACGAGGGTCTTTCTCACCTGGCCGAGGAAGTGGTGGGTCACGCGAGGGCGCAGGCCGACGGATTGACGGATTTCGCTCCCGGGAATGAGCTCGGTGCGGCTGATCTGTTGCAGTCACAGGCTGCCGTGGATGTGCTCAATAAGTACTACCTGGGCAACTGGGTGAATCTGGGCTTCTACCTGGCAGCGCCGGGTGACACGGCAGCCCTCCTCAACGCGGTGGATCCGCTGGGCGAAGGTACTTTCCGGATGCGCGGCGCGAACTGGAGCTTCGTGCGTTACCTGCTCGACCGGTTTGGAACCGCCGCGACCGAGTGGCAGTGGACGCGGGCCCTGATCACGGATGGCGCTACCACGTCGCGGCAGGCCGTGACCAACGTCTTCGGCGTGTCGTTCGACCAGCTGGCGGCGGATTGGGCAGCGATGTTCTCCGTGGAGGATCGCGACGACCTGGGAGGGTCGGTCCGCGCCTCGCTGGGGATGACATCGTACCAAGTGAGGGACATCTACGACGACCCGAGTATCGGGGGTATCGCGAGCCCGACCACACGCTGGCCGCTCATGCCGACCCTGCGGTTCCTCAACCAGCCGGGCACGGTGCGCATGGATCTGTTCACCGCTACCTCGGCTTACGTGACGCTGCGGGCCAACGCGGCCAGCGGTGGCACGGGACTGCGCCTGATGGAGGCGGGCTCGGGAGACGATCTCAGCGCGTCGATCATGCCCTACATGGCGATCGTGCGCACGAAGTAGAGCGTCCTTCCGCGCCGGTCAAGAACCGGCCGGGCAAGTTGAATCGCCGACGGCCACTTCGGGACCTCCCGGGGTGGCCGTCTCGCGTTCGCCTGCTTGCAAGGGCCAATCCGGGGCAGCAGTTTCGCCACTATGAATGAGTCGAGTCCTCGATCGCTCTCACCGCCGCTGCAGCGTCTGGCCGATGGATTCCGGTCCGGTGACGCCCTGGCTCTCGCGCGGTGCATCACGCGGGTAGAGAACCAGGCCGCCGGCTTCGAGGATCTCCTTCACGAACTTCACGACGGCGTCGGCCGCGCGCGGCGCACGGGGCTTACGGGTCCTCCGGGGGCGGGGAAGTCCACGCTCACGGCGGCGGTGGCCCGCCGGCTTCGCGATCGTGGCGAGACCGTGGGCATCGTCGCCGTGGACCCGAGCAGCCCGTTCACGGGTGGGGCGCTGCTCGGCGACCGGGTGCGGATGGACGATCTTGCCACCGAGTCCGGAATCTTCATCCGCTCAATGGCCAGCCGCGGTTCGCATGGCGGCCTGGCGACCACGACGCGGGAGGCGGCTGACCTGATGGACGCGTTCGGATTCGACCACGTCCTCCTGGAGACCGTCGGAGTAGGCCAATCGGAGCTCGAGGTCGCGACGAACGCAGATTCCACGGTCGTCGTCCTGGTCCCCGAGTCAGGGGACGGAATCCAGGCCATGAAGGCGGGACTGATGGAAGTGGCCGACCTGTTCGTGGTCAACAAGGCGGACCGGCCCGGTGCGGATCGCCTGAAGAAGGAAATCGAAGTGGTTCAGGCTATTCGCGCCGGAAGTCCGATGGCTGCCGCGCCGGCCCACCATGGGGTCGATCTCTCCAGCCTTTCCGGGCGCGACCCCGACACCGCCAAGGGCAGCGACGCCATGGCCGCCGATGCCCGCCCGTCGATCCCCGACTGGGAGGCGCCGGTGCTGAAATGCGCCGCGTCGGCGGGGGAGGGGATCTCGGAATTGATCGACCAGCTGGACGCCCACTTCGCGTGGCTGACGGAGACGGGCATGCTGGGTGAGCAGCGACGACTGGCCGCGATCGAGCACACCCGTCGAGTGCTGGAGCGAGCGTTTCAACGGCAGGCCGCGACGGTGTGGAAGAACTGGATCGGCGATGGCGAGCGCGCGGAAGCGTTCGCCGGCTCGCCGTACGAGATCGCGCGCCGGCTCGCCCGCTCCCTGGGGCCACCGCCCGGGGAGTGACTTCCTCGCGCACGCCCCGTTTCAGCGCATGAAACTGGAACGGGTCCCCATCCATCGCGTATATTCGTGCACGGCGCTCGCCAATACGGCTCGCCGCATACCACCGAGGAAGGAACGCAGATGAGTCACGTGATCGATACCGACGTCCCGGGATCGGCCGATCTGGAACAGGAGGTCGAACGCAGGCGACGGGAGCTGGCCGAGCTCGAGGCGAAACTGGTGGCGTGGGAGGCGACGTCCGCGGCCACCCGGCAGCGCGAAGACACGGACTTCACCACGGTTTCCGGGCAGCAGGTCCGGGCCCTGTACACGCCGCTCGATACCCGGGATGACGATTACCTCGGTGATGTCGGCCTGCCAGGGGAATACCCGTTCACCCGGGGTCCGTACGCCACGATGTACCGGACCCGGCTGTGGACGAAGCGCATGTTCTCGGGCTTCGCGACGGCTGAGGAGACCAACGAGCGCTACAAGTTCCTGCTGGCGCGCGGCACCACGGGACTGTCGGTGGCTTTCGATTTTCCGACCCTGATGGGGTACGACTCCGACGATCCTCTTTCCGAGGGCGAGGTCGGCAAGTGTGGGGTGGCGATCGCCAGCCTGGCCGACATGGAGACCCTGTTCGACGGCATCCCGCTCGACCAGGTGTCGGTGTCGATGACGATCAACGGCCCCGCGATCATGCTGTACTGCTTCCTGCTCGCGGCCGCCGAGAAGCAAGGAGTTCCCTTCGACAAGGTTACGGGGACGATTCAGAACGACATCCTCAAGGAGTACCAGGCACAGCACGCCTGGATCTACCCGCCGAAGCCGGCCCTCAAGATCATCACGGACATCTTCGAGTGGTCCAGCGAGAAGGCCCCGAAGTTCAACACGATTTCGATCTCCGGCTACCACATTCGGGAAGCCGGCGCCACGGCGGTCGAGGAGCTGGCGTTCACGCTGAAGAACGGCTTCGCTTACGTGGAGGAGGGCATCGCCCGGGGGCTGGACGTGGACGAGTTCGCTCCCCGGCTGTCGTTCTTCTGGGATGTGCACAACGATTTCTTCGAGGAGATCGCCAAGTTCCGGGCCGGCCGGCGCATCTGGGCCCGGCACATGCGAGAGATCTACGGCGCCAAGCGGCCCGAAAGCTGGCGCCTGCGAACGCATGCCCAGACCGCCGGCGTCACGCTGACCGCCCAGCAGCCGCACAACAACATCGTTCGGGTCGCCTACCAGGGACTGGCCGCCGTGCTCGGCGGGACGCAGTCGCTGCACACGAACGCCATGGACGAGACGCTGGCCCTGCCCACCGAGCACGCGGTGCGGATTGCCCTGCGTACCCAGCAGATCCTGGCCTTCGAGACGGGCATCCCGAACACGATCGACCCCCTGGCCGGCTCGTACTTCGTGGAGAGCATGACCGACGAGCTGGAGCGGCAGGCGGAAGAAATATTCACCGAGATCGACGACCTGGGCGGTGTGGTGGCGGGCATAGAATCGGGCTATTTCCAGGCCAGGATCGCCCGTTCAGCCCGGCGATTCCAGGACGAAGTCGAGGCGAGAAGCCGATTCATCGTGGGGGTGAATTCCTTCGAGGAGCAGGATGAGCCGGACATCGAGATTCTCAAGATCGATGAATCGGCGGGTGTGGCCCAGCATGCGCGCCTGGCGGAACTCCGGCGCACGCGGGACGGCGAGGCGGTGGATCGCTCGCTGGCCGCGCTGACCGAAGCGGCGCGGGCGGACCGCAACCTCATGCCGCCCATGCTGGATGCCGTCCGCTGCTACGCCACACTCGGCGAGATCCGGTCCGCGCTCGAGATCGTGTACGGCCGATTCCAGGAGCCCGTGGCCTTTTGACGGGGGCTTCGGCCCGGTACTTTGAAGTCGCCGCGGCGGGCGTTCTTCCCGCCGCGGCCCAGCGTCTCCATTCGGAGCGAATTCGCCATGGTCGAAAGAAAGATCCGCGTGTTGGTCGCCAAGCCAGGGCTGGACGGCCACGATCGCGGCGCGAAGGTCATCGCGGCCTCGCTGCGGGATGCCGGGATGGAGGTGATCTATACGGGACTGCACCAGACCCCGGAGAAGATCGCCGCGACGGCCTTGCAGGAGGACGTGGACGTGGTCGCCCTGTCCATCCTGTCGGGGGCCCACATGACGCTCTTCCCCCGCGTCCTCAATCTGCTTCGCGAGAACGGCATGGACGACGTTCTCATCACCGGCGGCGGGATCATTCCCCAGGAGGACGTCGAGACGCTACAGGCTCTCGGCATCGGCCGGTTGTTCGGACCGGGAACGGCCACCGGTGATGCCGCCACGTACATCCGGGAGTGGTTCGACGAGAACCGAGCGGACGCAGAGGCGTGATGGCCGAACCAGCTCGCATGCGGCTCATGGTCGACGAGGTTCGCGCGCTCGAGGAGCGGCTGCGCGAGGGCGGCGGTCCGAAGCGGATCGAACGGCAGCATTCCCAGGGCAAGCTCACCGCCCGTGAGAGGATCGACCTGCTGATCGACCCGGGCGGCGGCTTCCTCGAGATCGGGCTGCTGCTCGCGTACGATCAATATGACGGGCAAGCGCCGGGCGTGGGCGTGGTTACGGGCATCGGAGAAGTATGCGGCCGGCCTGTGGTCGTGGTCGCCAACGATGCGACGGTGAAGGCCGGTAGCTGGTGGCCCGAGACCATTCCGAAGAAGCTGCGGGCCCAGGAGATCGCCATGCGTTGCCGCGTGCCGATCATCTACCTGGTCGACTCGGCGGGAATCAACCTGCCCTACCAGGCGGGCGTCTTTCCCGGCAAGTACGGAGCGAGCCGGCTCTTCTATTACAACTCGATCATGCGGCACTACCTGGACGTCCCGCAGATCTCGGCCGTCATGGGACCCTGTATCGCGGGAGGTGCCTACCTGCCGGCCCTCTCAGACATGATCGTCATGGTCGACGGCACGAGTTTCATGGGCCTCGGTGGCCCGAACCTGGTCAAGGGCGCGACCGGCCAGGACGTCGAAGCCGAGGTCCTCGGCGGCGCGTCGACTCACAACCAGATCAGCGGTGTCGCCCACTATGAAGTCCCTGACGATGAAACGTGCATCGCGAAGATTCGGGACCTGGTGAGCGATCTTCCGCCGGCACGGCTGCCCGCACCTGTCGACGACCCGGAGCCCCCGGCCCGGTCCGCCGATGAAGCCTACGATCTCATGCCACAAGACCACCGGCAGCCCTACGAGCTGGAGGCGATCCTCGAGACCTTCCTCGACGCCGGCCGGTTCGACGAGTTCCAGGCCGGCTACGCGCCGGAGATGCTGACGGCCGTCGCCCGGCTGCGGGGTCGCCGCGTGGGGGTGATCGCCAACCGGCGTGGCATGTTCAAGGACCCGAAGGGCGGGCCGCCGAAATTCGGGGGGATCATCTACGCCGACAGCGCGGAGAAGGTGGCCTACTTCATGGACATGTGCGACCGGCACAAGATCCCGCTGCTGTACGTGCAGGACGTGAGCGGCTTCATGGTCGGTGCGGACGCGGAGCACTCGGGCATCATCCGGGCGGGCGCCCGAATGGTCGAGGCCATGTCGGTGGCCCGCGTGCCAAAGCTGGTGCTGACGATCGGACACGCGAGCGGAGCTGGCTACTACGCGATGGCGGGGCAGGGGTTCGACCCGGACTTCATCTTCACGTGGCCGACGGGCCGGATGGGTGTGATGGAGGGCGAGTCGGCGGTACGGGCCATGTTCGGCCCGAAAATCGACCAGGCCCGCGAAGAAGGAGTTCCTCTGGACGAGGACACGGAGGCCGCGATGGAAGCCACCCGAGACGAGTACGAGCTGAACCTCGATGCCCGCTACGCGGCGGCCCGCGGGTATGTCGACGCGATCATCGCCCCGGAGGAGACCCGTGACGTCCTGGATCTCGCCCTCCGAACGACCCTCGAGAACCCGGCCCCTCACATTGGGCCTTTCACTCTTCCGGACGACGCCTGATGGCTGGCCGGGTCGTGCGCGTGGCCTCAGGACAGGGGTTCTGGGGTGACTGGCAGGAAGCCCCGAAGCTCCAGGTCCGTGGCGGGAACATCGACTATCTGATGCTCGACTACCTCGCCGAGATCACCATGTCGATCCTGCAGAAACAGCGCGTCAAAGACCCATCCGCGGGGTACGCGCGCGACTTCGTCTCGCTTGTCCTCGATCTTGCTCCCGAACTGGTCGATGGGGGGGTTCGGGTGATCACGAACGCGGGCGGAGTCAACCCGGCCGCCTGCCGCGATGCGCTGATCGCCGGCCTGGCGGATGTGGAGACGGCCCGGCCGCTTCGAATCGCGATCGTCACCGGCGACGACCTGATGGCACGGCTTGCAAGTCTTCTCGACGCCGGGCACGAGCTTCGGAACATGGAGACCGGCGCTCCGCTGTCCGACATTCGGGACCGGGTCTACAGCGCGAACGCCTACATCGGGATGGACCCGATCCTGGAGGCTCTTCAGCAGGACGCCGACGTCGTCGTCACGGGGCGATCCACGGACACCGCCCTGACCTACGGTCCGCTGGTGCATGAGTTCGGCTGGGCGCTCGACGACTGGAACCGCATCTCAGCCGGGGTCGTCGCCGGCCACATCAACGAGTGCGGTGCACAGGCGGCGGGGGGAAACACCCTTTTCGACTGGGAGGGTGTGGACCTGGCGGTCCCGGGCTACCCGATCATCGAAGCCGTGGCGGATGGCACCTTCGTAGTGACGAAACACCCGGGCCTGGGCGGGCGGGTGACCTGGGCCAGTGTCACCGAGCAGCTCGTGTACGAGATGGGTGATCCGGCGGACTACATCACGCCGGATTGCGTAGCCGACTTCGGCACCGTGCGGGTGTCCGATCTGGGAGATGACCGGGTGCGCGTGAGCGGAGTGACCGGTGGTCCACGCACGGACCTGCTCAAGGTTTCCATCGCGTATCACGACGGGTTCAAGGCGACCGGGAGCCTCACGTACGCGGGCCCCGATGCCCTGGCCAAGGCGCGTCGGGCGGACGAGGTTCTGCGGGCGCGGCTGGACCGTGCGGGCCTGGAGTTCGACGAGATACGTACCGAGTTCGTGGGGGCTGGCGCGTGTCTCGGCCTCGAGCCCGGGCCGGCGGCGGCGGACTTGCCGGAGGTAGTTCTTCGGGTGGGCGTGCGGGGGCCCGACCGGGCGCCCGTCGAGTCGTTCACACGCGAGATCGCTCCGCTCATCCTCGCCGGCCCCCCTTCCGTGACGGGATTCGCCGGTGGGCGACCGAGAGTGCAGGAAGTGATGGCTTACTGGCCGGCCCTCATCGACCGAGAAGCCGTCGAATCGGAGCTTCGTGTGGAGGTCACCGATGCGTGAGAGCCACCCGCACCTGGAATCGGAAGCATGAGAGTACCGCTGTCACGAATCGCGTTCGCCCGATCGGGTGATAAGGGTGACACGGCCAACATAGGGGTCATCGCCCTCGCTCCGGTCGCGTACGAGTTCCTGGTCCGCGAAGTAACCCCCGAGCGGGTGAAATCTCATTTTTCAGGGGTCTGCAGCGGGGATGTCGAGCGATTCGAGCTGCCGAATCTCGGGGCCCTGAACTTTCTGCTGCACGAGTCGCTCGGCGGCGGCGGTACGGTATCGCTCATGCTTGACGCCCAGGGGAAGACTTTCGGCGCCGGTATCCTCGGGCTGGAGGTGGATGCGCCCGATGAGGTCGTCGCGGAGTGCGACCGGGTCGTCTCGGGCGAGATTCCGGGTCGTCCGCCCGGGGAGGAATAGCGCATGGCCACGCAGGTCCGCTCCGCGATCGACGGAGACACGGGAGTCGCCCGGATCACGCTGAACCGGCCCGAGCGCCGCAACGCGCTCAACCGGGCTCTCGTTGAGGAGTTGAAGGACGCGCTGGCCCTGGCGGAAACCGATGCGCGGGTGCGGGTAATCGCGATCGCCGGCGCCGGACCCGATTTCTGCGCCGGCGCTGACCTCCGCGAGTTGCAGGAGGCCGTGGAGGCAGGTCCGGAAACGAGCCTCGCCGAGGCCCAGGGGTTGGGCGACCTGTTCGTGCTCATCCGCAGGCTCGAAAAGCCCGTCGTGGCTCTCGTTCACGGCCAGGCGCTCGCCGGAGGCGCCGGTCTCGCGACCGCCTGCGACCTGGTGCTGGCAAGAGCCGACGCCCGCCTGGGCTATCCCGAGGTAAGGCTCGGCTTCGTTCCGGCGATGGTCATGGCGATTCTGCGGCGCTCGGTGGGCGAGAAGCGCGCCTTCGAGCTGATCGCGCTCGGGAACTCGATCGACGCGGATACGGCCTTTCGTTTCGGACTCGTGAACCGGGTCTTTTCGGCCGATTCGTTCGAGGAAGAGGCGGACTCGTTTCTCGCGACGCTGGCTTCCCGCAGCGCCAGCGCGCTCGCGCTCTCCAAGCGCTTGCTGTACCAGATCGACGGGGCCAGCTTCGAATCTGCGATCCGCGCGGGCGCCCAGGTCAACGTCATCGCTCGCCTTACCGACGATTGCCGGGAAGGGGTCCGCCGCTTCCTCGAGGGGGCGGGCGACTGATTCCGATCGCTGGGCAAGACAGGGTGTGCGCGCTTCGTGTCACGCCCCGGGAACCAATGAGACAGGGGCTAGGATTCACATGAGCGAACAAGCGGCAGATCCGTCCGTTCACCGGAGTCGCATCCCGGCCAGCGCCGCGGGGCTCGGCGTGATCGGTCTCGCCGCCGGTCTGGGGGGAGTCGCCTTGCTGGACGTCGGAACGAGAATCGGCATCGAGGTCGGGATCCTTCTCCTGGCGGCCTCGCTCGGCCTTCTCGCGGTCGCCATCGCCGGCCGGCCGTTCGGACCGGCCGTGGAAGGTCCGCTGGACCTGTCCGCCAGGCTTGGACTGGGCCTGCTGGGCGGCATCCTCGCCGGCCTGGTTCACGGGTTCTTCACGGAGGTGGCCGGCAGCATCGGGCTGACGGCGCTCCTCGGAGTCGGGGTCGACGTGGACCTGTCCGCGGGCCAGTACCTCATGCGAGCGCTGTACGGGTCGGTTTGGGGCGTGGCGATGGGGGCCCTGTATCCGGTGATCCCGGGCGAGGGATTCGCCGGCAAGGGAGTCACTTTCAGCCTTCTGCCGAGCCTGTACACGCTGTTCGTCGTATACCCGGTCTTTCTCGGCCTCGGGTTGCTCGGAGTTCGGCAGGGCTTCCTCACGTTTTCCGTGGTGCTGGCTGGCAATGCGATCGCCGGCCTCGTAGCGGCATGGGTGATATCGTGGGGCGCGGAGACCGACATCGCGCCGGTGAGCGACCCGCTGGTCGAGTGACCTCGCGAGAGCGCTACTGGCTGCGCTTCCAGCTGGTCATGGCGTGCGTCGGCGGGGCATTCTGGTACGGCGGCGTGCTGCTCGAGAGCGAATTCACCTCGGGACTCGGGGTCGGCGTCCTGATCTCGGCGCTCGCCCTGAGACTCTTGCGCGGGCAGGCGGACCGCGAGGTCCCGAAGGACTGAGAGGACGCGGCCTCGACCGCGTCCTCTCGCCGCGAACCCCGTCAGTGGTTGACCCGGCAGCCGTCCAGGCAGCCTCTCTTCCACTCTTCGCAGGCCTCGGGGTCGAACCAGCCCACCGTCTTCTCGCAGCCCAGGTAGATGGCGTCGCAGTAGGTCATGCACCAGGACTTGTCCGTCGCAGCCTCCGCTCGAGGCGCCGGGATCAGGCCCAGCCCCGCCACCGTGACGGCCAGGCCCAGCACTCTGATCCTTCGTACCATGTTCCTGTCCTTTCCCTCGTTGTGGATGATCACAGCGACGCGATGTTGCAACCCGCCAGGCATCCGAGGATATACCAGGCGCATTTCCACGAATCGATGCGGTCGCAGCTCTGCGCTGCCATCTCGGCGCAGTAGTCCTGGCACTTCGCAGGCCCTGCTTCCTCGGCCGCTATCGCGGCTGGTGGTGCGGACAGCGCGGCGAGGGCCACTACGAGCCAGAGCTTCCTCATGGAGCTCTCCTTTCAGTGAGAGTCAAGGTGCGGAGGGTGCGACGAGGCGACGAAGCGCCTCTATGTCGGATTCCTCCAGGGGACCCACGTGTCGCGCCACGAGCCGGCCGGCGCGACTGATAACGAGGGTCGTGGGCACGACGTCGATGCGGAATCGGTTCGTGAAGCGGTGGATGTCCCGGGGCACCGCGATCCGGGCCGCCGGCAGTTGTTGGTTGGCGTAAGCGGCGGCGTTCTCCGGGCTCTCCAGTCCAATGGCGGTGGTCAACCACGGCTCGCTTCCCGCCAGGGCGTTCCACGCGGGTACCGTGCGCTGGCAGGTCGGGCACGTCGAGCGAAACACGAGGAGCAGGTTGTCGGCGTCCCGGCGAAATGGAAGAGAGTCGCCCGTTTCCGCGTTGATCAGTGCCGGGGCCTTCGTCACGGTTTCGCCGGGATCGACCACCGCCCGCTCCGCCACCCAGGGCACCAAGCGCTCCCGAATGACGAAGAACAACGCCAGGACTGCCACCAGGCCTACGAGGATATCCAGGGCCACTTCGCGCCGCTTCCTTCTCGCCATTCCACCTCCGCTCCTGCCGGGCCCGAAGCGCGGGGAGAGGTTGCCGGGGGGCGGTCATCGATTCGTCAACTGCAGGGACCGGTGGTCGCGACCTCGCTTTGTTCCGGGATTCCGCCTGATCGTCGATGACGGATTCTTGAGCGTGCAGGGCCATCGATCGACATGCTCGTAGGACCGGATGGAAGACGCGCACGGCTCACGGTGTCTTCGGAGGACGCGCTGCAGCGTTTCTACGGACACTCCCGCTTTCGCCGACTGCAGAGGCCCATCGTCGAGGCCATGCTTCAGCGCCGCGACGTTCTGGCGATCCTGCCGACCGGAGCGGGAAAGTCCATTTGCTTTCAGCTCCCGGCGCTCATGACGCCCGGGATCACGCTGGTCGTCAGCCCCCTCATTTCGCTGATGCAGGACCAGGTGGAGTCGCTCAGGCGCCGGGGGCTTCCGGCGGCCGATTTGACGTCGGCGACCTCGCCGCGGGCCAGGGAAGAGGCGCTGGAATCGCTGGCCGCCGGGAAGCTCCGTCTCCTGTACGTGTCTCCCGAGATGCTGGGAGGCCGAGGTTTTCGAGCCCTCTGGGCCGATCGGCGTCCCACCTGGATCGTCGTCGACGAGGCCCACTGCATCAGCGAATGGGGACACGACTTCAGACCCGACTACCGTCGCATTGGGCGTTTCTCGTCCATCGTCGGAGCGCCGCCAATCGCCGCGTTCACGGCTACGGCCACGCCGGCCACTCGCGCAGATACGGAGCGCTGCCTCGGGCTGCGGGACCCGTTCCGGGCCGTCGCATCGGTCGATCGTCCCAATATTCATTGGCTGGCCGCCCGCACTCGATCTGCGGCCGAGGCCATGAACCGAGTCGGCGCTTCGGTTCGCCGGGTCTTGCGAGCTCACCCGGGTGGCGCGGCGATCGTGTACGCGCCCACCCGTTCCCGTGCGGCTCGCGCCGCGGAAGCCCTGTGCCGGCTAGGCGTGCAGGCCGCCTACTATCACGCGGGCCTCGAGAGTCATGCCAGGCGCGGCGTCCAGCAGCGGTTCCTGGGTGGAGATCTCCGCGTCGTCTGCGCTACCAGCGCCTTCGGGATGGGAATCGACCATCCGCGTATACGCCTGGTATGCCACTTCGGAATGCCCGGTGCGCTGGAGTCTTACGTGCAGGAAGCCGGTCGTGCGGGACGGGACGGCAAGCCCGCCAGAGCAATGCTGCTGGTAACGCCCCGAGACGAGACCGTTCAGTCAGTTCTGATGAAGGCGGGAGGGCGACGGACCCCGGAGGCCAAGAAGCGCGCGAAGGCCCGTCTGCGGGCGATGAAGGGTTATGTTTCGGACCGCCGGTGCCGGCGCGCGTATATCGCCGGCTACTTTGGCGAGCCGGCTCCGCGCTGCGGGGGATGCGACCGGTGCGGGACGGCCGGGCAACCGTGATCGCCGGCCGCGCATCTACCGTATGTCCGGAATGGGTCGAGTGACGCCGTTCGCAGCGGCAGATATGGAGGAAGTCTCATGAAGCAGTGTCGGTATGGACGGTGGGCAGCCGTTGCCCTGGCAGCGGAAGTGGTCGCACTCGCCGGTCCGGCGACGGCCGACGGCCAGGAAATGACTTCGCTCAAAGAGCCCGCGGCGGCGTACGCCGAGCCGTTCAGCCTGATCGGTGGCATTCGTGAGCTGGACGACGGTCGCCTGCTCGTGTCCGACGCGTTGGACGAAAAGCTCTACGTGCTGGATCCCGAGCTCCAGGGGGCCGAGACGATTTCGCGAAAGGGCCAGGGACCTGACGAGTACCGGCAGCCGGACGCCCTGTTCGCCTGGCCCGGCGACTCGACGCTGATGGTGGATCTCGGCAACGGCCGCATGACCGTCATCGGGTCGGACTACGGGTTCGGGCGCACGGTGCCCGTCGTGCAGCAGGAGGCGATGGGACTTCAGATCATCATTCCCGAGAGCGTCGATGGCTCCGGATACCTGTACTACGAGCCCCGGGGTGACGGCATGATCCGCGATTCGGCCGACATTGTTCGGTGGCGTTCCGACTCGGAGGCAGAGGCTGAGCCCGTGGTTCGGGTCAAACTGAGAGACGTCACCGAGCGCACGTCCGGCGGCGCGAACGACATGCGGCAGGAGGTGAGGCCGGTTCCGCTGAGTCCGGAAGACGGATGGTCGGTGGGTCCCGATGGCTCCGTGGCGGTGGTCCGGGTCAGTGACTACCACGTGGACTGGGTGCGCCCGGACGGGTCGGTCGTCTCCGGCGCTCCCGTCCCCTTCGAGCCGGTCAAGGTGAAGGACGCCGACAAGGAGGCCTGGGCCGAGGATCTGGCCGCCAACGGCATGATGATGATGGTATCGAACGAAAACGGCCGGATGAACGCTCGCATGAGGCGCGGCGGCGGCCGAACGCCGGGCGTGGATGGCTTCGAGTGGCCGGAGGTGAAGCCTCCGTTCGCGCCCGAGTCCGTGCGCGTGGACCCGGCCGGCTACGTGTGGGTCGAGAGATACGTGCCGGCGGGCGACTCGCCGGTCCTGGACGTGTTCGATGCCGAGGGCAACCGGGTCGCGTCCGTGAAGATTCCGGTTCGGAGTTCCCTTCGGGCTTTTGGGGACGGGACGCTTTACCTGACCCGACGGGATGACCTCGGATTCCAGTATCTCGAGAGGTACGTGCGCCCTTCGATCTGACTCGTTTCGGCCGACCCGTTTCCAGTCGCCGGGTGGCGGATTACCTTACTGCGGGCGGCGTCCAGCGGGCGTCGCCCGCATTTCTCTGCAGCTCTGGCGGTGGCCCGTGCCGCCGCCGCATCCGAACGGAAGGTACCTGGATGACCACGTTTGACCTGTACCTCGAAGACCATCACCTGATGTTGAGGGACATGGTCCGCGAGTTTGCGGAAGCGGAAATTGCGCCGGTGGCCGCCGGACTCGATGACAGGGAGGAGTTCCCCTGGGCGAATACGGCAAAGATGGCCGAGCTGGGTCTCTTCGGGATCCCCTGGCCGGAAGAGTACGGTGGGGCCGGAATGGACCTGATGGCGTCGGTCATCGTGTCCGAGGAGTTGGCTCGCATAGACGCCAGCCACTCGATCGCCGTGGGCGCCCACACATCACTGTGCGGCACGCCGATCTACCGTTGGGGAACGGACGCGCAGAAGACCCAGTACCTCACTCCCCTGGCCAGCGGACAGGTGATTGGCGGTTTCGGTCTGACGGAACCGGGATCTGGATCCGATGCGAGCGGAATGCTGACGACGGCCGTCAGGCGGGGTGATCGGTACGTGCTGAATGGCCAGAAGACCTGGATTACTCATGGGGGCGTGGGCGAGGTCTTCGTGGTGGCTGCCGTCACGAATCCGGGGCAGGGGAACAAGGGCGTCAGCGCCTTCATCATGACCAAGGAGACGTGCGACCTCGAAAAGGCTCTCGAGGTCGGCTTCGGGCACAGCGCGGAACTCGAGCCGATGCCGGGCTTTTCGGCCGGCGACAAGTTGCGGAAGCTGGGCTGGAACGCGTCCGACACGCGGGAGTTGATCCTCGAGAACGTGGAAGTGCCAGCGGAGAACCTCCTCGGAGCGGAGAACGACGGCTTCCGAGTATTCCTGGACACCCTGGATGGCGGCCGGGTAGGGATCGCGGCGCATGCCGTGGGGCTGGCCCAGGGGGCGCTGGAGCAGGCGCTGCGTTACACGAACGAGCGCGAGCAGTTCGGGAAGAAGATCAATCGTTTCCAGGGTATACAGTTCAAGCTGGCCGATATGGCCACGCGGATTCACGCTGCCCGCCTCATGACGTACCACGCTGCCCGCCTCAGGCAGGAGGGCCGGCCGCACAAGCGGGAGGCCTCGATGGCCAAGCTTTTCGCGTCGGAGGCGGCGATGGACGCGACGATCGACGCGGTTCAGTTGCACGGCGGGTACGGTTATTCGAGGGAGTACCCGGTCGAGCGGATGATGCGGGATGCAAAGATCCTCGAGATCGGCGAGGGCACCAGCGAAATCCAGCGAATGGTGATCGCCCGGGAGCTCCTGAACGATTTGTCCTGACGGGAGACTTCGGTGGCCGCCCGGTCGCTTTCGCCCTACATTGTAGGCAGGATCCGGGGCCGTGCGCACCTGTTCGCGGTCCCGTTTCCTTATGAAACATGGATCTACGAGTGCCTCGTCGCCGGCCCAGGAGCGTGACCGGACGGCGTCGCGCCGGACTTGAGCCGCTCGCGCTGCTGCGCCGGCGGTTGCGCCCCAACGGGTTGGGGCAGACGGGATATAGCAGAAAATGCGACGTGAGATCGTAATCAACGCCCTGGGCAGCGAGTCCAGGGTGGCCATCATCGAGGATGGCCAGCTCGTCCAACTCATGAACGAGCAATCCGACGAGGACCGGATCGTCGGTGATCTGTACCTCGGCAGGGTCGAAGCCGTACTTCCCGGTATCCAAGCCGCCTTCGTCGACATCGGAACAGAGAAATCAGCCTTCCTCCACGTCTCGGACGTCTCAGAGGTCGAGGAGGACGACGACGAGAACGGGGGCGGGAACGGCGGCCGGAATGGAAACCGACGCAACCGGAAGTATCCCCCGATCCAGGACGTGATCGAGCGAGGCCAGGAACTCCTGGTCCAGGTGACGAAGGAACCGATCGGCACCAAGGGACCCCGGGTCACGACCCAGGCGTCTCTCCCGGGCCGGTTCATCGTCTACATGCCGGATTCGAAGCACGTCGGGGTCAGCCGGAAGATCGATGATCGAGATGAGCGCACGCGCCTTCGGAAGATGGGCCGCGAGGCGATCGGTCGCGACCAGGGCGGCATCATCATTCGGACGGTGGGCGAAGAGCTTACCCAGAAGACGCTCGTGGCCGAGTTCAAATCACTGCGCAAGACGTGGGAAAAAGTGCAGCGGCGTGTCGAGTCGATGAAGGCTCCCGCATCGGTGCATCGCGAGGCGACGCTTACCTCGGGAATTATCCGAGACCTGTTCAGCGAGAAGGTCGATTCGCTCACCGTCGATTCGGAAGAGCTGTTTCAGGAGATCAAGTCCTACCTGGGGCAGGTGAGTCCAGAGCTCCTGGATCGCGTGAAGCTCTATCGGGGAGACGTCCCGATCTTCGACGAGTTCGGAGTCGAGGAGGACATTCGAGCCGCATTTCGTCGCCGGGTAGACCTGAAGTCGGGTGGCTACATCGTCATCGAGCACACCGAAGCACTGGTGTCAGTGGACGTGAACACGGGCCGCTACACCGGCAAGAAGGACCCGGCGAAGACCATCCTGAAGACGAATATCGAGGCGGCGGCGGAGATCACGCGACAGCTGCGACTCCGCGATATCGGCGGCATCATCGTCTGCGATTTCATCGACATGGACGAGATGGAGAACCGGGAGCGCGTGCAACACGAGGTGCGTAGCCACCTGGGGCGCGATCGGGCTCGCACGAAGATGTTCACGATCTCCGAACTCGGCCTCCTCGAGATTAGCCGGCAGAGAGTCCGGCCCAGCCTCGTCCAGACGGCGACCCAACCCTGCCCCAGCTGTGATGGGACCGGCCGGGTGTTGGCGCCCGACACGGTCGTTCGGCGGCTCGAGCGAGCCATTCGCCGGGCCCGTTCCGCGGGCGAGAAGAGGGACCTCACTTTGAGGGTGCACCCGGAGGTGGCCCTCTATCTCCTTGAACAGGAACCGCGTTTCCTGAAGCGGATCTCGGCCGAGCTCCGCCTGGAGCTCGATATCCGGGACGACCCCCTGATGGGGCATGACGAATACCGGCTCCTCGCGGGGCCCGCCGACACCGACGTGACGGGGAAATACGCGGTAGCCTGAGGACCTCCACGGCCCGCTCCGATGAAATTGACACCACCCGGGATTGGTTCTAGTTTATAGGGCTACGGATCAGAATAGACCCTAGCATTCAAGATGAAGACGATGTACGCGATATTCGAGGCCAAAGGAAAGCAGTGGCGAGCTGAGCTCGACGCAATGCTCAGGATGCCAACGCTGGACGCCGAGCCCGGCGACCGGGTGACGTTCGACCACGTGCTCCTCGCGGAGCGCGAAGACGAGATCATAGTCGGCCGTCCGTCCCTGGACGGGGCAGCGGTGGCCGCCGAGGTCATCCGCCACGGGCGGGACGACAAGATCATCGTCTACAAGATGAAGAAGCGGAAGGGCTACCGCCGCAAACAGGGACACCGCCAGGGCTTCACGGAAGTGCGGGTCCTGGAGATCGACTTCGGCAAGGGCAAGTCAGTGGCTTCCCGCACGGAGGCTGCCAAGCCCGCCCCGAAGAAGGCGGCTGCCAAGCCGAAGCCGAAGGCCAAGGTCGCAGCCGTCGTCGAGGAGACACCGGTCGTCGCGGAGACGCCGCCGGTCGCCGAGTTCGACATCACGGACGCGGCCCGCGAGCTCGCGGCGGAAGCTGGACTCGATCTCTCGACCGTCGAGGGTACGGGTAAGGAAGGCCGGATCCTGAAGAGCGACGTTCAAAAGGCCATCAAGAATCGTGACGAGGCGTAGTCATGGCGCATAAAAAGGGTGTCGGCTCAAGCCGCAACGGACGCGACAGCAACCCGAAGTACCTGGGTGTGAAGAAGTACGGTGGCGAGCGGGTGCGCGCGGGACATATCATCGTCCGGCAACGGGGCACCCGGATCCACCCGGGCCGCAACGTGGGCCGGGGCAACGACGACACGCTGTTCGCTCTGTCGGATGGACTGGTCCAGTTCGCCGACCAGCGCGGCGGCCGGAAGATCGTGAGCATCGTCCAGGGCTGATGACCGCGGGGAAAACCCGCAACCGACAGCCAGGTGATGCATAGAAAACGGCCCTGACCTTCGCGGTCAGGGCCGTGGTTCGTTTTGGGCGAAGAACAAGCTAGCTACCGCCCCGTGAATTCGGGCTCGCGCTTCTCGAGGAAAGCAGCGACGCCCTCGTCCTTGTCCTCCGTCGAGAACAGCAGTCCGAACCAGGCGCGTTCGAACTTCAGGCCTTCGTCCAGCGGCATGCGGCGGGCGGCGAGAATGCTCTCCTTGGCTGCCTGCAGGGCGATCGGCGACTTGGAGGCGATCGTGCGGGCAATCTCGAGGGCCTTTTCCCGCAGTTCGTCAGCCGGGAAGACGGAATCCACCAGGCCGATGTCCAGCGCTTCGTCCGCGCCGATGAGTACTCCGGACATGATCAGCAGCGCCGCGCGACCTTCGCCGACCAGGCGAGGCAGCCGCTGCGTACCACCACCTCCAGGGATGATCCCGAGGTTGACCTCCGGCTGGCCGAGCTTGGCGCGATCCGACGCGATCCGGATGTCGCAGGCCATCGAGAGTTCACAGCCCCCACCGAGACAGTATCCGTTGATCATCGCGATGATCGGCTTGGGAAAGTCCTCCATCAGAGAGTAGATGTTGCTCTCCTGCATCGACCGGTACTGTTCCACCGCGCCGGCGTCCTTGAACTCCCCGATGTCCGCCCCCGCGATAAAGGCGCGGTCGCCCGATCCGGTGATGACCACGACTCGCACGTCGTCGTCATGTCGCAGGCTATCCAGGGCCGCGAACAGCGACTCCCGCACCTCGGTGTTGAGGGCGTTCATCTTGTCCGGCCGGTTCACGGTGAGCAGGCCGACCCGTCCCTCCAGCTTCTCGATCAGCAGCACATCGCTCATGTCACCTCCTCCTGTATCACCACGAGTAGAATCCCTGTCCCGTCTTTCGTCCCAGCTTTCCTTCTTCCACCATCCGCTCCAGGAGCGCGGGCGGGCGGAACCGCTCGCCAAGCTCCGAATGCAGGTAACGCGCGATCCTCAGCCGGACATCGAGTCCCACCAGGTCCGTAAGACGCAGGGGGCCCATCGGGTGCCGATAGCCGAGTTCCATGGCGCGGTCGATGTCGTGCGCCGAAGCGACGCCCGACTCGAGCATGCGTATCGCCTCGAGGCCGATGGCCACGCCAAGGCGCGACGACGCAAAACCCGGCGAATCGTTGACGATGATGGGTTCCTTGTCCAGGGAACTCGACGAAGCTCCGGGCGCTCTCCACGACGCGCTCCGCCGTGCGGTCGCCCCGGACGACCTCGACCAGCGCCATGATGTGGACCGGGTTGAAGAAATGAAGGCCTACCAGTCGCTCGGGCCCCGGCACGCCGTCGCCGATCCGGCTGATGGACAACGAGGAGGTGTTCGATCCAAGAATGGCATCCGGTTTCACGTGCGCGGCGAATTCTGACAGGACCCGTCGCTTGAGGTCGACGTCCTCGGGAACGGCCTCGATCACGAGGTCCGCGCCCGCGGCAGCCACGGCGGGATCGCCGGTCTCGCTCAGGAGCTCGAGAGCTGCGTCCCGCGCCGCCAGCTCCACCTTGCCGAGCTCTACCCCTCGCTCGAGGTTCGCCTCTATCCGGGCCATGGCGGCGGCACGCGCGGCCGGATCGACGTCGTACAGGCGGGTCACGAAGCCCGCAGCCGCGCTCACGTGGGCGATTCCGTGTCCCATCGTTCCGGCGCCGATCACGACGACGGGGCCGCGCGGGGGAGGGAACGAGTCGCAACTCATCGGGGTCGACCCGGATCGGACGGGTAGTCCCATTCGATCGGGCGGCGTCGGATCACCGCGATCGCCTCGAACCCATGTTCTTCGGCCAACTGGTTCGCGGCCTCCGCCATCGCACTTACGAACAGGCGCACCTCCATGAGCTCACGCTCGCGCGCCCAGCGGTACGCCTCGTCCAGCATCCGCTTCAGAAGACCTCGCCCGCGCGCCTCGGGCCGGACGAACGGGGTCTGGATGCGTGCGTACTTCGGGGGATGGAAGTAAGCGGCGTTCTCCTCTTCGAAGCAGGAGAGCATTCCCTCCAGGGAGCCGTCCGAGCCCATCACGACGAACACGTCCGAGTCCTCGCCTCGAATGTGGTTCTCAAAGACGGCCCGCCGCTTCTTCAGCGCGTCGGGCGGCATGTTTCGATATGCCGGATTGACCCGGTGCACGCGGATGTAATGGACCCACAATGACAGGATCTCGTCGAGGTCGTCCAGCGTGGCGCGCCGGACCGGATTCGCCGTGGTCATGAGCTTTCACTCCCCGGGTCGCCGCCGAAACGCGGCGGACGCTTCTCCACGAAGGCGCGTGTGCCCTCCAGCGCATCGGCCGATCGAAACGCCTGGTCCTGGGCCCGAACCTCGAAGTCGAGCATCTCGTCGAGTTCGGCGGAAAGAGACCGTCGAAGCGCTTCCTTGGCCAGCGCGAGGGCGAGAGCCGGCTTGGCCGCGAGACGCCCGGCCACTTCACGTACCGTACCCTCCAGGTCGGCATGCGGCACCACCCGATTCACGAGGCCCATGCGCTCGGCCTCCGGGGCATCGACCATGTCCGCCAGGAAGAACAGCTCGGCCGCCCGCGCGCGGCCCACCAGGCGCGGAACCAGCCAGCTGCCGCCCCAGTCCGGGGCCAGTCCGATTCGATTGAACGTCTGGCCGATCGCCGCCCGGTCGGACGCGATTCGAAGGTCGCAGGCGAGCGCCATGTTCGCTCCGCCGCCCGCGGCCGGGCCGTTGAGGGCAGCGATCACCGGTTTCGGCATTTCAACGATCGATCGGATCACGCGTCGTCCAGCCGTGACGAGCAGGTTGGCTTCGTCGTACGCTTCCCGTTCCAGGAGGTCGGCCAGATAGCCCACGTCGGCTCCGGCGCAGAACGCGCGTCCGCGTCCCGTAACCACCACGACGCGGACGTCGTCCCTGCCGGCAAGCTCCTCGAGGGCCTCGCCTATCTCGTCCCGCATGCTACCGAAAAACGCGTTCAGCTTGTCAGGGCGGTTCAGGGTCACCGTTCCAACGGAATCGGTAACATCAACTAAAATATGAGATTCACAAATCACGTTTCAAGTTCTCTATGAAGTATTGCCGCGATCCCCTGACCGACGCCGATACACATCGTGACCATTCCCGTGGCCGCCTCGCGCCGCTCCATCTCATGCACCAGCGAGGTCAGGAGGCGGGCGCCCGTGCAGCCCAGCGGGTGCCCGAGAGCGATGGCGCCTCCGTTCGACATTCACTCGCTCGGGGTCCAGCTGGAGCTCCCGGATGCAAGCGATGGACTGGGCGGCAAACGCCTCGTTGAGTTCCACGAGATCGACGTCGCCGATCGTCAGATCGGCCCGGGCCAGCGCCTTCCGCACCGCCGGAACGGGTCCGAGTCCCATGCAGGAGGGGTCTACTCCCGCGACGGCCGCCGCTCCGAGGCGGGCGAGCGGCTTCAGGCGGAGCGCGCGAGCCGCTTCCCGGCTGGCAACCAGGATCGCTGCCGCCCCGTCGTTGATTCCCGACGAACTGCCGGCGGTGACCGTTCCGTCGGCGCGAAACGCGGGTCGAAGGCGCGCGAGCCCTTCCAGCGTCACGTCCGGGCGAGGATGCTCATCCCGCGACACGGTCTCGGGTCCGCCCTTGCGCCGGGGCACTTCGACCGGGACGATCTCCGCGTCGAACCGGCCCTCGCCAATGGCCCGGGCGGCGCGCCGCTGGCTCTCGGCCGCGAAGGCGTCCTGCTCCTCGCGGGTGATGCCATGACGGTCAGCGACGACCTCCGCCGTCTCGCCAAGCGAAATCGTCCACTCGGCGGGCATGCGCGGGTTGGTGAATCGCCAACCGACCGTCGTGTCTGCGGACACGGGCGCTTCCCTGGGGAATGGCGACCCGGGCTTCAAGGTGACCCAGGGCGCCCGCGACATGCTCTCCACGCCGCCGGCGATGAACACGTCACCCTCGCCGCACCGAATCGCATGACCGGCACTGACCACCGATTGCAGCCCCGATCCGCACAACCGGTTCACGGTCTGCCCGGCGATCTCCACCGGGAGTCCGGCGAGAAGCGAGGCCATGCGAGCGACGTTGCGGTTGTCTTCCCCGGCCTGGTTGGCGCAGCCCATCACGACGTCCTCGATCCGATCCACCGGGACGCCGGTCCGCCGGACGAGTTCCGCGATCGCGAGGGCGAGCAGGTCGTCGGGGCGGACGCCGGCCAGCGCACCGCCATGCCGTCCCACGGGAGTGCGAACGGCCCCGCAGATCAGCGCGTCTCGCGGATCAGGCTGTCGACGGCTCATCGGATCAGGTCACTCCATCCCATCAGTCGAGCGCCACCCAGACGCTCTTCGTCTGGGTATACTCCTCGAGGGCGCGTTCCCCGAGGTCGCGGCCGAAGCCCGATTGCTTGAAGCCGCCGAACGGCGACCCCGGGTCGTACCGGTTGTACGTGTTCACCCATACGGTACCGGCCCGCACACCGCGAGCGAATCGGTGAGCCTTCCCGACGTCCCGGGTCCAGACGCCGGCCGCGAGGCCGTAGATCGTCTGGTTCGCCTGGGCGACGGCGTCGTCCATGCTGTCGAACGAAAGGGTGGCCAGCACGGGTCCGAAGATCTCTTCGCGCGCGATCCTCATGTCGGGCCGAACGTCGTCGAAAACCGTGGCTTCGACGAAATACCCGCGTCCGTCGACCGTCCCGGCCTGACCCCCGGTCCGCAGCGTGGCGCCCTCCGAGATCCCGGCCTCGATGTAGGACAACACGCGCTCGTGCTGTCCCTTGGAGACGATGGCTCCGAGGCGGGTCTTCGGGTGCGTCGGGTCGCCGATCGTCATTCCAGCGGCTCTCGACGTCAGCTGCTCCATGAACTCGTCCTTGATCGACGCCTCTACCAACAGCCGCGAGCCCGCCGCGCACACTTCGCCCTTCCCATAGAAGATCCCGGTGGTCACACCGCGGGCCGCGGCCGCCAGGTCGGCATCGGCGAACACGACGTTGGGTGACTTCCCACCGAGCTCGAGGGACACCTTCTTCAGGCTCTCCGCGGCCGTCCGCATCACGATGCGTCCGGTCTCCGTCGACCCGGTGAACGCGATCTTGTCGATTCCCGGGTGCTCGACCATCGCCTGTCCGGTCACGGGGCCCCTGCCCGGGATCACGTTGACGATTCCCGGCGGGAAGCCTGCCTCGAGGGCCAGCTCACCGAGAAGCAGAGCCGTGAGCGGTGTCTCCTCCGCCGGCTTCAGGATCACGGCGTTCCCACATGCCAACGCCGGGGCGAGCTTCCAGGAGGCGATGTTCAGGGGGAAGTTCCAGGGGACGATAGCGCCGATCACGCCGAGAGGTTCGCGCAAAGTGTAGTTCAGGAACGGTCCGGAGACGGGAATCACATCGCCCGAAACCTTATCCGCCCACCCCGCGAAGTAGCGGAAGTTGGCCACCACGAAGGGCAGGTCCACCATGGCCGACTCGAACGTGGGCTTGCCGTTGTCCCTCGTCTCCGTCTCGGCGATGAACTCGAGGTTCTGCTCCACCAGGTCCGCCAGTCGCCACAGCAACGCCGCCCGGCGGTGCGGGTCCAAATCTCGCCACTTCGGATCCTCGAACGCCTCCCGCGCCGAGCGCACTGCGGCGTCAACCTCGGCGGCACCCGCCTCCTCTACTTCGGCGATCACTTCCTCGGTGGCCGGATTCACGCTGGCGAAGCGATCAGAGCCGTCCACCCACTCACCACCGATCAAAAGCTTAGTCCGCAGCTCCATGACTTCCTTTCAGGGGGATTCAGCGTTTTTCGAGTGGAGAGCCGCCTCCCGGCCCGCCGGCGTCGAGCCGGGCCGGGGGTGGCGGGTCCGATCAGGTGCCCGTGAACTCGGGCGGTCGCTTTTCGATGTACGCGTTCAGTCCTTCGCGAGCGTCCGAACCCTGGAACAGCAGCTGCTGGAGTTCGCGCTCGATCGCCAGGCCCTCGGAGAACGGCACTTCGACACCGCTGCATACCGCGCGCTTGATCCTGCCCACGGCTCGAGAAGCCTTGTTGGGCGGCACGAACTGCGCGCGCGTACTCCATCACTGCCTCGAAGAAGTCCTCGGCCTCGTATATCTTGTTGATCAGGCCCAAAGCGAGCGCTTCTTCGAAGCCGAAGGTTCTCCCCTCGACCATCAGCTCGATGGCCCTGGACTTGCCGAGCAGCCGCCCCAACCTCTGCGTTCCACCGGTGCCCGGAAGGACCCCGAGATTGACTTCGGGCAGGCCGATCTTCCCTCCGCCGGACTTCGCGATCCGGATATCGCACGCCATCGCGATCTCCAGCCCGCCACCGACCGTATGTCCGTTGAGCGCCCCGATCACCAGCTTCGGCGTCTGCTCGAGCCGGGTGAGGGTCTCGTTCGCGTGCAGGCAGAAGTAGTACTTGAAATACGGGTCCGAGGTCTGAAGCATGTTGATGTTCGCGCCCGCGCTGAAGAACTTCTCTCCCGCGCCCCGCAGAACGATCACGTGCACCGACTCGTCGAACCGGGCCTGCAGGATCGCCTCGTCCAGCTCCCGCATCATTTCGTGCGTGTACGTGTTCGCCGGCGGGTCGACCATCGTGATGACCCCTACGCCGTCAACCACCTCGTACTTGATCAGCTTGTCCGCCATTTCGCGCGTCTCTCCGTTCAGTGGGATGCCGTCCGCCTTGCAACCTCTCAACCTAGCGGGGATGGTGGCGCAGCCACAATCGGACGCTATCGGCGCGCAGAGCCGCGGGGCCTCCACGCCTTGGTTAGAGCCGGCGGCGGCGCTAGCTTCCGTATTATGAAGATCCAGCGGTCTTACCGCGTGCCCGTCCTTCTTGCCGCGCTCGCGGCCACGCTCGCCGTGACCGTCCCCGTCCTCAGGGGTCAGCAGGGCGGAGCGGTGTACCGGGTGCCCGTTACGGGCACCGTGGAGATGGGCCTCGCCCCGTTCGTTTCCCGGGCACTCGATGAAGCGGCAGTGGCCGGGGCCCAGGCCGTAGTTCTCGATATTGACACTCCCGGGGGCCGGATCGACGCCGCCTGGGAGATCATCGATGCCGTGCGTGACTCGCGACTACCGGTATACGCGTACGTGAATCGTCGGGCGCTCTCGGCAGGAGCCATGATCGCACTGTCGGCGGATGGCCTTTACATGCGACCCGGTTCCACGATCGGAGCGGCCACGCCGGTGGTCGGCCAGGGCGATCGAGCCTCAGAGAAGATGGTGAGCGCGATGCGGTCGGAGTTCCGGGCGCTGGCCGAGGAGCGCGGGTTCGATCCGGCGATTGCCGAAGCCATGGTCGATGAGAACGTGGTGGTCGAGGGTATCTCGGAGGCGGGCAGACTGCTGACTCTGACGACGACCGAAGCGGTCGAGTTGGGGGTGGCGACAGCGGTGGTGGACGACTGGCCGGCGCTGGTCTCGACCCTAGGATTGGAGAGCCGGCCGGTCCACCGAGATGACTGTGAACTGGGCCGAGCGCATCGTTCGCCTGCTCACGAATCCGATGCTGGCACCGTTGCTGCTCAGCCTCGGTTTCCTGGGGCTGGTCGTCGAAATCAGGACCCCGACGTTCGGGCTGGCCGGGGCGGTGGGCCTCGTGTGCCTGACCGCCTTCTTCGGGGCGCGTTTCGTGGTGAACCTGGCAGGCATGGAGGAGTTCATCCTGCTGGGTGTGGGAGCGGGCCTCATCGGCCTCGAAGTGTTCGTGATCCCCGGCTTCGGAGTGGCCGGGCTCGCCGGCGGTGTAGCGGTTCTTACCGCCCTCATGTTGAGCATGCTAGGGAGTTATCCGACCGTGGCAGAAGTGATCAGCGCACTCGGGATCATCGCCGTTTCGATTCTGGTGGTCGGCGTGTTGGCTTACGCGGTCCTCCGACACCTTCCCTTCAGCCGCGCGATGTCGGGAGTGTTTCTCGACCGGGCCACGACCCAGGAGGCCGGCTACCTGTCGGCGCCGGATCGAGCCGAGCTCGAAGGCCGCATCGGCGAGGCCCTGACCGACCTGCGCCCATCAGGGACGGTTACCATCGACGGCGAGCGAATCGACGTCGTGACCGAAGGGCCGTGGGTGGAGAAGGGAGATACCGTCGTCGTGCTCCGGGCCGAGAGCTACCGGCACGTGGTACGGAAGGCGGAACCTGGCGGTGACGAAGCCGAGCCCTCTGATGAGACGTCCCAGGTCTGACAATGAACGGGTCGCCGGGATGAATCGGCGGCCTCGAGTGTAGGTAAAGAGGAAGACGGAAACGACACTGGCCGGTGCTGGGCACGTCGGCCGGCCATGATTAACGGGAGCTGATGCCATGAATGAGACTACCGCTGTGGGCGCGATCCTCGTCGTATTTCTCGCGTTCTTTCTGATCATGATCGTCACCTGGGCGGTGCCGGTTCGCCTGTGGATCGAGGCTTTCGCCAGCGGCGTGCGGGTGAGCATCGGGAGCCTGGTCGGGATGCGGCTCCGGAAGGTGAATCCGGCGGGCATCATCCGTCCCCTCATCGCCGCTACGAAGGCGGGGATCACGCTGGACGTGAATGAACTGGAGGCGCACTACCTGGCCGGTGGCGACGTGGCCCGCGTCGGGAACGCACTGATTTCGGCCGACAAGGCGAACATAGCGCTCGGCTTCGAGCAGGCGGCGGCGATCGACCTCGCCGGTCGCGACGTGCTCGAGGCCGTGCAGGTCTCGGTGAATCCGAAGGTCATCCAGACGCCGAGGGTCGCCGCCATGGCCAAGGACGGGATTCAGTTGATCGCGGTCGCCCGTGTCACCGTCCGGGCCAACATCAACCGGCTCGTCGGTGGAGCGGGGGAGGAGACGATCCTGGCCCGCGTCGGCGAGGGAATCGTGAGCACGATCGGCTCGGCCGACTCGCACAAGGCCGTGCTGGAGAATCCGGACGCGATCTCGAAGACCGTCCTCGCGAAGGGACTCGACAGCGGCACGGCGTTCGAGATCCTCTCGATCGACATCGCCGACGTGGACGTCGGCAAGAACATCGGCGCCGAGCTGCAGATCGATCAGGCGGAGGCGGACAAGCAGATCGCACAGGCCAAGGCGGAAGAGCGGCGTGCACTCGCCGTGGCTCACGAGCAGGAGAACAGGGCCCGCGTCGAGGAGATGCGCGCGGAGGTAGTGAAGGCGGAAGCCGAGATTCCGCTCGCGATGGCCGAAGCGTTCCGCGCCGGGAGACTGGGCGTGATGGACTACATGAGGTTCAGGAACGTCGAGTCAGATACTCACATGCGGGACTCGATCGCCGGCACCGGCGAGGATACCTGACATGGAGCAGTTCTTCGTGATCCTCGCGGTAATCGTCTTCTGGGTATTCAGGGGAGTGGCGGGGTCCCGGCGGCGCGTGCCAGGGCAGGATCCGTACGAGAGTGAGTCGAATGGACCCGGCGGGCACATTGACATATCGGGTGCCGCGCGTCAGAAGACCCTCGAGTCCCAGCAGCGGGCGATCGAAGCGTTGCAGCGCTGGGAAGCGAAGCAGGGACTTGCGTCGGCGAAGGGCGATCCCGGGCGGCCAGGGGAGGCGCCCGGTGTGCCGGCGATCTCCAGGACGCGTGTGGGCCGGCCGGCGACGACCGGAAGTCGAGCGACGGCCGGAAGTCGTGCGGCGGCCTGGAAGCGCAAGGAGGCATTTGCCGACATCGCGCGTACGCTGGATCCGGCTCAACAGACGTCACCAGCCCCGGCGGCCAAGCCTGCCGCGGAAAGGACTCGGTCGGACGCCGCCCTGAGGCGTGAGTCCGTACGCGAAGACAAAGCAGCCCAGGAGGAAGAGGCTTCTCGGCGGGTTGCGGCGGCTCAAGAGGCCGCGGCGTCCGGGGACGAGAAGACCGCCCCGCTATCGACCTTGGACAGGCTGGAGAAACTGCCCCTCGCGGCCCGGGCCATCGTGTACGCCGAAATCCTGGGCCCGCCGCGTTCGCTTTCCTGAGTCCCCCGAGCGTCATCTTGTCCCAGGGGACTCTGGCGGCTCCCATCCCGACGTGAAATATTGTCTCATGCGTGACCCGCAGGGTGGCGCGACCGTAGCATTCCAGGCCGCGCGGGCACGATGAAGCCCGGCTCAATCCCCCCGAGCCCACGAGTTGACTTGGGTAGCAAGGGAAGCACGACGTCCGGCGATATCGAGTCTCGTCTCGGCGATCTCTGGGAGACGGGCAGTGCCATCCTGGAGGCCGTGGAACTGCGGGACATCCTGTCGGTAGTGACCCAACGCACCCGCTTGCTGTTTGGCGGCACGGGCGCGGCCGTCGTATTCCACGATCACGACGCTCGAGAATTGTCCGTGGCGGGCGCCAGCGGATCGCTCGAGGAGTTCATCGGCGCGCGTTACCCCGTCGAGGGCACGGTGAGCCAACGGGCGATCGAAGAGAACCGCGTGGTCATCGACAACGACCTGCGGGATCCGTTCTTCGACGGAACGCTGGCGTTACCTCCGGGTGAGCCGCGCACCGTCCTCGTGGTTCCCCTGCGCCAGCGGTCGGGAATCCTCGGGACCCTGATCGTGGTGGGTCGTGAAGCCGATCCCGGGTTCGTCGCGGAAGACGCGGAGCTGCTCTACGCTTTCGGACAACTCGCGGGAGTCGCGATTCATAACGCCCAGCTCCTCGTAGCGGAGACGGCCCGGGCGGAACGGTCCGATACGCTCCGGGCCGAGCACGAAGACCACATTTCCATCCTCGAGGACCTGCACGCTGCCGAGGTGGCCGTCGCTTCGGATCTGGAACTGGACGCCGTTCTTCAGACGGTGGCCGATCGGGCCCGGGACCTCACCGACGCGGCCTATGGCGCTCTCGGAGTCCTGAACCCCGAGGGGACCGACCTCGAATTGTTCATTACCAGCGGGATCGACGCCAGGCAGCGGGAGAAGATGGGTGGCCCTCCGAAGGGCCTCGGGCTGCTCGGGGCCGTGACCCACTCGAAGGACCCGATCCGGTTGCGCGACATGTCCTCCGACCCGAGGTCTGCGGGGACGCCTGGCGTCCACCCGGGCATGACGTCCTTTCTCGGAGTCCCGATCCGGATTGGCGATCGGGCGTTCGGAAACCTCTACCTGACCAACAAGGGGCGTGGTGAGGAGTTCACCGAACGGGACGAGACCGTCGTGAGCATGCTGGCGGCCCAGGCAGCGGTGTCGATCGAGAACGCCCGGCAATTCAAGACCCTTCAGCGCCTGCTGGACGAGCTGAGGCAAACCCAACAGCAGCGCGACCGGTTCTATGCGTTCGTGAATCACGACCTTCGCAATGCCTGCAGCGGCGTGCTGATGTGGTCGGAGAGACTGCTGCTGGAGACCACGGGCGCGGCCCGCGACATTCCAGAGAAGATCAGGCGGGGCAGCGAGCACGCGATGCGCCTGGTACAGGACGTCCTCGACCTGGAGAGCCTTTCACAGGGCCGGCTCGAAACGTGGCCGCGCATGATCGTCGTCAACGATCTGTTGCAGGCCGCCATGGACGGAATCCACCCGGAGGCGGAGAAGAAGAAAATGAGGCTTCGCCTCAATCGAAACCGCAGCCATCTGCGCATGGTCGCCGATCCAGACCGAGTGCTGCAGATCGTGACCAACCTGTTGAGCAACGCGATCAAGTACTCGCCCGAGGGAACGGACGTGCGCCTCGCCGCCGAGCTGAGCCGCGACGGCCCGGGAGGCGGCGCGGAGGCGGAGCGCTGGCTGGCCATCAGCGTGGCGGACCAGGGACCCGGAGTCCCGGTGGAAGACCAGGAGAGGATCTTCGGGGAGTATGAGAAGGGCGGATCCGGTAGAATCAAACGGGGGGGTGTGGGAATCGGCCTGACGCTGTCTCGTCGGCTCGCCGAGTACATGGGCGGCGATCTGACCTTGCTGTCCACTCCTGGGGAAGGGGCCCGGTTCACGCTCTGGATGCCTCACGGACGCGAGCCGGAGCAGAGAAGCGGCTGGATCGGCTAGCTCGGGCCGCATCGTGTAGGACAAGGCGAAGAAGAAGGGGCGCCTGCCGGCGCCCCTTCGATGCATCCAGGTCCGGGGTGGATGCCGTCAAGCGGCGATCCACCCGGGTCGATCAGAGACGCAGAGCCACGTGATGCGGTTCGGGAAGGATGCCCTGCTCACGGTACCGCTTCAGCTTCCTGTACAGGGTGCGCCGGCTGATGCCCAGGGCCTCGGCCGCCGAGCTCTGGTGCCATTGCGTCTGCTCGAGCATATCGAGGATGTACTCCCGCTCCAGGCGCTCCAGGTCCCACTTTTCCTCGCGGGCCCTCGACAGCAGGTTCCGTTCGGGATCAGGCCGCTGCCCCGGCGGCTCGAACGGAATCGCCCGGGCTCCCGCATGCATGATCACGGCCCGTTCGATGAAGTTCTCGAGCTCGCGAACGTTGCCCGGCCAATCGTATGCCATGAGACGGGTCATGGTCTTCGGCGGGATCTCGGGCGGCTCGAGACTGTTCTCGTCCGCGAAGCGCTGCCGGAAATGCTGGGCGAGCACCGGGATATCGTCCCGGCGCTCTCGCAGCGAAGGGACGCGAATCGGAAACACGTTGAGCCGGTAGAACAGGTCTTCGCGGAACTCGCCCTTCTCTACGAGGTCGCTGAGATCCCGGTTGGAGGCCGCGATCAGACGGAAGTCCACGGTGATCGGCTCACGGCCCCCGACCCGGGTGACCTTCCGATCCTGCAGGACCCGCAGAAGCTTCACCTGAACTCCCTCGGATACCGTGCTGATCTCGTCGAGGAAGATGGTTCCGCCCTGGGCCTCCTCGAACAGCCCGCGCTTGCTCTGCACCGCGCCGGTGAACGAGCCCTTCATGTGCCCGAACAGCTCGGATTCGAGCAGGGTCTCCGGCAGGGCCGAGCAATTGATGGCCACGAAGGGTCGCCGGCTGCGACCGGAGAGTTCATGCACGGCCCGCGCCGCCAGCTCCTTCCCGGTTCCGGTGTCACCCGTGATAAGCACGTTGGCCCGCGTCGGTGCCACCCGCTCGATCATGCCGTACAGCCGCTGCATGGCCTGCGACTTGCCCACGAGGTGAGCTCGAACGCCAGCGTTGGTCTGACTCCGGAGCTGCGCCACTTCGCGCTTGAGCTCGAGTTCCTCGCGAGCGCGAGACAGGATGTGCAGCAACTCCTCGGTGCGGAACGGCTTCTTGATGAAGTCGACGGCCCCAAGCTTCATGGCTTCGACCGCACTGTCGATCGAACCAAAGGCCGTCATCACGATGAACTGGGCGTCCGTCTGTAGCGCGGGTCCCGCGCCGAGCACGTTCAGGCCATGCATCCCGGGCAGGTTCAGGTCGAGGAGGACCAGGTCATACAACTGCTGGTCCAGCTGGCGAAGGCCCTCCTCGCCGGACCGAACGGCATCGACCCGGTATCCGTTCTCCGCGAGAACCGTCAGCAGGAGATCACGAACGTTCTCCTCGTCCTCCACCACGAGCACGCGGGGGGCGACATTGGCTTTCGTATATTCCTCAGACATTTCCACTCCGTCTCATGCCAGCATTGGGGCCTGGCGACCGTCGATGTTCTACGGAATCAGGTACCGCACGACCGGGGTCAGGGGATATCCCGGTCGTCGTAGCCTCGCGCAGGCGGCTCGGCCCGCGTCGAATACCCACAACGTCCCGGTTCACCCTTGCCGGAAATGTGCCACGATTGCCCAATAGCGCCCCGGCGGCTGCTCCTGCCTGACAAGACCCAACTCCATGCACATTCATGCAATCTTCCGGGGTGTTAGCCTCCACGTGCACCGAACGGTTCGCTGCGCCAACACGACCCAACACGCCAGTGCTAGTGCCAATATGACACATATTGGGGTGAAGTGACAGGGGCGAAACCGAAGCCGGTGGCCTCAGTCGCCGAAGGGATTGGGGGCCCGCGGCCGGGCGGCGCCGGGAGCGGAGTCAAGAAGGCGCTGCAGCTCTTCGTTGCTGAGCTCAAACGGGTCGTCCTGGTGCCCCGGGGCTCGAGCCACGCGGGTCGGACCCGGGTTGCCGCCCTCGGGCTCGAAGTGCCACTCCCAGCGGCTGCGGTCACGCACGGACCAGGCGAGTCCCGACCGGTCTACGAACTTGCGATAGCTCATGGATCCTTCCTGACCGGGGCATCTTGTCGTCGAGACAGCAGGAACACCCACCCACCCGCGATCGTGATCGCCGCAAACCCGAACCACTGGATCGCATACATCAGGTGCGGCCCATCCGAGGGCGGCGGCGGCTCGACCGGTCGGGGCACCGCCGGTCCGTCTGCGTCAGCGGGCAGGTCCGGCAGGACCCAGGCGTCCAGGAACTGCTCTTCCAGGTTGCGCTGCGCCGCTTCGAGGTCCAGGCTGCCGAGCACCAGGTGTGGACCCGCTTCGAACCGCGTGAATCGAGGCGGGATCGCCGACGAGGGCTCTCCCGGGAATACCCGTCCAATTACCACCACGCCACCGGATCGTCCCTCATCATCAGGCATGGGACGCGCGGACTGGAGGTCTGCGCTCAGTCCGTCTGCCGCGGGCAGCCATCCCCGAAGAACGAGCACCGCAGGACCCCGCTCGAGTCGTAGCGGCGTGACCACGTGCACTCCCGGGGAACCCAGCGCCGCGCGACCGCGGATGACGATTTCGTCGCTGAAGTCCCACTCGCCGGTGAGGCGCACTCGGCGCCACAGCAGCGAGTCCGTGGGGGGCATGGCGGCGGAAGCGCCGGGCAGCTCGAGTGGCGCAGCGGCGGCCAGCGCTGCGTGGTCCGCGTTTCGGTCCCGACGCTCCACCAGGCGATCGAGCTGCCAGGTGCCAAGGCGGATGAACAGCGCGGCCGCGATGACGGCCACGATGGCGAAGCCCCAGGAACGTCTGTCCCACCGATTCATACGGTCAATGTCGGTGTGGGCGTATTGGCGGACAAGGTGCCATCGCAGCCCAGGTTGCTGGACTGTCCTGCGGGACCTCTCGGGCGGGCCTATATTCGATCGCACGCCGGGGTGGCGAAATCGGCAGACGCGAGGGACTTAAAATCCCTTGGGAGTTACCTCCCGTGCGGGTTCAAATCCCGCCCCCGGCACTTATCAGCGGGTAGCTCGCACGCTTTCGCGTGCTCAATGTCAGCCGCTTGCGCGGCTGACGGCAAATCCCGCCCCCGGCATAGACTTACGAGATCCCGGCCTTCTCGACCGTAGCAGAAAGCGCAGCAATCGGGTCGGATTCGCCCCGTTTTCGCGCAGATGTCACCGAGCAAGCCGCGCCCGGCCGCACACGGTCGGGCGCATGTGCATGTGGGCGTGATTGCCACCAGGACTCTATATTTGGGACATGCGCTAGCCGGATGAGCCGCAGTTATATCCCCCCACGGCTTCGATCCGTCGTCCTCCTACCGAGGATGCATGGATGCTATCTCGACAAGCAGTCGCGGTCTGGAGTCTGTCAGCCTGCTCGATCATCGGGTGTGGTGCCGACGCCACCGAGCCACAAACTGGTGCGATCAGTGCGAGCCTGATCGTCAGCGGCAGCCTGCCCGACGCCGATGGCTGCACGATTCTCGTCCAAGGTGTTGGCGCACAGCCGGTCCTGTCCGGAGAAAGCCACGTGTTCGGAGCCCTGCCAACGGGTACCCACACCGTCATGATCTTCGACCTGGCCTTCAACTGCTCTGTTCAGGGCGAAGAGTCCCGCTCCGTCTCCGTAACTGCGGGCGCGACTACACCTGTGTCATTCTCTGTTGAGTGTCCGGACCTTGGCAGCATCGAGGTCAGGACCACAACCACAGAATCGGATTTGGACCCCGGCGGCTACACTGTGTTGGTCAACAGTGCAGACGCTGGAAGAATCGGTCCGAACGACACACTAGTCGTTGGTGGCCTGGCCGTGGGACGACACGAGGTACGACTCACTGGCCTGGCGAGACCTTGCGCAGTCAGCGGTCCTCATCCGATCACCGCGAATGTCTTGGAAGGTGGTGTTACCGTGATCGACTTCCGAGTCGGTTGCGGTCCCTGCTACCCGGATCTTCCAGCTCCTGTAATCGAGTTCGACCGGAAGGGGGAATGTCAGCCAGCATACGACAGGTGCAACTACTGGTTCCATACCCTGAACCACAGTGAGTACCCCAACAGCCTCTTCGTTCTCACCGACCGCTATGGCCCGTGCGGCCTGAATCCCAATCCGTCCCGCACGTGGATGGAAATCTATCAATCACCTAGCGGTAGGCGAACCAATGGCTACTGCGGCGGCGTTCTGTCCGAATCCTACCTGTACAGGTGGCGGGCGTGGCTGGCAGACGATGACCCGCCGGATGTCTTCATGGAACTTCATGACCGGGCGTGCGACATCCGGTACACATCCAATATTGTCGAGATTCCGTGAACGTGTATGTCGGTGGTGTGAGTCCAAAACGTAGCAGGAACATAGCAAGCCACACTCCTCGGACATGAAACGCCGTATACTACTGTCGTAGACTCGCTGCGCTCGCTCCTCGGTTCAAGGAGGTGCTGTGCCAGTTCAAGCCGGCCGCGCAGTGCTCGTCGCGAGCGTGCTCGCCGCAACGCTCTTCTTGGGCGCGTGTATCTTCCGCAGTATAGATGTCGAATCTCTGCCCACTGAGGATGCCGGTCCGGCACAGGTCATCGTAGAACACCCGGTGAAGGCGCACCTGTCCGACGGTTCGACCGTTCTCTACCCGAACGGAGTGATCATCGGCAACGATTCGGTGCGCGGAACCGGGACCCGCTGGGATCTGTCCTTCACAGAGTCCTCGGCGGTGCATACCGTCCCCTTGGACAGTGTCTTCGCGCTGGAGTCCTTTTCCACGAACGTGGACGAAGCGGCCACCATCGGAGTTTCCGTCTTGGCAACGGCGGCAGTAGTGGCGGCGGCTTCGGCGGCCGCCGTGGCGGTCTTTGGCTCCTGCCCCACTTTCTACTCAGACAGCGCCACTGGTCACACCCTCGAAGCAGAGGGGTTTTCCTACGCCATTGCGCCCCTGCTTGAGATACGCGACGTGGACCGGCTGCAGACGAACGTGGCGGCAGACGGGCGCATCCGCCTCGAGGTCAGAAACGAAGCTCTGGAGACCCACTACTTGAATCATCTGGAACTCCTTGAGATACGGCACGCTGATGGTGAATTCGCGCTGCCTGATGGGCTCCAGAGACCCGTTGCGGTTGGGGGACTATCGGCCTTGACCGAGGTGCGAGACAGGGACGGGCGAGATGTGTCCGAGGTCCTGGTTGGCAGCGATGGCGACGTGTTCCAGACGTCTCAAGATCGCTTGACGCACGTTACTCGGTCGGACTTCGCAGACTGGCTGGACATACGACTTCCCGTTGCGGAGGGCGTCGACAGCCTCGCTCTCGTCTTCCGTATGCGAAACAGCCTGCTCACAACCGTACTGCTGTACGACCTTATGCTCGGAGACCGGGGGGCGCACGCGCTCAATTGGCTCTCGGGCGACCTCTCAAACCCGATTTCGGTCATCGAACTCGCCTACTGGGCCGTCCAGCACCTGGGGCTCCGGGTGAGCGCGCCCGACACAGATGGATGGCGGGTGGTAGGGCGGGTAGGAGATGCGGGACCGATCGCTTGGAAAGACGTGGTGATTATCATTCCTGTCACCGAGCGCCCGTACCAGCGTGTGCGCGTCGAGTTCATAGCTGACAACTGGCGCATTGACCGGCTGGCTTACGCGAACGACTGGAGGCGGCTCGAGGTCCGCCGGGTCCCACTGTCCGACGCGATTGACCCTAACGGTAAGTCGGTACCCGAATTCGTTGATTTGCTCGGATTTCCTGATGAAGCCTACGTCCGCACCTCGATGGGCGAGTCCTTCACGGCTGTGTTCGAGCCGGAGCCGGTGAACGACGCCGTTACACGGACGTTCTTCCTCGCCTCCCAAGGATGGTACTCCGAGTGGATCCGGCGGGACTGGTTAGAGCGAGGGAACGAGCACACCGCTTTCCGCCCCGATACCGCGTCCCTCCTCGATGCCTTGGGAAGATGGCAAGTCCACAAGGACTCGATGGAGGTGGCTTTTTTCGCGACCCGGATACCGGTGAGGTGAACATGAACGGCCAGCGTCGTCGAATCTGGCTCATCACCGGCTGTGTGACCTTCGTGTGTGGCTGCTCGCTGGGTCAGTCGGCGGACGACTTCGCACCGGCGCAAGGTCCGAGGGGTGTGGCAACGGTGTTGAAGGTCGCCAACGAGGGGCGAACCCTCGAGCTGAAAGGTGAACTACTTGCGGTACCGGACTCAGGTCTGTTCGTACTGACCGACAACGCGGTTCCCGGCCAGCCGGGCACTCACACGGTCGTGTTCACCCTGTGGTCCTGGATTCAGACGGGTGACTTCGAGCAGATGGCCGTCAGAATTAGGAAGGCTAGGCCGCCGTCACCAGGCCAGAAAGAAACCCTGAGGAGGGTAAGCCGGTTTCCCCAGGGCATCTCCGCCGAACTGCTCGCGGAGTTGCTGACGGCCTACGGTCTCAAGACGGTGTACGGGCCGCATCAACCAGAAGGAGTGTGATCGGACCTCCATCTCTCGAACGGATGATTCGCGTGCCGAGCACGCTCAATGTCTCGTTTCGCTCCACGGCGCAGGCTCCGCCTGCTCAGGGTAAGCCGCGTCCGGATCAGCCCGCCGGAGCGATGTTCGCGTTCAGTCGGAACAGGTTGTCCGGATCGTATTGCTTCTTGACCGCGGCCAGACGCTCGTAGTTGCCCCTGAAATTCGCGTTTACCGTCTTTCCGCCATCCAATGGCTGGTCGTTCACGTACCAGCCGTTGGTGTACCCTTCGAGCGTCTTCCAATAGGCCCGTTCCCAGGCGATGTGCTCCGTTGGGTCATCGCCATGCGCCCAGTCTACGGCGCTCAACAGATTGCCCATCGCGTCACGGTAACTGAATGCCGTGGCGTCGTTCGCCACCCGGCTGATCGCCCCGCCGCTCTGCTGGAAGAAGACCGCCGTGTCCCGGCCCGGCCCACCCTCGAGCCCCTGGAGGATGTCATCGATCATGCGGCCCGACATCTCGTTGATGAAGCCGCTCTTCAGGTATGATGCCCGGGCCCGCGGATCGTCGTTGTCTCCCGATTTCTGCAGGGCGACGTAGTCCACGGTCTTGAAACCGTCGTAGACCGGCTTGCCGGCCTTCGCGATGGGTGCTAACACCCGCTCCGCATCGCCCTCGGGGCCCGAGTAGCAGATTGCGACGCCACAACTCGGGTTCTCTCCGTCCGGGTACGACACGAAGAATCCCATCGCGAGCTCGTCGGGCGACTCGTGCGAATACTCCGAGTACATGGTGAGCAGGTCACGGGCGCTCTCGATCGGAAACACCATGGCCCCGCCGACCACTTTCCGCTGCATCGGGTGCAGATGGAACTCGAAGCCGGTCACGATGCCGAAGTTGCCGCCGCCGCCGCGCACCGCCCAGAACAGGTCCTCATTCTGCTTCGCGTTCGCGTGGTGCCACTCTCCATCCGCCGTCACGACGTCCACCGACTTCAGGTTGTCCACCGAGAGACCGAAGCGGCGACCGAGGCGACCGAATCCACCGCCCGTCACGAGCCCGCCGGCGCCGGTGTGCGACACGGTGCCCATCGTCGTGACCAGACCGAATGCCATGGCCTCGCGATCCACCGGACCGAGGAGACTCCCACCGGAGACCCATGCCGTCTGAGCGTAGGGATCGACCCGGACGTCCCGGAACAGGGAGAGATCGATCTGCATCCCGCCGTCGCACGTCGATTTCCCCGAGGCGCTGTGGCCGCCGCACTTCACGGCGACCAGCAGGTTGTCGTGATCGCGGGCGAAGTCGACCGCCGCCCTGATGTCGGCGACGCCCGTCGGTCGGACGACGAGCGCCGGGTGCTTGTCGAACGACGGGTTCAGGAGCAGGCGCGACGCTTCATAGCCCTCGTCCCCCGCCAGCAGCACGGGACCATCCATCCGTGCCGCGAGCTCCGCGATATCGCCTCCCCGAAGGACGATGTCGTCTCCGGCGCCCGTGATCGCCGGCACGTCGGGCGGCTCCTGCGGGGCCTCTTGGAAAATTGCGGCGATGGAGCGGCTGCGCGGAATCGTAACGGCTGCGGTCGCGGCGAGCGTGGACCGGACGAAGGTGCGTCGCTTCATGGCGAGCCTCTGTGTTGGGGTGTGGCACAACTCCAGGGAAGTCTAATCAAAGCAGGAATCGGCGAGAAGTCCGATGCCGCCTTGACGAACGTCCGTCGCCGTGGCGTATACTGGGTGGTGCAAACGGCAAGCTGCGGTCCGCAGTTTCTCCGGGATGTCGTTTGCAGCCCAAATCCGGGAGCGAGAATGTCGGTCTATGACCACTCCGCGTACGTCGCCGAGGGCACGTACCGCAAGCTCCTTCAGAAGGACATGCTGTGGGGAGGTCTGGCGGGCTTTCTGGCCGGTGCCGGGCTCATGGTCGTCTTTCTCGCGTACGATGTGCTGTCGTTCACGCCCCTGGCCACGCCGGCGTTCCTCTCGAGTGCATTGCTCGGCGGCGGCGACGTTGGAGGGGAGGCAGTCACCGAGCTCACGAGCGCCCGCATCGTGCTCTTCTCGGTCCTACATCTGGTCACCTTCACACTCGTCGGAGTCGTCTTCGCGAGGTTCTTTCGGTTCACCGCGTTTCGGAAGACGCTCGTGGTCGGGGCTCTTTTTGGCCTGATCGTCTGCACGGCCGTGTTCGGCGCGGGCCTGCAAGTGACGGGCACTCAGATGTCGGCGGAACCGGGGTGGCCAGCGCTGCTGGCCGGGAATCTCGCAGCCGGCGCCGTCATGGTGGTAGTCCTGCGGCGAGCCCTCGGCGTGGATCCTCCGAGCTAGACCGCTCTGCCTATTGCCCAGCGATCCGCCCCCAGGCGCAGGCCACGAAGCGCCCGTGATGCGAGAACGACAGGTCGACCGGCAGATTGCGCCCGCGCCACCACACCGTGGGAACCCGTTTTGCGGCAGCCGCGATGACGATGTTCGGAGGGCACGACCGACAGAGCGGAGGCCAGTGCTGAGCGGGCGAGCTTCCTCACGCGGGCCCCGGCCTCGAGGCCGGGGATCTTCCTCGTCGCCTCCCGGCCGATCGACCTGAGCTGCCAGTTGGCTTTCGCCACGCCGGCTCCCGAAACCGATGCCACGGCGTGTACCCACTCGTCGGTCCCCTCGAGACAGACCTGGAAGATACCGGACAGAATGGCTGACTTCGGCCAGGAACGGGTCGGGCGATTCAGTCTCACCCCCTGGTATCCGGACCGCGAAAGCGCGGGGCGAGAAGTAGACACGGGAATCGAGCTTCTTCGCCACCTTGTACGCGCTCTCCTTGGCCGCCCACAGCAGCCACCGCGTACGGTGCGGCGATCCGGCGGCTAGAATCCGGGCGCGCTCGGTCCACGTGAAGACACGATGATCGAATCGAGGGTGTATCGCTTCGGGTTGGTTCTCCGGATCCCGGAGATCGACGACGTCATTTCCGACGAGCAAAGTACTTCTCTTCCATGCGGACCAGCCGCTGCGCGATCTGCTGGGCGAATTCGCGCGACCGACGCATTCCCGTTCGCTCCGAGTACGGCCTGACCACCTCGAAGTCGACATAGAAGGAATCGCCCAGCGCCGGGACCGTGGACCATGTTCTCTGACGGTCACCGCGCAAGATAGACCACCAGCGCACGGCAGTTGCGCACGTTGCTCGCGATCCGTCCCATGCCGTGGGCGATGGAGTCCAGCTGGACCCGGCCGGTTCGACTTCGACCACCCTCGGCGAAGATCAGGGCCGTCTCGCCACGCGACAGGAGGTACTTCACCCGCTTCAGGACGCCCGAAACGTGCTCCCTGCGGCCGCCCCTTCGGATCGGGATGCACTTGGTGAGCCACACGGCCGTCCGTCCGAACCACAGGGAGGCGAAGTTGCGATACTCAGGCAGGTTCCAGGGCATGCGGCGGTAGTGGAAGAGGTACCACCACGTTCCGCCGAGCGCCCACGCCACCAGCATCGAATCCACCATCGTCAGGTGGTTGGCGCATATCAGGATCGGCTCGTCGCTCTCGGCCACCAGCGCCCTGAACCGCTTCCGAAGGCGCGCTACGTTCTTGATTCGATAGCCCAGGACGTAGCGCATGGCGAACGCGCTGGCCGGAATCCAGAAGAAGGATGTGACCCGACCTACCTCTCGCTGGACCCAGAGGGCCAGTCGCGTGCGGCGGGGAATCAACTGGGTCACCGGCTGTTCGCCGTGCTCAGGCAAGCTTGGCTTCGATGAGCGTGACGGCATCGCCGACCGTGTTCACGGCGTCCGCGTCTTCGTCATCGACCTCAATGTCGAACTCATCCTCGAAGTCGAGGATGACGTCCACGAGCCGAGCGGAGTTCACCTTGAGATCCTCGAGGATGTTGGTGTCCTCGGTCGCCCCGTCGATGGCGTCCTTGTTCTTGGCGTAGCGCCCGATGATTTCCATGACCTTGGAAAAGGTCTCGTCTCTCGACATCCGGGTCTCTCTCTTGTCGGTGGTAAAACGCCTCTGCCCAACGAATACACTACTCGGCCCATCGACGGAATATAACGCACGCGTTCACGTCGCCAAAGCCAAAGCCCGACTTGATGATGGTGCGCAGCCCCGGCATCTCCCGGGCCTGGTGCGGAATCGATCCCGCGTAGGCCTCGATTCTCGGGTGCACGTCCTCGCAATTGAGCGAGGGATGCGCGAATCCGCCGCGCAGCATCAGGATACACGCCACCGACTCCAGGGCTCCAGCCGCTCCCAGGCCGTGGCCGATCATGGACTTGGTCGAGTTGATCACGGGGAAGGTCTCGGGCGTCGCTTCCAGGGCGTCGGCCCATGCGGCCACCTCGTTCGGGTCGGCCCCGGTCGCGGTGAGGTGTCCGTTGATGACGTCGATCTCTTCGCGGTCGATCTCCGCGTCGGCGATGGCCTGGCCGATGACCCTGCGCACGCTGACCGGGTTGGGGGCCGTCATGCTCCCGCCGTTCCGATGTCCGCCGCAGTTGAGGGCTCCGCCCATCACCTCGGCGTAGATCCGGGCTCCACGTTCCTCGGCACTCTCGAGGCTCTCCAGGTGGAGGACGCCCGCCCCGCTGCCGGGGATGAAGCCGCCCGCCGACGCGCTCAGAGGACGTGACGCTTTCTCCGGCTCATCGTTGTGGTTCCGGCAGAGGACCCGCATGGAGTCGAAGCCCGCCCAGATATAATGGCTGGCGCCCTCGGTGCCGCCGCACAGCATCCGGTCGGCCAGTCCGGATCGGATCCGCATGGCGCCCTCGATGATCGCCTCGGTGCCGGTGCTGCAGGCGCTGGAATTCGCCGTCACCTGGTTGCCGAGGGCCAGCAGTCCGGAGACCCGTGCGGATACGCCGCTGCCCATGACCTGCTCGACCATCGTGCTGCCGAGACGGCGGACCCGCCCCCCGTCCACCATGGGGACGACTCGCTCGCCGATCGTGTCGATGCCCCCGATGCCGGTGCCGATCACCGCGCCGGCCTCCCAGTGGACCCGATCGTCATCGTGTGCCGGTCGCTCGAAGCCCGCATCCGTCCATGCGTCGACCGCGGCCAGGCAGCCGAACCGGTGGCTCGAATTCATGGCCAGGAGCTCGTCTTCGTCGAAGTACCCCTCGACGATATCGTCCACGCCCTGCGGGACCCCGGCCACCCGGCAACCGAACTTGAGCTCGTCCAGGATCGGGATGTGCCGGATTCCGGAAGTCCCACTTCGTAGAGCCCGTTCGTAGGCGTCGAGACCGACAGCGTTGGGGGCGACCACGCCCATACCCGTGATGACGACGCGGCGTCTCATAATCCTCTCACCTCGGCACTGCGATGCCGGAAATCGTGGCGGAACAAACCAGGGTGCCGTCGTCGAGGTGCATTTCGGCCTCCGATCGCAGCTTCCCCCGGCGGAAGAACTTCTTCTTCGCGGACACGGTCACTCGATCGCCGGGTCTCACGACCCCCGAGAAGTCGACGTCCGCGTCAACGAACAAGCTCAACCTGCTGTCTACGGCCTCGAGGCCTCCCTCGAGGGCCACAAGATAGATGCCGAGGGCCACCACGCCTACCTGCGCGATGCACTCGAGCAGGATCACCCCGGGAGTTACTGGATTGTCCGGAAAATGGCCCCGGTAGAACTCCAGGTCGGGTGGAAACGTGTAGCACGCCACGATGTGGCGGTTCGAGACCTCGAGGATCTCGTCGACGAAGCGGAACGGCTCCTTCTGCGGGAGCAGATCCACGATTTCGCGCGGGAGAAGCGAGGTGCCCGTCATTCCCCGAGCCTGCCGCCCCGAGAGTGCCGCGACGGCCATGGATAGTCGGGATAGTCGATATCGCGGAATACCCCGACCTTGGCGCGCTTGATCTCGTAGATCTCCTGACCGTCGACCAGCACCTTCGCGTCGCCGAGGGCGATCGAGGAGCCCGACGTCGGCCAGCTCCTGGTAGCGCACGATGTCGATCTCGTACCGGACCAGTGCCGTCGTGCGGGCGGATCTGACCAAAGAACTCGACCTCCTGGCAGCCGAGCGCCCTCCCGGTGCCCAGGGCCCCGTTCCACGCGCAGTACATGCCGATCAGCTGCCAGATCGCGTCCACCCCGAGGCAGCCTGGCTGAACCGGGTCGCCGAGAAAGTGGCAGTGGAAGAACCAGTCGTCCACCCGAACCTCGCGCTCCGCCACGATCCGTCCCCGGGCTCCCCTGCGGGTGATCTCCGTGACCTGGTCCACCATCAGCATCGGCGGAAGAGGGAAGCGGGCCTTGAAGTCGGCCGGAGCGTCCGTGACCAGCCGGCCGTAGGCCAACGCCAGGACCTCTTCACGCGTGAAGTGCGAGCGCTCCCTGAAATCGGCGTACTTCATGGCGTGTCTCCAAACCGGAGGACGTGACCCGACCACGAGAGCCCTGAGCCCACGCCGACGACCGCGATGTCGTCCCGGTCGGTCCACCGGTCCCAGTTCATGGAGATCACGCCGGGAGCGCCGGCCGCGCCGGTGTTCCCGAAGTTGACCACGTTGTGGTGGTGCCGATCGTCTTCGATGTCGCACTGCCGGCACACGGCCTCGAGCATCCGCAGGTTGGCCTGATGTCCCACGAAATGGAAGTCACGGTCCGGGTCGGCATACGCCTTCCGGAGCTGGCGCAGGATTCGTGTGGTCTTCTTGATGGCGAACATCTGGACGGTCCGGCCTTCCTGCCAGAAGTGTCCGAACGAAGGTACGATGACCTTGTCGTGGCCGGCCGGACTCGATTCGAAGACTGTTCCCCAGGATCTCGATCCGTGATGGAACGCGAGTCGACACGACCGCCGCCGAAGTCCCGTCGCCCCACAGCACCGCGGCCGATCGGTCCGTGTAGTCTACGGCCGTCGTCAGGCTCTCGGCAGTGACCACGAGGATGTAGTCCGGCAGCGCCTCAGGCCGCATCATCGAGAGCATGTACAGGGCGACGTGGAAACTCGTGCAGGCCGAGTTCACGTCGAAGGAGGGGACCTCCATCTCCAGTGCTGCCGCGATCGTGCACGCGTCGGCGGGAGACATCATGTCGGGCGAGCAGGAGCCGGCGATCAGCATGCCGATGTCCTCTCTCGCCAGCCCTGCGCGCTGCAGGGCCATCTCCGCTGCCCGCCGTCCTGTTTCCGCGTGCGTATAGAGGGCCGCTTCGAGGGCCACCGTGGGGTCGAGGTTCCGCGTCTCGCGAATATAGTCGAGCGGAAGGACCGTCCGCCGGGTGTCGATGCCCACCCGCTCCTCGATCCACTCCTGGTTGGTGCCGATGTCGAGGTCGGTGAGGAACTCGTTGGTGATCTCGTTCTCGGGATGAAAGTGCCCGAGGCCGTGCAGGTACAGGCTCATCGCGTCAGCCCGGAAATGTGCTCGCCACCATCGACACGGATGATGGCTCCGTTGATCCAGGCCGCCTCCGGCAACGAGAGCAGATAGATCACGTTCGCGACGTCTTCGGGAGTGGTGAGCCGACCGAACGGGTTGCGGGTACGCGCCTGCGCCTTGAGATGATCGTTGCCGGGAATCAGTCGAAGAGCCGGCGTGTCGGTGACGCCGGCCTGAACGATGTTGGAGCGAATGCCGAAGTGGGCCATCTCCACGGCGATCGAACGGGACACCGACTCGAGTGCGACCTTGGCCGCGGCCACGGCGGCGTATCCCTTCCAGGCGACCTGGTTGCCCTCGCTCGTCATTCCGAGCACGCGGGCGTCAGGAGCGAAGAGCCCGCGTCGCAGGATGTCCTGGGTCCAGGTGAGAAGACTGGTGCCCATCGCGTAGATCGTGCGCACCATGTCCTCGTCCTCGAGGAAGAGATCCTGCGCGTACCCGGGCGGGGAAGTGAGTCCCTGAACCCCGTCCACACCCTCGGCGAACGTGCGGTCCGCGACCTCGGCGAGGAAATCCTCCTCGATCCCGAGTTCGCGGGCGAGTGTCTCCCGCGCGCCTTCGTCGGAGGGCGCCTCCGGGCCGATGAGCTTGAGGTTCCCGAACGCGATGGAATGGAGCAGGAGACGGACCCGGCCGCCGTCGGCCGCCAGGCGCTCGGCCAGAGAGTCGAGGATCCCGGTCCGGCTGTCGTCGGCCAACGCGTCCTGGTTGAACGTTACGAGAGCGACGCCGCGCTCACGGATCTTCTCGAACTCTGGCTCGATGCGGCTCATGGCTCCGCGCCGGTCGCGGTGGACGACGCAGAGGTTCAGGCCGTGCTCGGACAACTTGTGCGCCGTGGCCAGCCCGAATCCGCTCGAGCCTCCCAGAATCAGCGCCCACTCGTTCTTTCCGGAGGGGGCTTTCCCCATGGTTCTCCCGGGTTTCATGTGTCAATTACCCGCCGTTTGTCGCCACAAGGGTACGCAAACGGGGGTTTCTTAGCCAGAACGCCACGCGAGCCGGCGAACGAGCCGAATCCCGCTGAAGATCAGGGTCCGGCGGCCCTCGTCAGTCTCGATCGACGTCCACCAAGTCGATGACCACCGGGCAGTGGTCGGACACGTGTGCGTAGTCGTAGGGCATGCGATCGGCGTCGAGCCGCTCGCAGTTCGCCCGGGCGCAGTATCCGAATACGCGGGCCTCGGCCCCCGCCGGGACCTCCGACATGGCGGTCGAGACCAGGATGTGGTCGAGAAAGCTGCCCCGCCCCCTGTAGTACTCCGTGCAGGCGGGCGAGTTTGGGAGCCGACGGAGGCCCATCTCCACGGCCGACTCGTCCAGATCCGAGATCTCTTCGTCCCAGCCCACCCGGGGCAACCCGTCCTCCGCTAGCCGTCCCATCGTGTTCAGGTCGCCGAGGACGATGATGTCAGCATCGGCCGACCGCCGCCGTAAGAGCTCGATCTCGAGGGCATCGAGGAACCGAAGACGGTTCTGGTAGTCCCGGTCGCTCGTGCCGGAGTCGGTGTGCATCACGATGATCTGGAAGTCGAGGCCGCCTCTCCTGCTGGTCACGCGCGCGAAGAGGCCCGGTCTGAGGTCAGAAGTCATCTGGAGCGTGCTGAGCGTCTCGGGGTCCGAGAGCCGAACGGATTTCTCATCGTAGATGTAGCCCACGAACTGTCCGCCGTGGCCCCCGTTGTCGGCGAGGACGTAGGCGTAGCGGCGCGGCGCATCCGGCCTGGAATCGTCAGCCTGCAACGTCAGGTCGGCGTTTACCTGCTCAAGCATGCGCCGCAGGGCTACCGAGTCGGCGATCTCCTGCACCGCGACGAGGTCTGCGTCCAAATCCGCGAGAATCTGGCCGGCGCGCTCCACGTCCGTGGACGGCTCCGGGAAGAACCGGATGTTCCACGTCGCGACCCGGAAGTAGCCGACGGCGGCGGCCGGCGTGGACTCGTACTCGGCCCCACCGCACGCCAGCAGCGGCAGCAGGGCCAGAAGCGGCCCACACAGGAACTCGCGTCGGAATCGCTCGCGGGCCTGCCGACCTCCGATCACGGCATACGCTCGTGTTCCACTGCCCGGTGCCCCTTCGTCTCCTAGTCGCCCGCCGGCGTGTGCGTGGCCAACTCGACTTCAAACACGAGGGTGCTGTATCCAGGAACCCCGGGCCTGCCGCGTTCGCCGTATCCAAGCTGATGCGGAACGACGAGTCGGCGCTTCTCTCCCAGCCGCATTCCCGTCACCCCCTCGGTCCATCCATCAATGAGGGGGGTCTGCCCGAGGACCGTGGGATATGGCTCGGGCGGCTGATGATCGAAGCTTGAATCGAGCTTCGATCCGTCGGAGATCCAGACGGTATAGTGGACGCCCATACGGTCACCCGGAACCGCCCGTGGCCCCTCTCCCTCGCGCAGCACCTGGATGTAGAGTCCGCTCTCCTGCAGGCTCATCGACTCCAGGTTCACGCCCAGGGTCGAGGCAAATTCGACTTCGGTCAGGTCTCCGCCTCGCAGGCGGGTGTCCACCACGTCGGGAATCGAGACGGCGTCGGCTGCTTCACCGTCTTGAGGCGCCGGGTCGCCGTTTCCGGTGCAACCCACGAGTATCAGCGGCAACCAGAAAAGTCTCTTCATGTTCGCCCTCTTCTTGCTGCGTTTTCGTTCAACCTCACGCCATGTTTGGCACCGGCCGATCATAACACACTGCCGTATCTGGCGCCCCACCCCGTGCGGCCTATATTGGGCGCCGATCGATGCCGGACGTGCGCCCCCCCGGCGCCATCCGGCCGGTTGAGCGGCAGGCGATGCGCTCTCCCTTGAGGCGCTCGAGTGGACTGTCAGCGGGTCCCGACCTTCACCGGATCAAGGAGGCGCATTGAGTACAGACCACGAGTTGACCCCGGAGCGCCCAGCTGTCGCCGAATACGTCCGGCGTGCGTTGGCGATCGTCGCAGTCATCATCCTTCATCTCGCCGTCTACTACACCGTGACCCGAGTCAACAGCAACCGCCCTCCCGAGGCGCTGAACGATCCATCGATCGGCCTGGACGACAAGATCCCTCTTATCGGATGGACCTGGGTGTTCTACTGGGCTGCCTATCCGTATCTGACGGTCGGTGCGTGGCTGGTGGTGTCGGCCATGCGAGAGACGGACTTCAAGCGGGCGATCAAGGCCTTCGTGGTCATCACCATTATCGGTGGTGCGGTTCAGCTCCTGTACCCTGTCGCCGCGCCGTGGACGTCCGAGGCGCACGCCATGCAGACCCGCATGCACGACTCGGCGTTCACCCGTCCGTACGCCTGTCTGCCTTCCATGCACGTGGCCTACAGCGTAATCACGGGCTTCATGGGGGCGATGATTGCCCGATCGGCCGGCCTGCGCTGGTTCCACATCCTGCTTGCGGCGGGGGTCGCCGTGTCCACGCTGACGCTGAAAGAGCACTACGTGGCAGACGCCGTCGCCGGTATCCTGCTCGGACTCGGTGGCGGTCTGTGGTGGTGGCGCGGTGCGGTGGCGCGGGCGGGACGGGAGATGCCGGCCGCTTAAGAGCCGGGGGTCAAGGTCGGGAAGGCGCACCCGCGGAGTCATCCGGTTCCCACCCCAGTGTCCGTTTCAGGATGCGCCGAGCATGATAGGGCACGCCGGCGATTTCAACCTCGATTTCGCCGGCCGCCATCTCCTCCTGGAACTCCTTCAACATCATGGCTCCGCTCAGGTCGATCCGCCCCAAGCCACCCAGGTGGAGGACGATGCGGTCTACGTCGTGGCCCTGTTCGAGCTCGCGCATGAAGCTCCGCTGCATCGGCGGAGCCGATCCGAACCACAGCACGCCCCTGGGAGCCAGGTGGAAGGTCGTGTCCTCCCGCCACGAGTCGCATCGCACTTTCATCTCGCGCCATGCGTGGATGCCCAGCGCGAGAAGGATGCCGATGAGTACGGCGAGGTCGATGCGTGGAGCCAGGATCAAGGTCAGCGCGAACGTGGTCCACGCCGACAACGCCTGGGGCTTCGACAGGCGCCACAGGCCGGCGAGCTCGGGTAGCTTGATGAAGCTCAATACGGATGAGATCACGATGCCGGCGAGCACCGCTCGGGGCAGCGGAGCCAGGATCCCAGCGAAAGGCAGGAAGGCGAGGACCGTGAGTCCCGTGATCGCGCCCGCCCAGCGCGAGCGGGCTCCCGCCAGGCGGTTCAGGCTGCTGCGCGAGAACGAGCCGCCGACGGGAAACGCGCTGGAGAGAGCCGCGGCGACGTTGGCGACTCCCTGGCTGATGAACTCCCGGTCCGGATTCCATGGCTTTCGGTCCATGGCCGCAAAGGTCCTCGATATGGAGGCCGCCTCCGCGAAGCCTAGAAGGGCGATCACGCCACCCGGGATCACGAGGAGAGGCAGGCTCGCCCACGGAACGTCGTGCGGAACCGGCGGAAGCCCCGCGGGGACTGCGTCCCACCGTCGGCCCGGTGTAGTCCGCGAGGACCGAGTAGACGATTCCGATGAGCGAAGCGACCAGCACACCCGGGACCAGGGGGTGAATTCGGCGACCTCCCAGGACCAGGGCCCCGGTCAGGAGAGACAATCCGACCGACGCCCACTCCCACTCCCGGGGGTGCAGAAAGGCCCACGATGCGCGCGGGAGGACCCCGTCCACGGGAGGGGATGCCCCGAACACCCCGGGAAGCTGGCTCACCACGATGAGGATGGCGGCGGCCGTCGTGAACCCTTGCAGCACCGGGCGTGACATCAAGTACGAAATGCGCCCCTCACGCACGAGCCCGATCACGATGCGTGCGATCCCCACAACCAGGGCCAGAAGTCCGGCCAGTGCGATGAACTCTTCGGACCTGGGCACTGCGAGGACAGAGATCGCGCCCAGAGTGAGCAGCGATGTCAGCGCCCCGGGACCGGTCTGCAGGTACGGCGAGGACGCGAAGAAGGCCGCCGCGATCGGGGGCAGAGCCGCGGCATACAGTCCGTAATGGGCCGGCATTCCGGCCAGGTCGGCGTAGGCCATCGACTGCGGGATGAGTACCAGGGCCACGCTGAACCCGGCCGCCAGGTCCCACTTCGAGAAGCCGGGAAGTACGGACTGGCGATCCGGTCTCAACTCAGCCCCTTCTCGATCGGATAGTCGCGCTCGATCCAGTCCACCGTGCCGCCGGTCACGAGCACGGCCTTCTTCCCCTTGCGGGCGAGGATCCAGTCCACGAGCACACCGCGAATTTCGTCACCACCGATCTGGCGAACGTCGTCCTGGGTGAGCCTGTCAGTCTCGAGCATCCGCTACCTCGCTTTCCCTCGTTGCATCTTCCGACCAGCCGTGTTCGCCGATGTCTGATTCGCGCAGTGAATCGAGAAGGTACCTGGTTGCCCGCGCGCGCGCCGACCAGAAATCGGCGATCATTTCGACGTCTTCCTTCCACTCGGAGTGGCGGCGAGCCGCCGCTTCGGCGTGACGACTCAGCCAGGCGAGGGTCTCGTCGGCGTCCTGCGAGAAGAATGCGCGCAGGGCAAAGCGTCTCTCGCCCATTCGCAGTCCAACCCCGATATCCTCGGTGCCACGCGCGAGGTCCGCCCGCGTCAGCAACACCCCGCTCCTGACCGGAGACAGAAGTCCGGAAAGAAAGGCCTCGCTGCCTGATTCCCGTGGATCCGGAAGATCGGTGGCGGAGCGCAGGTGAAGGGGTAACGCGGCCGGCGGTCCGTGCCGCCGCGCCTCCTGGCGCAGGGCGTCAGCCAGCAGCCTGGCCCACGCCTCGTAGACCGAAGACCCGATGCCCTCGAATCGATCCAGATAGGGCATGGTCCAGGAAAGCAGGTGTTCCCAGAGGAACCCGGACGCGGCCGCTCCCCAGAGCGCCTTTTCCGCGGGGTCCGGTTCGGTTTCCGCGTGTTCGGCCAGGGCGGCGTACAGTCCGAGCAGCGCCCCGAGGTGGTCGGGTTCCGGCGGTGGAGTGCGGCCGAGAGCCGTCCACGCGCCGGCCGCCCGGTCCCGCGCCTCACCGCCGAGCATTCCCTCGTTTCCGACGTACACGGAAGAGTAAGGGTAGAGCTGGAGCAGGAACGTGTTCGCGAAGCTCTCCGGGTCGGGTGCGCCTCCGAGATCCAGGAGGTCGGCCAGGCGACCGTGCTCCGGTCCGGGGGCTTCCGAAAGAACGCCCAGCGCCCGAATCAGCTCGACCCTCGATCCCATGCCTATACGGTCTCCGCCTCGGGAAGCCGGTAGGCCTCCTTCTCCGGCCGGACCGGCCGAAGCAGCCAGTACGGTCTCCGCGTTCCGTCCGGCGAGTGGTCGCGCGCCGACCGCGTCGTATCGGAGAGCCACTTCCGGTAGGCGTCGTGCGCCCTGTCGAGGTCCACCGACACGTCACCGTACCGATCCTCCGGCCGGGCGCGGGCTACCCGGACCGCCTGGTGCCAGCAGTGCATCCCCGAGATCGGGTCGGGGTTCACCTGGAACGTCAGGTTCTGATGCACACCCACGTCGGTCCACCAGATGCGGCCCGTATCGGGATCCGCGGACTCGAACGCTCCGCCGCCTTTCTTCCATCTCATGGTCCGGGCGGGTCCGTCGGCCTTGATGCCCACGGTCGCCATGCCGAGGCGCTGGCCCGGGTCGCCCAGCTTCCAGCGTCCCATGTGATGGCTGCACGCCACCACTCCCGGCCGGATTCCCTCCGTGACCCAGGCCTTGAGGACGAAGTAACCGATCCGCGTCTCGACCCGGACCAGGTCCCCGGTGCGGATGCCTCCGAGACGGTCCGCGTCGGCCGGGTGTAGCCACAGCGGATTGGTGTGCGCGATCTCAGCCAGCCACTTGGCGTTGGCGCTGCGCGTGTGGATCTGGACGGGAAGCCGGAATGTCGAGATCAGCGGCATCTCCTCGCGGTCGAGGTTCTGCCGGTGCACGTGACTCTTGATGTACGTGGGAATCGCGAGTTCCGGCCAACCCCATTGGTCGAGCGTGCGCGACCAGAACTCGAGCCGTCCGGTGGGCGTCGGGAAGCCCCTGCGGATCGAGCCGTCTACCCGCACGCCCGCCCGCCGCCGTCCCTGGTCGTCGGGCGAAACGGCGGGGAAGGGCACCACGTTCGGGTCCGCCGGTTTGGGGGCCTCGGTGAACACCCGGTCCATCTCGTCCGTGTCCGTGTTCACCAGCTCCTCGGCGGGAACCTCCTCCTCGAACAACTGCCCCACCTTCTGCTGCACCTGGAACGCGCCGTAGCGACGCATGTACTCGAGCGGCGTTATCCCTTCGCGCGCCGCTTCCTCCGGCAGCCCCGGAAGTGAGTTCTCGAACATGTAGCCGTAGTACTCGTCCAGCGTCAGCTTCTGACCGGGCGTCTTACGGGACTCGAAGAACCCCCGGATTCCCCGGCTGCCATCCGGGTCGATTCGCCAGGTGAGATCGATCCAGAACTCGTTTTCTTCCCACACCTCGCCCGGGTTCACTTCACGCGTGTCCGCCACGGGTTGCCCCGCCCTTTCGCGGGCCGCCCTCAGAACCGGTTGCCGGAACGCCACCCAGGATCCGTCAAACTGCTCGAGCGACATGGTGTCGTGCCGCTCGGAGCTGTGTCCCATGGGCAGGATGTAATCCGCGAAGAACGCCGACTCGTTCCACGTCGGAGTGAGTGCGACGTGCAGTCCGATCTTCTCCTCGTCCGTCAGCAGCTCGATCCAGGAGAAACCGTCGGGGTTGGTCCACACGGGGTTGTAGACGCGGGTGAAATACGTGTCGATGTACCCTCCTCGCTCCTTCATCAGGTGGGGGAGGAGAAAGGACATTTCCATCAGCGAAAGCGGCCATTCCTGCGGCCAGGTGAGGTCGTTCCACTGGCTCGGGTGTCGGGCCGGGAGGTGAATGGGCCGTGGCACGAACTTGTTCCACGCGCTGGGGAAGGTGCCGCCTTCGGTGGCGACCGCTCCGAGCAGGCAATTCAGCATGAACAGGGTCCGCGCCACCTGCCAACCGCCCAGGTTGCCGGCCGCCGCGCTGCGCCAATTGTGCGCCGCGAGCCGGGTCCCGGCAGAGGCGACCACCTGGGCGACCTCCTGCAGGGTCGCTGCGTCCACGCCCGACTCCTTCTCCGCGAACTCGAACGTGTACTCCGCGTACAGCGCCTTCAGTTCCTCCTCGAAGGTCTCGAACGTCACCGGCGCTTCAGGACGCTGCTCGCGCAGATACTCCTTCCAGTTCCACCAGCGCCGCACGAAATCGCGGTCGTACAGGTCGTTCTGGATCAGGTAGTTCGCGAACGACAGAAGGACGGCCGCTTCCGAGCCGGGATAGGTGGAGAGCCAATGGTCCGCGTGCGTAGCGGTGTTCGAGAGACGTGTGTCCAGCACGATCAGCTTGGCGCCGTTCTTCTTCCCCTCGATGATCCGCTGGGCGTGCGGGTTGAAATAGTGCCCCGTCTCCAGGTGGCTGGAGATCAGCAGGATCACCTTGGCGTTCGCGTGGTCGGGGCTGGGGCGATCCATTCCCATCCAGAACGCGTAGCCCGCCCGGGCGCCGCTGGAGCAGATGTTGGTGTGCGAGTTGTGGCCATCGACGCCCCATCCGGCGAGCATGCGCTCGGTGAAGCCGTCCTCGCCCGGTCGGCCGACGTGGTACATGATCTCGTTGCGCCGGTCCTCGTCCATGGCCTTCGCGATGCGTCCCGCGATGTCGTCCAGCGCCTCATCCCAGGACACCTGCTCCCACCGGCCTTCTCCGCGCCGCCCGACCCGCTTCAGGGGGAAGAGGATCCGGTCCGGATCGGTGACCTGGTTGATCGTCGCCGGGCCCTTCGCGCAATTCCGTCCGCGCGAACCCGGGTGTTCCGGATTGCCTTCGAACTTCTGGACCTGCAGCGTGTCCCTGTCCACGTACGCCAGCAGGCCGCAGCCGGACTCGCAGTTGAAGCAGGCCGTCGGTACGAGCGTGTAGCGCTTCTCCACTCGCTGCGGCCACGAGCGCGAGTCGAGTTCTACCCAGTCGTTCCAGCGCTCCTTCGGCGGAAACGACGCGAGGTGAATGCGGCTCGGTCCAGGATAGAAGGTCTCGCCCCTCTCTTCCGTCTCCTTGCGGGCGGCGGAGACCCTCGCGCTCAGCTTGTCGACAATCATGCTTCGATCCTCGGTTGACTCAGGCCAGGGGGACCGACTGCCCGGCCTGGACGTAGGCGTGTTCGAACGCGAGCAAGCCGACCAGGCCAGCCACGGCCGCGGGCACTGCCATCCACGGTGCGGCCAATCCTAGAAGTCCAAGTAAAATGCTGCTCCAGAAGAACCTGGCGAATTTATCTCGCGTCATTTCGAGGGTTGCGAGGTGCGCGTGAGCGGTCCCGTGCGTCAGTGTGATCTCGCCCAACGTCATCAACAAATGAACGGCGCCGGCTCCCGCGAACATCCAGGCAAGGGGCGCTACGGCGCCAGGCGCTGCCGCGGTCGCCACGAGGAGCATGACACCGCTTCCCGCCAGCACCGATTGGGTGGCGAGATGCGACGGCAGGAGCGGGCTCTGCCACAGATCCCGGGCCTTCGCCTGGGAGAACAGGTAGGCTGTGTAGACCGCGGCCATGACCGCGAGGGGAAGACCTGCGATCGCGAGAGGTTTCAGCAACTCGGGGCGGCCGAGCGATCCGGCGGCGAGATGGGCGGCGAGGACGGCTCCGTAACCGCTGATGATGAAGCCTCCCCGGACCAGCCAGCTCTTCCACTGGGGTTTCACGAGCAGGTAGTAGAACCGGGTGGGGTGCTCGAGGTCCCAGATGAGAATCACCCCCGTGAGGCCTAGAAACAGCATCGCCACGAGCGGAGTGGCGAGTGTCCACAGTGAGTCGCTCCACTCCAGCAGCCCCAGCAACAGGAGGAGCAGGGGCGCCACATAGGCCCCCGCGGCGATCGACTTCGTCCAGGTGTACAGGCTGACCCGAAAATCCCACGGCGCGCGGTGCGGGACGTCGTAGCTCAGAAAGGCAGCAGCCGATGAATTGGCGTGCCCGGGATTGCCTGCCGGTACGCCGTGCGGGACGTCGCCCTGCTCGCTCCACATGAACAGCCCGCCGTCGGGGCGAGCCGCCGCCAGCGGATCCAGGGTCGCCTGGTGCGCTCCGACGTAGAAGAGTTTGGGGCGGGTCTCCTTCTCGGGCCTGCGGACGGCGACCGGCTGGCGGCCGACAATGTCCCCGACCGCCGAGTCCGGATCGTTCTTGTCGCCCACGAGGATGGCCTGGGTCGGGCAGACCACGACGCACGCCGGTTCGAGTCCGATGTCCAGGCGGTGTGCGCAGAAGTTGCACTTCTCGGCCGAGTGGTCCTCGGGGTTGATGAAGATCGCGTCATACGGGCACGCGGCGATGCACGCCTTGCATCCGATGCACAGAGACTTGTCGAAGTCCACGATTCCGTCTGCCCGCTGATGCATCGCGGCCGTGGGACAAGCCGTTGTGCACGGCGGGTCCTCACACTGATTGCAGCGCGTGACCTGGAACGCCCGACGCGCTCTCGGGAAGCGACCGACATCGACGTATTTGACGTACGTGCGATTGACTCCCAACGGAACCTGGTTCTCCGACTTGCAGGCGGTCGAGCAGGCGTGGCACCCGATGCAGCGGGTGTGGTCGATGACCTTGGCCCACGCGGCCGTCTGGTCGTACGGCGCCGTCGCGGTTTCTTGAGGCATGGGTCTCGAGATGTTGCGCCGCGCCGAACCAGGCACGGCGGGGTGACGGTCGAGTTCCAGATCATGGGGAAGGCCGGGAACCGTTCGTGCTTCGACCCAACCCTTATATATTAGGGGTCTCGGGTCACGACTGCCAAGCAGGCGCCCGCGGAACTCAGGCTCGCGGACGAGAAGGCGGTCGTGGGTCGGCCGCCCGCTCGGCTGATGATGCTCGTGGCGCAATGACCTTTAAACCGGGGAGATCGATGCTAAGAAGTTACGCCCTGCCTGCGTTCCACTCGGCACTGATCGTCGTTGGCATTTCGATTGGAGTCACGCCGGACCCGTTGTCGGCCCAGGATCGTGTTCCGGGAGTGATCCCGGAGCTTGCGCCGGCCGAATGCACCGGGGACGACGACCGTATCGCAGTGCTTCTGCTCGGCAGCTACCACATGTCGAATCCGGGCGCGGACCGGTTCAACCTGGAGTCCGATGACGTTCTCTCGGACCGGCGGCAGCGTGAGATCCTGGCGGTGGTGGAGCGGTTGTCGGAATTCGCACCCACCCGGGTTGCGATCGAGTCCCCCTGGGGCGACACGATTTCGCCCGCTCGCTACCGGGCCTACTTGGCGGGCGAGGGTCAATTGTCACGCCAGGAGGAGGAGCAGGTCGGGTTCCGGCTGGCCGCGCGGATGGGACACGAGACCGTGTACCCGGTGGACGTGAAGATCGGGCTGCCGGACGAGAGGCTCCAGTCGGTCCTGGAGGCGGCGCCGGAACTCGGCCGCTACATGGCTGGACTGCAAGAGTACGGAGAGTGGGCGATGGCCACCATGGCCGAGTGGCTCTCGGAGGGGTCGGTAGGGCAGATGTTGTACCGGATGAACACGCCCGAGGCCATTGAATGGGCGGATCGGGGATACCTGGAGTTCTTCCTCCCCCTCGTCGCCGGTCACGACTATGCGGGAGCGGAGTTCGTCGCCACGTGGTACGAGCGAAACCTGAAGATCTTCTCGAATCTGCACCGCATTTCCGAACCCGGCGACCGGGTCTTCGTGATCTACGGGGCGGGGCACATTCCGCACCTTCGGTACTTCGTCACGTTGTCCCCACATTTCTGCCTCGAAGACGCTCTTCCATACCTGACTGAGTAATTCTGTCACATCGAGTTCCGTATCGCCCGTTTTGAACGTCGGACCGGGCCTGCCTGGCACCCCTCACAGGCCGGAATTCCGGCCTCTTCACCCGATTCCCGGATAGTCGGAAAGGCGGATCGAGGCAGAGTTCCGCATAACTACGGAGGGGATGGGTACTTTAGTACCTAAATTCATTGATTACAACTAGTTACGATTGTCACAAGCGGCACGGTCATTGCAAAGCAACCGGACAACGGAATCTCATCGAGCGGCCGCACGCCAGGCGGGAGCGACGAGCGCTCGGGACAAGAGGCAGAAACGACGCCCGCCACAACCAATTTGGAGAGAGCGCTATGTGGATTAACGAGCGAGTTCGGAGAACGCTGACGGCGGGCGTTGTCGTAGCACTCGCCGGAGTAGTCGCGGCCGGCTGCGGCGATGACGAGCAGGCCCCGCCGACGACGGGCGCCATCGGCGTGACCACGGTCACGACGGGCGATAATCCTGATGCGGATGGGTACGCCATCTCGCTCGACGGCAACGACGCGGGAGCTATCGGGGTCAACGATCAGTTGATCATCGGCAGTCAGGCGCCGGCGACATACGCGGTCGGCCTGACCGGCGTCGCGGCGAACTGCACCGTCGACGGTGACAATCCGCGCGATGTCGTGGTCACGGCCGGACTGACCGCCGCCACGACGTTCAACGTGGACTGCCCGGGAGCCCCTGCGGCCGTCACGCTCGCGGCCGAGACCGAGGCCGATGAAGTCACGTTGACTTGGGACGTCTCGCCCCTGGCGACCTCGTACCGGGCCGAGCTGGTCGGTGGCACGGCGGATCTCGAGGAGACCCTCGCTGCTGGCGCCACTACCGCGGTCTTCACCAACCTCGACGATGGCCTCGAGGACGGCGTGACCTACGCTGCCACCGTGTACGCCATCAACGACGAGGGCGAGACGGCGAGCAATGAAGAAGACGTCACCACGAACTTCTTCCCGTGGGACGAAAACTTCCCCCTCAGCCTGCACGAGAAGGGCCAGGGCAAGACCACGTTCTACAACGAGGTTCCGAACCGTGGCTTCGAGGAGTACACGGGCATCGCGTATTCCGAGCTGGCCTGCATCGGCTGCCACGACTCCACTTCGGGTCTGCCCCCGGTCGCCGGACGCACGTGCGACCGCTGCCACGACACGGTCGACCCGCAGCTTGGCGACGAAGTCGACAGCAACTGGACCGACGGCGTCTGCATCGGCTGCCACAGCCGCCAGAAGCTCGAGCGGGATCTCGGATACACCGACGTTCACCGCACCATGGGCTTCGAATGTGACGACTGCCACGGCAACGAAGACGTGCACGGCGACGGCACTGAGTACGACGGGCTGATGGACATCGGCGCGATCAAGGCCGCGTGCGAGAACTGCCACAGCGCGGGCACCGGCTTCGTGCACCCCGCCGGCGTGGATCCGCACGGTGGAGCGGTGGCCTGCGCTTCGTGCCACGCCGAGAGCGCGGTGACGTGCAACAACTGCCATTTCGAGGCCCAGGTACCGCCGATCACGGGCAAGTTCTTCCACAAGCCGCCGGCGCATAACTGGCTGTGGCTGGGCAACCGGCTGAAGAGGGACGGCTCGGGCGAGACCGAGGTCTATCCGGTCAACTATCAGAGCGTCGAATACGTTGACGACACCTTCGTGGCGTTCGGGTTCTACACGCCGCACACGATCGGGACGGGCCGGGGATGCAGCGACTGCCACAACAACATGGGTGGCACGAACGAGGCGATCGTCGAATACAACGCCACCGGGGAGATCCAGGTTGCCGAGTGGGACGAGGTCGCCAAGACGATGTCTTACCCGACCGGTATCGTACCGATGCCGAACGACTACCTGAGTTCGCTGAAGTTCGACTTCGTGACGACGGATTCGCCGGATGGGGTGGGAGCGGACGTGGACCTTCCTGAAGGCCGGAGCGGACACGATCCAGGTGCTGGAATTCTGGATGACCCCGCTGGACGCGGACCAGATGGCTGCCCTCGGTATGGTGGCGCCAGCGCCTTAAGTCTCGACACTCGATCCTCCAACGGAAGCGGGGCGGCCCACTCGGGCTGCCCCGCTTTCTGCATCCGGCCCGGGTCACCCGAGTCGACCCGGTGCGCCAATGTGTCCGCCGCCTGGCCCCGTCAGTTCCGCCACTTTGTCCCAAATGGTGCGAGCCCGGCGGGACCCGCAGAGTGGACCGGAGCCCGCTGGCTCAACCCCTCACCAGGCGGGTCGCATTGATCGGGGCCGGAACCTGTTTGCCATCATGGTGTTACAGAATGCGAGGCAGGAACGTGACCGACTCTGCCTCCGATAGGAAGGTCGCGCGATCACACTGGAAAGCCGTGGTGCCCGTGGTCCCGGATTTGCACGCTCACTGACGTGTTTGGACCGCTTTTGGGATCCGACGCGCGCTTCCGAGATTGGTGGGTTCTTCCCCTCGGGACTCGCTCTCGACGCAGCGATCGATTCCGCACCTTCCCTCGGGCGGCCACGCCGTCCGAGTCACTGCAAGGGGGGAATCCAGACTCCCCCGGGAGAAGTTCCGATGCCAGAGTCCGCCACTGCACCCGCAGGCAAAGAAACCACAGGAGATCAACCGATGGCCGACACTCTCACCATCATCGACAACCGTACCCAGAAGGAATACGAGCTCCCGATCATGTACGGGACGTATCCCGAGTACGGTGCAGCGATTCCGGCAAAGGAACTACGGAAGATCAAGGCGTCCGACACCGACTTCGGAATGCTCTGCTACGATCCGGGATTCACCAACACGGCCTCGTGCAAGAGCTCCGTCACGTTCATCGACGGTGAGAAGGGGATTCTGCGGTACCGCGGGTATCCGATCGAGCAATTGGCCGAGAAGAGCAACTACCTCGAGGTCGCGTACCTGTCTCTGTTCGGGGAGCTTCCCACCGAGGACGAGCTGAACCGCTGGGTGTACGAGGTCACGCACCACACGTTCGTGCACGAGAACCTCAAGCAGCTGATGGCCGCCTTCAGGCACGACGCGCATCCCATGGGCATGTTCGTCAGTTCGCTGGCGGCGCTCTCGACGTTCTATCCCGAGGCCCGCAACATCGAGGATCCGGAAGTCCGCCTGAAGCAGATTCACCGCCTGGTGGCCAAGGTCGGCACGATCGCGGCGTTCACCTACCGGCACAGCCGGGGTCTGCCGTACGTCTACCCGGACAACGACCTGAGCTACGCCGGCAACTTCCTCAACATGATGTACAAGACGACCGAGCTGAAGTACGAGCCCAACCCGATCCTCGAGAAGGTGCTCGACGTCCTGTTCATCCTGCACGTGGATCACGAGCAGAACTGCAGCGCCAACGCGATGCGCGCGGTGGGCAGCTCGCATTCCGACCCGTATTGCTCGCTTTCGGCGGCCGCCGCCGCGCTCTACGGCCCGCTGCACGGCGGGGCCAACGAGATGGTGCTCCGCATGCTGCGCGAGATCGGCCACGTGGATCAGCATTCCGGACTACATCACTCGTGTGAAGGCTGGCGACTTCCGGCTCATGGGCTTCGGCCACCGCGTGTACAAGAACTACGATCCACGCGCGCGGATTCTGCGTGAGATGGCGCCCGAAGTGTTCAAGGTCACGGGCACCAACCCGATGCTCGACATCGCGATCGAGCTCGAGCGGATCGCCCTCGAGGACGAGTACTTCGTGAAGCGGAACCTGTATCCGAACGTCGACTTCTACTCGGGGATCATCTACCAGGCGCTCGGTTTCCCGGTGGCCATGTTCCCGGTCCTGTTCGCGATTCCGCGGACGGCCGGCTGGCTGGCCCAGTGGAACGAGATGCTGATGGACGGTGACCAGAGGATTGCTCGACCGCGGCAGGTGTACGAGGGCTACGACGACAGGGACTACACTCCGGTCGCCGGCCGCTGACGTCAGGCACCAGGAAGAGCTACAACTCCAACCGGGGCGGGCCACCACGCGTGGTCCGCCCCGCCGCTCGCAACCACTGGAGGCGCCCAATGCGTGTCCTGCTCCGCCTTGTTTCCCCGGTCCTGCTGGTCCTCCTCTTCGCTTCCTCGACTCCGTTGCACGCCGGCGCCGGAGCATCGGGCAGAGTGACCCTTGGCGAGGGCCACATGGAGATCCCAGCCTTCGCCCGCAAGTACGGGTTCAGTTGCAGCGTCTGCCACGCGCCGATCCCGAGGCTGACGGAGTTCGGGAACACGTTCGCGGGCAACGGCTTTCAGATCTCGACGAAGGAGGAGCCTCGCGACACGATCGACACGGGCGATCCGCTGCTTCGCCTCATGAAGGACGTGCCGCTTGCAATCCGGTTCGACGGGTATGCGCAGGCCAACACGCTCGGGGATTCAGAGGCGGTGTCCAACGACCTCTCGTTTCCCTGGGGCATCAAGCTGCTGTCCGGCGGCCCGATCGCCAACAACGTCAGCTATTACGTCTACTTCTTCCTCAGCGAGCGCGGGGAAATCGCGGGCCTCGAGGACGCGTACCTCCAGTTCACGGACATCTGGAGCAGCGGTGTAAGCATCATGGCCGGGCCAGTTCCAGGTCTCGGATCCCCTGTTCAAGCGCGAGCTGCGGCTGACGTTCGAGGACTACATGCTGTACCGGATCCGAATGGGCGACGCTCGGGCCGACCTCACGTACGACCGGGGGGTCATGGTGCCGTTCTCGCCGTGGAAGAACGGCGACTGGACGCTCGGCGTCGTGAACGGACAGGGACTTCGGGACGCCACGGAATCGCGGCAGTACGACCGCGACAACAGCAAGAACCTGTTCGCCCGCTACTCGCACTCCCTCGGGCCCGCTCAGGCTCGGCGTCTTCGGTCTGTACGGGAATGAAAAGGCCAACGACGTCAGCAACGAAATCGTGTGGTTCGGGCCCGACGCCTCGCTCGCGCTCGGCAACTGGGGCGAACTCAATCTCCAGTACCTGCGGCGCCAGGACACCCGGCCCTTCTTCGACACGCCGGGCGCTCCGACGGATACGTGGGCGAACTCCACGCTCGCCGAGTTGATCTGGTGGCCGACGGGAGTGAACGGTCGCTGGTACTTGACGGGCCTGTGGAACTGGATCGACGCCAGCGACCCCATCGTGTCGCTGCGTATCAACGAGCAAGTGTTCGTCCAGAAATACAACGCGGTGGCCCTGGACGTGTCCTGGCTGTTCTGGCGAAACGTGCGGTTCACCGGCGAAGTGGCGTGGGACATCGAAAGGGACGGGGCCCGGCTGGTGGTTGGAGTCGTGTCGGCGTTCTGAGGCTTGGGGCTGCGGTCCGGATCAGGCCTCGGCGAGTCCTCGCTCGGATACGGCCCTCACGAGGTCCGACGAACTGACCAGGCCGACGAGTTCACCGCCTTCATCCACGACGAGAATGCGGTGCACGCCCGTGGCGACCATGAGTTGGGCCGCCTCACGAACAGCCGATCCGGGCGCAAGCGAGACGACGGACGTGGTCATGACGCTCCCGACCGTGGCCTCGGCCATGCGGTTCCATTCCGGGCTGTCGCTCTCGAACCGAGCCAGCACGTCCGCGCCTGCGTCATCCCACATCTCGGTGAAGTAAAGCCCCGGCTCGCCTTCCTCGGACCCGTCGAGCAAGGGGGGGGTGTCGATTTCGCCCCATTCGACCCGCTCATCGCGCTGCCGCGGCGATCCGGGGTTGGTGGTCTCGAACTCGACCAGGTCGGTCGTCGAGATCACTCCCACCAGTTCCCGCCCGGACACGACCGGGGCGCCCGTGATGCCGGCGGCGGCGAACACGCGAGCCAACTCCTGCAGGCTGAGGTCTGGACTCACCGTGACGAGCTCCGTCGTCATGATTTCGCTGAGCGGTACCATCTCCAGCGTCCCCTTCAGTTCACGTCCCCGCAAAGGCGCGGGCGGACCCCCATCTTCCTCTTCCAAATATACGCCGCCGTAGCCGGCGCGGGCAGAGGCGGTGCCTCTCTGATTGCAGCGGATCCGGCTGGATGATTGGCTAGATCTGTCCGAGACCGCCGGAAACGGGCAGCTCCGCACCCGTGATGTAAGACGAGTCGTCCGAAGCCAGGAACACGGCCGCGCGGGCGATCTCCCCGGGCGTGCCGAGCCGTCCCATCGGAACCTGAGCCTGAAGGTCCTGCTTGAGTCCCGCCACTTGCTCGTTCGCCATGCCCAGGCGATCGAAGATCGGGGTGTCGATGATCCCCGGGCTGAGCGCGTTCACCCGGATACCGCGCGGTTGCAGCTCGGCCGCCAGACTCCGCGCGAGCGAACGGACGGCGGCTTTCGTCGCCGCGTACACGGCCAGTCCCGGGACCCCAGACTCATTGATCGTGGAGGTCACCAGGATGACGGAGGCTCCGTCGCGCAGGAGGGGAAGGGCGCGCTGAACCGTGAAGAACGCGCCCGCGGAAATTGACGGCGGACATTGCGTCGAAGAACTCGGGCGTCGTCGCAGAGAGGTCGGCCGATTGGTAAATACCGGCGTTAGCCACCAGGACGTCCAGGCCGCCGAAGGCCGAATCGATCGCGGCGTAGAAGCGGTCGAGGTCGGCGAGGTTCGAGACGTCGCCCTGCGTCGCGACGGTGCCAGGTCCGAGCCCGGATGCGGCGGCTTCCAGAGTCTCGGGGTCGCGGCCGAGGATGGCGACCGACGCGCCCTCGTCCCTGAAGGCCCGCGCTATGGCGAGGCCGATTCCGCTGTTGCCGCCGGTGATGGCAGCGTGCTTCGACTCAAGAGTCATGTTCCATTCCTCGATTTCAGTACGGCGCGAGCACTGTGCTCCGCGGGTGGCCGAGCATTGGAGTGAGCGTGGCGTCGGGCGCCGGGACAGTCAAGGGAGAGGGGGCGAGCGGCACGCACCCTTTCGCATCTCGACTGCAAGCCGATATTGCATGGCTGGCTTCTCGAGATCTCTGTGCAGGCGAATGACAGCGCATCGGAACCATGTGCGGGACCTTACACCCCTTGTTGCCCTCGCGCCCGGCGAGCACGAGACCGTTGCGGTGCGCTCTCCGTCCACCGGCGAGTTGCTCGTCAACCTCCCGATGGCCGCGACTTCGGATCTGGACTACGCTCTGACGATCGCCCGCTCAGCACAGGCCGCCTGGAGAGACGTACCGGTCAAACAGCGCGCGCGGGTGTTGCGCCGATTCCGGCATCTTCTGCTCGATCGAGCCGAAGACATCCTCGACGTGATCCAGCTCGAAACAGGGAAAGCGCGGCGACACGCGTTTGAAGAGTTGGCGGACGTGGCTTTCGTCTGCTCGTACTACGGCCACGTCGCCCCGCGCCTGCTCGCGTCCCGTCGCACGAGGGGCGCCGTACCGGCTCTAACACGCACATGCGTGGTCCGACACCCGCGTGGCGTCGTGGGTGTTATCTCCCCTTGGAACTACCCGCTCGTCTTGGCGGTGTCGGACTCCCTGCCAGCCGTCGTCGCCGGCAACGCGGTGGTGGTCAAGCCGGATGTCCAGACCACGCACACGGCACTCGCGGCACTCGAGTTGCTGCTCGAGGCGGGACTGCCAGCTGGTGTGTTCCAGGTGCTTCCAGGCGATGGACCGGTTGCCGGCGCCGGCCTCGTGGACCGGGTCGACTACGTGTCGTTCACGGGCTCGACGGAGACGGGCCGTCTGGTAGCTCAGCGAGCGGGTGCTCGTCTCATCGGTTGCTCGCTGGAACTCGGTGGAAAGAACCCGATGATCGTACGTGAGGATGCGGAACTTCTGAAGGCCGTGGATGGTGCGATCCGTGGGAGCTTCGCCAACGCAGGCCAACTGTGCATTTCTATCGAGCGCCTCTATGTGCATGAATCCGTGTTCGCGACTTTTCTCCAGCACTTCGTAGCCAGTTCGAAGGCCCTGCAGCTTGGCGCGAGTCTCGATTACGAGACGGACATGGGCTCACTCACCTACGACCACCAGCTTCGCAAGGTCGAAGATCACGTCGAAGATGCGGTGGAGAAGGGCGCCGTCGTGCATGCGGGGGGGAACGCCCGCCCCGACATCGGCCCCCTCTTCTACGAGCCCACGGTTCTCACGGGGGTCACCTCGGACATGACGATCTTCGCGGAGGAGACGTTCGGTCCGGTGGTGTCCGTGTATTCTTTTTCCTCGGACGAAGAGGCGATTCAGCTTTGGCCAACGACTCGTGCTACGGTCTCTACGCGAGTATCTGGTCAACCGACCGCGGTATCGCCGCGAGTATGGCCCAGCGAATACGAGGCGGGTACCGTGAATATCAACGAGGCCTACACGGCAGCGTGGGGATCGGTGGACGCGCCGATGGGTGGTCGCAAGGACTCCGGAACGGGGCGGCGTCACGGCGCCGAAGGATTGCTCAAGTTCACGGAGTCGCAGACCATCGCCGTGCAGACCGGGACGGCTCTCGATCTCTCAGCCCCGTGGCTGAGGAAAGCCCGGCGCTCGTCGGGCCCTGCTGACGGCTCTGAGGAGATACAGGGCCGGCTCGCACCACGGCTGACCGAGGCCAGGTGCTGAATCAGGAGCTTACCTCCACAAGGAGACCCGCTATCGCCATCCACTTCTTCACCGGCTACCCGGGTTTTCTCGGGTCGGAGCTCGTGCCGCGCGTGTTGGAGCGCGACCCCGCGGCCCGCGCCATCTGCCTCGTGCAGGAGAGGTTCGTGAAGCTGGCCGGCGAGCGGGTGGCTGCGCTGCGCCTGGCTGACCCGGACATGGCTTCCCGAGTGGAGCTCGATTGAAGGCGACATCTCGCATCCCGTCCTCGGCCTCGATGAACGAACACTGGGTCAGGGCCTGCGAGTCCACCGAGATCTGGCACCTGGCCGCCGTCTACGATCTGTCGGTATCCCGCGACGTAGGCCTTCTCGTGAACATGCGAGGGAACGCACCGCATTCTGGAACTGGCTCGCCGGTGCCCGTCTCTCGACGCGCCTCCATTACGTCAGCACCTGCTACGTCAGCGGCCGCTACGTCGGCATCTTCAGCGAGGAGGACCTCGAGAAGGGCCAGTCCTTCAACAACTACTACGAGGAGACGAAGTACCTGGCCGAGGTCGAGGTCCGGGAGGCGATGCGCGCAAGGCCTGCCGGCCACCGTGTATCGCCCGTCGATCGTCGTCGGGGACAGCCGGACGGGCGAGACGCAGAAGTACGATGGACCTTACTACATTATCCGGTGGATCCTCCGCCAGCCCGGCACAGCCATCGTACCGGTGGTCGGCGATCCACTGGCCACCCGGGTCAACCTGGTTCCGACGGGACTTCGTGATCGAAGCCATCTCGCACCTCTCGGCCCTGCCGCACTCCGTCGGCCGGACCTACCAGCTGGCCGATCCCAATCCGCTTACGGTCAGCGAGCTACTCGACGTGCTGGGGGAGGCTACCGGAAAGCGCCTGCGGAGGGTGCGGGTGCCGAGGGAGACGGCTCGCTGGGCCATCGACCGGGTGCCAGGCGTGCGGCGCTTGACTGGGCATACCGTCAGCGACGATCGACTACTTCGCTCACCCCACACACTACACCGTGTCGCACGCGCGGCGCGGACCTCGACGGGAGCGGAATCGACGGTGCCGGCTTTCGCGTCCTACGCCGAGCGGCTCGTCCGCTACATGCGCGAGCACCCGAAGGTCGGCTCGGCACCTATGGTCTGAGGTCGCCGCCTGATCTACTCCGGCGGAACCTCGTCCTCGGGCACCACCGCCGGCGCCCGCCGCAAGCGGGCCAGCCCGATGCCCCCGACGATCAGAGCCGTCCCCACCACCTGCACCCAGGTCGGGACCTCACCCAGGGTCAGCCACGCCACGATCAGGGCCACGACCGGGACGGTGTTGGAGTAGACGGCCGTCCGGCTGCTTCCCAGGTGGCGGATTCCGTAGTACCACAGGATGTAGGCGAGCGCGAGAGAGAAGGCGCCGCTGAACACCCATCCGCCCCACGCGCCGAGGCTGATCGAGCTCCAGTCCTGCGCGAGAAGGGCCGGAGTCGACACCGCCACAAGTCCGATCGTTCCGATCCACATGGTGAACGCGGTCACGGGCAGCGTCCCGTACTTCTGCACGTACGGGCTCGACAGCACCGTGTATACGGACCACGCGAACGCGGAGGCGAGCATCGTAAGATCCCCGCGCATCGTGTCGGACCCGATTCGGATTCCGCGGCTGCTTCCCCACAGGATGAGAACGATGCCGCTGATCGAGAGGGCCACGCCGGCCCAGCCCGCTCTGCTGATGGTCTCGTGCTTGAGTCCGACGGACAGTACCGTCACGATCAGGGGCACGGTCGAGAGCATGAGGGCCGCGTTGCCGGCCCGCGTCCCGTCGATCCCGTAGATGAACAGTGCCTGGTAGACCACGTTGCCGAGCAGGCCGAGACCGACGAGGCGGATCGCGTCGCGCCGCGGGAAGCGGGGCCGGACGCCGGAGATCTTCAGGAAGACCGCGAGGACCAGCGAAGCCAGCACGAACCGGGTGGCGTTGAAGGCGAGCGGGCTGAATTCGGACAGGGCCGCCTTGACCACGGAGAAGTTCGAGCCCCAGATGAGGACCAGCAGAACGATGGCCAGATCCGGCGAGAATCGCCGGCCTTCGCGGCTGCCGCCTCGGATGGGTTGGCTCTCGCTCATGGACAGAAGACTTTCACTGGACGGACGACGCGAAACGCGACGCCGGGACACGGTACTAGCCGAACGATCGTGCGGTGGCAAGGGGAGATCTGGATGAAGATCGGTTTGATTCAGCAGCACGCGGGGGAGGACCGAGCCGGAAACCTGGCCCGGGCCCTCCACAACATGACTCGTGCGGCCGAGGCGGGCGCCGATCTCGTCGTATTCCCCGAGGTCGCTCTGACTCGCTTCTTCCCGCAGAATCGAGGCTTCTCCGGAGCCGCCGACTGGGCGGAGACCATTCCCGGACCCACGGCGGACCGGATCGCTGCCCGGCCCGGGAGCTGTCGCTCGTCACCGTGTTCAACATGTACGAGCGCGACGAGCAGGGGCAGGACGTTCGACAGTTCGCCGGTGTTCGAGGCCGACGGATCGCTGCTCGGAATCACGCGCATGGTTCACATCACCGACTACGAGTGGTTTCACGAGCAGGAGTACTACCACCCGGGTGATCGGGGCGCTCCCGTCTATCAGACTTCGGTCGGGCGGATCGGCGTGGCGATCTGCTACGATCGTCACTATCCCGAGTATATGCGGGCCCTCGGAGTCGCCGGCGCCGAGATCGTCTGCATTCCGCAGGCCGGCGGAATCGGGGAATGGCCCGAGGGGATGTACGAGGCGGAAGTGCGAACGGCGTCCTTCCAGAACGGCTACTTCACGGCTCTCTGCAACCGGGTGGGCGAGGAGGAGAAGGTGACGTTCGCGGGCGAGTCGTTCATCTCGGACCCGGAAGGCGTCATCCTGGCGCGGGGCGCGTCTCTCGAGGACGATCTCGTCATCGCGGATCTCGACCTCGGTGCATGCGCTCGATCCACCGCTCGCAGACTTTTCTGGAAAGACAGACGGCCCGAACTTTATGCCGACTGGCTCGCAGGATCATCCCAACCCCAACACGGATCATGAACGAAATGCGATCGATCGGCCTGAAACTCCTCTTTGTGGCCCTGGCGGGGCTGGCTTGCGCCTCTCCGGACGGAGGCGATGTCGCTGACGGCGAAGTGGGCCAGACGTCCGAAAGCCCGCTCCCCGACCCGAGTGGCTGGGGAACGCAGGTGCTGGCGGTAGCCGTGGCGCCCGACGGCGCCGTCTGGGTCGGCACGTACGGAGACGGGATCTACGTGAGCCGTGACGGGACCGGCAGCGACTGGGAGCACATCGGATCATCGGACGACTCGACCTCGATTTCGTGGGACTTCGTGAACTCGTTTGCCTTCGCTCGGGGCGAGGTCTGGTACGGGACGATCGGCAACGGCTGGGGCCTGTCGCGGGACGGCGGAGCGACGTGGGAGAACTGGACGTTTCGCAAGCTCGGTCCGCGCTGGCAGTACGTCGTGCCGGACGGTATCGAGACGGCCGGCGACACCGTGTATATAGCGACGGCCGATGGGCTCCGAATCACGTCCGACGACGGCTCCACGTATCGTGACGTCATCGACGAGCCCGGATTTCCCAACAAGTACTTGCTGTCGCTGGCGGTGCGAAGCGCGCCCGGAACGGTACCGGCCGTAGCCGTGACTCACCTGCGCGGGCTGTCGGAGAGCGGGGACGGAGGGCGGCACTGGGTGAATGGCACGCGGGTGCCGGGAGAGTCCGCCCGGCGGCTCGGGGCGATTCCCCCGAGCCTCGAAGTCTGCGAGACCAGCGACCTGACGCGCCGCCTGTGTGACTGGATCTATGAGTACCGGTCTTATCCCGATCCGGGCGGAGAGGCGATCAGACCGTCGGACCGCTCGCACTTCTGGTTCTTCCGGCCGGTCCGGGCGGCCGACAATCCGCACCTCGATCAGACCTATACCTACGGCTCGACCATGGGTGGCAACTTCCAGCAGCACCAGGGCGTCGAGTTCAACGTGCCGGAGGGCACGGAGATCCGGGCAGCCGGCGACGGTGTCGTCGCCTTCGCCGGAGAGGCGGAGGCCGGGGCCCTGACGGTCGTAATCCGGCACGATGAGAAGCTGGACGACGCAGTTCGTGTGGACGGCCTACTACCACAACGTGGAGCTCCTGGTGGCCGCGGGCGATTCCGTGCAGGCGGGCGACCCCATCGCGCGGGCGGGAAACACGGGCGGGCGACCAACGACCATCTGCACCTCGAGGTTCATACGACGCCGGAGGACGACGTGCGGGCCGTGGTCGACCCCGAGGTCCGATATCCTCCGTACTCGCGAAATCCGCAGCTTTGGCTCAAGCCGCTTCCGGGCACCGGAGTGATCGCGGGCCGCGTGTTCGACTCCGCCGGCGAGCCGGTTCCGGGCGCCCGGATTTACGGCGTGACCAAGCCCCAGCCGATCGAGACGCCGTTCTCCTTCGCCGAAACCTACGAGGATAGGGCGAACCCGGATCCGACGTTCGGCGAGCACTTCGCGATCGGGGATGTGCCGATCGGCGAGTAGGTGCTCGGCGTGGAAATCGAAGGGACGAAAGTGTTTCGGAAAGTGCGGGTGGAAGAGGAGAAGGTGACGGAGGTGGAGTTCGGCCGTAGGGCAGGGGGCGCGTACCGGCGCGGCTTCGGGTGTGGCGCAGACGCGACTGTTGACGCGCGTTCAGGGCCGGTCGTATAATGCGCCCTCCGCTCGTGTCGCGCCCATACCTGATCTGGAGGTAACAGCATGAAACGAATCGTTCTTTCGGTCGCACTTCTGGCGTATGTTGACGGCAGCGTGCGAGCAGGCGACGACGGACCCCGGGACTCGGCAGTTGCGACGACCGATGCCATGTTCGCGAAGGCTCGAGCGCTCGCGACTGACGTCTCACACATCGTCGCGCTTCGTCGAGCTGAATTCAACGCGAAGCTCGAAGCGGCTGGATCGCGATTTGAGGCTGGAGTATCCCTGGCTGTTCCGGGTCGGGCCAGGCACCGATCCGTTCGGAGATCCAGCTACGGACGGGATCCAGGTGGGCCCAGTGATGGACGTTGGGTACATTCTTGACGAGTCCGACTACACGACTGAATGTCCCGGCCGCAGGCGTGGACGCGGCGCTCGTGTCGGCCTACGACAGCTGGAACGAGATCCCGAACTCGAACCTCACGGCGGTGCCGCGAGCCCGACGGCGGGGACAACTCCGACGTTTCGACGGCACGATTGGGGGGTGTCTTGTCTGCACGTCTTCTTCGACTTCGACCGTCTGCCGGGTGCTCGATCTTGCCGGGACATTATCAATCGGATTCTTACGGCTGTTCATTTTCGACATCGTCTTCGGCGCTGACGCCCCGAGCATTCTCGGAGTCACGTGGACCTTCATCTTCGCGTCGATTTCGACGTCCGATCTCGTTCCCTCTGACGTCGACAACAACGGTAGACAGACACGGCGTTCAAAGAAATCTGGTACAACGATGCGGCTTCCGTGGACTGACGGACGCCGACCTTGCGACGCGCCCTCGACATCGAGACTGTCGCCTTCCACGAAAACGGTCATGCCATGGAGTCTCGGGCACTTCGGTGGCCGATCGCCGAGGCAACCTAGGTAGCAACGGGAAGCTGCATCGTTTCCCCGCGGGCGGCGATGAACGCGATCATACTTGGAACCCTCCGGTCGCCCCTCGGGACCGACAACGCTTCGTTCTGCGGCAACTGGGCACAGTGGCCCAACAACTGAGCCGCAGGCTTCACATAAGAGACGGAGGGCGCCCCACCGGGCGCCCTCTTCACTCCAGCCGACATGGACCCGGACCCGCGCAGTCTGCCTACCCCAGCACGTACCCCCGCGCCAGCTCCTGGTACTCCGCCACCTGCGCCTCCTCCCACGCGGTCCCGCGCCCCAGCTCTTCCGCCATCAGCCGTGCCACTCGCGGCGCCATGTCCATGCTCGCCCGTGCGTCCAGGAGCAGGGCGCGAAGCCGCCTCGACAGGACGTCCTCCACGGTCCGCGCCATCTCGAAGCGGGCCCCCCACACGACCTCGGAGGCGCGATAGGGAAGGGCGGGGTGCAGGCGCTCGGCCAGTTCAGGCCGCGCTCGTTCCAGGGATTCGATCTCTGCCCAGTCCGTCCCGTACACGCTCCACGGCTCCGTGGGATCCACGTCGTCGGTCCACCCGTGCAGCCGCAGCTCCTCGGTCACGCTCGGCCGTTCCGGTAGACCCGCGACCGCGGCCGCCTGCGTGATCGTATCCGCGCCCATCCGGCGGTACGTCGTCCACTTGCCGCCGGTGATCGTCACCAGGCCCGACGGTGATACCAGCAGCGTGTGATCGCGGGAGATGGCCTTCGTATCCGAATCGGGGTCGCCGACCAGGGGCCGAAGACCCGCGAACACGCTCAGGACATCTGATGGAACCGGGTCGCGCGTCAGGTAACGGATCGCGTGCGTGAGCAGGAAGTCGAGCTCTTCGTCCAGAGCCCGCGGTTCCAGCGATACCCCGGGGACAGGCGTGTCGGTGGTGCCCACGATGACCCGGCCGTGCCACGGTACCGCGAACAACACGCGTCCATCGGACGTGTGGGGCACCATGATCGCCGTTTCTCCGGGCAGGAACTCGCGGTCCAGCACGATGTGCACACCCTGGCTGGCCGTGACCATCGATCCCGCGTCGGGGTCGTCCATGCGGCGCACTTCGTCCGTGAACACGCCCGTCGCGTTCACCACCACACGGGCCCGGATCTCGAGGTCGCGGCCCGACTCCTCGTCCACGGCCGTTACCCCTTCGATCGCGCCGCCCGTGCCGGCAGATCGCATGAGCCCGGTGACGCGGGCGTAATTGATGGAAATACCGCCGAGGTCGGCCAGCGTGCGGACGAGCGTGATCGCGAGTCGCGAGTCATCGAACTGGCCGTCGAAGTAGATCACGCCTCCGCGCAAACCGTCGGGCTCCACGGTCGGAATCCGTTCCAGCGTTTCCTCGCGCGACAGGATCTTCGAGGGGCCCAGGCCCAGCTTGCCGGCCAGCGCGTCGTACAGCTTCAGCCCGATTCCGTAGAACGGACCCTCCCACCAGTCGTACACGGGCACGACGAACGCCAGGTGGTGCACGAGGTGGGGAGCGTTCTGGATCAGAAGGCCGCGCTCGTGCAGTGACTCGAGAACGAGGGACACGTCGCCCTGCTGCAGGTAGCGCACTCCGCCGTGAATCAGCTTGGTGCTTCGGCTCGAGGTTCCCTTGGCGAAGTCCGACTGCTCCAGAAGAAGCGTCGAGTAGCCGCGTGACGCAGCCTCCACGGCGACGCCGAGGCCTGTCGCGCCGCCACCGACCACTACGACGTCCCAGACGTCGGTGGAAATCGCGGAGACGAATTCGGCCCGGTTCATGGTGCCTCCGCCAGGTGCAGGGTCCACCACTCCCGGGCCTGATCTCCGTTCCAGGGGTGGTCGAACGTCAGGGAATCGAGGGCTCGCGCAAGTTGCTCCATGTCCCGGAACCGGTCGCCCGCAGACTTCGCAAGACACTTGAGTACAATATCGTCAAAATCTTGCGAAATAGTCATTTCACTTACCTCAGACGGGGGCCGTGGGTCTACCTTCAAATGCTTGGCGATCACGTCGAATGGCGAGGTCCCCTCGAACGGTGGTCGGCCCGCGAGCATCCAGTACGCCACGCACCCGATGCTGTACTGATCCGCCCGGTGGTCGACGTGGTCCTCGGCCGCCGTCTCGGGGGCCATGAACAGCGGCGTGCCGAAGACACTGCCGACCTGCGTGAGCTGCACGTCGTCTGGGCCAGAGCGCATCTGCTTGGCGAGTCCGAAGTCGAGCACCTTCACGAAATCGCACAGTCCGCCCCGCTCCGTGAGGAAGATGTTCGACGGCTTGAGGTCCCGGTGAATGATCCCGCGGGAGTGAGCCTCGGCCAGCGAGCCGCATACCTGTCTCAGGATGAAGGTCGTTCGCTCGGGTGGAAGCGGCCCGTATCTTTCGACGATGCGCTGCAGGTCCAACCCGTCCAGGTACTCCATCACGTAGTAGAAGGTGGCCTCTTCGCTGCGACCGAAGTCGTAGATGGTGATCGTGTTGGGATGGGTGAGGGTGGCCGAGAGCTGCACTTCGCGCTCGAAGCGCGCCAGGGCTTCGGGACTTCGGGCGGCGGGACCTTCCATGACCTTGACCGCCGTGGGCCTGCGGATCATGGCGTGCTGCGCCTTGTACACCTTGCCCATGCCTCCCTTTCCGAGCTCGCCCTCGATCACGTAGTTGCCGAGACGCGAAGCGGCGTGCAGCTGACGGCGCATGGTGTACAGGGTCCGGGTGATGTAGATGGACACCGCCGCGAGTACGCCGACTCCGATCGCCTGGTCCAGGATCATCTGGCCCAGCGACGCCTCGGTCCGGGCTTCCCAGAATGCGGACACCTCGGGGACGACGGACGCTGCGATCGTCGCTGCCACCGGGTAGGCCAGCGTGAACACGAGAGCCAGCGTCACCTGGAACCCCAGCGGCCACGGCAAGAGAGCGGCCGCGAGGAAGAGGAACAGGGCCGCACCGTAGAAGACCTCTTCGTCCGGGAACAGCACGGCTGACAGCGCTACATCGAGCAGGGCCGACGCCACCAGGATGGCGAGCACGATGAGCGCCACGGTGCGGGCGCTCCACCAGTCCCGCCATACCAGGGCCAGACCCAGTCCGAACACCGCGACGTACACCAGGTAGACGTCGGGGACGAGAAACGAATACGGGGTGGCGAGCGGATCCGGCCGCTGGATGACCCACCGCACGAGCACGTTCATGAGGACGCTGATCGCCAGGCCCACGGCGAGGGCCGCGCGAGCCCGCCGCCACATGATGGCGCGGTACTCCTCGTCGAACGTGGTACCGGCTGCGGACGTGGGCGCGGGCAGGGCCCGCGTGACCGCGACTCGGCTCGGCATGGTCCCCCCTTCGGTGCGACTCGACGGCACCCGCGGGCGGCGGTCTACCCGGCGGGATTCACCGCCTTCACCTCGTCGTCCACGTAGTCTTCGTAGTCGGCGAAGTTCTCCCGGAACATCCGCGCGAGATTGGCGGCAGCCCGATCGTAGGCGTCCTTGTCCTCCCAAGTATTCCGGGGATTCAGGACCTCCGGCGGAACGTTCGGACAGGATTCCGGCACATGGAGGTTGAACACGGGGTCCGCCACCGTCGGCACGTCGCGAAGCGATCCGTCCAGCGCGGCGTGAACCATCGCGCGCGTGTGCGCGATCTTCATGCGATGCCCGACGCCGTGTGGTCCGCCCGTCCACCCCGTGTTCACCAGCCAGCAGTCCACGTCGTGCTCGGCGATCTTCTGGCCCAGCATCTGGGCGTACACGGACGGATGCAGCGCCATGAAGGGCGCCCCGAAGCAGGCGCTGAAGGTGGCCACGGGCTCGTCGCCGAGACCCTTCTCGGTGCCGGCCAGCTTGGCGGTGTAGCCGGACAGGAAGTGATACATGGCCTGCTCCGGCGTCATCTTCGAGATCGGAGGAAGCACGCCGAAGGCATCCGCCGTGAGCATGATGAGGTTCTTCGGGTGCCCGGCGGTGCCCGTGGTCGAGGCGTTCGGGATGCGGTCGATCGCGTACGCCGCCCGCGTGTTCTCCGTATACGAATCATCGTCGAGATCGAGGACCCTCGAGTCGGGATCCAGCACGACGTTCTCGAGAATGGTCCCGAAACGCCGGGTCGTATCGTAGATCTCCGGCTCGGCTTCCTTCGACAGCCGGATCACCTTCGCATAGCACCCGCCCTCGAAGTTGAACACGCCGCGGTCACTCCACCCGTGCTCGTCATCGCCGATGAGGGTCCGCGTGGAGTCCGCCGAAAGCGTCGTCTTCCCGGTTCCCGAGAGTCCGAAGAACACGGCGGAGTCTCCGTCCGGGCCCACGTTGGCCGAGCAGTGCATGGGCAGCACTTCACGGGCGGGCAGGAGGTAGTTCATGATCGTGAAGATCGACTTCTTGATCTCGCCCGCGTAACTCGTGCCGCCGATCAGGACCAGTCGATGACCGAGGTCCACCAGGATGAACACCGTCGAATCCGTGCCGTCGACCTCCGGAGCGGCGTGGAAGCCGGGCATCTGGATCACCGTGAACTCGGGAACGAACTCCGGTAGGTCCTCGGTCGGAGCCATGATGAACATGTTGCGGGCAAACATGCTGTGCCACGCCTGCTCGGTGATGATCCGTATCGGCATCCGGTATTCGGCGTCGGCCCCGGCGTAACAGTCCTGGACGAAAATCCCGCGGCCCTGCACGTAGGCGGACATCCGGCGGTGAATCGCTTCGAAGTTCTCGCGCGAGAACGGACGGTTGACCTTTCCCCACCAGACCTTGTCTTCGCTGGTCGGCTCGCGGACCACGAACTTGTCGTTCGCGGAGCGACCCGTGTGGTCTCCGGTGCGAACGACCAGCGGACCTCCGGCCAGCATGGCCTCGTTGGCCCGGATCGCGTGCTCGTAGAGGGCCGGGGCGGTGTAATTCCAGCGCACGATGTTTGCGGAGCGGATTCCGTGGTTTTCGACCCCGTAGCTGCTGATGTACGGCCCGATCTGTTGCATGCGTGCGCGCCTTCCGTATCTGGTGGTCCCCTGGATCCGCTGTCGAGCGCCGGCCGGTCACCATCGCCCCGAGCGTTGGAAGTCATAAACATACGGCCTCGCGCCGTTCTGCTGAACCCCGGCTGGCAACGCTCGCCGGGCAGGGGTAAGTTGCCGCGCTGGATCTCCCCTTTAAACCGCGAGCCGATTGAGGCTTGAGCCATGATCACACTGACGGGCAGTGACCTTTCGATCGACGAAGTCGTTGCCGTAGCGCGACGCGGCGAAAAGGTGGCTCCGCTGGACGCTCCCGTCCGGGAACGCATGAATCGAAGCAACCAGTGGATCGAGGAGGCCGTCGCCGCCGGAGATCGTGCCATCTACGGGGTCAACACGGGCTTCGGAGCGTTGGCCACCGAGCGCGTTCGCCCCGAAGAGGCCGGGCGCCTGTCGCGGAACCTCGTCCTGAACTGTTGCGCCGGAGTGGGACCTCCCCTGGCCGAGGACGTCGTGCGAGCCATGATGGTCGTGCGTGCCAACACGCTGGCACGGGGGAATTCGGGTGTGCGGCCGGAGCTGGCTGAATCGTTCATCCGCATGCTGAACAAGGGCGTGCGCCCGTACGTGCCGTCGAAAGGCTCGCTGGGCGCCAGTGGCGACCTCGCGCCGCTCGCTCACATCGGTCTGGTCATCACCCGGGATCCCGACGGCGACGGGGAGGACACGGGCAAGGCCTGGTTCGAGGGGGAACTGCTGTCGGGGGCCGAGGCCATGGAGCGTGCGGGCATTCCGAGGCTCGTTCCGCGGGCGAAGGAAGGACTGTCGCTTACCAACGGCACCACCTTCATGCTCGGGGCGGCTGCCCTCGCGGCCAGGGACGCTCTCGACCTGCTCGACCACGCGGAGGCCGCCGCGGCTCTCACGCTCGAGGCCCTGCGCGCCCGCTCGAACTTTCTCCACCCGGCACTGCACGATGCCAGTGGGCAGAAGGGTCAATCCGAGGTCGCCTGGAATCTGCGCCGGCTTCTCGACGGAAGTCAGCTGGTCGACAGCGATCCCGATCGGGTCCAGGATGCTTACAGCCTGCGCTGCATCCCCCAGGTCCACGGCCCGATCCGGGACGCCGTGCGTTTCGTGACGGGCCGGGTCGACAGCCTGCTCAACGGGACGAGCGATAACCCCCTCGTGTTCATGGACCTGCCGGACGGCCCGGATGTCGTCTCCGGCGGGAACTTTCACGGGCAGGGACTGGCTCTGTGGCTCGATTTGCTGGGGATCGCCGTGGCCGAGGCTGGCAGCATGAGTGAGAGGCGGACCTTCCGGCTTCTGACTCCGTATCTGTCCGGGGGCCTCCCGTCGATGCTGGTCCCCAAACCGGGTCTGGACAGTGGCCTGATGGTGGCCCAGTACACGGCCGCCGCCCTGGTTTCGGACAACAAGACACTGGCTCACCCGGACAGCGTCGACTCGATACCGTCCAGCGCCAACCAGGAAGATCACGTGAGCATGGGAGCGAATGCCGCTCGGCACACGCTGGAGATTCTGGAAAACCTGCGTCACGTCGTCGCGATCGAACTGATCACGGCGGCCCAGGCCGTCGACCTCCGGGAAACAGGACCGGACGGCCTCGCTCCCCTGACGCGTACGGTTTACGACAAGATCCGCAGCCGCGTGAAGTTCCTCGAGCACGACAGGGCGTTGACGCCCGACATCGAAGCCGCGGCCGATCTCGTCCGATCCAACGCCGTACTGGCGGACGTCCGCGAGCACTGAATCCGTCTCCCGTAAACCCGGAACCGCGAAGAGGCCCCACGATCATGACAACGTGGACTGACGAAGACATAGCGGCGTTTCTGAAAGTGCTGGACGCCGGTGACGACAAGACTGGTGGGGGCACCGCGTCCGCCGTGGCCGGCGCCATGGCGGCCGGCCTGGCCGGAATGGTCGCCCGCCTCTCCATCGGCCGGGAAGGGATGGAGCCCGAGCCGTACTACCGGGAGATCGACGCCGAGGCGCAGGTGCTCACCGGATCCCTGTTGCGCGGCGGAAGAGAGGACTCCGAGGCGTTCGGCGCCGTGATGCGGGCGTTCACGCTGCCGAAGTGCACGGATGAAGAAAAGGCTGCCCGTTCGGCGGCGATCCAGGATGGCATGGTGGGCGCCGCCAGGGTCCCGCTGGAGAACGCGGCGCGCTGCGCCACGGTGCTCGGGCTGGTCACCCGCCTGCAGGGCCGCTCGAATCAGAACGCGGCCTCCGATCTCGCGGTTGCCGCCGGCCTCGCCCGGACCGCGCTCGAGGGCTGCCTCGCCAACGTGGCGATCAACGTCGAGAGCATCAAGGACGCGCAAACGGCGGCGAGCCTCGCGGAACGGGCGGCGGCGCTGAGGGCGGCTCTCGACCAGGGGGAGGCCGTCCATGGCTAAGGTCCTGATGTGCAAGGCGAACATCAGCGAAGGTCGGCGGAAGGAGGTGTTGGAAGCCGTAGCGGATGCCGTGCGAGCGGTGGCCGGTGTGACCCTCGCCGACTGGTCGGGGGATCCCGATCACAATCGCGCGGTGTATACGTTGCTCGGCGAACCGGGGCCGGTTCTCGAGGGGGCGAAGGCCCTGACCGAGTCGGCCCTCGAGCAGATCGACATGGCGGCCCACCAGGGCGAGCATCCACGTATGGGAGCCGTGGACGTCGTGCCCTTCATTCCCCTTCGAGAGATGGAGGCGGACGAGGCGGTGGACGTGGCCCGGGCCTACGGCGCCTGGCTCGGCGCCCGGGGAGTGCCCGTCTACTACTACGAGTACGCGGCGACGCGGCCCGAGCGGGAGAGTCTGCCGAAGATACGGAAGGGCCAGTATGAAGCGCTGCCCGAGAAGCTGAAAGACCCGGACTGGGCGCCCGACGAGGGCCCGACCGAGTTCAATCCGCGCAGCGGGGCCACGGTGACCGGCGCCCGCTTTCCCCTGGTGGCCTTCAACGTCAACCTGAAGACCGACGATCTCGAGATCGCGCAGACGATCGCGAGGGCCGTCCGACACATCAACGGCGGGTACCGGTTCGTGCGCGGCATGGGATTCGCGCTCGAGGACAAGGGCATGGTCCAGGTGTCCATGAATCTCGTGAACTACGAGAAGACTCCGATCCATCGTGTGCTGGAGACGATTCGTTCCGAAGCGTCCCGCTACGGCGTCCAGGTGGCCGGCACGGAACTCATCGGGTCGGTGCCTCTCGGAGCCCTGGAGGAAGTGATCCGCTTCTACATGCAGACGCACGACTTCGCGATCGACCAGGTCGTCGAAACCGCGCTGCTGGGGTAACCGGGCATGGCATCAGCGATTCCGCCAATCCGGCCCGTCGCCGATATGCTCGTGACGGGTGCGTCTGAGGTTCTCACATGCGCCGGCCCGGGGGACGGTCCGGGGACAGGCGCCGACCGGATCTACGGGGGAGCCGTCTCGGTCGGCGGTGGCCGGATCCTCGCGGTGGGAACCGAGGCACAGGTCCGTGAGGCGTGTGACTGTTCGGCGGCCGCCGTCGTGAACGCGGACGGTGGCGTGGTCGCTCCCGGTTTCGTGGACGCCCACACGCACCTCGTGTTCGGCGGTTCGCGCGTTCAGGAGTACGCGGCCCGCCTGACGCACTCGAGAGAACAGGTCGAGGCGCTGGGGATTCAGACCGGCATCATGGCGACGGTCGCCATGACTCGTTCCGAAGACGCGGACACGCTGTTCGCGGCCGCTTTCCCCCGCCTGGACGAGATGCTCGCCCACGGCACCACGACGGCCGAGAGCAAGAGCGGATATGGCCTCGACGTTTCCTCTGAGATCAAGTTGCTGCAGGTGAATCGACGGCTCCACGATTCGCACGCGATCGACATCGTGAGCACGTTCATGGGAGCGCACGACTTTCCGCCCGACAGGCCGCGCGAGGCCTACGTGGATCAAGTCATCGATGAGATGATCCCTCGAGTGGCGGAGGAAGGGCTCGCTGGCTTTTGCGATGTGTTCTGCGAGGAAGGCTACTACTCCGTCGAGCAATCCCGCCGGATTCTGGAAGCGGGAAGGGCCGCGGGCCTGGCCCCGAAGATTCACGCCGACCAGTACTCGGACCTCGGGGGCGGCGACCTCGCCGCTGATCTGAGCGCGGTCTCCGCCGATCATCTCAACTTCACACGGGCGGCAGGCCTGGAGCGAATGGCGGCCGCGGGAGTGGTGGCCGTGCTGATGCCGCTCATCGACTTCGCCGTCGGTCACCCGAAACCGATCCGGGCTCGCGCCTGGGTGGATGCCGGTCTCGAGATCGGACTTGGGACCGATCTGTGCCCCGGTGGATACTCGGTCAGCATGCCGCTCGCGATTCAGTTCGCGTGTCGGTGGAACGGGCTATCCCCCGAGGAGGCGCTGCGGGCCGCTACGGTCGGGGGCGCGCGGGCCTGCGGGCTGGAGGACAGGGGGTCGATCGCTCCCGGCGCGATCGCCGACCTGCAGGTATGGGACGTGCCGTCTCTGGAAGAAATGGTCTACCGGATCGGACATAATCCCGTCCGGAACGTGATCAAGAATGGAAAGGTGGTGGCTTGATGGCGGGAAGCACCGGGCCGAGAACGATTCGGGCCCCCAGGGGGCGTGAGATCAGCTGCAAGGGATGGCTGCAGGAAGCGGCCCTGAGAATGCTGATGAACAACCTGGACCCCGATGTCGCCGAGCGTCCGGAGGACCTCGTCGTGTACGGCGGACGCGGCCAGGCAGCCCGGAACTGGGAGAGCTTCGACGGGATCGTCCGGGCGCTTCGCGACCTGAACGACGACGAGACGCTGCTGGTGCAGTCCGGCAAGCCGGTGGGAGTGTTCTACACCCACAAGGATGCACCGCGAGTGATCATCGCGAACTCCAACCTGGTACCGCACTGGGCCACGCAGGAACACTTCGACGAACTGGCGGCCAAGGGCCTGATCATGTACGGCCAGATGACCGCGGGCAGCTGGATCTACATCGGTACCCAGGGAATTCTCCAGGGCACGTACGAGACGCTCGGCGCCCTGGCCTCTCAGAATGGCTGGGACTCGCTCAGGCACAAGATCGTGTTGACCGGCGGACTCGGTGGCATGGGCGGCGCCCAGCCGCTCGCCGTCACGATGAACGAAGGCGTGGCCCTGGTGGTCGAGGTAGACCCGAGCCGGGCGCAGAGGCGGCTCGAGACGCGGTACGTGGATCGCGTGGTAGAGAGCACCGACGAGGCGATCGCCCTGTGCGAGGCGGCCCGGGACGCGGGCGAGGCCCTGTCCGTCGGACTCATCGGCAACTGCGCCGAGGTGCTTCCGGACCTGGTCCAGCGCGGCTTCAAACCCGACGTGGTGACCGACCAGACGTCCGCGCATGACGTGCTGATGTACGTACCGGCCGGCCTGAGCGTCGACGAGGCGGCGGCGCTTCGACAGAGCGATCCGAAGGAATACGAGCGCCGATCCATGCCTTCGATGGCACGGCACGTCGAGGCGATGCTGGAGTTCCAGCGGCGGGGCTCCGAGGTGTTCGACTACGGCAACAACATCCGCCAGCGGGCGCTGGACGCGGGGGTGGAGGATGCCTTCGCGTTCCCAGGCTTCGTTCCCGCCTACATCCGACCGCTGTTCTGCGAGGGCAAGGGGCCGTTCCGCTGGGTAGCGCTGTCGGGAGACCCCGAGGACATCTACCGCACCGACGAGGCGGTGATGGAGCTGTTCCCGGATGACGTGCACCTGCACCGGTGGCTGAAGATGGCCCGGGAGAGGGTGGAGTTCCAGGGCCTCCCGGCGCGCATCTGCTGGCTCGGCTACGGCGAACGTGCGCGGGCCGGGCACCGCTTCAACCAGATGGTGGCGCGCGGTGTGGTCAAGGCGCCGATCGTGATCGGGAGAGACCACCTCGACTCCGGTTCGGTGGCGAGCCCGAACCGGGAGACCGAGGCCATGAAGGACGGTACGGACGCCGTATCCGACTGGCCGATTCTCAACGTCCTGATCAATGCCGTGGGTGGGGCCACGTGGGTCAGTTTCCACCACGGGGGAGGCGTCGGCATCGGTTTCGCGCAGCACGCCGGCCAGGTGATCGTGGTCGACGGAACGGTCGCGGCCGAGCGTCGCCTGGAGCGCGTTCTCACTACGGATCCCGGCATGGGCGTGATCCGCCACGCCGACGCGGGCTACGAGCGAGCGATCGAGGTGGCCCGGGAGCACTGCATCAAGATTCCGATGCTCGGTATCGGCTATGACGCCGACAGTCCCTGCGCGGAGACGAACGGATAGCCCCGGAGGTCGTTCTTGTATCAGGCTCACCGAGAAGGCCGGCAGGGCGCAGCCGCTGGACGGCCCGATATGTTCGTTCTTCGCGGGGCTGGCGAGGGAACTGGAAATTCATCTTCTGCTGGGATCGTTCGCCGAGCGGAGCGACGACCCACAGCGCTGCTACAACACGTCCGGGCTGTTCGGATCTGACGGGGACCGCCTCGCCGTCTACCGCAAGATTCACCTGTTCGATGTCGATGTCTCGCCGGAGGTGCGTTTCCAGGAATCGGTCACGGTGAAGCCCGGCGACGAGGTCGTCGTCGCGACTACAGTGCTTGGATCCGTGGGGCTGTCCGTGTGCTACGATCTGCGCTTCTCGGGACTGTACCGGGAACTCAGGAGGCAGGGCGCGGAGCTGATCACGATTCCGTCCGCGTTTACGGCCACCACGGGCAAGGACCACTGGCGTGTCCTCGTGCGGGCGCGAGCGATCGAGACCCAGTGCTACGTGATGGCCGCCGCGCAGTGCGGGACGCACGACGAGGAGGGCCTGAGGGAGAGCTACGGTCACTCGCTCATCGTGGATCCGTGGGGGGTGGTGCTCGCCGAACTGCCGGGGGGACCCGGTGTGGGTCTGGCCAACGTCGAACTGGAACGCGTGCGCGAGGTGCGTCGCGCCATCCCCGCGATGGACCACACCCGCTGGTAGTCGGCTCGCGGGCCGCTGGAGGCCGCTACGTCTCTGACCCGGGCGCCTCGTCCAGATAGCGCTGCAAGGCCTCCCGGTCCTCCTGGCTCCCGAACAGGGTCGCGCCGGTTTGCAGGAGATCGGCCACGACGTCGTCGAGATCCCTGCGGGCGCGTTGCTCGGCGGATGCGCTTAGATCGCCGATGACGGGCCACAGCCGGTTCCGGACGTCCGACGGGAGCACCTGCTCGAGGTATTCGAGCGCGAAGCTCTTGAGCTCCGGGTCGTTGAGGATGATCCCGTGGTAGGCCGCGCGCATGGTGTCGCGGTCCAGCACCAGGCTGAGCAGGCGAAACGTATGCTCCAGGCTGAGCTCGCCCCGCAGGCCGACCCTCCGCTCGACGAAACCGTCATCGGCCTCGGCGTCGAGTAGGCGGGCCAGCTCCCAGACCGGTCTTTCCCGGTTGAGTTGCTCTCGGATGGCGGCCCAGACCTCGCTCTCCCATGCTGCCGGGGACTCTGCCATCGCATGCATACGCCTGCGATAGAGGCCGAGAGCGACCCGGTAGCGCACTTCAAATCGGCCCGCGCCCAGAGCGTCGACCAGGGCCCGGTCGGCGTCCGGGTGTTCGATTCTCGCCAGGACCCTGGGTATCCGCCGGCGGAGAACGAAGTCCGCGCTTTCATCGGCGAGGATGGCCCCGAGGTACGGCACGCCCTCCACACCGTACTCCGCCAGGGCCCGCACGACCGGTCCCATCCACGCGTCCCTGGCGAGAAGGGGCACGGCGTAGGGGAGGTCCTCCTCGGTCCACGCGTCCGGGCTTTCGAGGGCCCGGCCGAGGAGCGACGGATCTCCCGAACGAAGCATTTCGGCGGGCGTGAGCGACCGGTGATCCGGTATCGGGCGTTCGGGAAGGCTCGGCTCGCCCGGCTCGGGCAGGTCCAGCCGAAGGCCCGTGGTCTCGAGGACGCGAGTGATGTCCAGTCGAGTCAGCGTCGCTCCGAGCTGATCGACCCGGTTCAGCCCCACTGCTTCAAGGACTTCGGCGTCGTTCCCACTCCGCTCGAGTCGATGCCTCAACGTGACGAAGTATTCCCTCCCCATGGCCCGGGACAGCGCCAGCATGGCAAGTGCCGCGCCGATCACGAATGCGGAAAGGAGATGGGTGGGGTAGTGAAAGAGCTTGACCCAGAGGAGGACGACGAGCGCACCGAGACCGTCTCCGGCGTTGTCCACCATCGAGTCGATGAACGCCTTGGCGCGGCGGCGCAGAGCCGGTGAAACCGGAATCCACAGTAGCTCAGCGATCGTCCGGTGCACCGACTTGCCCAGGGTGTTGTCGGCGCCTCGGACCAGGGTGGCCATGACGAGGCCGGGAACGATCAGCATGCCGGCGGAGCCAAACAGCAGCGCCAGCGGAAGGAGCGCCAGGCTCCACGCGACCCCTGCACCCGAGAGAATGCGACCGGCAACGAATACCTGGATGACGAATGCGAGGCCGCCGGTCCAGCCGCGAAAGGCTCCCATGAACGAGGCGATGCGCGTGCTAAGGGCTTCAACCGAGGCCTCCCCGATGAGGCCGGCTTGAGCCACTTCCGCCGCCGCCGCGCTCTGGATGGCGTCCAGGAGTTGCCACGAAACGATGTAGCTGGCGGTCGAAGCCAGCAGCACGATGCCGGCGATCAGGCGCAGGTGGCGGTTCGAGGTGAGAGTCCGCAAGCTGTCCAACCGGCCCTGTGTGTCCTGGCCGGCCTCACTTCGACCCCGTCGTAAACGGTCACGCGGCATCAGCTCCAACGTCATCTGAGCCAGCCCAAGGAACGCGACGAGCAGCGGAACGAGGTGCAGCGGTTGGAACCGGGTGAGCAGAATCGACAGGGAAAGACCGGTGATCATGGTACCGGCCGCGCCGCCGGCGCTGATCAGGCCGAAGAGCCTCTTGGCCTCGCGCACGGCGAATACGTCCGAGACGATGATCCAGAAACCCGATGTCAGGAGCAGGGCGGCCACCACGGTCCACAGATAGAACAGTACCGATGCGAGCCGCGAGTCGAGGGGAGGCCCCGGCAAGAGGACGAGGACGTAGACCACCAGGAGCCCGGCGCACGAGGTGGCCACTACTGACCGCATCACGGTGCGCGGTACCCGACGTGCCATGAGCCGCGAGAACACTGCCACGGCGGGAAGACCTACCACCAGGCTGGCATACAGGATGTAAGGAAGCGTGTCGGAGTCGAAATAGACGAGGTAGAACGCCTCCCTGAGGGCGCCTGCCATTACGGCGAAAGCCATGATGAAGAAGGCGCCGAGAACGCTGAGGACCAGGATCCGAAACTCGGAGTCCCGGATGTCCAACCACTCGGCGAGCCGTCCGCGAACCGCCATCAGCCGGCTCGCGCAGGGACCGGCCGGAGTTTCTGGCCGAAGGCCCGGGGACTAGCGATCAAGTCGGCAGACCCTGGTCGATCACGTGCTCCATGGCGTCAACGAACCGGTCGATCTCGTGCGGAGTCGTGTAGACGCTGGGAGAGACCCGGATTCCCTGAAACTCGGAATGGACGATCGGAGTGACGATGATCCGGTGCTGGGCGAACAGCCAGCTGGTGAGCGCGCCCGGCTCGATTCCGTCGATCTCGACGTTGGCGATTCCGCAGGCCATCCCCGGTTCCAGGCTCGTGTGCAACCGGACCCGGTCATGCTCCAGCAGCCGAAGCGCCCACGAGTCGCGCAGGTACACGAGGCGGGCCTCTTTGCGCTTGCCTCCGATGCCCTGGTGAAACGTCAGGGCTTCGGCGATCGCCAGATAGGGTGCCGCCGGGTGCGTGCCGATCTCCTCGAACTTCCGGATGTCGTCGTCCATTCGCTCGGGGGCTGCCATCAACGGCCACACATCCGCGATCCGCTCCTTGCGCACGTACAGCAATCCCGTCCCATGAGGCGCGAACAGCCACTTGTGCAGGCTCACGGAGTAGTTGTCGCACTCGAGGTCCGAGATCTTGAAATCGAAATGAGCGAGAGCGTGCGCGCCGTCGACGAGTACGGGGATGTTCTGGCGGCGGGCCATCGCGACTACCTCGCGGACCGGCAGGATCTGGCCCGTGAGGTTGATCATGTGGCACATCAGGATCAGGCGGGTGCGCGGTGTGATTCTCTGCTCGAACAAGCGCACGATCTCCGCAGGATCTTCCGCGGGAACGGGGATCGAGAACTGCTTGAGCACGATCCCCTCGCGACGCTCCCGCTGCTGAAAGGTCGTGATCATGCGCGGGTAGTCCTGGTTGGTCGTCAGGACCTCGTCGCCCGGCTCGAGGTCGATCCCCAGCTGCAGGATCTGAAGGCTTTCCGACGCGTTACGCGTGAACGCGATTTCATCGGCGTCACACCCCCACTCGCGAGCCACTCGCTGCCGAACGGCCTCACGCTGCGGCTCGAGGATGCGCCACATGGTGTAGACCGGTGCCTTGTTGGAGTAGTCCAGGTGCCGCTTCATGGCCTCCTGGACATATCCGGGCGCCGGGCTCACCCCTCCGTTGTTCAGGTTCACCAGGGATCGATCGACGGTGAACGCCCGGGCCACCTCGGCCCAGAAGTCCTCGTCCGCCGCAACTACGTTGGGAGTGCCAGGGTGTCCGGCGAGCGACTCGAGAATACCGGCGGTTTCGCTCAGGCGTGGGAGGGGAAGCGGCAGTCCGGCGACCGCCGCGAAGGAGGGCAGTCCAATCGCCCCGAGGAAACGCCGCCGCGTATACATGACATGCACCTCCAGGGATGTTCCGCCGGGCCCAGGAAGTGGGCCCGGCGGTCTACGACCTGAGAACCTACCGGTTCATTCCACCCATTCCGGGCATCGACTGAGGCTCTTCGGGGATCGACGATTCGGCGTCCGTGCCGAATCCCTTGAGTTCCAGAACGCCTCCGTCGGGGACGGTTCCCTTGATGATGCCAAACGGCACGTCAGGACTGATCCAGGCCTCGGAGCCGTCGTCTGCGCTCTGGAGGTGAATCGTGGAGAACGTGCCCGCCGGCACCTCGACGTCCTCGTTCCCGAGCACCGCCGATGCTTCGCACTTGTCGGCAAAGTCCGCCATCGGATTGGCGCCCATCTGCTGCTGCATCATCGACAGCATTTCGTTGGGCAGACGCATGGCCGGCTGGCCCGTCATCTTGACGATGACTCCCGTCACGTCCGTGGTCTCGAACGGCCATCCCGGCACGTCGAGCTGAACGATGACCGGGCCCTGGTTCGTGCTGGCGGAGAACTCGTACCACGTCTTGTCAGCCTCGCCGGCGCGCTCCACCATCGCGAACCGCAGGGAACTGACTTCGGCGCCAGGGGTCCCCGACAGGTCAAACTCGGCCCAGTATCCGACCTCGGAGTCCATAACCGCGGCGCAGGCGGCAGCCTGGTCCTGGGCGGCGAGCGGAGCGACGGCGGCCACGACAAGAGCCAGCGCTGCGAGGAAGGCTCGTCTCAACATACGATCATCTCTCTCTTTTTTTGGTTCCACGCAGCACAGAGCGCCGTCCGGCGACCACCAGCCGCGTACCGGTCGAGGGCATAAGATGCCACCTGCATGGCCGAGCGCAAATGGTGTCCCCCGTGAGCACCCGCGATTACTCGCCGATAATCTTGACCAGGACTCGCTTGGGGCGCCGGCCGTCGAACTCTCCATAGAAGATCGTCTCCCATGGACCGAAGTCCAGCTTTCCGCCGGTGATGGCGACGACGACCTCGCGCCCCATGATCTGTCTCTTGTGATGCGCGTCGGCGTTGTCCTCTCCCGTCCGGTTATGGTGATACCGGTCAGGGCTGGCGTCGAAAGGGGCCAGTTCCTCGAGCCACTTCCGGTAGTCACGGTGCAGGCCAGGCTCGTCGTCATTGATAAACACGCTCGCCGTGATGTGCATCGCGTTGACCAGGCAGAGACCTTCGAGCACCCCACTGGCACGGACCTCAGCTTCTACCTCTGACGTGATGTTGACGAAGTCCATGCGCGTGGGGACGTTCATGGTCAGGTGCCGCGTATGCGATTTCATGGGAAGACTCCGGTTCGTGTACTTTCGTGCCCTTGTACGGAGAAACGCGTGGGGCCTATCTTCCGCCACGTCAGACCGGAGTATCCGCTGCCGTCACGGGGACGGCAACACGGCCCCGCGGGGCTGTCGACACAGAAACAGAGTCAAGATGAGCCAGACGATTCAGTTGGTGTGGAAGGGCGATTTCAGGTTCGAGGGCACCGGTCACGGCGGATCCGTCACATCGATCGACGGAAACTCCAACGCCGGGACGTCGCCGGTCGACCTCCTGCTGGAGTCCGTGGGATCCTGCGCGGCTATCGACGTCGTGGACATTCTTCAGAAGTCACGCCAGGAAGTGCAGGGAATGGCGGTCGAGGTTGAGGCCACACGAAGGGACGAGCCGCCCCGGCACGTGAAGCGCCTGGACTTCCGATTCCGTATCAAGGGACCCGTGGATCAAAAGAAAGCGGAGCGCGCCGTGGATCTGTCGCTGGAGAAATACTGCAGCGTATTTCACACGCTGCGCATGGACATCAATGTGGATATCGAGGTAAAGGTCGTCCCCTAGCTCGCACCTGGGGCTTAGACTCTCAAGACCCTCTTCAATACGCGGCGGGCGACTTCCAGGCCCACCAGCAGCAGCACTTTCCGCAAGATTCTGTCTCCTCGCTCAGGCTTCAGGCCAGAAAACGGGCCCGTTCACCCCTCATGATACGGAATCCTCGCGGGTCGTGTTTCACTCCCCTATCTTCCCGCGTCGGCTCCGCGACCGAAGTGGCAGCGGAAGGCGACCCGGAGGGGTGGCAGAACGGCTAATGCACCGGTCTTGAAAACCGGCGTCCGCAAGGACTTCAGGGTTCGAATCCCTGCCCCTCCGTTTCCTCCCCCCGCCCGGGATTCTCACCCTGCGGGTAGTCCTCTCGCTATGCGCTCGGAATGTCTCGCTACGCTCGACGTCGAATCCCTGCCCCTCCGCTCTCGATATATTGCAACATGTTACATGTAGTGACTTCATTCCATCCGGTCGAAGTAGGACCGCACGTCACTGTACTCGGGGTGGAACTCGGCGTATCGCTTCGTCGTGCTTATGAGTCTGGGCCGAACGTGTGTGGTCTCTCACACGAGGAGATGACTCGCACGGCGGCGGGCGGGATGGTGTGCTGACGCCACGCTTCCGGCTGCGGCGCGCCGGGCGGCATGGGGGGCTCCGGCCCTTCGTTGAGAGCGTGGATGCGTGGGAAATTCAACCGCCCTGACGGCTAACTCGTAAATAGCTCAGGGCGGTGCCGGGCGATCCACTCGTGCAGGTGGTCGAGGTCTGCCAGCGACAGCGACTTCGGGTCCGTCTCCCGAAACTCGGGAATCAGGCAGGCGGCGGCCCGCCACAGGAGGTACTTACGGGTATCGATCCGTTGCTCGGCGGTCAGCGGCTTCAGGCTGGGACTCGCCTGTAGCGGTTCTGTGAGCAGACGGTAGCTTAGCACGGGCCGCCGGGAGAACGTCCACGGAATCCGATACGCACGATCATCTAGCTTAAAGACGCCGTCGCGGTTGATGGCAATTCGCTGACCCACGCTTCTCCTCTCTTCCCCTTCCAATAAATCTACTGTATTTGCTCGGCTATTGCCGCGAGTCGCTAGATGTCTCCATGGGGGGGCGTCTTCGCCGTCCACGACACCCCGGTCGGGCGCATCTTCTTTGACGCTCACTTGACCGCAAACGGGAACAATACAGACAGCCAACACTGCCATTCCCTCGGGAGGCTGTCATGCTCTACGTCAGAGGATCTTGGTTGCTTCGCCGCTTCGTTCTTCCGCTCACGCTCGTTGCTTTCCTGTCCGCCTGCACCAAGTGGAAAACACTCGAACTACCGTACGCACCATCGCAGGGCGAATACGAGAAGCTCCGGATCACAGGTGACGACGGTACGAGGGTAGTGATCCACGATCCTCAGATCGAAGCCGACAGCCTGCGGGGAACCATCTCAGACAGCGACCAAGTAGCGGCGATCCCAATTGACTCGGTTCAGAAGATCGAGAAACGGGGAGCGAATTGGCTGGGCAACATTGGATTGGCCTACCTGGCTTTCAATGTGGTGCTTGGAATAGGGCTTCTCATTGAATGCTCTAGCAACCCAGAAGGTATGTTCTGCTGACACTCCTCACGTCGACCCGGGCTGTTCCAGAGTCCGGCCACGCACGGTCGGGCGCACTGTATTAAAGCGCAACCTGAGGTTCGGGTGACCCTTACGGGTGGAGAGCGATTCCGCCTCAACGACCCGATTGCCGGAGCGGACAGTATCACGGGACTGAGAACTGCGTGACAGAAGAATCGCGAGGATTCGTCTCGGTCTGTCCGTGAACCTGCGCGATCGTGAGGGCGAGCTGGCTCGAATGCGGGCGGGTCAGCCCTTGAGTCTCGAGCGCAGGTACTTCCCGACCGCGTCGTACATCCTGCCCGTGTACTCGTCCAACTCGCGCTCACGCCAGAGGACACCGCCCGGCATCGAATTGATGAACGGATATGGATTCGCCTCAAAGATCACGGGGCGGCCATCCGGGAAGCGACCGAAATCGAACGCTACGAAGTCGTAGCCGAGGACGCGGGCCGCTCTCACGAATAGTTCTGGATCGGGCGGCCCCTGACGCCGGTAACTCATATCCGCGGCCCGTCCGGCGCGGTACCAGGGGTCGGCTCTAATAGCCCGTTGCAGCACACCGTTGGCGCGGCCGGGGCCGTACTTCTTGTGTATCGTCCTACTCCGCTCGTCTATGTTGTCCCAGATCACTCTGTGACCGACCACCCAGGAGCTGGAGAAGTGCAGGTGACCCGGCATGCAGACATCACCAAACACGAAGGCGCGGTATCGATGCACCCACCGTCGGAATGGGTCCGGACGGCCAGTGGGTCTGCGCCCGGTGCGCACATCCACCTTGGCGGATACCACTCCCGGGAGGGGGACCGCAACGCCTTCGAGATTCGCGGCCGCGTCGGCGTCCTCCAAGACGCAGGCGTCGACCTGGGCGTGGTCGACGTCGGCCCGGAGGATCACCGGGAGCTCGCCAGCGCGCAGGAGTTGTGAGAGCTCCTCACGATTGCCGTAAGTGTGAGCCGGAGGGCAGTGGATGCCGGCTGCCGCAAGAAGGACGGCCGTGCGGGACTTCGAGTGATCGCTGAGGACTTCGGGTGGGTTGTACACGGGGATACCGCTCCGCCGAGCTCGTTCGGCGATGGCCGCCGCTTCCTCGAAGCACGCCGGATAGAGGGCCTCAAGAGGGTCCGCCAGAAGGAAAAGGATGCCCTCGATTCGGTCAAGGCTTGGTTCGGGCTGCCCGGTCTCATGCAGCACGAGCCGGTCACGCAGAACCGGGTCCCCTTCTCTCAGCGTGTCAAAGCACTGCTGAATATAGGGGTGCAAGCGTCCCCTGCCGGGCCCGTGCCGCACGACTAGAAACGCTTTCTTGGTCTTCATCGGGGTCCTCGCCTCCTGGACGCGCGGCCGACGGCTCGCCGTGTCCACGTCGGCATTCCGCCACACCACGCCTGCCTATCCTTCTGAACCAAGCGGCGTGCCTTGCTCGCTCGAAGTCTCAGTAAAGCCCTATCTGATAACAAGTTGACATGATGCACACGCAGGGCCGATGAAGGCCCCCTCCCGCGTGAGTAGTAGCTGAGGCTAGGACGAGCAGGATACGTGCCCGTCAGGTCAATGGAGGTGGGATGCGGTGGCGGTGGGCTTCAGTAGCCCGCCGCCTTATCCACGACGTTCAACAGCCGCTCCCCGGAGCTGAAACGACGCATGTTCTCGACGATGAGAGCCTGCCGCCGTTCCGCCGATAGCTCCGCTCGTGCGGCGACGTGAGGTGTGATCAGGACGTTCGGGCGATTCCATAGGGTGTGTCCCTCGGGCAGGGGCTCCGGGTCCGTCACGTCCAGGAAGGCGGCGCCTATCTTTCCCGTATCAAGCGCGTCCACCAGCGCGTCAGTATCCACGACGGCGCCACGGGCGATGTTTACGATCCACGCCCCTTCCTTCATCCGTCTGATCGTCCGGCGATTCATCATCCCGCGGGTCTCGGCCGTGAGCGGTACGGCCAGTACGACGACATCCGCTTGCGGGAGCAGGTCGTCGAGGTCCGCCGCCGTGCCCAGGACATCGACATACGGCGGCGGTGGCCTCTCGGTGCGAGCCGTAGCGAGCACGCGCATGTTGAATGCGTCGGCCCTCATAGCAATCTCGCTTCCGATCCCGCCGAGACCTACGACCAGCATCGTGCTACCCTGGAGCGAGGTCATGGCGTCACCGGGGCCACGGCTCCAATCTCCTTGCCGTCCGGCATCCAGGTAGTGCGGCAGGTTCCTGGTACGCGACAGAATCATGGCAAAGACGTGCTCCGCGATCACCGGACCGTAAGCACCCTTCATGTTTGTGAGCACGACCTCACCCCTCGACATCATCTGGGGGATCGCGATGTACCTCTCCACGCCGGCACTCCATGACTGCGCCCAGCGGAGGTCCGGCGCCGCTTCGAGAAACTCGGAAGTCAGCAGATCCGCGTCCGCGCCGTGCGCCGTGCGGGCTTGCTGGAGGGCCGATTCCCGGTTGAGATCACTGATGATCCGGACATTCGGCGCCGCGGCCCGGACCAAAGCCAGGAGTTCCTCCGTCATCCCGGACGACAAATACACGAGCTCGTCCGGGAGCTCCGCCGCGGGGATCGCGGCGACCGAATTCCTCGTGGATCCCAAGGGGATCGTATCTTGGTCGGCGCCGAGCGCGGACACCACGGCCGGCGCTGCCACCACGGCTGAGGCCGCGATCAATACGGCATACGGCAGTCTGGATCTCAAACGGATCATGAAGGTTCTCCCGATCAATGTGTGTGATACGGCCTCAAGATAGACGGCTTGGCATCCTCATGCGAAATGCCTTGAGCCGCATGGTCGGTCGGGCCCGTCTGAGGTGAGGCCTGCAGAGGTTTTCCTGTCCTCTATCCGTCCACCGGGGAATGGACGGCGGCCGGACACGGTCTGATATTCAAACGGATCGCGGTCCATGTGGCCGCCTCACGCCCATGTTGGAGCCAAGAACCATGCGGCAGTGCGCACTCGGATCGCTGGCGCGATCGACACTCCTGGCACTCCTGGTGGCAGGATGCGCCGAAGAGGTCGAGATCCCCGTCTATCGTCTCGTTCCCGTCGAGACTCGCGATATCGTTCTGTCGGCCGAGGCCGCTGGTACGATCGAGCCGGTGACGACCATCGAGGTCAAATCGAAGGCGTCGGGTGAGATCATCGAGATCGCCGTCGAGACCGGCGACCGGGTCGTTCGGGGAGACCTGCTCGTGCGAGTCGATCAGCGCGTGGCGCGAAACGCCCTGACGCAGGCGGAGGCCGATCTGGAGGTGTCGCAGGCCCAGCTCGACAACGCCCGCGCCCAGTTCGAGCGATCTGAGGCCCTGCACGCGACCCAGTACATCTCCGACGAGGAGTATGAGACCGCGCGCCTGACCTTCGCGAACGCCAGGGCGTCGCTCGTTCGGTCACAGCGCAGTCTGGAAGACGCTCGCATCTCGTTCGAAGACACGGAGGTGCGAGCGCCGGCCGCGGGCATCGTTCTCAGTCGCAACGTGGAAGTTGGCTCGGTCATCCAGTCCGCCAGCCAGAACGTGAGCGGCGGCTCGGTCCTGCTGCGAATGGCGGACCTGGACACGGTCCAGGTCCGTACGCTGGTGGATGAGACCGACATCGGGAAGCTTTCCGCCGGACTCCCGGTCACGATCACGGTGGATGCCTACCCGGACCGCGACTTCACCGGCAGCGTGCTCAAGATCGAGCCGGAGGCCCTCGAGCAGCAGAACGTCGTGATGTTCCCGGTGTTGGTGAGGATCGGCAACGAGGAAGGGCTGCTTCGTTCGGGCATGAGCAGCGAGGTGGAGATACATCTCGGATCACGCACGGGGGTGCTCGCGGTTCCCAACGCCGCCCTGCGCACGGACGGAGACGTCGCTTCCGCAGCACAGGTGCTCGGTCTCGACATGGATGCGGTGCGGGAGCAACTGGCCGCGGGGACGGCCTCTCGACCGGGTGCCGCGGCAGGGCGGAGGCCGGCGCGCCAGCAAACTGACTCGGTGGGCGCGTCGGAAACGATGCGCGCCGGCTCCACGGCCGCTGCCGGCGGCGAGACGATCACCTTCCGCGATCGAGAGATCACGCTTCCCGAGGGTTTGACGGTGGCCGAAGTGCAGCCGGTGCTCGACAAGTTGCAGAGCGGTGGATTCCAGTCCCTGACGGACGAGGACCGAACTGTCATGGCGCGCCTTCGCGAGGCCGGTGGTTTCGGAGGCCAGCGACCGGGAGGGTCGGGCGGTCAGCGCCCCGGTCGCGAGGGAGGCCAGCGTCCGGCAGGTGGGGCAGGGCAGCCCGCACCGGCGGGGACCCGACCCCGGCAGGAGCCCCGGCCGGCGAGGCGGGCAACGATGCCGATCCGGAGCCCGTGCGGCGGGCCACGATCGCAGATCTGTCGGGTCGCTACATCGTGTTCGTCATGAGGGACGGGGTACCGACGGCGGTGCGGATCCGAACGGGCCTCACGGACATGGACTACTCCGAGGTGCTCAGCGGGCTGGTGGCCTCCGATAGCGTGCTCGTGCTTCCAAGCGCCGCCCTCGTCCAGTCTCAGCAGGAGCTGCAGGAGCGGATTCAGCAGCGCACCGGGGGAGCCCTGCCGGGGTGAGCGGTGGCGGCGGCCGTCCGCCGGGACGCTGAGGCGCCATGGAAACGATCGGTGTCGCGCTGGCCGCCATTCGGGCGAACGTCCTGCGTTCGGTGCTCACGATGCTCGGCATCATCATTGGTGTGGCCGCCGTCATCACGATGGTCGCCCTGGGCTCGGGGGCTCAGGCTGCGATCGAAGAACAGATCCAGGCCCTCGGGACGGACCGCCTGTCCATCTATCCCGGCCAGTCGTTCCGGCGAGGCGTGGCGAGCAACAGTCGCGTCAGCCTCACGACCGACGACGCGGCGGCGCTCGCGGCCGACGCACCGGCCCTCCAAGCAGTAGTCCCCGAGCTGTCGAGTAACTTCCAGATCAAGTACGGAAGCCGGAACGCGAACATCCGCGTCGTCGCGACCACTCCCGAATACGTGACGGTGAACAACATGGAGGTGGTGGCCGGCCGCAGTCTCAGCCACGGTGACGGGGATTCGCGAAGGCGCGTCGCCGTTCTCGGAAGCGCCGTTCCGAACATGGTCGAAGCGAACGGTCCCGCCATGATCGGTCAGGAGCTCGTGATCCGAGGGCTCCGGTTCGAGATTGTAGGGCTGCTGGCCGAGAAGGGAGGGCAGGGCTTCTCCAATCCGGATGAGCGCATTCTCATCCCGCTGGAGACGGGCCAGTACCGGGTTCACGGATCCGATCGCCTCGGTTCGATCACTGCGCAAGTGATCCACCCGGACTCGATCACCGTGGCGATGATCGGCATCGAAGGAGTGCTGCGCCGCGAGCATGGAATCCGTCCGGGGGCCGCGAACGACTTCCAGATTCGGACAGGCACGGAGTTCCTCACGACGGCCCAGGAAGCGACGGAGACGTTCACCTTCCTGTTGGCGGGAATCGCCGCCGTGAGCCTGCTCGTAGGCGGAATTGGCATCATGAACATCATGCTCGTCTCGGTGACCGAGAGGACTCGGGAGATCGGACTCCGGAAGGCCGTCGGCGCGCGGCGTAGCAACATCATGTACCAGTTTCTCGTCGAGGCCCTGACACTCTGCATGCTCGGAGGATTGATCGGCGTGATCGTGGGAGCCGGGGGAGCGGAGGCTTTGCACCGGTTCAAGGACTGGAACACATTGGTCTCACTCCGCGCGGTTGTGCTCGCCTTCGCTTTCAGCGCGGCCGTGGGAGTCTTCTTCGGCATGTGGCCGGCCCAGCGGGCCGCCCGACTCGACCCGATCGAGGCCCTGAGGCACGAGTAGCCTGGGCGCTGCCTTCCGGATGTATCCTAAGCGGCGTACTGCTCGTCTATTCAGTGTCAATCGCGACCCGATCTCGTTCAGTCCGTGGAAGCACGATGTGGAAGATTCGATACCTCCTGCCGACGATCGTCTTCGCACTGTCCGCGTGCGGCGGTGACGCTGACCCATCCGGTCCCGCGGCTGACGGACCCGATTCGGGCGATCCAGAGATCCCTCCCGTTGCCAGCATCTTCGTCGAAAGCGGAGTGGTGATGCTCTGGGACGCCGGTCAGGACACCCGCCTCACGGCTCGCGCAATAAGTTCTTCGGGGGCGGAGATACCGGGCGTCGTGTTCACCTGGACGACAGAGGATCCGACCGTGGCCACCGTGGTGAACGGAGTGGTCACGGCCATCGGGGACGGTTGGACTGAGGCGGAGGCGTCGGCAGGGGGCGAGAGCGGCGGCGTGTCGATCGTCGTCGTGACGCCGGAAGGACCGAAGGACCGAACCGACTGCATCGCGTGTCACGCCGACGCCTTTGTCGGGCAGCACGGAGGATCGAACACTCCCGAGACTTGCCTGCAGTGTCATACGGGTCCGGCCTGGGCGGGCGGAGACCTGGACCATCCGGCCGTTGCCAACGGTTTCGAGTTGCTCGGCGCGCACGCGCTGATCAGCTGTGCCGGGTGTCACGAGGCAGACGGAGCGCCGAAGTATCCCGGTGTGGGCGACAGCCAGTGCATCGAGTGTCACGAGTCGGACTACGACGGGCAGCACGCGGGGTCGGGCTATCCGACGGCGTGCCTCACTTGCCACACCCGGATTTCGTGGTCAGGCGCAAATTTCGACCACGACGCCCAGTTCTTCCCGATTTCCGTTGGAAAGCACCAGGGTAAATGGAACGGCTGCGGCACATGCCACACGGACTCATCCGACTATTCGAACTTCACGTGCTTCGCCTGTCACCAGCATGATCAGGGCCGGATGGACGACAAACACTCGGACGTCTCGGGCTACTCGTACGACAGCGCTCGGTGTTACGCCTGCCACCCGGACGGCAGCGACTGAGCAAGGTTGATCAGCCGAGTCCTCCCAACTGCCGGACGATGTCGTACTCATCGGGCTGCACCGGCTGCACGGACAGCCGGCTTCGCTTCGTGACGACCATGTTCTCCAGATCGCCGGCTGCAGACTTCAGTCTGGTCGAGCGACACGAAGTGGGAAGAGTGTCGACGTACTCGACGTCGACCATCCACCAGCGGGGGGTCTCGGGCGCGGACTTCGGGTCGAAGTACTTGTGACCCTCCTCCCAGGAGAAGTGATCCGGATACGCCGAGCGGGATACGCGGGCGAGACCGGCCACCCCGGGGGGCTTGGCGTTGCTGTGGTAGAACAGGACCGGGTCGCCGACCTCCATCTCGCGCATCAGGTTCCGCGCCTGGTAGTTGCGTACTCCTTCCCAGCACGTCGAGCCATCACGCTTCAGGTCATCGATCGAGTAGACCTCCGGTTCGGACTTCATCAGCCAGCAGCGGGCCATCGGCACTCTCCAATCAGCCGGGGTTGGGTGTCGAAAGGGAATCTAGTGGTGCCGGGGGAAGAGAAAACGAGTCGTGTGCCGCGGCCTCCCGCCCGAAAGGTTCGGCGATTCAAGGAGCCCACCGGCGGTTCCTTCGGCCCGGGACCGGATTGCCCGCCTCGATTCGACGAGTCATCTTCCGTCGTCTCCTGCCGAAACTCGGCATCGACACAAGGCACCATCGGCCCCAGGAGGCTCCACCCATGCGCTGCCCGCACCTGCTGTTGCTCTGCCTGTTCGGATTGTCTTCCACCCCATTGTCGGCTCAATCGGTCTCGGATCACCCCCGTGTCCGCGAGGCCATAGACGTCATCGAGATCTGGCTCGACGCCCAGCGGGCGTACGAGAACATCCCGGCCATTTCGGCCGCTGTCGTGCATGACCAGGAGCTCGTCTGGGCCGGTGCCACGGGAATGGCGGACCCGGAGAGCGGGGAGCTGGCGACCACGCAGACGGCGTACAGTATCTGCTCGATCTCGAAGCTGTTCACGGCGACGGGAGTGATGCAGCTGCGAGACGCAGGGCAATTGCGGCTCGACGATGCCGTGGCCGATCTCCTGCCCTGGTACGACATCCGGGAGGTCGTACGATGGGGCGCCTCCCGTTACCGTGCGGGCGCTCCTTACTCATTCGTCCGGCCTGCCGCGCGAGTCGGACTATCCCTACTGGATTGAGCCGTTCGACTTCCCGACGCACGATCAGGTCGTCGAGCGACTCGGCGAGCAGGAAATGCTCTACCCGGCGGATCGATACTACCAGTACTCCAACCTCGGTCTCACGCTGGCCGGCGAAATCGTTACCGAGCTCTCCGGGGTGGAATACGGGGACTACGTCCGGTCACGCATCCTGGATCCGATTGGCATGACCAACACCTGGCCCGAGATCGCGGAGTACCCGTTTCCCGAGCGGCTGGCAGCCGGGTACAGCGCCACCCGACGTGATGGGACGAGGAAGCGCATGCCACCCTTCGCCGTCGAGGGAATCGCCCCCGCGGCTGGTTTCGCGTCGACGGTCGTAGACCTGGCTCTTTTCGCTTCGTGGCAGTTCCGGGTGCTCGAGTCGGGGGGCGACGCTGTACTGGGCGCGAACACGCTGCGCGAGATGCAACGGGTTCACTGGCTGGATCCTGGCTGGCAGGTTACCCGCGGCCTGGGCTTCGGCGTGTATCGGGACGATGGGGTCACGTATGTGGGCCACAACGGACTGTGTCCGGGCTACCGCTCGGCGATTCGAATGCTCGTACCCGGTCAGCTGGCGGCCGTCGTGATGATGAACGCCATCGCCGTGAGTCCGTCCGCGCTCGCGGTGGAGGTCATCAAGGTCATCGGCCCCGCAGTGGAAGAGGCACTCGCGGAGCGAGCGGCCGTGCGAGAGGAGGGAGCGGAGGTCGAGTCCGGGCCGGCCCTACTTCCGGCAGAGTTCGAGCGGTTCCTGGGCTCGTACGATGAAAACCCGTGGGGCGGGGAAGCCGCGGTGGTCGCCTGGGACGCCGGTCTGGCGATTCTGTGGCTTCCCACCATGAGCCCCTCGGACGGATTGACGCCTCTGGAACACGTGGCGGGCAATACGTTTCGCAGGGTTCGGGCGGACGGGGAGCCGGGCGAGAGCTACGAGTTCGTGGAGAACGCTGACGGCCAGGTGGTCGGCTTGCGCTACCACAGCAATACGTATCCGCGGTTGGGGCTCCAATGGTAGCCGCGCCAGTCCGGATCGACTAACATCCTGGTGGAGCGGAAGGGGGCCTGAATGGCACCAGCGACAGGCGCCTGGAGACAGGGTGCAAATTACTATCGGAATGAGGGATAGAGGATCTCATGCAAGACTTTTTGACCAGACTTGGAATCGAGGAAAACAACCTCGGTGGCTTCTGCGGCGAGTGGTTGGGCTCGGGGCCTCAGCTGGAGGTGACCAGTCCGATCGACGGGCTGGCAATCGCGAACGTCCGCCAGGTCACCGAGGAGGAGTACGAGAAGATCGCCGATCGGGCCCACCGGGCCTTCCTGGAGTGGCGGAAGGTGCCCGCTCCCCGGCGCGGCGAGATCGTCCGCCAGATCGGCAACAAGCTGCGTGAGTACAAGCATGAGCTCGGTCAGCTGGTCAGCCTGGAGATGGGAAAGATCGTCGCCGAGGGAGAGGGCGAAGTCCAGGAGATGATCGACATCTGCGACTTCGCGGTCGGCCTCTCTCGCCAGCTGTACGGCAACACGATGCAGTCCGAGCGTCCGGACCACCGGATGTTCGAGCAGTGGCATCCTCTGGGCGTCGTGGGTGTGATCACCGCGTTCAACTTCCCGGTGGCCGTTTGGAGCTGGAACGCGGCGCTCGCAGCAGTGTGCGGCGATTCCACTGTCTGGAAGCCTTCGAGCCAGGTGCCACTGTGCGGCGTCGCCGTCACGAAGATCGCCGCCCAGGTGTGCCGCGAGAACGACGTCGATCCGGCGGTGTTCTCGCTGGTGATCGGTAAGGGGTCGACGGTCGGCGAGCGGATCCTCCACGACAAACGCGTCCCGCTGATCTCGTTCACCGGCAGTACGCAGATGGGCTTCCGGGTCGCGGAGACCGTGGGCAAGCGCCTCGGTCGGACGATTCTCGAACTGGGTGGGAACAACGCGATCATCGTCACACCCAGCGCCAACATGGATCTCGTGCTGCCGGCTATCCTGTTCGGCGCGTGCGGCACGGCGGGGCAGCGTTGCACGAGTACCCGCCGGATCATCGTTCACGAGTCCGTGAAGGACGAGCTCGTGAGCCGTCTCACGAGGGCCTACGAGGGCGTGCGCATCGGAAGTTCGCTGGATCCGGACACCCTGATGGGACCGCTGGTCACTCGAGGCGCCGTGGCGGATCTTCAGAACGCGATCGAGCGGGTGAAGGCCGAAGGTGGCGAGATTCTGTACGGTGGAGAGGTCCTCGATGGCGACGACTATCCTGGCGGCCACTACGTGAGGCCCTGCATCGCGGCGGCGAAGAACGACTTCTCGATCGTTCAGGAAGAGACGTTCGCGCCGATTCTCTACATCATCGGGTACGGCTCCAAGGAGGCCACGCCGCGGGAGGCCGTGGACGAGATCGAGGAAGCCATCGAGATTCACAACGGCGTACCCCAGGGCCTGTCGTCGGCGATCTTCACCGACAGCGTGCGTGAGGCCGAGTACTTCCTTTCGCACCGGGGCAGCGACTGCGGCATCGCCAACGTGAACATCGGCACGAGTGGCGCCGAGATCGGTGGGGCATTCGGTGGGGAGAAGGAGACCGGCGGCGGACGGGAGTCCGGCTCGGATTCTTGGAAGGCCTACATGCGCCGGCAGACCAACACCGTCAACTGGAGCACTGAGCTCCCGCTGGCCCAGGGCATCGAGTTCAGCTGAACTCATGGGCTATGATCCTGCCTGCCAAGGAACTGGAGCCCGGGGCATCTCGATGTCCTGGGCTCGGTTGTGCCTCAGTCGGATTGGCGGACAGCCCGTGGGGACTCCAGGTAGGCGGCGCCCGGAGTGAAGGTACCGTCGGTCTGCAAGTGAAGCGTGATGGCAGAGAGCAGCTGCTCCAGGCCCTTTCGACCTTTTGCCAGGGCCAACCTGTAGAGTTTCCTCCAGGCCCACTCGGTCAGCGACCGTCCCGCGCCCAGGCCGAGCAGGCCGGCGGCTCCGACGGCCACCGGGGCGAGTGGGCTGCCGGCGACTATGGCCCCGCCCAAGAGGGCGACGCTGCCGGTGACCGCTGCCCCTCCGGCGCCGAAACCGGCCAGGCTTCCGACGGCGAGTGCAATTCCATAGTTCAGATTGCGGGAGTAGGCCAGGGGACTGCGGATCAGCACCTCCGTGGGCCCGGCCTCGCCCGCGAGCGGGCGAACGCTGACCAGGAGCTGCTTGATGTCAGGCCACTGCATGGCCATCGCGAAGGATGCGACCGGGCTCTGGCCGCCCAGCACCTCCATGCCCGGAACCGCGAACACGAGGACGCGACTTCCGTCCGATTCGATCCTCTCGCTCGCTTCTAAGAGCAAGCCGAACGGCGGGTTCGGGAACGCATGGGCCATCACCTTCAGCACCTGGTCTGCGGGAGCCTGGTAGACGCGCGACACCTCCATGGTCTGCAGGTCAGTGCCGAGGAATCGTCGCTTTGCCCGCTCGGTGCGAGAGGTGGCTGGGTGAGCCGGCGCCACTCCGTGGTGGCTTTCGATCCACGCGATCTCTACGTACTCTGCCGGGATTCCTGCGTCGGCGGCGGCCGACTTGACCTCTTCCAGCGACAATTGCCCCGTCCCCGCGACATCGCCGCCCAGGGCGCGCCGCAAAGCCGTCGACCGTGCGCGCTCTTCGGCTCTGCGGCTGTCCTCCTCCTGGAGTTCCGCTGCCCGGCGCCATAGACCGGCCGCCATCGGCCCGCTGACCTGGTCCGGCCTCCCGTCTCCTGGCTTATCCAGGTCGTCCTCCATGTTCGGGGTGGTTCGCAGTGCAGGATTTGCGGTCCGGCACTTGCTAACGCAAGTACGCGACGAGCGTCCACTCGTGTGCCGGACGAGCAGGGAACCTCGCGCACGCGTAATTTAGCTTGACGGATCGGGGTCCCGGCTCTGCCGGCAGGTCCCCTCCGGCGTGGTGTCACGCGAGCCTGGAGAAGAGGGATGCAACGAGGTAGACTGCGAGTGTGGATCGTCGCGGCGGCCGTGGCGGCACTGGGCTGTGGCAACGAGGGCGGCACCTTCGATCCGGGAACCGTCGGCGATGACGTCGTCATCAAGATCATCGGCGTCGTGGTCGCCGATGCAGACCAGGCACCGCTCGCGGATGTCAGCATTTGGGTCGACATTGGGACCGCAGCAGGAGCCGAGCCGAGGGCTACGGCCAGATCCAATGCCGAGGGGCGCTTCTCTTTGGTGTTCACGGAACCCGATTGCTCGCTGGCTACCGAGTTGGCCTACCGCGTGTTCGCCAGGAAGAAGGGTTTTCGCGACGGAGAATTGACGCGCGATGGAAACGGTGGCCTTCCCGTTCTCAAGTGCGTGACTCGCGAACAAACCATAGGCTTCCAGCTTGCCAGGCAGTAGCATCTGACCCGGCGGGCAACGAGCGCCCTACAACGACGACAGACACGCGGCTATTCTAGCACAGTGCTGGCGGCGTGCCCGTCCGGCGGCGCTCCTGGGGGGGGTGCCGACGTGCCCGATTCCAACCACTGGGAGTGCTGCGAAGCGTGAGCCAACCGGGAAGATATCAGGCGGCTCCGGGCCGCGAGCCAACTCGATTGGCGCTCCTCAGACGGGGGCGGGCTAGCGGGGCTCGGCGCTTTCCGGCACTGGCGGAGCCGGAGGGGCCGCCGAGGAGGGTGTGGAGCCGGCTGTCCGCGCCGACTCGAAGGTCGGAACGACGAACCGAGCCCCGATCTGATCGTAGGCGATCCTCAGACGGGCCAGGCGCTCGGGATCCCCATCGTGAGCTCCGACGACGGCGCCGCCCGATCCGGCTTGCTTGACGCCAGCACCGAACAGCCTCCCCGTCTTCACCAGTAGCCGATTGCCGGCGCCCACGTCGATGAGCCTGGCCCTGAGATTGAAGTTCGCATCCATCACGGCCGCGAGATCGCTGCCAGCGCCGCAAAGGAGGATTTGGCGAGCCTCATCGGCCAGTCCCGCCAGTTCGCGCAGCAGCTCGATGGCCGTCCTGTCGCCACCATTCACCCGATCTCTCAGTTTGTTATGCACGGTCTCGCTTCCAGACGCCAGGTCAGGGCGCCAGGCAAGGAACAGTCCTGGAAGTCGTTCCTCAGGAAGCGCTTCGTACGCTCCGTGACCGGTATCCCGAATCAAGGTTCTCGAGAGATCCATGTACGTCACGCCGCGCAGGACCTGTGCGACGCGGTCCATCAGCCCTCCGTGGATTCCGAGTTGGTCGGTCTCTACGGCAAGGGCCATTCCCGGCAGCTCTGCCTCGGGGATTGAGATCGCGTAGCGGAGAGCAAGGGCCCTGAGAAAGGAAATGGTGAGAGCGCTGGATCCGGCGAGGCCCATGCGGAACGGGATGTCCGATGTGTAGCCGAGGTCGAAACCGTCAGCGGCTGACGGAATGTCTTCGAGCCGACCAGCCTCGAGTGCTGTCTCGAAGAAGTGATGACAGCACGCGATGGCCAGGCGATGCCTTCCGTCGAGGCTAGACGGACTGCGCTCTAGCAGCGCCCGGGGCGAGTCAAAAACGACAGGATCAGTCCGCGGTGACGAGATACGGACGCCCAAGGCTGGCTCGATGGTGGCGTCCGCTGTGAAGCTGTTGATCGCGACCGCTACGGCGCGGCCACCATACCCATCGGACGGATTGCCTGCCAGGCCAGCTCTCGAGGGCGTGCGGGCATGGACCTTCATGGGTCCATTGTCAGCTGCGCGGGGCCTCGAGGTCAAGCGGATAACCGTCGCGGATCATCTCCTCGGCTTTCGCGGCGTTCACCGGTCCCGAGAAATGGAACCCCTGAGCCTGGGTGCAACCGGCCTGTCGCAGCGCCAGGAACTGTTCACGTGTCTCAATGCCTTCCGCGATGACCTCGACGTCGAGGATCTTCGCCAGCTCGACGATCGTGCGTGCTACGCCCCATTTGCGGAGCTTCTCGCGGCGATGGCTGATGAACGACCGGTCGATCTTGAGGGCGCTGACCGGTAGGTCGTGGAGAAGGCTGAGCGACGAATAGCCGGTGCCGAAGTCATCGATGGCCACGTCGATGCCCATCCCCTGCAGCCGATCGAGAACGGTGGCCGCCTTTTCCGCGTCGCGCATCAGTTCGCCCTCACCGATGTCGAATCGCAGCTGCCGGCCCGGGATTCCATGCCGCTCGAGGACATCCCTCACGCGGTCGAGAAAGCCATCGTGGAAGATCTGGTGGCCCAGCACGTTCACTCCCACGGGAGGCAGCTCTACATGCGAGAGGTGGCCGCGCCACCGGTTGATTTCGTCACAGGCGTTTTCCAGCACCCAGAAACCAATGTCGTGGATCAACGGAGACTCGGCCGCGACCGGGATGAACTGATCGGGCGGGACGAGTCCAAGCTCCGGGTGTCGCCAGCGGAGAAACGTCTCCAATCCGGTGATCCGGCCATCCTGCAGCGAGACGATCGGCTGGTACTCGAGGTGGAACTCGCGTCGCTCGAGGGCCGCCGCAAGGTCGCTGCGCATCCGTTCCCGCTGGCGGTGGTTGTCCTCCAGGGCCCGGTCGAACACCTGGATGCGCTCGCGCGAATTCGCGGCGCGACTTGCGGCAGCCGCCGCGTCCGCCAGCAGGGCTTCCGGCTCATCGTAGGCGGGTCCCCCGAGCGCCAGACCGATTCTCACGTCCAGGCGGATGTCATCGCGGGCGGTCGGGAAAGGCCGGCGCAGCTCCTTCTGCACGCGGTCGGCAACGCCGACCGCCTCTTCGATCGTCCGGATCGCTTCAACGACGATCACGAAACGCTGAGGATACTCGATCGCGGTTGAGTCAGCGGGGCGGGTATGCCCGGCCAGCCTCCGCGCCGCCGCCACCATCAGATCCTCGACGGCCTTCTCTCCGCCGCGGCTCTTGACCTGATCGAGGCCCTCCACTTCGGCGATCAGGATGGCGAACTGGTCGCGCGGCGAGCGCTGGCGCCGGCGGATGGCCTGCCTGATACGGTCGAACAGGATCTGCCTGCCCGGCAGCCCGGTCCGCTCGTCATAAAGGGCGGAGCCTGGAGCCTGCTTGACTGCTGTCTTCGCCTCGGCCAATTCCGCCAAGTTCTGGCGTGCATGGGCCGCGGCTTTTCCGACCGCGGCCTGCATCCGGCCCTTTGTAGCCAGGAGCCCCAGGGTTCCGGCGAGCACCTCGAGGCCGTCCCGGACTTCCGTCGGACGCTGGAGTCCTCCCGTCCTCGGCGGAGCGTTATTGGCCAGGAGTTCGAGCAACGCTACGGGCTTACCGGCGGCCAGTATGGGGAGCAGGGCGTAGCCGGCCAGACCGACGTTGCGGGCGGCCTCCCGGGCACGGGTCTCGGGCAGCCCGATCAGCGGTTCGAGCCTGACGGTCGGTCCTTTACCGTCTTCGTTCCAAACTGCGACCGGACCCCGCACGAGCGCCGATTCGAGGGCCTGAGTGTCGCCCAGCGTCTCGTCGGCGCAATACCATTCCGATCCCGTATCCGATCCGTCGTCCCATCGGGCGAAGGCCGCGCTCCAACCCATCGCCTGGCAGATGCCCCGCATGGCCTTTCCCATGGCTTCCGGCAGGGCGCTGCAGCCGGGAAGGTCGATCAAGAGCTGGTTGAGTTCCCGTCGCTGCCACGCGGAGAGCTCGGGGTTGAGCCCCACCTGCAGGAGTCGAGTGGACTCGCGCTCAGCGGTACGATCGGAATCTGGATTCGTCCGCTCTTCGATGTCCGGCATCGGTCGTCCCGATTCTCCTGGCGGAGCGTTTTGCCATACGCTGCCGCGGTGTACGCATCGCCTCGTCTCTGCCTGGTTCCGGGTCGATCTGGACCTCGAAACACCTAAAGTCAGCAGTTACAAGCCGTTGCAGCTGCAGTCGCGCCTGGGGCCGGTGGACGCGCTGCTCGACGTCATGTCAGGGGGTGCAAGAGAGACGCCAGAGCATTTCGACACGAATTGTCCGTTCCTGCAACAGGAATTTCTGCGGGGCAAAGGCACTGAATGGCGTGAGTACGGGATATACGTCGTGGCACGCATCTGGAACCAGAATCTCCGTCCATTCGGAATTCGGTCGCGATCACGCGGCGGCCAGACGAGATATGGAGGCGAGGAATGCGACGACCATGGATGGTGCTGCTCCTGGCGGCCGGGCTCACGGCCTGTTCCAGCTCGAACCCTGATGTCCAGACCGGGCCCGACCCGGCGGTGAAGAGCGTTCCGGGCACCGTATCCGACGATGGAACGGAGCCCGAGCGGAAGAACGAGAACGTTCCCGATAACGCCAGCACCGCGGCGAAGTTCGGGATCCCGCCCGGACACCTGCCGCCTCCGGGGCAGTGCAAAGTGTGGATGCCGGGCGAGCCACCCGGGAAACAGAAGAAGAAATACTCGTCGGGTGATTGCGCACAGGTGTCGCGTGATGTTCCGGCCGGGGGTTGGCTCGTATACCGTCCCGGAACGGACAAGAAGGAGGTTGTCGTCCGCGAGTACGGAGGGGACCGGCAGATCACATCCGTCAAGGTGTTCGACATCGTCACCGGGGCATTCCTCAGGGAATTGGATCCAGACGACGGGTAGGCCGTCCGCGGCGCGAAGACGGCCAGATGAGCGAACGGGCCGGCCCATACCCTGGACCGACCCGTTCAATCAGCGCGGATGGGCGGGGTTAGCCTTCCAACGCTGATCTCAACACGTCGAGATGAATGTCGATCCGGGCCTCAAGGTCCTCGGGCACCGGCATCCCTCGCTCCCGGCACCGTTCCGCCACCATGGAATCCACGTCCAGGATCCACATGCCGAGCTCGGGTGCGGCGTGCCGGCGACGCTCGCCGGCCGAAAGAACCGCCTCCGAGCCAGCTCGGGTTTCCGATTGGCGGGTCGCTCTCCAGGCGCGCAGAATGACGCGATACTGACGCGCCCTCTCGACGAATCGACCGGCTCCATCCAATGGATCGGCGAAGTTCCGGCACGACATGGGGCGCTCGGCGTCGAGTTCGCAGCCGGTCGTACGATGAAACACGCAGTTTCCATCGTCACCGACCTCGAGCACGCCTGATCCTTCCTGCACGTAGCGTCGAATCACCTCGCCGGTGGGAACGTCCAGACCGCGGGCAATTCGCGCCACCTCGTAAGGAGTGAGAGGAATGCGGTTGCCGGGGCAGTGCGGACCGCACGTGACGCCCGCTTCGGAGGCCCGGTGATGCAAGCCGTCCAGGAAGTCGTCGGTCATCCCTCGATCTCCGGATCGGTGGTTGGGGCTGCGACGGACCGGTTCTTCACGTAGCGGTCCATCCAATCCTGCATCTCCCACAGCATGTGAAGCAGGCTTTCTCGCGATCGGTAGCCATGGCTTTCGTAGGGGAGAACTACGAGCCGCACCGTGGCGCCGAGACCCTGCAAGGCGCCGTAGTAGCGGCGGCTCTGCAGCGGGAATGTTCCCGAGTTGTTGTCCATCTCGCCGTGAATCAGGAGAATCGGCTCGTCTACCTTGTCGGCATGCATGAACGGGGACATCTCGTAGTAGATCTCTGGAGCTTCCCAATAGGTCCGCTCTTCCGCCTGGAAACCAAATGGAGTCAGCGTCCGGTTGTACGCCCCGCTTCTCGCGATCCCGGCAGCGAACAGGTCGGAGTGGGCGAGCAGGTTGGCTGTCATGAAGGCGCCGTAACTGTGACCACCGATCGCGATCCGGTTCCGGTCCGTGACGCCCCTCTCGGCCACCGCGTTCACCGCGGCTTCCGCACCGGCCACCAGTTGCTCCAAGTACGTGTCGTTGGGCTCGATGTCGCCCTCGCCGACGATCGGAAGCGACGGATCATCGAACACCGCGTACCCCATCGTGACCCAGAGGTACGGGGACCAGGCGCCGACGCGAACGAAGCGGTAGGGAGAGTCCGTGACCTGTCCTGCCGCGTTCGCGCTCTTGTACTCCGTCGGGTATGCCCACATGAGCGTCGGAAGCGGTCCCTGGTCCGGCGTGTATCCGGGCGGCAGATACAGGGTCCCGTTGAGGCCGACCCCATCTTCACGCTCGTATACGACCAGTTCCTTCTGGATACCCTTCAGCTGCGGCGTAGGGTGATCGAAAGCGGTGACCTGAGCGAGGTCTCCATTCTCGAGATCCCGCACGAAGTAGTTGGGCTGAACGTCGACGGACTCACGCCGGGTGAGGATGAACCGGCCCTCCTCGTCCAGCACGTCGAGCGGACGCTCGTAGAATGGGGCCTCTGAGCGGAAGAGACGCGCGGTCTCACCGGTCTCGAAATCGAAGCGGTCGATGAATGGGCGATCGCCTTCGGGCGAAGCCCCGCTCCCGATCAGGAACGTCGAGCGACCTCCCTCTAGCGTCCGCATCACGTACCGGCCGAACTCGTTCGGTACCATCACCGGGCTGCCGGGGTCGGCGTAGCGGTCCTGCGCGGATCTCTCCTGCAGGAGCACGGGTTCGGTGGCAGGGTCGCCGGGGCGGATCCGCCATACCCTGAGCTGGCGGGTCTTCCACCACATCTCGGCGAGCATGGCGAGGTCATCGGAGCTCCACGAGATGCCTGAGTAGCGGTATCCCAGGGTGGCCAGCTCGACGGGCTCTCCCTCGAAGGGCACGTCCTGCATGAACACCTTGTCCCGCACCTCGGCTTCGACTCCCGCGTCACCCCCGTCCTGCGCTTCCGCCCACGTGAGCGTGGCCGGTGCGTCGGCTCTCCAACGGAAGCTGCGGGGGCCTGTCTGCACGCTTCCGAACGCGATCGGAATCGCGTCTTGCAGCGGGACGTCGATGACCTCGGTGACGTCGCCCGTCTCGAGGTCGCGAAGTTCCACGCGCTGCGGGAAGCGGGAGGCCGGCACGCGATAGGAGTAAGGCCGGTGCACCCAGTGCACGAGCAGGAAGCGTCCGTCCGGCGACGGACTGTAGTCCCAGAGAAGACCGGGCTCGCCGAGCGGTTCCATCGTCCCGGCAAGCGGGATGCGGGCGAGTTGAGTCGTGAAGTAGTAGTCGAACAACGCCTCGTCGTAGGCGTCCTTCAGGAGATCCTGGTAGGTGCGGGCGGGCGCCTTGCGCCCGACGCTCTCTTCGATCACGGGACCGGTGGGAACGCGCGGCTTCTCTGGCTCCGCACCACGCCCCTCGGAGACGACCGCCGCAATCAGCGTCTCGCTGTCCGACAGCCACATGGGTGCGTTTCCGGCCGTCAGACTGAGCTTCGCGCCCGAGAGCCGCCGTGCGCTCGCGCTCTCTACATCGAGCACCCAGAGTTCGATGCCATCGGACGTCGTGTGCGTGAAGGCGACCGTGCGTCCGTCGGGTGACCAATCGATGTTGCCGAGCCGTGGATTCGCAGGCAGCCCGGAGACGGGAGTCTCGTCCTGATCTTCCATTCGTCTCACGGAGAGGTCTATGGCTCCCCTCGTTCGGCTGCGACCGTCGATCGACGGCTTGATCCGCATGCCGGCCAGCTTGAGCTCCCGCTCCGCGAGTTCCGCGACTGGGGGGTAGCTCGGATACTGGATCAACAGCATCCAATCCCGATTCGGCCCCAGCGCCACCGACGGTGTCGGCAATACGTCGACGACATCGACGATCGTCTGGTCGGGAATCCGGTACACGGCTTCCGTCGGGGACTGGGCTCGCGCGACCTGTGAGAGAACGAGCGCGAAGAAGATGCTGAGAAGAAGCAGCACGAGGCGGCCGGGACGGACGACGGCCGCGGGTACATGGAGCCGCATGACACCTCTCCGGATCGGGCGGGACAAGCGCCTGACGATTCAAACAGGGCCCGCAAGATATGCACGGATGGGGCCACGGGCGACCCGGCATGTGTCGCGGCAACGATCCGGGGTACGTGGGGTCGTCCGTTCCGTGCGTGGAGCCCATGGATTCACGCACTTGCGACGGTCCCAGAGTGACCGCCATCGGTCACGCGGTCATCACCGGAATCCGACATTCCGTCCCACCCGTGGACCATTCGAAGGGTCAATGTGTCTCTGGGAGGGCCGTGGGGGGCTAGCCGAACAGGTCTCCCGCGCCAGCCGCCCGCTCCACCCGGTCCGCGATCTCGTCCGCAGCGGATTCGCTCGGGAGATACCGACGGTACATGGCTGCAATGCTCTTCAACATTGCCAGGTAGGGGTCGAATTCGGGGGTCGTGGAGGCGGCTTCAGAATCGATCCAGGCGATCGGAATGCTTTTGATGGAACCGGGCCTCCTCAATTCCGTCTTGATCAACAGCTCCACGTCGAACGCGAACTCGTGCTCGATGAGGCCGGGGAGAATCTCGAGCGCCGCATCCGCACGCCACGCCTTGAATCCGCACTGCGTGTCCGTGATGTCACCCGGCAAGGGAAGCATCTGCTTCCAGAGCGCGATGAACTTCTTTCCGCGTTCATTCCGAGCGCCCCCCTTCGCGACCACCGACTCGCGTTCGCGTCGCGAACCGATCGCGGCGTCGCAGCTCCCACGCACGATCGGATCGATCAGGAGCCCAAGCTGGCCGAGGTGCGTGGAGAGATCCGCGTCCGTGTAAGCAATCACGTGATCGGGCGATCCGTCCTCCATGGCGGCCGTCCAGACTCCGAGCTGGATCGAGCCTCCCTTACGGCTGTCGTCGGTGGATGCGAGATCGGCGGTCACGGCGGTTCCGCCACGGATTCCATCCTCCAGGAAGATCACGCGCGCCGGGGCCTCCGGGGCCCGGGCCTCGAGAATCCTCTCGGCTACATGGCCACTGCCGTCCGGGCACCCGTCGTCCACTGCGATCAGTTGCCACTTGAATGCGGGAAGATCGCCAAGCAGCCACTCTATCTGCTCGATCTTTCGCACGAGGAAGTCTTCTCCGTGCGCGTGTTGCTCGGAACGCAGAATGCGTTCGTGTTCTCGATACATGGCGAACACGACGCTGAGGCGAATGAGCCCCGATTCCGCGCCCGAATCAGGCCGCGCGCGGTCGATCTCCACCACCGACCGTCGAGATCGCGCCAGCTTGACCGCCAGGTGCACGCCAAGCGGCACTTCGGCGCGCCGCTCCAGGAGAAAGTCCTCCAGTCGATCGAGGTCTGACCGGCAAGGGCAGGCAGCCAGGAAATCCTCGGCCGTGCGGCGAGCGAAATCGAGGTGCTCCGCTTTCCTCAGGTCGAGTCCCATGGGCGCGATGGCCAACGCCTGCGCTACGGCGTCCGGAACCGGTCCCGTCACTCCGCCGTCCATGTTTCCTCCAGGCACAAAGAATGGAGCCCCACGGTACACCGCCCGGCTGGCATCGACCAGATCGTGGCCCCCGCCGCGGCGCAGGCAGGGGCCGGGGCCTCGGAGGCTGACACCCCTTCGCGTGCGCTGCACCCGCACAATTACGGATAGCACCAGTCGCCACTCGGGATAGATTCCGCCTCGCTTTACGTGGACCGCCGACTCCGCTCGCGAGGTGGAGTTTCTATTCCAGAAGGTCCTACGACCCCCTCGGAGGATCGATGAGAGGCAAAGAGAAGGCGCCCGCCCGCCGTCGCAATATCGGGCTCTGGGTACTGGCGTTTCTCCTCATGCTGTCGGCCGGTGTTTACCAGCGATATACGGGGCCCACGTACAAGCTGCGCGGGTCGTATTCGGTCGGCGAAGAGGTCATCAGGTACCGCCTCGTGCGCTCGGCGTATTCGACGGCGGACACGGCGGTCGTGATCCCGGCGCCAGCCGGTGTAGCGGGCGACCTCGTCTACCGGCGGTACCCGACGGACGACGAGTTCACGAGGGTTCCCCTGGAGAGACGCGGCGACCAGCTGGCCGGCACGCTCCCCGCTCAGCCACCGGCCGGCAAGCTGGAGTACCACCTGGAGCTCATGACGCCGGCGGGTCCCGTCGTGGCTCCGGATACCGGAGAGAACGCCGTCATCCGGTTCAAGGGCTGGGTGCCCGCGTGGGTGCTGATCCTGCATGTGAGCTTTATGTTCTTCGGCGTGCTCGTCGCCTGGCGAGTGGGCCTCGGCGCGCTGTTCTCGGGGCACGGAATCGCGAAACTCAGCTGGGCGGCCCTGGTGCTATTTACCGTAGGTGGGTTCCTGCTCGGCCCCTGGGTCCAGAAGTACGCCTTTGATGACTGGTGGACCGGTGTACCTTTCGGCTGGGATCTGACGGACAACAAGACACTGGTCATGTGGCTCGCCTGGTTCTTCGCGCTTCTCGTTATTGGCTGGGGCGCCAGGCGAGGCGCGGCGGAGGGCGGAGACGGGGGCGAGAAGAGGGCGCGGCTGGCGGTGGTGATCGCCGCGATCGTGACCGTCGCCGTCTACCTGATCCCCCACAGCATGGCCGGGAGCCAGCTCGATTACGAAGCGGTGGATCGCGGCGTAGCGCCGGAGGACGCGATCGGAATCGGTTGATCGGCGCGGCTCGGGCGAGGGTCACGGATTCCTTCAACGGGACGGTAGAGCGATGGCGGAGATCACAGCGGAGCTGGTAGCGGGTACCCGGGTTTCCCTGAGCAACGGGCGTCACGAGTGGCTGGCCGACGAACCGCTGGACAAGGGCGGGGAGGACTCGGGGCCCAGCCCGTACGAGATGCTGCTGGGATCGCTCGCGGCGTGCACCCTCATCACGCTCGTCCTCTACACGCGCCACAAGGGGATCGAGCGTCGAAGGGGTATCGGCTCGCTATGGACACGAGAAGGTGCCGGCCCCTGAGGGCCAGAAGGGCCTGGTCGACCGCCTCACCAGCCACGTGACCATCCGGGGCGACTACGACGAGCCCACCCGCAAGCGTCTCGAGCAGATCGTCGGACGGTGTCCGGTGCACAAGACGATCGAGAACGGGGCGCACGTGGTTGACGAGGTCGAGTTCGTCAGTACGACCTCGGAGTAGCGCGGCGACGTCTGCGGCAGTAATTTTCGCAGCCCCAAGCCCCTCGCAGTTGTTCCATTGTGAGTTGCCGGTCCCCCTCCCGGTGCTGCGTCCATTCAGCCAGAGGGAGGTACGCCGTGAAGCCCCTGCTGTATGCCTCGGTATTCCTGGTCGCCTGCGGTGTGTCCGGTTGCAGCAGCGACGACTTCGATCCTGAAGAGGATCCGATCGTGATCGCGGACCTCGCCGGCACCTGGACCTGCACACAGTTCCTGGCCGTGAGCACCGTCGATCCGCAGGTGCAGTTCGAGCTGATCTCCCTGGGCGGGTCGCTGTTTGTCACCGTGGCGCCGGATGGCTCTTTCGTCGGTCAGGCATCGTTCCCGGATCCGGACACCGGGATTCCGATCGACGTGCCATTCAGCGGATCGTTCGACCTTGAGAGCCAGACGCTGCTCTTCGATGGACTTCGCCATAGAGATTGCACCGTTCCTCGAAGACGGCACGTCCGAGTTCACTCTGATTGGAAACACCCTGACGCTGCACCAGGAAGTCTCGACGTTCGATTTCGATTTCGACGGCGTAGAGGACCCGGCGACGTTCGACGCGACGCTCGTGCGGCAGTAGCGCCCGGGCGCAGCGCCTAGGGAGCGGGTAGCAGAATCAGCAGCGCCGCCGCCACCACGTGGGCGGTGCTGCCCGCCATCACGCAGAGGTGCCAGATCGCGTGGCCGTAGGGGATACGGCGGTTCGCGTAGAAGTACACGCCCCCCGTGTAGGCCAGGCCGCCAATCGCCAGCCACACTAGCGAGGCCCCCGGTAACGTCTCGACGACCGGCTTTGCCGCGACGACGACCAGCCAGCCCATCGCAAGGTAGATCGCCGTCGACGTGCGCTTGAAGCGTCCGGTGAAGAACAGCTTGAAGACGACTCCCGCGGCAGCCAGTCCCCAGATCACGCCGAACAGGGTCCAGCCCCAGCCTCCGCGCAGTCCGGCCAATGTAAATGGCGTGTAGGTGCCTGCGATCAGGAGGTAGATCGCGGAGTGATCAACGACCCGCAGCCGCGCCTTTACACTGCGCTTCGGGGCCGCGTGATAGAGGGTCGAGGCGGAGTAGAGCAGGACGAGCGTGGCCCCGAACACGGCCGCGCCCACGATGTGAAATACGTCGCCCTTCAACACGGCCAGCGTGACCAGGACGCCGGTGGCCGCGATCCCGCAAAGCGTGCCGATTCCATGCGTCAGAGTGTTGGCCAGTTCCTGGCGTCGGTGGCGCACCCGCGCCAGCCGGATGTCTCGCAAGGTCAAACGACTCCCGGACCAGGTTACCCCCGCGTCGAATTCACACGATAACGTGGACGTCCGCGCCAGGGAATGACGCCTCCGGTCGGCCAGGCCTGGCCTTGATCTTACGACTCGTTCTTGTCTACCCTGGGGAAGCCGGAGGCGTGAGGCGCATGAAGGCCCGGGAACCGTACTGCCGGTCGGCCTGTTCCCTAGACCGGCAGCCCCCACCGAAGCGGGGCATGCCTCAAAGCAGACAGAAATAGAGTGTGGCGACGGGTCCTCGAGGCTCGCCGTACGCGATGTCCCGTCCTGAGAAGGAGAGTGCCATGAGGCGAATGACCTGGCTGGCCCCCGTCGCTGCGTTTACCCTAGCTGCGTGCAGCGGTGGGGATGCAGGCTCCGAGACCGAGATGGCCGCGGCGAATCCATGTGCGGCCAACCCGTGTGCGGCGAACCCCTGCGCGGGAATGGACCTTCCGGTGGATGCGATCCGCCAGGGTGATCGTGCGCTGGACGATCACGGAATGTCGTGGGACGAGTTGGCGACCCGGGGCGCAGAGCTTTGGACCGACAAGTCACTGAGCGGAACCGGTGCGACCTCTTGCAGCACGTGTCACTCCGGTGACGGTACCGCCATGATGAACGCCTCGTTCGCCGAGCCCTATCCGCATCCGGTAGCCATGGCCAAGGACCGCGCGGGGCTGGAGACCGTGACGGCGGCCGAGATGGTTCAGTTGTGTATGGCGATCCCGATGACCGCGAAGCCGCTGGACTATGGTTCCGTGGAGCTAGCCGCCCTCACCGCCCATGTCGAACAGCTCCAGGGAAGTTTCGATGCCTCCAAGACCGGCGGGATGAACCCCTGTGCCGCCAATCCGTGCGCCGCCAATCCCTGTGCCGCCAATCCGTGCGCTGCGAATCCGTGCGGCGCCGATCGCTGAGTTTCGCGGAGGCGCGTAGTCCGACAGAGAGCCGGGCGTCCACCCCGGAAGCCCGGCTCTCGTAAGTCTCGCCAAGCGAGGTAGCTACGCCCGGGGACCCCGGTGAACGTGCGTGTTCGCGCCCCTCAGCAATGCCTCCGCTTCCTCGCGCCGCGGGTTTCCATGGTTCGCCCGGGCCACGTCGGCCATCGACGGCTCCAGCAGCAACATGGCCAGCAGAGCGGCTCTTTCCGGAAGGCTCCGCACAAGCACGTACTCGTGGGAGGCGTGCGCCCCATCCCCCATGGGACCCAGGCCATCCAGGGTCGGGGTAAAGAGGCTCGTGACGTTCCCGTCCGAGCCGCCGCCGGACGTGCCCTGCTGAAGATCGAGGCCCAGCGCCTCGCCCGCCCGCTGCGCCGCTTTCCAGAGGTGCTGATTGCCCGGTGTCTTCTCCATGGGAGGACGATTCATGGTCCCCGTGACGACGAGCGCGGTTCCCGGCGTCGTGGCTTCGAGAGACAGGACCTCCGCCTCTATCCGGCGAGCGTCCTCGATGGTGAGAACGCGGATGTCGACCGTGGCCCGGCTTTCAGGAGCGACGATGTTCGTGCGCAGTCCGCCGTCGATCGTGCCGACATTCACGGTGATTCCACGAGCGGCGTCGTTGAGGGCGAACAACCGCTGAATGACCATCGACAGCTCGAGGATCGCGCTGGCTCCCCGTTCCGGCTCCAGGCCCGCATGCGCGGCGCGGCCGAGCACCCGTATCTCGAAGAACCCGTTGCCCTTTCGAGCGGTCTTGAGCTTCCCGGCCGGACCCAGCGCCGGCTCCAGAATGAAGGCCCGCTCGGACGCCTTCGCGAGGCGCTTGATGTGCCGCATCGAGTCGGAGCTTCCGACCTCCTCGTCCGAGTTGACCAGCACCACGGGCGTTACGACCGGTTGGAGTCCGAGAGTCTGAAGGGCGCGCAGGGCAAACACGATATTTACGAGCCCTCCCTTCATGTCGTATGTGCCGGGGCCGTACAGCCGCCCATCGTTCTCGAGCACCGGCATCGCCTCGAGGGTGCCGATCTCCCACACCGTGTCGCAGTGCCCGACCATGAGCTGGATGGAACGCCTCTTGGGCCGGGCGTGGGGTATCGCAAGGAGCTGCCCGCCGGAGTCGACGCCCGGAATCGACCGAACCACGAATCCGAGGCGCTCAAACTCCAGCCGGAGAATCGCCTGTGGCCCGGCCTGCGACTGAGGGTCGAGGGAGGGCGACTCCTGCTCGGCGAGCCGGCTGAGCAGCCGCACCATCTCTCCTTCCCTGGAACGAAGGTGCTCCAGGATCCGAGGGCCGACCCCTTCACCCACGGTATTCAGCGGTCGAAGCCATCGGGGAGGGGAAACGCGTAGGTCTGGGCAATGGAGGCGAACCTCCACGGCTGCAGGTACGCCAGCAGAGGGGCGTTGTGGATCAGATCCTGCCCGTCCCGCTCCAGGGTCCGCAGCGAGTCCGGCGCGACCGCTGCCTCCACGATCCTCCCCACGATGAGGCTGTTCTCACCGAAGTCGTCGACCATCCGGTCAAGTTCGCACTCGAAGAACAGGTAGGATTGTGCCAGGTAGACCCCTTCCACCCGTGTGGAAGGCCGGGTCTGGAGGGCCTCGCAGCACCGGCTTGACGCTGTCATCGCACCGGGGGGTCGCACAAAGACTGGCGAGTACGACCTGGTCCGGGCGCGGCATCGAGACCGTGAATACACCGTCCCTGGCAATGTTTCGATAGGTTGAGTGGCGCGGCGTGCAAACGAACCCGAAGTAGTTCTGCCACCCCATTGGCGTGGCCATGTGCTTGGGCGCCAGGTTGGGAGTCCCATCTTCTTCCAGGGTTCCCACGACGGAGAGAGGTGATACCCAGAAAAACCTATCCCATATTGGTTTATCAAGGGTTAGCTTAACGAGTTTCTGAAGTGGCTGACCGGTCATGGCGCGTCTCCCTTCCCGTTCGCCTTTACATCATGGCACTGGCGGCCGTAAATAGCCACATCGTGGGACACCATCGCCGGTGCCCCCGCCTCACGCTGGAGAACGCTCATGGTGGACCGGACCGCATACGCCGATGTGGCCGAAGAGCTGGCCGATCGACCGGCTCTGGCTCGCGCCGAGACGATTCCGTCGGCGTGGTTCACGGAGTCGCGCTTCCATGAGCTCGACGCCGAAGCCATCTTCGCCCGTACCTGGCAGGGCGTGGGGCACGAGGGGCGTCTGCCGGAGCCCGGGTCCTGGTTCCTGGCCGAAGTGGCCGGAGATCCGGTGATCGTGGTGCGAGACCGCGCCGGAGCGGTCCGGGCCTTCTACAACGTCTGCCGTCATCGTGGCGGACCGCTGGCCACGGCGGATGGTTGTGGCCGGGTTCTCCAGTGCCAGTACCACGGTTGGACCTACCAGCTGGATGGAAGCCTGCGGGGTGTACCCCACTGGAACCTGGTCGAACTATTCGACCGCCAGGACTACGGACTGGTCCCGGTCCAGGTGCAGTCGTGGGAGGGGCAGATCTTCGTGAACCTGAACCCCGAAGCTGCACCTATCGAAACGGTACTGGGCGGAATCCGGGAGCGGATCTCGCCCGTACGCCCCGGTGACCTGAAGCACCATCGACGAATCGAATACGATGTCCGCGCGAACTGGAAGGTCTATGTGGAGAACTTTCTCGAGGGCTACCACGTTCCGATCGTCCACCCGGAGTTGATGACGCTTTACGACTTTCGCAGCTACAAGACGGAGACGTACGACGGGTACTCGCTTCAGACCAGCGAGCTGACATCGGAGCAGAACCTCTATGAGCAGGCGGGGGGAGGCGAGGCATGGTATTACTGTGTCTTCCCGAACTACATGCTCAACATCCTGCCGGGCCGGCTCCAGACCAACCTGGTGGTGCCGGTCGATCATCAGAACTGCCGTGTGATCTTCGAGTACTTCTACGACGACGTCGAGTCGGAGGCGGCTCGGCGCAAGATCGAAGAGGACCTGGCGTTCGCCGATCGCGTGCAGGACGAGGACATCGACATCTGCGAACACGTGCAGCGGGGTCTGGGATCGAGGGGCTATGATCGCGGACGGTTTTCGGTGAAGTTCGAGAGCGGCGTATACCACTTTCAGAACCTGGTCCGGGAGGCGTACGGCCGCTGGCTCAGCGGACACGAGGTCCCTCTCAGCCCGCCGGAGCCGCTGGATCCGAAACAGGATGACTGAGGAGCCACCCGCGAGGTGGACCCACGATACAAGAGGGAAGCGACATGCAGACACAGATCTCGACGCGCGGCGTGGAACTGACCGGAGACCTCGAGTCCAGAGTCGAGGCCGTATCGGCCGACCTGTCAGCGCGGACGACCGGGCTGCAGCTGGCCAAGTTTATGCTCGAGGAACGAGAAACCGGAAAAGCCGTGGGCCTGGTGCTTTCGTGGGGTGAGAAGAAGGACACGGTCGTTCGTCATGCGGAGGCCGGCGACTGGGACCGGGCGTTCAAGGACCTCGAGCGCCGGCTTGAGCGTGCATTGGACGAGAGCCCCGCCGCCCCTTGAACGCGGCCGGATGGCCCAGCTAGACTTGTGACAGTACCCGGCCGATCCCGCCGGCCGGACAAGGACATCGCGGACCTGCGCCCCTCAAGCGACCGGCACGAGAGTCGTTCAACCCTGGGGAGGTGCTATGCCGCAGACCTACGAGTTGGTGCTGACCGGATTCGATTTCCCGCGCAAGCTGCCGCGCCGGAAGGCCAACTTCAGATTTGTCGCCGATATCCGATACGTGAACGGCCGGGGTGAACACGACACCGAACACGCCGTGCTTCCCGATCTCGATCGCTACTGGGAGTGCGATCCCGAAAGGGAAGGTGCGCCCGAGTACGTGCGAGCGGCCGGCAAAGGCAAAGTCGCCTCGTTCGACATGGCCCGCATCGACGCCTGGGACCGCCTGGTCCTGCTGGTGCGTGGGGACGGAGTCCATTCGATCCAGTTCAAAGTGCTCGACGTCAATCGCTCGGACGGGTGGGATCGACTGCGTCGTGCCCTCGGCGATGTCGTAGCCACACTTATCGGTCGCGCCCGCTCGGCGGTTCCCGACAAGGCCTGGGTGGTCTCCGATTCGCTGGGGACCGCTGCCACGGATCTCGAATCCACGCTCGTCACGCGTCTGGCGGGAGGCGATAGACCCCTGTTCCGGGGGTCGACGTCGCTGTCGGGCCCCGGAGAATACGAGGTGTCGGGAAGGGGCACGGGGGGCTCGTACTCGATCCGGTGCCAGCTCACGGCGACGGCCGACTGACGGCCACTAACCGCCCGTTGCGCCGAGTCCACGCGCGCCCTTGACGATGAGGTTAACAGCGTTAATTTAACGTTGTTAACCTAACGCCGTTAAGGGTGAGTTCATGACTGATTCCCACGTCGTAGAGAAAGCTGGCTCCCGCGAGACCGAGACAGCCATTCTGGAGGCCGCCCGGAACCTTCTTGCTGAGGGTGGCCTGGACGCGCTCTCGATGCGGGCCGTCGCTGCGCAGGTCGGCCTCAGCGCCACCGCGATCTACCACTGGTTCCAGGGCAAGGAAGATCTGGTAGACCGGGTCGTGGCGCACGGCTTCAAGCGCTCCGAGGCCTACATGCGGAAGTCCATCGAGGACATTCCCGCCGGCTCCATGGAGCGGGTGTCGGCGCTGGGCGAGTCCTACATCCGGTTCGCGCTCGAGAACCGCGAGTACTTCAAGATCATCTTCGCGATCCAGACCCCGGCCCCTCGACATATGGAAGACGTTCCCGGCCAGGGTGGCTATCGGGTCCTGCGCGAGTGCGTCGTCGAGGCCATGGAAGCCGGGAACATGCGGAGAACGGACCCGGATATCGTCGTCCTGTACCTGTGGTCTCTGGTGCACGGTCTGGTCACGATCTTCATGGCCTGCGATCCGCAGGACCTGCTGGCCGAGACCGGCTGCTGCGAGGGTCTGGGTGAGAAGGAGCTGACGATCGGACTGTTCGAGAAGTTCCGCGACGTGGTGAGAATCGGGCTCCAGCCCGTGGAAGTGACGAAAGGTGGTCCCCGATGATCAATGCGCAGTCAGGGATACGGCAGGAGCGGGGAGAGCCGGTGCTGACCGGCCGCGGTTCGCGGAACGCCAGGCGTGCTGCGGCGGTCGGCCTCGCGGTCTTCGCCGCGACGACGATCGCGATCGGAGGGGCCGTGCGTCCCGCGTTGGGGCAGGCGGCCGGCGAGACCGCGGCGGCGCCGGAGTCGCCGGTGCTCCGAGCAGACGGCCCCCTTTCGGCCCAGGCCGACCACGGTGAGACTCTTCCGGCGTTGGGCTCAGAATCGCGTGCGCGGGCCCCGGAAGGGGACGGCGAGTACGGGGACGCACGCCCCTACACGCTGGAGAGCGCCGTCTCGATCGCGCTGCGCAACAACCGCCAGCTGGCCGTTTCCCAGTACGACCTGGACGTGGCGAACAAGCAGGTTTCCGAGGCCTATGGGGCGCTGTTTCCCGAGATTGACGGCTTCGCTTCGATGCAGCGGAATCTCGAGCTTCCGTCCGCGTTTCTGCCGAGGATCTTCGTCGATCCGGACGCTGACCCGGACGACTTGATCGCGGTGACCTTCGGCGCCGACAACCAGTGGAACGCCGGGCTCACGTTGAATCAGCCTCTGTTCGACGCCGGCGTATTCGTCGGAGTGGGGACGGCCGGATCCTTCCGGAATCTGGCCCGGGAGGCGCTGCGCGGTTCCGCGCAGGGTGTCGCCACGACGACTCGCATCGCGTACCTGAACGTCCTCCTGGCACAGGAAGCCGTCCGCGTTACGCAGAACAGCATTGAGCGCGTCCGGCAGACTCTGGAAGAGACCCGTGCCCTGAACCGGGCCGGACTCGCGAGCGACTACGACGTTCTGCGGCTCGAGGTGCAGCTGGCGAACATCGAGCCCAACCTGAGGCGGGCGCAGAACGAAGTGGATGAGGCCCGTCGGGTTCTGGCGATCGAGATGGGGCTCGGGGAAACGGCGAGTGCCGCGGCCTTCGGCGAGTTGCACCAGATCGACCTGTCCGACGGGGCCGTGAACACCGAGGACAACGTCGCGCTGCTGGCGTTCGCCGGCGTGCCCGGAGGCCACGAGGGCGGGCTACGAAGAGCTGGAGGCCGTCGCGCTATCGAATCGGACGGACCTGCAGCAGGCACGTCTTCAGCGCGACCTCGAGGAGGCGCGAGTCAAGTACGAGCGGACACAGCTCTTTCCCACGATATCCGGGTTCTTCAGCTGGGGGCTGCAGGCACAGGAGAACGGAGCGCTCAACTTCTTCGGCGAGAACCCGGATCAGCGGTTCACGACATCGGCGGTCGGCGTTCAGCTGGACGTACCCTCTGTTCTCGGGAGCACGACGCTGGAATCGGGTGGAGCAGAGGAAGATCGGCGTACGCCAGGCCGAGGAACGGATCGGCGATCTGCGGCAGCGGGCCGCCAACGAGGTCGAGACGGTTCTCTCGAACCTGACCGAATCGCGATCACGGGCGGAGGCCCAGCGCCAGGCAGTCTCGCAGGCCCAGAGGGGCTTCGACATCGTGACGACCGAGTACCTCGCCGGCACGCAGCCGAGACTCGAGGTGACGGAGGCCGAACTGGCTCTTCGGCAGGCGGAGCAGAACTACGCGCTGGCGATATACGACTACCTGGTCGCGCAGGCCCAGCTGGACCTGGCGGTCGGAGTCGTCCCGGCCGTGGATCGGGCGGTGGAAGCGATGATCGAGGGAGACATCAGACCTGAGAACCGGTTGAATCCAGACAACGCCGGCGATCGGGTTTCCAATGATGACAGGGAAGGCGACCGATGAAGGGGAGGCGAGCGGTGAGAATAGATCGAAGGCCGGGACTCGGCGCGTTGATGGGCGGGTTGCTGGTGATCACCGGCGCGGGCTGCGGTTCGGCGGAGACCTCGGCGAGCGAAGACGGAGCGACGGCAGGGGCGGCCTACGTCAAGGTGGTCAACGTCGAAGTACGGACGCTCGTGGCGGCCGATTTCACGTCGTACATCCGGCTCACGGGAGTGGTCGAGGCCTTCGAGGATGTGGTCGTCAGCTCGCAGGAGAGCGGCGTGATCGAGCGCGTCATCGTGGACAAGGGCTCCAGGGTGCGCGCCGGACAGCCCATCATTCAGATCGATGACGAGATACTCGCGGCCCAGGTCGATGAGTCCCGGGCGTCCGCCGCCCTGGCCAGGGAGCGCTTCGAGAGGCAGCGCCAGCTGTGGGAGGACGAGGGAATCGGCAGTGAAATAGCCTTTCTGCAGACCAAGTACGAAGCCCAGTCGGCGGAGGCACGCCTCGCGTTTCTCGAAGCGCGCCTCGCGCGCCACACGATCAAGTCACCGATCGCCGGAGTACTCGACGACCGGTACGTGGACGTCGGGGAGATCGTGGCTCCCGGCGTGGCGGTGGCCCGGGTGCTCACGATCGGCCGGCTCAAGGTGACGGGCGGAGTTCCCGAGCGTTTCGGACCGTACGTGGTCGTGGGAGGCAGCGCCGTTCTCAACTTCGATGTTCTGCCGGGGCAGTCGATCGAAGGGGCCATCACCTACGTTGGGGCCGCCGTGGACCCGCAGAACCGCACGTTTCCGATCGAAGTCTTGCTCGACAACCGGGAAGGACGCCTCAAGCCCCAGATGGTGGCCAACGTCAGGGTCGCGACCGAGACTCTGAGGGATGTGATCGTCGTTCCGCAGGACGTCGTTCTGCGCACGGAGGACGGGTACGAAGTGTTCGTGGTGGCGGAAGGCCCTGACGGGACCCTCGCGGAGTCGCGGGCCATAGGTCTGGGACCCAGCTTCGAAAACGAGGTCGTGGTGGCAACAGGGCTCGCAGCGGGAGATCGGCTGATCGTGACCGGCCATCAGATGGTCGACGCGGGTGACCGGGTACGGGAAGTGGGGGAGGAGGGCGGAAGATGAGCCCGATTCGAAGGCTGTGGCGCCGCTTGAGAAGCGGCTCCCGGGACGAGGAGCGCCTGGCGGCGGGGAGTGCGGCCGATCGGCTGTTCGAAAGGAGAGATCCGCTCAAGGAAGATCTCGGCCGGTACAAGACGTTCTGGCTGACCGACTTCGCGGTCGACCATCCGATCAGCGTGCTCACTCTGCTGGTACTGATCGTGATCGGAGGACTCTACTCGTATCTCACCGTTCCGAAGGAGGCCTCGCCCGACATCACGGTCCCGTTCGTAGCCGTGAGCACCTTCTATTCCGGGGTCGCACCCGAAGACATCGAGACCCTGATCACGCGTCCCCTCGAGGAAGAGCTGAACAAGATCTCCGACATCAAGACGCTCACGTCCCAGTCGGTGGAGAGCGTCTCGAGCATCACGGCCGAGTTCGAGGCCGGGATGGACATGACGGAGGCCCTGCAGCTGGTCCGCGAGAAGGTGGACATCGCGAAGCCGGAGCTTCCCGAGGCGGCCGAAGAGCCAGCGATCCTCGAGTTCAACTTCTCCGAGTTTCCGATCATGCAGGTCAACGTGTCCGGCGAGTACAGCCTGGTGCGTCTCAAGGAACTCGCCGAGGACATCCAGGACCGGATCGAACAGATCTCCGTCTGTGCTCAGCGTCCAGCTGTCCGGGGGACTCGAGCGCGAGGTCAAGGTCGACGTGGATCTCGGAATGCTGAAGTACTACGGGATCTCGTTCACCGACGTGATCGAGGCCATCGCGTTCGAGAACGTCACCGTGCCCGGCGGCACGATCGACGTGGGCGACGTGAAGTACCTGGTTCGGGTGCCGGGAGAATTCGAGGCCACCCAGCCGCTGGAGGACATCGTCATCGAGGCGGAGGAAGGCCGTCCGATCTACGTGCGCGACGTGGCCACGGTGGACTTCGGCTTCAAGGAGCGGGAGAGCTACGCGCGCCTGAACGGGAATTCGGTCGTCACGCTGAGCGTCAGCAAGCGCACCGGCGAGAACATCATCGAGACTTCGGACGCCGTGCGCGCCGTGATCGCGGAGATGGAGGCCGATTTTCCGCCCACGACGCACGTCAGCATCACGTCGGACTCGGCCAAGTACGTGCGCAGCATGGTCAGCAACCTCGAGAACAACATCATCTCCGGCCTGATCCTGGTCGTGTCCGTGCTGCTGTTCGTTCTCGGCGTGCGAAACGCCTCGTTCGTCGGCGTCGCCATTCCGCTGTCGATGTTCCTGTCGTTCAGCGTGATGCAGATTCTCGGCTTCACCATGAACATGGTCGTGCTGTTCTCGCTCATCCTCGCGCTGGGCATGCTGGTGGACAACGCGATCGTCGTGGTCGAGAACATCTACCGGTTCCGCGAGGAGGGTTTCGACCGCAAGGCGGCCTCCAAGCTGGCGACCGCCGAGGTGGCGATGCCGGTGATCGCGGCGACCGCGACGACCCTCGCGGCCTTCGCGCCGATGGCGTTCTGGCCCGGGATTACGGGCGAGTTCATGAGCTACCTGCCGAAGACGCTCATGATCACGCTTACGGCGTCGCTCCTCGTCGGCCTCGTGATCAACCCCACCCTCTGCTCACTCTTCATGCGAATGGAGGGCGAGCCCAGACCCCACCTGACGCGCGAATTCAAGATCGGCGCCTGGGTTGCGGCGGGTCTCGTGGTCCTCTTCCTGGCGCGCGGACGCCCCCTGACCGCCTTCCTCCTTGCCGCGACGGTCGTAGGGCTCATTCTGCTCAACCGGTTCGTACTCGACCCGGCGGGACACTGGGTGCGCGAGCGGGCCCTGCCGGCGACCCTGCATTTCTACGAAGGGCGCCTGCGCTGGGCACTCCGTCACCGGGTCCTCGTGATGGGGCAGACGGCCGTGCTCTTCGTCGGAGTTCTAGCCCTGTTCGCCGTGTTCAATCCGGGGATCGAGTTCTTCCCGGAGAACATCGCTCCCGATGACATCTGGGTTCAGGTCGAAACGCCGGTGGGCACGCGAGCCGAGGTCACGGATGCGATCGTCAAACGGCTCGAGGGAGAGCTGGGCGGGGTCGACGGCAGCGTGGACTATGAATCCGTGGTCGCGACGACGGGATCGAAGATCGCGGACTTCGGCAGCCAGACCGGATCACAGTATGCGACGGTGGCGCTTAGCTTCGTGGACTTCGAGCTCCGCGAGCACGACACGAACGAGACCCTCGAGGTGATGCGATCGGCGATCGGCGGAGACATCGCCGGCGCGACGATCACGGTGGACAAGCCGAACATGGGCCCGCCCACGGGCCGGCCGGTCAACATCGAGATCATCGGCGAGGACTTCGAGACCCTCAAGGAACTCGGCGACCGCATGGTGGCTCTTCTCTCGAACTCGGGCGTGGCTCCGAAACTGGAGGGGCTGGAAAGCGACCTCGACGACGCCCGGCCCGAACTCAGGGTCGAGGTGGACCGCGAGAAGGCCGCCCTGTTCGGCGTCACGACGCTGGACATCGGAAGCACGGTTCGAAGCGCGATCAACGGGACCGAGGCCTCCGAGTTCCGGGATGGCGAGGAGGAGTACGACATCGTCGTGCGCCTTGCCGAGCGGTACCGGTCCGACCTCTCCTCCCTCGCCGATTTGACGGTTGAGAGCGACATGGGCGACCCGGTGCCTCTTACCGCCATCGCCACGTGGCGGGTGGAGAAGGGATTCAGCGGGATCAACCGGAAGGACATGGATCGCGTGGTGACCGTGTCCTCGGATGTGCGCGCTGGCTACAACGCGAACGCGGTGCTGGCGGAGGTGCAGGCCACGCTCGAGGGTTTTCGGACCGATCTTCCGTCTGGCTATCGCCTGAGCTACACCGGGCCAGCAGCAGGAACAGGAGGAATCGCAGGAGTTCCTGTTCAGCGCTTTTCTGTGGGCCCTCTTCCTGATCGCGTTCATCCTGATCTCGCAGTTCGACTCGATCCTGAAGCCGGGACTCATCCTGAGCACGGTGATGCTCTCGACGATCGGCGTGCTGATCGGACTGCTCATCTTCCGGATGCCGTTTGGCGTGATCATGAGCGGGGTCGGCGTGATCAGCCTGGCCGGGATCGTGGTCAACAACGCGATCGTTCTGATCGACTACATTCACGTGCTTCGAGAGCGCGACGGTCTCAGCGAGCATGAGTCGCTGGTGATGGGCGGCGTCACCCGGTTCCGTCCCGTGACCCTGACGGCCGTTACCACGGTGATGGGACTCATCCCGCTGGCAATCGGCCTCAACATCGACTTCAACCGGTTCTACCGGACGTTGAACCCGAACATCTTCTGGGGCGGTGCCCAGGCCGCCTGGTGGGGTCCGATGGCGATCGCCGTGATCGCCGGTCTGTCGTTCGCCACCTTCCTGACGCTGATCCTCTTGCCGGTGATGCACTCGTTGCTGGACGACACGGTAGGCTTCCTCCGCCGGCACTTCCGGGCCAACGGACAGGCGGCCCTGCGGTCGGATGGAGAGGCGAGGTCCGGTGCGGTACCGGGAGCCGACCGGGAAGTAGCGACCGCATGACGGTCGCCACTTCCCGCCAACCGAGAGGAAAGGGCCGCCAGGGCCTTCCCTCCGGGTCTCTCTAGCCGGCCAGCGCTCCCAGCATCCACGCCGCGCCCAGGGCGCCGTAGATCCCCAGGATATACCCCGCCACGGCCATCAGCAGCCCCACGGGAGCCATCGCCGGGTGATACACGCTGGCCACGATCGGGGCGGTGCCCGCGCCACCGATGTTGGCCACACTGCCTGTGGCCACGAAGAAGAATGGGGCCTTGATGATCTTCGCCACCACCAGCATGACCGCCACGTGGATCGTGATGACGAGCACTCCGGCGAAGAAGAAGGCCGGGGCGGAGAGCACCTCCATGAGATTCCCCTGGGCGCCGATGGCGGTGAGGAGCAGGTAGAGCGCCGCATAGCCGAGCTTGGATGCGCCGGCCTCTTCGAGGTTCCGGACCGGCGTAAAGCTCAGGAGCAGTCCTCCGGTTACGACGATCAGCACGGCCCACGTCGTGTGACTGATGATCGTCGGATTTCCGAGTGCCGGCAGAGCCGCGCCGAGCTGGACTGCGAGGATGGCGCCGGCAAAGCCAAGCCCGAGGATGATCGCGATATCCCGCAGTTGGGGGGGGCGACGGTGCGTATCGAGCTCGGCCAACAGCCGGTTCGTCTCCGCGAGGGCCGACGTGTCGGCCTGCAGGCGCTTATCGAACAGAGCCTGCCAGGCGCTTAGGAACAGGAGCACGCCCATCCAGCCATACCCGACCACCGTGTCCACGACGATGATCGGGCCCATGATCGCATCCGGCGTGCCGACGCTCTCCGCGATCGCCACCATGTTGGCCGTGCCTCCGATCCAGCTTCCCGTCAGCGCGGCTAGGCCCTTCCAGCCCTCCGGGGGGAGCCAGCGGGAAAAGGCCAGGAAAGCGACCTGCGCCCCGATCATGATTCCGATGGAGCCGGCGGTGACCATGATCAGCGCGGTTCGGCCCAGCTTGAGGATGCTCTTCAGATCCACGGTGATCATGAGGAGCAGGAGTGCCACCGGCAGGAGATACCGGGTCATCCACTCGTAGACCGGGGACGCCATCGGGATGATGCCGACCGTGGTCGAGAGGGTGGGCACGAAGTAGCAGTAGATGACCGCGGGCGTGATGCGAAACAGCTTCTGGAGCGCCGGCATTTCGCTGATCCAGAAGATCCCCGCGAACACCGCGGCCAGATAGCCGAATACGGCCATCGGCTCCTGGATGAGGGGAGTCATGAAGGGCTGGTCAACCGGCGTCGGTGATGGCGCCGGTCTCGGAGTGGCCGGGTCCCGGCTCCACCCGATTGCCTCCGGCAGCCTTCGCCTGATACAGGGCGGCATCGGCGGCCCGCACCAACTCGGACGGATTGTTCATCGTGGGGCCGGAGACGGCGATCCCGCCGCTCACGGTGATTCGGGCGCCGGCCGCGAGCTCCTGTCGGGCCAGCGATTCGCGAACCCGATCCGCGTACAGGCCGGCGCCTGCCATGTCCGTACCCGGCAGGATGGAGAGGAACTCCTCGCCGCCGTATCTACCGGCAACGTCCGAGTCCCGGGTCTGACGCCTGAGAATGTCTCCGAATACCGCCAGGGCCTCGTCTCCCGCCGCGTGACCGTACGTATCGTTGTAGTTCTTGAAACGATCCAGGTCGAAGATGGCGACGGTCAGCGCCTGTCCGCGCTGAGATGCCGCGAAGTGATGCGCGAGGAAGAGGTCCACCATCCGCCGGTTGGGGAGGCCCGTGAGCGAATCGCGAAACGCGAGCTGCAGCGCCGAGGTCTTCTGCTGGCGGAGCTTCTCCGCGAGCGCACCGAGACCGAGGGTGGCGGCAATGAACGTCACCGCCACGCCACCCGCGATTCGCCAGTCCACCTCGGTCCCGACGACGAGCGCCGGGACGATCTCGATCGCGATCATGAGAATCATCGCGACCAGAAGACCGGTCGCCGCGCCTTCCCAGCCCCGGTGGTAGGCGAACAGAAAGGCCGGTACCAGCGCCAGGAGCCACACCAGGCCGGCGAGTTCGTCGAGGGACTCCGGCCACAAAATGGCCGCCAGGCCGGCGACGGCCAGGGACACGAGGCTGAGTATCAGGGCACTCAGCGGAACGGTGTTTTCCGTGTCCGCCCCGTCAGGTCTCCGATCGATCATCGAATTGCCGATCTCCGGTTGCCAGGGGACCTTTCCGCCGTGGAGGCACGTTCACCGTTCCTGAAACAAGTATGGCGCACGGGCCCGCAGCCGCACAAGAAGACAGTGCCGTTGCCGGTCGCGCGGAGCCGCGCGATACTGGCAGAGCCGTCTGGATGATTCCGGTCGGTACCACTGAATCACACAAGCGGCCCCGAGGGATGATGTCAGATGAGTGGACAGTTGTGAGGGTATGTGGCGATCGCGGTCCCCCGGCGCTCGACGGGGCTGATTTCCTCGGGTGCCTTGCGGCGATCAGAAGCCAGCTGGAAGGAGTCCGCTGGCATTACCGCTGGGTACCGGCTCCTGGCGAGATTGCGCGTGACGGACTGCGCGTCGAATTCAGGCATGGATCGCCCGAAATGGCGCGCCTGACACGGGCGCTCGAGGGACGCATTCCTCCCCCCAACTCGCTGGTTTCGGAGCCCCTGCGGACCGAGCTGGACCTGGACGACGTGCAGAGCGAGGCGGAGATGGACGTGTGCCTCGATCTCCTGTGGCGCTACTCGCAGTTCATGGCCGACCTTCGGGCCCGAAACCCGGGTCTCACAACCGCGGGCATCCGCGATCTGACTCCGAGCGCTCTCCTGACATTCGTGACGGGTGATCGGCGGCATCTCGAGTCGGCCATGGGCAACATGGCCGTCTCCAACATTCCTTCCGTCGCGTTCGGTCGGGCGGTAGGCCTGATCCGCGAAGCGCGCCTTCGCTACCACCTGCCGCCGCAGAACCGTGAGGATGCGTGCGCGGCCGCCCGGATTCACCACCTTGCCGGGTGCACGTTCGCCTCTCGCCACTACCCCTTCCGGCGTGTGGGGTGAGCGGGCGCCTGGCTCGTCTCGCAGCCGCCGCGGCGCTCATCCTGATCGCGGTCGGCCTGGGCTTTCGGTTAGGCTCAGCCCTACGCGACGACAAGGTCAATGCCGCGTCGGCCTGGACCCGAGGCCTGGACCCGGACCCGGTCTGGCTTGAAATTCCGGCCCCCGACGTGGAATTCCGGACGGCCGAAGATGGCCTCGCGCGGCTCGGCGACTACGAGGGGCAGGTCGTGCTTCTGAACTTCTGGGGCACCTGGTGTCCGCCGTGCCTCGTCGAGATTCCGCACCTGATCGAAGTCCAGGAAGTGCTCGCGGAACTCGGCGGCACGGTCGTCGGCCCTGCGGTCGGCTCCGGAAGCGGGGAAGCGGTCCTTCGCTTCGGCCGCCAGCGTGGCATCAACTACCCGCTGTGGTTGTCCGATTACGACACGGCGGTGGGGCGATTCGGCGCCGCCGGCTATCCCTTCACTCTGCTGATTGATCGCCAGGGCATCATCAGGAAGCAGTATCTGGGTCCTCAGACAGCGCGCACCCTCTTGAGGGATATCGGAGCGCTGATCGTGGGCGACTCGGAGCCTGTCCCCGGGGGCGTAGGATCGGTTCGCGAAGCTCCGTGAGCCGTCAGTCCGCCGAATCAGAATCGGTTTGCGGCTCCAGGAGCTGACCTCGATACAGGCGAGCGTACATTCCGCCCTCGGCCACGAGTTCTGCGTGGGTACCCTGTTCGAGAATCCGGCCATCGTCGATCACGAGAACGCGGTCTGCACGCTGGACCGTCTTGAGTCTGTGTGCGATGATCAGCGTCGTACGGCCCTCCATCACCGTCTCCAGGGCTTCCTCGACGAGGGCCTCGCTTTCCGTGTCGAGGCTGCTGGTTGCCTCGTCCAGGATCAGGATCTCCGGTTCCTTGAGGAAGATCCGTGCGATCGCGATGCGCTGACGTTGTCCGCCGGACAATCGGATGCCCCGTTCGCCGACCATGGTTTCGTATCCGGAGGCGAGCCCCTGGATGAACTCGTGGGCGTGCGCGAAACGGGCCGCCTGTATGACTTCCTCTGACGACGCCTCGGGCCTCCCGTACGCGATGTTCTCATAGATCGTGTCGGCGAACAACAGGGGTTCCTGTGGTACGATTCCAACCGCCGTCCGCAACTCGATGAGGGGAAGTCGTCGCAGATCGGCGCCCCGAAGCGTGATCACCCCTTGGGTTGGGTCCCAGAACCGCGGAACCAGTGCCGCCAGCGTGGACTTGCCGGCACCGCTCGGCCCCACCAGCGCGACGATCTCACCGGGACGGATGTCGAGGTCCAGCCTTCGCAGCACCCACGGTTCGTCCACTCCATACCGGAACCAGACGTCGCGGAACACCAGGCCACCGGGGTCGCTGGACGGGGGAAGGGCCTCGGAATGCCGCGGCTCTTTGATGACTGGTTCCAGGTGCAGAAGGTCGAAGACGCGCTTCGCGGCGCCCATGGCCTCCTGGTAGCTGCTGTACAAGGAGGCGAGGGCCGTGATGGCGGCTGCGACCGAGACCGCATACAGGAGGAACGACACGAGTTCGCCCGCCGTGATCTGCCCCTCGAGGACCAGCAGTCCGCCTTTCCATAGCACCACGACGATGCCGCCAAAGGCGATGAACGTGATCAAGCCGAAGAAGATTCCGCGCACGAGGGCGCGCTGTATGGCTGTCTTCAGCGCGCGCGCGATCCGACTTCCGTATCGTTTCTCTTCCCAGCCTTCGCGGGTGAAGCTCTGGACGATCGGTATCTGGGTGAAAGCCTCTTCGGCCGCGGCATTCGACTCGGCCAGCTCATCCTGTACGCGGGTGCTCTTCGCACGCAGGATGCTCCCGAACGCGTAGGCGCTGAGCACGACGATCGGCGCAACCGTGATCGTGGTGACCATGAGGTCGGTGTGCAGGATCGCCAGGAGGGTAAGGGCTCCGACCAGGTACAGGATCTGCCTCAGAAACTCGGCCAGCTGGTGGCTGAGCACCGTCTGCAGGGTGGAGCAGTCGGAGGCCAGCCGGCTCGTGAGTTCGCCCGAGCTGCGCTCGGCATAGAAGCCGGGAGACAACGTGAGAAGGTGGGCGAAGAGCTCGGTCCGAAGACCCGCGATCACCCGCTCCGAGGTGGCGCTCAGCAGGAACACCTGCACGAAGTTGAACAAGGCCTGGACCGCAAAGATGACGAGCAGGAGGACGGCGATGGAGTTGAGGGCCGATGCATCGCGGTTCTCGAATGCCGCATCCATCAGATGCCGGACGATCAGCGGAAACGCGAGCCCGATCGCCGCGCTGATCACCAGGGCTACGCCTGCTACCGACAGTGCCGTCCGATGCGGCCTGAGGCGAGGCAGCAGCTGCCGGACCGCAAGCAGGGAGAAGGTGGACTTACCCTCTCGGGGCGTGATCATCGAATGACTGGATTCCCGGTTTCGTCGTTGGCCCCCGGCGTCTATCTTCCCGTCCATCGACGAGCGGAACCTACCGCTCGCCTGTCGCGCGCACCATACGGGCGAGCGGTCTTTCCCGCCGATCTCGGCCTTCGATCGCTCTCGATCGCATTTCTTCGGAAGAGGGGCGTATCGTGTCTGATTCGAATCGCTTGCGGGCATGGAGCCGTTTCACGTGGCTCGCGGCGGCAGCGACGTTCTTCCTGATCGCGTTCGGCGGATTCGTCCGTATCAGCGAGAGTGGCCTCGGGTGCGGGGACGATTGGCCGCTGTGCAACGGGCAGCTGATCCCCGACATGTCGTTCGCCACGTTCATAGAATTCGGGCATCGCATCATCGCGGCGATCGTGGCAGTGCTGGTCGTCACGGTGGCGATTACGGCGTGGAAATGGGGCGCGGGTGGAGACATGGTGTGGACGCGGCTCAAGCGGGCGGGCCTGGTGGCCGTCTTGCTCGTGATCATCCAGATCATGCTGGGTGCCGTGACCGTGTGGCTGGAACTTCCGCCGGCCTCGGTGATCCTCCACCTGGGCACGGCCATGCTCCTGCTGGGCCTCCTGATCGCGGCGGCTCTCACGGCCGGGTCGGGCCCGGCCGGCCGGGCGGTGAAGATGTCGGACACCGCTTCGGGAGTGGCGCTGTGGACGGCTGTATACGGCTTCGTCGTCGTGCTGGCCGGCGGACTGGTAGCCAATCTCGACGCAGGCTACGCGTGCCAGGGATTTCCCGCGTGCAACGGAAGCTGGATACCCTCGGACAATCCTCTGATGCAGATTCACTGGGGTCACCGGCTCCTTGCCTACGGCCTGTTCGGGTGGGCTCTCTTCCTGCCCGGATACGTGAAGAAGAGGCGAAGGGGGGACGCGGGCGCCAAGCGGGCTGCGATCCTCGCGACCGTGCTGGTGGTCGTGCAGGTGCTGATCGCGGCCGGGATGGTGTCGATGTCGCTGCCAGACTGGATGCGCGCCGCGCACGTGGCCCTGGGCGCCGCGATCTTCGGATCCCTGGTGTGGCTGGCGTGGACGGCGGCCAGGCCGATCGAGGGATCGGGGCTCGGCTAGACCGACGGGTCGTCCGAGCCCGGCTTGCGGGGGTAGGCTCTGCGGGGTGCCTTACGCGGTCTCCAGGAGCGCGGCGTGGCCCAGCCCCCCGGCCGCGCAGACACTGACCACAGCCCGGCTGCCCTGCGGCATCGCCGCCAGCTCCGCGGCGGCCTGGGACAGGATGCGCGCCCCGGTTGCCCCGAACGGGTGCCCCAGCGCGATGCTTCCTCCGTTCGGGTTCAGCCGCTCGCGCGGAAACCGCCCGAGCTCCGCGTCGACGCCGGCCCTCTGGCGCACCCAGTCTGGCTCTTCCAGCGCGGCGATCGTGCTGAGTACCTGGGCCGCGAACGCCTCGTGGAACTCCCACAACTGGATCTCCTCATAGCCGAGTCCGTGCCGGGCCAGAAGCCGCGGAATCGCTAGCGCCGGCGCCATAAGAAGGCCCTCGGCGTCGATGTCGACGGCCGCCTGCTCCCAGTCCACGAGGCGGACCCTGGGCACGTCGTCCGGGAGTCTTTCGAGTCCCTCCGCATCCGCCACCCAGACGCTGGCCGCACCGTCCGTCAGTGGAGACGAATTGCCGGCCGTCAGCGTACCGGTCTCGGGAGCGAAGGCCGGGCTGAGACCGCTCAGCCTGTCCAGCGTCGAGTCGGTGCGGGGAAGCGTGTCGGAATCGACCGTGAAAGTACCGGGTGTTACGACAAGCGGGCGGTAGAATCCTTCTCCCTGGGCGCGCAGCGCATTTCGGTGGCTGGCCGCGGCCAACTCGTCCTGGTCCTCCCGCCCGATGGACCACTGGCTGGCCGTAACTTCGGTGTGCTCACCCATCGAGAAGCCTGTGGTGCGTTCCCTGACTGCCGGGATCGAGATGCGAACATCGTTCATGCGCACCTGCCGGAGTTGGTCGAGGATTCCGCGAAAGCCCTTCGCGGAGGCCGTCCGCCGGATCGTGCGGCTGAGATCCCGACCGAGTCCGATTTGAGCGCTCGACATGGAATCGACGCCGCCGCAAAGGGCCAGGTGTACCGATCCCGCGAGGACTTGCCCGGCTGCGTGCGTCGCGCCAGCGAGGCTGGTGCCGCACTGCTGGATCACCGTGGTCGCTGCGACGTGCGGGTCCAGACCGGATTCCAGCCACACCTCGCGGGCCCAGTTGCTCAGCGTCAGGGTCGGGATGACCGCACCCCACACCACGAGATCGACTCCCCCCAATGCGCCCGGGCCGGGTCCCCCTCGACCCAGGACCGACTGCTGAACCACGGGAACCGAGAGCTGGAGCGCGTCCAGTCCTCCCAGTTCCCGGTCCATCTTCGTGAAAGGGCTGCGCACCGAGGGGAGGACGAAGAGTTCGGAAGGCATTGGCATCCGGCGTGTCCTTTCGGTGATCGACGCTGCAGCGTCCTGTCGCGCCCGGTGACGGGTGGCGCCGGGCCCGGTCCTGCTGCAAGATGAGTCGCTGCCCGGACGGGCGCCACGGGCAGGGTTTCCGGCGCCCTGGCCCGCCGGCCAGCCAGTGCAGCGGAGGAACGCCAAGTGTAGCTCATAGTGTACCGAATCTGAAAACACTTAAGATACTGGAAATAATGAAATTACCTAGAGTTCGATTTGCCCCCAGTCCGACCGGCTATCTGCACGTCGGCGGTGCCCGCACGGCTCTGTTCAACTACCTGTTCGCGCGTCACCACGGAGGAGTCTTTCTTCTCCGCATCGAGGACACGGATCGCGAGCGGTCGAGCGAGGAAATGACCGGGCAAATCCTCGACGCCATGGCGTGGCTGGGCCTCGACGTCGACGAGCCGCCCGTGCACCAGGCCGACGGCCTGGAAAGACACCGGGCCGACGCGCAGAGGCTACTGGAGCTGGGCCTGGCCTATCGCTGCTTCGCCTCGAAAGAGGAGCTGGACGAGCTACGGGCCAGGGCTCGGGAGGCCGTCGTGCCTTTCCGGTACCGCGAATCGCAGGCCTTACGATGCGGTCGCTGCCGGCGACCGGGCGGCGGCCGGTGAGCCGCACGCCGTCTTCTTCGAGGTTCCACCGGGCGACATCACGTTCGACGATGCCGTGCACGGGCCGACCACGGTGCCCGGTGCCAGCCTCGATGACTTCGTGATCCTGCGCTCGGACGGGACGCCGGTGTACAACATGGCCGTCGTCTCCGACGACGTGCACATGGGGATCACGCACGTGATCCGGGGCGATGACCACCTGTCCAACACGTCGAAACAGATTCTGATCTACCGGGCGCTCGGAGCCGAACTCCCCGTGTTCGCCCACGTTCCAATGATCCTGGGTCCGGACGGCAAGCGCCTGTCCAAGAGGCACGGGGCTGCTTCGGTGGAGGCCTATCGGGAGGAGGGCATCCTCCCGGAAGCGCTGGTCAACTTCCTGGCCCTGCTGGGCTGGTCGCCGGGCGACGACCGCGAGGTCATGCAGCTTCCGGAGCTCGTCGAGGCGTTCACCGTGGACCGCATCCTCAAGAAAGCCGGCGTGTTCGACCCGAAGAAGCTGGAGTGGCTCAACGGGAAGTACCTGGACATCGCGGGGACCGAGCGCCTCGTGCCGCTCGTGCTGGAGATCATGGACGATCGTGGCCGGGCGATCGCCGCGAGCGATCCCGATGGTTTCGCGGCCGTGGTCGATCTGCAGAAGACCCGGGCCCGGACGATACCGGCCATCGCGAAGACCAGCCTCCGCTACTTCGAAGATTCCATATCGTACGACGAAGACGCCACGCGGAAGCAGTGGCTGAAGGATGCGGAGGGCGCGAGGGAGATCCTCGTGGCAGAACGCGCGGTCATCTCAGGGGCGGACCCGTTCGAGGCACAGAGCCTGGAAGCGGGCCTTCGCGGCATCGCGGAGAGTCGGGACGTGGGATTCGGCAAGGTGATCGGGCCACTCCGCGTTGCGTTGCTCGGCGTCCAGGACAGCCCGGGGATCTTCGACGTGATCCTGTTGCTGGGCCGCGACCGGGCGATCGACAGGATCGACGCGGCGCTGGCCGAGCTCGATCGGCTAGCGGTTTCGTGACGGACGCCGATCACCGCTGGATGGAGCAGGCGCTGGAACTGGCGCGCGAGGCGGCCTTGCACGACGAGGTGCCTGTCGGGGCCGTCGTCGTAGCGCCGGACGGAACGCCCTTCGAAGAGCGCAACCGGACGCGCGAATTGGCGGACCCCACGGCTCACGCTGAGACCCTGGCGATCCGGCGCGCGGCGGCCCACCAGGGCGACTGGCGGCTCGAGGGCCACACCCTGTACGTCACCCTCGAACCCTGCGCCATGTGTGCTGGGGCCATCGTCCTGTCGCGGATCGAGCGATTGGTGTTCGCCACTAACGACCCCAAGGCCGGGATGTGTGGTTCCCTCGGCAACCTGGTGCAGGACGACCGGCTGAACCACAGGGTGGAGCTGGTCTCGGGTGTACGGGCGGACGAGGCCTCGGCCCTTCTCAAGACCTTCTTCGCCGACCGGAGATGACCGGTTGCATGGCTCGATGACCGATTCCTCCGATCGACTCGTTCTTGTGGCCGGAGAGCTGCACGATCTGTCGGGTCCGAAGCCCGAGTGGCCCGGCGGCCGGGAGACGCTGTTTCACCAGCCAGGTTCGCCGCTTCCGGCGCGGACTGATGTGGACGCGATCATCCCCCTGGTGTCTCAGCGAGTAGGTGAAGCCGAACTCGCCGGGCTTCCCTTGCTCAGGGTTGTGGCCAACTACGGTGTCGGCCACGACAACATCGACGTGGCGGCCGCGGCGCGGCGCGGCATCGTGGTGACGAACACGCCCAATGTGCTCACCGATGCCACGGCTGATTTGGCCATGGCACTGTTGCTCGCCGCAGCCCGCCGGTTGCGGGAGGGCCTCGACCTGGCCCGAAGCGGCGAATGGGACGGCTGGCACCCCACGCAGCTCCTCGGCATGGGTCTGCAGGGCAGGGTGCTCGGCCTCCTCGGGGCCGGTCGCATCGGCCTGGCGACGGCTCGCCGGGCCGCCGCTTTCGGAATGGAGATCGCCTATTGGAACCGATCGGCGTCTCCGGCCATGGAATCGGAGGCCGGCGGGAGGCGCGTCCTGGATCTCGAAGAGCTGCTCGCCACAGCAGACGTGGTCAGCGTGCACCTGCCTCTGACAGCCGAGACTCGCGGATTGCTGGATGCTGCGAGGCTGGCGTCCATGAAGCCGGGTTCGATCCTCGTGAACACGGCTCGAGGTGCGGTCGTGGACGAGGAGGCGCTGGCGGGGGTGCTTCGCTCCTGGCACCTGGCGGCCGCGGGGCTCGACGTGTTCGAGAGCGAGCCCGAGATCCCGGCGGAGCTGAGGGACCTGCCCAATTGCGTCGTACTGCCGCACCTGGGAAGCGCCACTCGGGACGCCAGGCAGTCGATGTGGGACCTGGCGGCAGCGAACGCGAGGGCGGTGCTGGCCGGCGAAAGACCCCCGACGCCGGTGCGCTAGGCGCGGGTCTCAGCGGACGGCCGCCGGCGAGCTATATTGATGCGTGGTGTCCCCCGCCACACTCCGATGGAGCGTCGAGATGAGCGATCTTCTGCCGCGCCTCAGCGAATCCCTGTCCGACACCTACGCGATCGAAAGAGAGATCGGCCGGGGCGGTATGGCTACGGTCTACCTGGCGACGGACCTCAAGCACCGGAGGAAGGTGGCGCTGAAGGTCCTGCACCCGGAGCTGGCGGCGACGGTGGGCCACGAGCGTTTCCTGCGCGAGATCGAGATAGTGGCCGGGCTGACGCACCCTCGCATCCTGACCCTGATCGACTCAGGTGACGCGGACGGGCTCCTTTTCTATGTGATGCCCTACGTCGAGGGCGAGACGCTCAAGGCCCGCCTCGAGCGCGAGGGCCCTCTGCCCGTGGACGAGGCACTGCGGATCGCGCGCGAGGTGGCCGACGCGCTGGCATACGCTCACGAGAAGAGGGTGATCCACAGGGACATCAAGCCATCGAATATCCTGTTCGAGGCGGGGCACGCCGTGATTTCGGACTTCGGTGTGGCGCGCGCGGTAGGCGTGGCCGGCGAGGGTGACGCCACATCGACGGGTCTCGCGGTGGGAACGCCCAAGTACATGAGCCCGGAGCAGGCGGCCGGCGGCGAAGTGGACGGGCGGGCGGACGTGTATGCCCTGGGGTGCGTGCTGTGGGAGATGCTGGCCGGCGATGCGCCGTTCGATGGGCCCACGCCGCAGTCGATACTGGCCTTGAAGTCGTCGGATTCGACGCCGAGCCTGAGGACGCGTCGGCAGAGCGTATCTGCGGACGTGGAGGGAGTGATCGCGAAGGCCATGGCCCCCCTGCCGGCGGACCGGTACGGCACGGCGCGCGCCTTCGAGCAGGCCCTGACGGAGCCGGAGACGGCTGAGAAGCTGCGGCGCCGCCGGGGCGGGACCCGGTCCCGAGCCGTAAACGGCGCCTTGCTCGTCGTCGCTGCGACATTCGCCGCGTGGTGGATGTTCGGGCGTGGGACGCCGCTCGAAGCGGCGGGGCCATATCCGCTGGCGGTCTTGCCGCCTGAGAACCTGACCGGGGAGGAGGAGTATTTCGTCGCCGGTCAGCACCAGGCGCTGATCGACAAGCTGGCGGCTATCAGCGGTCTTCGCGTGATTTCTCGCCCATCCGTCATGCAGTACCGCGGCACCCAGAAGACCGTTGCCGAGATCGCCGGCGAGCTGGGTGTTCGGGGGGTGGTTGCGTCAACCGTATCTCGGCAGGGCGACACCGTGCGCATCCAGGTTCAGTTGATCGAAGCTGCGCCTGAGGAAGACCTCGTGTGGTCGGGCTCATACGGCGAGGTGATCGCCGGACTGTATTCGATGTACGGCGAAGCGGCACGATCGATCGCGGGCGGCGCGCGTGTCGAGCTGACAGCGGCCGAGGAAACCCGGTTCGGCGGAGGCCGCTCCATCGATCCGGCGACCTATGAAGCGTACCTGAAGGGGATGCACCACCTGTACAAGGACACGCCCGAGGACATCGCTCAGGGCCTCGCCTACCTGCACGAGGCGACCGACCGAAACCCGGCCGACGCCATGGCCTGGGCAGGTCTCGCGCTCGGCTACTCGGCCGTGGGACACGGCCCCCTGCCGACGTCCGACGTTTGGTCGCGGGCGCGCGCTGCAGCCGAGCGGGCCGTGCGGCTCGACTCGACGCTAGCGGAGGCCTGGTCAGCCCTGGCCGACGTCCGCTTCTACGCGGACTGGGACTGGGAGGGCGCGGAGGAGGCGTTCCGGCGCGCTAACGAACTGAATCCCAGCATCGCCATGAACCACTTCCACTACGCTTGGCTTCTGCTGGTTCTGGACCGGCACGACGAGGCGGTGGTGGAGCACGAGTTGGCCAAGGAGCTGGATCCGTTCACGCCCTTCCAGTCGGCGCTCTTGGGCTGGTGCTACCTGCACGGGAACGACACCGAACGCGCTGCAGAGGAGGCACGGCGTACCCTGGAGCTCCAGCCCGACGAGATGGCCGGGTTGTTCGTCCTTGGGGCCGCCCTACAGATGGAGGGCCGGCACGAGGAGGCGATCGCTACGCACGAGCGGATGGCCGAACTGTACCCGTTCCTCCGGTGGCTTACCGGCGTCACCTACGCCCGCGCGGGCCGACCGAGGGACGCCCGCCGTCTCGCGACCGAGATCGAGGCGGGGACAATCACGGCGTTGCATGCCTACGGGCTCGCTGTCCTGTACGGAGCGCTAGGTGACGTCGACGCTACATACCGTTGGCTGACCCGCGAGCCGAACCACGCGTGGCGTGCGGCGGTGGCAATCGATCCGATCGTCGGCGTTCCCAAAGACGTGCTGTCCGACCCGCGTTTCGAGGAGTTCCTGGACCGGCTCGACCTCCCGTACGATCCGAAACTGATCAATGGCCGGTAGCGATCGACACCGGCCACCGCATGCCGCGGCCGTCAGCCGTCGCTGTCCGGTCCCTCGAAGATCTCCCGGGCCGTCTCGCCCGCCGCGAGTCGGGCGAACGCCTCCTTGCGCAGGCCGCGCGCCGCCGCCAGCCTTCTCGAGCATGCCCGATTGGGCGCCGATGTGGAACATGGTGGCCAGCAGAACTCGAGCGATCTCCTCCCTTGCGGCGTCCTCATTGAAGCCCCTCTCGAGCAACGCCTCGTAAGCCGCCCGCGCTTCGTCGCTTCCCTTGAGGATCGAGCCGACGGCTTCTTTGAGCAGCGGGTACGCTTCCCCGGCCATGGCCTGTGGATCGATCTCCCGGCCGTCTTCCCGGGAATCCGTTTCCGGCTCATGCCCGGTCACTGGCTCGCCTCTCACTCGGCCGCCCACTGCGGCGAATCGAAGTCCTTCTTCCCGTAGAAACGCAGCAGGGAGAACAGAATCGCCGCGCCCAGCAGCAGGGACACCCACACCGGGAAGCCGTACGCCGTCGGAATGTTGCCGATGAACACACCCACGACGCCCACCACCAGCGCGTACGGAAGCTGCGTCCGCACGTGGTCCACGTGATCACACGCGGAAGCCATCGAACTCATCACGGTCGTGTCCGAGATCGGTGAGCAGTGGTCCCCGAAGATCGAGCCGGCCAGGACCGAAGCGATCGAGCCCAGCAGGATCACGTAGGCCGTGCCGGCCTCCGGGTCCACCGTGCCGCCCAGCGCCACGGCAAGCGGAATCACAATCGGAAGCAGGATTCCCATCGTTCCCCATGAGGTCCCGGTGGCGAAGGCGATCGAGGCGGCCGTCACGAACACGAGGGCGGGAAGAAGCTGCGGCGGGAGGTTCCCCTCCAACAGGCCGCTGATGTACGGGGCCGTTCCGAGGACCTCCGTCACGGAGCCCAGGGACCAGGCCAGGACCAGGATGACCCCGGCGAGGAACATCGCCCGCATGCCGCCCACGAGCCCGTCGATCGCCTGGTGAACGGAGAGAATCCGCTGCCCGACCGCCAGAGAGATCGCCACGATGCAGCCCGCGAGTGAACCCCACAGCAGCGCGTCGAACGCGCTCGCCTCGCCGAAGATCTCCCACAGCGTTCCGGGCCGACCAAGGTTCGATCGTCCCTGCAGGTAGAGGCCGACCAATACGACGAAGACGACCGTCAGCACAGGTAGCACCGCGTTGTACCAGCGGAGGGGCGCACCTTCCACCGGCTCCATCTCGGACGATCCCGCCTCGGACATGAGCATCGCGCCCTCGCGATGCAGGCCCTCGCCACGCGATGCACGGCGCTCGGCCTTCAGCATCGGGCCGAAGTCCCTCTGCAGGAACACGATCAGCCCCACCATCAGGAGGGCCAGGAGTGGGTAGAACAGGTATGGGATCGAGTGGATGAAGAGCGTGAAAGCATTGGCCGACTGGAGTGCTGCAGCCACCTCGGGGGTCGTCCCGCTCTGCGCCGCCGCCGCCGCGAGCCCGTCGCCGATCAGCGAGATCTCGAATCCCACCCAGGTGGACACGAACACGATGGCCGCGACCGGAGCCGCCGTGGAGTCCACGATGTACGCCAGCTTCTCACGCGAGACCTTCATGCGGTCCGTGATGGGTCGCATGGTGTTGCCGACGATCAGCGTGTTGGCGTAGTCGTCGAAGAAGATCGCCAGCCCACTGAGGTAGGTGGCGAGCTGGGCGCGCCGCGGTGTCGTGGCAAGCGGACGCACCGCTTCCACGATGCCCCTCGTCCCGCCGCTCTTGCTGATCACGCCCACCATTCCACCCAGCAGGAACGAGAACACCAGGATCGCCGCGTGATCGTAATTTACCAGAACGGGCGTGATGAAGGTGTCGATGGTCCGCATCGTACCGGTGATCGGATTCAGCCCGGCCGCGAAGAACCCGCCGAGCCATACGCCCAGGAACAGCGAAGTCACGACTTCCTTGAAGACGAGGGCAAGGACGATGGCGAGCAGTGGGGGCAGGAGACTCACCCAGCCCGGGAGAACGCGGGTCTCGAAAGTACCGATCGCGACAGCCCGGCCGCCGATCACGGTGAGGGGTAGATCCTCGGCGCTGTCGATGGTCAGGCCCGCGAACTCGAACGGACCGCTGCCACCCATCTCGACATCCTGTCGGGCGATGATCCGGCCGGTCGCCGTGCGAACCCGGAGGTGACCGGCCGCCTGGATGGCCGTCGCCTCCACCGTCAGGTCGAAACCCGCTCCGGGAACGACGATTCTCGGGCCATCGATCGAAGCCGGCGTCGCATCGGCGCCGGCTTCTTGCGCTCCTGCCGGGGCCGGGCCGAGTCCAGCCAGAAGAACCAGGACTGCGATCCACCGTCTCGCCATGAAGACTCCTCGCGAAATGAAGCCCGGAGACCGGCCTCGGAAGGGCCCGGGCGGTCGGGAAGCTAGACAGGCCACCCCGCTCTTGTAAAGCCGGACGGGTGCTCGAAAGTGGCTTCCAGAAGCCCTTTTCGGGGCCGTTGATCCACCGGCACCGGGTCCGTATACTGCGGCGAGCGCGGTCCCCGGAGGGGCCGTTTGCACCAAGCCGCCACGGAAAGGCGTCCTCGTATGTCGACCCCTGACATGAAGACCCTGCTGCTCGACGGTCCCGGCGTCGAACAGGCCCTGTCGCGCATGGCGCGGGAGATCATGGACGACGGCGTGATCGAGGACCTGATGCTCGTCGGGATCCACCGGAGAGGCGTCGAGTTGGCCGAGAGAATCGCCGCCCTGATCTCGAGCACCACGGGACAGGACATCCAGACGGGAAGCCTCGACATCACTCTATACCGTGATGACTTCGACCAGATCGGTCCGCGTCCGGTCATCGGGAGGACGGAGATTCCGGGCGACATCAACGGTCTTCGCGTCGTGATCGTGGACGATGTCCTGTACACGGGACGTACGGTCAAGGCGGCCTTGACGGAACTGGCCGACTTCGGCCGAGCGCGTCGGGTCGAGTTGTGCGTGCTCGCGGATCGCGGGGGACGGGAACTCCCGATCCAGGCGGATCACGTAGGCATCGCCGTCGAGGTCGGCGAAGGGGAGCGCGTGGAGGTTCGGGTGCCCGAGCTGGACGATGAACTGTCCGTCACCCTTGTCGCGTCCTCGGAGAGCGCATGAGCCAGACCAGACCGGAGTTCGAGCTCGGGAAGGACCTCGTCGGACTCGAGGGTCTGTCCGCCGAGACCATCACGGGGATTCTCGACACGGCGGAACCGTTCAAGGAGATCAGCGAGCGGGCGATCAAGAAGGTCCCGGTGCTCCGCGGCAAGACGATCGTCAACCTGTTCTTCGAGCCGTCCACCCGGACTCGCATCTCTTTCGAGTTCGCCGAGAAGCGGCTTGGGGCCGACACGGTCAACATCAGCTCCAGCGGCTCGTCGGTCGTGAAAGGCGAGACCCTCGTCGATACGGCCCGCAACCTCGAGGCGATGCGGATCGACATGGTGGTGATCCGCCATGCGTCGTCCGGAGCGGCCAGCTTTCTGGCCGACCGGATTCCCTCCAACGTGATCAACGCCGGGGACGGCCAGCACGAACACCCGACGCAGGCACTGCTGGACATGCTGACGATCCGCGATCGTCTCGGGAGGCTCGAGGGGCTCAAGGTCTGCATCGTCGGGGACATCGTCCACTCACGGGTGGCCCGGTCGAACATCTTCGGGCTCAGAGCACTCGGAGCCGAGGTCGCGGTTTGCGGGCCCCGCAGCCTGATTCCATACGGCATCGAAGAGCTGGGCGTCTCGATATTCAACCACGTCGAAGACGCCATCGAGTGGGCGGACGCGCTGAACGTCCTGCGGCTTCAGTTGGAGCGGATGCAGACCGGGTTCATTCCTTCGCTCCGCGAATACAACCGGGTATTCGGAGTGACTCGCGCCAGGTTGGAGAAGGCGCCGCGGGACACGGTGATCCTGCACCCGGGGCCCATCAACCGCGGGGTGGAGATCGATTCGGCGGTAGCCGACGGCCCACAGTCCGTGATACTGCCGCAGGTCACCAATGGAGTGGCGGTCCGGATGGCGGTCCTGTACCTGCTCGCGGGCGGCAAGCCGGGCGGGGCCGAGGCCGCGAAACAGGAGAGCGCATGAACAGGCCGCTGATGCTCCGTGGTGGTCGCGTCGTGGACCCGTCCCAGGACCTGGACGGCATGGCTGACGTGCTTGTGCGCGACGGTCGCATCGAAGCCGTCGGTCACGACATCGCGGGGCCTGACGATGCGGAGATCCTGAATGTCTCCGGCCAGGTGGTCGCTCCCGGGCTGATCGATGTGCACGTGCACCTGCGCGAGCCGGGCGGCGAGGGCAAGGAGACGATCCACACCGGTTCGCATGCCGCTCTCGCGGGAGGGTTCACGACCGTGTGGGCGATGCCCAATACCGATCCGCCGATCGACGATCCTGCGGCGGTCGGTTACCTCCGTCTCGCGGCTCGCGCGGCCCGCGGCACCCAGGTCATGCCGATCGGCGCCGCGTCGATCGGGCAGAAGGGCGAGCGAATGACGGAGGTCGGCGAGCTGGTGAAGGCGGGCGCCGTGGCAGTCTCCGACGATGGTGCCCCCGTATGGGACACGGGCCTGATGCGCCGCCTTCTCGAGTATACGCAGACGTTCGGCATACCGGTCCTGCAGCACGCGGAAGACATTTCGCTGGCGGGCGGCGTCATGAACGAGGGGGCCGTTGCGACGGCGCTCGGACTTCGTGGCCTTCCCAACGCGGCCGAATCATGCATCGTGGCTCGGGACATTCAGCTGGCGGAGTTGACGGGCGGACACCTGCACGTATGCCACGTCTCGGCGCGACAATCGGTCGAGCAGCTGCGTCTGGCCAAGGAGAAGGGACTCACGGTGACGTCGGAGGTCACGCCGCATCACCTCATCCTCACCGACGAAATGTGCCGGGGCTACAACACCGAGGCGAAGGTGAATCCGCCTCTTCGCACGGAGGCCGACGTCGAGGCCGTGACGCAGGCACTTCTCGACGGAGTGATCGACATCATCGCCTCCGACCACGCGCCGCATACGTATGAGGAAAAGGAGCAGGAGTTCGACTATGCTCCGTTCGGCATCAACGGGCTTGAGACCTGCCTTCGGGCTGAGCATGCGAGCGCTCGTGCGGACGGGTCGGCTGACTCTATCCGAGCTGATCGATCGCATGTCATGCAACCCGGCTCGCATCATGGGGCTGGAAGGCGGAGCGTTGCGGCCGGGTTCGCCAGCGGACATCGTCGTACTGGACCCGGACGAGAAGTGGACGGTTGACCCGACGGATTTCCGTTCGAAAAGCCGGAACACGCCGATTGCTGGCTGGGAATTGGTCGGCCGCGTTCATCGTACACTCGTGGCCGGCGAGGTGAGGTTTGTTCGTGACTGATCCGGCTCGAGTGCTCGCGTCCGTGCGAGACCACACATCATCATCGAGGGCCTGATGGACGGGGGACAAGTGATACCCGAAGAGATTCGAGGACTGCTCGACAGGCGCGGTACGTTTCGGGAGTGGCTGAACCGGCTCGACGAGTTGGGCAGCGAGTTCCGGCCGGAAGTGGCTGAGAAGGTGCGTAGCGACTACGCCGGCAGGCTTGCCCGGGTCGAGGACGAGCTAGAGGGCCACAGGGCCGGACTGGAGACCGCGCTCGTCGATCGAACAGAGGCCGTGCAACAGATCTCCAGCGAGCACGATGAGCGGACTGCCGAGCTGGAAGAAACGAAGCTCCGACACGTGGTCGGTGAATTCGACGACGACGAATGGGAATCACGCCGGGCTGGGCACCAGGACCTGATCGACGGTCTCGAGGCCCAACTCAATTCGGAGCGGTCCGCCGTCGAGTCGCTCGAGGCGGTTCTCGGGGAGTTTGCGGGTGAGGGCGCTCTCATGGCGTCCGGCATCGTCGCCGGGTCAGAGGAAGAGCCCGATGTCGCCGTCGAAGAGGTCGAGCCGCCAGAACCGGAGGACCAGGTCTTCGCCGAGGACGAGAGGGCCGAGCCCGAGGCGACGGCTGGCGAAGAGGCGGCGGAAGAGATGACGCAGGTCCTTGACGGCGAGGAGTCGGAGGAGCCAGCGGCCGAGGACAGCGACGTCGTGAAGGCGATGCTCGTCGATCCGACGTTCGAGGAGACGACGATCGCCGGCGCGGACTGGGCCGAGGTCGAGGTCGTGGGAGACGAGACGGCTGAGGACCTGGAGGTTGTCGAGCCGGCGCCCGCGGCAGACGAACCCGATGAGTTCATGGACGAGCTCGAGTTCCTGGAGTCGCTGTCGCTGGACGATGCCGAGAACTTCGATGCCGTGTCGGCGATGCTGGACGAGGAAGAAGGGGAGTCAGGGGCGGACGAGGACTCGAACCGGAAGCCGGAGGATCTCTGAAAGCCGACAGCCCGCGACCCTGGCGGGCCCGCGGGCTGGTCTGCAGTGGCGGGTTGTCCTCAGTTGAGGCCTTTGACGTAGCGAGCCAGTCTGGATTTGCGCCGGCCCGCTGCCTGCTTCGAGACGATGCCCTTTCGCGCCGCCGTGTCCAGCATCGACGCGACCTTGCGGTAAGCCGCTTCGGCGTCGACCGACGACTCGGTCTGCAGCAGGTTCTTGGTCCGTGTCCGGATCTCGGAACGAACGGTCCGATTGCGCTCCCGCCGCTTGTGGTTCTGGCGAAGTCGCTTCTTGGCGCTCTTGATGTTCGGCAAGGCTCTATTCCTTCAGTGGTTCGTGGCTCGCGTGAGTCCAAAGACCGCATAGAATACTCTGCTCCTCGCGCGGAATCAAGGTCCCCGGTGATGTTGAAATGAGTCCCAGCGCGCCGGTTGGAGGGAGCACCTACCGCTCCATCGAGCCCTTCCAGGTGTCTCTGGAGCGGTTCGAAGGACCTCTCGACCTGCTTCTTCACCTGATCCGATCCCAGGACATCGACATCTTCGACATCCCCATTGCGCGCATCACCGAGCAATTCGTGCGGACGCTGGAGGATGAGCTGGAAGCCATGCCGATCGACCGGGCGGGCGAGTTTCTGGAAATGGCCGCGACCCTCGTCAGGATCAAGGCGCAGCTTCTCCTTCCCAGGCCCGAACAGCCGGATTGGGAAGAGGACCCACGGGCGGAGCTGGTCAGGCGGTTACTGGAGTACGAACACTTCCAGGACGTCGTGCACGTGCTCGAAGGAGCGGAGGCTCAGAGGGGAAGGCACTTTGCCAAGGGGTACGTGGCGGGTCGGCCCGCTCCCGCGCTCGCGCCGGTAGACCTGCAGTTGACGCTTGCCGAGTTCCTTTCGGTGGCCGCACGAATACCCGAGCCCGCGCCTCCGGTCGAGATCCGTCCGCCCTCGCAGACGGTTACGGTGGATGAGAAGGTCTCCCTGCTGCGGCGCCTGCTGGGCAAAGCGAAGAGAGTTTCGTTTGACCGACTGTTCCGGCCTTGGGGGACCCGGGCGCATGCCGTCGCTGCACTGCTGGCCGCTCTCGAGTTGGCGAAACAGCAAGCCTTGCGCATTGAGCAGGTCAAGCCGTTCGCGTCGATCTGGCTGCTGTCCGGAAACCGGCAGCGACCCACGGCAAGCGTCGAATCTGATGAGACCGTGGAGGGAATCGAGTGAAGGTCGAACAGATCGTCGAGGCCACGCTTTTCGCGAGCCAGACACCGTTGACCGCTGACGAGATCGCGAGGGCCGATGACGCGCTGGTCGCGGAGAGCGTCCTGTCTGCGATCCAGAGCCTGCGTGCCGGCTACGAGGCGTCGGAGCGCGCGTTCCAGATCTATCAGCTGGGCGAAGGGTACCAGATCCTGACGCGACCGGAGTACGCGCCCTATCTTGAGAGATTCGATTCCGTGCCCAGAGCGCCGCACCTGTCGCCGGCTGCACTGGAGACCCTGGCGATCATCGCCTACCGGAATCCGATCGGTCGGATCGAGATCGAAGAGGTCAGGGGTGTGAGCGCCAGTTCGGTACTCCGCACGTTACTGGACTGGGAGCTGGTCGCGGTCGTCGGACGTGGCGAAGGTTTGGGACGCCCGCTTCTGTATGGCGTCACCCAGCAGTTCCTCGAGCACTTCGGCCTGAAAGATCTGTCCGATCTTCCGGGGGCTGACGAGCTGCCGGTCGTGCTCGGCGAGCTACAGGACGCCATGGAAGCGGAGGCGGCCGACCGGCTGGAGGCGGAGGATGATGGGAGGTCCGTCCCTGCCGAGGAGGCCGAGGAAGAGGGTATCTGACGTGGCGGCGGACATGCGTCTGCAGAAATATCTCGCGCGCGCGGGCGTCGCCTCGCGGAGAGCCAGCGAGGGGCTGATCCGGGAGGGCCGGGTCAGAGTGGACGGACTCGTCGTTACGGAACTCGGCACGAAAGTCGACCCGCAGGTCAGCGCCGTCGAGGTAGACGGCCAGCGGGTTCAGCTCGAACCCTCGCGCTGGATCATGCTTCATAAGCCTCCAGGTTGCCTGTGCACCCGCAACGATCCCGAGGGCCGGCCCACGGTATACGACCTCATCGGCGCCGAGCACGCGTCTCTTTTTCACGTGGGGCGGCTCGACTACATGAGCGAAGGGATGTTGCTCCTGACCAACGAAGGCTCTGTTGCCGAGACACTGCTGCACCCTCGCAACCGCGTCCCACGTCGCTACGAGGTAACCGTGGCCAGCCCCATTCCAAGGGATGTGGGGTCTCGTCTGCGGGTTGGGGTGGAGCTCGACGACGGCCCAGCATCGGTCGATGACTTCAGAGTCCATGCGGGCCTCCGCCCGGACCAGGTGGTCCTGGAGTTGTCGCTACGGGAAGGTCGGAACCGGGAAGTCAGACGGATGATGGAAGCCGTGGGTGTGACGATCCATGCGCTGAAGCGGGTGGCTTTCGGCCCGCTCGAATTGGGTAACCTACCGCGCGGATCGTGGCGCCCGCTCGTGGAGGGCGAGATCGACCGGCTGCGCGCACTGAATAGGATCGAATGAAATGGACATACGGGGCAAAAACATCCTGATGCTTGGTGGTTCGGGGCTCGTCGGGATCGCCATGGCCCGCAAGCTGCTTCCGCTGAGACCGGCTCGCCTGGTGATCGCGGCACTTCGCCGCGACGAAGCGGAAGAAGGGGTCGTGACGCTGCAACAAGCGCCGGACTCGGAGGGCGTCGAGGTGGTGGCGGAGTGGGGCGACATCCTGCTCCGAACCAGCCACCGGAACGACTCGCGAACCGCGATGCTCGAGACCGATGAGGGGCGGGCGGAGATCCTGGACGATCTGCTCGGCCACCTCCGGGAAGAGGACTTCAAGCGGAACCTGCTGTACCACCTTCTGGAGACGCACCGGCCCGAGATCGTGATCGACTGTGTCAATACGGCGACCGCGATCGCGTATCAGGATCTGTTCACGTCCGCCGGCAAGCTCAGGGACCTTATGTGGAGCGGCGGGACACCGACCGTAGCCGACATCGAGGCTCACCTGACGACGCTCTACCTGCCCCAGCTGATCCGGCACGTGCAGGTGCTGATGCACGGCATGCGCGAGGCGAAGACGCAGGTATACCTGAAGATCGGAACCTCGGGGACGGGTGGAATGGGACTCAACGTGCCGTTCACGCACTCCGAGGAACGGCCGTCGGCGACCCTCCTTTCCAAGTCCAGCGTGTCCGGAGCGCATTCGGCGCTGTTGTTCCTGATGGGGCGCACGCCTGATTCGCCGGTGGTGAAGGAGGTGAAGCCAACCGCAGCTGTGGCGTGGAAGCGGATCGGGTACGGGCCCGTGATGCGAGGTGGAAAGGCGATTCAGCGCTTCGACTGCCGTACGCCGGTCGATCTCTCCGAAGCGTTTACGGCTTCGCCCGACGGTCGCTGCGTCGACATGGGCGAAGCAGTGGAATCGGTATGGCTGGATGCGGGTGAGAACGGCCTGTTCAGTCTGGGAGAGTACGAGACGATTTCCTCGCTCGGCCTGATGGAGGTCATCACGGCCGAGGAAATCGCGGACGCCGCGATCGCGGAGATCCGGGGGCGACCGACCGGCCGCGATATCGTGGGAGCGCTGGATGCGGCCACGATGGGGCCGACGTACCGGGGCGGCGCCATGCGCGAAACGGCACTCCGCTACATGGAGGAGCTCGAGGCGGAGCACGGAGTACGGTCGGTCGCCTTTGAAATGCTTGGACCGCCCCGACTGAGCAAGCTGCTCTTCGAGGCCGAGATCCTGAACCGGTTGTTCGCGGATGTCCGCGAAGCCGCCGAGCTCGATCCGGAGGCCACCGCTTCCCGCGCCGTGGATCTGATCGAGTCGGACGCCCGGCTGCGTTCCGACATTCTGTCGATCGGGATTCCGATCCTCCTGCCCGACGGAAAGAGAATGCTGCGGGGTCCGAAGGTCAGCGTGGTGCCCGACGGTCCGGCCGAGCCGATGTGGGCGAATCGCGGCTGGGTGGACCTTAGAACCGACTCGTGGGTTCGCTGGCGTGATCGGCTCGTCAGCTACCGGGGTGCGGTTCTGGACGTTCCGGACGCGGGTCACGGATCCGGGACGGATCTCGACGTGAGGGCCCGGAGCGGCGACATTCGACCGGGTGCTCTGGCCGCGTACGTCTTCCGATTCGAGGACGAAGGCGAGCGGATGAAGCGATGACAGGACTCTTGAGGGCGGTGGGGGAGTGAGCGAGACACAGATCACGGACCGGATCTCCGAGGCGGAACTCGGCGAAAAGACCGAGAAAATCGCGGAGGCGAGTCAGTTCCTGAACGACATTCGTGAGGCCGTGGGTCTCCGCGTCGTGGGACAGGAACGCATGATCGAGCGCCTCCTGATCGGACTGCTGACGGGCGGGCACGTTCTTCTCGAGGGCGTGCCCGGTCTCGCCAAGACGCTGGCGGTCCGCACGCTGGCTGATGCGATCCACACCAGCTTCCGGCGCATTCAGTTCACCCCCGACCTGCTGCCGGCCGATTTGATCGGGACGCTGATCTGGGACGAGGTCAACCGCGAGTTCGTTCCGAAGAAGGGTCCCATCTTCGCGAACCTGGTGCTGGCGGACGAGATCAACCGGGCGCCTGCCAAGGTTCAGTCGGCTCTCCTCGAGGCCATGCAGGAACACCAGGTCACGATCGGTGAGATCAGTCACAAGGTACCGGAGCCCTTCCTCGTGCTGGCCACGCAGAACCCGATCGAGCATGAGGGCACCTATCCGCTCCCCGAGGCACAGGTGGATCGGTTCATGCTGAAGATCCGGGTCGACTATCCGGACCGGAAAGAAGAGCGGGAGATACTCCGGGCCACGGTTACCGACGCTCTCGCGCCGTTGAACGCCGTGGCCACGCCCGAGCAGATTCTGGCGGCCCGGTCTCTGCTGTCCGACATCTATCTCGACGAGCGAGTCGAGGACTACATCCTGGATCTCGTTCGTTCGACCCGGCAGGCTGCCGAGCTCGACACGGAGCTTGCCGAGTGGCTCGAGTACGGAGCTTCGCCCCGCGCTACGATCTACCTGGCTCGCACGGCCCGTGCGCACGCGTTCCTGTCGGGACGCGCTTATGTCGTTCCCGAAGATGTGACGGAGCTGGCTCCCGATGTGCTGCGCCACCGCCTCGTTCTGACGTTCCAGGCCGAGGCGGAAGAAATCTCTCCGGACCAGGTCCTGGAGAGGCTCCTGGCGGTGGTACCGGTTCCCTGATGCCGCTCCGTCTCTTCCGGCGCCGGCGGCCGGAGCGGGACCCCATCAGCCCCGACGCGGCCGCCCTGCCGGTGCTCGTCCGCCGGCTCGAGTTGCGCGCCCGTCGTCTGATGGAGAACCGTGCAGTCGGCGCGTACGATTCGGTGTTTCGCGGCCACGGGATCGAGTTCTCCGAGGTGCGCGCTTATCAACCCGGTGATCCTTTCCAGGCGATCGACTGGAAGGTCACAGCCCGTATGGGAAAGCCCTTCATCAAGAAGTTCGTCGAGGAACGGGAGTTGACGGTCCTCCTCGTCGTCGATCTCTCGGGCTCCACCGATTTCGGCACCCGCGTTCGCACCAAGCGTGACCTCAGTCTCGAGCTGGCGGCTCTCCTGGGGCTGGCGGCGGCCCGCAACAACGATCGGGTGGGTCTGCTGCTGTTCACGGACCGGGTCGAGCGCTGGTTGGTGCCACGCCGGGGCCGAGGCCGGCTGCGCCAGCTGCTGCATGTGATGGCGAGTCACACGCCCGAGGGCCGGGGCACGGACATCGGACTCGCGCTCGCCACCGCAGTGCGGTCGCTCAAGACGCGGTCGCTGGTCTTCGTGCTCTCCGACTTCCAGGGGCCCGAGTTTCGGAAGGAACTCACCGCCGCCTCGCGCAAACACGACGTCGTTGGGCTGCACCTCGTAGACCCGGGCGAGAGGTCACTGCCCGCCGTCGGCCTGATCGAAGTTCGGGATCCGGAGACCGGCGAGGCCGGCGTGCTCGACCTCGCCGATCCCCGCACGCGGAAGGGACTCGCACGCTTCGCCGAGGAGCGAGAGCAGAGGGTGGAGGACCTGTTCCGGCGCGCGGGAGCCGACCGGCTGGTCCTCGCCACGGATCGCTCGTACGCAGCGGACCTGGCGGCCTTCTTCGCCGCACGGGCCCAGGTGAGGCTCCACTGATGCGCGGTCTCGGGCGAGTCGGGTCCGCCGCTTTGTGTCTGCTGGCCGGTCTGGCGGTCGGGGCTTTGCCGTTGAAGGCCCAACAGGACTCGGGCCGAGAGGCCGCGGTCCCCCGCGCAGCGGCCGCCCTCTCACCAGACACCGTGCGAGTGGGTGACCCGTTCACGCTAGGCCTCTCGATCGCCGGACCTCGGGATGCGACCGTCCAGTTTCCTCCCCTCCTCACGCTCGGTGCAGAACTGGAACAGCTCGGTCCGGTCGACAGCGAGTGGCACGCCGAGGGCGGAGGCCAGTGGCGCGCGCGCTATCGGCTGGCGGCCTGGAAGGCAGGCACGTGGGAGATCCCCACACTGCGGGTCGAGTGGCAGGGGGCTGACGTCTCGCTCACTCCGCCTCCCGTTCACGTGACCACGGTTCTGCCCGCCGCGTCCGAGGGCCCTCTCCCTCTGGATGGTCCAAGGGGTCCGAACCGCATACGGGGCTTTCCGTGGTGGCTCCTCCTCCTTCTGCTCGCCCTGCTCTGGCTATGGTGGCTTCTCCGTCGATTGCGTCGGAGCGAGGACACGGCGGAGGAGGAAGCCACGACCGACCCGGCCGTGGACGCCCGAGAAACGCTCGCCCGGCTAAAGCGTCATCTGGAGGATGGCGAGATCGACCTGGCGGCCTTTTACGACGGACTGGAGGAGGCGCTCCGGAAGTACCTGGCGGCTCGACGCGGGTGGCCGCGCGAGCGACCGGTGCGGGAGTTCGTGCATGAGGCGGCCGAGAAGCGAAGGCTCGAGGATGTGGAGGCAGGCCTGCGGTCTCTCCAGGGTCGTTCAGGGCTGGTCCGATTTGCTCATGTCGAGGCTGCCGAAGCCATGGCGCTCGGCGATGCGGACGCGTGTCTGGCCTGGGTCGACGCCGAGGAAGTGGAGGCGGCCTGATGTTCGGCCTCTCGCTGGGAGCGTGGCCGTTTATCCTGTTGCTGGTCCTTCTGCCGATCGGCTGGGCGGCCCTTCAGAAGCGCCGTGTGAGACTGCCGCTTCCAGGGATTGGCGCGGCCGCCGGAGGCGCGATGGACGGGGCCGACAATCGCGCGTCCGGCCAGCCGATCGATGGCACGGGAGCCGTCCGATTGCGCCGGTTCACGGTCTGGTCGGCATGGGTTCCCATGTGGCGAACCGTGGCCCTTGTCCTGACGGTACTCGCGCTGGCGAGTCCGGTGCGCCTGGTCGAGAGGGTAGAGGAACGGTCCGAGGGCGTCACGATCATGCTGGCGTTCGACATCTCGAGCTCGATGTTGGCCGAGGACTTCCGCCCACAGAACCGGATCGCGGTGGCGAGGCGTGAGGTGAGCCGATTTGTGGAGGGGCGGGAAGGGGACCGGATCGGATTGGTCGCCTTCGCCGGCGAGGCCCTGACGGTGGTGCCGGGGACCCTGGACTACGGGATTCTGTACCAGGCGATCGAGAACCTGGACGTGGGCCAGCTGAGGGACGGCACGGCGATCGGCACCGCGTTGGCGACGGCCGTCAATCGGCTGAGGTCGATCGAGGAAGGTTCGCGCGTGGTCGTCCTGCTCACCGACGGGGACAACAATCGCGGAGACATTGTGCCCGAGGACGCGGCGGCCGCGGCGGCCGCGCTCGGTATCCGCGTCTACACGATCGGGGTGGGTCGCGACGGCGTCGCGCCGGTGCCCATAGGCCGGACCCGCTTTGGCTACCAGTACGCGGACATGGAAGTGACCGTGAACGACGAGCTTCTTGACCGCCTTGCCCGGGCGACCGGCGGACTCTACTTCCGCGCCACGGACCCGGAGGCCCTCACTCGCATCTATCGCCGCATCGACGAGCTGGAGACGGCGCCGGTGGAGGAGGTCCGCATGGTCGAGCGGGCGGGGGTGAGGTCCGAGCTCCTGATCCTCGCTCTCGCCGCCCTGGTGATCGAACTAATCGGGTCGGCAACGCGTGCCCGGCGGGTTTTCGCGTGATGGGCCTCGGACCGCAGGTCTGGTTGGCCGCGGCCTCAGCCGCGAGCGCGGCGCTTCTGCTTCGCGGACTCGGGTCGTACCGGACGCGGCTGGACCGGGATGCGCTTGGCGACGATTCGCTGCTGGAGCGGATGGCGCACGCGCCGTCGGCGCTGCAGCGGGCAGTGCGGGCCTTGCTGCTCGCGGCCGGCTGTGGCGCCCTCGCGGCTGGACTGGCAGTCGGCGGGGTCTCGGAAGACGTTCCCGAGGAGTCGGACCTTCAGACCGTGCTGGTCCTGGACGCGTCCAACTCGATGTGGGCCAGGGATGTGGAGCCGAGTCGGCTGGAGCGGCAGCGGGTCCTGGCGGCTGAACTCGCCCTTCGAGCACCTGGCCGCCTCGGAATCGTCTATTTTGCGGGTCGGGGATATGTGCTCTCTCCCCTTACCGAGGATCGGGATGCGGTGTTGATGTTCGTTCAGACCCTGGATCCGGCCCTCGTCGGGCAGGGGGGGACGTCCCTGGCCGAGGGTGTGCGACAGGGCCTCGACGTACTGGCCGGCGGTGAGCAGGTCGGGCGACGCATTTTGGTGGTCATGACGGACGGGGAAGCCACGGCGGAGGGTGAAGCGGTGGCCGCCGAACTCCAGCGCGCCGTCCGCATGCGCGTTCCGGTCTTCGCAGTTGGGCTCGGGACCCCGGAGGGCGCGCGCATTCCGGTGCCCGTTCGGATGGAGGCGGAGGCCCTGGAGTCGGCGCCCCGGGTGAGGGAGCGCACGGTCGAGGTGGACGGAGAGCGCTGGTTGACGGACGACAGCGGTGAGCCCGTGGTGAGTCGCCTCGACGAGACCGCTCTCGCGGAGATGGCCCGCTCGACCGGTGGAATCTCGGTGCGCGCCGACGAAGAGGGTCTGGAAGTGCTGCTCGATCGGCTCGAGGAAGAGGGCGGCCGGCCGGATCCCGGCACGGGCAGGAAGGCCAGCTTGCTTCTGCTGGCGGCCTTTGGACTCCTTTTCGCCGAGGGTTACCTCGTGAGGAGGGGTTGATGGCGAAGGCTCTCCGAGACGGCCGCCATCGCGGCGGCTTGACGCTTAGCCTGCTGGTCCTGATCGCCGCCTGGATGGTGGGCGGCGGCGGACTGGTCGGCCAGGAGGTGGAGGGCGAGCCCATTCCCCCCATGATGGTTGACAGTCCGTCGGTCGTTACGGCTGAGGCCCTCGCCGGATTCCGCCAGCGATCCGAAGATCCGGGACGGCCCGTGGACTGGTTCAATCTGGGCGCCGGGCTGCTGCTGGCCGCGGATTGGGAGGGCGCCCTCGAGCCCACCCAGAGGGCCCTCGACACGGACGATGAGGAGCTGGAGAGAGCGGCGACATACAACCTCGCGTTGTCCCGGGCGTTGGCCGGACGGCCTCCCGAGCTGGGCGGCGAGCTGTTGTTCGAAGAACGTCGGCCACTTCTGGAGCAGGCGTGGGACGGGTTCCGTTGGGTGGTCAGGCAGAGCCCCGAAGCGGCGGATGCGAGGTGGAATCTGGAGCTCGTGGCGCGGTGGCTGGAGCAAGAGGAGGATTCGCAGGACGATGGAGGGGGCGGAGGTGGCGGTGGATCGGCGGACGCCGATCAGACCAACACACCGTCGACGCCGGAGCTGTCGGCGGCGGAGGCACTGGACCTGTTGGACGTCGCCGCGGAGCAGGAACAGGACGTGCAGGGGAGGCGCCTCGAACGGAACCGCTCGCGCGACCCGGTCGTGGAAAAGAACTGGTAGGGCAGGGGGTCTCATGAGACTGAGGACTGAGAATGCGGCGATCCTGTGGATCAGCGTCCTGGGCCTCTACCTCGAGCTCCTGCTGATTCGCTGGATCGGAACCGAGATCCGGATCTTCGCCTACCTGCAGAACACCGTCCTCGTCGTCTGTTTTCTCGGCCTCGGAATCGGGCTTTTCACGTCTGAACGGCGTGAACACGCGGAAAGAGGATTGCTGGCGCTCGTCGCTCTGGCGGCGATCCTGGCAATACCTCCCACTCGCACGTTGCTTACCGAGACGAGCTCTCTATTGAGCGTGCTGGGCGAAATCAATATCTGGGCACAGGGTGTACCGCTGTCCACGACCGACACGGTGTTCGGTCTTGTCCTTGGGTTGGCGGTCACGTTCGTGGTCATGCTCCTGGTGATGGTGCCGTTCGTTCCCATCGGCCGCGTTCTTGGCAGGTTGATGGAACGGCACCCACGGCCCATCGTGGCCTACTCGATCAACGTGGCCGGGAGCCTGGCCGGAATCTGGCTCTTCGTGGGTTTGAGCCGCTTGAACCAGCCGCCCGTCGTGTGGTTCGGCGTGCTCACGATACTCTTTTTGCCGTGGCTGTGGCGTCGACGCCCGGCCGATTGGCTCGGCGCGGCTCTGCTCGCGTGCATCGTGCCACTCGTGCTCGTGACCCAGCACTCGACCGGCGCGATCGAAACTGTCTGGTCCCCGTACCAGAAGCTCGAACTGTACGCCGTGTCGGACGGGGGAATATCGGGTCTACCCGCGGCTCGGTACGACGTGAGCGTCAACAACACAGGCTATCAGTTCATACTGGACCTGAGCGAGTACGGACAGGGGAGAGCCGCGGGGCGCCTGTCCGCGTATGATATTCCCGGACTGATACACCCGGCCCCAGAGCGCGTTCTCGTCGTCGGAGCGGGAACCGGAAATGACGCGGCGGCCATCCTCAGGAACTCGCATGCCGAGGTCACGGCTGTAGATATCGACCCGGCTATTCTGGATCTCGGCCGTCGGTTTCATCCGGAACGTCCCTACGATTCCCAGCGGGTACGTGTCGTAAATACCGATGCGCGGTCGTTCTTCGCCACCACCGAAGAGACGTATGATGTGGTCGTGTTCGGTTTGCTCGATGCTCACACGACCACGTCGCTTACGAATGCTCGACTCGACCACTACGTCTACACTCGGGAGAGTTTCGAGCGCGTCAAGCTTCTCCTGAATCCGGGCGGCATCCTGTGCGTGAAGTTCTTCCCCTTGCGCGACTTCATTGTAGATCGCATTGCCGTCCAATTGCGCGACGTCTTCGGCCAGGAACCGATTGCCGCCTATTTCCCGTATGGAGAGTCCGGTTCGCCGGCGGTTCTCCTGGTAGTCGGTGACCTCGAGGCCGCCCAGGCACGGATCGACGATGTGGTCGAGCTGGGTCAACTCGATGGCCTGACTGCCGAGCTTCCGGGAGAAATCACTTACACGACGCGACCGGCCACCGACGACTGGCCGTACCTCTACCTGGATCAGCCGCGGATCCCACTTCTGTTCGGCTTTCTGGCGGGTTTGCTGGCGCTTCTCGTTCTCCTGGCTGCGAACACGATGCGGCTGCCCCAGGCCATGAACCCGGTCCGCTGGGATGCCGAAGCGTGGCACTTCTTCTTTCTGGGAGCCGCATTCCTCCTGCTCGAGGTGCAGAACATCAGCAAGGCCTCGGTGGTTCTGGGGAACACCTGGCTGGTCAATGCCATCATCATTTCCGGCGTGCTCTCCATGATTCTTGCCGCGAATGTCGTTGTATTGCGCTGGAAACGAATCCCGTTGGGACCGGTGTACGGCATCCTCCTGTCCGTCGTGATCGGTCTCTACTTCATCGACCTGGCCTCGTTCGCGTTTCTGCCATATGCGCTGAAGGCGGCGATCGTCGGTTCGCTCGCGACCCTTCCCATGGCCTTCAGCGGCATCGCATTCGCGCGGGCTTTCGAGACGGCCGGCCGGAAGGACCATGCTCTCGGAGCCAACCTGATCGGCGCGCTCGCCGGAGCCGTCCTTCAGTCGATGAGCTTTGTGGTGGGAATTCGGGCACTGCTGGTAGCCGTCGGCCTGCTGTACCTGGCGGCTGCGCTGACGAGGCCCCGGATGGGCACGCGGCGGCTCGATCCCGAGTCCGTCCCAGTCCCTTAGCCAGCGCCCTTCAGGTCTGCGGATCCTCGATCAGGGGAACGAAACGAACGCCTTCGATAGGCTCTGAGTCGAATCCGGCGCCTCGCTTCCGGTAACGGCGTACGGTCTGCAGGCGGTCGTCTCCCACGGGCGCCACCAGAACCCCTCCGTCGCCCAGTTGCTCGCGCAGAGCCTTCGGCACGTCGGGAGCGGCTGCGGTGACGATGATCCGCTGGAAGGGCGCTTCCTCGGGCCAGCCGCGGCTCCCGTCTCCGAGCCGCAAAGCGACCGCGCCGAATCCGGTCTCATCCAGCGTCCGGCGGGCTCGCTCATGCAGCTCCGGAATCCTCTCGACGCTGAACACGATTCCTCCGCATGCCGCGAGGACGGCCGCCTGATAACCGGATCCGGTGCCGATCTCGAGAACCCGCATGCCCCCTTCAAGGCACAGGACTTCCGTCATCATGGCCACAACGTAGGGTTGGGAGATCGTGGCCCCGAACCCGATCGGGAGGGCGCAATCGGCATATGCGGCGTCGCTCTGCGAGTCGGGGATGAACGCGTGCCGGGGCACGAGCCTCATGGCGTGAAGCACCGTGTCGTTGGAGATCCCGCGCCGCCGGATCTGCCGGTCTACCATGTCCCGGCGCCGTCGATCGTACCCGCGCCCGCTACGAATGCCCATGGTCACAGGAAGAAACTGGCGAGGGGCAGCCGTTGCCGCAAAGGTCCGGGGCCGCCTAGCTTTCGATCATGAACACACCCTCATCGGAACGCGTCCGCCTGACCCAGTATTCGCACGGCGCCGGCTGAGCCTGCAAGCTGGGTCCGGAGGACCTGAAGAAGATACTGGCGGTTCTGCCGCCTTCTGACGACGAGAACTTGCTCGTCGGGCTCGACGCACCGGATGACGCGGCGGTGTACTCGCTGGGCGACGGGCGCCTTCTCGTGGCCAGCGTGGACTTCTTCACGCCGGTCGTCGACGATCCCGAGGACTTCGGCGCGATAGCGGCCGCCAACGCTCTCAGCGACCTGTATGCCATGGGCGCCACGCCGGCGTTCGCGCTCAGCGTCCTGGCGGTTCCGGCCTCGACGTTGTCGATGGACGTGGTCGCGGGGATCCTGCGCGGGGCGGCGGAAACGTGCGATGAGGCCGGGATCGTCATCGCCGGTGGCCACTCGATCGATGACAACGAACCGAAGTTCGGTCTCGTGGCGCTCGGATTCGCGATGAGCGAGCGAGTGTACCGGAAGTCAGGCGCCAGACCGGGCGATGCGATCGTCCTCGGCAAGGCGCTGGGTACGGGAATCATCGCCACCGCTCTCAAGAGGGACGGGGCCGACTCGCCTGCGGTTCGAGCTGCCGTGCGATCGATGCGCCAACTGAACCAGGAAGCCGCCGCACTCCTCGAGGGGCACGAAGTCCATGCCCTGACCGATGTCACTGGATTCGGATTGCTTGGACATCTGCGCGAGGTCTGCGCGGCTTCCGACGTGTCCGCGCGAGTGTTCGCGTCGGCGCCGCGGTTTCTTCCCGAAGCGATCAATCTGGCGGAGGCGGGCTTCGTACCGGGCGGCACGGAGCGGAATCGAGCCGCTATCGAGCCCGTGACCGGGTGGGAGCCGGGGATCCCGGACGCGGTGCGCACGGTGTTGTGCGATGCGCAGACGTCAGGCGGACTGTTGGCCTGCGTGCCGAAGCACGAGGCCTCGGAACTGGCGGCCGAGTGGGAATCCGCTGGCTATGCGGCGTCCGTGGTTGGAGCCATCGAAGAGCCGTCGAAACCGATGCTGATCGTGGAGGAGTGATGAGCGCTGCGACAGACGGGATGTTCAACCGGGAGCCGGGCTTTCCGAATCTGATCGTCACCCGCCATCCACTGCTGCGGCACAAGGTGACCCTTCTTCGAAAGCGGGACACGCCGAAGAAGATCTTCAAGGAGCTGGTGGACGAAATCGCGATGCTCCTGGCGTACGAGGTGACCTCGGATCTCGAGACGGAGACCGTACGGGTCGAGACCCCTCTCGAGTCTACTACTGGAGACATTGTCCTGGGCGAGCGATTGACTCTGGTGCCGATTCTGCGCGCGGGTCTCGGTATGGTGGACGGCGTTCTCGACCTGATCCCGACGATGCGGGTGGGGCACATCGGACTCCAGCGGGACCACGACACGCTCGAGCCCATCGACTACTACTTCAAGATTCCTCACCCGCTGCGAGGAGAGCGTGTTCATCGTGGCCGACCCCATGCTTGCGACCGGCGGCTCGGCCAGCGCCGCGGTGACCTACCTCAAGGACTCCGGGGCGCGGAATATCCTCATGATGTGCATCGTCTCGGCGCCGGAGGGAGTCCAGCGCATGCTGGACGATCATCCGGACGTGCTCGTCTACGCCGCCGCGTTGGACCGTGAGCTGAACGAGCGTGGGTACATCCTTCCGGGGCTTGGGGATGCAGGGGACCGGCTTTTCGGGACGGACTGAGCGAGGTCCTATTTTTCGGCTCGCGGAACGCCATGGGGGTGTGATGGCCACGAGCTCATGGGGTCCGACCGCGTTCCCGCTCGGGAGAGCGCTCTCCGGCGTTGTCGTCTCCAGATCCGCGGAGGTCTCGGTGTGCGGTGCGAGCGGGTCCAGGTGCTGGGGATGAGAAGCACGAGTAGAGTGTAGAACTCCAGCCTTCCCAGCAACATCAATCCCGAGAGAGTGATCAGCGCCGGGGCGCCCATGTGTCCGTAGTTTCCGGCCGGTCCCACCTCACCGAGTCCCGGACCGATGCTCGACAGCGCGGCGAGCGAGGCGCTGAGCGACGTCACGAGATCGTGCCCCAGTGCCGCGAGAACCAGTGTGCCGACGGCGTGCGTGGCCATGTACATGGCGAGAAAGGCCAGCACCTTGAGCACCAGTTCCTCGCGGATCGGTTTGCCCCCCACCCGGGTGATGATCACGGCGCGCGGGTGCAGGACTTTCCGGATCTCGTCCAACACGTGCTGGGTGACGACGGCGCCCCGAATCACCTTGAAGCCGCCTCCCGTCGATCCCCCCATCCCGCCCATGAACATCAACCCCAACAGAAGCACCTGCGCGACGAGCGGCCATGCAGCGAAATCCGCCGTCCCGAAGCCGGTCGTGCTATGGATCGACACGACCGAGAAGCTGGCCCGGCGAACGAGCTCCAGCGAGAACCCGCCCTCCGACACGCCGAGCGCGACGAAGCAGACCGAGGAGACCGCCACGACCGATGCCAGATACCACTGCCACTCGGCGTTCCGGAACATCTCGCGCGGGTGCCCGGTGAACGTGCGGTAGTGAAGCGTGAAGTTCACCCCGGCCAGGAACATGGCCAGGATCGTGACCCACTGAATCGCCGGCGAGTAATAGCCCATCGATGCCGTGCGAGTCGAGAAGCCCCCCGTGGCGAGGGCGCTCATGGCGTGGTTCACGGCATCGAACAAGCTCATACCCAGGATGAGGTACGCAATTCCAACAATCGCCGTCATAGAGACATACACGCCCCACAACAGGCGAGCTGTCGTGGCGATGCGAGGCTGCACCTTGTCCGTAGTCATGCCCGGCGCCTCGGCCGAAAACAGCTGGGCGCCTCCCACCCCGATGAGCGGAAGGATGGCCACGCCAAGCACGATGATGCCCATGCCGCCGATCCAGTGGGACAGACTTCGCCACAGCAGAATGCTCGGCGGAAGTTCCTCGATCACGGCGAAAACGGTAGCGCCGGTGGTGGTGAAGCCCGAGACCGACTCGAAGACCGCCCACGCGACCGAGTCGGTCACACCTGTGAGCAGGAAGGGCAGGGCCCCGGCCAGCACGATTCCGATCCAGCCGAGTCCGACGATGGCGAGGGCCTCGCGTGGCGAAAGGTCTACCCTGCCAGGCGTGAGCACGAAGAAGGCCAGCCCCAGGAGGCCGGGGATCAGGATGCAGACGAGCCAGCCGAGCCACGTGCCCTCCATCGCCCCCAGGACTCCCGCCGGGATCATGGCGACCGCCATCGCCATCAGAAGGCCGCCCAGGACATGGAGGATCTCGCCGTATCTCACCGGTCGCTCACGGAGGCGGGTGTGATCAGGACGGGAAGAGCGCGGTCACGGCCGGCACCGCGTCGGCCAGCGCGAAAACGATGGCCTCGTCGCCGGCCTGGAGGGCGTCGTCCCCCCGCGGGATCATCATCTTCTCGTCGCGCACGATGGTGGCGAGGATGGCGTGCTCCGGCAGCTCGATTTCCTCGAGCCGCCTCCCGATCAATGGGTTTTCCTCCGACACGATGAAGTCGATCACCTCGGCGTCCGAGTCCTTGAATACGGCGACGTTCTGGATCGAGCCACGCCGAACGTGTTGAAGGATGGCGTTCGCTGCGCTGATCCGCGGACTGACGGCCGTTTCCAGCCCGATCCGACGCGCCAGCGGCAGGTAGTCCGTGCGGTTGAGCAGCGTGACGATCTGCTTGACGCCGAGGTCCCGCGCCACAAGCGATGAGATGATGTTCATCTCATCTTCATCCGTGAACGCGACGAACGCGTCCGTCTCCCCGACCCCCTCGAACTCCAGCAGTTCGACATCGGTGGCGTCTGCCCGGAGGATCAGCGTACGCTCGAGCCGAACGGCAAACTCGTGCGCCATTTCCGGGTCAGCGATCAGCACCGTTCCCTCGATGCCGTGTTGCTCGAGTAGCTTGGCGAGGTAGAACGCCTCGCGGCTGTGGCCGGCGATCATCACCCGCGTCAGCTTGGCGGGCGAATAGCCGCACAGCTCCATAGCGCGAGTGATCTCATCCTCGGCAGCGATCGCATACACGTGATCGAAAGCCTGGATCACGGAATCGCCGTCCGGGATCATGGTCTCTCCGTCTCGCTCGACCGCCACGGCGAGCAGCGACCGCCGGCCCACCTTGCGACCGATCTCTCGGAGCGTCTTCCCGTCAACGGGCGCTCCCTCGAGCACGGTAAGACCGATCAACTGCACGGCGCCGCCGGCGAACAGGGTGAGGTCCGTCGCCGCCGTCGACTCGAGCAGTCCGAACGTCTCGAGGGCGAGCTCGCGCTCCGGGTTGATGAGGAGGTCTACTCCGAATCGAGACGGTCGCAGGGCCTCCCCGCCGCGGTAGAAGTCCGGGTTGGATACCCGAGCCACTTTGGTCAGGCCGCGGCGTGGAGGAACAGACATGCAGCAGACGAGGTTCACTTCGTCCACGCTCGTCACGGCCAGCAGCATTCCCGCCTGGCCGACGCCGGCGGACTCCAGCACCGTGGAGTTCACGCCACTGCCTTCCATGACCGCCACGTCCAGGTGGCTCTCGACGTAGTCCAGGCGATCGCGATCGACGTCGATGACGACCACGTCGTGTTGCTCCTTCACGAGACGCTCGGCCACGTGGTAGCCGACCTCGCCGGCGCCGACGATCAGTATGCGCATTCTGGGTGCGGACCCCGCTAAGCGGTGTAGGCGAATGTCGAAGCCGAAAGATCCGGGTCGCATGGCGCTGAGGCAAGGATCATCGGGTCGCGCACTCCCACGAAACGGGATAGAATGAGCGCGCCGCAGGACCCACGGGCCCGTAGCTCAGTTGGTTAGAGCAGGGGACTCATAATCCCAAGGTCGCTGGTTCGAGTCCAGCCGGGCCCA
>CAWECO010000004.1:0-376802 GCA_963807645.1 uncultured Gemmatimonadales bacterium
GAAACCGCCCAGGAACAATGCCGTTAGCAAATAAATCACCATGATCATGCCGTGCATGGTGATGAACTGGTAATAGTTTTCCGGGTTGATAAACGAGAACTGATCCGGGAAGCCAAGCTGAAGTCGCATCAATGCCGATAGCCCCAGTGCAATCAGGCCGACAAAGATTGCGGTCAGGCTGTACTGGATAGCAATGACCTTGTGGTCCTGGCTCCAGACATATTTAGTGATAAACGTTTGCGGATCGTGATGTTCAATTTCGTGGTCACGATCTGCAATTGCAACGTATGCCATCCGGTTCCCCTTATACCTGTCTGGTCTGCTATTCGCCCACGACGAACGGCCTATAATGTATTGATGTAGGCGATGACATCCCTGACCGCCTGATCGTCATGCAGATTGTCCGCCATGAAACCCATCTGCTTACCGTTGTAGTCCTGCGGATGTCCGCCCCGAATTTCGTCTTTGAAGTTATGCAACTGTCGCTCCATATACCAGTCGGACATGCCGGCGGCACGTGGCGCATTCATGGCCTGTATGCCCATGCCATCTCCGCCATGACAGTACGCGCAGACGTTGTAGTACTTTTGCCCGCTGGCGACGTCACCTTCGATAGTCGAACTCACGGCGTTGTCTGGAAATGTCAGAATATGCGCCACCACGTTATCAACGGCCTGCTCGTCGGCCAGCGTTGCTGCCATGCCGATCATTTGTGCTCCGTAGACGTCGCCTTCGTGCGTACCACGAAGACCCTTCTTGTAGTTCATGAGCTGGCGTTTCAGGTACCAGGCACTCTGACCCGCGATCTTGGGCGCATTCATGGCGACAATTCCCTCGCCCTGCTGGCCGTGGCAGGCGGCACAAACCGCGTACTGCGCAGCACCGACCACGGGATTGCCGGCCGGCGCCGTGTTCAGATCATGAAAAGTGGATTGATTCGCGAGCCACGTCTCGTAGTCATCGCCGTCATCGACAATGACGGCACCACGCATCGTGTAGTGCGCAATACCGCACAGTTCCTCGCAAAGAATTTCGAAACGCCCGGTCTTTGTCGGCGTCAGCCACAGGAACGTGTTCATGCCCGGCACGAGATCCATCTTGACGCGAAACTGGGCAACGGCGAAGTCATGAAGCACGTCTTTTGAGCGCAGCAGGAATTTAACGGGCTTGTCGATGGGGATATGTACCTCCCCGTCATAAACGAGGACGTCGTCCTGTCCGTTCGGGTCCTCGGGATCCATGCCGAACGGATTTGCGCCAGCTGATGCGCTCGGCATCAACCTCGCCCAGCTTGCCGTCCTCGCCCGGCATCCGGAACGTCCAGTGCCACTGCTGACCAACCGCCTCGACCACGTGTGCATCATCCGGCACATCGACAAAGTCGGCCCAGACAAACAGACCAGGCGTCAGCATCGCCGCTACGCCAACCGCCGTCAGGCCGGTCAGCCAGCTTTCGAGCTTTTTGTTCTCGGGCTCATAGGAGGCTCTTGCCCCTTTCTTGTAACGGAACCTGATGACGCAGTAGGCCATGAACAGGTTAACGGCCACGAATACGAAGCCTGTGACATAGAGGGTAATGTCGACCGTGAAATCCACCATGCCCCAATTAGAGGCGAGGTCGGTGAACCACCACCCATAATTCTGGCTGTATATATGGAAAACGACAGAACCGACGACGAGCAGAATCAAGACAACAGCGAAAGGCATACTTGATGCATCCTTTGGTGGTCGTTGTAATTATTTGCCGCCGGATCTCTTTGTTGCGCTGGTTCTAACGGATACCGGCGAACTTACCCCGTCATCGAGGATAGTGGAATCAGTAGGTATTTTCCACAATATCAGAGGCCGATATCGTCCCTGACTTTCCTTTCGGCTTTCTTGATGTCCGATTGCAGGGCATCCAGTTCCTGCTGCAGCGGACCCGCCAACATTGCCGTTTCGGTCTTCCAGTCGATAACGGGAACGGCGGCGACGATACTCGCCGGCGTCGGTGTCGCGGGCTCCACCGGCTGCTGCGTGTTGACAATAGCGATGACCGCTACGGCAGCAGCGATCCCGGTAAGGCTGCTCGCCCACCAGAATAGCGCCGGTCTTTGCGACTTGGGCGCCGCAATGGACTCGGCTTCAGGCGTAACGCCCTGCAAAGAGGCGGCTATGCGATGATCCAGTTCATCGGAAACTGTCACCTCGATCTTTTCCGCATCCAGGCGAAGTTGTTGGGCTAGCTTATCCATACGCTTCACTCTCATTTGTAACGCTGTTCAATTCGGCATCCAATGCCCTGCGACCGCGCAACAGGTTGACCTTGGTCCAGGACACAGAGCGATCCAGCGTCTTCGAAATATCTTTCACCGACATGTCTTCGGCATAACGCAGCCACATTGCGGCAAACACTTCGTCAGTCAACAAACGCCGCGCACTCACCCAGAGATTTTCTGATTCCGAGTCAGCGATGCATTGCAGCAACGGGTCGCTTTCTTCGTCCCTTAGATCACCGATCTCGATAACCTCGGGCACCCGCAATTTCGCTGCATTGCGGATCGCGATACGATACAGCCAGGTGCTGAACCGCCATCGCGAATCGTAGGAACGAATGTAACGAAAGGCACTGATCATCGTGTCCTGCAGGGCGTCTTCGGCGTCCGCATAGCTCGCGCAGCGACTCAGCAAGAAACGTAGCAAGCGATGCCGGTAACTGTGTACGAGCTCCGTGAACGCATCCACGGACCCCGCCTGGGCGGCGCTTACCAGTTGTATCTCAGTCCTCAAGGGCAGCGATGACAGTATCTGGTTCAATCGCGAGGGAAATCCTCAGCGCATTACCAGCAACATCGACCTTGGTGCTTTGCAGGATCGATGCAATCTCCGGGTCCATGTCTTCATTGAAAATCTGCAGGCTGATTAGTCCTCTTACAATGCTTGCCAATGAGTTGGCAATTTCAGGCTCATTCGCCATGAGCTGCGCTTCGACGCCAAGCTTGTCACCGAGATCTGCGATCAGCACGGCGACCTGCTTGGTATTTCGCAGAATGTTGGATTCCCAGCCGTCACCCGCATCCAGCTCATCGGCATTGACACCGGCCTGAATGAGGCTGCGTTCCGCCCGCAAGATGAACAGCGTGTTCTTTTGTTTCTTCGCGGATTCGATCTTGCCGTTATTGGCCAGCAGTGCCTTCATCTGTTCCTGCGAATTGGTTACCAGGATCTTGTTCTTGAGCGCGACGCTGATATAGGCCTCATCGTCAAGGGAGTCGACATCAATATTCACATTGCTGACACCAGGACCGGAATTGTCACTGTTGAAATAGTAGTAAGCCTTGCCCGACGACTTGAACGTCTGCAATTCGCCGTCGGCGGCGGCAATCGCAATGATCTTGTCCTTGGTCTCCTGGCTGATATTGCCTTCGACCAGGACTACAGGACCTTCGCCGGCACGCGAAAATGCGGTAAAGCGCTCGGCTTCCTTGCCAAAATCCACGCCGGTTTCAAGCCGGATTTCTTCGAAGAATTCGGAATCAAGCCAGTCATAAAGACCCCGGCTCGCCTTGCCTTTTCGCATGGCGTCGAAATCGGCATGAAAATACCAGGTGGCCGAATCCGGAATCCCGCCGACCTCGGCATTGGCCAGCGTTGGAAAGCCGAAAAACAGCAGGACGGCGAGTAACTTCAGATTGCGCATCGAAAAACCCTCAATTAGTGATCTCATACACTGTTATAGGGCCGCGACGCCTGTTTGGTTACAAACTGGCGTTAATCTCCTTGCCCGACTGGTCAGCCAGCTGACGCCGAACGTCAGGATCATCCCTGCAAGGAAGCCCGGGATTGCCTCGTACAAACCGTAATAATCCGCCTTGAACCAGGTCAACCAGACGACACTGACCAGGAACCCGCCGAGCATGCCGCAGAGTACGCCGGCCCAGGTGACTCGCTTGTAATAGAGGATGCCGACCATCGCCGGCCCGAACGCCGAACCGAGCCCGGACCAGGATGCAAGCACGAAATCAAAAATCACGCGCGGCTCCTGGATACCGAGTACCAGCGCGATAATGCCGATGATAACGGTGACGAGCTTGCCGTAATTCGACAGCACGGAATCGCTCTCCGTGCTGCCCATTATTTTCTGGTAGGTGTCGCGTACGACGGCCGAGGATGCGAGCAGCAGCAACGAATCGACAGTAGACATGATTGCGGACAACACGACCACGAGCAGCATGCCGGAAATAACGGGTGGGAAGAGTTTGCTCGAAAGCACCGGGAAAATGGTTTCGCTGTCCTCGAGCCCCGGGAACAACGCTCGACCCGCAACGCCGGCCGTTACGGCACCGGCAGTAAAAAACAACAGAACAATGATCGACATGATGCGCGCTTTTTGGATTTCCCCGTCATCACGCGCCGACATATAGCGAATAAGGAGCTGTGGTACGCCGAGAAACGGCAGCCCAATGGCGAGAAAACTGGCAACCCCGATCCATGCCGGCCCACTTGAAAACGCGAACATATCGAGTAGTGCGGGATCCTGGGACGCCAGCGCGTTTTTTACGTCGCCCCAACCGCCAGCGGCATGAATGGCGGCCGCCGGCACGGCGATCAGTCCCAGCAGCATCAATACACCCTGCACGACATCGGTGTACGACACGGCCTTGTATCCGCCAACAAACGTGTAGCCGATAATAAAGACCGCGCCGACGACAACGCCGGTCTCGTATTTCATTCCGAGGAAACTGCTGAACGCCTTGCCCGATGACACCATCTGGGCTGTTACATAGGTCGTCACCATGACGACAATTATCAATACGGCAACGCCGCGAATCAGGTGCCACTTGTCGGCGAACTTCGCGGCCAACACGTCGGGTACGGTTATCGAGTCCGTTTCATCACCAAGACGCTTGAGGCGCCTGGAGATCAGCCCCCATGACAATGCAATGCCGACAATCTCACCAACGACGACCCAGTAGGCCTGGGTGCCGACGGCATAACCCATGCCGGACAGACCCAGCAGCAGCCAACCGCTTTCCCCGGTGGCATTGGTGCTGAAAGCAACCACCCAGAACGGCAGTTTCTTGTCCGCGAGGTAGAAGCCGGCCAGCGTGTGGGTTTCGCGACGGCTCCAGATCGCAAGTGCAGCCAGCACACCCAGGTAAACGATCAGTACGGTGACGGTTGTGGACATTGGTCAGCAGCCCGAGGAATTCGACATCAGGAATCGCGGCTTATGCGGCCTGCGATTATCCCTGCGATCAGCAGGAACACGCCCATGCCAAACAGGTATTCCGGCCAGGAACGAGTGATACCGCAGTAGTAGACGCCGGCGACGACGAGTACTTGAAACGCATTAAAGATCTTGCTTTTGCGCAGCTTGGCTTTAGGAAAGCGCAGCCTTGAAATCATAAGCAGCGACAGCACGAACATCAGCACGGGCATGTACAAATGCAGTGGCAACGACGCAGCAACATCCGGATAGTGAATCAGAACGAGTACCAGCGAGGAGATCAGGCCGCCGCCCGCCGCTGTAATGGGAACACCGGCAAACCAGCCCGTGCTGGGCACATCCGATACGAGATTGAAGCGCGCCAGCCGCATGGCGCCGGCAAGGACAAAAACAGCGACGGCAACGACGAGCACCCAAAACTGCCCGGTGTCGTACTCGATGCCACCCAGTTGCAAACCGGCATTGAGCATGAGCACAGCCGGCGCAACACCGAAAGAGACCAGGTCTGCCATCGAGTCGAACTCGGCGCCGAAACTCGACGTTGCTTTCAGCAGTCTCGCCGATGCGCCGTCCATGACGTCGAGCAATCCGCACCAGACGATTATCCAGGCCGCGAGTTCGAGCTCGCCAAGTTGCGTCGTGACAATGGAAGCGACGCCCAGAAGCAGGCTCAGGGCAGTAAAGCTGTTCGGTATGGTGTAGCGAAGGACACTCAAGGGTTTACTAAACCTCTATTTTTTATTGAATGGGCATTTTGCAGTTCGCGGCCGTTATTATCCACTTTCCATTGCTGGCACCCGGACAAAATGCCTAACCTCCACCCCACCAGTTCATGCGTCGCACGCCCGCTCCTGTGCCATTGATGCCGACAGGACCTCTTGGCACGTTCAGCTGCATTCTCACGCCGTCGCGCTCGATTTCGATAACGACGTCCTCACCCGCGCGGCCTTGCAGCGTTAGTTCGCGCAACTCATTCACGTCAAATACGCGCTCACCGCCGTAACTGACGATCTGGTCGCCGGGCTGCAAACCCGCCAGGCTTCCGGGCGAACTATCCAGCACCTGCGTAACCTGTATGGATGTCGCCTGCCCTTGTGCCTGCAGGTATCGCTCATAGTCGCTGTCGCCCAGCTCGGCCCGCAGCAAGGACTGGGGTCTGCTCATGGCCGACAAAGAGTCGACCACCTCGCCGCGACGCTGCGCATCATGGGCCGCCTGCATCGCCTTGTACTGCGCTTCCGACTCCTGTTTCAGAACGCGACGAGCCTCATCTTCTGAAAACCCGCCTTCGACCAGGTCATTCAGCCGCCGCTCCTGGAAATTCCTGACCAGGGATACGAAATCTCGCCGCGCACGCTGCTCCGGTTGCCTGCGCGCCGGTGCATCGTCTGACGCTGCAACTTGATCTGCAAACACTCGTGGACCGGTAGCATCGATGCGTTCGATTTCTTCGATCAGGGCCTGCAGTTGATCCTCGAGTACCAGTCGCGCTTCGCGCTCTTCGGCCGTGACCTGCTCGAGTCGACGAAGGCGTTCTTCAGTTGGCGCCGCTGATTCGAAGGTGCCCGCCATGAGGTCCGCTCGCGATTCGGAATCGCCCGTCGGGCCGTCTCGCATCAGCCAGACAGCGGCTGCAAACCCGGCGATCAGGCTGATCGCGATGGCGGCGATGATCCTCGACATGGCGTCCTCCCGACGCATAAAACGGTCTCGGCGTATTATCGCAGACCCTGTCATCAGTCGCTGATGTATGCTCTGATTGCGGGCGCGGAGACACGGCAAGGATCACGAACATGACGACTAACCGGCTGATAATTATAGTATTATTTGCGACCCTGTGCGCCTGCTCAGGCGAACCCGAACCAAGCGCTGCCGAGCGCGTGAACTCGATCGCCTCGGAGTTTGTCAACGGCTATTACTCGTTTTACCCCGAGGAAGCCTACGAGTCCGCCTACCCCGACGCAGCGATGAATCGTTTTGGGGACCACAGCGAAAGCAAAATTACGGCCTGGGACAAACAGGTTGACGACTGGCTCGAAGAGCTCGACGCGCTGGACCCAACGCCGCTGTCAGGCACTGTTGATGCGGTAACCTACCTGTTCGCGCGCGAACGGCTCGAGGCGATTACCGGAATGCGTGTTTGTCGCATGGAGCTTTGGAACGTCAGCCCGACGTGGACGGGATGGCCGTCGATGATAACGTCGACTCTTGGTGCGCAGCCTGTCGGCACTGCGGTTGAACGAGACGCAGCGCTTTCACGAGCGTCAGACATTGCTCGTTACCTGGACACCGAGATCAGCAACCTGCGTCGCGGTGTAGACGCCGGATACCTGGCACCACAAACCAATGTCGACGCCGTCGTCGAACAAGTGACCGCGTTGATCGACACACCTATCGACGACTCACCGTTCCTGGATCCGGCCATCCGTTCCAAGGACAGCAAGTTCACGACGCAGTACCGCGAAACTGTCGAAAATAGCGTCACCCCCGCGCTGATCCGATATCGCGACTTCCTGGCGACCGAATATCAGGGCCGGGATGTTATCGGCGTCTCGGGCAATCCGGATGGCGAAGCATGTTACGCCGCATCGGTCCGCTACTGGTCATCCCTGCCGATGGATCCTGCCGATATTCACCGGGCCGGCCTTTCGAACATGTCGCGCATACAAAGCGAGATGCTCGCCATCGCCAAAGAATCTTTCGGCACCGACGACCTGACGTCATTGCTCCAGGAGCTCCGGACCAACCCCGAGTACACCTTCGAAAGCGAACAGGCGATGCTCGACTACGTCAACAGCGCCGTGGCTCGCGCCAAGGCCGCAATGCCGGACTGGTTTGCCTACGTGCCGGAGTCCAGACTGATCATCACGCCCTCGCCTGCTTTCGAAAAAGATTCGGGTGGCGGCTTTTATTCGGCGGGGTCCGCGGACGGCAGCATTGGCATCTACAAAGTAGGCACCTACAACCCTACGGGCATCAGTAAAGCAGGAACGGAATCAACCGCGTTCCACGAAAGCTGGCCCGGCCACCATCTCGACAGCTCGATCGCCGCCGGCAACCAATCACTGCACCCTATATTGCGCTACATGTGGAGCTCGGGTACCAGCGAGGGATGGGCTCTGTACTCGGAGCGACTGGCCGACGAAATCGGTTTGTATTCGAGCGAACTGGCCCGCCTCGGCATGCTATCCAACGAAGCTTTCCGCGCGGCCCGCCTGGTTGTTGATCCCGGCATGCATGTCATGGGCTGGACCCGGCAAAACGCCATCGACTATATGCTCGAAAACACCGCAGAGGGTTTTGACGCGGTGTCAGGCGAGGTTGATCGTTACGCGGCGGTCCCGGGTCAGGCCACGTCGTACCTGGTGGGTAGCCTGGAGATCCAGCGCCTTCGACAAAAAGCTGAAAGGATGCTCGGCGACGACTTCGATATCCGTGTTTTTCACAATCGCATACTTGAAAACGGCGGCGTAACACTGCCAATGCTCGGTATGAGTATCGACGCCTGGATCGAGGAAACTCTGGCCAGGTAAACCGGTCTATTGGCAAAGAATTAATAAATGGGGAAACACGATGCATAAACTCCTGGTGCCGCTCGCCGCGGTAGTGGTCCTTCTCACGGCACACAATGTGGTCGCACAGCAGACGGATGAAGCGGACCCCCAGGCGACCTGGGACCTGACCGACCTGTACCCGAACACAGAAGCGTGGAGCAAAGCCCGCGACGAGGTCATGGCGGACTTCGACAAAATTGACGGCATGCGGGGATCGCTTGGCAAGAGCGCCAACTCGCTTTACACAACCTACCGCTTCGTATCCGATACATTTCGCAAGGCTGGTCGCGTTTATGTCTATGCGTCGCTCAACGCCGATGAGGATCTGCGTGAGTCTGAGACCCAGGAACGTCGCCAACTCGCCGACATCATGTTTGCGCGTTTCGGCGAGGTTACTGCATGGATGCAACCGGAACTTATCCAGGTCGGTCGCGAAACCATCGAGTCTTTCATCAAGGAAGACGAGCGTCTCGAACCGTTCGCGTACCAGCTCGATGACAGCCTGCGCAATGCGGCGCATACCCTGAGCCCGGAAACCGAGCAGACGTTGTCCTATTTTTCACAGACCTTCGGTGCACCGAACGACACCTATAGTCTGCTGGCCAACTCGGATATCCCCTGGCCGACAATCACTTTGTCGGATGGCGAAGAGATCGTTGTCGACTCACAGGGATACGGTAAGGCCCGTAGCAGCGCCAACCGCGACGATCGCAAACTCGCGTTCGATACGTTCTGGAGTAAATGGGCCGAGTACCGCAGTTCGGTAGGCATGGTCCTGAATTCGCACTTGCAGACGCAGGTTGCGCTGTCAAAAGCACGCCACTACGACGGCGTGTTAGATCGCGAACTGTTCCAGGACAACCTGCCGCCCGCCGTGTATCGCACTCTGGTTACGGAAGTGAACAAGGCGCTGCCGACACTGCACCGCTATTTCAAACTGCGCACACGCATGCTCGGTCTCGAGCAAATGCATTACTACGACATCTACCCACCGCTGGTAACACTCGACCGCGAATTCGACCTCGATACGAGCAAGAAGATCACGCTTGAAGCCATGGGGATCCTCGGCAAAGACTGGGTAAGCATGCAAAAAGACGCCATGGATGATCGCTGGATGCACGTTTATCCGCAGCGCGGTAAGCGCTCCGGCGCGTACATGGCCGGCTTTGCCTACGACGTGCACCCTTACCTGCTGCTCAACCACAACGACGACTATTCCTCATTATCGACCTTTGCACACGAGTGGGGGCACGCCATGCATACGGTATACGCCAGGCAGGCGCAGCCGTTTGAGACGGCAAGCTACGCCACTTTCATCGCCGAAATACCGTCGACATCGCTCGAGCTGATCCTGCAGGACTATATGTCGAAAAACGCCGAGACGATCGATGAAAAGTTATTCTATCTGGGTCATGCGCTCGAAGGCATGCGCGGCACGTTCTTCCGCCAGACGATGTTTGCCGAATTCGAACTGTCCCTTTACGAGGCCGCCGAACGTGGCGAAGCATTGTCGGGAGACCGCATTACAGAAATGTATGGCGAGATCCTGCGTCGTTACCACGGCCATGATGAAGGTATTGTCGTCATCGACGACTTGTACACGAACGAATGGATGTTCATACCGCATTTCTACTACAACATGTACGTGTTCCAGTACGCGACCTCAAAGACCGCAGGTACGGCGCTGTACGAAAAAATCGTGGACGAAGGGGACGCGGGCGTCGAGAACTACAAGAACCTGCTGCGTGCGGGTGGCTCCGACTACCCGTACAAGCTGCTCGTGAACGCTGGCGTCGATCTGGCGAAGCCTGAGCCTTACCTGGCAATCGTCAAGAAGATGAACGCCATCATGGATGAAATGGAACGCTTGCTCGACGAGAAGAACAACTAGCCCCCAACACCTTTTTCGAAAGGGTCTGCGATCGACGCCGCTGGCCGCACCGTGCTACTACTCGGCGACCTGCGCAGCAACAACGGTCGCCGGGCAATTGGAGCCGGCCGTGTACGGCCCAAGTCCCGTGTTTACGGTCGCGATTTGCCCGGGCGGAATCTGTCCCTGGATATCGTGGCGCACCTGCTGCTGCCGGCCGGCTGCGTCCGCATACTGAACAATCACCTGAACGCCCGTGATCTGCACGGCCGTGTCGTTCTTGACAGATACAACGAGATTACCGTTGGCGTCCGGGTCACAGCGACGCAGGACATAGGCGCTCGGGTTTGAAGGCAACTCCAGTCTTACGAGCGCCGTGGTTGCTGCCGCGCCGTACTCTCCACCTGCGCCAGCGACGACCTTGTAGTGTTTGATCGCCTCCGGAAGATTTCCACGCTGCTGTGCAATGCTGCCGAGCGCGTAATGCGCCGGCGCCGTCGGCAACAACTCTATGCTGTTTTCGAGATCAATGACCGCGCCGTCCGTTTCGCCCAGTTCCTTCTTCGCCAGGCCGCGTTGCAAATGGTAGTAGAAGAAGCCGTTACGCCGTTCGATCGCCCGGCTGTAGTTGGTCACGGCCATATCGTATTTGTCGGCAACCAGCCGAACGTCACCGCGCAGCGCGTGAAAATGTGCTTCTTGCGGAAACAGGTCGAGTCGCTTTGTTCGAAAGCGTGAGCGCTTCATCGAGTTTTTTCTCCGACAGGGCTTTGCGACCCTCGTCATAGGCGTCGTATGCCGGTTTGGCTGCCCGGGTTTTTTGCATGGCACGCTGGAATTCGGCCTCGCCGGTCTTACCGCCAGCGGGCAATGTCGCCGCCGTCGCGATATTTGCGTTTACGCGCTCCTGCGAGGGCGGATGGCTGGCAAACAGCCCGCTGAGCCAGTCCGATCTTCGCCCTTCACTGAGGCGCACGAAAGTCTTCTGCAATGAGACCGCGCCTTGAGGGTCATAGCCCGCCTTCGACATGTATTGCATGCCGTAGAAATCCGACTCGAGTTCGGCATTACGCCCGTACTTCGCCAACCCCGCCTGGGCGAGCAAATTGGCGCTGCCTTGGGACCGTAGAGAGTGGAGCCGCCCTCGTAGTGCTGGAGCCCATACTCCGCTTCGGAGGCAACGTAGCTGTTGTAGCCGTTGGCGAGACCTATCAGGACGACCGTGTCGGGCGGAGGTGCCTGGATCCCGACACCCGCTTTGATGGCTTCTCTCAACTTGCCGCCTGTGACCGCAGTCGCCTCGAACGGCACGACACCCACGACGACGGGGCCGACTCGAGCCACAGTGAGCTGAACGGTGGTTGGTAGCGCCTGCTCGTCGGCCACGACCTCGTACAGAGGTCCGAGGAACGGCTCCTTCGCGCCCTGGCATCCCGATGACTCGGGGTTGATGGCCGAACCGCCCTCCTCGAAGCCCACGTTGATGATTCCCAGCAGTCTCCAATCCCGGTAGCGCGTCGGACCGTCCTCGGCACCTGCGACGGAGGACGTACCGTTTCGCGGATCACAGACTCGCAGAGTGGACGAGGCCGTCATATCGGCGGCGACGAATACCCGACTGATCCTGAGGTCAGCGGACGTAGCGCTCCCAAGCTCGTCGAACAGCTCAACGGCGTGCTCGCTGATGTGGGGGGCAAGCGAGGCGATCCCTTCTCGGGCCTGTCGGATGTGCTTCGCCTGACGAGCGTCAGAGGCCTGCCTCCACTCTTCGTAGCCCGGAGGGGAACGAGGTCCACCCGGACGTGTCGAACGAACAAGGCGCGGAAGCTCGGTGCGCGTGGAGTCCGATAGATTGGGGGAGTTGTCTCCCTCGTTCCCATTGGCTACGAGGTGAACAGCCTCCGGGGCGAAGAGGCCCGCCGCGCCGTTGATGGAGTCTATATGGGCCTCGAGGCGTCGCTGCACCGGTGCCTGGATGTCGGCATCGTACAAGCGGTTGCCAGCGGGGTTGGCGGTGCCATGAATCGCGAACACCGACAGCGCCCCGGCCGGCCGATAAGGTCCGGCGGCCGGCGTACCTCCTGGCTCGAGCACGTCTACCCGCAGCATGGTGAGGGTGGGATCCACTCCGCCGCTGTCCGGCGAGACCCCGGGCGGCGGGGCGAACTTCTCCTTCCACTCCGGTTCGTTTCTCGCGAAGGCCTCCGGACTCCGATTCCGGGTGACGCCCCACAGGTCCTTCGAGCCCCATGCGATACGAGCCGGGCGAAGTCCATCTGCCGCCTCCACGATCGCCGCGCTGATTCGGCTCACGAGAAAGTCCACCACCTCCGGATCGTAACCGGAAACCGAGCTCCCGTACTCGTTGTACGCGCTGACCTCGAAGAAATGGCCTGGACCGGCGTGTGTGTGGGTGGCAGCGAGGATTAGCCGATCGGCGCCAAGACCGGTGGGCTCCATAACCTCCGCCGCGATCCGCCGCTGGAGCAGAATCGAGACCTGCCCCAAGTCCAGAGCGACGAAGCCCAGACGCTCGCCGGCCGCGTCCTCCAGCACCAGCGCCCGGGCATACAGCCGTTGCCGGTATCCGATCGCGCGCAGGCCCTCGGGCCCGTAGCCCATGAGTCCCAAGCCGGATGGTGGCGTAATGTCCGCCCTGCCGAATCCGGCGCGAAGCACGGCGTCGGCCGGAGGCTGAGAAGGCGGCGAGACAGCGGTCGGAAGGTCGAAAGTCGGAGCCTTGGTGCACGCCCCGGCCGATAGGAGACAGGCCGAGAGAAGCAATTTGAGCTCGGTACGAATGCGCGTGTTCACGGCCGAAATGCTCGTCCAAAGGTGTACCACGCGCTGACTGTCAACTCGAACCACGGGAACACGTCGCTCGTGGTCATGGGATCCTGCCCGCGTCGCTTCGTGATTCCATCGTTCCCGACTTGCAGGTGAACGGCCGTGAACAGAACCAACGGAACGGAACCGATGTGAAACGTTGGCGTCGCGGCGAGCGAGAAGTCGAGGTGGGTGAGTCCTTCGCCCTGGTAGTAGTCGGAAGCCGTCGTGGAACTAACTTGCTGCCCCCAGCTGAAACCGGCTACGCCGCCGAGAAACAGGGATCCGAGAGGCTCGCCCACGGGAAATACCGGAAGCGTGAGAACCGTTCCGAGCTCCATGTAGAAACCACCGATCTGGCCCACATCCTTCCAGCCGCTCCATGACAGGCTCACCGGGCCGAGCATTCCTGCCACTCCCACGGAGCCATAGAATTCCTGCGTATTCCATTCCGAGCCCCGTCCGCCGGAGGCACTGTCGCCGTGAAACGTGTATCCACTAAACCCTAGGGCCACGTCCACCGCGTATGGAGAGCCGAGTCGCTGAGCGTACTGTATCCAGTAATCGACCTCGGCGAGGACACGTCCGTCCCGGCCAGCGTCCGTCAGGTCATCTTCTCCCGGTTCGAAGGGCTCCAGGCTGGCCCAGGCCCCGGCGGACAGGATACCGGGCGTGAAGTCGTAGCCTACGAAGGCAGCTGGCTGCGCGACCATACGATTGGATAGCGTGATCCCCCGCCACACGTAGTCCGAGCGGGTGGACAGGTCGGCGCCGGTCGTGACCTGCGCGAGAGCGGGCGCGGGCTGAAGAAGCGTGACGACGAAGATGAGCGTACGTCCCCTGCGCAGGGGTGCGATCCTGCCCGAATTCATCCGCGGAAGTGCGTTGGACAAGCGCGCCTCCACCAGACCGAGATGGGCCGGAGCTCGGCCAAAGCAAAGAGTGGGTCCAGGTGCTGCCTCCTGTCGAAATATCAACAGCAGCCCTCACCTCCGCCATGACGTTTCGTTTGGAGACGCAAGGCTGAGGTTAGGTACAACAGGCAGCGCGGCCAAGACTCTGGGTCGCCGCCCAGAACGGGCGCGGGATCGAGCTTGTGGACAGGACTCGCTGTGAGGGCACCCACTCCGGGATCAAGGCCAGCCAGGCCATCGCCGATCTCACTGCCGCAGGCTGATCGCTTAAACTCCATCCCGATCCAACACCCGCCGCACCCGGATCGGCTATGGCATGTTCACGGAGACGACGTTGCTCGGCTCCGACAGCACTGCCTCGTCGTCTCCCACGTTCTTGAAGGCCAGGACCATGTACGAGCACGACAGGCCCGAAACGAAGCCAGTGATGTTCACGCGGGTGGTTTCCGGATCGACCAGCCCCAACAGCGACCACTTGCTGGCGCCGTCACATATCTCAGCAACGGCGAAACCGTCCTCATCGCTGGAATTGTCAATCCACTGAAGTAGTGCCTCGAGTGCCTGTTCATCGACGGTGGCAGTCAGGTTCGTCGGTGCAGCTGGCGCGATCGGCGTAGGCGGCGGGGCCTCTCCCTTCTCGGCCGACCAGCCATTGCCTTCTATCCGGCCGCCGCTGACTGTCCCCTCGTAGCGCTCCAGCTCAGGATCTTCGTCCGTGTTGAACTGAAGAACGACACTCTGCTCACTCACGCTTCCCTGCACTGCGCCCTGTGGGATCCTCTCCGAGGAGTGATAGCAGCCGGCGAAGTCACTGCAGAAGCTGGATCGGCGGACGGTGTTGGCGTGCGATCCGGTCAAGCTTCCGCCGCTCTGCGTCAGACTAAGAGTCGCCGTCACTGAGCCGCTTCCGCTACTGAACTGGCTGGCGCTGCCGGTTGATGACCTGAACTCCCAGGTGCCGCTCACATCCGCGTTGGATCCCGATCCGTTGCCATCATCCGTCCCCGTCGGTCCGTCACCGCCGCATCCGTAAAAACCGGCGAGGGCGGCCATGAGCAGGACCGTAGCCCCAACCGGACCCCACCGTATGTATCCTCTGGGGACCTCCGAGCTCCGGGGCTCTCTAGCGGAGTGACTTGAGAATCTGCTCATGGCCGTTCCTCCTGTCCATCTGCACCGGATGGCCGCACGGAAAAACCCGAAAGGGTCTCCAGAAGCGGCTACACTAGCGGAAGGGGTCCTTCCGGGGGTTAAGTCGGTCGAGGTGCGGGAATGTGACACCACGGCGTTCCGAGTGCGCCCCGTGAGGTTGCGCGCTCCCCGCGACGACCGTCACCGAGCGAAGTGGATTACAGAGTGTGCCGGAGCACGGGGCGGGGGACGGTTCCCCGCCCCAACGTCATCAAGGTCTCAACATCTCCTCAAAAACGTTTCCGCGGAAACGTCCAAACTCCGGTCAAGAGGGATTGTGACAGTTTGCAGCGCCCCACCGACAGGGCACCATCGAGGTCCGAACGCGCAAACCAGAAACCTGCGAACGTGACCACTATGGGCTCTCCTTTCTCGTGTCGCCTGCCCTTCCCATGCTCTGAATGTAGTCGGAGCACTCAACACCCCCTCAACCACCACACACGACCCTCCGCCGCATCGACCGGGCAGAGCCCACCGTTGACAACTCCCCGACCGTTTGGCGTTACTGGTCGCGGCGGCCATGCCGGGCGAGGCCTGTCCGCCACCGAGGCTCGACGGCCACCGAGACGGCCGAACTTGCAGACAAACGCAAGCCGTACACACGATCGAGGAGAGACGCACCCTTGCTCTTCAACTCCCTGACGTTCGTCGCGTTCTTCGCGGTGGTGCTGGCGCTTCACAACGCGCCGCTCCCGTGGAAGGTCAAGAAGACGAACCTCCTCCTGGCCAGCTACCTGTTCTACGCGGCCTGGAACCCCCCGTTCGTGATCCTGCTGTGGCTCTCGACGGTCGTCGACTGGTACGTCGCGAAGAGGATCTTCGCCGAGGACAGGCAGGCGCCGGCGGCGCGGCATGGCTGCTCGTCAGCATGGTCGTGAACCTCGGCATGCTGGGATACTTCAAGTACGGCGGTTTCCTGCTCGAGAACTGGCAGGCCCTGATGTCGACCATCGGGGTGACCTGGACGGCGCCGGGCTGGAACATCGTGCTCCCGGTCGGGATCTCGTTCTACACGTTCCAGACGATGGCCTACTCGCTGGACGTGTACCTCAGGCGGGCGAAGCCGGCCGAGTCGCTGCTCGACTTCGCCCTGTTCGTCACCTTCTTCCCGCAGCTGGTGGCCGGGCCGATCGTCCGCCCGACGCAGCTCATCCCGCAGTTCCAGAAGCCGGTGCGGGCGAGCCGCGACCAGCTGCTGTGGGGCCTCGGCCTGGTCACGCTCGGCCTGTTCCAGAAGATCGTGATCGCCGACGGCGCGCTGGCCCCGGCGGCGGACGCCGTGTTCGGCGCGGCAGGCGGCGGTCCCATTCTCCGACGCGTGGCTCGGGCACGCTGGCGTTCGCGGGCCAGATCTTCTCCGACTTCGCGGGCTACTCGACCGCGGCGATCGGGATCGCGCTGTGTCTCGGGTTCTCGCTCCCGGACAACTTCCGCTTCCCGTACGCGGCGATCGGTTTCTCGGACTTCTGGCGCCGCTGGCACATCTCGCTCTCGACCTGGCTGCGGGACTACCTGTACATCCCGCTCGGCGGCAACCGCAAGGGCTGGCACCGCACCCAGATCAACCTGATGGTCACCATGCTGCTGGGCGGCCTGTGGCACGGCGCGGCGTGGACGTTCGTGGTGTGGGGCGGGCTGCACGGGCTGTACCTGGGAGTCGAGCGGTTCATCAGTGGGCGCTGGGGTCACGCGAAGGTCGCTTCCACGGCGGGCTTCAGGCTGTTCCTCGCACTGCTGACGTACTTCCTCGTCAACCTCACGTGGGTGTTCTTCCGCGCGCGGAGCTTCCCGCAAGCGTGGAGCATGACCCGTTCTATGCTCGGCTTCGGCGCAGAGGGCAGCGTGCTGGTTCTCTCGACCTACCTCGTCATCACCGTGTTGACCGTCACCATCGGCATGCTCGCGGTGCACTGGTACATGCGGAGTCGGCGCCTCGAGGAGGTCGTTGCGAAGTCCCCATGGTGGCTCACGGGCCTCGTTTGGGCCGGAATGCTGTTCCTCATCGTGATTACTCAAGGATCTGGTGATGCCTTCATCTACTTCCAGTTCTGAGTCCGAGCCGGTCTTCCACCGGCGGATTCCCGAGATGAGCTGGCCGCGAGTGGCTGTTCTCGCCGCAGTCCTGGCCGTGGCCGGAGTCGGCGCGTGGGAAGCGTACTGGCGCGTGGCCCAGCAGTACGAGGCCTCGTATCGGAACAGCGACGGACAGTGGGCCGAGGCCCGTCGTCGGGTCGACCGGAGCGAGCCGAATGCCACGGTGTTCATCGGCTCCTCCCGCACTCAGTTCGACATCGACCTGGACGTGTGGCAGGAGCTGACCGGCGTGCACGGCATCCAGCTCGCGCTCGAAGGCTCGAACGCGATACCGATCCTGACGCACATCGCGGAGGACGAGGACTTCGCGGGCCTGCTCGTGGTCGGAATCACGCCCCCGCTGGTCTTCCTACCGGGTATCGGACTCCGGGCGGACGCCGTGCAGCACTACTACGATGAAACGCCGTCGCAGTGGCTCGGGAACAAGCTCTCGTATCCCCTGGAGACGAGGCTCGCGTTCTACAACATCGACACGAAGCTCTTTACCGTTCTGACCCGGCAGGAACTGGTGGCCGGACCGACCTGGCCTTCCGTGGCAGCAGCAGGAAGTGCGCAAGATCGAGAACATGCGTCGTGACCGGCAGGCGAACCTGTGGGACCGGGTGGAGGACGACCCGGAGTTCAACGCGATCGTCACCGGGACCTGGAAGGACATCCTCGAGAACCTGCCACCACCTCCACCGCCGGAGGTGGCGCAGGCCGCGTTCGAGGCGCTGCTGGAGCAGGTTGCTGCAGACGTCGCGAGGATCCGCGAGCGCGGGGGCGAGGTCGTGTTCATCCGGCCCGCCTTCGAGCGACTGGTTCCGTGAGTTCGAGCGCCAGGCGTCGCCCCGCGAGATGGTATGGGAATCGATCGTGGGCGCGGCGGATGCCGTGGGGGTGCACTTCGAGGACTACCCCGAGCTGGCGGACGTCCGCACACCCGAGTGGTCGCACATCAGCTCGCGCGACAAGGCGCGGTGGACTCGGGCCCTGGTCGGTATCTTGAAGGACAGGATGACGGAGCGCGGAATCCAACGACCGGAGATGGGAACGTGAGCCTTCTCGTAGCCCTGGACTTCTCGGCCGTGGCCGAGGACCAGCTGGAGATCGTGAGTCGCCTGGCCAAACCCAACCGCGAGATCTACCTGCTGCACGTCGCGGAGCCCGACCCGTCGTTCGTGGGCTATGAGGCGGGCCCGGACGAGGTGCGCCACGACGTGGCGGTGGAATTCAAGCGCGAGCACGATGAGCTGCACGGCCTCGCCGATCGTCTGCGCGAGCAGGGACACGAGGTCACGGCGCTCATGATCCAGGGTCCGACGATCCAGACCATCCTCGAGCAGGCCGAGAAGCTCGAAGCCGAGGTGATCGTCGTGGGCTCACATGGGCGCGGAAAGCTGTTCGACGTGGTCGTGGGCAGCGTGTCCGCGGGCGTCATCCGAAAGGCGAAGGTACCGGTGCTGGTGGTGCCGACGCGCTGAGAGACGGAGCGGCTCGCTCGCGAGCATCCTTTACGTAGGCTGCCACGTCATCCCCCAGACAAACCACTCGCCCCGCTGGTGCAGAACTCGGAAGCGGTCGTGCAATTCCATTTCGAGGTCATATCCGCCTTGCAACAATAGCAGGCACTCCAACTGCATGGGGCAACCCGTCTGCAAGGCACTCCTCCGCGAGAAGATGTTGTCCGCAACGCCGATCTTGACGTTCAGTACTAGCCGTTGATCAAGGCAGTCAGGCACGCCCGTGCAACAGCAACTCGAGCAGCGGTTCGAGATCGCCTCGATCGGCCGCCCGTAGAGCTCCGATGTAGGCGCGGCGCGCATCGCCCGCCGTTCCAAGCCGGTCGTTCTGCCACACGATCAGGGGCCGGCCGCTCTGCCCCATGAGCAGGTCGCACCACAGGCGAGCGTGACGCCCGTTGCCATCGGGAAAGGGGTGGATGTCGGACGAGCCGATGGTGGAGACGAACTGCGGCTTCATCGATGTTGAAGACGCGTTCGCGAATCCAGTAGGCTCCGTCATCCACCAGCTTCCGAACCTCTTCGGGAATGGAAGACCAATCCACCCCAATGTTCTTGTCCGAATGGCGATATGTGCCGGCCCAACCCCACGTCCGATCGAACATCCGGCGGTGCAGCTCGCGGATGGTCCGCTCGTCGAGGGCTGAGGAGCGGGTGCGCTGCGTCCACAGGGTGGCGGCGAGGATGTTCTCCTGCTCCCAGCAGGTTGAGCTGCGCCCGCGTCCGTACGTGGCCGGGGATCAGGTCGGCTGCTTCGTCGGGAGCGAGGGGCGTCGCACCTCGGGAACGGATGATCGGGCACCGCCAGTCAATCAGTCGTCCCAGAAGTGCTGCGGCGATCGCGAAGCAGATCGGCTGCAATGCTCCTCGATCTGGCGCTGCTTCTCCTCGTCGGTCACTCCCTGTTCCTCGAGCTCCATGGACGAGGACACCCGGTTGACCAACCGTCCCGGCCAACTCCTTCGCCCGGCTCGCCAGGGTGCCCTGAAGAGTCACGGGGCACGAGAACGTACACGAGTTCGCAGTCCAGACCGTCCGCCAGAGCCTCGAGCGAAGTCAATCTGGATCTTGCCCCTCGCCTCGTTCCGCTCGGCAGACTTGACGGCGTCGTGGACACCTCCATGCGCTCCGCAAGCTGACGCTGGGACATCCCCAGGGCCTTCCGAATCGCCCTGGCCCAGCCTTCCCGCGGGGGCCGCTCCTGTCCCAGTTCTCGGAACGACCGCCAGGACTTCGTCCAGCTGCCGAACCCTCAGTTCCTTGAATGCCTTCGTCATCTCAGTCTCACCAGTGCCGGGGGTCGTGCTTGCTCCCACCGAGAGTAGACCGTCGTCGTGATCTAGCGCAATAGATCGTCTGTGTACAATAATGATTTATTTTAATAGATCTGTCAATGTACAATACGATCCAGATTAATAGATCACGGGCTTTGCGCGTTCTGCGGGAGAGCGGTATGGAAGTCGCTCCGAACCTCCCACAAACACGAAAGCCCGGCCTTTCGACCGGGCTTCCGCTGTCCTGTCCGTCAGTTGTAGTCAGCGGATCGGGCCCGAAGGCCAATACCCTCCGCCGTCCTGGGGACAGAACTCCGGACGACTCGCGTCATCCGGCCAAAGGTTCGAGCCTCCGTCGCGACGCCGGCGGAATTCGGGGTCCACACCGTGCCGGACGGAGGCTCTATCCGCTCACGTACGGAGCGGTTTTCGATTCTCTATCGTGCCGAGTCAGCCACACTCGCTGTAGCCGCAGGCGTGGCACTTCACACACCCCTCGGCGAACTCGAGACCCGACCCGCAATCCGGGCAGGTACCGATGAACGTCAGCGCCGCCTGCTCTTCGAACCGGTGGATCTGCGGCCGGTCGGCCGTCTGCGTGCCACCGTTGGTGGCCTTGGCCGCGCCGGGATCCTGGATCGGGAGCGACGTCTGGATGCCTTCCTTTTCCTCCAGGTACTTCTCGATCACCTGTGCGATCGCGTCGGGACTCGAGAGCACCTTGTTCGGCCCGAACCCGACGGCCCGGTCAGAGGAAATCCCGCGCAGCTGCTTGTGGACCGCGCGGAGCGAGATGCCGCTGCGCAGCGCGAGACTGATCAGGCGGCCGATCGCCTCGGCGTCGGCCATCGCGGGTCCGCCCGCCTTGCCTAGCGCCACGAACGCCTCGAACGCGCGACCTTCCTCGTCTTCGTTGATCGTGACGTACATGTCTCCGAGCGGCGAGTCGATCTTCCGCGTCACGCCGCGCAGCATGTGCGGCCGGGAGCGGACGGCGGGCTGCTTCATCATGCCGCCTTCGAGGAACGCGATCTGGTCTTCCCGCCCCTCGAGCTGGTCCTCGAGTTCCGCGATGCGGCCCAGCGCCCCGATCAGCTCCTGGGCGAGCTCGTGATCGCCGATCTTCTCCAGGCCTTCTCCGTTCGCCGCCGCGACGACTTCCTTGGCCGTCTTGCCGGTCGAGAGCACCTGGGCATCACGCGAGCCGTCCCGGTACACCGTGACGCCCTTGCACCGCAGCTGGTAGGCGAGCTCGAAGATCTCGCGAACGTCTTCCTCGGTGGCCTCGTTCGGGAAGTTGCAGGTCTTCGAGATCGCCGAGTCGGTGTTGGCCTGGAAGGCGGCCTGCATCCGGATGTGCTACTCCGGCGTCACGTCGTGCGCCGTGACGAACACGTCCTGGACTTCCTGCGGCACCTCGTCGAAGTGGATGTGACCCTCGTCGGCGATGCGCCGCATCAGCTCTTCGGAGTACCAGCCCCCCTCCTCGGCCATGCGGACGAACTCGGGGTTCACATCCGGCATGAGCACGCCGGCCTGGTTCCGCATGAACGCGACGGCGAACAGGGGCTCGATCCCGCTGGAGCAGCCGGCGATGATCGAGATCGTCCCGGTCGGCGCGACGGTCGTGAGGTTGCAGTTGCGCAAGCGGCGCATCGGACGGATCCGCATGCCGCGCTCGTCCCGGGCGGCCTTCTCGTCCGAACCCCAGATCGACTTCTCCCACTGCGGGAAGACGCCGCGCTCGTCGGCCAGGCGCTCGGACTGGACCTTCGACTCTTCGTCGATGAACCGCATCAGCTCCTTGCCGAGCTCGATGGAGCGGGGGGAGCCGTAGGGCTCGCCGAGCCGCACCAGCATGTCGGCCCAGCCCATGACGCCGAGGCCGATGCGGCGGATGTTCTTCGACAGGTCGTCGATCTCCGGCAGCGGGTACTGGTTGGCGTCGATCACGTTGTCGAGGAAATGCGTCGACAGGTGGACGACGCTCCGCAGACCGTCCCAGTCGATCCGTCCCTCCTCGACGAAGGCGCCGACGTTGACGGATCCCAGGTTGCACACGTCGTACGGCAGCAGCGGCTGCTCGCCACACGGGTTCGTGGCCTCGTAGGAGCCCAGGTGGGGCACCGGGTTGTACTGGTTCGCCTCGTCGATGAAGAAGACGCCCGGCTCGCCGTTCCGCCACGCGCCGTAGACGATCTTGTCGAAGACTTCCCGCGCGTCCAGCTGGCCCACCGGATCGCCGCTTCGCGGATTCTTCAGATCGTAGTTCTCGCCCCGCCCCACCGCCTCCATGAAGTCGTCGGTGATGGCCACGGAGATGTTGAAGTTCGTGATCTTGTTCGTGTCTTCCTTGCAGTCGATGAACTCGAGGATGTCCGGGTGATCGACCCGCAGGATCCCCATGTTGGCGCCGCGCCGCGTTCCACCCTGCTTCACCACTTCGGTGGAGGCATCGTAGAGCTCCATGAAGCACACCGGGACCGCTCGCCACACCCATCGAGGACTTGACCACGTCCCCTGCCGGGCGCAGCCGGCTGAACCCGAAGCCCGTGCCGCCGCCCGACTGGTGGATGAGGGCCATGTCGCGAAGCGTCTCGTAGATCCCGTTCAGCGAGTCCGGCACCGGAAGGACGAAGCAGGCGCTCAGCTGCCCGAGGGGGCGTCCGGCGTTCATCAGCGTCGGGCTGTTCGGCTCGAACTCACCGAATGCCATCATCTCGTAGAACTCGCGCGCCGTCTCCATCACGCGCGCGGGAGAGGCGCCGTATTGCGCGTCCACCGAAGCGATGACCCGGGCCACCCGCCAGAACATGTCGCTTGGGAGTCTCGATCGGCTCGAGCTCCTCGTTCTTCTTCAGGTAGCGCTTGGTCAGGACCGTGCGGGCGTTCTCGGTCAGCCGGGGCTCAGGCAGATCCACGGGTGGGTTTCGAGATCCATGAGTCTGGGTCTCGACGTCGCTGCCGGTACGGATCGCGGTGTCCGGTCGGTGCATCAGGGCGCCTCTTGTTTTCTCTCGGGTTCTGGACTGCTGTTTCGCTCTTCTATCTGCTACCCCGGCCCGTACGGCCAGGTCATCTGTTACGGCACTTCGTCCCGCTCGCCGCCTCTGATCTGGGGCGACGATCCCCCCGAGGGTGACGAACACCCCAAAGACACCACATCCGTTGATGTTGAGTCGTTTTTCGCGGACCGGGCGGGACAAGCTCGGTCTATCCCCGAGCGGCGAAGACGCCGTTCACACACCCCAATATGTTGGGGTGCACAAAGAATAGAAACCCTATATGTGGTGGTCAAGGGCTGTGATTGTAACAGCGCCGGGGTTTCAGATGGATGGCTGACTTATGCGCTATTCCGCGCGCGTCACCCGGAAGCGACCGATCACTCCGGCGGCCACACCGTTCGGCCGCCCTTGACCACCCTTGCGATCTCCCTGAGGTTGGCCGCATCGGCCGTCGGATCGGCTCTGAGAATGGCAAAATCCGCGAACTTCGAGGGCTCGATCGTACCGAGATCCGAGCCCCTGCCCATGGCTCGCGCGGCGTCGCGGGTCGCCGAGACCAGCACTTCCATCGGAGTCATCCCGGCCTCCTGGAATACGACCGCCTCGTAATGAACCGAAGGACCGTGCAGGGTGCCCGGATTGCCGGCGTCCGTACCCAGGGCTACGGTCACGCCGGCTGCCTGTACCCTGCGCAGGTTCTCGATTCCGACCGCCCGGTTCGCCACGACGAAATCCTCGTACTGTGTGATCATCTCCGCAGGCGGCACCCACTCGGTCGGCAGTTCGGAATCCAGGAGATTGCGGGTACCTTCGTCCGCACATCCGGCCGGATACGGAAGCCCTTCCGTTCCGACCTGGGTGAAGACGTTCCGGTATCCCTCGGTCACGGTGACGGTCGGCGTGTAGATGACGCCCGCCTCTCGAGCCAGTTCCAGGAACTCTTCGTCCACCTCCACGTCGAACACGCCGTGCACCAGCACGTTCGCGCCGGCTCGGATCGCGTTCTTGGCTTCCCACATGCCCGTCGCGTGCACCACCAGCGGGAGGCCTCGAGCGTCCGCCTCGGAGGCCGTGAGCCGCACCAGGTCGAGCACGCGGGCGGAGTCCTGGTCGGGCGGCACGATGTACCAGATCTTGATCGCCGAGGCACCCAGGTCCGCGTTGGCCTGGACGCTCTCACGCACCGCCGCCGAATCCGCCATGAAGACGAACTGGTGATCGTCCTCGGTATTGAGCGAGAAGTCGATCGTCGAAAGCAGGGGTCCGGTCGCAGCCACGCGCACGAAGCGGGGGTCCGTCTCGCCGCGCTCCTCGAGTCCCACGCTCCAGCCGTAGCCCCCGACGTCGAAAACGCTCGTCACTCCGCTGCACAGGTACGCTTCGGCGAAGAGTTCCGGCGCGGCGGCCAGGCGCGCGACGACATCGTCGTAGGGATGGTATTGCCGCAGGTCCATGGCGTCGGGGCGGCTGTCGAACCAGCCGCTCTGGCCGAAGTGGACGTGCGCGTCCACCAGGCCCGGGATGATCCACAGGCCTTCCAGGCTTTGGTCCACGTCAGCTTCCGGCACCTCGATCTCGCCGGCGCGACCGACGGCCTCGATCCGGTCACCTCTGACCACGATCACCGCATCTTCCATCGGTTCCGCACCGGTCCCGTCCACCAGGGTGGCACCGCGAAACACGCGCACGACCTCTCTCGGCTTCGCGGGAACCATCGGAGGACGGTCCGCAAGCAGCTGCGACGAGAAGCGCGGCGGCGGCTGAGTACCGGACTGGCAGCACGGAACGATTCATCCTGCATCTCCCTGCGTAACGTGGTTGGGCCCGACCCATCGGCCGGCGCGATGTCCTTCCTTGAGGTCCCGGTAGTGCTCGACGGTGAGGCGGGCGCGGCGGCGAAGTTCGTCGTCCACGGACCGCACGATCCGGCCCGGAACGCCGGCGACCAGGCTGTCCGGCGGGATTCTCGCTCCCTCCCGGACGACGGATCCGGCGGCGATCACGCTGCCGGCCCCGATCACGGCGTTCGAGAGGACGATCGCTCCCATCCCGATCAGGCAGTCGTCCTCGATGTCACAACCGTGGATGATGGCCCGGTGACCGATGCCGACGCGATCGCCGACGTGGCACGGCCGGTCGATGTCCACGTGCACCATCGTGAGGTCCTGGACGTTGCTCTCCGCCCCGATGTGTATCGGCGCGATATCACCGCGCAGGACGCACTGGAACCAGACGCTGGCGTCCGGGCCGAGGGTCACGTCACCCATGACGTCCGCGGTCGGCGCGATCCAGGCCGTGGGATGCACGGTCGGTCCGGCGGCCGTGGAGTAGTCCACCGTCATCGAGGCGCACCGGCGGCGGGTGGAGCTCCGGACGCGCGCAAAGACTCTGCCAGGAAGTCGCGAATTCCCTCGAGCACACCCCGGGCGTAGCGAGCCTGGAACTCGGGGTCCTTGAGTGCCGCCTCGTGGTCGGGCATCATCATGAAAGCCCCCTCCGTGAGAATCGACGGCATCCACGCCATTCGACACACGGCCAGGTTGCCCCAGTACACCCCCAGGTCCCGCAGACGCATCGAATCGAGCATTCCGTCCTGGACGGTCGTGGCCAGGTGCCGGGAGTGCGGGTGGTAGTAGTAGGTGCTCGTTCCCTCCCGCCCGAACGGCCGGACGCCGTCGGGGAGCGCATTGTTGTGGATCGAGATGTACAGTTCACCGCCCGCCTCGATCGCCGCGGTCGTCCGCTCGTACAGGCCGATGGGCAGCGTGTCACGGCGGATGAGCACCGGTAGCGCGCCGGCTTCGGAGAGCAGGCGCTCCAGGGCCAGCCCGATGCCGAGGTTGGCGTGTCCCTCGTAGTAGCCCGACGGTCCGGTGGCTCCGGCCCCGGGGTGCCCGGGATCGATCACCACCTTGCGGCCCGCCAGCGGGTTCAGGGGATCGATCGACGGCATGCGCCGGATCTCGAACACCAGCTCGGCCCGATCTCCATCCAGGGCGCGGTAGGTCGTTCGGTACCCCCACACCGGCTCGGACAGGGTGACCGTGAGCCTGTAACGGTCCCCGGGAAGCTGCGCCCAGCGGACATCCTGGACGGCCCGGCTTCCGGCACCCTGCGCGACCCGGTCGGTGTGCCCGATCGCCCCGAACAGCGTGAGCTCCACGGTGCGGCCGTCCGGTTCCTCCACCTGGAGCGGCAGGGCCGCGGACAGCGGGATTCTGAGCTCGATCCGGTCCGCCCGGACCTGGAACCGCAAGTCTCCCACGAGGCTGCGGGGAGGCGCCGCGTTCGCCGCTGCGGGCCGCGTGTCGTCTTCGCTCAGCCAGGCCTCGAGACCGGGGGCCAGCCGGATGCGCACCCGGTCGCCGTCCTTTCCGTCGACCTCGGCGCGCGTGCCGACCGGAAACCGCCAGCGGTACGGGCCGAATTGTGACGGCCGCCCGATCACGACACCGTTCGTGCCGCTGATCGAATCCGGCAGCTCCACGAGCTCGACGATCGGGAGCGCGCTCGGGTCCAGCAGGCGGAGCGGGATCTCGCGGTCGTGCCGGGCTTCGACCGTGCCGTCCGACAGGACGAACGTCGTCGCCAGGGGGACGGTCTCGCCGAGCCAGTCACAAGCATCGGCCGTGCAGGCAGCCGTGTGCAGCTCGGCGGCCCGGATGCGTGCCACGTACCGCCCGGCGACGGGGCTTTCCAGCATGCGAACCCTGCCGGACCGCGCCTCCAGCCACGCCTGCATGCCCGGCGCTCCGCGGAACGAGAAGGCCAGCTGTTCGTCCGGCAACGCCCACCGCTCGCTGGGGACGACCACGGACGCCGAGTCGATCCAGGGCGTTCCGGGCTCGCCCTCGAACGGCACCGGGGGGAGGAGTATCGGATGGCTGAGCGTGTCCACCTCGCCGGCGCGCCGCGCGATCAGCTGGTAGTAGGCCGTGTCCCCGGCCGTGGCACGGGGAACGGGCAGCCAGGCGAGAAATGTCCCGTTGGGCTCCACATCGACGAACTGACCGTCGATGATCAGCGTCGCGTCGCCCGCGCCGGTCGTACCGTGGATGAAGTTCGTGTCGGACACCGCGATCCTCTGCAGCGAGTCCGGATACTCGACGTACAGGTCCAGGGGACCGGTAACCGGCGGTATCGGCGGCAGTGTGCTCTCGATGACGCCGGCCGGAACGGCGCTCGGCTGGCCGCCGCTGCTGGCGCATCCGGCCGTGAACGCGGCGGCGGCGCAGACGATGATCGCGACCTCGAATCCGGGACGGCGATGAATGGCGTTCATTTCGATTCGGGATTCCGTCAGAGTTCGGCCGCGGCGGGTCCCGCCGCGACTTGTCTTTTGCCCAGGGCCCGCAGACCCACCAGCCCGGCCACGAACAGAAGCGTCGATCCGACCGCGAGGCCGGGCTCCATCAGCATGGCGCCGCCGATCGCGAACATACCGCCGAACAGGGTGGCCGTGGCCGCTACCGTCCGCGCCAGGTCGTGGCGCAGCAACGTAACCGGTTCGAGTCCGGTACGCGCGCGGACCGCTCTCCATCCGGACCCGCCCGGCCTCACCCGCCGGTAGAAGGCGTCGAGCGTGTCGTCGGACTCGGGTTTCGTCAGGTACATGACCGGGATCCACACGGCCGCCGTTCCGAACGCCGTCACCGTAAGACGGAGTCCGAAGCCCATGTCGCCCCACATCGGAAGGTAGGTGGCCAGCGCGATCCCGAATCCCGCCAGCATCGAGGCGAGCTCGGCGGACGCGTTCACCCGCCACCAGAACCAGCGAAGGATGAGGACGGCGCCCGGACCGGTGCCGATAGCGATCATGAAGCGGAAGACGGTCCCGATATCCTGTGCGAAGAAGGCCGCCGCCGCCGGCGCACGCCACGATGCCCACCGAGGCCACGCGACCGAGGGCCACCTGGCGTTTCTGGCTCGCGGCCGGGTTGACGAACCGGGCGTACAGGTCGTTCACCAGGTAGCTGGCGCCCCAGTTGATCTGGGTGGACACGGTAGACATGAACGCGGCCACGAACGAGGCCACCACCAGGCCGAGCGCTCCGACCGGAAGATACTCGAGCATCAGCAGCGGGTAGCCCATCTCCGGGATCTTCGAGGTTCGGGAAACACGACGATCGCCACCAGCGCCACCAGGATCCACGGCCACGCCCGCACGACGTAGTGAAGGATGTTGAACAGCCACGCCGCCTTCTCGGCGTCCTGCTCCGTGCGCGCCGCCGACATGCGCTGCACGAATTCTCCGCCTCCATCCGAGCGGCGCCAGGCCCACCACTGGATGCCGAGGTACGCCAGGAAGGTGCCCATCGGGAGGTCCGGCGAGCCCGGCCTCGGAACCATGCGCAGGGCGTCGGAGCGGCCGATCTCGGCCAGGCCGCGCTTGAGTTCCATGACGCCGCCCACGTCGGCGATCGCGAAGCCGGCCACCAGGAGGGCCCCGATCATGGCCAGGGCGAACTGGAAGAAGTCGGTGGCCACCACGCCCCACAGGCCGGCGAGCCCGGCGTACACCAGGACGAATACCGAGAGCGCCAGCACGATCCACAGGCGCTGGTCGCCGGGCAGGGCCTCCCCTACCCCGCCGAACAACCCCAGGGCCTCGATCACCTTCCGCATCGCGAGCATCACGTAGCCGATGGCGATGCAGTTGATCGGGACGGCGAACAGGAACGCCCGGGTCGCCCTGAGCACGGCGGCCGGCCGCCCACCGTACCGGATCTCGGTCATCTCGGCGTCGGTCACGACCTCGGCCCGGCGCCACAGGCGCGCGAAGATGTAGATCAGCAGGAGGTGCGACAGAGCGAACGCCCACCACTCCCAGTTCCCGGCGATTCCGCGGCGCGCCACGAGACCGGTGACGTACAGGGGGGTGTCGACGCTGAACGTCGTGGCCGCCATCGACGTGCCGGCGAGCCACCACGGGAGGGCCCGGCCACCGACGAAGAAGTCCACGATGCCGCCGCTGGCCCGCCGGGACAGCCACAGGCCGACCGCCAGGGTGCCGGCCAGGTAGACGCCGACGATCGACCAATCAAGCGGAGCCATGATGCCTCCGGCTCAATTCGCCCCGCGGCGGGCCAGGGCGTCGAGCTGCCACGCCGCCGCCGGTTCCATCCCCGGCTCGGTAGCCCAGGCGCACAGGCCGGGATGCCCCAGGCTTTGCAGCAGACGCGGGTGCCCGAACATCACCGGGTACACATGGTCTCCCGCGAGGATGCCCTCGAGAGCGGCGCGCGCCGTCAGGGTGAGATCGGAGGTCCCTTTCCAGGCCTGCGGGGTCGAGGCCACGAGGACGATGATCGGGACGCCGGGATCGGCGGGCCCGGGCGGGAGAACGTCCCAGCCGGCGGTCTCGAGCATCTGGCGGAACAGCAGGCCGAACGGCACGCGGGCCGGTTCCTCGCGGTCGTCCCATATCGTGGCCACGCGAACGGATCGCTTCGGATCGAGCCAGTCCGGCACGTCTCCCCCCACCGTGGCCACGCACGCCGCTCGATATCGCGGCGGCTCTTTCAGCCCGATCGCCCGGCACCGATCCGTTCAACCGGCCATCGGCCGGGAAGCGGGCCAGGGTCCGCTCGCCGCGAGCCAGCGACTCGGTCAGCCGCGCGGCGACGACTTTCGACTCGTGTGCCGCCTTCTCCACCGCCGTGACGGCATGGGCCAGGTCCGGGGGGTAAAGCAGGAGATCGCAGCCGGCGTGAAGCGCCGCGACTTCCGGTGCTTCCGCCCCGGTCTGTGCCCGCACGCCGCTCATGTTGAGGGCGTCGGTGAGCACGAGACCCTCGAAGCCCATATCCGTGCGCAACAGGCCCTCCAGGATCGCGGGCTCCAGGGTCGCCGGGCCATCAGCGCCGAGCGCCGGATAGGCCACGTGAGCGGACATCACGCAGGCGACGTCGGCGGCCACCGCCCGGAACGGCGCCAGGTCCGCTTGCAGGATCTCGCGCGACGCGTCCACGACCGGCAGCTCCGCGTGCGAGTCCGCCGTCGTACGACCGTGTCCCGGGAAGTGCTTGGCGCAGGCGGCGACGCCCTCCGCCTGGCAGGACCCGATCCACGCTCGACCAAGCTCGGCCACGCGGGCAGGATCGGAACCGAAGCTGCGGGTGCCGACGATCGGATTCCGGGCCTCGACGTCGAGGTCGAGAACCGGGGCCAGCGCCAGGTTCAGGCCGAGTGCCCTCGCCTCCTGGGCCGTGGAACGGGCCGCTACCCGCACCGCCTCCTCCGCCTCCGGGTGGTGGGCCAGTGCCCCCGGGGGCGGGAACGTCGTCAATCCGCGCAGGTGCTGCCCGGCGCCTCGCTCGAGGTCCGCCGCCAGCCACACAGGCCCGGCCGCGGCCGCGAGAATCTCCTCGGCCAGCCGGCCGGCGGCTTCGGCTTCCGCCCCGAAGAAGATGAACCCGCCCGCATCCAGCTTGAGGGCGACTTCGATCCGGCGGCGGATGTCGTCCAACGAGTCCACGTCCAGCCGCAGCGCCTCCAGGAACAGGCGGCCCGCGCTCAAACGGGTACCCGCTTGCCGAGAATGCGCGGGCCCTCGGCACCGGTGGCCCACCCGAGGTCGAGCGGAATGCCGAGCCTGTGCTGCCGGGCGAACAGGGCGAAGGCGGCCGCCTCCCTGGCGTCGCCGTCCCAGCCCAGCTCGTCCACCGAGCGCACCGGGATCGGGTCCAGGTCTTCCGCGATGCGCCGCGCCAGCTCCGGATTTCGCGCGCCTCCTCCGCACAGGTACACGGCGGCGATGTCGAACGGGATCCACTCGAAGGCCCGCCGCACCGAGGCGGCCGTGACCTGGGTCAGAGTGGCGATCAGGTCCTCGGCGCGTGCTCCGGCGGTGCCCGCCAGCCACCGGGCCAGGGCCGGTCCCCCGAACCGCTCCCGTCCGGTGCTCCGCGGCGGGACGGTGTCGAAGAACGGGTCCGCCAGCCACGCCTCGAGGTCCGGCTCCAGGACGCGGCCAGCCGCCGCCAGACGACCCTCCGCGTCGAACGCCTGGTGCCCTCCCGTGAGGTGATGAACGGCGGCATCGATCAGGGCCACCCCGGGTCCCGTATCGAACGCCAGCGGGGCGTCTTCTGAACCGGCCTCGGGCAGGGCGCGTCAGGTTTCCCATGCCGCCCAGGTTGACGATGGCGCGCGACTCGTAGCCACCGAGCAGCAGCCGATCGAAGTAAGGAGTGAGGGGCGCGCCCTGCCCCCCGGCCGCGACGTCCCGGACCCGGAAGTCCGCGACGACCGGGATGCCCGTCCGCTCGGCAATGACCGCCGCTTCGCCGAGCTGCAGCGTGGCGCCGCGTGCGGCGTCCCGGGCCGGTGTGTGCCAGACCGTCTGGCCATGGCTCCCGATCGCGGTCACGTCCCGGGCCGAAAGGTCCGCGGAGATCAGGGTTTCGCTCACGGCCGTGGCCAGGCGCTCGCCGAGGTCGAAGTTGAGATCGCAAAGGCCGGCCGGAGATCCGGTCTCGAGGATCTCTCGCATGCGGTCCCGGAACGACGCCTCGTAGGTGTAGGACTCGAAGGCCACCAGGCGCGCCGGCTCCGGCAGCTCCGCCTCTCCGCCGAACTCGGCCACGGCGACGTCGATTCCATCCAGCGACGTGCCGGACATGAGCCCGATGTACAGATCTCCCGCCGGACTCGTCATTCCCCCTCCTCCAGGAGCGATCGGTGCAGGCGCTCGCCAATTCGGGCTACGTGCGCGTCGTCGTGCTGCGCCGTGGCCCGCAGGAACTGGTAGGCGGAGAACGTCTCGGCGCCCTGCCGGCCATGCCGATCGAGGAATTGCGGCCCCGCAGCGCGGAGGGCGGCCACGGTCGCCATCCGCTCGATACGAAAAGCCTCGACCCTCGAATCGATGCCGGCGCTCTCATCCTCGGAACCCGGCTCTGAATCGTCCTCCCAGTCGACGAATTCCAATATGTCCGCGGCCGGCCACCCCTCGACCCGGGGGCGGATGGCCTCCCGCTCGTATCGAGCCAGGTGGTCGATCTGCCAGGCGACGTCCGCGGAAGTTCGTCCGACGGTGGGCCCCGCGTCCTCGTCGGGCCCGCGGGCCGCGGCGGCTCGCAAGGCCGTGGGCGTGTTGGCCAGCCGATCGACCAACCTCTCCCAGTCTTCGCCTCCGCCCGGCGGGAACTCCGCGAAGTCGCGCACCGGCGAACCCGGAGGAAACCGGTGCACCATGTGACCGAGGAACCCGTCGCACACGTCGAGCCGGCGCTCGGCCGTGAACCGTCCGACCCGCGTCTCGTGCATGGCAATCGCGGTCTTCACGGAACCGCCGGCCGCGACGAGCAGTTGCCGCGCTTCCTCCCGCTCGAGTCCCGTCACGGCCGACACCATGCGAAGGCTGCGGTCCACGAGCTTCCGGCTGACGGCGCGGAGGTCGACCATCAGGTTCCCGTATACCTTGCCGAGCCGGATCATCACGCCGGTTGAAATGGTGTTGAGGATCAGCTTGGTCGCGGTTCCGGCCTTGAGTCGGGTCGAGCCCGCAATCGCCTCCGCCCCGGTGTGCGGAGTAATCAGGTGATCGACCCGCCGGGCCGTGTCCTCGGGCGGCGGCGTGCAGGACAGCAGACCCGTACCTGCGCCGGCCTTGCGGGCGGCTTCCAGCGCCGCGTGGACGAACGGCGTCGTGCCGGACGAGGCGATCCCGAGCACGTAGTCCGCGCGTCCTACGACCAGGTCCCGGATCGCGCGAGCGCCCCCTTCGCGGTCGTCCTCCACTCCTTCGCGGCTCCGGATCAGCGCTTCCGGCCCCCCGGCCATGATCCCCTGCACGTCGGACGGGTCGCTCCCGAACGTGGGCGGACACTCTGAGGCATCCAGCACACCCAGGCGACCCGAGGTACCGGCGCCTACGTAGAACAGCCGCCCGCCGCTCCTCATCCGCTCGGTCACCGACGCGATCACGGCGGCGATCGCCTTCTCCTGCGAGGCGACGGCGCTCGCCACGGTGCGGTCTTCCTCGTTGAGGAAACGCACGATCTCGAGGGGAGACGCGTCGTCGATCCCCGCCGTGCGCGGATTGAACGCCTCCGTGTGGCGGGAGTCCTGCAGGTCGAGGACCTGGCCCTTGTATCTTTGTCGTTTCTTCACGAGTCGGTACGTTGGCCGCCGTTGATTGTGCGATGACTTCGACGTCTCTGACGAGGAACGCCGCAAGCTAATGACGGACCCGGCAGGCCGACAGAACACTGCGGAGCGAATCCGCGCCATCACGGCCCGACTCGCAGAAGAGCAGCCGCAGAGCCGGAAGGTGCGCCGCGATCCTCTGGATGAACTGGTCCTGACGATCCTCAGCCAGAGCACGTCCGACGCCAACTGTTACCGGGGCTGGGAGGCGCTGCGGGCGAGATACCGGGATTGGGAGTCAGTCCTCGCGGCTCCACCCGGAGAGGTCGAGGAAACGATCCGGCCGGCCGGGCTCTCGAAACAGAAGTCGGCCACGATCCTTTCCGTCCTGACCCGGCTGCGGGACGAGCACGGGAGCCCGACGCTCGATCATCTCGAGGTCCTGGACGATGCCGCCGCGCTCCAGTACCTGACCAGCTTCAAGGGCGTGGGAGTGAAGACGGCGGCGTGCGTCCTATGCTTCGCGCTCGGCCGCGACGTCATCCCCGTAGACACGCACGTGCACCGCATCGCGCTCCGACTTGGCCTGGTGCCCGAGAATGCGAGCGCCACACGAACCCACGAGATGCTCAACGACATCGTCCCGGCCGAGCTGCGCTACGAACTTCACGTCCTGCTCATCGGGCATGGACGGACCGTGTGCGTCGCCCGGAAACCGCGCTGCGACGAGTGCGCGCTGTCGGCCGTGTGTCCGGGCGCGGTCACGGCCTGAAGACCGTCAGTTCCAGAGCACCAGCGCCGCGACGCCCAGTATGATGAAAGCCGCCACCGGCAACAGCCGTCGTGCCCAGTTGTCGACTTTTCGCGCACGGTCGACGTCGCCCCCCTCGGCGATCTTCCGCACGACGATGCTCACGGCCACCAGCGCCGTGGCGGTGAGGTAACAAACGATCAATATCATGTCCGCGAGGGTTGCGTAGCCGAGTCGGGGCAGACTGCCCGCAACCACCGCGTGGGTGGCCACCACCGTCAGGAGCGCCAGGAATCCGATCCGATACCGCTGCTCCGCCGGCTCCCAGAACGCGAGCCAGGTCATCGTCATGACGAAAAGGAGCGGAAGCACGAAGCGCAGCAGATAATGCCCCGCGTGCCGCTTTGCATGGATCCTGAAGGTGTACGAAGCGAACTCGGTCTCGTCCCGGACGTCCGAGCGGAATCCGATCAGCCCCTCGACGGCGGTCACGCTCCACTCGGGGGTCTCGAAGCCCGCGTCGAAACCAGTCTGCGGTTCGTTGGCCACGAACGAAACCTGGCCACCGTCCCACACGAAAGACTGCAGCTCCATGTCCATGGTCTGGCGATCGAAGGGAAACTCGTGCAGGTCGAGCTCGGCGTTGAGCGTGGCACCGAAACGCTCCTCGTAGTCGACGGACCCATCCGCGAGAATCGTCAGCTCGACACTCTCGGTCTGGCGCTGCACCACCTCATTCTGGATCTCGATATCGGGCGACCAGATCTCACTCAGCTTTTCTTCCGCCTCCTCTCCCTGAAAGACGCGTGGCAGCGCGTTCTCGTCGCCCAGGGCAAGGCGGGGATCCTTCCACGACAGGTTTACGAACATCTCGAGATCGATCGTGGGGAAAGGATCCGAAGGCTCCGACACCTGGCTGAGTCCGATCAGGAAGGCCCCTACCGCGACCTCGGTCGGCAGCTGAGGCGGACTGACCGCCGTCGCGGTGTCCGCAGACGAATCCTGGGCCAGAGCCGGTGGGGCGCCGGGCACGGCTACGGACAACGCTACAATCGCCACCCACGGGATTACCCGCGGCCGTCGTCGCATCCAGTGGACCCGAAGTGCTGACAAGACTGCCTCCTGAGGCTGTGGTCCAGGACCTGAAGGGCGGCCACCCTTTGGATGACCGCCCTCGATTTGAGTGTCAGGCAGGCAGCCCTCGCCCATTGATTTGTTCAGCGAACTCTACTTGTCGCCCGCACCTTTCTGGATGGCTTCCATCACGCGGTCCAGGTTGAAGCTGCCCGGCTTCTGCCGCGGCGGGAATTCGCGGAAGCTCTGAAGCCATTGGCCAACATAGGCGCCTGCGGGTGCGAAGACCCACATGTGATTCACCCAGAATTTCGGGTAGCCGATGCTCTCATCAAAGGCCTTCTCGAATGGATCCATTCGCAGATTGGTGAGCATGGGTGCACGGAGCACCGTGTAGGGCTGCGTCCAAACAGCAATTCCCTCGTGGTCCTGGCGCAGGAAGGTGATCTTCCAGTTGTTGTAGCGTAGGGCCGCAACGCTGCCGTCGTCGGTCCAGTAGAGGAACTCGTGGCGCGGCCACTCACCCTCACCGCTCAGCGCGGGTATCAGGTTGTAGCCATCGAGGTGGACCTTGTAGTCCCTGCCGCCGGAGGTCCTGCCCTCGAGCAGGTCTTCTTTCACGTTGGGATCGCCCGCCGCCGCGAGCAGGGTGGGTAGCATGTCTTCGTGCGCGCCGATCTCGTTGATGACCGTGCCGGGCTCGATCACGCCGGGCCAGCGGATCGCGGTCGGTACCCGGAAGCCGCCCTCCCACTGCGTGGCCTTCTCGTTGCGGAACATCGTCGTGCCACCGTCGGGCCAGGAGAAGAACTCCGCACCGTTGTCCGTGGAGTACATGACGATGGTGTTCTCCGCCACGCCCAGCTCCTCGAGCTTGGCCAGCAGCTGGCCAACCATCGCATCGTGCTCGACCATGCCGTCGGCGTACACGCCGAGGCCGGTCTTACCCTCGGATTCGGCCTTCAGGTGCGTCCAGATGTGCATGCGGGTGCTGTTCCACCAGAGGAAGAACGGCTTGTCGGCCTCGACGGAACGGTCCATGAAGTCGAGCGCGGCGGTGGTGACTTCCTCGTCCACCGTCTCCATGCGCTTTCGGGTCAGCGGGCCGGTGTCTTCGATCCTGCCATCCGCGTAGGAGTGGATCACGCCACGCGGGCCGAATTTCTCGCTCAAGGTCTCGCCGTCGGGGAACATGAAATCGCCCGCATAGTCCGGATGCTCGGGCTCCTCCTCGGCGTTCAGGTGGTAGAGGTTGCCGAAGAACTCGTCGAACCCGTGGTTCGTCGGCAGCATCTCGTCGAGGTCGCCGAGGTGGTTCTTGCCGAACTGGCCGGTCATGTAGCCCTGCGCCTTGAGCAACCCGGCGATGGTTGGATCCTCCACCTTCATGCCTTCGGGCGCACCGGGAAGACCGACCTTGGTCAGGCCGGTGCGCATCGGCGACTGTCCGGTGATGAAGGCGGCGCGGCCGGCGGTGCAGCTCTGCTGACCGTACCAGTCGGTGAATACCGCGCCCTCCGCAGCAATGCGGTCTATGTTCGGCGTCTTGTAGCCCATCATGCCCATGTTGTAGGCGCTGACATTGAACTGGCCGATATCATCACCCCAGATGATCAGGATGTTCGGCTTGTCCTGGGCCGCGATCGGTGACGCCAGGATGAGCGTCGCCAAGAGGGACAAGAGCCAGCGTGTCGGACTTCGTTTCATTTTTTCTTCTCCTTCAGAGGATGGGGGCAGATCGTTCTCGTCATATCAGTACGGAATCGCCGCGATCAACTGAACGCGAGCCGCCCACTCGGGCGCTCCATCGGGCCTGATGGCATTGACGTAGGCTTGCAGCGATGTGGCCCACCGGTGGGCGCCCACGTCGAACGTCACTCCCGGCCCCCCGCCGAGAGGCACGAGCCAGCGCTGTGAAGACGGAGCGTTCCAGTTGGCGGTGATGATCGGTGCCGACACCAGGTACCACGGACCGGGGAGCTGGAACCGGAACGTCCCCCGGATGATCAGCGCGTTGAGATCGGGACGCGAGGAGTCGCCGGCGAACGACCACCGCTGGGCGCTGACGGCGCCCAGGTTCCAGGGACCGCTCCGGAAGGTCAATCGGACGGCAGGCCCCATGGCCCACTTGCCGCTCCCCAGTACCCGGGAGGTTGCGGTCGGGATCCCGAGGGCCACGCCCGCCCCCCAGATGAACTTCCCCTGCCCTTCCGGCGTGAGGAAGCTGGCGTGGAGCAGATCGCTGAGGCCGAACGCGCGCTCTCCGAGGGTCGGGTTGGGGTTGCCCGGTCTGCCCGGAACGCCACCGGGCGCCTCGGCGAGAGTGATCAGGTCCAGGTTGATGATTCGCCAGTCGTCGTTGAGCGGCAGGCTCCACACAGGAAGGAAACGGAGGAACGTCGCCTCTCCGTTGGCCGCTCCGAAGTCGTGCTCCACCTCCATCGGAAGAGCGAAGCTCCTGGCCGGAGCGCGGAGTCCTTCCGGCGGCGGGTCCTGAGCCAGGGCCGGGGTGGCCATGGTCAACAGCAGAGCTGCAAGCGCGTACCGACTTCCTTTGAGCACCACGGTCGCCTTACTCCTGCGAGACCTTCGGTTCTTGCCCTGCAACCCTCCGGAAGAAACGCCGCACCGCCGGGTAGGTGAACCACGCCGCTTCCCACAGGAATGGCGTGAAGATGAACGGCAGCGTGAACGTCGCCGTCGCGGGCTCGGCCCGGATGCTCTTTCCTACCGCTCTCGCTTCTTCATCGGTCACATCCGGGTGCAGCAGCCGCCTGCCCTTCGTGGCGTACGTCCACATCCATGTTGACGAGAAGCCGAGCAGCAGCGCGGCCACGCTCTCGAATCCCCGGGTCCACGCCGAGGCCGGCAGCTCGGTGCCCACCCGAATGGCGAACAGGAACAGGAGGACGAAGAACAGCTGCATGATCGCCCGCACCGCGAACTTTCCGTCAGCCCGCTCGACCAGGCTGAACAGCGTGTTGCTCTGCAGCCAGTAGATGATGAGCACGGCCACACCGATCGCGATCAGCACGATCGTCATCCCTTCCGCCGCCAGGAATTCGCGCCACGAATGCCAGTTCCAGGCCGGCTCGTCCGGACGCGGGAACAGGATGAACACCCGCCAGATGGCGATGCCGTACACGACGTCGCTCAGCGTCTCCAGGCGCCGAAGTTGACTGGTCTCCCGACGGCGGCCAGCAAGGGCGCGGCTGTCGATCGTCTCCATGACGTTTGGCTGGTTCATTCTCTGGTCCTTCCCGTTAGCCTACCGGCATGCTGTAGGCGACGTTTGCCCGGTACTTGTTCTTGGCCGCGGCACCGGGCCAATCATCCGTCGCGAATTCCGTCGCGTACTCGACGTAGAAGTTCCAGGAGTTGCCCGGGTTGACGAGCACGTAGCCAAACCGGAGCCCGACCGGGACCTTCCAGCCGCCGAATTCCCAGCTGTATTGGGCCACCAGGTCGTTCGTGCCCAGGTACCAACCCTTGCCGAGCTGGGCCGTGATGAACGGGTTGATGATCAGCGGATGAGCGCCCGTTTCGATCTCGTCGGTGACGATCGGCACGGGTTGGCCGAGGTCCACCACCGTCCTTTCGCCCCATAGTTGCTGAATCAGCAGGCCCATGATCAGCTTGTCGTTGAACAACCGCTGAATGACGGCGCCAGCCAGCCCGTAGGACCACTCGCTACTTCCGACCTTGGAGCTGCCCGGGATGACTATATCGGGGCCGAATCCCGCCCGACCCGTTCCCCAGTCGAAAGGCAGAATCAGGGCGAACAGGTCGGTGGGACTGAACCCCCACTCGCCGTCCTTGTTCTGGCTGTAACGCATCGTCAACCGCGGGAGAACGCTCACGCCGGCGACCTTAACGGGAGCCACCATGCGGAACTGGGCGTAGCCCTTGTTCCCCTCCGGGCGGACCTCGCCCGAGGCCAGCGTGTCCTGCCGGTAGTCCGGCATCGCCTGGCCAGCCAGCTGGAACGACCATGCGGCCGCCGTGTTATCGAGGGCGGCGGACTCGCGGGACTGCTCCTGAGCTCGGCCCGCGAGCGGAAGGCTCAGTCCGAGCGTTGTGGCAACCAACGCGGTGCCGATGTGTCGCATGGATCTCGTCATGTTTGATCAGTCCGTTGGTGTGATTCGTTGAGGCATCAGAAGGCGATTTCGACGAGCAGCCGGAGGTCCCACACCGTTCCCTTCTCCGGCCGAATCACGTTGTTGAACAGCTGCAGGCCCAGGTTCATGTCCAGCGAGCCCAAGTGTGTCTTGTACTGGCCGCCGCCTCCGAGCGGGACGTACGCCTTCTCGCCGGCTTCCTTCAGCCAGTACACGGAGATCCCGTAGGGCACGTACATCAGATCCCAGTGTTCGGAAAGCGAGTAGTACACGAAAGGCTTGATCATCAGCATGCTGACGTCCGCGCGGTCCGAATCCCCACCGACCGACCAGATCTGGAGGGCGATCGCGCCCGCAAACAAACTGCCGCTCTCGTACTCGTAGTCGAAGCTGGGACCCAGCGACCATTTGCCGCTCCCGAGAGTCGCGTCCGAGGCGGTCGGAAACTGCGCCGCCAGGCCCGGCGCGAAGTGGTGTTTGCCGTGATGCTCGCCCTTCTTCGAGAACCAGAAGCCAGTCAGAAGATCCGAGATTCCCGTGGCCGAACCCGGTTCCGGGACGGGGTTTCCCTGTGGCTGGCCGGGAATCGCACGCGGATGATCGGCCACTTCGAGATAGGCGATGTTCTTGATCTGTGTGTTTCCGAAGGTCAGATAGCTCTCGAGTTCCAGGCCGAGGGTGCCCGCGTCGTCGCCTTCATCCCGCATGAAGCTCCGGAAGACCCAAGTCCGCCAGGAACCCACGCGGAACCAGGACGACGACGCTTCGTGCTCTTCCACGGCGGCCTCCTGCGCGCACACGGGCGCTTGGTCGCCTACTAGCAGAAGCGCGGCGAGGGCCAGCGCCGGTGCCCGGATCCATCTCGTGGCCGTCTTCACGCACCAGCTCCTGGAACGAAGAACGCCCCGATGAACAGCAGCGCGATGAGCGCGGTCAACAAGGCGTGAGCTCCGATTTGGCGGGTCGACGCCAGCACACCCAGCAGCACGACCGCCGCAAAGTTCAACGCCGTCGCAGCCGTGAAGCCGCTGCCGAGCAGCTGGTCCACGCCGATGACCCATACCTGCAGCAGCGCGAGCAGCCCGAAGAAGCGCCGGCTCACCGACAGGTAGTGATCCCGGGCGCTGACTGATGCGGGCATCTCCGCACCCGGGAGCAGGACGCTCGTGGCAAAGATCAGGAGCAATGGCCCCAGCACCACGTACAGGAACCCGCCGAACCGCCACGTCTCCACGTCGAGCAGGTCAACCGTGTGCCAGAACAGCTCCAGAAAGACAAGCAGCAGGAGCACCGTCCAAGCCGCCAGCAGTGCATCGGGACGCCGGTCGCGATCTCCCCCGACCACGCCCGCCATGGCCATGACGACGTGGGCGATCCCCATTCCCAGCAGGGTCACGAACAGGATCGCGACGAGGAGTCCGTTGGTCACTTCCATGGTTCCTTCCTCCGCAGTTTCGTCTTGTAGCTCAGCCGCTGGTCGAGTCGCGCAGTTCGCCGAAATCCTTCCGCGACTCCGGACTCACGATCCGCAGGTCGTGCGTTCTTCCGAGCACCCGCAGGGCGCCCATCAGGGTCCGAAACTCTGCCGAGGCCAGGTGGCTCTCGAGCGCGGCGCGGTCCTCCCAGTTCTCATGCCACAGGAAGTGGTCGGGCACGCCGTGCTGCTCGAAGATCGCCCGGTCCACGCAGGCGGAACGCGCCACCGGTGGCTCCCGAAGGAGACCCTCGGCCGTCTGCAGAAACTCCTGACGCTTCCCCGGGGCGATGTCGATGTGAATCTCCAGTCCGATCATCTTGAGCGTCCCCTCCTAGAAGGCCCCGGCCCCGAACTCGATCACGTAGGTCAGTTTGTCGATGTTCGCGAAGCCGTAGTTCTTCACGCCGAAGCGGACACCCCAGAACGGGGTGGCCCACGACAGCCACTTGATGGCCTCCACGTTCGCCCGGAATTTGAAGCCCGTCTCGAGGACGAAGTCCGCCTGCGTTTCCCACACGCTCGGGTCTTCGGCCGTCCGCGACGCGTCCCACTCCACGCCGGCCCCGAAGTAGGTGTCGAACCAGCGAGAGGCGGAGCTCGTGTACATGAGCTGCCAGCCGAAGTCGCGCAGGCCATTGTCCTTGAGGTACATGCGGTGCATGATGAAGCCGCCGCTCAGCCCGACCTCGAAGTTCTTCACGATGAAGAACGGAAACACCCACGCGAAGCCGAGGGCCCCGTCGTACAGGGCCGAGACGGCGAACGACCCCTTAGCGGTGCCGTCGCTCGCCCAGTCCAGGAAGCCCTGCAGGTCACTCCTCTCGGTCTGCTCCGGCCAGTCCACCACTTCCTTGCTCTTCATGAACCGGTGCAAGTGATCGTCGTAGGCTCCCAGGTCCGACGGCGGGAGGACACGGAGCTCGTACACCGCGTTCTCGGTCTCCCAGTTCTCGGCCCCTCGCTTACGAGCGAGCTGCGCGCGATTGGGGCTGTCCTCCGGAAGCGGCGGAAAGATCCGGTACTCCGGGTACCGGACCTTGGTCATCCACGACTGGTAGCTTCCCGAGAGGAGCCCTCCGGAAGAGATCACGTCGCGAGTCCCCCAGGCATCGTTCACCCGCACATTGACATCGTACGTCGGCGTGAAGTAACCGTCCCCGTTCTTGTCGGTGCCGACCGCGTGCTTGCCCTCCTCCACGAGGAGTGTGAACGGCATCTTGGTCTCGGCGTCCACCTCGCTGATGTTCCAGAAGAACTCGATTCCGTGGGCCTTCCCGACTACCCGGGTCACGACGATCACGTAGTTGTTCTCGGCGCACCGGGCCTCCGTGAGGTCCGGCAGGATCTCCCCATCCGTATTCATGATGCCGAGCTTCAGCTCCGCCGCTTCGAGGTCATGCTGATGCGCCCCGAGCCCGGCCTCGGACGGATAGTAGGCGAAGTAACCGAGCCGAAGCAGTCCAATCCCTGATATGTCCAGCATCGACTGCCCCTTGTCGTCGGGATCGAGCGTCCACTCCTGTACGGTGTTGTCCTCGCCCGAGACCATCTCATCCAGCTGGTAGTAGACCACCGGCGCCGATGCACTGTCCTCGAACGGGAGGTTCGAGGGCATCCGAATGTCTCGACCCTCGGTGCCCCGGAGGAGCGGCTCATCGGGAGAGAACCAGTAGATGGGCGCCGCCAGCGAGGCGAGGCGCTCTATGGTCATCTCGAGTTTCCGTGCCCCACCAGACGATGCCCGGGAGGTTGCTGAAGTTGCACTCACCCGCGTAGAGCGCCGGGTCCAGCGGACCCGAGAGACCCGCCTTCTCGAAGCTCGTCAGCTGGGCCTGAACCGACCCCGGTAGCACGCCTCCGAGTATCAGTAGGACGAGGCAACCGGCGCACCGTCCCAACAAGCGCTCTGAGATCCAGGCGCGTCCATTCATGGTCACGACCTTTCTCTTCCGCACACGATGCTGGATCTCAGAACCAGTACCGGAGGTTGATGCTCACTTCGCTCGCCCGTATGGTCTCGTCGGCCTGCCGGAGCGGGAGCTTTGCATTCTGGAACTCGAGTCCGATGCTGAAATCATCCCGGCCGGTGTAGAAGATGCCCCAGATGAAGGAGTCGATCGAGGACGTGATGTCTCCACCCTCCTGCGAGAAGGAGTTGGAGTCGAAGGCCAGCAGGAGACCGATCGGGATCTTGCTGATGGCGCCGAAATCGATATCGGCGGCGATCGAACCTTCGAACGCGAACTCGCTGTCCAGGTCGCCCACCGCGTTCCCGAGCCCAAACAGGGTCACCCCGGTGAGACCGAGCCACGGCGCCGGGGAGTAGGCCAGGTTCAGACCGCCCCGCAGGCTGCCCGTGCTTCCCGTGGCCACGAGCGTTGAGTCCGTGAGGTCCTCCGATTCCACGACGTTGCGGACCCAGTCGAGGATGTTTACGGCGCTCACAGAGGTAGTGGCGTAGTCGAAGTTACCGGAGAGAAAGAAGCGCTCGTTGCGCCACAGGCGGACCTTGGCCCCGAGCGCGAAGTCCACGTAGGCGTTCAGTCCCGTTGAGACGATGCTCTCGACCGCCGTGCCGAACCGGCCGCCCCCACCCACGTCGATGTAGGCGGCCACCCAATCGGCCAGCTTCTGCTGATAACCGAATCCGATCCCGAGGAACGTCACGTCCCCGACCAGCTGCTGAGGATTTCCGTCCAGGTCCACGACATTCGGAGACCACGTCGAAGGCGGTGCCCGCGCCGGTGTTGTTCTTGACGTAGGACACGATGAAGGGATCGAACAGGCGTGCCGACGGAATGAAATTGTGGCCGTTCAGGTTGCGGGCATTGGCCTCCGGCGCGTCCTGCGCGCTCGCTGCCGTGGCCATGACTGGCAGGGCGAGAGCCACCGCCGCGATCCAGACCCACCACCGACTCGCGACCGTCCCCTTTGCATGCTCGCGCTCGCTTCGCTTCATCTTTGCCTCCAGGAAGAAGATTTCCCGCCGTCGCCAGCTGGGTCGATCGGCATGTCAGTCCGGGCGTGGAAAGGGCACAAGCCGTGCCAATCGATTCGAGAGTCCGCGGAACTTGTAACAGTGCCCTAACTACATATATCGTATAATTTTAAGGATTCTGAACGGAGACGGTCGGCCTCCGTAGGCCGACCCGCATGTCACGATATTTCGAATTGTCACGAAATATCGTGGGTCGAAAGGGGCGGAAACTCACGGTTTTGGGAGGTAGGGTCAGCTCGTCCGCTGAATACCGTGCTTCTTCATCCGCGAACGCAGCGTGCTCGGTTTCAGACCCAATCGGGCAGCGGCGCCTTCTTCTCCCTCGATCTTCCACTCAGTGCTGGCGAGCACGTTCCGGATGTGCTCGCGTTCGAGCGCCTCGAGGGGAAGGTGCGCGTCGGTTTGAATCGAGCCGGAGTTCGCGCGTGGGGAGGTCCCGAACCCCTCCGGAAGACTCAGCGCGCTTCCCTCGGACAGGATCACGGATCGCTCGAGCACGTTCTGGAGTTCCCGGACGTTTCCCGGCCAGGAGTATTGGGTGAGACGACGCATCGTGGGACCGGGCACCGTCTCGATCTCCCTGCCGAGGTGGGCGGCGAGCCTGCGGACGAAGTGGTGGACCAGGAGCGGGATGTCCTCCGGACGCTCCCTGAGCGGCGGCACCGTGACGGGATATACGTGGACTCGGTAGAAGAGGTCCTCGCGCAGTCGTCCTTCCGCGACCTCCGCTTCCAGATGCCGATTCGTGGCGGCGATGACCCGGACGTCCACGGATCGGGGCCGCGAGGCGCCGACTCGGTTGAACTCCCCCGTCTCGAGGACGCGCAGCAGCTTGACCTGCAGATCCGGCGGCAGCTCCCCGATCTCGTCCAGGAAAATGGTCCCGCCGTGGGCCAGCTCGAATCGCCCTTTGCGCGTCCCGGTGGCGCCGGTAAACGCGCCCCTTTCGTGACCGAACAACTCGCTTTCGATCAGGTTGGCAGGCAGCGTGCCGCAGTCGACGGTGATGAAGGGCCGATCCTCACGGGGGCTGCGCCGATGGATGGCGCGCGCGACCAGTTCCTTTCCGACCCCGGTCTCTCCCTCGATGAGCACCGTGGTGTCGGTATCCGCAACCTGCTCCACCCGATGCAGGACGTATTTCAGCGCATCGCTCTCGCCTACGATCTCGGCGAACCCGTGGCTGGTCTCGAGTTCCCGACGCAGGAAGACGTTTTCTTCCTCGAGCTGGCGCTTGAACTCCTCCAACTCTTCGATGGCTTCGTCACGGGCCGCCTCGGCATGGAGACGCTCGGTTACATCCGATCCGACGCTGAGCACCCCGGCGAGGGCTCCCCCGGAATCCAGCAACGCCACGCTCGCCCACACCGCGTCCCGCATCGCGCCGGTCTGGGTGAGGAACGACACATCGCGCGGCGTGCGGCCTCCACCCTGCGAGGCGGCCTCGTCAAAGCTCTCGAGCAGGTCCGCCCGGAACTCATCAGGAACCAGTTCCGCGAAGCTCCGCCCCAGGAGGTCGCCCGGCTGCCAGCCGGTCACCCGCGCGAAATAAGGATTCACGTAGGTGATTCGCCCATCACCATCGACTTCTGTGACGAAGAGCTCGACGTAGTCCAGAAGTGCCCTCCAACGCCGTTCGCCTTCCTTCACTTCGTCTGACAGCTCGGCCGTGCGCGCCACGTCGGCGACCAGCTCGTACCCCACGACCAGGACCATGGCGAGATAGGCGAAGGACCCCACATAGGGCGCGTCGATCACGCCGAGCTCGGTCAGCGGATCGACCACCCAGAATGCCACGGCGAACGGAATGAATGCGGCGCTGAGGCTCGCGGCCCGACGCCGCTCGCCGCTTCGCCACATCCGCCGGACGCCGATGATCAGTATGACCACGATCAGCAGACCCGGGAGGTTGATCAGGGGCCAGTACGCGGGCGCGCGGCCATCGGCGAAGACGATGTCGGGGCCCCACGGAAGACCGATGGAACGCAGGCCCGTGATCTCCGCATACAACAGCGTGTAGGGTGACAGGAAGTTCAGGACAATGAGGCCCGCCAGCACGCCGAGCACCAGATAGCCGAGCCAGCGTTGCCTGACCTCCAGGTACTCCATGAGGAACCACGTGAAGCACCCCAGGAAGAGGGCCAGAAACACGACCTGCCAGCGAAGCGGACCGACGAACTCCGGGACCGTCGCGGCTCCGTAGAATAGCGGCTCCGCGAGGGTTGCGGCCCCGAAGGCCAGCGCGGTGAGACCGAACCACCCGTAGGCTGCCGATCCGCGCCGGACCAGCCAGACGGAGCCGGCCAGCGAGCCGACCGTGAGGCTGGCCGCCGACGACATGTACAGAGCCGCGGCCAGGGGCGTCACTCCGTCCACTTTGCGTCCTCCGTGAACACGGTGTCCACTATGGGCTGCGGCTCGAACCCCTCCATGGCGGCGGCGATCCGCTCTCGCACCTTGTCCAGTTCCCGGACCCGGCCCGACTTGAACTCCGGGCTCACGACGATCTGGTTCAGCACGTACAGGAAGCGGCCGATCTTCATCATGCGGACGTGGGACGCCGAGAGCGGCACGTCGGCGAGCGCACCCTCGACGCGCTGGCGCACGTCGGCCTGCACGGACGGTTCGGGGGCGAAGGCCAGGATCTCGCGGAGTCCGTCACGTATCGTGCGAATCGGTACGGCGGCGATCGCCAGGATCAGCACGATGACCAGAAGCGGGTCGATGTAGGGCACCACGTAGTCGAAGCGGGTACGCCCGAGGATCAGGGCGAGCACGAACACGGCGGCGACCACGCCGCTCAGCAGCCCGTCGATCATCCAGTTCTTCGAGTCGACGCTCGAGCAGGGGCGATCCGAGCCGGCTGGCCGCCCGGCACGTTTCTGGCTGCACCGACGACCAGGCAGCCCGCGAGCGCGACAACGGCGTATACGATCCCGAGGCCCGGCTGGATTTCCCGCCCCCATGCAGAAGCGCGTCCACACTCCCGGCGAGTGCGAAGCCCGCCACACCGAGCATCAAGCAGCCCCTTCACCGTGTTCAGAAACGGCTCGAACTGGGCGTAGCCGAAGTGGAAGTGCTGGTCAGCGGGCTGAGACACGAGGCGGGCCACACGGATCGTCACGAGCGCCATGGCAAAGCCGATCAGCGAGAAGAACCCGTCCAGCAGGATGGCCTGGGAGCCGGAAATCCAGCCGAAACCGAGACCCAGCGCCGCCATGATGAGGTTCATGACCACGGAGAGTCTGAGGGCTTTCGTCTCCTGCTCCATCGCTTCTCCGGTGGTCGAACGGACGGACTCGGCTAGACAGATTACCCGGATGGCGGATCGGTCGCCAGCAAAATGGGGTTGCCTGGCCTGCAATTGAAATACGGACTTCACCGCGTTGACTCATCGTTGAGAGGTAACCATACTCATCACATGAGTAAGCGACTGCAGGTCATCCTGGATGACGAGGAAATGGCGGAGATCAAGGAAATCGCTCGATCTCAGAAGACGACGGTAGCCGAGTGGGTGAGGCGGGCGCTGCGCACGGCGCGAAGCTCGGCGCCCTCCCGCACCAGGCAGCAGAAGCTCGCCGCTCTCAGGGCCGGAAGCGAGCACCGCTTCCCCGCGGCCGACGTCGAGGCGATGCTCGACGAGATCGAGCGCGGCTACCAGGGCGGCCCTTCGTGATCTTCATCGACTCCAACATCCCGATGTACGTCATCGGGGCCTCACACCCGCGAAAGCTGGACGCCCTCCGCCTCCTGGAAGGCGCCATCTCGGAAGGCCACCGCCTGGTAACGGACGCCGAGGTGCTGCAGGAGATTCTGCACCGCTACTCGGCCGTCGAGAAACCGACGGCCATCCAGCCCGCGTTCGAGGTCCTTCTCGGCGTGGTGGACGAGGTGTTCCCCGTCGACCTGGCCGACGTACAGCGTGCCAAGGAGATCCTGCTGGGCGTGAAAGGACTGTCGGCTCGAGATTCGGTCCATGTCGCGACGATGGAACGACACGGGGTGCGAGTGATCATGAGCTTCGACACGGGCTTTGACGCCTACCCAGCGGTTCAGAGGTTGGGAGCGTAGGCCGCGAGCGCCTCCGTCAGGTAGGCGTCGCCTTCCTCCGCCTCTCCTGTTCCTGCGACGTATACAGCCCCACCAGGCGGGCCACCAGGATCACCAGGTACAGCTGTCCCAATGTCGCCTCCAGCATCGCCAGGATCCGGGCGGCGTCGCTGACCGGGTAGATGTCCCCGTATCCCAGCGTCGTGAGGGTGACGAAGCTGTAGTACATCAGCGTGCCCTGGGCGCTGTCTGAGACACGCCTCAACTCACCATCGGCAACCGTGAGGGTGCTGCTGGAGCCCTCATCGACCCGAGCGGCCTGGATCGCACCGAGTTCGTCGTCAACCGGAAAGTGAAACGAACCGGGATGGGTCAGCGCCATCGAGTAGTAGAGGAGCCCCCATACAAGCGCCAGGAGAAGATAGACGCTTACCGCTCCGTAGATCGTCTCCGCCTCGACTTCGTGCTGGCGTAGCGTCCACCTCAACATCAGGATCGCGAGGTACGCGAAGAACGCCAGGTAGCCGAAATGGGAAATCTGATACAGCGTGAGGTTCCCGAGAGCGAGCCCGAGGCCGTTGAGAACGACGGCCGGCAGGGCGAGGCAGATCCCTATGATCAGCTCGCCCCGGCGATACGCTATCGCGTTGAGGCCCGACAGCATGACGACGAACAGGACCGCCGCCATGGTCTTCCGGATGATAGGCCCGTCGGGCACCGCCACCGGCAGGGCTATGGCCACCACGAGCAGCCAGAACAGCGCGGCGAATCGGCGCCCCCCGGCGGGGCGCGACGCCGCGTCCGTGTCCGGGGTGGAAGTCCTGTCGTCGCTCATCCCCGCGTCACCCTGCCGCTCGGCTCGGCAGGATCATGGGCTGAACACTCAGCCACACGTCGTCCGTGAGGTGAAACTCGCCGATCAGGCCGAAGCCGAAGCCGCTATTCCCGCTGTACGAGAAGTCGTCCGGGGCATCACCGCTGACCTTCGCGAGATTCAGATCTCCGAAGGCCCCGATCGTGACCTGCGCCTGCGCGGCGGGCGCGAGCAACAGGGTCAGGAAGAGGAGCAGCGGCAGGTAGCGGGCAGTCTTCATCGTGGCTCTCTTGATAAGGCCCGAGTGCGCTCGGTCAGGCCGGCCGAGGCGGAACGTATCCGAATCTTCCCCGAAGGGGGCGCGACGGCAACCTGCCGGACTGCCATTTTCAGCTTTCGTGGCTACATTCCGGCCATGACTATTCGAGCCGCCTCACCTCGTGCGATCGCCCTGTCGTGGGTCATCTCGTTGTCCGTCGGCCTGACGGGCCTCGGCAGCCTGCTCCGAGCCCGTGGAGCAGGCCGAACGGCCGCTGGTCCAGGAATTCCCTCCCGGCTGGCGATATCCGCCGGCGGCGCCTCCTCTGCGGGCGGTCCACGGGATGGTGGTCAGCACCGACTCGCTGGCCAGCGCCGCCGGTCTCAGCATGCTGCAGGCGGGCGGCAACGCGGTGGACGCGGCGGTGGCCACGCATTTCGCGCTCGCCGTCGTGAACCCGGAAGCCGGGAACATCGGGGGCGGCGGCTTCATGGTCGCCCGCATGGCCGACGACACGCGCGCCGCTCTCGACTTCCGGGAGAAGGCGCCGCTGGCCGCCTCGGCCGACATGTATCTCGACGCCGAGGGCCGGGTCACCGACGCCGGCGTCATCGGGCACCTCGCGTCCGGTGTGCCGGGCTCCGTCGCCGGGATGCGGGAGGCGTGGGAGCGCTTCGGGACGCTGCCGTGGTCTGATCTTCTGCAGCCCGCGATCCGCCTGGCCCGCGACGGCTTCGTGATCGGGCCCAGGCACCTGTCGTCCGTCGGGCCGGGGCCGAGGTCCTCGCAACGCTTTCCGAGCCACCGCGGCCGTGTTTCTGCCCGGCGGACAGGCACCCGCAGCAGGGATCCGTGTTCCGGCAGCCGGACCTGGCACGCGCTCTCGAGTCGATCGCCATCGACGGCGCGGCGGCCTTCTACGGGGGCTGGATCGCCGACTCCACGGTGGCCGAGATGGAGCGCGGCGGGGGCATCATCACGCACGAGGACCTGGCCGCCTACGAGGCCGTGTGGCGAGACCCGGTGACGCTCGGATACCGCGGCTACGAGATCATCACCATGCCGCCTCCCTCCTCCGGCGGCGTGACCATGGGGCAGATCCTCAACATCGTGGAGAGTTTCGACCTGGCGTCGTTCGGCTGGCTGTCCGCCGACCACGTCCACGTGGCGGTCGAGGCCATGCGGCGCGCCTACGCGGATCGAAACTTCTTCCTCGGCGACCCGGACTTCGTGGACATTCCGATGGACAGGCTGCTCTCGCAGGCCTACGCCGACTCTCTGGCCGGGACGATCGACATGCGCGCTCGCGTCGGACTCGCGGGCCTTCAATCGGGTGCCGGAGGAATCCACCCAGACCACGCACTACTCGATCGTGGACCGGGACGGAAACGCGGTGGCCGTCACCACGACGATCAACAGCTGGTTCGGATCGAAGGTCGTGGTCCGCGGAGCGGGCTTCCTGCTGAACAACGAGATGGACGACTTCACCTCGAAGCCGGGGGTCCCGAACCAGTTCGGGCTCGTGCAGGGCGAGGCCAACGCCATCGCGCCGGGCAAGCGCATGCTGTCGGCGATGACGCCGACCATCGTCGTGGATCCGGAGGGTCGGACGGACCTCGTGACGGGCACGCCGGGTGGAGCCACGATCATCACCACGATCGTTCCAGATCGTCTCCAACCACATCGACTTCTCGATCCCGGTCCGGAGCTCGGTGGACGCGCCCCGGTTCCATCACCAGCATCTGCCGGACCTGGTGCGCTACGAGCCTTCAGGCTTGCCGGCAGACGGTGATCGCGGAACTGCAGCGGCGGGGCCACGTGCTGGAGGAGCGAGACGGAATCAGCGGCGACGTGCAATCGATCCAGGTGACCGATGACGGCACGCTGCTGGGGGCGTCGGACCGGAGGCGCGGCGGACTGGCGCTCGGCTACTGACCGCTGCAGACGGGCGGCCGCTCGAGACGACCGCCCGTGACAGATCCCTCTGATCGGAGCGACCCGGATCAGGCCGGCCGGCGCACGGTGAACGTCTCCTCCACCCGCAGCGTCATTTCCGATCCCTCCTCGAGCACCGCGTCCACGTCCCCGGTGCCCATGCGCGATCGCCGTGCCGGCGGCCGCACCCGCCACTCCGCCGATGATCGTGCCGGTGGCGTTGCCGCCGATGACCCGGCCCAGGATGCCGCCCACCACGGCGCCGGCGCCGATCGTGACGGCCTTCTCCTCGGTGCTCTTCCGGCCGCGGGTCGTAGCGTTCGCCTCGCTCACCGTGAGGGCCACCTGGTAGGACTCGCCATCCAGCAGCAGCTGCCCGAAGTCCAGCCGGATCATCGCCTGCTCCCCGGACGAGCCGGAAACCTCGAGGGCCGTGACCTCGCCCTGGATCTTCGTACCGGCCGGAATGACGAGGCCGGTGGCGTCCGTCACCGGGGCCAGCAGCGTGACCGTGAACTTGTCTCCGACATTGCTCGACTCCGTGCTCAGCTCCTGGTCCAGGCTGACCTGCAGGAGACTGCCTGCCGACACCGAAAAGTCGCGGTAGGCCGGCGTGCGCGGCTTCGGATCGGGCGTCGGAGTCGTCTGCCTGGGCCGTGCTGCGGGCGGCGGGTCACGGCGAGGCGGGGCCTCTGCCGGCGCTTCGGCCTGCGCCTCACCCTCGCCATCGGTGGCCATCGCCGTGTCCGCAAGCGCAGCCAGCGAGTCCTGGGCCATCGCGAGATCCAGTTCCCGGTCGAGCGGGTCTTCTTCGTCCCCCGAACCACCACACGCCGCGAACGAGAGACCGGCGAGCAGCAGCAACAACGGTGACAACACTCTGAACTTCTTGCGCATCGAATCCTCCGGTACAGCCTGTGAATGGGCGCCGCTAACGTCGCGACGTCCGCCTGCGACCTGCGAGAGCGTCGCTACGTGCAGATCCCGGGCCACCAGTTCCAGGTTCCGGTGGACCTCGCCGGGGCCTTCCTCGTACTCTATATATTCGCTCGCATCTTCGTACCGCGATATGGGTCTTCGGATCCCCGTGGCGCGAGCGCATGCTGAAGGATTCAGTCAACGATTGGCACGACCGGGAGCCGAATGGGACAACTCCGCACGCTGCTGCCTTACTACAAGCCCTACTGGAGAGGCCTGGTAGCCGGGATGGTGCTGGTCGTCGTGTCGAACGTGTTCACGATCGTCGGTCCGTTCATCGTGAAGCTGGCGATCGATGGGCTGTCCGCCGATCTGACCGAGGAACGCATCGTTCAGTACGCCCTGCTGCTCGTGGGCGCTGCGCTGGTCGCGGGCGCGGCCCGGTACGGCATGCGCGAGCTCCTGAACGGGATCAGCCGCCGGATCGAGACCGACCTCCGCAACAACCTGTTCCTGCACCTGCTCCGTCTGCCGCCACAGTTCTACGACCGGTGGCGCACGGGTGATCTGATGAGCCGCGCCACCAACGACGTGCAGGCCGTCCGCCAGGTGGCCGGACCGTCCATCATGTACCTGGTCAACACGATCACGATCGGTGCGATGGCCCTGGGTCTGATGATCTGGATCAGCCCTCGGCTCACCGCTCATCGCCATGATTCCCATGGTCCTGATGCCGCCCCTCGTGATGTGGATCGGCAAGAAGATCAACGTGCGATTCGAGCGGATCCAGGAGCAGTTCTCCGAGATCTCCAATTTCGCGCAGGAGAACCTGGCCGGTATCCGGATCGTGAAGGCGTACGGGCGCGAGGCGGATCGATCCGAAGCGTTCGCCGGACTGAACGCCGAGTACCGACGGCGGAACATGGACCTGGCGAAGATCTGGGGAGCGTTCTTCCCCATTCTCACGTTCATGGGCGGGCTCGGGTCGGTTCTCGTCCTGTGGATCGGCGGCCAGGAGGTGATCGCGGGCCGCATCACCGTCGGAGATTACGTGGCGTTCGGATTCTACCTGGTTCTCCTGATGTGGCCGATGATCGCCGTCGGCTGGGTCACGAATCAGATTCAGCGGGGAGCGGCGTCGATGGGGCGCATCAACTCCCTCCTGGCCGAGCCTTACACGATCGATGACCCGGACGAGGCGATCTCTCCCGGCCGCCATGAATGGAGCGATCGAGTTCCGCGATGTCTCGTTCCGCTATCCGGGCACCGAGCGGTGGGTCCTGAAGAACGTCTCCTTTCGCATAGAGCCGGGACAGACCGTCGCGGTGGTCGGAGGCACGGCGAGCGGCAAGAGCACGCTCGTTGGACTCATCCCTCGGCTGTACGACGTAAGTGCAGGCGGCGTCGAGGTCGACGGCGTGGACGTGCGACAGATGAGGCTCGAGGACCTGCGGAACTCCGTCGGCATGGTGCCGCAGGAGCCGTTCCTCTTCAGCATGTCGCTTCGTCGCAACCTGACGATGGAAAGTCCGGAAGACACCGAATCCCTCCAGTTGGAGCGGGCGCTCGACATCGCTCAGCTGCAGTCGACGCTCGGCGTGTTGCCCGATGGCCTGGACACCTCGCTTGGGGAGCGCGGTATCAACCTGTCGGGAGGGCAGAAACAGCGAGCCACGATCGCTCGGGCCCTGTACCGGGAGACACCCATCCTGATCCTGGACGACTCCCTGGCGGCGGTGGACACGGTGACGGAGGGGGCCATCCTCTCCGGCCTCAGGGAGTTCATGGCGGACCGGACGGCCATCGTCGTTTCGCACCGCGTCACGGCCGTGGCGGGTGCGGACGTGATCCTGGTGCTCGAAGGAGGCGAACTCGTCGAGACCGGGACCCACGCCGAACTGGTGGCGCACGGCGGCGTGTACACCCGACTGCTCGAACGGCAGCTCCTCGAGGAAGAGCTCGAGCGTGAGGAACGCGAAGAAGCGGTGTAGCCCCTAGATCCGTTCCAGGATGAATGCCGGGGTGAACTGCGTCGCCCACCCGGCCAGCGTGGTGAACCGTCCGCTGGCCAGCAGCAAGCCCACGGCGATCAGCATCAGGCCGCTCACCCTCTCCACCCACGGGATCCAGCGCTTGAATCGGTCGAACGTCGAGAGGAACCACGACAGCGCCAGGGCGCTGAGCAGAAACGGAACGGCGAGTCCCAGGGAGTAGAAGCCCAGCAGCACGAGCCCATCGGTGAGCGTCTGCCTCGTTGCGGCGAACGTCAGGATTCCGCCCAGTATCGGCCCGATGCACGGCGTCCAGCCGGCTCCGAACGTCAGCCCTACCAGCGTCGACCCCAGATACCCGAGCGGTTTGTCGCGCAGATGGATCCGCCGCTCACGCGCCATTCCCTTGAACGGCCGGAGTCCGACGAGGTACAGGCCGAAGAAGATGATCAGCAGTCCGCCTATCCGCGCGATCCAGATCTGGTACTCCCGCAGGAGCCGGCCCACGAAGGTGGCGGACGCCCCGAGGGCGAGGAAGATCAGGCTGAATCCGAGGACGAAGAAGAGCGAGTGCATGAAGGCCACGCGCTTCACGTCGCCACCGCCGTCCTCGAGCTCCTCGATCCCGACGCCGCTCACGAAGGAGAGGTAAGACGGCACGAGGGGAAGCACGCACGGCGAAAGGAAAGACAGGACGCCGGCGGCAAAGGCCACGGCCACTCCGATTTCAAGCTCGTTCATTCGGGGTCGTTCTCGTCACAGGTCAGCGGATTCGGCCGTAAGCTCTCTCTCTGCAAACACAAGGCGCCCGTCGCGGTTCCGCGACGAGCGCCGATCTTCGGCCGCGGGCCGAAGCTAACCTGGGGAAGGCGGTCGATCAATCGGCGGCAGGTTCCTCCAGGAACACCAATTCCCCCCAGCTGTCCGCCGAACCCGCCGATCTCGAAGTGGAACGGTTCCCGGTGATCTCCGAGACGCGTCCCGGAACCCGGCCACCACCCGCGAGACCCTGTGCGACGGCACCGCTCCGTACTCCGTGATGCGCCGGACGCGATCGACCGCCGCCGGGCTCGCCGTTTCCGTTTCCATTTCCGTTCGTGCCGTTGCCCTGCAGGCGCGTGTCCGTTGCCGTTGCCCACGTTGAATTCCGCCCCGCACAGGTGGCGCATTTCATCGGGAAGAAACCGGGTGAACAGCAGGAACTCGGTCGAACCTTCGAGGTGAGACAGGGGAGGAAAGACCCAGACATCGCTGATCTCAGCGGGCGCGATGCGCTGACCGAGATCCCGGAGGCGCGTTGCCACCTCTCGCCGGACTTCATCATCGGGGGGGCCGTCGACCCCGTTTCCGTTGCTCCCGGAACCTGGCATCGCCGGCCTGCTCGTCCTGTCCTGTTCCATCACTCCCTCGCCGAGAGGAGAAACGTATCCGTGCCGCCGGTGAAGGCGGTGGACGGGCAGGACGACATTAATCTAAGCATCAAGCTCATTCACGAAAGGGCCTCCCTGATATCCCGCAGTACCCTGGCCTCCGCGGCCTCCAGGTTTTCGGGCACCACGGCGCCGGCAGCCTTGACGTGACCGCCCCCCCCGAGCCGTCTCGCCACGGCGGCTACGTCCGCATCCCCGCTCGATCGGAGGGAGACTTTCGTGCTGCCATCGTGCAGCTCACGGAACAGAAGAGCCACCTGGACACCTCGAATTCGCCGCGCATACTCGACGATCCCCTCCAGGTCTTCCTTCGTCGCTCCCGTTTGCGCCAGATCCTCCTGCCGCAGGGAGATCCAGGCCACCGGCAGGTCATCGGCCACACGGAGGCGTTCGAGGGCCCGCCTCAAGAGCTCGAGGCCCGCGGGCGTGTACTGGGCGTAGATCCGCAGGTACATCTGTTCGGGATCCACCCCGGCGCGCAGCAGATCGGCCGTGATCTCGTGCGTACGGGCCGTGGTGTTCGCGTAACGGAACGAGCCCGTGTCCGTCGCGATCGCCACGTAAAGGCCTTCCGCCTCGGTCCGCGTGACCTCATCACCGGCGACCTGGATCAGGTCGAACACGAGCTCGCCCGTGGCGCAGGCAGCCGGATCGCACACGACCACGTCGCCGATCGACGAGGAGGTTGCGGGGTGGTGGTCGATGACGAGAACGCGCCGTCCGTCGGTTCGGCTCATGACCGGCCCCAGGCGCGACGGCTCGGCGGTGTCGAGAACGAGGAAGATGTCCGCCTCTCGCATCGCCCGTTCGCCTTCCGCGTCCGCCGGCGTCCACGCCCCCAGGCCCTCTGCGCAGAAGAAACCGGAACGCGTCCGGGAACGGGGTTGGATTCACGATCGACGGTGCCAGGCCCCGCCGCGTCAGCCACTGAGCCGCCGCCGCCTGGCTGCCGGCCCCGTCGCCGTCCGCGTTCAGGTGCGTGGAGATCACGACCTTACGGCCGGGCTCCAGTTCCTGGAGCACTCGCTTGAGACCCGATCGCCGGGCCGTATCGATCGGTCTAATCATCCGCCTCCCCATCCAATTGCCGTCCCCCACGCAGGATGCGCGCGTAACAGTAGACCACGAGCACCGTCACGCTGGCCATGCTGACCATCATGAAACCGAGGGCAAACGGTGTGATCTCGCCTGTAGTCACGCTCGATTCCCTTTCCTTTCGGCGCCACGCCTCGCGGACCATGAGCAGCCCGGCGACGAGGAGGACCAGCATGACGCCGCGACTCAGCCACAGGTATCCGATGTTCTCGGGCGCCTTCCCTTCCATCAGGAGCTGAGGAACCGCCTCGGTGACGCTCCACCAGATCAACAGAGTATACAGGAACGCCGGCGTGACCCACTTCATGATCGGCTTGTAGATCGGCGGGATTCGCAGATCAGCTCCCTTGTGAAGCTCGTTCCATCCGCGATCGATGCCGAACACGAACGAGAAGAGAGTGATCTCTATGGCGGCGAAGATCACGAGCCCGAAGGTCCCGGCCCAGTAGTCCCACTCGTCGAGGAAGCCCCTGGAATAGAAGACTACGTGCAACAGTCCGATCCCGAGCGCCAGCAGCATCAGTGCGCGCACGGCCTTGCGGCGGCGCCAGCGGAAGCCTTCCTGCATGAACGAGATCGCCGGGCTCGCCTGGGCCACGGCTGAAGTGATGCCCGCGATGAACAGCAGGAAGAACCACAAGAATCCGGTCAATCGGGCCAGGAACTCCGGTCCCGGCAGACTCTGGAACACGACGCCCATCGCGACGATTCCGAGGTCGAAAGAGCCTCCCCTGGCCACTTCCTGCGCGCCGTCGATTCCGAAGAACACGACGGCGGCCGGGATGGCGATCGTCCCACCGAGAACCACTTCCGCGAACTCGTTCGTCGCTCCCGTCGAGAGTCCGGTCAGCGTGATGTCGTCGCGCTCCGAGAGGTACGAAGCGTAGGTGTGGATCGTGCCCATCCCCAGCGACAGCGTGAAGAACATCTGCCCGGCGGCCGCCAACCACACCTTCGGCTCGACGAGGCTGCTCCACTCCGGGTTCCAGATGAAGTTGAGACCGGCCATCGGAGTCGCTTCGGCCGGCGGCAGCGTCAGAACCCTGGCCGCGAGCAGAAACGCGAACAGGAAAAGGATCGGCATCCCGATGAGGGCCAGCTTCTCGATCCCTCCGCTGATCCCGCGGGACAGCACCCAACCCAGAAACGCCAGGGTGGCCAGGAAGAACAGCAGCGCGATCCAGCCACCGTGGACCGACGAGTCGAACAGGCTCTGGTAGGAGGCCAGGAAGCCCCGCATCTGCTCGACCTCATCGAGACCGAAATAGGCCCCGGTCAGGCTGAAGAAGCTGAAGCCGAGCATCCACGACACCACGTAGGTGTAGTAGATGAAGACGACGAAGGGCATGAACAGACCGAGCACGCCCGCGTACTTGGCCCACCGCTTCCGCCCGTCGGTGAGAGCGTCGAACATCCCCGGTACCGTGCCGTGGCCGTAGCGCCCTCCGAACCGGCCGATGCCCCATTCGATCCACATCAGGGGGATGCCGAGCAGAAGGAACGACACGAAGTAGGGGATCATGAAGGTGCCGCCGCCGTTCTGAGCGGCCTGCACGGGGAAGCGCAGGAAGTTGCCCAGCCCGACGGCGTTCCCGGCCATGGCCAGGATCAGGCCGATGCGTGTGCCCCAGCGCTCCCGGGGCTGAAGTTCGGTCATTCGCCGATCCCGAGCTTCCTGGCGATCTTGGCCCAGGTGGAGCCCAGGTGTACGAAATAGCTCGAAGCGCGCCCCTCGATTCTCCCTCCGGCGAGCGAAGCCAGGAACTCCGCGGGGCCCGAAAACGCCGGCATGACCACTCGGGCCCGCCCGATCTTGCTCAACAGGTGGGCGTCGCTCCCGGCCCCGAGCGGAAGCCCGTGCGCCAGGGCCCAGTTCTGCGCCCGCTGGTTCCGCCGTGGATCGTGGATTCGGGCGTTGAATCCCTCCACGGCGTCGATGCAGTCGCGCACGCCCTCCAGGAACTCCTCGCTGGTGCCCCGGTGAGAGTCGAACGGGTGGGGCACGTAGACCACGCCCCCCTGGCGGCGAATCTCCTGCGCCACTTCGCGGAAACTGCCGCCGGGCGGAATATGCTCCGTGAGGAAGAGACCGATGAGATCCAGACCCTCCGACGTGCGCACCTCCTCGCCGACGATGACCAGGTCCGGATCGATTTCCCGGGCCTCGAACGCTCCCTCGATCTGGTCGTGATCGGTGATCGCGATCCGGTCGAGACCGACTTCACGGGCCCGTCGGACCACGTCCGCTGGCGCGCTCAGACAGTCCGGCGAGGCGCTCGTGTGCATGTGCAAGTCCACGCGCCACTCGACGACGGGGCCATGGGCCCGGTCCTCGTACGCCGCGCTGGCCCCGGTGACCGCGTCCCAGACCTCGCGCGCCTCCGACTCGAGGCTCGGCAGGTCGTCGTCGTTCCAGATCACGTGGTCCGCCGCGGCTCGTTTTCTCTCTCCCGACCACTGCGCGGAATCCATGGCGGAAAACTCCTCGGCCGTCAGGCCCCGCGACTCGCGCACGCGCCGGCGCCGCACGTCTTCCGGCGCATCGACCACGACCACGGCGTCGAACTCGCGGGGCAGGTCTTTCTCGAACAGGAGAGGGATCTCGAGCACGGCCACGCGGGCGCCCTCGGCCCGGGCCTCGTCCAGGAGGGCAGCGCGCAGCCGGTCGACGGCGGGGTGGATGATCGCCTCGAGCCGGCGCAGCGCCTGGTCGTCTTCGAAGACCACGGCGCGCAGCGCCGCCCGGTCCAGGGTCCCGTCCGCCCGTATCATCGCGGCGCCGAAAGTCTCGCGAATGGCTTCCAGGCCCGGTTGGCCGGGTTCCACGACGCGACGGGCGAGCACGTCGGCGTCCACCCGATGCGCTCCCCAGGACTCGAACAGGTCACCGACCGTGCTCTTTCCGGCGCCCATGCTGCCCGTAAGGCCAATCCGGATCACGAAGGCTCACCTGGATCGGGCGTAGGCCCGATCAGGGACTCGGGCGAGAGGCCCCCAACGCCGAGAGCGACCGCAAACTGATCGAATACGTCCGCGATCAGCCGGTTGGCGTCGGCGTCCGGCACACCGGCGAGGTCGATCCGAGCCCCCGCCATCTCACCGTGGCCGCCGGCCGAACCCCGATCGCCGACCACTCCCTGGACCAGGTCGCCAGCGTGCGCGTCCGGACGGTGCGCCCTCACCGAGATCAGGAGGCTCTCTTTGTACAGCCCGGCCGCGATCACCCAGTCCACCCCGTGAACCCTGAGGAACAGGTCGGCCAGCTGCGCCACCAGGTCCGGGTACTCCAGGGTACCGAGGGGAACGAACACGACGTCGCCCCGGCTCCAGGCCCTCTCCAGCCCCTCGTGGATCGACCGGTACACGCCCCGCGGAACGCGTGCGTGCCGGATGCGCGAGATCGCTGTCGGGTCTGTCCGCGGATACAGAAAGATGCTCGCCGCCACGTCCGCGTCAGACGCTTCGCGCCCCAGGTCCATCGTCTCGGACTGGATGCCGTAGAAGAGGGCCGTGGCCAGCTTCCGGTCAGGCTCGAGACGCGCCGCCCTGAGGTACTCGACGATCATGGAAGCCGAAGCGCCGTAATCCGGCCGAATGTCTACGAACGCCGCCGAGTCGCCTCCCTCTCGCAGTGGATGGTGATCCAGCACCACCGTGGCCGCCCGGCCAGGGGGCAGCGAGTTGTTCCCAGCCCCGGGCTGCGTGTCGACAACGGCGATCGCCGTATCCTGAGCGATCGAAACCGTCTCGATTCGCTCGAACGGAACACCCAGCTCCTCCATCAGGGATCGGTTCTCGGCTCGACCGATGATCCCGCCGAAGGCTACGGTCACGGGAACACCCGAGATGCGTTCGATGAGGAATCCGAGACCCGCAGCCGACGCGATCGCGTCAGGGTCGGGGTTGTCATGGGTCAATACCAGGACGCTCTCGGCTCCGCCCAGGACCCAGCGCAGCCGCGAGAGCCGCTCGGTGACCTCGGCCTTCGGACGGGGAGGGTTCTTCGGCCCTGTCTCCTGCGTCGACGCCATCCTCCGCGTCGCCATTCGTGGGTTGTTCTCCGGGCGGTAGCATCAGTCCGAACAATCCCCGTGTGGATACGGATGCCGGCAATTCGGGCACCGGCCGCCGCGGCAGCCCATTCGTCGAACGGGCAGGTCCGTTCCGCAGCGAAGGCAGGCGGCAAGAGCGCCGGTCCCCCGGGTCAGCACCGACTCCGTCCGGCCTGCTTCGCCAGTCTGTCTGGAATCATGCCGCACCGTCATCACCAGCCCCCGATCGCGTGACGTCCCACGAACGGATTCGACTCGGCCTCGGTTTCGACCGTGGTCGCCGGCCCGTGTCCGCAATAGAGCTTCGTCTCGGGCGCGAGCGTGAGGATCTGCTCCCGTATCGCGCTGAGCAGCGTCCCCGTGTCACCCCCGGGAAGGTCTGTCCGTCCGATCGACCCCGCGAACACGCAATCTCCTACGAAAGCCTGCTCACCGCTCACGAGGACCACGCCTCCGGGCGAGTGACCGGGCGCGTGCCGCACCTCGAACCCGATCGACCCGAAGTTCACGGTTTGGCCGTGCTCCAGCCAGTGGTCCGGGGGCGGCGGAGACTCCACGGGCACGCCGAACATCGCTCCGTGCTCGGCGGCCCTCTCGTACAGGGGGAGATCGGCCGCGTGCAGGTAGACGGGAACGCCGAATCGACGCACCAGGCCGGCAACCCCACCCACGTGGTCGACGTGTGCGTGCGTGAGAATGATGGCGAGCGGCCGGGCTTCCCAGGCCGCCAGGAGGTCGACGATTCGGTCCGGCTCGGCGCCCGGATCGACGACCACCACATCCTCGCCCGATCGGACCAGAAAACAGTTGGCCTGGAAGGGCCCCACCGGAACCGTTCGAACCTCCAGACCGGAGTCACTCACCAGCGGGGCGTCCCCGGATGGACGAAGCCCGGCCCCGTCGTACAAACCGGGCCGGGCCTGGTCTCGCGTGTCGCGAGCGTGGACATGGTCGGGATCAAACCGAGAAAGAAGTCCCGCAGCCGCACGACCCCGTCGCGTTGGGGTTCTCGAACGTGAACCCCTGCCCCTGGAAGCTGCTGTGATACCCGATCGTCACGCCGGACAGATACTGGCCGCTGAACGGATCCATGAACAAGCGGATTCCCTGCGAGTGCAGCACGTAGTCGTCGTCCGCCGGATCGTCCTCGTCCACCTCCAGGGTGTACTCGAACCCCGAGCAGCCGCCGGGCATCACACTGACTCGCAGCGCCGCGGAATTCTCGTCCAGGTTCTCGGCAGCGAAGAACTGCCGGACCTGCACGGCGGCCTCTTCCGTCAGGGTGAGAGTGACTCCACTCTCGGCCATCGTCGTTTCGCTCATGTCGTCACTTCCTGCTCTTGTCGGCGGGCCTCGGGGCCGACCTTCGGCCTCTGGCCAACATCACTCTAGTTTCCGGCCGCGGAACAAGTCAACGATCCGGGTCCGACGTATACATCCAGAAGCCGGGTCCTGTTCCTTCCGGTTCCGAACGCCTGCGGACGCCGGGACGACCAGGCTCTCAGGCTTCGTCCTCGCCGTGCGCGAGCCATCTCTCCGCTTCGAGCGCCGCCATACACCCGGTCCCGGCCGCGCTCACGGCCTGCCGATAGAAGTCGTCCATCACGTCTCCCGCCGCGAACACGCCGGGCACCGAGGTCACGGTTCGCCATGGCACTGGTGTCGCCACGTATCCGTTGTCCTTCAGATCCACCTGGTCACCGAGGAAGGCCGAATTCGGCGTGTGGCCGATCGCGACGAACAGCCCGCCGACCTCGAGCTCCCGTGCCTCCCCGGTCACCGTGTCCTCGAGCTTCAGGCCCGTGATCTCGTCGTCACCGATCACGTCGGTTACGACCGTGTTCCAGGCGATGCGGATCTTGTCGTTGTCGAACGCCCGCTGCTGCATGATCCGGGATGCGCGGAGCTCGTCCCGCCGGTGGATCACCACCACCTCAGCGGCGAACTTCGTCATGTAGAGGGCGTCTTCCATCGCGCTGTCACCCCCGCCGACCACGGCTATGACGCGATCGCGAAAGAACGGCAACGCGCCATCACAAACGGCACAGGCCGACACGCCTCCGCCTGACTGGGCGAGCCGCTCCTCGTTCGGAAGACCGATCCAGCGCGCGTTGGCTCCCGTCGCGATGATGACCGTGCTCGCCTCGATCTCTTCTTCGGCGCCGGACCACAACCGAAACGGCCGTTCGGTGAAATCCACCCGGACGATGTCTTCCGTGATGACCCGCGTGCCGAACCGCTCGGCCTGCGCCTTGAAGTCCGCCATCATCTTCTGCCCGGTGATGCCCTCCGGGAAGCCGGGGTAGTTCTCGATCTCCGTCGTGAACATCAGCTGGCCGCCCGGAATCATGGTCCGGCTGAAAGAGCCTTCGTAAACCAGCGGCTTCAGGTCCGCTCGCGCCGCGTATACGGCGGCGGTCCATGCCGCGGGCCCGGAACCGATGATGACCAGCGTCTCTCTTCGAATCTCGGACATTCTCGAATCTCCATGAAATCGGCGCGAGCCTCGCACCCGCGTTCATAACGTATGAAGGTTCCCGCAGCGCTAGCGCACCGCCGTACAACGCGCCTCGATCGCCCGCATCCACTCGATCGGAACACGCTGCGAGCCCGGTGGCGCTCCCGAAGTTGTCCCGTGCCAGTCGGAGCCACCACCCCGGAGCAGGTCTCGCGCTTCCGCCAGTTCCTCCAGGCTGCGCCGCACCCCCCGGTCGTTTCGCGGGTGGAGGACCTCGATCCCGTCCAGCGTCCCTTCCATCCAGCGGGCGAGTTGTGCCTGCGTGTAGTCCCGGCCCGGGTGCGCGAGAAGCGTCACTCCGCCAGCCCGGCGCACCAGGTCACATACCTGATCGGGAGGCGTGGGCTTCTTCTCCACGAAGGCCGGCTTGCCGCGGGCGATGTAGCGATTGAACGCCTCGTTCTCCTCTCGCACCCAACCGCCGTTCACCATGGCCCGGCCGACGTGAGCCCGGGTGGGAACCCCGTTGCCGCACTCGTCCATGATGTCGTCCAGCGTCACGCCGCTGCCAAGCGCCTGGAGCCGGGTGACCATCTCGTCGACGCGCCGGAGCCGATCCGCCCGGAAGTCGCGGAAGAACGCACGCATGCCCGGATTGTCAGGATCGAAGCCGTACGCGAGGATGTGGATCGACTGGTCGGGAGCGTTGGCCGAAAGTTCGGCGCCGACCAGGAACTCGAGGCCCAATCGCTCGGCTTCCGCCGCGGCCTCTTCCACTCCATCCACGGTGTCGTGGTCGGTGAGGGAGAAGCCGCGGAGGCCACGCGCAGCGACCTCCCGGGCCACCTGGGACGGCGAGACGACGCCGTCTGATGCGGTCGAGTGCAGGTGGAGATCTACGTAGCCCACGGAGGGCTCAATCGTAGGTTCTTGGGGCGCCCATCGAGGTGGTCTCCCCGAATAGTGCGCGTAGCTCGCTCTCCGGCAGCCGGGCGAGGTCCTCCTGCGAGGCGAATCGCTCCTCCGGAACCTGGGCCACCCGGTAGGGCCTCTGCCCATTGCTCGAACAGAAGAAGACGACGGTTCGGGTCCCGTCGCGCCCCGCATCCCCGAGTTCCGCGGTCCACGTGTCGTTGTCAGCCTTTATCACTGTCATCGGTTTCGTCCACTCGTTTTGTGTCGCGCTGTTCGAGCCGTATCAGCCCGGCCGTTCTCACATCCAGGCGCTGAACGCCACCGGCAATCCGGACCGCCACATCGCCGTCCGGCGACCGGTCGATCAGGACCACGCTCGTACCGAGCAAGAAACCGGTGGAAGCCAACTCGCGCAAGCGGTCGGAGTCCTCGTCCGAGACCTCGCGAACCACGGCCTCCACTCCCTCCGGAAGCTCCGTGAGAGCCACGAGATCCCGGCTCACGATCACCCCATCGGAGGATGGGATCGGCGCGCCATGCGGATCTTCATCCGGGTCTCCCAGGGCCTGCGCCATGCGGTCGATCAGGTCATCGGAAGCGGCGTGCTCCAGTCGATCCGCCTCCGCGTGCACTCCGTCCCACGTATAGCCCAGCCGTTCGATCAGGTACGTCTCGATCACGCGGTGCCGCCGGATAATCCTGAGGGCCGCAGACTCTCCCCGCGAAGTCAGGCGCACTCCGTGGTAGGGCTCGTGCACGAGGAGTCCCTGCTCTGCGAGTCCCTTGACCATGTTCGTCACGGAGGCGGCCGAGCGATCCAGCTCGCCGGCGAGCGCCGTCGTGGAGACCTGCAGGCTCTCGGCCTGCAGCTTGAAGATCGCCTTCAGGTAGTCCTCCACGGCCCGGCTGTGGTCCGTCCGGGACCCGACTCGATGACCTCTCACCGGAGTTCGGCCGTCCTTCTCGCCGACGGGCGGTCAGCCGGGAAGAAAGCTGTCCCCATCCGACAATCCGACCAGGAAGTCGGCGATCAGCTCGGCGGCCTGGTCGAGGTCCTTCCGGCTCACGAGCTGGTTCGGGGAGTGCATGTACCGGTTCGGGATGGAGACGAGACCGGTCGCCACCCCCGATCGAGCCATGCGGATCGCGTCCGCGTCGGTGCCGGTCATTGCCGGAACCGCCTGGATCTGCACGTCGAAGCCGGCGTCCTTCGCCGCGCGGGTCAGCCGGCCGAACACGACCGAATTGATGGCCGCGCCGCGCGCCAGGACCGGCCCGCCACCAAGGCTGATGTCTCCGTGCTCCTTCTTGTCCACGCTCGGATGATCGGTGGCGTGGGTGACGTCCACGACGATTCCGACATCGGGATCGAGGCCGTACGAGCCGGTGCGTGCTCCCCCGGCCGCCATGTATCCGATTTCCTCCTGAACGGTGGCAGCGGCTACGGCGTGCGCGGAGCAGCCCTTCTCGCGCGCCCGCCGGAGAGCCTCGAGCACGACCACGGCACCTACCCGGTCGTCGATCGACCGGGCGGCAAGAAGATCGTCGGTGAGATCCAGGGCATCGGACTGGATCACGGCCACATCACCGATCGCGACTCTCGCCCTCGCTTCGTCAGCGCTGGTCGCGCCGATGTCGATCCACAGGTCCTTGAGCTTGACGGCCTTGTCATTCTCATCGCCTCGAATCAGGTGGATCGCCCGGCGACCCACGACGCCGGCCACCAGGCCGGACTCGGCGAGGATCTCGACGCGTTGGCCGACGAGGACCTGCGCGTCCCAGCCGCCGACGCTCCGCACCCACAGGTAGCCCTGGTCGTCGATATGGTTGACCATGAGGCCGATCTCGTCGATGTGTCCCGCGAGCATTACGCGCGGCGACGCCCCGGGGTTGATGGCGGCGAAACTGTTGCCATGGACGTCGCCCCACGTTTCGTCCGCAAATGTCGCGGCTTCCTCCCGCCACACGGCGGCAGCCCGCGTTTCGAATCCGGAGGGTCCACGTGCGTCCAGGAGCCGATCGATCAGGTCTCGCATTTTGGTGTCCATCGTCTGTTCACGGTCATGTCTCATGCGGAGGGATGGGTATCGTTCCACGGGATCGGGCGGCAAAGCTGCGGAGCCACGGGAATCCGACCGGACCGCGGGTGCCTGAGGGTACTGCCGGAGGGACCCGTCAGCAACGTCGAACGCCGATCAGCCGGTCTCCTCCGCGAGCATCTCGAGGACGCGCTCCTTGAGTCCAGGCCTGGATTCCTCTTCCGCTCCAAGCTCGTGCACGTAGTCGAGGAACAGCCGCTCGAAGTCGAAATGCGGATAGCATCGGCGACATTTCTCGAGATGGCGTCTGACGGCGTCGTGCTCACCAGCGTCGAGTTCGCCGTCCAGATACTCGTAGACGCGAGCGAGCGATTCCTCGCAGGTCAATTCCTGTCCACCTGACGGGTTTCCGTCCGGCGTGTGCGTCCCACGTTCGTTCATCTCAGGTATCCCATCTCGACAGCGTAATCGTAAAGCTGGGCCTGCAGACGTTTGCGGGCCCTGAAAAGGCGCGACTTCACGGTACCCACGGGAATCCCCATGAGCTCGGCGACCTCCTGGTAGCTCAGGCCCTCGAGGTCGGAAAGAACGACCGCGACACGAAACTCATCGGGGAGACCGTCGATAGCGGCGATCACCTGGTCGTCGATGATGTGGTCGAAGATCTTCCCCTCGGGGTCCGCCTCGTAGAGTGCCTCCGAAGAGGGCCGTTCGGAGACCTGCTCGAATTCGACGGGAGTCGGGCGGGCCTTCTGCCGGCGGAACTCGTTGATGAAGGTGTTCCGCAGGATCGTCATCAGCCAGGCGCGGCAATTCGTGCCGAGCTCGAACCGGTCCCACGCGCGAAACGCCTTGAGAACGGCCTCCTGAACCAGGTCCTCGGCACGAGGCTCGTCGCCGCCGGAAAGGCGAAGGGCCAGGCCGTACAGGGCATCGAGATGAACGAGCGCCTCGCTCTCGAATTCCCGCTTTCTCTGTTCGGCCGGAACGTTCATGTCTACGCTTTCGGGGACCGTTTGAAGACTGCCGTTTCCGAAGGGTATGCCACCGGTGCCCGCGGGAGCAACCGTCACCGTTGGGCGCTCCGCGAACGTCACCGGGGCGCTGGCCGGAACGTCTGACCTCGCCCCGCCGTACTACCGTTGGCACCACGGCGCTGTGTCCCTGCCGCTTGGGGAACGCTGCGAGTGCCGGTTCGGGTTCCCGCGCGGAGCTCGCGGCCGGACGACCTGCAACCAGGGGAACGACATGGGAACCGATAAGCGACGCTGGCCTCACAGGTTAGGCATTTCTATGGCAGCATTGCTCGCGGTCGCGCTGGTCGCCTACCTGGCCCTGATCGTCGTCTTCCGGTCGATCGTCGACCCCGCTTCTCTGGCGGACCGGGCGGAGCCGCACATCTCGTCCGCTCTCAACCGGCGGGTATCGATCGGTTCCGCCGACCTCCGGATCTTTCCTCGTCCCGAGGTGCGATTTCTGCGCCTGAGGATCGAGAACCTGCCAGACTTCGAGGGCACTCCGCTCGCCACGGTGGACGAGATCCGTCTGCGCCCGCGCCTGCTCCCTCTGCTGCGCCGACGCCTCGAAATCGACCGCGTTCAGGCGGTGGGCCCCCGCGTTCTGCTGCAGGTGGACGGTGAGGGCCGGACGAACTTCGGCGATTTCGTACCGGCCTCGAGAGAGGGCCAGGGATCGGAAAGTGCACCTCTGGCCTTGGAAATCAGGGGGATTCAACTGGTCGACGGCCGGATCGGCTACCGCGACGCCGTCAGCGGCCGGACGCTGCAGGCGGACGGATTGCGACTCGAAGGTGAGGTTGGACGAGACGCTGAGGGAAAGCTGACCCTCGATCTCGCCTCCGGAGTGGAGAGCCTGCGGTTCGCATACCCCCCGGCCTGGCCCCGCGGCCTGCGAGGCCTCCGGATCGAGGCCACTCTGAAGGCGGTTGCCGGACCGGAGATGCGGTGGATCCAGATCGACGAAGGCGCGGCGACCATCAACGGGCTCACGGTGGATGTGAGTGGGAGGGTGGACTCGGTGAGGTCACCGCGCCGATTGCTCGACCTGGCCCTGCGGGGCGATGAGGTCGACCTGTCGGACATCATCTCGGCCCTGCCCGACTCTCTGCGCGCGACGGTCCCTGTCGATCTGTGGGGCGATCTGGGTGTGGACGTCACGATTCGAGGCGTTCTTGGACCCGGCGAATTCCCGGGCGTGGACGGTATCGTCACGCTGCGTCGCGGAGGAATGCGCCGGGGCGAGGAGGGACCGCTGCTGGAGGAGCTGGACGCTGACGTAAGGCTTACCGGTACCGTCGCGGAGTTCTCCGGCGTCAGGGCCCGCCTCCCGGGCGGCGAGATCACCGGCTCGGGTTCGCTGGCCCTGGACACGACGCTGGCCTTTGAAGCCAGTGTGGAAGGCGAGGCCGACGCCGGAGAGCTGGCTGAGGCATTCGGAACCGTCGACCTCGACGGAGCCTCTATCTCGCGGGGCACGGTTCGGTGGAACGTCGCCGCCGAAGGCGCCCTCGGCCGGCTGGCTTCCACACGACTCGCCGGGGATCTAGGACTGGACGCGGTGGAAATCACTGGCGGGTCACTGGTGAGGCCTGTCGAGGTCCCGTCGGCGGTGGTCAGGCTCGAGGGAACGAGTGCACGGTGGGACGGTGTCAGGGTGGTCGCAGCGGGAGATCCTGTGCGGACTTCGGGCAGGATCAGCGACCTGTTGGGGCGGCTGGCTGAAACACCTCGAACGCCGGCGTTGGACGCGTCAGTACAGGGCCCGGCGCTCGATTTCGATGCCCTCCTCGGTACCTCGCAGCAGGAAATCGGGTATGGCCGGATCGCCTGGGCCCGCCTTGCCGACCGGCTGCTGCGGGGACGCGCGCCCGAGGAATGGGCGGCCGAGCGAGAGCTTCGTCGTCCGGGCCCCCTTCCGATCACGGGCCGAGTGATCTTCCGGGTGGATTCGGTGGTTCGCCTGCCTTATCGGCTATCGGGGGTGGAGGCGCTGGTCCTGCTGGAACGGAACCGCGTCGACCTCGCAGAGTCCCGCTTCGCCGCGTATGGGGGGACCGGTTCGGCGCGAGGGACCCTCCAGCTGGGAGATGTGGAATCCGAGCCGTTCCGGCTGGACGTGTCCGTTAAAGGAGTGCGGGCGGAACAGTACCTGGCGCAGAATTCTCCGCTCGGCAAGGTGATCGCGGGATCGCTCACGATGGACTTCACGCTGGAAGGCGGACTGGACTCGCTGGCTCTGCCACTGACTCAGGCACTGAACGGCGCAGGCCGGTTCGAAATCCTGGACGGGCGCATCGCATCCAACGCCGTTACGGAGGGGCTGCTGCGGTTCCTCAAGCTGGAAGGAGTCACGGATCTCCAGTTCGACCGTTGGACCTCACCGTTCCTCATCCGGGAAGGTCTGATCGTGCTCGACGGCAGCAACTTCACCGGTTCCGAACTGGTGGCCCAGCTGCAGGGGGCCCTGGGGTTCGGGGGATCCGTGGACCTGGGCGCCCTCGTGCGACCCGATTCGACGCTGGCCCGCGCGGCGACCTCCGCCGCCGGGGCCGCCGGAGAGGTGATCGACCGCTACATGCGGGCCGGGGGCGCTCTCGAGCTGGCTCTTCGACTCACCGGCACGGCCACGAATCCCCGGTTCCAACTGGACCCCGAAGCGATGGGGAGATCGACGCAAGGTTTGATCGAAGGCGCGGCGACAAAGGCCCGTGAGTCGGGCGAGGCCCGGGCCAAGGAACGCGGACTCGAAGTGCTGCGCGGACTGGCTGGACAGAAGAGCCGGGACACCACGGCGGCCGCGCGGGATACCGCGCCCACGGGCAGGGCTCCGGAATCGGAGGGCGGTCTGCTACCATAAGAAAAGGGCCGGCGCAGGCCGGCCCTTCCATCAGGCGAGTTCGGGCCACCGGCTCGTGGCCGGCCCGTGTCGGTTACAGGCCCGGCCGGAGGATCGACGGGGCGCCGGACACCACCTGGCTCCGTGTGAACATTCTCGGGCGACCCCCTTCACCGGGCAAACAGTGCGGACCATCTGCCCCGATGCCTCGACCCCTGTTGCCAACCATCGCGAGGATAGCAGCCGGCCGATCGTCGATCGGACGGAGCGGCTGCGCCTGGTCGGAACCGGGAGCGACGAAATGGGTGACCGACGCGTAGGTTACCGCCGGGTTTTCCTCTGCATCCGGTTCGTCCAGATTCTCCATGAACATCACCGGTTGCACGGCGTTCGACATGGCGGCGGACAGCTTCGGAATCGACGGAATCGCGGCCATCGTGAGAACGTCGGCCCTTCTCGGAGCCGTCTCTTCTTCCGGCTCAGGCGTCAGGACTTCAGCGATGTCCGCCAGGGGAGCATCGTTCTCCGGCAAGTCCACGAGCTGAGCCGTCGGCCGCTCGGACCTCTCCGCGTCCGCGTCGGCGCTGCCCCAGGCGAAGAGGGCCGCCTGCAGGAGCACGACGACGACCAGGCCTGCCGCCAGCGCCACCCGATACCGCTTTTCGATTCCCGCTCTTTCACGCATCCCGCGACTCCCGGTTGATGATCGAGCCTCGATCTCCGGTTGCACTCCGTCAAGTGCAAAGCTAGTCCATTGCCGTCTTCTCTACAAACCCTGCCGGGCGGGCGTGGTTCCCCGATTCGGGCCCCCGGAAGTTTTTTCGCGCGTGGCCACCCGGTGATGTATGTTCGGGGTCATGTGCGGTCGGTTTACACTCGCCACCCCGGCCAGTGAATGGGCGGCGCTGTTTCGCCTCGAAGAAATCCCTGACGTAGGGCCCCGATTCAACATCGCGCCTACGCAGGACGTGGCCGTGGTGCGAACGCCTCCCGGCCTCAGGGAGCACCCCGGACTGCACCTCGCACCGGCCGGATCGCCGGTCCCTCGTGAGTCGGCCCTGATGCGATGGGGTCTCGTACCGCGGTGGGCCCGCGAAATCGGCACCGGGCAGCCGCTGATCAACGCCCGATCCGAAACGGTGGCGGAGAAACCCTCGTTCAGGGATTCGTACCGGGAGCGCCGCTGCCTGGTCGTGGCGGACGGGTTCTACGAATGGCAAGCCGCGGGCCGACGGAAGCAACCGTACTGGATAGGGTTGTCGGACCGGCAGCCGTTCGGCTTCGCGGGGTTGTGGGACCGATGGAAGGCGCCGGACGGAAGCGCGGTCGAGAGTTGCGTCATCCTGACGACGGAGGCGAATGAGCCCCTGCGCGACCTGCACGATCGAATGCCCGTGATCCTGAATCCCGAGCATTTCGACCTGTGGATGGATCCTGACACGATCCCGTGGGAGCTGGAGCCGCTGTTGAAGCCGCGTGAAGAGGAGGACATCGAGTTCTATCCGGTGACCACGCGTGTGAACTACGTGGCCAATGACGACCCGCTGTGCATGGAACCGATGCGGACGCAGACCGAGCTGTTCTGAACCGGCCCTTTCAGGGCCCGGAGACGGCTACGGTCCGGGACTCCCCTTCCTGCAGATCCAGCACCACGAAGCTCTCGAACTCACCGGCCATCGTCCTTCGCCGGGCCGCGGCGATCGCCCGTCCGTCGACGAACAGCGAATCATGCCGGCCGGCGAATACGGCACGCCATCCCGCCCAGGTCCCCGAGACACGGGTGACGAGCGTCGAGAGACGGCCGTCATGGCGCAGGCGAAGCGATCCGTCGAGCACCGGGACGTCCGACAGCTCGAGCCACGCGACCTCGCCGGGCAGTCGCGAGCGGGTTTCCACCAGGGACTCCGAAGCGAGAGGCCGTACGCCGGCGAGCCACCGAACCACGCCCGCGATGGCCGTGAAGGGGTTCTCGGGATACTCGCGCCGGTCGAGTCCGGGAGCCATCTGGGCCAGGAGGAACTCGAACGCGGCCGCGTCACGCCCGTATCGGTAGTGGACCTCCGCCAGATACGAGTTCTCCTCTACGTTCACGCCCGTCTCGAGGCCGTCCAGGAGGTGATTCGCGCGCTCCGGTTCGACGATTCCGAAATACAGCGGGAAGATCTGCATGGCCGGAACGGGCGTTGCGTCGAAGGATCCGTCCGGCAGGATGGAGGTGTAGAACCGGCCCGATTCGTCGTTCCACCATCGGTCGTTGTAGAGACGGCGCAGCCGGTTCGCCTCGTTCTCGAATTCAGCCCGGTCTTCCGAATCACCCGGCGCACGGCGAGCGGCCAGCATCTCCGCATAGGCGCGGTTCGCCGCGAACTGTGCCGCCACGAGATCTCCGCCGGTGGCGGCCCGTGGCCCTCCACCCTCCCAGTAGGTGGGTATGCCGCGAATTCCCGCCGACTCCGGACTCTCCATGATCCCGTCTCGATTGGCATCCCATCGCTCGACGTAGTCATCGAGGCTGCGGCGGTAGAATTCGGTCAGGCTGGGGTCGTAGAGCCACGCGGTGTCTGCCGTCCACTCCCAGGCTCTGCCGCTCGCCTGCACGACGTCGAAGTTCGCCGGCAGGTTGTACCAGAAGTCCTCGTCACTTCGGTAGTCCACGGGAGCCGGCCGGTCATACCGGTCGATTTCCCAGTACCCACACCAATCACGGGTCGAGGCGATGCTTGCGGCGAACTTCTGCATCATGTTCAGCGTGTGGTCGTAGAGCCCGAGAGCCAGTGCCCCCTCGGTCTGATGCGACACATCGCGCATGCAAAACGCCTCGCGGCCCGGCAGGGCGGCCTCGAACCACGGACCGACAGGGTCGCCGACCCGGGCGTAACCGAGCGAGGCCTCCCTGGCCCATTCGAAACCCTGGACCAGCCCCTGGTGATCGGATGCCAGCGCGATCGCCCCTTGAGTCCGGCCCTTCACCGGCCGCCCCTCCTCCCGGGCGCACCCACTGAACGACATCAACAGCAGGACCGACGCCAGTCCCCATCCGGATCGTAAACGCATGCCCCCTCCGTGACGATTGCCCGCCCGCCCGTAAGATGCCCCGGGGGCCGGACCTTCGACCAGCCCCCCGAAGCGAACAACCGGCAGCGCCGAGGCGGGCGACGGCTTGAGGCTTCGTTCAATTGCCGCGAGTGCCGTGACCCATCATGCCGTCTGCTCGATCCTCCGATACGTTCTGCGGAGCAGATTGATCGAATCGTCAACTAAAACTGGGTATCCTGGAGTCGTATTTTGTGCGGCAGGGTCACCGGGCGCTGACAAGGACTTGACAGGACCTTCCTTTTCGTTGAATGTTCGGTCAAGACTATGGCCAGTGACACGAGGAATCGAATACTCAGCGTCGCGGCGCGCCTGTTCGAGGCCCAGGGCTTCGAAGGGACGGCCGTCGCTACCATTCTGCGCGAAGCGGGCGTCAACAGCGGCAGCCTGTACCACTTCTTCCCCAGCAAGGAAGCCCTGCTCGTGGCCGTCCTCGAGAAGTACGTCGAGGTTCTGGAGCCGGCGCTTCTTGGGGCGGCGGAACGGGCCGCGGACGATCCGCTCGAGAAGATCTTCGCCCTTCTCGAGCTGTACCGCGGACGACTGCTCGTTTCGGAGTTCACGCGCGGGTGTCCGGTAGGCGATCTCGCCCTGGAAATCGGGGGGCGCTTCCCGGAGGGGCGGCTCCTGGTGAATTCCTATTTCGAGACCTGGACGAACCGGGTGGAGGACTGGCTCGTAGCGTCGGGTGACCGGCTGCCTCCCCAGGCCGACCGGCCTGCGCTGGCGGCACATGTACTGGCGACTCTTCAGGGAGCGATCGTGCAAGCCCGGGTCGCCGCTTCGATCAGACCTTTTGATGACTCCGTGTCGCAGCTTCGAGTGTTCCTGCGACTCCTCGGGTCCGAGACGGGCTTATCCGACGTATCCCGGCCCGAAGGCCGAACGGTGCCCCTCGCTATTTCCGCGCGGTCGGCGAAGGCGATGGCGGGCGGGGCTCCCGCCCCGGCGGGGGCCGCATCCAGGGCCGGAGATTCGGCAGCCGGGGAGGCGATCGGGGGAGACGACGACGCCTGGTGGCGGGCGTGGTGATCGACGAGGGGATGGTGCGCGAGATGGTGCGCCGGGTCGTGCTCCGCACGGTTCGAGCGTCCGCAGACGCCCAGTTGCCCGGCGACGCCCGTCTGGTCACGCAGGAGGATGTCGAGAGCGCGGACCCGGGAAGCGATCTCCGCGTGAGCGACGAGGCCATCGTGACGCCGCTCGCGCGGCAGGCCGCTCTCGAGCGGGGCGTAAACCTGGTCAGGGAAGAGGCGCCAGCCGGTATCCGCTCGGGCGTCGGCGCACGCACGGTGGCGCTCGCGGCCGATCATGGCGGATTCGAGATGAAGGAAGCCGTGGCCCGCCACCTCCGGCAGCGCGGGTTTTCGGTCATCGACTGTGGCACGCACGATCGGGAAGCCGTCGACTACCCGGACTTCGCGCTGGCTGCCGCCCGGCTCGTCGCCCAGGGACAGGCCGCTGAGGCGATCATCGTGGATGGCGCCGGGATCGGGTCGTGCATGGCCGCCAACAAGGTGCCCGGAGTGCGCGCGGCCATGTGCTACGACGAGGCCACGGCCGTGAACAGCCGCGAGCACAATGCCGCCAATGTCCTCACCCTCGGCGCAGGGCTGATCGGCGGCGCGCTGGCGAAACGGATCGTCGACACGTGGCTCGACACGCCGCACGGCGGTGGACGGCACGCGAGGCGCGTCGCGAAGATCATGGACATCGAGCGCAGGTACCTGAAGGGATGAGCATGAAGCTCGACGAACAGACGCTCGAAAAGATCATCGAGCAGGTCACACACCAGGTGATGATGCTGGTCCGCCGGGAGCAGGAGGCCGGTGCACCGGCGCATGGACCTGTCGGCGGGCAACTACTTCGATCGGGTTCAGCCCTTCGTCAGTGCCGGGGCCGACAGGCTCGCGAGCACCCTCGGGATCGCCCCCACCGACGGTCGCGTGAGCCACATGATCGACCACACGCTCCTGAAGCCGGACGCCACACAGGACCAGGTCGCCCAGCTGTGCTACGAGGCGAAGAAGCACTCCTTCGCCTCGGTGTGCGTGAACCCGTCCTACGTGAAGCTGTGCGCGGACCTGCTGAAGGACACGGATGTCCTGGTGTGCACCGTGATCGGATTCCCCCTCGGGGCCACGTCCACCGAGTCCAAGGCCTTCGAAGCTCAGAAGGCGCTGCGGGACGGCGCCACCGAGGTCGACATGGTGATCAACGTGGGCGGGCTGAAGTCGCGGGACTACGAGCTCGTCGAGCGGGACATCGCGGCCGTCGCGCGAGCCGTTCACGCGGGGGGGGCGATTCTGAAGGTCATCATCGAGGCCGCCCTGCTGACCGACGAGGAGAAGGTCGCCGCCTGCCAGCTGGCCAAGGTCGCCGGCGCCGACTTCGTGAAGACCTCCACCGGATTCGGCCCGGGCGGGGCGACCGCGGAAGACGTGGCGCTGATGCGGCGGGTGGTGGGCATCGGGATGGGGGTGAAGGCGTCGGGTGGCATCCGCAGCTACGCGGATGCGAAGAAGATGATCGCGGCCGGTGCCAGCCGCATTGGCGCCAGCGCGAGCGTGAAGATCGCTCAAGAAGCCGACTCGTGAGGTAGAACATGTCTGTCGATCTGCGAACCTACTGCTTTCTGGACAATCTGCAGCCGCAGCATGCGGCCTATCTCGGCACGGTGGCCAGAGGGTTCCTGCCCCTGCCGGGGGACGCCTCGCTGTGGATCGAGATCTCGCCTGGAATCGAGATCAACCGCATCACCGACATCGCGCTCAAGGCGACGAGCGTGCGCCCCGGGATGCAGATCGTCGAACGCCTGTTCGGCCTGCTCGAGGTACACCACTCGGAGCAGTCGGAAGTGCGGGCGGCCGGCGCGGCGATCCTGGAGGCACTGGACGTCCAGGAATCGGAGCGTATCAAACCTCGCGTGATTTCGAGCCAGATCATCCGGCATATCGACGCCCACCAGGTTCAGCTCGTGAACCGGATGCGCTTCGGTCACATGCTGCTCGCGGGGCAGACGCTGTACGTGCTGGAGGTCGAGCCCGCGGGATACGCGGCCCTGGCAGCCAACGAGGCTGAAAAGGCGGCGCACATCAACATCCTCGATGTCCGGGCCTTCGGGAGCTTCGGGCGTGTGTACCTGGGCGGCGAGGAGCGGGACATCATGGCGGGATATGGCGCGGCGGTGGCCGCGATCGAAGGTGTCAGCGGCCGCGAGGCGGCCACCGGGCGACGGGACTGACGAGGTTTCCCTGAGGGGCGCAGCGGCGCTCCCGGATTCACCAGGAGGAGAGAATGGCTGAAGAGTATGGCGCGGTCGACGCACTCGGGATGATCGAGTGTCGCAGCTACCCGGCGATGGTCGAGGCGGCCGACGCGATGGTCAAGGCGGCCAGGGTTGAACTGGTTTCCTACGAGAAGACCGGCGGGGGTTACGTCACGGCGGTGGTGCGAGGTGATGTGGCTGCCGTGAAGGCGGCGGTAGAGGCCGGTGCGCGCGGGGCCGAGAAGATCGGTGAGCTCGTGGCGATCCACGTCATCCCGCGTCCGCACGCCAACGTGGACGTGGCGCTGCCTCTCGGTCGTGCGAAGCACCGGGTCCAAGACCGCGAAGCGGTAGCGCCCGGCTCCGGGAGCACCTTGAAGCCTCCGGCCCGTTCGTGGCAAGGGCCGGAGTACGTCAGAGTTGAATGATCGTTCAACTCAACGTCGCTCACAGCAACGGAGCAGGTCATGCTGTTAGGCAGAGTCGTCGGCACGCTGGTCTCGACGAACAAGGAGCCCTCCCTGGAGGGCCTGAAGTTCCTCGTCCTCAGGCAGCTGGACATCGCCGGAGGCGAGGGGACCGGCTACCGGGTCGCGGCGGACGCCGTGGGCGCCGGGCTCGGAGAGGTCGTGCTGTATGCTACCGGAAGCTCGGCACGGCAGACCGCCGTGACGGACAAGCGACCGTGTGACGCCGTGATCATGGCGATCGTGGACTCGCTCGCGGTAGACGGAGAAGTCACCTACGACAAGTCGCGGGATGGCTGATGATGGAGGAGTCGAAGATCCAGTCCGTCATTGACCGGGTCATGTCCGAGCTCGGACACCGGGAAGCCGCGGGCCGCAGTGGTCCGCTCCCCCCGAAGCGGCCTGTCGCCCCGGAACCGGGCCCATCGGCCACGCCGAGACATGGTGACAACCTGTTTCCCGACGTGGACAGTGCGGTATCGGCGGCACGGAAGGCCTATCAGGACCTTCAGGGACTTCCGGTCTCCCTGCGGGAGCAGATGATCGCGCACGTGCGTCGAACGATGCGCGAGAACGCCCAGCCCCTGGCCCACGAGGCCTGGACGGAAACGGGGATGGGCCGGTACGAAGACAAGATCGAGAAAGTCCTGTTGAACGCCAACAAGGCGCCGGGCGTCGAATTCCTCGACACCGGGGCGTGGAGCGGTGACGGGGGGCTCACGGTCGTCGAGTTCGCGCCCTACGGGCTCATCGGGTCGATCATCCCGAGCACGAACCCGATTTCAACGGTGACGTGCAACGCGATCTCGATGGTCGCGGCCGGTAACGCGGTGGTGTTCAACGCCCACCCCGGTGCCAGGGCGTGCTCCAATCGGGCGGTTCAGCTCGTGAACGACGCCATCGTCGAAGCGGGTGGGCCGCCCAATCTCGTGTCCGCCATCGCGGAACCGACGATCGACACGGCCGGGGCGCTCATGAGTCACGAGGGCGTGAACCTGCTCACGGTGACCGGCGGTATCGGCGTCGTTCGCGCCGCCATGTCCAGCGGAAAGCGCGCCGTATGCGCGGGACCCGGGAACCCGCCGGTCGTCGTCGACGAAACGGCCGACATCGCGCAGGCGGGCCGGGACATCGTGAGGGGCGCTTCGTTCGACAACAACATCATCTGCACCGACGAAAAAGAGGTGTTCGCCGTCGCTTCGATCGCGGACGATCTGAAGCGGGCCATGTGCGCGAATGGCGCCGTCGAGATCGACGCGCGGCAACTGGATGCGCTTCGCCGCTCGATCTTCACCGATCGTCCCGAACCGGGTCGGCACGGGACGATGAACAAGAAGTTCATCGGAAAGAACGCCGCGGTTCTGCTGAAAGAGATCGGGATCGAGGCGGGCGATGAGGTCAGACTCGTCCTGGCCGAAGTGGAGCCGGACGATCCGCTGATCTTCTCGGAGCAGATGATGCCGATTCTCCCCCTCACGCGGGTGCGAGACGCCTACGAAGGCATCGAGCGGGCGAAGGCGGCGGAGCACGGTTTCCGGCATACGGCGACCATGCACTCGAAGCACCTCGACCACCTCTCCCGCATGGCCCGCGTCATGGACTGCAGCATCTTCGTCAAGAACGGCGTCTCCTACGACGGTCTGGGTTACGGTGGAGAGGGATTCTGCTCCTTCACGATCGCCAGTCCCACGGGAGAAGGCATCACGAACCCGATCAGCTTCAGTCGCATCAGGCGGTGCGTGCTGAAGGACTCGTTCCGGATCGTATGACCGTGAAGAACTTCAGGGGCGTCAACCGAACCGAGGCGGAATGATCGAACCGGCACTGGCTCTCATCGACTTCAGTAGCATCGCCGTCGGGATCGAAGCCGCCGACGCGATGATCAAGCGGGCCCAGCTCGACGTGATCCGAACGGGCACGGTCCAGCCGGGCCGCTACCTCGTGCTGATCGGAGGTGCGGTCGCCGAAGTCGAGGAATCGCTGGCCACGGGTCGGCGGGTGGGCGGCGACTCCGTGTTGGACCACGTCGTTCTGCCGCACGTGCACCCGGACGTGGCCACGGCGATCGGCGGAGCCAGGGTCGAGGCACCCCGCGATGCGGTCGGGATCATCGAAACCTCCACCGTGGCGGCGGCCATTCGTGCCGCCGACGCCGGAATCAAGGGGGCCGAGGTACGCCTGCTCGAGATTCGCATGGCGGACGGTCTCGGGGGTAAGGGAATCGTGCTCTTCTCGGGCCTCGTGGCGGACGTGGAGGCGGCGGTCGAGATCGGGTGCGGAGTCATCCGGCCCGGACTCCTGGTGCGCCAGGTTTCCATCTCGCAGCTCCATCCCGAGATATGGGAGAACCTCTCGGCCGCGACTCGATTCGGATCCCGGCTGGAGGGCCTGTGAAGCTGGCGCGGGTGATTGGTACGGTCGTCGCGACGACCAAGTACGACGGCTTGCAGGGCGTGAAGCTGATGGTGGTTCAACCGCTCGATCGTGCCGGCGAGCCGACGGGCTCCCCGGCGGTGGCAGCGGACGCCACGGCCCAGGCCGGACCGGGCCACCTGGTCTTCGTCGTCGGGAGCCGTGAGGCGGCGCAGGCCATGCCCGAACTCTTCGTGCCGGTGGACCTGGCCATCACCGGAATCGTGGACGACGTGGACCGCATGGCGGGCGATCGAGGGTCAGCGGTCGCCTGGCACGAGAGTGGGGAGACCGACTGATGTACATCGGGCGCGTCGTCGGTTCGGTCGTGGCCACGGTGAAGATCCCCCACCTGGAGGGCCGGAGACTGCTCCTGGTCGACCAGCTCGGGACCGGCGCCAGGCCGACCGGCGACTACGACATCGCCGTAGACGTCGCGCAGGCCGGCCCCGGCGACACGGTCCTCGTGCTCGACGAGGGGAACGGGGCCCGGCAGATCCTCGGGCTCAACCCGGGCGCGATCCGGGCCGTGATCGTGGGCATCGTGGACGAGGTGACGATCGGCGCATAGGGTGCGCCCCCTCCCCGCCGACCGTCGCCTATTCCAGTTCGAAGGTGACGGTCACGTGCGCGGTCACCGAAATCTGCCCGGGTACCGTGACGCCGTCCGCCGACGCCCCACCTCCCGGCGCGTTCTGGACCACGTTCTGTGACATGTAGCCACCGCGCCCGCCGCCCCACCATCCTCCATACGAGGACCACCAGCTCGACCGGTCTTCGCGGATGAGAACCGTCCCGGCGACGGAGTGACCCAGCTCACCCGCCATCATTTCCGCCTTTTCGCGCGCCGCCGCGAGGGCCATGGATCGAGCCCGGTGCCGGTGCGAGCGCAGCTCGGTAGTACCGAACTGGATGCCATGCACGTAGTTGGCACCCGCTTCCAGAACGGCGGAGAGCAGGTCCTCGAAGACGTCGATGTCTCGCAGGGTCAGCGAAACGCTCTTCCGCACCCAGTACCCGAGGAAGATGCGCTCGCGACCGTCGTAGTCGTACCGCGGTTCGATGCCCAGGTAGTCGGTTCGAATGAGGTTTCGGGGCAGTCCTGCCCGTTCGGCAGCCTGGATCACGCGGGCCATGCGGGCATCGTTCTCCGCTTTCGCCACCGCCAGGTCCAGATCGTCCGTTTCCACGCCCAGCGTCAGCACGACTTCGTCGGGAACGACGCGCACGTCGGCTTCACCGGTGACCGTGATCCGTCGCTCTTCCTGCGCGTTCACCATGGAAGGCAGGCACAGGACCACCGCAAACGCGGCGAGGCCCAGCCCTCCGCTTCGGGACAGCGTGAGTCTGTTCATCTCCTGTTCCTTCCTTTGAAGATCCAGCGGAAGACGTCAAATGCCCGGATCGCGAGCTCCGGCGGTCCGGAGGGCAACCGCGGCCTTGCTTCGACCAAGGATCAGGGCCTCCTCCAGGGGCGTGGCGCAGTCGTCCACGTTCGTTCGAGCCTCGGGGTCCGCTCCGCGCTTCAACAACCAGGCGATAAGAACGGGGTCGTCTTCGCACGCCGCCCAGTGCAGCGGCGTGTATCCGTTCGCCCCGCGTTGCTGGATGTCCGCGCCCCGCAGAATCAGGAGATCGACAATCTCCAACCGGTTCCGGCCGCCCGCTCGACAGGGCCGCGATGATCGACGGAAACCCGGCGTGATCCCCGTAGTTCGGATCGGCGCCGCTCTCGAGCAGGCTCTCGATCGCCGACACCGGACTGTGATAGATCGCGTATTCGAGGATGATCTCGCCCAGGCCCATCGGCCCCTTGCAGTTCGGAAAGTCCGACGGATTCCCGAGCAGTTCCTTGACCGCGGCCAGGTCACCGCGAACATAGGCCTCATGGAGGGCCATCGCATCACAGCCGTCCATCCCGGCTACGCTCCTGCCGCCTTCACCAGGTCCGCGAAGCCCAACGAAAGGCTGGCTCCGCCGACCAGCGCACCGTCGATGTCCGGCATGCGCATGAAATCGGCGATGTTATCCGCGTTGACACTGCCGCCATACAGAATCCGGACCTTGTCAGCCGCTTGCTCGCCCAGGCAGTCGGCCACGGCCCCCCGAACGGTAATGCCGATCGTCCGGTTCGCCTCGGCCGGGGTGGCCGCTTGCCCGCTGCCGATCGCCCAGATCGGCTCGTAGGCCAGCACGAGGCGACCGGCAGCAGCCGGATCAACGCCTTGCAGGGCCGCGGCGACCTGCCGGCTCACGAAGCCGTGCGTCTCGCCGGCATCACGCTGCGCCGCGCTCTCGCCCACGCAGACGATCGGAATCAGCCCGTGCTCCACGGAGGCCAGCACCTTCCGATGGATCGCCTCATCGCTCGCGCTCGCCCCCCCCGAAGCCCGGCGTTCGGAGTGCCCGAGGATCACGTAGTCGCACAGGCCGGCCAGCATCGCAGGAGAAACATCCCCCGTGTGGGCCCCGCTCTCGGCCCAGTGCATCGTCTGCGCCCCAAGGCCGATCGGGGAATTTCGCAGTACGTCTGCCAGGGAAGCCAGTACCGTGAACGGCGGACAGATGACCACATCCACCCGCTCCACGGCCGAGAGAGCCGGCCGCAGGCGGCGCACCAGGGCCAGGGCCTCGTCCGTGCGGCCAAGGTGCATCTTCCAGTTCGCTGCGATCAAAGGGCGGCGCACGATTCCCGATTCTCCTCAGGTCCCTGCCGACGCCTCGATCATGGCGTCGATGAACGGTACGACCAGCGGGATGTTCTGCCCGAAGACGTTCCAGCTGTTGATCACACCCACCAGGCCTCGCTCGGGGATCACGATCAGGTTCTGTCCGCCGAATCCGAGCCCGGCCCAAACATCCAGGCCGGACGCGTCCAGGCGCCACCACTGGTAACCGTACCCCCAGTTCCAGTTCGGGTTGTTCGGCGCGACGTCGTTCACCTGGCGGGCGGTCGCCGCCTCGACCCAGCCCTCGGGAAGGAGCCGCACGCCGTCCCAGACACCGTCCTGCAGGTAGAGCAGACCGATTCGAGCCAGGTCCTCCGCCGCCAGGTACAGGCCTCCCTCCGTATCCGGCAGGCCCTGCGGGTCGCGTTTCCAGTGGTAGTCCCCGATACCCAGCGGGCCGAACAGGTACTCCTCGGCGTATTGGCCGTCGTCGTGAAACCTGTCGCCTGCTGGATGATGGCCGACATCAGGTGGCTGGCCCCGCTGTTGTAGGCCCACTTCATGCCCGGATCGGCGTCCGCCGGCTGGCTCAACGTGAATTGCACCCAGTCGTCGCTCTTCTCGAGCTGCAGGGTCGTATTCGTGTCATCCAGGGGACGGTCGGTCTCATGCCACTCGATCCCGAGGCGCATGGTGAGCAGGTCTTCCAGGGTCGCACCGCGCACCCTCGGGTCCAGCGAACTCAGGTCGTACGCGCGCAGAAGCTCAAAGACGGGTGTGTCCACGCCGGGAATCTCACCGCGTTGAATGGCGATGCCGATCAGCGTCGCGGTCACCGTCTTCGTGACGGACTGAAGCGTGTGGACCTGCCGGCCCTGGTAGAACGGATGACGATCCGGGTGCAGATAATTGAAGTCGTGTATGTCGTCGGGGGTCTCGCAGGCATCGGTACCACAACCGATGGGGCCGCTTTGGCCGCGAGAGATCTCCGCGTAGTCCTGGTCGTAGCGTTCGTCGAATACGAGCTGACCATCGGCAACCAGAAGAAGCCGGTCCACGTAGCCGAATTCGCCGGCGGCGACCTCTGCCGCCAGGGCAACAAGCGGGGCCGCGTCGAGACCGACAGCGGAAGGCTCCCCCCGCGGCCAGGTCTCCTGGGCGATCGCGAACGAGGCGTTTCCAAAGAGGAGGAGGGAGACGACGGACAGGCCGACGCGCATGGCAGGCTCCTTCATCGAGCGATCGGGCGATCGACGGCGCTTACTTCGAGAAACGCAGGCGGATCTCATGAGAGGAGACCGAGTAGACCCGGATCCGTCCTTTCGCCGCCACGAACTCCGTCTGCCCGGTCGGGAGAAACAGGTTGTGCGTGGCCGCGTTGTTTCCGCTCGTCCAGCGGATGGCCACCGAGTATGTGTCCCGGTTGGGCATTCCCGCGTAGATGATCCACCAGCCCCCGGCAAACGCGCCCCGGAGCTTCCCTTCTTCGCCGACTTTGAGCGTGAGGTCCTGGGGTGTGGCCATGGCTCAGCCGTCCCCTTCCCGGCCTTCCAGATCCAGGTTTCCGTCCCGGAACTTCAGGTTGTAGCGGAGCAGGTCCACTTGCCAGCTACCCCGCCGCTTCCTCAGGCGAAAATCGTACGTACCCACGAAGGTCCGCGTGTTCCGACCGCTCTCGTTCGGTAGGTAGTGATACGCGATCCCGTAGCACGAGGCGGCGGCTTCCTCTCCGTGGATGTCCACTTCGTAGTTCCCCGCCTGGTGGTGGATCGCCTCGAGGTGACTGAGTCCCTCGCGCCACCCGTCGACAATGGCGGCCCCGGTCGTTGTCTCCGGTTCCCCGCCGGCAATCGACGTCAGGTCCAGCAACACGTGCGGAGCCAGACAGTCCTCCGCCTGCGTCCAGTCCTTCTCGTCCACGCTCCGAAACAGCCGATTGATGGTGTTGATGACGGCGTCCTTCTCGAGGAGTCGCCGGAGTGGATCCTCCTGCCTCAGTCCGTTGCTCATCTATGCTCTCATGCGTGTCTGACGTGATGGATTCGTGTCTCGGCCGACAATGTACACGAAAGGCGGCCGCGGGGCTCTGCCCGGGCCGCCCTTGCGCCTGGCGGAACTGCGCGGAATCGCCGTCACATCGCCTGACCCCGGGAGCGGTTACGCTTCGCTCTGGCTGAACAGGCCGCCGGGCGACACCCTCGACTCGAGGTCGAGAAGGTGCTGCTTACGCCACAGGCCACCTCCGTAGCCGGTGAGGCGCCCATCGCTGCCGACCACGCGGTGGCACGGAATGAAGATGGCCATTCGGTTGTCACCGTTCGCGCGGGCGACCGCCCTTACCGCCGATGGGCGACCGATCGCGCGCGCGATGTCCGCATAGCTTCGTGTTTCTCCGAACGGGATCTTCCGCAGGGCATCCCAGACCGTCTGCTGGAACTCCGTGCCCGGGGCCTCCAGCGGGATCGAGAACTGTCGCAGGTCACCGGCGAAGTATTCCCCGATCTCCTTCTCGACGCGGTTCAAGATACCGTTGCCCCCCGGTACCAAAACGCAGTCGAGACGCCGCCGCAGCCCCTCGAGCTGTTTCTCCAGCCGGCGCCGGTCGGAAAACTCGAAGAAGTAGAGCGAATCCTCGGTGCCGCCAGCGATCATCGGGCCAAGTGGCGTGAGTACCCGCGTGACCTGCAGCACGATTCCGGTTCCTGCCGAAGTCGGGGCCGCCCCGACGAGCTGCCGAAACGCCTCGTTGAAGCCGCTCAATGACTCGTATCCATGTTGGTACGCGGTGGTCGACACTCCCTCTCCCTCCCTGATCTTCCCGAGCGCGAGGCCCAGCCGTCGCGATCGACAGTACGCGTGAAACGTCATCCCATGGTGCCGCTGGAACCACCGACGCACGCGATCCGGGTGCAGGCCGCGCTGGCGCAGGTCCTGGTCCCGCCAGCGCCGCGAGGGATCCTCGTCGAGATCGACAAGCAGCGCCTGCAGCCAATCCGGCGGGCTGCCCGCCGGCTCCATGGGCCGGCACCGCCGGCACGGCCGGTATCCCGAGTAGAGGGCGTCCCGGGCCGTGGCGAAGAACTCCACGTGCTGCGGCTTCGGCTTTCGGGCCGGACAGATCGGGCGGCAGAAGATCCCGGTCGTTCGGACACCGGTGAAGAACAGCCCGTCATAGGTCGCGTTCCGACTCTGGAACGCGGCCATCATCTCCCCGTGCGCAGGCAGTGATTCCATTCTCATGCGACCAAGATCGCCTCGAGGCCTCGTCCGGGCTACCGAAAAATTCGCGGCGAATCCCGGTGCCTTCCGGAATGATCACGGCCGCGCGCGCCCGCTCACCTCAACCACTCCGGGTTCTCGATCGTGCGCGGATCGTCGGCGTCACCCGTGTTGAGCGTCCCACTCGGCTCGAAGAGGAGCACCTGGACTTCGTCCGCGGCAACGGGCCGGTGCTCCACTCCGCGTGGAACGATGAGGAACTCGCCCGGCTCCACCTCGATCACCGCGTCCCTGAATTCCATTCGGAGCACGCCATCGAGTACGAGGAACAGCTCGTCCTCCTCGGCGTGGCGATGCCAGGTGAACTCGCCGTGCAGCTTCGCGAGCTTCACGTGCTGGCCATTGAGCTCGCCTACGATCCGCGGATGCCAGTAGTCCGGGATGCGGGACAGCCTCTCGCGCAGATTCACCTTGTGCAGCAACGGTCCCTCCTTGACCCGCACCAACCTGAACGGTCGACCCTAGAGCAGCGGCCCACACAGGTCTTCCGGGATCTTCAGGTCCCGGGAGGCCGATCTTTCCAGTTCCACCACTGCAGCAGCGCGGGCTCGTGGACCTCGTTTGACGCGAAGTACACGGCGCACCGGAACACGTACTTGACGCACGGGTCGATCCGCTCTCCACGAAGCCGGCACAGATCGTCGTACAGACGGTCCGGGTTCCGGCCCCGCAGTTCGGAAACGGCCCCAAAACCGAGATCGACGAGATCGACCTCGATGCTCGGTCCTACTCCCGGAATGGTCTTGAGGTCAGTACTCGCGCGACTCGACACTTGGGCCTCCGGCTCAGATGGAAACCGAACATAAACCGAAGATCGAGCCCCGGCAACCGATGTCGGGGAGGCCGGTCAGGGCTCGATCAGCTGCCGCTCGAACACCACCTGGGTCTTGGTGAGCACGAATCCCAGGTCCTCGTAGAACAGCCGCGCATCGTTGCGCGTGGTCCGGGTGCGGATGCGTAGGGTGGCGATCTCCCTCGCAGCCGCCCACTCCTCGGCCACGGCCACCATCCGGCTGCCGATGCCGTGACCTCTCAGACCCTCCGTGACCACGAGCCCTCCCAGCTCGGCGAAGGGCTCACCCCCGAGCCGGCGGGACCGGAAGACGTGGATCCACCCGACGACGAATCCCGTTCCGTCTTCCGCTACCATTACCGCGTGGTTCTTCGAGGTCTTTATGTCGAAGAGCCGGCGGCGTGCGTCGGCAGCCGTGGTCGGATACCCGAGTTCACCGGACAACCGGGCTATCGCCTCGGCGTCGTCCGGTACGGCGGCACGGATGTGAATCTCACGGGGTGCCCGCGTCATCGCTTTCTTCCCTGCTTCGAGTTCAGCCCGCCTCCGGGCGGGCACACTGCCTTATCTTCGCACACCGTCGCCCCGTTCAAAAGGGCCTCGGGCGCTGATTCGTGTTAGGTTTCGGGATACGGGGTGAAGCCTATGGGAGAATCCATCGATCGTGCGCACGTCGCTCCGACCCGCTACTGGACCCTTCTCGAGGATGGGCGCGTACGCTGCGACTTGTGCCCGCGGTTCTGCCGCCTGCGCGAGGGCCAACGGGGCCTTTGCTTTGTGCGAGCGAACCTGGACGCACAGATCGTTCTCACCACGTACGGGCGGTCCAGCGGCTTCTGCATCGATCCCATCGAGAAGAAGCCTCTGAACCACTTCCTCCCGGGGACGTCCGTCCTCTCTTTCGGGACGGCCGGCTGCAATCTGACGTGCTCGTTCTGCCAGAACTGGCACATCAGCAAGTCGAGAGAGATGGACACGCTGGCCGAATCCGCGACTCCGGCGGCGATCGCGCGGGCGGCCGAGGAGCTCGGTTGCCGGTCCGTGGCGTTCACCTACAACGACCCTGTGGTGTTCCACGAGTACGCCGTCGATGTCGCGGCGGCGTGTCGCGACCGGGGGATCCGCACGGTAGCGGTCACCGCGGGATACGTGTGTGAGGCCCCGCGCGCGGAGTTCTACCGCTGGATGGACGCCGCCAACGTCGATCTCAAGGGATTCACCGACGCGTTCTACCAGAAGCTCGCGGCTGGACGACTGGGTCCGGTCCTCGACAGCCTCCGATACATCCGCCACGAGACCGATACGTGGCTCGAAATCACCACGCTGCTGATCCCCGGTGAGAACGACTCCGCGGGCGAGATTCAAGCGCTGGCGAGATGGGTGCTCGACGAACTTGGGCCGGACGTGCCGCTGCACTTCACGGCGTTCCACCCCGACTGGCGAATGCGTCATGTCCCCCCTACCCGCCCGGACACGCTGCAGAGGGCGCGATCGATCGCCCGGGAAACCGGGATTCACCACGTCTACACCGGCAATACGATCGATCCGGAGGGCCAGGCCACGTACTGTCCGAATTGCGGCTCTGTGCTGATCGGCAGGAACGGCTACGCCCTGAATGCCTGGAGACTCTCCGCGGATGGTCATTGTGGCGCCTGCGGCACAGAGTGCGAGGGAGTGTTCGAGGCGCACCCCGGCGAGTGGGGATCGCGCCGGCAGCCGGTCTCGATCGCGCGCTACGCCAGCCGGCAGACCTAGCCCGGTCCAGGCTCCGCGGGCGGGCGGTTGTGGTAGACCCGGAACGTCCCGGAATCCATGAGCTCCATCTCTTTCCAGAACGTCAGGCCGCATTTCTCGGCGACCCTGCGGGAAGCGTGATTGTCCGGGTGGATTACCGCGACCACTCGATCCAGGCGCCCCCCCTCGAATGCCCATGCGAGGACGGCGCGCGCCGCCTCCGTAGCGAGACCGTCGCCCCAGGCCGCGGGGGCCAGGTGGTAGTGCAACTCCGCGTCACCGGTGTCGTCGATTTCCGTCGTGAGGAAGCCGACACGGCCCACGATCTCCCCTGTTGTCCGCAACTCGGCGACAAGGAGTCCATACCCGCGGTCGCGGTAGTACTCCGAGACGTGCTGCCGAATGCCCTCCCTGACCTGATCCAGCGTCGGCGATCGTCCGCCCGAGTACTGGACGACGGACGGGTGCGCGAAGATACGCGCGAGATCCTCGGCATCCTCTTCCCGGAGGCGCCGGAGACGAAGTCGCCGGGTCTCGAGCGAGACCGGACCTGCGGCCGACCTTCCATGGGACCACGACGAGCCGGCGGCGTTCTCGCTCGACGACGAAGCTGTGTCCTTAGTCTCCACTACTCCATGCCTTCCCAGGTCGAGATCGGGTCGGTCGACCGCACGCGGTGCATGCCGTTTTCCTCGAACAGCTGGAGGGCCTCCTCGGAGTCCTTCGTGAAGTCCACACCCCCCGGCACGACGACCGACGACATGCAGTCCTCGAGGATGTAGACTCTTCCCGCAAGGCCTGGATCGCGCGCCTGGATGGCCGTCAGCAGATCGTGCATCGTCCAGGCTACGCAGTGGCTCGCGGCCTGACCGGCCACGACGACGGCGTCGAATTCCATGAGGTGGTCGAACAGATCGAGATTCGGGGAGGCGATACGCTCGTTGCCCGGGCCCAGCGTGACCTCCGGGCTGAGAACCGAGTAGTTCTCGGTGAGCGGCGTCCCTCCCTTCACCTCGAAACGGGCCGCCGTCTGCCTGGCAATGCTATGAAAGAAGACGGCCTCGTCGACCGCGGAGACCAGCGCGTGGCCGATGCTCCCGAGCATGGCATGGTACGGCCACACCATCAGCGGATACCGCCCCTCGGTCACTCGACGCACGTAGTGCCGCGCGTACTTCCGCAGCCACTCCACGTCCCGGCCGGCCAGCGAATCGGCCACGGCCGGATTCGGACACCAGCGACCCTCCTCGACGTCGGCGAGGGTGATTTCCGTCTGCCCGCCCACCGGGTGATTCCCATCCTCATCCACCCAGAAGATGGGGTGGAAGATCTGCAGCGCCGTGTGGGTGTCGAGAGTGGCCGTGATCTCCGTCACCACGTCCAGGTTTCGATAGATGAACTCGCAGAGGCGCGTGTTGTCATCCACCGCGCCGCGACCGGACCGGCCGGCTACGAACAACTCGAATCCCGGGACACAGAACGTGTTCTGACAGTCCACGAGAAGCAGACCGACCTTCGGGTCGTCGTCCGCCGGATGACCGATCCCATGCGCGTCGGCCCATGCTTCCGCCTCCGGGGCGCGGTCGCCGTAGTCGACGCGCCAGATTTCACCGGTCCGGGACCCGTCGAAGTGTGACGGGATCGGCAGATCAGGCACCATTCACCTCCGCATCGAGCTGCGCCAGCAGCTCCCAGTGTACGCTGATGAGTCGGGGATTGTCCCACACGCCCGCGACCGACCTTGGCTTGCGGGCGTCCGTCCACTTCGACCACGTCCGCCGTGAAGTCGAAGTCGGTCACCACCCCGTCTTCCTCGCACCCGTGGCCCAGGATGCTGCTCCCGACACCGTAGGCGGCGATCGGCAGTTCGAGCCCCGCGAACCGCCTGATCTTACGGGGAGTGAAGCCGCCCGAGACCATGATTCCCACATAGTCGAAGCCCTCGGCGTCCAGGGCCGCCCTCACCTTTCGGACCAGGTGCGGGTTGACTCCGGCGAGGCTCTCTTTGCCCCACAGCTCCGGGTCATCCATGAGCGCACGGTCGACCAGCTTGCCACTCGTGTCCAGACGCACTCCGAAGAGGACGCGATCCCCGAACTCGGCCCGCATGGCGCGGGCAACGGCCAGCGAATCACCCACGCAGTCGTTGCCGTAGTCGACCAGGCTGACGATCGGCACGTGCGGTTCCTCTTCCTTCACATAACGGGCGAAGGAAAGGGTGGCCTCCACCACGTCGCCGCCGAACGCCGCGATCAGGCCGTGCGGCATCGTACCCACGCCCTCCCCACCCCACCACGAGGCTCCGGCATCGCTGGACACGTCTCCGCCACCGCCCACCCGGGCCGCGTAGCCGTCGGGCGTCTGGATTCGCCAGTCGTCGTGCCGCGGGGCGAAGTAGATGACGGGCACGCCCGCCGCCGCGTCCACCGCTCGCGTCCGCGTTGGTGGCGATCAGGCTGCGCCGGGCCAGGACTCCGTCGAGGGTCGTCTCCAGGTGGGCGAAGGCCCGGTACCGGCCGCGGATGCGGAACGCCACCTCCCAGGGCTCGATTCGATCGCCGTCGTGCAGCGTCTCGACCTCGAGGTCCGTGTAGTCGAACCCGCGCGCCAGCTGAGTCTGGAGCATCCGGACACACTCGAAGGTGCCGGCCAGCACGCCCTGCCGCTTGGCGAAGAACTGGAGGTTCACCACCGGGTCGCGACCCGAGTGCGCCAGCGTTCGGGCGGTCCGGACGAAGTAGCGATCCGACAGCCAGCCGTCACGGATTCGCGGATCGAACTGGAACAGGTCGGCCGGAAAGCGGGTGAGCTCCTCGTGGAACAGTTGCGTGCGCTCGGAACTCACCCGTATCGGCCCCCTCAGCGGTAGCGCTCGGTGGTCTCTCGCGCCCCGTCCTCGCAGGTCGGCCATTCGGACGCGGCTCACCGGTCCTGAAATCCACCACGTTCGCCCGCACGTCGCGCGATACCCGCTCGTCTTCGGACGCGAGGTAGGTCAGCATGGCCACCAGCGTCGCGTTGTTCTGGACGTTGTCCCACACGATCTTGTCGAACGTGTCCAGATTCGTGTGCCACGTGTAGCCGAAGTAGTCCCAGCTGCTCGACCCCAGCCCGACCGTCGGCGCCCCGGCGCAGATGAAGGACGCGTGGTCGCTTCCGCCCCCGCTCGGGGAACCGGGGAAGCTGAGGTCGATCTTGCCCGTGATGTCCCGCGGAACGCGGGACATCCAGTCGGCGATGTTCGCCGACGCACTCACGATGCCCATGGCGGAGGCCCTGGCGATCTGACCGGTGCCGTTGTCCTGGTTGAAGGCCGCCTGAAGGCCCTCGATGACCTCCGGGTGATCGAACACGAACGACCGGGACCCGTTGAGTCCCTGCTCCTCGCTGGCCCACAGGCCCACGAGGATCGTGCGCTTCGGGTTCGGATAGACCTCCGAGAGGATCCGCATCGCCTCCATCATGACGATGCTGCCGGTGCCGTTGTCCGTGGCCCCGGAGCCACCGTCCCAGGAGTCGAAGTGGGCGGAGAGGACTACGTACTCGTCCGGAAGCTCGGTGCCGCGGATCTCGCCGATCACGTTGGCGACCGGCACGTCGTCCATCATCGTGCTCTCGGCCACCACCCGGAGCTTCGGTCCCTGGTCCTTGCTGGCGAGCCGCCACACCAGACCGTAGTCCTCGCAGCTCAGGTCAACGGCGGGAATCGTGGTCGTGGCCGCCCCGAACACGGTGTTGAGGGCGAACACGCGCCGGGATCCCCAATCCGCCGGTCCAGTCGGACCACAGGATGCCCAGCGCCCCCGCACCCTCGATCGCGGCGATCATGTCCGGCGGGCTCGTAGCCGATCGCCTCCAGGCGCTCGTTCCACGCCACCCGCATCGCGCGTCGCTTCTCGCGCACCGCTTCCACCTGCGCCTCGGTCCCGTACTCCTCGTAGCTGGACAGCGGTCGGCAGGACGGCTGCGGCATGGCCAGCGCCACGAAGTTCCCCTCCACAGAGGGCAGCCAGGCGTCGAATCCCGCCGCATCCTCGACCTTCGGGAAGGTCACCACTCCACCCTCGACGGTTCCGTCCGTACCCGGACTCCACGCCATCAGGGTCGCCTCGAGGGTCCGCACGCGGGGCTCGAGCAGGTCGACGTGCGTCACGCCGCGCTCCCAGCCCTTCCACGTGCCGTAGTTCTCGATCCGGGCCTCGACGCCCCAACCGGACATCACCGTCTGCGCCCACTCGTTGGCCCGGTCCACGGCGGGAGTACCGGTGAGTCGGGGGCCGATCGAATCGAGCATGGCCTGTCCGATGGTCCAGGCCTGGGAGTTCTCCATCCCCTCGTTCCAGATGGCCTCGATCACCGCGTCGTCCGTCGGGAAGTTCTGGGCCGCCACCGGCACTGCGCTGAGCAGTACCGCGGCGAGGCCCAGGACTGCGCTCGTCCTGGTGCTCATTATCGTCTCCACTCGCGTGGCCGTTTCATAGAATCCCGGATGTCGGTCCCCGTGGGTCAGCCGACCTCCGGCTGAAGGTGCACGGAGAATAGGCCTCTTGGCTCGGCGCGTCCAGCGAAACAGGAGTCCTGACGGGCGCTTTCAGCCACTCGCGTGCCGGAGCCGAAATCCGCTAGTTTGGGTGAGCGAACGGTCGACACGTTCGCCCGGCGCCCGACGGCGCCCGCACCCCGATCACGATCGCTCGAGGATGCCCAATGTCTCGCTGGTGCCTGGCTCTGTATCTCGTCCTGCTGCCGCTGCTGGCCTCCTGCTCCTCACCGCCGGAGCACCAGGTGGTGCTGAAAGGGGGGACCATTTACGACGGCTCCGGAAATGCTCCCTTCGTCGGTGACCTGGCGATCGACGCTGACACGATCGCGGCGGTGCTGCCTTCCGGGGAGAACGGCTCGGGAGCGGGCCTCCGCGGTGTCACCGAGATCGACGTTTCAGGGATGGCCGTGGCGCCCGGTCTCATCAACATGCTCTCATGGGCGAACGAGTCGCTGCTCGAGGATGGACGGGGAGAGAGCGACCTTCTCCAGGGGGTCACCCTCGTCGTCATGGGTGAGGGCTGGTCGATGGGACCGCTCAACAACGCGATGAAGGCGGAGATGCTGGAGGACCAGGGTGACATCGAGTTCGACGTCGCCTGGACCTCGCTCGGCGGGTACCTCGATCACCTGGTCGAACGGGGCGTCTCCCCGAACGTGGCGTCCTTCGTCGGCGCGACCACCGTTCGGATTCACGAGCTGGGCTACGAAGATCGCGCACCCACGTCCGAGGAACTCGAGCGGATGAAGGCGCTGGTGCGGACGGCCATGCGGGAGGGTGCGGTCGGTCTGGGATCCTCGCTGATCTACGCGCCGGCATTCTACGCGGACACCGACGAGCTCATAGCTCTCGCGTCCGCCGCAGGTGAGTACGGCGGCATGTACATCTCGCACATGCGAAGCGAGGGCAACGCGATCATGGCGGCCGTGGACGAGTTGATCACGATCGCGCGCGAGGCGGACGTCCCGGCTGAGATCTATCACCTGAAGGCCGCCGGCCAGGACAACTGGCCCAAGCTGGACGAGGTCATCGCGAAGGTGGAGGCCGCGCGCGCCGAGGGTCTGCGAATTACGGCCGACATGTACACCTACACGGCCGGCGCGACGGGACTCGACGCCGCCATGCCGCCGTGGGTGCAGGAAGGCGGAGACCAGGCGTGGATCGCCCGGCTCGAGGATCCGGCGATTCGCCGTCAGGTGATCCGCGAGATGCGCACGCCGACCGACGAGTGGGAGAGCCTCTACCTGGCCGCCGGCTCGGCCGAAAACGTCCTCCTCGTGGGATTCCGCGCGGACGAGCTCAAGCCGCTGACCGGCAAGACCCTTGCCGAGGTCGCGGCGGAGCGAGGGGTCACGCCGGAGGACGCGGCCATCGATCTGTTGATCGCGAACGGCGCGGACGTTAGCACGGTCTACTTCCTGATGTCCGAGGAAAACGTGAAGAAGAAGATCGGACTGCCGTGGATGAGCTTCGGCTCGGACGCCGAGGCGCTGTCGCCGGAAGGGGTGTTCCTCGAGTCGAACCCCCACCCGCGGGCCTACGGGAACTTCGCCCGCCTCCTCGGCCGATACGTCAGGGACGAAGGCGTGATCTCGCTCCAGGAGGCGATCCGCAAGTCCACGAGCCAACCGGCCGGAAATCTCGGTATCCAGGGGCGCGGGTCCCTGGCGCCCGGGTATTATGCGGACGTCGTCGTGTTCGACCCCGCCAGGATCGCGGATAACGCCACCTTTGCGCAGCCACACCAGCTCGCGGTCGGAGTCGCGCACGTATTCGTGAACGGTACGCACACCGTGCGCGATGGAGTTCACACCGGTGCGCTGGCGGGCCGCGTGGTCCGGGGACCCGGGTGGACCGGCCCGTGAATCCGACCGCCGCCGGCGGTACTGGGGCGGGATCTCCAGGCCGGTCGCGCCTTCGCCGACCGCCTGGACGCGGAAGACCCGCTGGCCGGATTCCGTGCCCGTTTCGATCTCCCGCGGGCTGGAACAGAAGCGGCGATCTACCTGGTCGGAAACTCACTCGGTCCGCTTCCGACGGCAGCGCGCGAGGCGCTGGACCGGGAGTTGAACCGGTGGGCCGACCTGGGCGTGGACGGCTGGTTCCAGGGTCCGGACCCCTGGTACGGCCTCGACGAGCAGTTCCTCGCTTCGTTGGCGGGCCTCGTCGGCTCCGGACCGCGGGAGGTGGCGGTGATGAACGGGCTCACGGTGAACCTGCACCTGCTGCTCGCCAGCTTCTTCCGTCCCTCCGGCAAGCGCCGCCGAATCCTGATCGAACGGCCGTGTTTCCCCAGCGATCGGTTCGTGGTGGAGACACACCTGCGCTGGCAGGGTCTCGATCCCGAGCACGACCTCGTCGAGATCGGGCCGCGCGATTCCGGAGACCCGATCGACGAGGCGGACATCGAGGACGCCCTGGCGGCGGGCGGCGATGAGATCGCCCTGGTCCTGTTCGGGGGCGTGAACTTCCTCACGGGTCAGATGCTGGACATGGCTCGGGTCGCGCGGGCGGCGCGAAGCTGCGGGGCCGTCGTCGGCCTCGACCTGGCCCATGCCATCGGCAACGTGGAGCTCCGCCTGCACGACTGGGACGTGGATTTCGCCGCCTGGTGCCATTACAAGTACGTCAACGCGGGCCCGGGAGCCCCGGCGGGGATCTTCGTGCACGAACGTCACGCCTCGAACCCCGAGGTGGGCCGGCTCGGGGGCTGGTGGGGCAATGATCCGGCGACTCGATTTCGGATGCAGCTCGACCCTGACTTCGTGCCCCGGGCGGACGCCGCCGGTTGGCAGCTCAGCACGCCCGGCGTTCTGGGTATGGCCCCCCTGGGACCCGCCCTCTCGCTGTTCGACGAAGCGGGGATGCCGCGTCTTCGCGCCAAGTCGGTCCGGCTCACCGCATATCTCGAATGGTTGATCGAAACGCAGGTCGGAGAAGCCGTGCAGGTCATGACGCCCCCGGAGCGAGACAGAAGGGGAGCACAACTGTCGCTGCGCCTCGGACAGGCGGATCGAATCCAGGCCCGGTTGCAGGAAAGCGGAATTCTGGGCGACTACCGGCAGCCGGATGTTCTCCGGCTGGCACCCGCGCCCCTGTACAACACATTTGGCGAGATGTGGCGAACCGCGAACGCCCTGCGGGCGGCAGTTCGGGAGGGAGTGTGAGCGGCCAGGCACCCAGCCGTGTACGACATCAGCCCGCCGCTGGGGCCGGACACGGCCGTATTTCCCGGGCGACACTCCTCTCGAGCGCGAAGTCGTCCTCGACCTCGCCCGGGGGGACCCGGTCACGCTGTCTACCCTTCGCTCCACGTGCCACCTCGGGGCGCACGTCGATGCACCGAGCCACTACGATCCCCGCGGGATGGCCATCGGAGAGCGGCCGCTGGACCCTTTCATGGGGACGTGCCGGGTCGTGCAGGTGGACGTACCCCTCGGCGGCCTGGTGTCGATCCCGATGCTGCGAGCAGGCCTGGCGGCCGGACCGGATGCCCCGGTCGACGGACGGCCCGATGCGACACGTGTTCTCGTGGCGACGGGCACGTATCCGGATCCCGCCGAGTTCCGTACGGACTTCGCGGCCCTGTCTGCGGATCTCGTGGATTGGTTGGCGGCCTCGGGAGTCATCCTTGTCGGGATCGACACTCCGAGCGTCGACCGGGCCGACTCCAAGGACCTGCCGGCGCACCAGGCGGTTCGCCGGCATGATCTCAACATCCTGGAAGGCGTGGTTCTCACCGGCGTTCCACCGGGCCGTTACGAGCTGATCGCCCTCCCGCTTCGGCTCACGGGTTTCGACGGGAGCCCGGTGCGTGCCGTGCTGCGCACCCTTTCCGACCCGACGCCCGGCACCCCGTGAGCGAGGGCCGCTCTACTGCGCGGCCGTCCGGCCTCCATCCACCGGAAGGTTGACCCCCGTCACGTAGGAGGCGGCCGGAGAGGCGAGGAATCCGACCACCGCCGCGATCTCCGAGGGATCCGCCAGCCGCCGCAGCGGAATCCCGGCCTGCCAGCCGGCCTCCACCTGTTCGACCGAAGATGTCGCGCGCCTCGGCGATCGACTCCGCCAGTTCTTCCAGACGCGCCGTCGCCGTATACCCGGGAAGGACGCTGTTCACGGTCACGCCCAGCGGGCCGAGCTCGTGGGCCAGCGTGCGGGCCCAGTTGGCCACCGCGGCCCTCGTGGTGTTGGACACGCCCAATCCCGGGATCGGGGCGATCACCGAGATGCTGACGATGTTGATCACCCGTCCGTAGCCGGCTTCCGTCATTCCCGGCAGCATCGTCTGAATCAGCACCTGGCCGCATCCGACATGGGCCGAAATCGCCCTCAGGAAGTCTTCCGGCGTGGCCTCGATCAGGGGACCATGGGCTGGGCCACCGGTGTTGTTCACCAGGATATGGGCCGGACCCGTCCGTTCGAGGTGCGCGCTAACGTTCCGGCGCACCTCTTCCACGTCGCCGAAGTCCGCCCGGACCCACGAGTGCCCCTCCCCGTGCGGACTGGGGAGGCTGGCGGCCACTTCGCGCAGAGCGGCCTCGTTGCGGGCGACCAGGATCACATCGGCCCCCCGGCCCGCGAGCTCCTCGGCGCACGCCCGGCCGATCCCCTGTGTGCTGCCGCACACCACCGCGCGCTTGCCGCTCAGGTCTCCCATATCGTCCTCAATTCGCCGTGCTGGACGTCAGTCGGTCTGGCGGTTCATGGTGAACACGGCGTCGAACATGTCGCCCGCACAATCGTCGTCCACCACGGCATCACCACTCGCCGAGGCACCGCCCTCCTCGATGACTCCAACGCCGCTCAACACTCCCGTGCACCCGCCCGCTCGCTCGTAGTGCGACTCGAAGGTCAGCGTGTCGCCGGCGATCGAGCCCTGCATGTCGCCGATGACCGTTTCCGGACCGTCGAGCTGGATCTTGCCGTAGATCAGGCCGCCGGGGGACGTGGCGATCTCCGCCGGGCCCTCGTACACCGTTCCCATCGCCTCCACAGACGTCGTGTATATGCCGGTCATGTTGTATGGATAGCCCGAGTCGCCGGGCATCGGATTGCCGGAACATGCCGACAGCGCCGCGACGGTGATGCCGACGAGGAATCCGTTCTTGTACCTGGTCATCCTTGCCTCCGATGGTTTCGTGTGAGTGCCGCAACCCTTGTAGGTGCCGACGTTGGGGTCATGCCGTCGAGAACTCGGCTCGGTCGAGCGCCCGTCCCTCCTCCTCCGAGAGAACAAGGTCCGCCGCGGCCGCTGAATCGAGCGCGTGGGCGACCGTGCGAGCGCCTGGAATCACGATCACGTTGGGGGCGCGCCCGAGCACCCATGCCAGAACCACGGCATGAGACGAAACGCCTCGCGATCGTGCGATTGCCGAGACCACTGGATGATCGGGCAGTTTCCGATTGAGCCGACCGCCGCCGACCGGGCTGTACGCCAGGAAGCCCATTCCTTCGCGGGTCGTGTGCTCGACCACCCCCTCCCCCAGCGCCTCGCGGAAGAACGGACTGAGACGATTCTGAACGCTCGCGATGGGTACGATCGCCGACGCCCGTCGAATCTCGTCGACCGTCACGTTGGAGAGACCCACGGCCTTGATCTTCCCCTCCACGTGAAGATCGGCCAGAGCGCCGACGCTGTCCTCCAGCGGAACCTGCGAATCCGGAGCATGCAATTGGTACAGATCGATGGCATCGACCCCCAGGGCGGCGAGGGATGCCTCGCAGGCGCTCTTGAGGTGATCGGGCCGCGCATCGCTCTCCCACCGGCCGGCCGGCCGCGTGAGCCCCCCCTTCGTCGCCACCACGATGGCGTCCGCATCCCCTGACCATTCACGGAGGGCGCGCGCCACGAGCCGTTCATTGTGTCCGATGTCGTCGTCATCGAGGCAGTAGACGTCGGCGGTGTCGATGAGCGTCACGCCCGCGTCGAGAGCCGCGTGCAGGACCCGCACGGACTCCGCCTCGTCGGGCCGCCCCGCGATCGACAGCGGCATGCCTCCGAACCCGACGCACGTCACGTTCCCAGCCCCGGTACCCAGCGATCGTACTTCCATGCGCCTCCTACCTGCCCATGATCTCGAGCATTCGCTCGGTCTGTACCACTTTTACCCGAGGTCGTCCCTGTTGAGCGCCTCGCATGGTCTCGAACTCGTCGAGCTTTCGCCAGTCGTCGAAGGTGACGTACCGCACGCCGCGGGACTCGAGGAGCGCGACGATCGTGGACGGATCCGGACTGGCGGGGTCCCGGCCAGCGCCCGCCGTGACCTCGCCGAGCATGGCCGCTACGGTCTCCGCCGCGTCCGGCTTATTCGTGCCTATGATCCCGCTCGGTCCCCTCTTGATCCACCCGGCGACGAACTCGCCGGGGATGACCGAGCCTGCCGGACCGTCCAGCACACGCCCGGCCAGGTGGGGAATCGAGATGTCGATCGGCGTCGAACGGAACGTCCGGAAGCGGCACGCCGCGGTAGCCGACCGATCGCAGCACGAGGCCTGTCTCCAGGGTCGAGAACTCGCCGGTCCCTTCGCTCCGCATGCCACCGCCAGCCGTCTTGACGAGTCGGTTGCGTTCGACGCGCAGCGACCCCACCCGCCCGGCGGCGCTCAAGGATCTCGGCCGGAGAAGCCAGAAACCCGAGGACGAGGCGGCGGCGCCCGGAACCGGCCGGGCGGCGATCGGCCAGCTCGCGCAGGATTTCCAGGTTCCGCGTGGCCACCCGGCTTCGCTCCGCCTCGACCGCGCTGGCTGGATCCAGCTCGAGGTCGGCCGGGTCGACGACCACGTCCACGCCGTCGAGTCGACCGAGTTCCTTGAGCTCGACGTTCGTGAACTTGGCCTGCGCGGGGCCGCGCCGCCCCAGCATGACGACCTCACGGACCTGGCTTCCGCGAAGTGCGGCGAGCGCATGATCGGCGATGTCCGTCACCGCCAGCGCTTCCGGATCGGTGATCAGGATGCGAGCGACGTCCACGGCCACGTTTCCGTTCCCCACCACGATCGCCCGATCATGCGAGAGGTCGAACGTTCGCTCGGCAAAGTCCGGATGGCCGTTGTACCAGGCGACGAATTCGGTAGCCGGGTGACTGCCGTCCAGCTCCTCACCCGGAATGCCGAGGCGCCGGTCGGATTGGGCGCCGGTCGCGTATACCACCTGGTGATAGTGGTGCAGCAAATCTCCGCGGTCCACGTCATCTCCGAACGCGACGTTTCCGAAGAACCGCACCGCGGGCGACGCCGCGATGCGATCGTACTTCGCGGTGACCTTCTTGATCGACGGGTGGTCGGGGGCCACACCTTCTCGGACCAGGCCGTACGGCGTGGGGAGGCGGTCGAACACATCGATCGAGCAGACGAGATCCGGGGCCCTGAGCAGCGCGTCCGCCGCGAAGAAACCAGCCGGACCGGCGCCCACGATCGCCACGCGAAGCGGACGTTCCTCGGTCCCCTGTCGTATGCTCACAGGCGCGGTGCCGCCTCGAGTGAGAGTGGCGGTCGGTGCAGTCGTCCCCGGAAAGCCTGAACGACCGCCGAATGATGGAGGTTACACTATTCCCGCCCTCCCGGCGCCGTCAAACGGAGCGGGCCCCACACATCGTGGAGCCCGCTCCGGACGGTCATCCCTCAGGCCTGACGACCTTCCGATCAGAAGGTCGAGGTCCAGCCGATCAGGAGTGTTCTTCGCGGCTGAGGCCGGAAGAAGGTGGCGTTGGAGAACTCGGCGTACAGCGCGTCCGTGAAGTTCTCGAGGCTAGCCGTAAGGTAATGCGAAGTGCGGCCGATCTGCGCGATCCGGAATCCGCCTCGTACGCTGTGCACGTTGAAGGACGGCAGGACGTACCCGACGGCCGGTTGAGCCACCTGAGCCTTGCACGTGTCATTCACGTCCGGGCAGATGGTGCTCTCGCCCTGGAAGCGGAAGTCGTACGAGGCCCACCACTGGCCGCTCGGCCGACGGTACGTCACGTCGCCGTTGAGACGCGTGCGGTAACTGTCGGCGATCGGACTGTTCTCGTCCAGCACATCCTCGGCGTCCAGGAAGCTGAAGCTTGCCCCGAGTTCGAGTCCGAGAACCGGCGCATACTGGCCGCCGACTTCGAAGCCGCGGTAAAGGAGCTCACCGAAGTTCTGGTTCTGGAACACGTCCAATTCGCTGATCACCGAATCAGGCACGGCCGTGATTCGGATTCCATTCCGGATGTCGTTCCGGAACACGAAGGCCTCGAACGACACGTTACGCCGCGAGTACTTCACGCCGAGGTCGATGTTGAGGCTGGTCTCGGATTCAAGCCCCGTGTTCGGAATCAGGTAGCCGGATCCCTCCGGGGTCGGCCCGTTGAAATAGAGCTCGATGATGTTCGGTGCCCGGAAGCCGCGCCCCACCGTGCCGACCAGGTTGAGCGACGGAATCACCTCCCACAGGACGTTGGCGGACGCCACGACGGTCTGGGAGTTGTTCGTGATCCCGACGACCAGTGGATTGTCCAGGTTCTCGGTGGCCCTGGTCTCCGAGCGGACGTTCTGCCACCGCGCACCGGCAATCAGGGACAGTTTCCGGTGAATCTGGAAGTCACCCTGTGCGAAGACGCCGAACCGGTTGTACGTCGCGTTGGGTACGTTGGGCGTCTCGTCGAGCTCCGGCTCCGTGGGGAACGGAGCTCCGGTGATCAGACTGACCGTCCGATCGGTGTTCTTCGAGTCGTCGTAGTAGAAGTCCAGGCCGTACGTCAGCAGATGCCTGCCGGCCAGGAGCTTCGCGGCCTCGGCCCGCGTACCGACGCTGGAAATGTCGGTGAAGTTGTTGGAATTGATGTTGAGGTCAACGCCTGAGCCCGGGCCGAACAGGTCCGGGATTCCGATGTTCTGGACGAGGTCCCGTTCGTTGTTCATGTAGAAACCGCTGACGTCGAGCCGGTCCGCGATGCCCCAGCCCAGGTCCTCGGCCCGGTATCCCGCCGTCAACTTCCCGACGGTCTGGTCCGGGTACTGGATGACGATCGAGACGTCGTTCGGCGTGCCGAGGTCGTCGTTGGATACGTACCCGAAGCCCGCGTCCTTGGCTTTGTAGTACTCACCCTTCAGGAAGACATTCTGGTCCTGGTTGAAGCTGTAGTCGAGCAGCAGGCTGTAATTCTGATCCTCCACGCCCGTGTCGTTGACCTCGGTCTTACCGTCAAGCGTGATATCGCCGAAGCTGCCCGACGGTGCGAAGTAGTTCTTCGCGTTGCGGTACGATGCGCTGCCCCGGAACCCGATTTTGCCGATCCGGCCGAACAGGTCCATCGTAGGTCGCAGTTGCTCGCCTTCGTCCCGGTACAGGAAGGTCACCCGGCCGCCGTACATGTCACCGCCACTCAGGGAGGGCACATTCGACGTCCGCAGGTTGACCACACCGCCGATCGCGTCCGTGCCGTAGAGGACGGAAGCCGGACCGCGGACCACCTCCACCTGGGATACGCTGTTCACATCCACGATTGCCGGCAGCTCACCGAAATCCTGCTGGCGACGCGCATTGTTCAGCCGGAGTCCGTCCTCCAGGAGCAGAATCCTCTGGCCGCGCTGACCCCGGATCGTGGGCCGGGTCTGGTTCGTGCCCACGCCGTTGACGTCGACGCCGGGCAGTCCCTTGAGAACGTCCGCCGCGGTGTTCGGCGCAATCGTTCGGAGGGCTACCGTGTCGAGCACGGATATGGGTGCCGCGATGACGAACAGCTCCTTGGGATCCCGCGTCGCCGTGACCGCGATGGGCCGCATGATGACTGGTTCTGCAGCGGCGCTGTCCGGCTCGGCTTCAGGGGTTTCCTGCGAAAAGAGCAACTCTGGAACGGCGAGGAGGAATGCGAAAAGGAGTCCGAAAGAAGCGACTCGGTAGAGTCCTCCCGCCACTCGAGCGGGTGAATAAGACACGGTTACCTCCAGTAACGCCCTTAGGGGGGGCCTGTTTCTGCCGGTAGGAAGACCATGGGTCTCCCCACCGGCCTCAAAGGAGAGCGTGGACGTACGTTACCGGGGGGGCCGTGGGACGAAAATTCGCAATTCTACTGACAACTGGTCCGAACTTATACGGAATGGGACGAACTGGCCCGACTTTGGCGTCGACTCGGACCGGAAAGGTCCGACAGCGGGGTGGGGGCGAGTGGCTAGTAGGGAGCCGCGTCGTCCAGAAGTCCGGCGTCCAGGGCGAAGCGGGTCAGTCCAGCGACCGTCCGTATATCGACCTTCTTCATCAGGCTCTCGCGGTGACTCTCGACGGTTCGGCGGCTGATTCCGAGATCCACCGCGATCTGCTTGTTGCTCTGACCGGCCGCGATCCCTTTGAGCACGTCGAGTTCGCGCGCCGTGAGCACACTCAGACCGGGCCCCTGGGGCTCGGCTTCATCCCCGCGGAGGCCCGCGGCCAGCCTGGCGGCGACCGCCGAGGTGAAGAAGGAACTTCCGGAGTGCACCGTGCGGACCGCGTCCCGGAGCTGGGCGGGCCCGGCCTCATCCTTCAGCAGATAGCCCCGGGCGCCCGCCCGCACGGCTCGCATCACGTATTCGGCGTCGTCGTGCATGCTGAGGATGAGCACACGCGTCGAGGCGGCTTCGTTCTGGAGACGGGCCGTTACCTCGAAACCCGAGGCCAGGGGCATGGAGATATCCACGACGGCCACGTCCGGGCGATGCTCACGGGCCAGCGCCACGGCTTCCTCCCCGTCGGAGGCTTCCGCCACGACCTCGAACTCGGGATCTTCCTCGAGAACCCTCCGGATTCCCTCCCGTACCAGCGCGTGATCGTCCGCCAGCAGTATTCGGATCTTCTCGTCGCTCATTCCGCAATCTCCTCGCGGCCCCGCGGTGTCGATGTCGTGGCCTCCATCCGGGAGGCCGACTCCGCGTCTGGCCCCACGGGCAGGCGAATCACCAGTTGCGCGCCCCCATCGCCGGGATCCGAAAGCTCCACCGTTCCTCCGAGCGGGGCAACTCGCTCGCGCATGCCCAGAATCCCCGTGCGGGAGCGTAGCTGCTCCTCCGTCGAATTCCCGTTGGAGAACCCATGGCCGTCGTCCTTCACACTCAGCAGCAACTCCGAGTCGCGTCGGGCGAGTGTCACGGTGACCGACGAGGCGCCCGAGTGCCGGGCTACGTTCGACAGACCCTCCTGCATCGTGCGGAACAGGGCGAGCTCCGACTCGGGTGACATGGCCGGCAAGCTACCCGGAACCACCAGATGCGTGTCGATCCCGGTCTTGCCCTCGAAGTCGTCGGCGAGGGCCTGCAAAGCCGGCCTCAAGCCAAGATCATCGAGCAGAGAGGGTCTCAGGTCGCGCGCGACTTCCCGGATGCTCCGGATGCCCGACCCGACGAGGTCCACGGCCATGTCGAGGGCGGGCTTCTGCGCCGGCGTGGCCGACTCCCTGAGCAGCCCGAGCTGGAGCTTCACGGCGGCGAACACCTGCGCGCTTTCGTCGTGGAGCTCGCGGGACAGGCGACGACGTTCTTCCTCGTGTTGCTCCACCATCCTCGCGGCGAGTCGCTCCAGGTCGTCGGTCCTCTCCTCCAATCTCCGCACGAGATCCGCGTTCGCCAGGGCGGCTCCCACCTGGTGCCCGAGCGCCACGAGAAACCGGTTGTCCAGGACGGTGAGCGGGTCCTGCACGCTGCCGGCGACCAGCAGGGCCCCTCTCACTTCCTCTCCCAGGAACACGGGCAGCGCCGCGACATACGGGTGGGTCTCCCCGGCGAGCACCTCGGACCATCCGCGCATCACCTCGGGTTGCCCGGTCTGAACCACCCGGCCGATGGCCGCGCTCGCGGCTCCCGAGGGACTCGACCTCTCCCACGCCGCGCACACACCCACTCCTCGAACCACGGTCCCGGCCGACAACAGGTACATGGCGCTTCCGCGCACCCCGGGCAGGGTCAACGGTCGGGCGAGAAGGGCGCTCAGGACTTCGTCCTGGTCCCGCCCGCTCTGCAGATCGGCGGACAGGGCAGAGAGCACGGACAGCCCGCGGTACTGGTCCTCGACCACCAGCAGGAGAATCGCCGCTCCGATCGCCAGCTCGAACACGATATCCAGGTAGTAGCCCCACGGGTTCCACGCGCCGCGTGCGCGCAGGAACGGGTAGTCGAGGTGGTGCAGGCTCCACAGGAAGAAGGCCCATGCCATGAGTGCGGCCGGGAGCGATCCGATCTGCCGGTGATGTCTCCAGAGGATCACCCCCGTCCACAGGGTCGCCAGACTGAGGAACGCGACGGCCGGACCGGCTGCCAGAAGGAAGTTGTCGAGACGGTAGATGGCGATGTACGACCACAGGGGAGGAAACAGAACCAGCACCCAGTACGCGCGCCGCCACTCGAAGCGCTGAGAGAACACGAGCGCGGACCACAGGAACGCAAGCGCCGTCCATCCCGTGAGCACCTGGTGCCAGTACAGCAGGTCCCAGACCTCGGTCACCAGGAACGCGATGATGATGACGAGGCGGATGGAGTAGAGCCACCAGGCCAGAGCCCAGATCGCGAAGTACGGCTTCCGATAGCGGGCGTAGAGATAGCCGCACACCAACACGAGGCCGAACGTGATCGCGGCCTGGAGGAATGACGCGGCCAGTTCGGTCGTGTCGTGCGGGGAAACCGCCATCTCTTGCATGGGCCGTAACAGAATGGGGAGCCGGGCGCCTCGCAAGCACCGTTGGCGGCCGATACTTTGCCGGCACCGGCCGTCCGGCGGCGTCCCCCAGGGACTGACCTCGAACCTCAATGGAGCTGTATCGTGCGTGATATCCTGTTGCTCAGCACCTCGACCGTGCATGGCACTCGATTCCTCGAATACGCGGAACCCGACATCCAGGCGTTCTTCGCCGGCCGCGCCACGATCTTGTTCGTACCTTTCGCACGGCCTGGCGGGAACAGTCACGAGGCCTACACGGAGCTGGCGCGAGCGCGTTTCGGCGACATGGGGATCGGACTCGCCGGCCTGCACGAATTCGCGGATCCAGTAGCCGCCGTGAACGCTTCCGAGGGCGTGTTCGTCGGCGGGGGCAACACGTTCGTACTGCTGCGAGCCCTCTACGAGGCCGGAGTCCTCGAACCGTTGCGGCGACGGGCGCTGAGTGGGATGCCCTACATGGGTTCCAGCGCGGGCTCCAATCTGGCCGGACTGACGATCGGGACGACGAACGACATGCCGATCGTCGAGCCGCCCAGCTTCGAGTCCCTGGGCCTCGTGCCGTTCAATATCAATCCGCACTACCTCGACCCGGACCCCGGATCGACGCACATGGGCGAGACCCGTGAGACTCGGATCGGTGAGTTTCACCAGTTCAACGCGCAGCCGGTCCTGGGGCTCAGAGAGGGGGCGATGTTGAGGGTTACGGGGAACCGGGCGGCGGTGGCCGGGCGAAACGGCGGACGCCTGTTCAGGAAAGGGGCGGACCCCGAGGAAATCGAGAAGGACCGCGACGTGTCGTTCCTGCTGGAGGCGGATCTCCCGTAGAACGGCTGTAGGCCCCGCGGGACCTACATGCGCCACTCCACGCCGATGACCGGCAGGATCGGGATCGCGCCGAAAGCCCGAGGTACCGGGTCCGAGGCCTCGTCGAATTGGTAGAACATGGCGTCCGCCCGATCGAGCGCGTTGATCACCCGCACGTACGGATAGAAGGCGGTGCGCCGTCCGAACAGGTGGCTGTCGAGGCGCGCCGTGACCCGCAGGTTGAGGCGGATGTACTGGCCCTCCGGAACCGTCACCAGAATCGCGGGAATCGAAATGGGATCGGGGCCCGGTATGGCAGAGAAGGACGCCGCTGAGCCGCTCTGCCTCGACGCACCGCCGGGCACGGAAGACAAGTTGGACGGCCCTGGCCGCGGAATCTCGCCGAATTCCAGCCCTGCTCCATACGCGATGTCGGCGTCGAATCGAATGCCCTTTCCGAGATCCGCGGTCGCCCCGGCGCGCAGGTAGTGCCTGCCGGAGAATATGTCCGTGCGCTCGCCTGCCACGAGCTCCGTCCACGCCCAGGCCATGGAGTAGTTGCCCCATATCACGACCCGACCGGCCGGCTGGGTCATCCAGAGGTCGAATCCGGCGTTCTGGAGGTCCGCTCCGCCAAGCACCGGGAGGCCTCTCGAAGTCTTCCAGTAGCCCTGCAGCGCCAGTTGCTCACCGGGCGCGGCCGAGTGAGAGAAGCCGACCACGAAATGCGAAGCCTCCGCTGGCGAGATGGTTGTGAACACGGCTCCCAGCTGCTGTGCCTCCGTCGATGCCAGTAACGCGGCGGATGCGGACACCGAGGTATCCGGCGCCACGACGAGCTGGTGGAACTGCCCTGCGGACACCGTCACCAGCAGGTTCTCCGATGTGTTCCATTCGATCCGCGCCCGCGGTGACAGGGCTTGCCCCAATCGCCCCGAGTACAGGTTTCCGCGCACTCCGGCCGAGACCCGCAGCCCTCGCGCCACGCGCAGACCGGCATCGAAGTACCCGGCGAGGGCGACCGCGGAGTTGGCCTGGCCGAACTCCAGCCGCTGACCTGCCGGACCCTCGGCAAAGACCGTGGAAAGCGCCAGGCGATCCAGATGCATGCCAAACCCGTATCGAACTCGTCGGCGGTCGCCGAGAATATCGAGGGTGACGCGGGTGCGCTTCGTGGTGCCCGACGCGAGCACCGGATCGGCAGCTCCGATGGGCAGCTGGTTGCGGAACTCTCCGGCCGACACGCCCGCTTCCAGAAGTCCCAGGTCTGACCGGCTGCGGAAGCGAATCGAACCGGCCTGGTTTCCCCACTCCGGCGCCTCATCGAGAGCGCGGGCATTCGGGACGACCACGCTCTCTCGATTCCAGAAGCCCGTGATCAGCAAGGTGTCCGTCGACGAGACGCCCACGTCCAGCCGGGTCAGCGCATCGGCGTAGCGCTGCGGGAAGGCCCCCTCCACGAAGGCTCCCGTCGCTCCCCCGTGCAGGCTTCGGGCCGAGAACGAGGCTCGAGCGGGGCCGCCACCGGTTCGAAACGTGGCGCCCGCCGAGACGAGGTCGACGAACGCCGCGGCCGTCGGCGAACCTTCCGGACTGCCGAAGCTCTCCAGGCTCAGGACCTCGGACAGTCCCCCGTCGAAACGGGCCGGCGCTCCTCCGTGCCAGCGGGTGGCGCTCGCCACGGTGGCCGGAAGGCCGGGGTCCAGCAGCCCCCCGATCTGCAGCGGCGAGTGCACGGGAGCCCCGTCCAGCAGGACGAGATCCAGGGCCGTGCCGGATCCTCGCACGAATAGAATGTTGTCCGCGGACGGAGGATTCGAGGCGAGGAGGGCTAACGCCGTAGCCGCGATCCCCGTCTCCGAGACGCCCGGCGAGGCATCGAGTACCCGCACCACGGCCGTGCCGGTGGCGGGCAGCATCTCCGGCGAGAGACCGGATGGATCGCGCACCGGGTCGGGTACTCCTTCGGCGGTGACGGGCGGCATTACGACGGGCTGGGTGGTGAGGATGAAGTCGACCGCGAGGTGGCCATTCTCTGGAACGCTCAGAACCACTTCCAGCGAGGAATGCCCGATGATCGAGGCCCGGAGGCGATGTTCGCCGGGTGGCACGTCAGAAAGAAGGTAGTGGCCGTGCTCGTCCGTAATCGTCAGCCGATCGAGGTCCACGATTCGAACCACGGCGCCGGCCAGCGCCCCTTCGCCCGCCGCCTCCCGGACCTGGCCGCGGACGGACCCCTGGGGCGCCGCCTGGATCGCCAGGCTGAAACCGGCTACCAGCGCCAACAGGCCCGTCATGTCACCCCTCGACCCCTGTCCGGTCGGCTAGTCCCCGATCCGGAACACCACGTCTCCCCGCAGGGAGTCCGACACCGGCCACAGGATGACCAGACGGCCATCCTCGACGCGCACCGCGTCTTCGCCGCCCACCTGGACGACGGCATCGCGAGCCGATCGAGGCACCTCCACCCATATCTCGCCTTCCCTGGCGCCGATCACTTCCAGTGTCCCCGGTCCCGTGACGAATCGTGGGACCTCGAGCGCACCCTCCACCCGCACCGAGGCTCTCGGCGCATTCGTGAGACTCACATGTACATTACTATTCCCGGTGAAGCCCCGCAGATTGACGACCAGCCGACCCTCCGAAAGTTCGACGGAAATGGCCGTCGCGCCGGGCTTGATCCCAGCATCCGACTCGGTCTCGGCGGCCGGAGCCGTCGCCGCAGGCGCCACCGTGCCGGATCCTTCGTCAGCGCCGAAGCCTTCCAGCCAGGCTCGCACGGGGGAGCCCGGCACCAGTGCGGCTGCGGCGCCCGCCGCTACCAGAACCAGGCCGGCAGCCCGGGCCAGCGACCATCCGGTTCTCCGAAGGCGATGACCCCCTGCCGAGGATATCGCCGCCGCGATCGGCAGCGGACCCGGGTCGGCCTTGCCGGCCGCCACCTCGTCCAGGGCAAGCACCGCCTCGGAAAACGCCTGCGCTTCCCGGCGGAGCACCTCGCCCCGCCTGCGGCACTCGGTGCACGCCTCCAGGTGTTCGCGTACCCCAGTCCCGTCTTCCGGCTCCAGCTCCTCGTCGAGCCATGCCAGCAGTTGCCCGTCATTCGGGTGCGGCATCAGCCTCTCCCGCGGCTCCATAGGCCGCGCTGAACTTCTTGAGCGCCCGGGCGATCAGCGCGCCGACCGAAGTCGGCCGGACCCCCACGGCCTCGGCGATCTCCGTGTATCGAAACCCCTCTTCTCTCATCAGCAGCATCTGGCGGTCTCTCTGGGACAAGCTCCCCAGCGCTCTGCGCACAGATGCGATCCGTTCCGCCCTCTCGAGGTCCTCGTGCGGAGAGCTCGTCGTCGCCCCTCGTTCCTGATTGGCGACCAGCAGGCGGCGCCTCCGTTCCTTCTTCCGAACCCGGTCCCGCGCCAGGTTCGTCGCCACCACGAAGATCCACGGCCTGACCTCATCCGTCGGGAGGTCATGCTCCAGCAGGCGCAGGAAGGCGTCCTGGACGATGTCCGCCGAGACATCCGTGTCCCCCGTGTACCGGTGCACATACCGGGACAAAGAGGGATACAGCTCGCGGTAGACCGCCTGGAAGTCCTCGGACTTCATCGGGACCCGCCCTCCGGGTGAAACCGCCCGCCATGGATCGACTCCGCGGGAGTCGGGCGTGCACGGGGTGCACCCGGTCCGCTACCCAAGAACGTCCGAGGAGTGCCCGAAATGACAATTCGAGGAAGAGAAGACCGGCCGCCCCGCATGCGATTCGAGACGGCCGGTGATGTGTGCCCACGGCCGCGCAGCCGCGGGAGAAACGACGCTTCCGCTAGTCGATCAGGCGCAGCACCTTGAACAACGGTCCCGCGGTAGTGTCCTCATCCGGGCTGGCCGGCTTGATTCCGGTGTAGCCGAGCCAGCGACCGTATACCGACTTACCCGCGATGTCCTCGACGAATATGCCGGCGAAGTTGGTGAACTTGAACGGCTTTGAGCCCAGATCCGGCTCCTCCGTCGGGTCGAACAACGGCACCGGACGGATTCGCGGGCTTGGGCGGCACTTCGTCGCGTCGTTGCTGGCCTGGTAGCCATCGCTCACCACGCACTTCATAGTGGCGTTCCAGCGCGCCGTCGGGTCCTGATCGATCAGGTCCTTGAATCCCTGCATCGTGGGGCCAGCCATGTTGCCCGGTTCGGTATCTACCTCGATGCCGATAAAGAAATCGAGGCTCGGATCGACGCAACTATTGATGTTTGTCCGGAAGTCGCTCGCCCCCATCTGGCCCGGCGGACGCCACGGGTAGTACCAGCTCGGGTTCATGCCGGCGTTCGCGTTATTGCTCGTGAGCTCGATCTGCGTCCCGAGATCGCTCTGCGCGTAGCCGGTGAAGGCATCGTTGAAGACGGGGGGATCCGTGTCCGGCTGCGCCCACGGGATGTAGTAGTCGCCCTCTTCGGGGTCGTATTCGTCCGGGTCGTTACCCGGATCCGCCGGCCTCGAACCAGCGATCGGGAACCGCCACCGGCAGCAAGCAGTTGATTCCGCCCGCCGGAGTGGCCTCGGCCGTCGCCGTGGCGGCGATGTTCACGTCCTGTACCCCGAACACGCGGGCGAAGAAGGTCGGAATGGCGTTCCCTCGGCCGCGGTTTCGATACACCGTAACCTCTACGGTGAGGGCATCGGTGTCGATCGCGATGTCATCCTCGAGCAACGTCACCGACTCGAACCTCACGTCGTTGCGTGCCGCGTACTCGGTCGCCAGCACCCGGGCCAGGGCGCCATTTCCGGGGGACGCGATAAACGCGCCCGCACCGGCAAGCGCCGCCGCATCGGCTGCCCGCTGGGCCTCCAGGCGCGCGGTGGTCATGAGACCGACGTCGATCGCCAGAGCCACCACGGATGTGAGCGCCAGCATACCGGACGCCACGATGACGAGCACCGAGCCCCGCTGTCCGCGGATCTTCTCGTGCAATGTCCGGAACCCTGCCCATACGCTGCGGATCATGTCTCGACTCCCTGGTGTTTCCACCGGATCGGCGGCTGTCCTTGACGTGTCTTGTCGAGCGGATCGAGGGGCGAGAATCGTGCTCGCGCCACGGGCGGGGCGAGACGACCAGGGCTCTGATCGCCTAATACTGTTGTCTTATATGTGCTTACAGGATCTGTGACATGGCGATCGTGGCCGTCAGGAATCGGCCGATCCAGGGCCTCCGGCCCGGCAATCAGTGGAGGATGGTGCAGGGAGTAGCGACACGGTCGTCGCATTTCGCGGCGCCGACACTCTTTTGCTGAAGCACGTCAGCTTCCGCGGTCAGCGAAACGCACGACTATTTGACCAGGAGCACCGGGATCTGCGAGAGAATGGCCACCTGGTGGCTCAGCGTGGCGAGGCTCGCGGGTCCCTCGGCCGCCTCCAGGCGGCGCGAACTCATCACGATCAGATCCGTGGCGTTCTCATGGGCGTACGCGAGGATCTCTTTCAACCGATGGCCATAGGAGACCCGCTGGATCACCTCGACGCCGCTGACCGAGAGCGGCTCCGCCATCCGGTCCATCTCTGCCTGCGCCCTGTCATGCAGGCGCTGGTAGAAGTCCTCCAGCTCGTCAAATGGAAGGTCGAGAGTCTCGATCACGTGCAGCAGCGTGACCTCGCCGTCGTCTCCGGCGAGGCGTGCGGCGGTTTCGAGAGCGCGACGATTCCGATCGGTGAGGTCGACGGGTACGAGCACGTGGTCGAACATGGGCTGCCGTCCGCATCCGGGGCGTCTGGTGAACCGTTCGACTGACGCTAGTCGGCTTCGAGGACTCGGGCAACCGGAAGGCGCTCTCCCGCGCCCGGATCGGCCGGCCGGCGCTCGCGGGAGATGGCCCGAGTCATCGTGTCCTGGATACGGAGGCACGAGCGGCGGCTCCGAGTGCCCGAGAGATGGCCAGCGGCGGGACAGCATCGCCTCGTACAGGTCGGCGTGGCGCGCGGCCTCCAGGCTGAGGTCGTAGTCCCGGAGCACGGAGTTTCGGCAGGTACCGGACATTCGAAGACGACCCGCTTCGTTCTGCAGGAGAAGAGCGATTCCGTCGCGAAAGCCGAGTGCGTCTTCCGGCTCGGCGAGAAAGCCGGTCTCCCCGGGTCGAACGTGATCCGGGACGCCCCCGACGCGAAACGAAACGACCGGAGTTCCGCAGGCCTGGCTCTCGATCGACGACGAGTCCGAAGACGTCGGCCCGGGTCGGAAACAGGAAGAGATCGGCGGCGGAGTAGGCGATCGACTTGAAGTGATCGTCGGCCAGATAGCCCAGGTCGCGAACAGGCAGCCCGGTACCCTGGGCCAATTCGCGCCCCTCGCTTTCCCATGGTGAGCAGGATCGTGCGGGCGGCCATGTCAGCCGGGAGTCCCTTCAGGGCGCGAATCAGCAGGTCCGAGCCCTTTCGGCGGTTCGCGAGGTTCTGCGCCGAGAACAGGAGGACGAATCGGTCCGCCGGAAGCCCGAGCAACTCACGGCTCCGGGCCCGGCCCCGCGGTCGGTACACCCTGGTGTCCACGCCGTAGGGAATCTCTGCCAACGGAAGGTGACGCAGAGCGCTCACCTTAGACATTCGAGTCGTCCAGCCGCACTTGCTGATCAACTGGACGTCCGCCTTGATGAACGCCCGCGTCTTCATTCTCCACTCGAGACGAGTGGCGTCACGGGCAATGGCCGGGTTCTCCTCGGGATAGGGACAATCGCCGCACCCGGTCTTCCACCGCTGGCAGTCATAGCTGTAGCCGCAGTGCCCGGTGAACGCCCACGTGTCGTGCAGCGTGTGCACCACAGGCTTCGCCGCCGCCACCTTCGGGAGGGCCAGGTACGAGAACGTGCCGCTGTGAAGGCAGTGGAAATGAACGAGGTCCGCGTTCTGATAGAACGTGTGCTTGTCCAACTGAAACGACCCGAGCCGGTGTATGTCGTTCAGGCCGAGGCGACCCGTGATCGCGCGAATCCGACGCTCGAGCGACAGGGTCTCGACACGGGGAAGGCGCGAGACGTCGGGGCCGAAACCTTCGTCGCGCAGAACGAGGATCTTGGAGTCCACACCGAGCCTGAGCAGGCTCCGGTGCAACCGCTGCATCGAGATTCCGCCTCCGCCTCCGGAGTGGCCCACGCCGCTGTGTATGTGCAGGACCCGCACGTCAGTTGCCTCTTGGGTTCAGTCTTCCTTCACGACCCTCGGGCCGTAGAAAGGGCAAGAGCGGGGCCTGACAGCCGTGGGGCAGCGCGAGCGCTGTCCGCAGGACCCGGTCAGAGCTATATGCTTGGGAACAGGCAGGTTGGAGAATGTGAGGCGGGTCTTATCCGGTTCAAGTGACTCCCGTCACTGCCTTCCGAACCGCGAGCGGGATGCCACGATCGGACGCAACGCGCAACGAGTAGCGTCAGAGGTCGGGGGCGAACTCCAGCTTGAAGCCGAGGACCAACGTCAGCCGCCAGAAGCGGCCGTCGGTGTTCGAGGTCAGGATCGCGTCGTCCGTGTCGTCGTCCGGGATCAGGTCGAACCGCCCGATGTCATCGCGTCCGCCGAACTTGTAGGTCAGCCCGGCGGTGAACGATGACCGGCCGACGGAGAAAATGGCTCCCGCCCCGAGCGTCCACAGGTTCCAGGGCGTGGTCGTCGTGACCGATCCGTCTCCGATCTCCGATCCCGTGAAGTCGGTGTAGAAAGTCGCGTACCCGGAATAAGTGTCGCTGAACGTGCGCTCGACACCCAGGGCCACGTTCACGACCCCGTTCATGACGTTCCTAACATCAGGATCGAACGTCGACGTCGAGTCGGTCTGCGACGTGAACGGTTCCGTGTCGAGCACCGTGACGTCCATCCGGTCGAACCACTCGAGCGCAACGTGGCCCTTCCAGTCGTCCCCAACGTACTCACCGCCCAACCCGACGGCCCACGATGACGAGTACCGGGATGCGATATCGTCCTGGAACGTGTTGGACACCGACTCGAGACCCGGCAGGATCGCGACGGTCTGATACTGGACATCGCCCTTGCCGAAGAGGCGCAAGCTCGGCGTCGTGATCGTGATTCCGCCGTTCCAGCGGTCATACGACGTGCTCAGCCCGATCTTCCACAGCATCCGCCAGTTGTAGTAGTCGTACGATCGCTGGCTGGACGTGTTCGCTACCTCTTGATCCGCGCCGGTGGCGGTGAGGGCCGCCCCATAGCGCAGTCGCTGGCTCCGGCTGGCCACGAACATGCTGATCCCCAGCCCGAAGTCATCCAGGGGGGTCGACCACGTGAGACCGCCCCAGTACTCGCGCAGGCGCGTTTCGTAGGTGAGTGCGGCCGACACCGTCTCGATGCCCTCGAAATCAGGAAACGAGTCGCCGGGCATCGTTCCGCCCTCGTTGAACCGGTACTCCAGGTTGTGGCGCGTCAGGTAGGAGTAGGCCAGCTTGCTGCTCCCGAGGAACTTCAACGGAATCTGGCCGGCGATCAGACCGGCCACGGCGCTGAAGCGCGTGCTCGACAGTTCGGTATCGTCGAACAGCGCTCCCGAGTACTTGATGTTGTCGAGCTCGAACACGTACCCCGTCAGCAAGGCGTCCGGCTCATCGACCAGCGCCAGGCCACCCGGGTTGTAGTACACGGCGCTAAGGTCTCGGGAACTCCCGATCACCGCCCCACCCAGGAGGCGGGCCCGGTTGCCGTACTGGTTGGTCCACCAGTGCGAATCCTGGGCGGCGGCCGGCGCGGCGAAGAGCAGCGAGAGACACGACGCGGCGATCACACCTGTCCAAGCTCCGGGCTGACCGCTGCGGATCGGGCGCACCATGTTCTCCTGGGTAGTGGTGAGGGTTGCGGTAGCCAAACTACCTTGGGTACCGACAGGTCGCCAAGCATCCGGAGTTCACGAGACAGGAGGAACGGGGTGGCCGACCGCCAGATCGAGAAGCTGGACCCTCGGCGACCGACCGAGCCGAGCGAGGACCACCCCGGACGATCGGGCTTTCGTGGCCTGATGGTCGAGATCCAGCGGGACAGCTACCGGCGCCTCGGGTGGATCGCGGGCGTCCTCGCCGTGATCGGCGTGGTCATCGTCGCGGCCTACTTCATCTTACCGGCGGAGCAGCAGGAGCACGTCGGCATCGACCTGCGGGCGCGCGTCGCGCTCATCGTCCTCAGTCTCGTGGTCCTGGGCGCGTGCCGGCTCCGCAACCTTCCCCCCGAGTGGTTCCCGGTCCTGGCGCTCGTGTACGAGGTCGCGGTCGGCGCCGTTCTGGCGACCGAGTTGCTTTACTGGCCCGCCCTGGGGGAACAGGGAGACTTCCTGCTCGGCGTGCCCCGGACCACACTGTGGGTCGTGTTCTTCGCCAACGTCGTCCCCCTGCGGCCGAGGGAGCACCTCGCAGGAGCCGCCGCCGCCACCGGCTTCGACGTCGTGTGGTTCTTCGTGGGAGGATCGGCCGCGGCCGCCTCACTGGCGCCTGCCGACGCGCAGTCGATGTGGGACCGGGGCTTCGAGATGCTGCCCGGCCTCGTAGTGACCATCGGGATCGCCATCGGGCTGGCCTACGTCTCGTCCAGGCGTGTGTACGGGCTGTCCCGGGCCCTGTCTCGCGCCCGGAAGGTCGGTGCCTACGAGCTGACCGAGCGACTCGGCAAGGGAGGCATGGGCGAGGTGTGGCGGGCCCGCCACCGGATGCTCGCCCGGCCGGCCGCCATCAAGCTGATCCGATCCGATCGCACGACGGGCACCTCCGCTTCCGACGCCGAGTACTACCTGGAGCGGTTCCAACGGGAAGTACAGGCGACGGCCAGCCTCCGGTCGCCTCACACCATCGAAATCTACGATTACGGCATCACGCCCGACCGGGCGTTCTACTACGTCATGGAGCTCCTGGACGGCGTCGACCTGGACGGCCTGATCAAGGAGTACGGGCCCATGCCGCCGGCCCGGGTCGTCCACATCCTGCGGCAGATGTGTCACTCCCTGGCGGAAGCGCACGATGCGGGCCTCGTGCACAGGGACATCAAGCCCGCGAACGTCTTCCTGTGCAGGCAGGGCCGGGACGTCGACTATGTGAAGGTGCTCGACTTCGGCCTCGTGAAGAAGCTCAAGGAAATGCAGGACGCGCACCTGACGCAGGTCGGTACGTTCGCCGGCACGCCGGCCTTCGGATCGCCCGAAGCGGCGGCCGGCAAGGTCGACCAGCTGGGGCCCGCATCCGACATCTACTCGGTCGGGTGCGTCGCCTACTGGCTGCTGACGGGCGAGACCGTGTTCAAGGCCACGGGTGCGATGGAAATGCTGGCGTCCCACATCCGGGACGAGCCGGTTCCACCGTCCGAGAGGAGCGAACTCGAGTTGCCTCCGGAACTGGATCGTGTCGTTCTCAAGTGCCTCGAGAAGGACCTCGACGTGCGAATCGGAACGGCGGATGAACTGGACGCTCTCCTGGCCGAGCTCCAGGACGCGTATCCCTGGACGGCCGAAGAGGCCCGGGGCTGGTGGGCCCTGAACCGACCGGAGTCCACCGGGTGAGGCCGACCCCGGCGGGCGGCGCGTCGCCTTCACGGGCGCTCAGGACGACGGTCCTGGTGCTCGCGCTGGCCGGAGTTCCCGGGATGACCGTCGCCCAGGAGACGGGACGGGCGGCGGCAAACGGTGGCCGCCTTCTGTCGGACGCCGCGCAGGTTTCCCTCGTCACGATCGTCCCCGGCGATAAGGTCTATTCGCTGTTCGGCCACAACGCCCTTCGGGTGTTCGATCCGGAGCGCGGAATCGACACCGCCTACAACTACGGCACGTTCGATTTCGGCAATCCTCTCACCTTCAGCGCGAAGTTTGCATACGGCGATCTGAACTACCGGCTCCTGCGGCAGGATTACGGGCGGATGGTCGCCTTCTATCCGGTAGAGGAAGAACGGCCGATGATCGAGCAGGTCCTCGATCTCGATGCCGAGCAACGCGAAGAGATATTCCGCTTCCTGGAGTGGAACGCCGCTCCGGAGAACGCCTATTACCGGTACGATTTCTACTACGACAACTGCGCCACCCGCATTCGGGACGTGCTTGAAGACTTACTCGGCGCGAGTCTCCTGGCGAAGGAGGATGCACCGGGCGTAACGATGCGCCAGCTTCTGGATCCGTACCTGGTCGAGAAGTCGTGGCTGCATTTCGGGATGGACGCGGGCCAGGGTCTGCCGGCGGACGCTCCGGCTACCGCGCGCTCGCAGCTGTTCCTTCCCGATCGGCTTGCCGACTGGGCTGCGGCGGCCCGAGTCATGGGCCCCGGCGGCGAGCGCTCCCTCGTGACCCGCACGGACAGCATCGGGTGGCCCGCGGAACGACCGGAACCCGGGCCGTCGCCGGCCTGGCCCACGATCGTCATGACGCTCGTCCTGGCAGTCGTCGTCTGGGTCACGGTACTGGACTTCCGTCAGGGAAGATCGGGACGTCCGTGGTTCGACGTCTTCATGTTCCTGGTTCTTGGCGTGGCCGGTCTGCTCATCGGTTTCCTGTCGTTCGTCTCGCTGCACGCGGTCACGCGGAACAACGTGAACCTGCTCTGGGCGCTACCCACCAACCTGGTCGTGGCGTGGACGCTGATGGGAGCGGAGAGAAGACCGTGGGCGAGGGTCCTGCTATGGGTGACGGCGGCCGCCGCCGCCCTGTTCGTTCTGGGATGGGTCCTGTGGAGCCAGGAGCTACCCCTGGCGACTCTGCCCCTCGGCCTGGCGGTCGCGGTTCGTTCCGCGGCCCTGGCCATGGGCCGACGGAGCAACGAAACGGCTGCCGCCTAGAGCTGCAGCTGCCGACCCACGTCGCCCGTGTAGCGCAGCTCGAACCGGCCGTCCTCGGACGGCACCACGAAGACCACCGACAACTCGAGCCTCTCGGCCAGGGCAAGCCCCTCGTCAGGCCCCAATACGCTGAGGGCCGTGGACCACGCGTCGGCCTGCGCGGCCTCGGAGTGCACCACACTCACCGAGAATCCGCGCCACGGAATGGGAGAGCCCGATCGAGGGTCGAGGAGATGGCTGAATCGGGTCCCGTCGACCTCGATGAAGTTCCGGTAGTCGCCCGACGTGGCCACCGCCTGGTCCCGGAGCTCGAGTACCCGGAAGATCGTTCTCGATTCGGGGGTCGGCGTCTCGATGGCAACCCTCCAGGCCGTACCGTCGGGCCGTACGCCGTGCGCGCGAACTTCACCGCCTACCTCGAGGGCAAAATCGCTGCCCCCCATCCGGCGCACCCCTGCAGCGGCCAGGTCGAGGGCATACCCCTTGGCGATCGCAGAGAGGTCCAGCTGCACCCCGGGGTGGGTCTTCATCGCGGAACCCCGCCGCGCATCCAGGTGAATGCGGTCGAGTCCGAGGAGCGGACGGAGACGGTCCAGGGCGGATGCGGTGGGCGCGCGGTCGGGCGCGCCGCCCGGCCCGAACCCCCACGCCGCGACGAGCGGGCCGACGGTGACGTCGAGGGCGCCTCCGGAAGCCGCGCCGACGTCGAGGGCGATCTCGAGCACGGCCACGGTCTCCGGTGACAGCGGGAAATATGCCGTGTCCGCCGTGCCATTGAAGCGCGACAACTCTGATGTGGAATCCCAGGTCGACATCAAACCTTCGATGCGGTCCAGGCGCGACTGAACCGTGTCCCCGATCGCGCCGACCCAGGCGGCGGGAGCCCCATCGGGCAGAGAGACCTTGAGGCTCCAGGTCGTGCCCATCGTTGCGCCCGCCATCTGGTGCAGGCGGGACGACCGCTCACCATAGAACGTGCGCGCGGCGATCGTGCCCAGGACGGCGACTGCGACGAACGCCAGCAGCAACCAAACCCATGTGCGACCCGATCCGGACGTCCTGCTCGAGTCAGGCGACATCGCCCCCAACCTGTTCATGCCTGAAATCGCTCCTGAGCTACCCGGCCAGGGTCGCGACCATGATCGCTTTGATCGTATGCATCCGGTTCTCCGCCTGGTCAAACACCACGGACGCAGGGGACTCGAAGACCTCCTCCGTAACCTCCATGCCGTCCAGGCCGAACTCCTCGAAGATCTGCTCGCCGACCTTGGTGTCACGGTTGTGAAACGCGGGCAGGCAGTGCAGGAACTTGACGTCCGGGTTCCCCGTGGCGGCCATGACATCCGCGTTCACCTGGTAGGCCCGCAGGAGCGCGATCCTCTCCGCCCATTTCTCCGGTGGCTCTCCCATGGACACCCAGACGTCGGTATACAGGAAGTCGGCTCCGGCCACGCCCTCTTCCACATCTTCGGTGAGCAGGATCGAGCCGCCGGACTCCGAGGCCCAGCCGCGACACCGCTCGACCAAGGCCTCCTCCGGCCAGTTAGTCCGGGGAGCGCACAGCCGCACATCCATCCCGAGCTTCGCGGCCCCGACCATCAGCGAGTTGCCCACGTTGTTCCGCGCGTCGCCCAGATAACAGAACGAGATCTCCTCGGGCGGGCGCCCCGCGTGCTCGACCATCGTCATCACGTCGGCGACGACCTGTGTCGGGTGAAATTCGTCCGTGAGTCCGTTCCACACCGGGACTCCGGCGTGGCGGGCCAGGGTCTCGACCCGGTCCTGGCCGAAGCCACGGTATTCGATCCCGTCGTACATGCGGCCGAGCACACGAGCCGTATCCGCGACGGATTCCTTGTGCCCGATCTGGGATCCGGTCGGTCCGAGGTAGGTGACGTGCGCCCCCTGGTCGTACGCGGCCACCTCGAAGGCACATCGGGTACGGGTCGAGGTCTTCTCGAAGATCAGCGCGATATTGAGGCCGTTCAGGCGGGGAACCTCGCGCCCTTCCAGCTTCGCCGCCTTGAGTTCGATCGACAGGTCCAACAGATAGCGAACCTCGGCCGGAGAGTAGTCGACCAGGGTGAGGAAGCTCCGGTGTTTCAAGTCAATGGTCATGAACTCAGCTGTTCCGTGTGTGGTTACGGTCGCGCCCGCGTGCAGGCTGGCCGGCAATTCCCGGGAACGTGGGTCGGATTCTCGCATCCGGGGGTGGGACGCGCCACCGTTCAGAGATCGAAGTCGGCCACAGGCGCAGGGGCATCGATTTCCAGCAGCTCACCCGCTACGAGCCGGAACCGGCGCGTCGCCTCGACCGAGGGACAGCACATGGGGTCCGCCGGGCCGTGCATGGTGAGGTCCAGTTGAATCTCGCCGCCGATGATTCGGATCCGATCCACGGTCACCCGGTCGCCCAGGAAGAAGGTAGCCGTGTTCTCCGGCTCCCCGTCACGGTTCAGGACCGCGGCCAGGTCCTGGAAAGTCCCGCTTCCGCCCGTGGTCGTCGCGAGCAGAACCGCGGCGTCCGGGACACCGTCACCGTCCAGGTCGCCGGCCGCGTACTCGGGGAGGAAGAAGACCATCGACCCGGCGGCCGGTGTCTTCGAACAGCCCATGCTCGAGGCGCACCTCACCTTCCTCGACGTACTGGCTCGAATACGCAGCCGATCGCAGGACCGCGGCGGACAGCTCGGCATCGGAGGCGGAGGTTGGACTTCATCCGGCGCGCAGCCGGGGAGCACCAGCGTAAGGCAGGTCGACACCAGGGTCGCGAGCCACCTGACGGAACCCCTGGCCGGCCGCGATCAGAAGGTGTACCCGATACTGAAGGTCAGGCCGTAGTCGTTCGTGCTACCCGTACCGGAAGGCGACCGGCTGTCGAAATTGTCGAAGAAGCGGAACCCGATGGTGAAGTCGCTGATCAGCTCGTACGACAACCTCGTCGAGAAGTCCATCCGCCAGCGTCCCAGGTCGGTGAGGATGGGAGTGACCGTGAGGCTGGCCGTAACGTCCGTCTTGGGACTGTCGAAACGGAAGAACGCGAAGTCCGCCGAGATCGGCACCTGAATGGTATTGGTGGCTCCCTCGGCAGTCGCGAACTCCTCGTTCGCGTACGCGAGTGCGCCGACGATCTGGAAGATCAGCGCGTTGGAATGGACGACTTCGCGTGTGGCGCCGAATCCGTAGGTCTGTCTCAGGTCCAGGCTGATCTCCTGGTTCTGTTCGAAGGAAGCGAACGCGAGGGCGCTCCAGTGGTTGCCGAACAGTCGCTGTCCCAGCAGCCCGAGGTCGTTGCGACTCGTCCCGTCCGTACCCTCCTGCCGCTGGTAGTACGTGGTGCCGCTCACCTGGCTGGCCCATCTCTGGGTCCGATACTTGACCAGGGCTGAGCTGTTGAGCTGCCGGTTCCGTTTGGCCTTCTGGAAATCGAACCCGATGTCTACGTATCCGTCGAGCCGGCTCCAGAAGTCGGCTCTGATGCGCGACATCGCCACGAGGTCGATCATTCGAACGCGGACGGTGTCGGCGAGGATGATCAGCAGCTGGCCCGGCTCCTCGCTGGCCGCGAGCTGACCGAAATGCCTGGCGCCGTACCTGTCCACGACATCGAAGTAGTTCGTGCTCGTGAGGTGTGCGACCTTGTCCCATTCGACCGAGAGGGTTCCCATGTCGTCGGTCTTGTAGGACAGCTTGCCCCGATTCAGCTCCTTGACCTCGCCCGTGATCGAGTCCCCCTGGTACAGCACGAGGATGTCCGTCTTCTGGGCGACACAGCGGCAAGGCGCCGGCGAGGAGGAACGCCGTCGCAAGAGCCAGGATACCGGACCTGGCGTAGGGATGGTGAGGGATCAGTCTCAAACGCGTTCCGTAGCAGGCGGGACGGTCAGGACCGCCCCGCCACGGTTTCCTGACTCAGGCCAGGGTGATGTCGTCGTCCAGGTACACGTCCTGAATGTGATTGAGAAGCTTGACGCCTTCGGCCATCGGCCGCTGGAAGGCCTTGCGGCCGGAGATCAGGCCGGTGCCACCGGCGCGCTTGTTGATCACCGCCGTGCGCACCGCGTCCGCGAAGTCGTTGTCGCCCGAAGCGCCGCCGCTGTTGATCAGGCCAACGCGGCCCATATAGCAGTTCGCGACCTGGTAGCGGCAAAGGTCGATCGGGTGATCGGTGGTGAGCTCGTCGTAGATCCGCTTGTCGAATTTCCCGAAACTCACACCCCCTTCGTTGAGGGCCAGGTAACCACCGTTGTTCTCGGGCAGCTTCTGCTTGATGACGTCGGCCTGGATCGTGACGCCCAGGTGATTGGCCTGCCCGGTCAGGTCCGCGCTGGCGTGGTAGTCCTTGTCCTTCTTGAAGGCGCTGTTTCGCAGGTAGCACCACAAGACCGTCGCCATCCCCAGCTCGTGCGCGTACGCGAAGGCCTCGGCGACTTCCACGATCTGTCGGTTGCTCTCCTCGGAGCCGTAGTAGATCGTCGCCCCGACCGCTGCTGCCCCCATGTCGTGCGCCTGCTGAACCGATCCGAAGAAGACCTGGTCGAACGTGTTGGGGTAGGTCAGCAGCTCGTTGTGGTTGATCTTCACGAGGAACGGGATCTTGTGCGCATACTGCCGCGCCACGGACCCCAGGACGCCGAACGTGGACGCCACGGCGTTGCACCCGCCCTCGATCGCCAGTTCCACGATCTTCGCCGGGTCGAAATAGTCCGGGTTCTTGGCGAAGCTGGCGCCACCCGCGTGCTCGATGCCCTGGTCTACCGGAAGAATGGACACGTAGCCCGTGCCGCCCAGACGACCGTGTTGGAAGATCCAGGCCAGGTTACCCAGCGTCCGGTTGTTGCGGTCGGATACCGAGTACACCCGATCCACGAAGTCGGGCCCCGGCGCGTGGAGGCGCTCCAGCGCGATTCCCTTGCACTCGTGGTCCAGCAGGTACGAAGCGTCGTCGCCAAGAAGGCTGAGTAGTTGATCGTTCATCGGTCTCTGCGGCTGTTGGTGAAAGAAGGCTTTCTGATAGGGGCAAGATGCGCCGCGCCTGGGCCGTTCGCAAAGGCGGACCCCGGCGATCCCCCGCATCCACGAAACGGAAGCGAGGACCGAGGGGATCACGTCGTGTGAGCGGGTCCCGTGTCGGCCCTGCGCGGCAGGTGGCCCGGCGGCACGGGTCGTCACGTCTCTCCGCGGCACCGGGACAGCGATCCCCGCCTCTGCCAGCTCTGAGGCGGACGAGGCGCGGGAGGTCGGAGTGCATGGACCACCAATCCGCGGTCTTCACCCAGGGCCACAGCTTGACCTCGACCCACGACTCGGCCAGCCGCGACACCCAGACGCTGGGAGCGGGATCCTCGAGAACCCGCTCGTCCTCCTCCATCAGTCTTCTGGAGCACCGCCATCGCCGCCTGCAGATCCGTTTCGTATCCGATGCGGGCCACCGCCTCGACGCGCCGATTCACTTCCGCGGAGCGGTTCTCGACGTTCGAGCCCCAGATGTTCTTGTTCGGAACGAGGAGCCGGCGAGCGTCGAACGTGACGATCGTCGTGTTCCACAGGCCCATGGCTCGCACCTTTCCGACCACTCCGGCCGCCTCGACGATGTCATCGACGTCGTACGGACGACTGGCCAGGATCGCCACTCCGGCGAACAGGTTGGACAGGGAGTCCTGCAGCGCGAAGCCAATGACGAGACCGGCGACTCCCAGTCCGGCCAGGAGGGTCGTGGTCTGAACGCCGATGAACGACAGCCCGACGATCAGTCCGGTCAGCGTCGCCATCGGGCGCAGGATGCGTCCGAGGAGATCCCGAACCAGGCGCGACCCGCGGACGAGTCTGAGCGCCTGGGCGAGCCGCCACAGAAGAACGAAGAGGACCCTGAACAGGACGACGAAGAAGATGACGATCAGCAAGCGCACGAACACGGTGCCCGCGTTGCTCCGGAAGGACTGCCAGACGTCGGCGGATAGGCGGCGGACCAGGCGGAGGAAGACCTGCGGATCCAGGACGTCGCCCGTCACTTCGCCGGTGGACCGGATGAGTGTCTCTCGATAGGTGGCCGACTCGAAACCACGCCGCTCCAGCCGTCGACTCAACGCCGTCAGGTTGTCGCCGATGTCCCCGATCCGGGTCTCGACCGCCGTCAGCCTCAGCTTCAGGTCGGCCACCTCCGATGCCGGGGCGTTCGTCCGCTCCGCGACACGTATGCGGTCCCTGAGCCGATCCCGCTCCGCGACCGCGATCTGCAGTCGCCCGACCGAGTTCTCGGCGCTTGCGAGCAGGAGCTGATCGTAGCGCTGCCCACCGGTCCGGTGACGTCGAGTTGCAGCGAGTCGGCGGCCTCGAGGGCCCACTCCTGGTAGCGGAGGAGGGTGTCGGCCCAAGCCCGCACATCGCCGATCTCCGACTCGAGCCGACCGATCTCCTGCGCGGTCGCCGTCGAGCGTTCCCGCCTCAACTGCTCGTAATCCTGGACCGTCGACACGAAGGACTGGTCGAGCAGATCCAGGTGAGCGCCCATGTAGCCGACCAGGAAACGTTCGCACGGAGTCGGCGGGGAGGCTGTCCGGGCTGACCTGTTCCAGCAGGTGAGTCAGGCTCCGGAGCACGCGCTGCATCTGCCCCACCTGCTCCAGGGCCCGGAGTCTGAGGAAATCCAGATCCACGTCCGGGTCCACGAGACGCGTCGCCCGGAGAGACGCTACGCTGTCGGACGTCGCGCGCAGGGTGTCCAGCATGGACCGGGCCCGGTCCGCGGCGCTCGGCAGTGTATCCGACTGGAGGCTGGCCACCACGGCGGGAGCGTCAGCCACCGCGCCCGTTTCCTGTCCACGCGCCGAAGAGGGCAGTAACGCCGTCGCACCGAGCCCTGATGCGAGCAGGAGCGAGAGGATTCTCCTTCGCCGCTCGCTTCCGCCCGCGCGTCGTCTCTCGTTCGTTGTATCGCCGATCTTCATCGCTCAGTACTCCACCCGGTCGGTCTTCTCCGCCCACCGTCGGAATGGCTCGTCGGCCCCATCGATCTCGAGCCGGGCCAGTGGGTACCGCCGCCTCTCCGGCGGAAGCAGGAACTCTTCGTAGATGTGATCGTCGTCGAAGCCCGCCGCGAGCGCTACCTCGCGTCCGTTGGCGTAATAGACCGCCGTCGGTCGGGCCCAGTACACGGCGCCTAAGCACATCGGACACGGCTCGCTGCTGCTGTAGATCTCGCAGCCTTCGAGCTGAAAGGTACCCAGGACCCGGCACGCCTCGCGAATCGCTTCGACCTCGGCGTGCGCCGTGGGATCGTTGCTGCTCGTCACCCGGTTTGCCGCGCGGGCCACGACCTCGCCGTCCCGCACGACGATGGCCCCGAAAGGGCTCCGCCCCGCTGGCGACGTTCTCCGAAGCGACGCGTATCGCCTCGCGCAGGAAGTCCTCTCTCGTCCGACCGCTCATCCTGCATCTCCCCTGAATTGCGGGAGCCCTGCGCCGCCACCAAGCTAGGCACGGGACGGGCGACGGAACCAGCGACCGGGCCGGCGTCGCTTGCTTATTGCCCGTCGGCCTGTCAGGACACACACTTAACCCGTTCGATCGCGGTGGCGCCGCGGGCATGAACCCGGGCAGGAAGGCTGACGTGAAGCGCGTCGAGGGCCTCTCCAAACTCACCGGACGTGAGTTGTACGTCGACGACCTGCCGGTCGACGGCTGCCTGTGGGGAGCCACCGTCCGGAGTCCCGCCCCCCGCGGCCGCATTCGCGGGATTCGATTCTCGGAATCCGATGGACTGGTCGGAGTTCACGGTTGTCGACCATCGCGACATCCCGGGCTCGAACTCGCGTATTCCTGATCGAGGAAGACCAGCCCGTCCTCGCGGCGGATCGGGTCCGGCACCTGCACGAGCCGATCCTGCTGCTCGCGCACCCCTCCCGGGACGCCCTGCGCCGGGCCGCTGTCGGCCATCGAGATCGATCGTCGATCCGGAGCCGCCGGTCCTCGATTTCAGGCAACCGCCACGCCGCGACCAGATCCAGTACGGGGACGACAACGTCCTCAAGCACCTGCGCATCGAGAAAGGCGAGGTCGAGCGCGCCCTGGCGGAGGCGCCGCGCGTCGTCGAAGGCGTGTACGAGACGGGGGCCCAGGAGCACGTCTACCTGGAGACGCAGGGAATGCTCGCCTGGGAAGATGACGGCGTCATCACGGTCACCGGCTCGATGCAGTGCCCCTACTACATCGTCGATGCCTTCGAGCACGCCCTCGGACGACCCGCGGACACCGTCCGGATCATCCAGGCCGCGACGGGCGGCGGCTTCGGTGGCAAGGAGGAGTTCCCCTCCGGTATCGCGCTCCACGCGGCTCTGCTGGCCATGAAGGCCGGCCGGCCGGTCAAGCTGATCTACGACCGGTCGGAGGACATGGAGGTCTCCACCAAGCGGCACCCGTCGCGCGTCAGGCACCGCACCGGGGTGGACCGCGACGGGCGCCTGCTCGTCGCAGGACATCGAGGTCGTCCTGGACGGGGGCGCCTACGTGACGCTGTCGCCGGTCGTGCTCAGCCGATCGATCATCCACGCCGCGGGCCCGTACGCCTGCGACCACGTGCGGATCGACGGGCGGGCCATGTTCACGAACTCGCCTCCGTTCGGCGCGTTCCGGGGCTTCGGAGCACCGCAGAGCCAGTTCGCCTGCGAACGGCACATGGACCGAATCGCCAGCGCGCTCGGGATCGATCCGGTCGAGATCCGGCGAATCAACCTGATCGGTGACGGAGACTCGACCGCCACGGGCCAGGTGATCCGAGACGGGGCCGACCGGATCGAGGTGATGGAGCGCGCTCTGGAGTTGTCCGGCTATCGCGAGCGGGTGGCGGCGCACGACGCGTTCAACCGGGACGAGCCGACCCTGCAGGCGCGGCATCGGCCTCGCGACCTTCTTCCACGGGGCGGGATTCACCGGCGCGGGCGAGGTGTTTCTCGACTCCGAGGTGCACGTCGCCGGCCTGCCGGACGGCCGGATCGAGGCGCGCACCGCCAACGTCGAGATGGGCCAGGGTACGCTGACCGTGTTCACGCAGCTCGTGTGTGACCGACTCGGCGTGCCCGCGGAGGCCGTCGTGATCGCGCCGGCCGACACGGCGCGCGTGCCGAACAGCGGCCCGACGGTGGCGTCTCGCACGGTGATGGTCGTGGGCGGACTGCTGGAGAAGGCGTGCGACGACCTTCGTGAGACCGTCGGGCTTGGTACCGGACTCGAAAGGCGAGGCGCTGCTGGCGGCCATCCGGGACTGGCACGAGGCCCACCCCGGACAGGAGCTTCTCGGACGGGCGAAGTACCGGCAGCCCGAGCACATCCAGTGGGATGACGAGACGTATCGGGGCGACGCGTACGGGGCGTTCGCCTGGGGTGCGTACGTGGCCGACGTCGAGGTCGATCTGCGCACGTTTGCCGTCGCGGTCCGGGACTTCGTGGCCGTCCAGGAAATCGGCCGGGTGCTTCACGAGACGCTGGCCCGCGGCCAGATCCAGGGCGGCGTGGTCCAGGCCCTCGGCTGGGCCCTCCTCGAGGAGTGCAAGTGGCGGGACGGCGCGATGGAGAACGCCCAGCTCACCAACTACATCATCCCGACCACCGGCGACGTCCCGCCGATTCGCGTGGATTTTCTCGAGGCCCCCTATCCGCACGGTGCGGGCGGAGCCAAGGGGATCGGTGAGCTGCCGTTCGACGGCGTGGCGCCGGCCGTGGCCAATGCGGTCGCCTCCGCCCTGGGCGTCGACCCCACGTTCGTGCCGCTGACACCCGAGCGCCTGATGGACCTGGCTGCTCGCAGTCCCCGCACGTCCGGAGGAGGAGCGCCATGAGCGCCGGCGGGATCGAGATCCGGCTCACGCTGAACGGTGCGCCCGTCGCAGCCCGGGTAGACCCGGGCGATCGTCTTCTCGACTTCCTCCGGTACGAAAGAGGCCTGACGGGGACGAAGGAAGGGTGCGGAGAAGGCGAATGTGGGGCGTGCACCGTCCTTCTCGACGGAATGCCCGTGAACTCGTGCCTGATCCCTGTCTGGCAAGCCCGCGATCGGGTCGTGGAGACCGTCGAATCGGTCCCCGAGGATGAGCTGGCCGCGCTTCTCGCGAGCGGGGCCACGCAGTGCGGGGCCTGCACACCGGGGGTCGTCATGACCGCCTGGTGGGTGCGCCGCAACCGCGACCTGGTGGACACGCACACCCTGCGGGAACTGATGGCCGGCAACCTGTGCCGCTGCACGGGCTACGACGGAATCATCGAGGGTCTCGAGGCCTGGCTCGAATCCGCGGCGTCCGGTGGCGGCGAGTCCGAGGGGGTCGCATGACCGTCTACCTGCCGCGCGACCTGGACGAAGCCCTCGACCTGCGGGCGCGCCACCCGGAGGCGACGCCGATCGCCGGGCGGCACGGACCTGGGGGTGCACTGGCCGCAGCGTATGGCGAGGATGGCCGGGCGAGTGGCTGGATCTGTCCGGTGTGTCGGAGCTGCGGACCGCACGACCTGGACCGACGACGAGCTCGATTCTTGGGGCGGGAACGACGTACTGGGACGTGATCCGGGACCCGAGGATTGCGGCGGCAGCTTCCCGCTCCTGGTTCGGGCGGCGCGCCAGGTGGGCGCCGTCCAGATCCAGGCCCGGGGCACGTGGGGCGGAAACATCGTCGAACGCCTCGCCGGCGGCCGACGGCGTACCGGTGCTCATGGCGTACGACGCGGTGCTGGAGCTGCGGTCGCGGGAAGGCTCCGCCCTCGTGCCGCTGTCCGAGTTCTATCTCGGGTACAAGCAGATGCGCCTCGCTCCCGATCAGCTCGTGACCGGGATCCACATCCCCCGCCGGACGTACGACTTCGAGTGGTTCGAGAAGGTGGGCTCCCGGTCCGCCCAGGCCATCACCAAGGTGGGCGTCGCGGTGACCCGAAGAGCGTGCGGAGTGGAGGGTCGTGGCGAACAGCGTCGCTCCCACGGTCTGCCGGTGTCCGTCGGTGGAGTCCCTGCTGGCGGAGGAGCGCCCGGTCTCGGGTCCGGCCGACCTGGCGCCGGCCCTGGCCGCGGACGTGTCGCCCATCGACGATATCCGCTCCACCGCGAGGTACAGGGCCGAGGTCCTGGCCCGCCTCCTGTACTGGGGCCTGCGGGACGAGTGCCCCATCTTCACCTGAGCCGGCGGAGCCCATGCCTGAGCTGTCCTTCCTGCTGAATGGCGAGTCACGTCGCGTGGCGTACGACGAGGGAATGAACCTCCTCGACGTGCTGCGAGACCATTGCGGCGTGACGTCTCCGAAGGACGGCTGCGCGCCGCAGGGCGCGTGTGGTTGCTGCACGGTGATGGTGGAGGGTCGCGCCGTGCTGAGCTGTCTGCGGAAGCCGGAATCCGCGGAGGGCAAGTCGGTCACCACCCTCGAAGGCATCCCGGAACGCAAGCGCCGCCTGCTGGCGGAGGCCTTCGTGCGCGAGGGAGGGCTCCAGTGCGGATACTGCACGCCCGGAATCGCGGCCAGGGTCGTGTCGCTGCTCGATCGGACGCCGCAGGTAGACGAGGAGCAGATCCGAAAGGCGCTGAACGGCCATATCTGCCGCTGCACGGGCTATCAGCGGATCGTGGACGCCGTTCTCACGGCGTCTGAGGCATGGCACGACGGGGCGCTGCCTGACGATGGCGCCCCACGGCGATCGGACCTGTTCGGGACCTCCAGGGGACTGAAGCGAAGCACACCACCTGGCGGGAACGGGGCCGGGGTGGGCGGCAACGGCCTCCGCTATATGGGAAGCGAGCAGACGCTGGGCGACAAGCCTTACGTGGCCGACATGTCGATCACCGGCATGCTGCACGGGGCCGTGGTTCTGAGTCGTCACCCGCGGGCGGTCGTTCTCGAAATCGACCCATCGGCCGTGGGAGCCCTGCCGGGGGTCGAGCGCGTCCTCACAGCCGCGGACGTCCCGGGTGATCGGCACGTGGGTCTGATTCGCAAAGACTGGCCTGTCTTCGTGGCGGAGGGCGAGACCACCCGGTGCGTCGGAGATGTCCTCGCGCTCGTCCTGGCCGATACCCGATTTCACGCCAAACGGGCCGCGGAAGCGCTGGAGGAGTCCGTTCGCTACCAGGTCCTGAATCCCGTGACGGACCCGGTCGAGGCCCTGCGCGAAGGATCCCCTCGGGTTCACGAGAGCGGCAACCTGCTCGACGTGTGCGCGTACGCGCGCGGCGACGTGGCGGCGGCTCTGGCCGAGTCTGCGCACGTCGTGGAAGGCACCTTCGTCACGCAGCGCATCGAGCACGCGTTTCTGGAGCCCGAGGCGTGTCTCGCCGTGCCGGCTGGAGCCGCGGCGGACATTGCGGCGGTTCCGGGGCCCGAAGCCCGCCTGAAGGTCTTCACGCAGGGCCAGGGCGTGCACGACGACCAGGCCCAGGTGGCGTCGGTTCTCGGCGTCGAGCCCGAGGCGGTGGAGGTGGAGCTCGTCAGCAACGGTGGCGCGTTCGGGGGTAAGGAAGACCTTTCGATCCAGGCGCAGACGGCCCTCGCCGCCTTCCTCACCGGACGGGCCGTTCGGACGATCCTGACGCGCGAGCAGTCTCTTCGCATGCACCCGAAGCGCCACCCCATCACGCTGAGTTACGAGGCCGGCGCGGACGACCACGGCCGCCTCACGGCCATACGCGCGAGGATCATAGGCGACACCGGGGCCTACGCCTCGGTGGGAATGAAGGTGCTCGAGCGGGCGGCCGGACACTCCTGCGGCCCGTACCGGGTGCCGGCGGTGGACATCGAGGCGAAGACCGTCTACACGAACAACCCGCCGTGCGGAGCGATGCGTGGATTCGGCGCCAACCAGGCATCGTTCGCCATCGAGGGCATCATGGACCTGCTCGCGGAGAGGGTGGGAATCGACGGTTACGACATTCGCGAACGCAACATCCTGGCCCCCGGTGACCGATTCGCGACCGGGCAGGTGATGACCGGCAGCTGCGGCATCCGGCAGACGCTCGAGGCGGTGCGTGAGGACTACAAGACGGCCCGGTACGCCGGCATCGGCTGCGGGATCAAGAACACGGGAATCGGAAACGGGATGGACGATTCGGGACGCCTGCTGCTCCGCGCCAAAGCGGACGGGCGCCTCGAGATCCTGACGGGTTACACGGAGATGGGACAGGGCCTGTTCACCGTGCTTCGACAGGTCGTGCACCACGAGACCGGATTGCCGGTGGATGTCATGGACGTCAAGACCGCCAGCGACCCGCGCGTAGTGTGCGGCATGACCACGGCGTCCCGCGCGACGGCCCTGCTGACGGAGGCCGGCCGGATCGCCGCGCAGAAGCTGGCCGCCGATCTCGCTGCGGGCGGAGGCGGGCCTGGTTTGGCCCATCTTTCGGGCCGCGAGTACCACGGCGAATACGTGTGCGACTTCACGACCAGGCCGGGCGCCGACGTGGCCGACCCGGTCACTCACATGACCTTCAGCTATGCCACGCAGGTCGTGATCCTGGACGACGAGGGACGCCTCGAGCGGGTCGTCGCCGCGCACGATGTGGGGCGTGCCATCAATCCCGTGCTGTGCGCCGGCCAGATCGAGGGCGGCGTTCACATGGGCCTCGGGTACGCCCTCTCCGAGGACTTTCCGTGCACGGACGGAGTCCCCGACTCCCTGCTGCTCAGGGACCTCGGGATTCTCAAGGCCAAGGACACCCCCGAGATCGAGGTGGTTCTCGTGGAAGTGCCGGACGAGGTGGGCGGCTACGGCTCCAAGGGCGTGGGAGAGATCGGTCTCGTGCCGACGGCGGGCGCGGTCGCCGGAGCCCTGCACGCCTTCGACGGCCGGCGCCGGTTCCGGCTTCCGATGACGGACGCGCCGGCGGCCTGGCCCTCCGTGCCCAAGTCGCGCAAGGAGGCGAAGGCATGAATGCGACATCGCTCCGGGGCCTGCTCGTTTCCGTGGCCGTGCTTGCCGCCGCCGGGTGCGGAAACGACCCGCTCGAGCCCGAGGTCGAGGACCTCGCGACTGCCAGGGCCCGCTGGGAGGCGACCGGAATCACGAACTACACGTACCTGTACAGGCTTTCGTGCTTCTGCCCCCCGCAACTCCTCGAGACCGCGCGCGTCGGCGTGACCGACGGTGTGGTCACCTCGGTGTATCTCGTCGATTCGGACGCGCCGGCTGCGCCCGATACCTACGGCCTGTACGAGACGATCGACGGCCTGTTCGACCGCCTCGCGCAGTCGCTGGCCAGCGAACCCGTCGTATTCCAGGCCACCTACGATGAGGTGGCCGGCTATCCAACGTCGGCGCAGGTGGACATCTCGGAGCAGATCGCGGACGAGGAGTATTCGTTCACGGCATCCGACCTCGTTGCCGCGCTCCCGTGAGGTAGGCGACATGGCCCACCTGTATCCGATCCCGTTCGTCGACCTGGCCCGCCGGATGTGCCATGAAGTCGAGAATTCGGGGGCCGTGTTCGACCTCCCGGAACGGAAGTGGTGGATACCCGACCCCTCCCAGGACTTTTCGGCCGTACACTTTTCCCGGCGAGCCGCGACTCCCGTGGGCCCTGCCGCGGGACCGCACACGCAGCTCGCCCAGAACATCGTGCTCGCGTGGCTCGCCGGAAGCCGCATCATCGAGCTCAAGACCGTCCAGGTGAACGACGCACTCGATATCCCGCGCCCCTGTATCCACGCGCCGAACATCGGCTTCAACGTCGAGTGGTCGCAGGAGCTCAGAGTGCAGGAGTCCCTGCGCGAGTACGCCAAGGCCGCCTACCTCATCGAGATTCTCAAGGCGACGCGCGCGTTCGGCCGCTTCCCCACCGAACACGGTCTGGACACCGTGTTCGACATCAGCGTCGGATACGACCTGGAGGGAATCCGCGGGGACAAAGTCACGGGTTTCGTGCGCGGTCTGCTCGAGCCCCGGGCGCTGTTCGACGACCTGAGGTCGGAGCTGACCGGCGACCTGGCCCGGTTCGCCGACCTCGAGCTTCCGGAGCCGATCTCCGACTGTGTCACTCTTTCGACGTTCCACGGGTGCCCGGCGGACCAGATCGAGTCCATCTCGAGGTATCTGCTCGAGGAACTCGGTCTCCACGTCATCATCAAGCTGAACCCCACGCTTCTCGGCTTCGAGGCGGTCCGCGAGATCCTTCACGATCGGTCTCGGCTATCACCACCTCGGCTTGAGTCGAGAGGCCTTCGACGTGGATCTCCAGTACGAAGATGGAATGGGGATCCTGCGTCGTCTCCGGGAGGTCGCGGAGCGCAGGGGGACGACGATCGGCGCCAAGTTCACCAATACGCTCGTGGTCCGGAACGACGACGACGTCTTCCCCACGCAGGCGGACCCCTGGATGTACGTGTCGGGTGCGCCCCTGCACGTCATATCGATGAACTTGATGCAGAGGTTCCGGGAGGACCTCGGCTTCGACTTCCCGGTCTCCTTCTCGGCCGGCATCGATGTGAAGAACTTTCCGGCCGCGGTAGCCTGTGGAATGGTGCCGGTGACGACGTGTACGGACCTGCTGAAGCAGGGCGGGTTCGGCCGCCTGCCGGGCTACCTGAAGAGCCTCGGCCGCGAGATGAAGCAAATGGGAGTCACCTCGCGGGAGGCCTACGTCCTGGCCGCGGGCGGGAACGGAGGGGAGGCCGTCGCCGAGTTGTCCGGAGATCTTTCACCCGGAGCCGCGGACCGTTTGCGGGCCCTGGCGTCGTCGGAACCGGATGCGCTTCCCGAGGCCATCCGTGAGGAAGCGTCGACCGCCGGACTGGATCCCGAGAGCACCGTCCGTCGCGTGACCCGGCGCGCGGGCCTGCTGAACGGCAGGGATATCGTCCCTCCCCTGGTGAACGAACGCCGCTATCACGCTGCCGCCAACTCGAAGGCGCCGCGAAACATCGACAGCGTTCTCGAGCTGTACGACTGCATCAACTGCGATCTGTGCGTATCCGCGTGTCCCAACGACGCGATCTTCGCCTACGACGCCGTGCCCCAGAGCCTCGAAACCCACGTGGTCGGTCCCGGACCGGGCGGCCTGTCGCTGACCCCCGGATCCGGCTTCTCGATTGCGGAGGCGCACCAGCTGGCGCTGTATGCCGGGGGCTGCAACGAGTGCTCCAACTGCGAGGTGTACTGCCCGGAGCACGGCGCCCCCTTCCGTGTGAAGGAGCGGCTCTTTCCGTCCGAGGAGGCGTTCCAGCAATCGGAGGACGACGGATTCTGGCTCTCCGAGGGAGAACTCCGGGCACGCCTCGGCGGACGCGTCCTCGGCCTGGGCGTGGACGAGTCCGCCAACTGGGCGTACCTCGACGCCGGGTGACATGCGCCTCGAGTTGTCGTGGAGCCCACTCCAGATCCTGGGTGGCTCGGTGGCGCCCGACGCCCAGCCGCTCGACACGGCGCGTCTGTGGCGGATGCGCACGGCCTGGGACGCGATCTACGGGTCCGCGCGATCGAACCCGGTGAACCCGGCCGGCCGCCAGGAGACCTGACATGCGCACGCGACTGGTGAACCTGCGGATTCCCGCGGACGTCGCGACCGGAAGCGGGCCCGACACCGTCCCGGCGGACATCGTGATCGAGGGTGAGAAGATCGCTGCCGTGGCCCGGGTCGATGAACGGCCCGTCGAGGCCGGCGAGCGGAGAATCGACCTTCAGGGCCAGCTCGTGATCCCTGGCGCCATCGACGGTCACGTCCATTTCGATGACCCCGGCTTCACGCACCGCGAGAACTTCGCGTCCGGAACCCGTTCCGCGGCAGCTGGGGGCGTGACCTGCGTCGTGGACATGCCGTGCACTTCCCTGCCCCCGGTCACGTCGTCGCGCGAATCTCGAGACCAAGCTGGCCGTGATCGAGCCGAAAGCGCACGTGGATTTCATGCTCTGGGGAGGCGTGTCCGCGAACGTGATGGACGAGGCGGATTGGATCGAGGGTCTTGAGCAGGTTGTCTCCGAGGGGGTGGGAGCGATCAAGGTCTACATGCTCAGTGGCATGGACACGTTCCGCGATCTCGAGGCGGACCGGATCGAGGAAGTCCTGCGCGAGACTCGAAGGCTGGGCATCCCCGTCGGTGTGCACGCGGAAGACCGAAGACTGGTGCTCGCGCTGACGGAACGACGGATCGCTGAGGGCGCGAACACCCCGCTCGACTACGCGGACTCCCGCCCTGCCGCGGGCGAGGTCTCGGCGGTCACCACACTCAGGGATCTTTGCCGGCGAACCGGGGCCCGGGTGCACGTCGTGCACGTGGGGGCCGGAGAAGCCCTCGACGTCATCGCGTCGGCCCGCGCCGAGGGGCTGCCGTTGTCGGGGGAGACCTGCCCGCACTTCCTCGAGTTCACGCGGGAAGACCTCGCGGCGCAGGGAGCACTTCTCAAGACGGCTCCCGTGGTGAAGACGGAGGCGGACAGGGAGCGCCTGTGGCTCGGAATCGAGAACGGGGACGTTCAGCACGTGGCCACCGATCACGCGGCCGGAGAGTGGCCCGGGGAGAAGCACACGGGGTCGATCTGGACGGATTACGGCGGTGTCCCCGGGGTCGAGCTTCTCCTGCCCTACCTGTACTCGGAGGGATACCGGAAAGGCAGGATCGGGCTGGCCCGGCTGGTCGAACTCGTCGCCTCGGCCCCCGCGTCCTTCTTCGGCGTCGATTCACGCAAGGGTGGCCTCGCGCCCGGCTTCGATGCCGACCTGGCGGTGATCGACGAGGACGAGTCGTGGACGGTGAGGAGCGAGGACATGCACAACCTGAACCGGTACACGCCCTTCGAGGGAAGGACACTTACGGGCCGCGTCACAGCGACCTTCGTGCGAGGCACCCGTGTGTTCGACCGCGGCGCCGAGGGTCAGGAGACGTTTGGCCCGGCCGGGTTCGGCAGAAGGGTGAAGCGTGAAACGATGGTGAGCCCATGAGCGTGCCCGATCGTGCTCGGCAACGGACACGTCGTCACCGGTTGGGAAGACCTCACGGTGATCGCGCACGGCGCCGTGGCCTGCCGGGACGACCGGGTCGTCGCCGTGGGCCCGGAGGCCGAGATCCGGGCGGCCTACCCGGCCGCGCGGTACCTCGACGCGTGCGGCGGGCTCATCCTCCCCGGACTCGTGAACCTGCACCATCATTTCTATTCGGCCCTGGCGCGCGGGCTCGATCCGGGCGTCGAGATGCCCGACTTCCCGGCGATCCTCGATCGGCTGTGGTGGCGGCTCGACCGGGCCCTCGACGCGGACACGGTACGCCTCTCCGCCCTGCTGTCGGCGGCGGACTGCGTGCGTTGGGGGTGTACGACGGTGTTCGATCACCACGCGTCCCCGTCGTGCATCGATGGCAGCCTCGACCTGCTCGCCGGTGCCGTGACGGCCGCCGGAATCTCGGCCGTGCTGTGCTACGAGGTGACCGACCGAAACGGTCCGGAAGGGGCGCAGGCGGGGATTGCGGAGAACCTCGGCTTCCTGGGAGCGCACGCCGACGATCCCCAGATTCGCGGTGTGTTCGGCCTGCACGCCAGCTTCACGGTCTCCGACGCTACGCTGGCCACGGTTGCCCGGAGTCGCCCGCCGGGCTCGGGAGTGCACGTCCACGTGGCGGAGCACCCGGTGGACGACCGGTTCTCGCGCGATACGTTCGGCACCACGCCCATCCAGCGCCTTGAGCGGCACGGGCTGCTGGACGCTCGAGCGCTCCTCGCCCACGGCATTCACGTCGAGGACGAGGACTATGACCGGGTGGCGGCGGCGGGATGCGACCATCATTCACAACCCGGAGTCCAACGCCAACAATGGCGTGGGGCGCCTGGACATCCCGCGGGCCGCCGGCCGCGGGTGCGCGATCGGCCTGGGCACCGATGGCATGTCGTCCTCCGTCCTGCGGGCCCTGCGCTTCGCGTTTCTCGGCCTGCGGGGGGGGGCGGAAGATCCGACCCTGGGCTTCGAGACCGTACCCCGGCTCCTGGCCACGAACGCCCGCGTGGCGGGCCGTTTCCTGGACGAGCCGATGCTCGGCCAGCTGGTTCCCGGCGCCCCGGCCGACGTGATCGCGATCGATGGCCGCACCGCCGACCGCTCTCGGAGTCCGAAAACTGCTTCGCGCACCTGGTGTACGGGTCTTCCGAGGCGCCGGTGCGTCACACGGTAGCGAGAGGCCGGGTGGTCCTGGACGACTTCAGGCACACGACCCTGGACCCCGCAGACCTGGCCTCCGAAGCCCGGGTCCTGTCCCGGGCGCTGTGGACGCGCTTTCATGAGCTCGAATGGAACACACCGTTCCTCGGCCCGTCCGCCGACGCCGGCAAGGAGAGCCTCCGATGAAGATCGTAGACGCGGCCGTCCGCGAACGAGCGGTGACACGATGCCGGGAGCTCGGCGTGCTGATTCCCACGCTGGCTCAGCAGAGGGACCCTTCCACGGTGGACCCGGCCGTGACCGAGGCGCTGGTGGACCTCGACATGCAGACGCCGGATCCTTTGAACCTGTTCCGCATCACGTGGCGCAACCATCGGGGCTCGGGCGGATTCGGCGAGGTCAACGCTCTCGAGATCCCGTCCGAGCTCACGGGAGTGCCGGCGCGCATCATCGGACTCGTCGGCGAGCGTTTCCCCACGGGGGCGCACAAGGTCGGCGCCGCTTTCGGCTGCCTGGTCCCCCGCCTCGTCACCGGCGCATTCGATCCCACCTCCAATCGCGCCGTGTGGCCTTCGACCGGCAACTACTGTCGGGGTGGCGTCTTCGACAGCGCGCTTCTCGGCTGCTCGTCCATCGCGATCCTCCCGGAGGAAATGAGCCGTGAGCGCTTCGAATGGCTCGAGCGAATGGGCGCCGAGATCATCGCGACGCCCGGGTGCGAAAGCAACGTGAAGGAGATCTTCGACGCGTGCTGGGAGATACGGCGGGCACGCCCGGAAGTCGTGGTGTTCAACCAGTTCGAGGAATTCGGGAACTACCTGTGGCATTACGGGGTGACCGGACCGGCCGTGCAGTCGGCGTTTGAGCGACTGTCCGGACCGGCGGACCGGCTCGCGGCGTGGGTGAGCGCGACGGGATCAGCCGGCACGCTCGGCGCGGGCGACTACCTGAAGCAGATGAACCCGGGCTGCCGGATCACGGCTGCCGAGGCTCTGCAGTGTCCCACCCTTCTGCATACGGGCTTCGGGGGGCATCGGATCGAGGGCATTGGAGACAAGCACGTCCCGTGGATCCACAACGCTCGCAATACCGATATGGTGGCGGCCATCGACGACGAGTCCACGATGCGGCTGCTCCGCCTGTTCAACGAACCGGCGGGCCGGGACGTCCTGCTCGGGCGCGGAGTCCCGGAGCGGGACGTGCACGAGCTGCCGCTTCTCGGCATCTCCGCGATCGGAAATCTCATCGCGGCGATCAAGACGGCTCGCTGGTTCGACCTGGACGAGAACGACATTCTCTTCACGTCGTTCACCGACTCGGTGTGCCTGTATCACACGCGCCTCGAGGAGCTGCGCGCGGAACATGGCGATTATGATCCCGTGACGGCCGCGGTCGACTTCGAACGCCGACTCCTCGGCGTGACCACGGATCACGTGCGCGAGCTGACCTATCCGGATCGAAAAGCGATCCACAACCTGAAGTACTTCACCTGGGTGGAGCAGCAAGGCCGCACTGTCGAGGAGCTGGACGCCCTTTGGAGTCCGGCGTTCTGGACGGACATGCAGGGGCAGATTCCCGAGTGGGACGATGCGATCGATCAGTTCAACGCGGACACCGGGGTCCTCGACGTACTCAGGAGCCGGGCCGAGACGAACAGGGCATCATGAAGACATGGGAAGGCGGGCGGCATGACAGGCGTCAGCGATAGAGGACGGGCGGCACTGGCCGCGGCGGCGGACTTCGAGGCGGACATCGTCCGCTTCCTGCGCGAGATGATCGCGATTCCAGCGGAGAGCCTGAACGAAGGCGACCGGTGCCGGCGCGTGCTGGCGGAGTACGAGCGGCTGGGCTTCGACGAGGTCCGCATCGATCGCCTGGGAAACGTCGTGGCGCGTGTCGGGACCGGTCCGCTCACGATCCTCATGGATGGCCATATCGATTGTGTCGGCGTCGGAGATCCGGACGCCTGGGACCACGACCCGTTCGAGGGCAAGCTCGAGGACGGAAAGGTCTGGGGGCGGGGAGCGGTGGACGAGCTCCCGGCGGTCGCCTGCATGGCCTACGGCATGAGCCTCGCACGGGCGAGGGGCTTCCCGGAAGACGTGACGGTCTACCTGACGGCGTCCGTGATGGAGGAGGACTGTGACGGATACTGTCTTCTCCACCTGATCGAGAACGAGGGGATCCGCCCCGACCTGGTGGTGATCGGCGAACCGACCGACCTCGGCATCTACCGGGGCCAGCGTGGCCGGGTCGAGGCCGTGATCACGGCGCGCGGCGTGTCATCGCACGCCGCCCATCCCGAGGAAGGCGTCAACGCCCTCTACAAGCTGGCCCCGGTTCTGAAGGACATCGAAGCCCTCAATGACCGCCTTCCGGCGGACCCATTCCTCGGCAAGGGCACCGTGGTGGCGTCTTACCTGGAATGCGATTCGGCGTCGCTGAACGCGGTCCCGGCCGCCGCTCGGCTGTACGTGGACCGGAGGCTGACGGCCGGCGAAACACCCGAGGAGGCGCTCGCCGAGCTGCGGGCGCTGCCCGGAGTCGGCGATGCGACGGTCGAGCTGCTCGAGTACGCCGAGACCAGTTGGACCGGCGAGCAGGCCCGCCAGGAGAAGATCTTCCCGGCCTGGATCCTGGCCGAATCGCACCCTCTCGTGACCGGGATGTCGGGAGCGGTGGCAGAGGTCACCGGAAGCGCACCCCGGATCGGCCGCTGGGGGTTCTCGACGAACGGCGTCGCGACCATGGGGCGGCACGGCATTCCGTCCGCGGGCTTCGCTCCGGGCCTCGAAGAGCTGGCGCACACGACGGAGGAATGGGTGGCGGTGAGCGACCTGGTGACCGCCACGGCCGCCTACAGCCTCATGCCCGAGATGCTGGCGGCACTGGCCGACGACCTGAAAGGAGCCTGACGCTCGTGTACGAATCGATCGATGCGGCTGGCCTGAAGGGCCGGGACTTCCTGTCCACGCAGGACTGGAGCGTGGATGAGCTGGAGACCCTCTTTGCACTCGCCGCTCAACTGAAGGCCGATCGGAAGGCCGGGATTCCGACCCGGCTCCTCGCAGACAAGACGCTGTACATGATCTTCTTCGATTCGTCGACCCGGACGCGAAATTCGTTCGAGACCGGCATCACCCAGCTAGGCGGCCACGGGATCTACCTCTCGCCGGACAAGATGCAGATCAGCCACGGTGAGAACGCCCGCGATACGGCCAACGTGCTGTCACGGTACGGCGAAGCGATCGCGATCCGGCACTGCGCGTTCGGCGAGGGCAACGAGTACCTGACCGAGGTCGCCGAGCACGCTTCCGTTCCCGTGCTCAGCATGCAGTGTGATGTGTACCACCCGTGCCAGATTCTCGCCGACTACCTGACGATTCGCGAGAAGCTGGGAAGCGGCCGTGGGCTGAAGCTCGGAGTGGCGTGGACGAGCGCCCCCAACTACGTCCGCCCGATCTCGGTCCCCCAGAGCCTCATCCTGATGATGCCGCGGCTCGGCATCGATGTGACGCTCGCCTACCCGCCCGAGTTCAAGCTCCTCCCGGAAATCGAGGAGCAGGCCCGTTCGAACGCCGCGGCAGCGGGTGCGAAGTTCGAGATCTCGCACCGGTTCGAGGACGCCTTCGAGAACGCGGATGTGGTCATCCCGAAGTCATGGGGACCGCTCGTGCACACACGGGATCACGCGGAGGGCATCCGCCTGATCGAGGCCTATCCGGATTGGCGGTGCGACGCGAGCCGAATGGCGCTGGGCAAGGACCACATGCTGTACATGCATCCGCTTCCCGCTGACCGTGGGCGGGAGGTCACGAACGAAGTGATCGATGGACCGCAGTCGGTGGTGTACGACGAAGCGGAAAACCGGTTGCACGTGCAGAAGGCGCTCATGGCGCTCACGATGTGAGGAACCCGGGATGAGCGACTTCCTGCTTCGCTGCTCAGAGTGTGGACTCGAATACGCCGAGGATCCGGCGCAGCTCGTGTGCGCGGCATGTTCGGGCATGCAGGAACCCGGCGGATCGACGCGCGGCGTGCTCGAGGTCGAGATGACCGGACTCCCCGACCGATGGCCGGATCACGGTTCCTCCGACCCCCGTTTCCTGGCCGAGTTTCTGCCGGTGCAGGGCCCCGAGAGCTTTCCGGGGTTCCCCGCTGGCGGCACTCCCCTTCTGGCGGCGCCACGTCTGGCCGGCGAGCTCGGCGTGGACCGCCTGTGGATCAAGGACGACTCCCGGAATCCAAGCGGGTCGACCAAGGACCGGGCATCGCTGCTCGTGGCTGCCAAGGCCGGTGAGTACGGACTCGGTACGATCGCAACAGCCTCCACGGGAAACGCCGGCACCGCCCTCGCCGCCGTGGGCGCGGCGGCGGACGTCGAAACGATCGTGTTCGTACCGGCTACCGCGCCGGAGGCCAAGCTCGTGCAGATGCTCTCCTACGGCGCGCGGGTGATCCCGGTGGACGGCACGTACGATGACGCTTTCGAGCTCTGCCTCGCCGCATGCCGGGAATTCGGGTGGTACAATCGGAATACGGCGCTCAACCCGTTCACCATCGAGGGTAAGAAGACCGCCGCCCTCGAGATTGCCCGGACGATGGCCCCGGACGTTCCCGATGTCGTGGTCGTCCCCACCGGGGACGGGGTGATCGTCTCGGGCGTGGCGAAGGGCTTCGCCGACCTCGCCGCTTCGGGGCTCATCGACCGGGTCCCGCGTCTGCTGGCCGTGCAGCCGGAGGGCTCCGCCGCCATTGCCACGGCCTGGGCCGCCGGCGCCGACGATGCGGAGCCCGTTCCCGGGGCTCACAGCGTCGCCGACAGCCTCACGGTCGAAACGCCGCGCAACGCGCGTCTGTGCCTGCGGCGGCTGCGGGAGAGCGGGGGCGCGGCCGTCAGCGTGACCGATGAGGAGATCCTGTCCGCGATTCCGTGGTTGGCTTCGCGAACCGGCGTGTTCGCCGAACCGGCGGCTGCGGCAGCCCTGGCCGGGCTGAAATCCGGCCTGGAGACTGGCCTGGTGAACCAGGCCGAATCGGTCGTTCTCCTGATCACCGGAACCGGGCTCAAGGATGTTCCGGCCGCCGCGCGGGCGGTGACGCGACCCGGGCCCGTGGAACCGACCCTGGAGGCTGTCGGCGCCCGTCTCGAGATCCAGGCGCCTTCCGCCGGTCTCGGCGGAGCGACGGTCACCGGGCGCTGACGAGCCGGATCAGAAAATACCAGGTTCCGTTCTTGATGTTCGCGTTCGCCACAGCATCGTTCTGGCCCCACGTATACCGCACTTCGAACAGCACGCTCTCGCCATTGGCGAGCGTGTAGTTGAGGCCGCCGCCCACCGGAATCCCCCACTCGGTCTTTGCCGCCCCGAGCGCCGTATCTTTGCAGGTTTCCTTCGATCCACCGCCGAGAGACGCCTTGCAGCCCGTGTTGAAGGCAGCCGCGATGCCTCCGTAGGCCGTGAGGCCCCACGTCGCCCCGAGCGGTAGCATGAGCTCCACGAGGAACGGCAGTTCGATGTAGTTGAGGTCGAGTTCAATCTTCTCGGAATCCAGCAAACCCGTGCCCGCAAAGCCGCGGCCGCCCTTCTGCGCATAGTTCACGCCGAGGTGCAGGGCGAGGGCGTCGCCGACCAGAGCCTCGCCGAACGCACCCCCGTAGAAGCCCCACTTCGTATCGCCCCGAACCGTGATGAAATCACCATACAGTTCGGACGCCGTGGCGCCGAGTGACAGCCCCGCCCGGCTCTGACCCCATGCGGGGGAGATAGACACGGAAACCAGCAGAGTAGCGGCGACGAAAGCGCGCACCATCGGCGAATTCGGCTTCATGAACGCTCCGGCAGTCGGTGAATCAGGGAGAAGTCGTTCAGTCGCAGTCGACCTGGAACGTCGTCGTGACCGTGTCCTGCGCGATCACCGTAACCGAACGGGGATTGTCGCCCGCCACGGCGCAATTCTGCTGGACCTCGACCAGTCGCACGGCCTGCGCGGTCGCCCGCAGCGCGGGAAAAGTGACTTCGTCCGCCGGACCGATGGCCGCGGACTGGACTCCGTTGATGGTCACGACGTAGGCGAGGTCGGGGTTCTCGCCGGTCGTGTTCGTGACGACCTTCAGCGCGCCCACCTCGCGGCCTACCACCGAGATCTTCCCGGCGGGCGCTTCGGCCTGGATGCTCAGTGGGTCCTCGTACTCGAAGACGCCCTCGACCTTCGGCACGAACCGATACCGCTGGCTGTTGTCCAGGTCTCCGCTGGAGAACGAGAACCCGCCATCGGGTTCGGAGGTCGACATTACCCCGTGCTTCAGGGCATCCCGATTGACCCACTCGATCGTGTCTCCGAGCACCACCTCGATGCTGTCACCCCCGAGAGGCACTTCGAATCGATCGATCAGGATCTCGACCAGGAACACCGTAGTCCTCAGGCTGAACTCCGCAAAATCGCCGTCCTCGCCGGCGATCGTGGCCGTGACCTCGACGTCGCCGAGAAGTGGGCCGGGGGTCACCGCGACCGAAGCGATCCCGTCGGAGTCCGTCAGGGAGACCGGTTCGGAGAGCGTCGCCAGCCCCTTGGTGATCGTCCAGTCGATCTGGAGGTCCTCGACGGGCTGGATGTTCTGGGTCCCCCGAACGCCATCGACGAGGCCGAGGTCCTGGACAGCGCGCACCACCAGCGGCTCCGAGAATGCTTCTGACGTGCGTCCGTTCTGGAGGTCGCCGAGCACGATCTCGAGTTGGGCATCCGCCGCGGCTTCCGCGCCACCGCCGACACCATAGATCGGATCGTTGTCGTCGCAGGCCCCCAGTGAGAATCCGAGACCGACGAGAGACAGCGTGATGACCATCGCGAGCTTGCCGCGTGCCCCGCGCACCCGGTTCACGATTCCGCCCCCGCGGGTACGCTCCGCCTCCCGGACGCGGCGGAGACTGTCCGCTGGCCGGCAAATGTGACGATCCTGCGCAGCGTGTCCTCCGGCACCCCCTGGTGCGCGTCGCATCGAAGCTCCGAACGTTCGATGCCCGGCGCCAGCACCTCGATCAGCAAACCGTGCACCCCCGCCCCGATGGCCGCGCGGCTGACTTCTTCGACCCGTGTCCAGTCGCCCGTGGCGTGCGACGGGTCTCCGATAACCGGCAGGGGCGTGGCTCGCCGCAGTGGCGCGATGACGTCCAGATCGAACTCCGAGCGGGCGTGGCTCCACGAGCAGTCATGCCGGATGCCTCTCTCGCACAACACGATATCCAGGTTGCCTTCGCGGGCCACGTACTCCGCCGCGCACAACCATTCCTCGAGAGTGGCGCTGAAGCCACGCTTCAGAAGTACCGGCACTCCGGCTCGGCCGACTTCGACCAGGAGCGGGAAGTTCTGCATCGAACGGGAGCCGACCTGCAGCATGTCCGCAACTACGGCCACCCGTTCTACCATCCGTGGATCCTGCACCTCGGTCACCACACCCAGCCCGGTCTCCTCGCGGACCCGGGTGAGGATCTCCAGGCCCTCTTCGCCAAGGCCCTGGAACGAATAGGGACTCGTGCGAGGCTTGAAGGCGCCGCCGCGCAGCAGCTGGCCGCCGGCCGCCGCGACGGAGCGGGCAGCGCTGAGCGTCTGCTCGTAGGATTCGACGGCACAGGGTCCCGCGATGACTACCGGACGAGCGCCACCGATGCCGATCCCCGCCACGTCGACGACGTGCGTGGTGCCCGGATCGAGGTACTCCGGCCAGTTGCACCGCAGTATGCTGAGGTTGGATAGACCGTCGGTCATCTACGCCCGTATCGGTTCTGGTTTTTGTGCTCGAAAGCTAGCTGGGCAAGATACACTCGCGACGGTTCTTCTACTAGGAAGCCACGCGCCGGAGCGCGTCCGCGATCTCCCGGCTCATCGCCGCGACGAGCTGACTCTGGGCACTCACCGTGGTCGCGATCGAAGCGCCGTCGGCCGGCATCACGCGCTCGAATGTATCTGCTGCCATCAGTGCTCCTGCAGGATCACGGACACTCCACCGCGCCACGAGCGCCGCCGAGCCGTCCTCGTTGCCTTCAAACCGGCCGACGTCCACCTCGACCGAGTAATCGGGCTGCCGGGTCTTGTACCACGGGTGGAGAACCACTTCATCGGTCCACAGGAGAGTCCCGAGGTTCGACGCCAGGGCGTACTGGAGCGACTCCTCCAGCGGCTGAGCCCAGCGCTCGGTCTCCAGGTACTTGAGCTCGTTGTCCGATTGGCGAGCGACCAGACGGGTTCGCTTGAGGTAGCCAGGCATGGTGATCGGCCCCACGCCGACGCTGATTTCGAGATGCGGCCCCGCCGATAGCGACGCCTCCTCTTCGGTATCTCCCACCAGACCGGCGGCGGCATACAGTCCGGGATCCCCGCCGATCATCGCGAGAACGTAGTATCGCGTCGGGTCCGCTTTCGGGCTCAGGCAGGCGCCGACCAGCACGGAAACCACCGACACAAGAAGCAGACCCGTGAGTGCGCGATTCGGTTTCATCAGTTGCCCTCCACGTTCTTGCCGCGCACCAATGCGCTCGGGTTCTGCTGCAGGTAGTCGGCCAACTCAGCGAGTGCAGCGGCCGCACTGCTGATCTCATAGAACGACTTCTCCAGGTTCGTAAGGAGTGGCGAACCCGGCTCGATCACGGTCCGCAGGTTCGCGAGCATGGCGTCGAGCTCTTCCGCGGCTGCCCGGATCTCCTCCGAGCTGGCGTCGATCGAGGGTCTGATCGACTCCAGCGTCGTGTCCGCACTGGCCGCGAGGGCCTGGATCGAGCGCATCGTCTCGCGCACCTCGGCCAGGGTGCCGGGAATGTCAGCCAGGGCATTCCTCGTGTCCTGCCCCGAGGCAAGCTCGCCCACCTCGGTGGCAGCGTCCGTGATCGCCTCTACCAGCCCTTCCACATCCAGGTTCGTGAGTTTTGCCATCAGGCCCTGGACGTCCCGCTCGAGCCATTCGAGTCCGGTCGATATCGTCGGGATCTCGAAGGCATCCACGTTCGGATCATTCACCACCGAAATCGGCGAGTCTCGGTCCACGCTGAGCGAGATGTACTTGCGGCCCGTGAGTATGCTCTCAACGGCCAGGGTGGCGCGCATTCCGCTTTCGATCAGGAGTCGCGCTACCACGGGATCGCCCACATCGACTGCGGATCCCTCCCTGCGAAGTAGATCGCGGTCCAGCTCGTAAAAGACGGGTATCCGAAGATTCGCGTCCCAGTTCTCGAACTCTTCCTCCGTATCGAGCATACCGTCAGGGGAGTTGGCCCTGAGCCGAATGGCCGTCACCTGCCCGATCGTCACGCCCATGAACTTGACAGGCGCGCCCGGATTCAGGCCGTTCACCGACCCCTCGAACCACGAGATGTAGTCGACCGTATCTTTGAACAGCTTTCCGCTGCCCAGCACGATGACCGCCGCCACGACCAGGGCCACACCTCCTACGATAAAGCCTCCGACCATGGCGGGACTCGCCCGTTTACTCATGCTCTTCCTCTCCCCGGCGCAGGAATGCACGCACCGCAGGATCCTGTGAGTGATCCCGGAGCTCGGCCGGTGGTCCGATGGCCGTCGCGGTCCGGGTGTGTGTGTCCAGAAATATGCTCTTCGTCGCGATGGTGAAGATGCTCGCCAGTTCGTGCGTCACGACCACGAAGGTGGTGCCGAGGCTTTCCCTGAGCTCGAGGATCAGGTCGTCCAACAGGCGCGAGCTGATCGGGTCCAGGCCCGCCGATGGCTCGTCCACGAACAGGATCTCGGGGTCGAGAGCCATGGCCCGGGCCAACCCGGCCCGTTTGCGCATTCCTCCGCTGATCTCCGAGGGATAGTAGTCCTCGAAGCCGCGGAGGCCCACGAGAGCCAGCTTGAGCGCCGCCACATCCCGAATCTCGGAGCCCTTGAGTCCCGTGTACTCCTCGAGCGGCAGGGCGATGTTCTCCGCCAGGGTCATGGAGCTCCACAGGGCCCCACCCTGGAACAGGACCCCGAATCGCCGGAGATAGGACTCCCGCACATCCCGGGGCGCCGCGGTGAAGCTCTCGCCGCCATAGAAGATCTCGCCGGCCAGCTGGCTCGATCATTCCCAACAGGTGCCGCATCAGAGTGCTCTTGCCACAACCGCTTCCACCCATGATGACGAAGACATCACCCGGCGACACGTCGAAGTTCAGGTCTCGCATCACGACGAAATCACCGTACGCCATGGTGAGGTCCCGGACGGAGATCTGATCGGTCGGCGGAGCCGATACCACCGAGTGATCGGTCATCGCATCAGATCCCGAACACCCAGGAAATCACCTGGGCTATTCCACAGGCCACGATGATGGCCACCACCCCGTTCACCACCGCCCGCGTGGCGGCATCGCCCACGGCCGATGCACTGTTTCCGGCCGCCATTCCCTGCTTGCAGCCCGCAAGCGCGACCAGCAGACCATAGACGGTGCCCTTGATCACGCCCGGGAAGAAGTGGGTCATGTTCACCGCGCTGGTGGTCTGCTGTATGTACGCCAGGGGCGAAATATCCAGGAGTCCCACGCCGACGAGGTATCCTCCAAAGATCCCCATCAGGTCGGCGTATACCGTGAGCAGCGGCATCATCAGGACGAGAGCCACGATGCGCGGCACGACCAGAAACTCCATGGGGGAGATGCCTGTCGTGCGGAGGGCGTCGATTTCCTCCGTGACTTTCATCGTGCCGATCTGCGCAGCGTAGGCCGCGCCGCTCCGACCCGCCACGACAATCGCCGTCATGAACGCAGCCATGTCCCGGACCATGCCAACGCCCACCAGGTCCGCGACATAGATGGTCGCGCCGAACTGCTGCAGCTGGACGGCTCCCACGAAGGCCAGGATCAGCCCGAACAGGAGGCTGACCAGCGAAGTGATCCCCAGGGCGTCGGCTCCCGCCTGCTGGATGAGCAGCCTGAGATCGGACTTCCGGTAGCGCGCTTTGCCCTGAAGAAACCTGCCGAACGCTCGCGCCGCCTCCCCCAGGAACTCGAGGTCGTCGAGCGCCCCATCGTACACGCTCATGCCGAACCGACCCACGCGGGTCAGCGGCGAACCTTTCGGCTCTTCGGTCCGGGTTCCCCGTTCCGGTACCGCGCGGGCCAGCTCCACGAGGCGACGCACTCCGTCCGGGAGGCCAGCGCGGTCCACGGGGATGCTCCGGTCCTCGGCGGCATCTTCGACGCGCATCAGGAAGGTGAGGACGCTACTGTCCCAACCCTCGATGGCCACGGAATCGAAGTGAACTCCCCCGGGTGTCTGGGAGCCATCAAGGGCAGCCTCGACAGCGGTCGTTCCCGGCAGGAGTCCCGATATCTGCCACGTGCCCCCCAGTCCGACGATGAGCCGGTCCCCATCGCGGTGCAGGGAAACCGTCGCGAGGTCTTTGGCCTCCGAATCAGCCTTGCCGCGCCTGGATGGCATCAAGAGCCGTCTGCGGGCGGGGCTCCCGGCGAGTCCTCAGGATCGGGTTCGCCGTCGGAGACCTTCTCGAAGGGCGCGTGGCCAGGCTCGCGGTGCCTGCGGACCGGACTCGAGTCGGACCCCGGCGGCACGACGACCGACAGATTGGCCACGGTCTCCGTGACCGGCATCTCCACCCTCGGAAGGTACTCGGAAAACGTCTCGCCGTAGATCTCCCAAACCGTGACCCACAGGGCGGCGACGATCGGCCCGATGATGAAGCCGGTGGCCCCGAAGGCTACGATGCCGCCCAGGGTGCTGATCAGCACCAGCAGATCGGACATCTCAGTATCCCGGCCGACGAGCCTGGGCCGAAGCACGTTGTCGACCATGCCCACCACCAACGCGCACCACAGAGCGAGGGCGATCGCCTTGCCACCGAGTCCGACCGCGAACAGGTAGATCACGGCCGGTACCCAGATGAGGGCGGTCCCGACGCCCGGGATGATCGACAGGATCATCATCACTACGGACCAGAAGGCCCACCCCTGGACGCCGGCGACCCAGAACCCGAGTCCGCCCAGTCCGCCCTGGATGACCCCGATCACGAGTGTCCCCTTGATCGTGGCTCGGGCCACCGACACGAACTTGGCCACCAGGCGGTTTTCCGCATCAGGAGCGAGCGGGATGTAATAGAGAATCCGGGCCATGTACGCCTTGCCGTACAGGAGGAAGAAGAACATGGCGTACAACATGATGAACAGCTGGAAGAAGAACACCGCCGTCCCGCGGCTCGCGGCGGCGACCGACCCTACCAGGAACGTCCCGAGGCGCCCGGCGAACTCCGCCGCCTTCGTCGAGATCAAGTCCTGATACGGCTGGATCGTCTCCCAGAACGGCAGGCGTTGCAGCAAGCCGTCAAGCTGATTGGTCTGCGAGAGCTCTCGCTCTACCCACGGACCGACGGACGCGCTGACGTCCACGGCCTGTGACACGACCACACCGAGGAAGGCTGAGAGAGGCACCACGAGCACGATCACGAACAGGAGGATGGTCAGCACCGCGGACGCCGGTTTCCTGCCACCAAGCTGATTCCCGAGCCTCTTGTAGAGCGGGTGCAGCATCCCGCTGAAGATGGCGGCCAGGAAGAGAGTCTCGATGAAGCCCGAGACCATACGGTAGAAGATGACCGTGATGAGGAGAGCCAACCCGATCAGGAAGACTCCCTCCAACGTCTTTCTTTCCTTCAACTCCGCCATTCGCGGTCTCCGGAGCCTTGGGAAACTGGACTGGGGTTCTGTTAAGGTTCGCCATTCGGCGGACGACCGCAATCCCGCGAGGGCGCTTTTCTTTCCACAGCCTCCGCCTTATCCTCCCCGACCTGACTCGGGGGCACCCCGGGTCTTGGCCCGGCATCATGAGTCGCCGGCCGTACGACCGCATCTGGGAGGAAGAAGGCCCATGGATCCGAGTACCGGAAAGCCGCGCGACACCTGGGGTTCCAAGGTCGCATTCGTTCTCGCCGCCGCGGGAAGCGCGGTCGGACTCGGGAACATCTGGGGTTTCCCCACGGTCGCGGGTCAGAACGGGGGCGCGGCATTCCTGCTGATCTACCTGGCCGCTGTGGCTCTCATCGGAGCCCCCGTCATGCTGGCGGAACTCATCGTCGGGCGGCGCACGCAGCGGAACCCGGTGGGCGCCTTCAAGGCGCTGGCTCCACGGACGATGTGGGTGGTGGTCGGCGGCCTCGGCGTGTTCACGGGCATCGTGATCTTGAGCTTCTATTCCGTCATCGCCGGGTGGACGCTGTCGTACATCTTCAAGACGATTGCCGGGACGTTCCAGGCCGGCGTGGACACGGAAGCCATCTACAACGACCTGGCGGGAAGCGCGGTCCCCGCGATCTCGTGGCACTTGCTGTTCATGGTCATCACCGTATACGTGGTGCTGGGCGGTGTTCGGGACGGTATCGAACGCTGGACCAAGGTTTTGATGCCCGTCCTGTTCGCTCTGCTGGCGCTTCTCGCGTTCCGTGCCGTGACGCTGTCCGGGGCCGGGGCCGGCCTCGACTTCTATCTTCGGCCGGATTTCAGCAAGGTCACGGGCGCCGTGATCCTCTCGGCCATCGGGCAGGCGTTCTTCAGCCTCAGTCTCGGCATGGGGGCCATGATCACCTACGGCTCGTACGTGTCGAAGCGGGACGATCTCGTCTCCTCGGCCGGTTGGGTGACGCTGGCGGATACGACGATCGCCATACTGGCCGGGCTGATCATCTTCCCCACCCTGTTCCATGCGGGCCTGGAGCCCGGAGCGGGCGGACCTGGAATGGTGTTCGTCGTGCTGACGTCCCTCCTGTCGTCGATCCCGCCGGCCCCGTACGGTGGCATCGTCTTCGGGACCGGTTTCTTCATGCTTCTCGGGATCGCGGCGCTGACGTCCAGCGTGTCGCTGCTCGAGGTCGTGACGTCGTGGGCCGTAGACGAGCGAGGTATGTCGCGCCGCAAGGCCGCCATCAGCCTCGGCCTGGTCGCCTTCTTGGTCGGCATCCCGAGCGCCCTGGCCAACGGAGCGGTGTCTTGGCTCACCAACCTGCCCGGCGTCGGCATGGACTTCCTGAGTTTCCTGTTCATGCTCTTCGGCCAGTACTCGCTGGTCATCGGGGCGCTGCTGATCAGCCTGTTCGTAGGCTGGGTCTGGGGCGTGAAGGCGGCCGGAGAAGAGGTGCGGGAGAACGACGGCGAGTTCCCGCTTGGCAGGACCTGGGCATTCCTGATCCGCTTCGTCGCCCCGAGCGCGATCGTCGCGATCCTGGTGAAGATGGTGGTCGACCTGATTTGATGGCGGCGAGCTGACCCGACGTCGGCCCGCCGTGAATTCGGCCGGTCAGCCCACCTTCCAGGTCCGCCCGCCGTACAGCAGGTCCGCAAGGCCTCTGCCCTCGGACTCGGGCTCGACCTGGGCCAGCACCTGCTGATCGAATGTAGGCGCCGGATCCCGGTACAGGACCCCCAGCGCCATCGGGAACCCGGGGGGCTCGAGGGCGGCCAGCATCGTGGCCAGCATCCGGTTGGTCTCGTCGTGCACGAGGACATCCGCCTCGGTAGCGCCGTTCTCGCCGGGCCGCACCACCTCCAGCGTCCACGTCGCCGGATCGAGCCGCAGCCCCCGGTCGCGCTCTGCACCGAATAGCAGCGGCTGGCCGTGCTCCACGAGCAGCTGATTCTCCTTCGCCACGGCCTTGTCGGTGAAGTCCGCGAACGTGGCGTCGTTGAACACGATGCAGTTCTGAAAGATCTCGACGAACGACGTGCCCCGGTTGGCGTGCGCCTGTTTGAGCACGTCCACCAGGTGCCCCATGTTGATGTCCACCGAACGGGCGACGAACCGGGCGCCGACCCCGAGAGCCATGGTGGCCGGGCTGATCGGATTGGCCACCGATCCGCGGGGCGTGGTCGGGGACAGCGTTCCCCGTTTCGATGTGGGGGATACCTGTCCCTTGGTCAGACCGTAGATCTCGTTGTTGAACAGGATGATTTTGAGATCGATGTTGCGGCGCAGGGCGTGGACCAGGTGGTTCCCACCGATGCTCAGTCCGTCGCCATCCCCCGTGATGACCCAGACGTCGAGGTCGGGATTCGCCAGCTTGGTGCCCGTGGCCACGGCCGGAGCCCGGCCGTGAATCGTGTGGAATCCGTAGGTGGCCATGTAATACGGAAAACGGGACGAGCACCCGATTCCCGAGATGAAGACGCTGTTCTCGCGCGGCACCTCGAGGTCGGCCAGGGTCTTCTGGATCGCCTTGAGGATGGCGTAGTCGCCGCATCCCGGACACCAGCGCACCTCCTGGTCGGAAGCGAAGTCCTTGGGCTTGAGTTGGGGCAGCACTCCGTGGCTCATGCGGTCCTCTCGGTCTCGAGCAGGCGGCCAATCGCGGCCTCGATGTCGCTGATGCGGAACGGCCGACCGGCGACGCGGTTCAGGCCCTCGGCCGGAATCAGATAGGTGCTTCGCAGCATGGCCAGTAGCTGGCCCGTGTTCAGCTCCGGAACGAGCACACGTTCAAAGCGCGCCAGCAGATCGCCCAGGTTCCGGGGGAACGGCGACAGGTAGCGCAGGTGAATGTGCGACACATCGAGGCCCTTCTCCCGAGACCTCTCGACCGCCTTGAACAGGGAGCCGTACGTGGATCCCCATCCGACCACCGCCAGGGGACCTCCTTCGGGGCCCAGTTCTACGCTCTGTTCGGGGATGTCGTCCGCGATCCCCGCAATTTTCCGGGCCCTCAGGCGTGTCATCTCGTCGTGGTTGTCGGGATCGTACGAAATGTTGCCGGTCGCCGAATCGCGCTCAATGCCACCGATCCGGTGTTCGAGGCCGGGAGTACCGGGAACCGCCCACGGGCGGGCCAGCGTGCCGCCGTCCCTGGCGTAAGGCTGGAAACCCTCCGGGTCCTGCCGAAGCTCGACGGGGAACTCATCCAGCGTAGAGAGGTCCGGAATCAACCACGGCTCGGCCGCATTGGCGAGGTAAGCATCCGTGAGGATGAAGACCGGGGTCATGTAGCGGGTCGCGAGCCTTACGGCCTCACGCCCCACGTGAAAACAGTCCGCCGGCGTCGATGGCGCGATGACCGCCAGCGGCGTATCGGAGTTGCGCCCGTACACGGCCTGGAACAGGTCCGACTGCTCGGTCTTGGTCGGCAGGCCGGTCGAGGGCCCGCCGCGCTGAGAGTTCACGATCACGAGCGGAAGCTCGGTGGCCACCGCGAGTCCAATCGCCTCGGTCTTGAGGGCGATTCCCGGCCCGGAGCTCGAGGTCACCCCCAGCGACCCGGCGTACGCGGCCCCGATCGCCGCGCAGGCCGCGGCGATTTCGTCCTCCGCCTGGAAGGTCACCACGCCGAGTTCCTTCATCCGGGCAAGCACGTGCAGCAGGGGCGAGGCAGGAGTGATCGGGTACGAAGCGAACACCATTCGCGACAGGCCCGATGACTTGAGACCCGACGCCAGCCCCCACGCGAGGGCGTCCGTGCCACTAACCGTCCGGTAGAGACCGGGCTCCAGCTCCGCTCGCGAGACCGTGTAGCCGGGGATCTTGGTGGGCATCTCCACCGTCTCGCCGAAGGCGTGCCCCGCGCTGAGCGTGGCGACCGCAGCCTCACCGGCGCCCTCCGCATCCTTGAACTTCGCCCGCAGCCAATCGACCGTGGCCTGCTTGTCCCGGTCGAACATCCACAGCAGGAGTCCGAGGGCCCACATGTTCCGGCTGCGAAGCGCGTCTCGGGAAGAAAGCCCGAGATGCTCGACGGCGTTTCGCGTCAGTTGCCCGATATCGAGCTGAATCATCTGGTAGGGCGCGAGCGTGTCGTCTTCCAGCGGGTTCTCGTCGTACTCCGCTTTCTTGAGGTTCCGGTCGGTGAACGATCCCGAGTCCACGACCACGGTCCCTCCGATGCGCAGATCCCTCAGATTCACTTTGAGGGCCGCCGGGTTCAGCGCCACCAGCACGTCGAGCTCGTCGCCGGCGGTCTTCACGTCCACGGCCCCGAAGTGAATCTGGAAGGACGAGACCCCATACGTCGTACCGGCCGGCGCCCGGATTTCCGCCGGGTAGTCGGGAAAGGTGGCCAGGTCACTGCCCGCGAGGGCGTTTTCCATCGTGAACTGGGTCCCAGCGAGCTGCATCCCGTCGCCGGAGTCGCCGGCGAACCGAACGACGACGGAGTCGCGGATCTCGCGTGCTTTGCTGATCGACGCGGTCTGCTCGCTCATACCTCTCTCTTTCTCGTTTCCGGACGCACGGCGCACCGACAGCCGGCCCCTCGACGGGCCCGCGAATTGTACGGGGAGAGCGGCCGGCGGGAAACGCCGGGACCGGCCGACCGACCTCGTCTCGTCAGGGAGCCGATCCGCCGGCAGGCAGACGGTACAGGACCCAATACACCCCGGACAGGCCATACTTCGGAAACGCCCGCACGAACTCGTACTCGGCCAGGTCCGGGACGTTCATGATCGGCGGGGCCGCGAAATCGTCTTCGAGACTGGCCAGAAGATAGAACCGCGGTAGCGAATCTCCCTCGATGCGAGAGGGGCGGACGTGCGAGCACCCGGGGGTCGAAGCATCGTGGCAGAAGTACGTGAACCGGGTCTCGCCGGGCAGCCCGGCACCGTAGTACCCGAGGGCGAGGACCGATCCCCTGTCGTGACTCCCCGCCACCGTCACGGACGCGAAGCCGGTCTCTACGGCCATGAGGGCAGCTAGCCTCGCGGTACATCCCGCGACCGACCGACGCGAATTGAAATGCCTGCGCCAGATTGACCGCGCAGACCATCACGAGCAGTGCGATCGTCACCGCTTTCCATCTCCCGGACCGCAAACCCGCCGCGAGGGCAATCCCCAGCAGGAGTAGCAAGAACAGCAGCGCCGTCAGGTAGTAGCGAGGATAGCCGTACCCCGGAAGAGCGCCGCTCGCGAAGGAGAGCAGTATCGCAGCGACGCAGAAGAGAGTCTCATTCCTGGAATCCCGGTACGAGATTCGGACGCCCAGCCCGATGGCCCCCCACGCGCATAGAGCCACAACGGCCGCTACGGCTCCGGGGGCGACCCCCACGACCAGGCCCGCGGCGCCGGCGATCGACTCGATGGCTCCGATGCGCGCGAATCCACCCGCCGCGGTCATGGACCGGATGTCCACCAGGTAGAGAGCCAGCAGGATCACGGCCGGCATGGTATGCGCCCGAACGTGCGAAACAAAGGCGTGCGCCCGGTTTTCCTTCGACCCCGTGATTTCGAGAACGGACCAGAAGACGAGGGCCGCGAACACCGTGACGAAGCCCAGGTGCGCGAGATCAGCCGTTCAGGTACCAGATCGAGCCATTGAGCAGCGTCGCGAATCCGACCCACAGCCAGTACGGGACCATGAGCCCCGCGGCCGCCTTGGATACCGGCCGGAACCGAACGATGGTGACCGTGATCGCCGACCAGAGCAACAGGATCTCGACGAAGGCGATTCCGGGAGCCCGCATGCCGAAGAACAGCACCGACCAGGCGCCGTTGAGCGCCATTTGAACCGCAAAAGCGACCAGCGCGCCTGGGACGCGTGGGTCCTCTCCAAGGCGGCGCCACACGAGCCACAACGCCACCCCCATCAGGAGGTACAGGAAGGTCCAGGCAGGCCCGAAGAGCCACGGCGGAGGGTTGAACCATGGCTTCGCCAGATTCGGGTACCAGTCCTGCACTCCCGACATGGTGGCGAATGCCGAGGATATCCCCACGGCCTGTGGTATGACGATACTGACGGGTAGCCGCCAATCGAATCTCGAGACCCCGATCGTCACCCGGGGTTCTGCGTCGTCGTGGAATCCGGGGATTCGATCGTGTCCCCGTCCACCGCCGGCTCCTCGATCGCCTCTCGAACCCGCACGGTGTCCGGCTCCGTCGTCTCGGACACCGCAGGCGCCGATTCGGGCGGCGACTCTCGCCTTCGCGTCTTATGAACCTGGCGAATCGTGGGATCGTTCACGAACGGTTCCGCTACGCGGACGGCCAGGGTCACGCTGTCGCCCTCGTCGACCAGCAGTGCGATCTCGGCCACCTTCTTCGAGAAGGTCGCCAGCACCGCGCCACTCGGACTGTCGACCGTCAGCAGCAGCTTGTCGTCCTGCCGTTCCTTGGCCGTCACCAGCCCGGCCACCATTTCCTCGGAACCCCGCAGCGACTGCGGAAGGTACGGAGCGAGGAGATCCGGAAGCAGGACCGCGCCTGCGGCTCCGAGAGCCACTCCGATCAGGAATACTAGAAAACCTCGCCCACGGGTCTTGCCGCCGGTTCCGGTCGAATCTGCCATGCCTGGTCCGCCCTTATTCAGTGCCCTCGAGTCTGTGAGCCGTGCCTCACCCGATCACCCGCGAAAGATACGACTTCAGGCGGATCCACGCGTCGGCCGCCGGCGCGGCGGTCGTCTCCGGATCTCTGTCCACCCACAGCCAGAAGCCGTGGTTTACGTCATCGTAAATGTGGATGTCGTTCTCGACTCCGGCCTCGCGCAAGGCCTCGGCGAACCGGTTTACCTGGTCCGGGGGTATCCCGCCGTCGAGCTCGGCGAACGTGCCGTAGACCGGGTGGTCGATCGAGGCGAGCACCTCCGGGTCCTCGATCAGGCGACCGTAGAAGATCGCCGTTCCCTCGTGGCTCTCGCCGCCGAGGGCGAAGCTCAGCGCCACTCCCCCACCGAAGCACCATCCCATCGCCGCGACCTTGCCCGTGACGTCGTCACGGCCTCTCAGATAGCTCACCGCCGCATCCAGGTTCGCGATGACGCGATCCGGATCATCCTGGGCTTCCTGCATCAGGGCCATGTTCTCGTCGCGGTTGGTGCCGATCCGACTGCCGTACATGTCGGCCGCCAGGGCCACGTATCCCTCGTCGGCCAGGGCGTCGGCCACCTGCCGCACACGATCCACCAGGCCGTTCCACTCGTGAATCAGGATCACGGCCGGGAAGGGTCCGTCGCCATCGGGGGCCACGATGTATCCGACCGTGGACGGGTCCGCATCGAAATAGGCCAGGTCTTCGCCCCTCGGCGCCGGGGCGTTCCCGAGAATCGCGGCGGGGATGTCCGATTCCTGCGCCGCCTCTGCGTCCACGGTATTGGCATCGGCATACGAATCCGCCCTCGCGTCCTCTCCCGCGCATGCCGACACGCTCGCGATCAAGGCCACGAAGCCCACGGCCAGGAATCCATACCGCTTCTTCCGAATCTCCACGCACGTCCTCCGCTCTTCTGTGAGTCTGCGCGGAGGCGCCCCGGGGCGCCCCGCGTCCGGGCCCCCCAGCATAATCGCACCGCCGATCGCGCGTAAGCTCGGGGTCAGCGGAGGAGGCGCGACTTGGCATCCGCTCCCGGGTGGAGCAGCTTACGGGTTCCCGGGAAGGAGCCGGGTGGTGATCGCGACCTCGATTAGGCAGCCTCAACGGACCCTGTGATGACACACGACGAAGACAGCAGAGCCCGGGACTTCATCCGCTCGATGGTGGAGGAGGACCTGCGGACCGGGAAGTACGGCGGCCGAGTCGCCACCCGCTTCCCGCCGGAGCCCAACGGATACCTCCACATCGGTCACACCAAGGCGATCTGGCTGAACTACGGCATCGCCCAGGAGTACGGGGGGACGTTCAACCTCAGGTTCGACGACACGAACCCGACGAACGAGGAACAGCGCTACGTCGATGCGATCGTGGAGGACATCCGCTGGCTCGGCTTCGACTGGGAGGACCGCCTCTACTTCGCCTCGGACTACTTCGAGCGGTTGTACGACTGGGGCGAGCAGCTGATCCGCGACGGGAAGGCCTACGTCGACAGCTCGAGCGAGGCCGAGATCCGGGAGTACCGGGGCACCGTCACCGAGCCGGGTCGCAACAGCCCGTACCGGGACCGGCCGGTGGAGGAGAGCCTGGACCTGTTCCGACGCATGCGGGCCGGCGAGTTCGCGGACGGGGCGCACGTGCTGCGGGCGAAGATCGACATGGCCCACCCGAACATGACCATGCGGGACCCACTGCTGTACCGGATCCGCCACGAGCACCACTACCGGCAGGGCGACGACTGGTGCATCTACCCGATGTACGACTACGCGCACTGTCTCGAGGACGCGATCGAGGACATCACGCATTCGCTCTGCACGCTCGAGTTCAAGGTCAACCGGGAGATCTACGACTGGGTCCTGGACGCGGTGGGCTTCGAGCGGCCGCGCACCGAGCAGACCGAGTTCGCGCGGCTGAACATCGACTACACGATCATGAGCAAGCGGAAGCTCATCCAGCTGGTCGAGGGCGGATACGTGACGGGGTGGGACGATCCCGCGCATGCCCACGGTGGCCGGCCTGCGCCGCCGCGGCGTGACGCCGGAGGCGATCCGGAAGCTTCAACGACATGATCGGCGTCGCGGACGTCGACAGCCGCATCGAGTACTCGCGACTGGAGTTCGCCATCCGGGACGACCTCAACTGGCGGTCGCCCCGCCGCCTGGCGGTGCTGGACCCGCTCAAGGTCGTGATCACGGACTACCCCGAGGGCGAGATCGAGTGGATCGACGCGCCCTGAGTATCCCGCGCGACGTGGGCAAGGAGGGCTCGCGACGGATGCCCTTCACCCGCGAGATCTGGATCGAGCGCTCGGACTTCATGGAGGAGCCGTTCCGGAAGTTCTACCGGCTGGCCCCGGACCGGGAGGTCCGGCTCAGGCACGCCTACGTGATCCGGTGCGACGAGGTGGTCAAGGACCCCGAAACGGGAGAGATCGTCGAGCTTCGCTGCTCGCACGATCCGGACACGATGGGGGCGAATCCGGCGGACGGCCGGAAGGTGAGGGGCACGATCCACTGGGTGTCGGCCGAGCACGCCCTGCCGGCCGAGGTGCGCCTGTACGACCGGCTGTTCGCCGTGCCGGACCCGGAGGCCGACCTCGAGGAAGGCCAGGACTTCACGGTGAATCTGAACCCGGAGTCGCTGGTGGTGGTGGAGAACGCGTGGGTCGAGCCGGCGCTGGCCGACGACCCGCCCGGCACGCGCTATCAGTTCGAGCGGCACGGCTACTTCATGAGCGACCCCGAGGACTCGGGGCCGGACGACTCGTGTTCAACCGCACGGTCACGCTGCGGGACAGCTGGGCCAAGATCGCGGCAAAGGGTGAAGGGCCGCCAGATATCCCACCCCACGGCCAGGTTGGTGCCGTAGTCGTTGTCGTTGGCACCTGGTGGAGGCTCGCTGTCGTACTGGTCGTAGAAGCTGAACCTCAGGTACAGGTCACCGAACAGGTCCTGCCGGTAGCTGATATCGAAGTCTACACGAACACGTCCCGACTCCGTGAGACTGGGATACACGAGCAGGCTGGACGTCAGGTCGTTCTCGAAGTTGCCGAACGTGAACCAGCTGAAGCGAGTCCCAAGCAGCCCTTCCGCCGAATTCGGGACTCGAGCCCCGTGTATTCTTCGCGGTTGCTCAGGACGCCGACCAGCCAGTTCCATTCGACCCGGTTCGACTGGAGGATGTCACGCCCCCCGACGGCCCCGAGCAGGAACCGGAGATCCAGGTCGAGTTGTTGGTTCTGCTCGAACTGCGTAAAGGCACCTACGTACCAGGTCTTGGGCAGGAGGTACGTCGCGGTGAGCGTGCCCAGGTTGCGTTTGAAGCTCTCCGCGTCGTCCTGGTCCTGGAAACGGGAGTCGAAGCCCAGGCCGAAGAGCCACTTCGGGGCCCGATAGTCGACCTCCGTCGGTGCTCAGTTTCCAGATAACCAATGAATGTCTTGCTCGAACAGCGAATCGACGACAGTTTCTTGCATCGACTGACGAATGAGACCATTACGGGAACCTCCCACCCTTCTCGTCCTGGCTCACGGGGCTCACTTCCAGTAGTGGAGGCTTTCATGAAGAAGATCGTCGTTGCTCTTTCCTCGCTGTTACTCGTGCTCGTGGTCGTGATCCCGCTCTCGGCGCAGGAAGTGACATGTGACGACATCGCTTTTGATGAGCAGGCCGTGGCCGCATACCCGATGGTGCGCAGCGCTTGTCTCGAGGTCATCGAGCACGAGGGTGCCCGTTATGCTCACCTGGTGGCACGCGTCCGCCAGGCGGGCCCGCCGTCGATGCTGGTGATCTTCAAGCACCGGGATGACACGTGGGGCCCCGCTACCCGCTTGACTCCTGCTCCCGATTCCAAAGCGTATCTCGGCGGTCAGCTGGTGAATGCAGTCGACGTGCCAGCGGGCTCGGAGCTGGGGATCTATCTGCCGGAGGGCCGGTGGGAGATCGCAATGTCCGATGCGGACGAGCTGATGATCGCGGAAGCCGAGTTCGCGGCCCTCGAACTTGAGGTAACGGCCGAGGACCTGCCCGCTGAAGGCACGGTCGAGGAGACCGCTGCGGACGAGGCCCCGGCGGAGACCGCCGCAGAGGCTGTAGATGAGGCGGAGCAGGAGGCCGCCGCGGCCGACTACGAAGACGATGGCGCGCCTGACGACTCCGAGTGGCTGTGGATAATGGGTCTGGCCGGCGCCTTCATCATCGTGTGGTTCCTTCTCCGCAGGAAGAAGGCCCGCCGGGACGGCTGACCTTCTCTCGATAGGCCACGGCGCACCGCCGCCCTATGGCGGCGGCTGCGCCCTGTAGTTGATCACGGGAACCGTACGCCGCGGGAAGGCGAAGCCCGATCCGAAGGCAAAGACCCAGCGGTCTCCGGTCACGTTGTCGCCGATCTTGTACACGATGTCATCCCTGCCCGGTCATGGCGACCGTGGACAGGGCCGAGCCCAACCGCAGGCCGGCTCCCACGCTTCCCCCGGTACGGGATGACTGATCGTCGTACCAGGCCCCGCCGTAGTCGAAGAAGGCCCCGAAACCGATGCCGACGAGGTTGAGGAACTTGTCCACCGCGAAGTATCGGTGCTCGATCTGGGCCCACCATGCCTTGTCGCCGACGAACGAGTGAGCCGCCCACCCCCGGGGGGCGTTCTCGAACCCGAGGTCGAACTCGTCACCCGGCTTCGGATTCCACATGCGGCCCAGCTGCACCTGCATCGCCGTCGAATGCCTCTCCGCCGGCTTGAACCCCGCCGCCAGGTTGACGATGACACGGCCCGAGTCCTGGACCGCGGCGTTCCACAGGTAGTTCGCATCGATCGAAGCCCACACCCAACCTCGACCGGCGATCACGCGGTTCAGGCCGGTCGCCGCGTTGAGCCCCAGCCCGACGCCGGTGCCATTCCAGCCGAAGCTCTCCGGGGCCAGGGTCGCGGTCAGCCTGACCGTCGAACTCAGGTCGATGTCCTCGGTTCCGAATCCGTTGAATCGCCGGTACTGTGCGAACTTGGCCTTGCTGAATTCCGACCACACCGAGACGTGCCCGTAGATCGAATCGGGAACGGTGCCCCTGGCGCTCGGGTCCAGGTAGAACTCCTCCTGCCGTATGCCGACGTCGGCGCCCCACCGTACGTAGTTGCCGATGACGTGCCTGGTGGCCAGTCCCGCCTTGAGCGTGTTGATGCAGGCGTCGCGCCGGTACGTGGTCGTGTCCGTTACGATCGAGTCGGGAAGGTCCGTGACCCGGTACTGGATGATGTCCTGGTCCGCCCACAGACCGTCCCACTGGTAGCTCTTCGAGCTCTCCGTGTTTCGGAACGGAAGCCCTACAAGCCAGTTACCGTTCCTGCCGTCCGAGAGCCCCGCGTAGTTTCCGCCGGCGTCGAAATCCCACCCGAAGATCCGCGTGAAGAGCGCCGAGGCGTTCAGGCCATCGCGGTCGAGTTCCTTCACGTACGCCGCGTACACCTGGTTTCCGGTTCCGAGCAGGTTGATCTCGTTGATCCCGAACGTCCCGGTCCAGTCACCGGTCGAAGCGACCGAGAACTTGAACTTCGGCTTCAGGCTCCAGCCGTCCTGGCTGTTGACCATCACGGCAAGACGGCCGTCGTCGAGCCTCACGCTGTCCATCGAAATGTCCCGGAACAACCGCCGAAGTCGCAGCTGACGCTCAGACTCAGCCACGGAGGCGGAATCGAAAGGTTCCCCGGCCTCGAACTGGAGATAGTCCCGAATGACGAATTCCTTCGTCGTCACGTGGATCTTGTTCATGACCCGGAATATGCCGCTCGAGGCAGCCTCTTCCTCGTTGAACACGTTGTCCCGCTTGATGATGATCGTGTCGATTATCGCGGACTGCGGAGCGACCTCCTGGGCGGAAGCAGCGGGCGCGAAAACGGACAGGAAGAGAACGGCGACGGCCAACCCGTGGAGCAGACTGCCAAGGCGTCTCATGCGGAAGCGTCCTCGTGGGAAGATTTGCGGGCGGTGGCGTGCCTACATACTAGGGGTGCGGCATTGGTTCCGCACCAGAAACAGCCATGCTGGACAGAGGCGGATCAGGAGGCCGCTCGCGCGACTTCCCCTGCACGAAGGAGAGCTCGCCCTTCGGTTCGATACGCCAGCTGCCGCTGAAGTACTCGTCTCCCTACGCTCCCGTGAAGTCGGCCAGACTGGAACGCTGCAGATCGAGGCGACCGGCATGCTTCAGTAGCTGATCGTGGCCGTCAGGTTGATCACGTTGCGTCCCGACCCAGCGCTCCCTCGGAAGCTCGTCAGCCGGAACGCCCAGCTGGATCAGCCGTTCGACTGCAACCCCGGTCGCGTCGACGCCCAATTTGTTCGTGAAATACAGCCACTCCGCCGCCAGGCTGAAGTCGAGGCCGGCAGGGAGGCCTCCGTAGCCCTTGATCGCCAGCAGTTCGAGCCCCGCCCCAATGTGCCAGGTGTTGGGAAGCAGGTTCTCGAAGAAGCCGGGCTGCCGGACCCACTTGGAATCTGGAGGATCGATCGTCTGCCCGTTGGTCGCGACGTTCTCCACCCGGTACCAGCTCAGCCCGTAGCCGCCCTTCAGGTACGGCTGGATCGAGCCCGTGGCGAGACTGTAGCGGAGGCTGCCCACGTATTCCCACCAGTTGAGGTCTCCGGTGAGCGTGAAGTCGCTGATGTTGTTGAACTGAAGGCCGTAATTCATGGTGCTGCGGAAGTGGAGCAAGCTGTTCGTGCTCGTGAACCGGTCACCGATGAACAACTGCAGCCGGAACAGAGGGGCAGCCGGCACATCGATCTTCAGCGTGGAGACCGTGCCGGTAGTGGTGGAATCGCCTCCCTGCTCGAAGAGGTGCGTGAGCAGGCCGATCAGGATCCCGTCGATCTGATCCTCATTGAAGAACAACTCCTGGTAATCGTCCGGGATGTCCTGCAAGGACACGCCTCCGTCCAGCCCTATGAACCGATAGGGAATCGTCTCTCGCGGGTACATCGTCGGATCGAGGGTCGTGGCGGCCGCCCGCACGGGCGCGGCGACGACCCTCCACAGCACGTCGAAGGGCGGCAGGAAGCTGATCACCGGCAGCGTGGCGTTGAAGTAACCCCAGTCGTTCGAGAACGCGTCCTGAAGGTCGGTTGGGAACAGGCGCGGCAGGACGTGCGGCACGTACGCCTTGTACTGAACGTTCTGCCCCGACCGGTTCCACCCGGTGTTGAAGGCCGGCCCCACGATCGAAAGGTTGCCCGTCTCGGCGTTCGACACGACGCCGGCGAATGGGGACTCGACAGCCGGGTACCCCCAGCGCATGGGCAAGGACGAGCCAGCTCCACTCCTGCCGAATCTCCACCTCGGTCAGCACGAGGTCAATGACCCGTTCGTAGTCGGGCACGACCTCGACGCGCCTGTTTCGGCGCCGAGAAAGATGACGCCGCCCCGCTCGAACCGATCCATCCGGTCGACGGTCTTGCTGTCGCCGGCGAAGTACTTCTGGTGGTCGAAGAAGTTCGAGATCGTCTCCGATGCGCCGGCCGGCCCAATGTCCTTGAACAATCCTGGCATCGGATACGTGCCGTGCGAATCGCGGTTGGTGCCACCGGGCGGCGAGAGCAACTGGTCGAGCCCCTTGTTGTCCGCCCCGATGTAGCCCACCGGTTGCGTGTTGATCTCGGTCTCGGCCGCGTCTCGCCACGCCATGTGGCGGACGTACTTGCGGAACAGCTCTTCGCCCGACAGCTCGATGCCCAGGGAATCGGCCTGTCGCTTCCACTGCCGCGCGGGGCAGGTAGGCGTTCGGCGTGCCGAACTCGAAGCTCGCGACCTTGCTGTGGAAGTAGTACTCGACCCGCTTCATCACGAGCTGGTTCTCGTCCGGTCGCATCGAGCCACTCGCCGTCCAGCAGCCGCTGCATGTCGGCCTCGGAAATCGCGGCCTGCTCCACCAGGCTTGCGGGGACTGACGATCACGTGGATGTGCTCCCAGTCGCCCTCGTGGTTGTTCCCACCGTCGTTGTAGGGGTAGAAGAACCAGTACTGAAGGACGAGCTGCACGCCCTCGTATCCGTCCGGTCCGCGCACGTCTTCGAGAAACGGGTGCACGTAGGTCTGCATAAGGTCGCGGTAATCGGAGCGCAGTTTCCGCGAAAAGCCGTTCCGCCAGTGTTCCTTCCAGCTCTTCGGATCCGTGCCCGGCATGTCGATCCACAGGACCTCGAACGGCTTGTACGGTGCATCCTGGGCCCCCGTATGCTCTGCCGCGTAGAGAGGGTCGTCCGGGTTGTACTTGCAGCAGCAGGTCGAGCAGACGGCAGTCGTCGGCGACGGGATTGACGTCGGTGCAGGGCTCGCTCGCGACGCCCATCCAGTCCACCGTCTCCTGGCGGATCAGATCAAGCCCCATGGCTGTGTTCCAGGTGTCCACGTAGAGCGGATACGGTGCCCCCCCACACCTTCTTGTGGTCCATGGGGATGCCTTCCGAGTTCTGCACCAGGAACGGGGCAAATCGGACGGAGAGAGCCTGCAGCACGCTGGTGCCGGCGGTCGTCGACGCCATCCACCGGCGCGATGTCCACATAGTCGGGATTCTCACGATCGCCATACAGGTGCAGGCGCTCGCTGGCCGGGGTCTGGCGGATGATGCGGGGCACCTCCAGCGGGACGAATCGCAGGTACTCGTCGCGCGGATACTGCTGCGCCGACGCTGACTGCGCCGGGGCCAGCCACGAGAGCAGAATGACCGCGACGGATGCGCGGCGAAGCCTCTTTACCATGTTGAGCCTCGAATCATGGTTGTACCAAAATCGCCGTTCTTCAACTGGATTCCCTTTGCGGAGCCACAAATAGCCGTTAAAAATATCGCTGTTTCCTTTGATATCAAAGCAACGCTTCTGGCCAAAACGCTACCGCGGCAGGCGACGAGGAGCCATTTTGGGCCTGCCACTGGCGCGGCCGCATACGTTACGAGCCGAAGCAACCAGCACGGGAGGATGCCATGTCCGACACCAAGACGATCAAGGTGGAGCACGGCTTCGGAGGCCTGTGGTACGTGGGCTGGTTGTTCACGGTGGCCATGGCCCAGCTTTCGATCGGCAAGGCACTGCTGGCGCTGGCCATCTGGCCCTGGTACCTGGGCATCGCGCTTCGCTGATGAACGACATCGCCCAATCGCATACTCGTGCTCTTCGCCCACCCGGCGCTCGAGAAGTCGCGCGTCAACCGGGTGCTGATCGAGGGTCTCGCGGAGGTCGATGGGGTCACGCTCCATGACCTGTACGAAGCCTACCCCGACTTCGGCATCAACGTGGAGGGCGAGCAGCGTCTCCTGCTCGAGCACGATGTCATCGTGCTCCACCACCCGATGTTCTGGTACAGCACTCCAGCCATCCTCAAGGAATGGCAGGACCTGGTGCTCGAGCACGGCTGGGCCTACGGAAGTGAGGGCAAGGCTCTGGTCGGCAAGCGGTGGCTTCACGCGATCACGACGGGTGGCCGGGAGGTGGCGTACGCGGCCGATGGGCATAACCGGTATACGATCCGCGAGCTGCTGCGACCCCTCGAGCAGACCGCGCGACTGTGCGGCATGGAGTTCCTGCCGCCCTTCGGAGTGCATGGGACGCTCGGCATGCGGACGGACGAGATCCGGGCTCATGCGGCCGAGTATCGCCGGCTGCTTGTCGCCCTCCGTGACGGCCGGGTGGACATCGAGCGGGCCCGGGCGACGAGTCGGCTCAACGCCGATCTCGATTCGATCATCCGGCGCCGGGAGGCCTAGCTCATGCACGGACAGGGGTTCTTCTTCCAGGCTTTCGTTTACCTGGCTGCCGCCGTGGTCGCCGTGCCGATCGCCAAGCGCCTCGGACTCGGATCGGTTCTCGGCTATCTGATCGCCGGCATGGTCATCGGTCCGTTCGGACTGGGGCTGATCGGTGAAGAGGGCGAGGACGTCATGCACTTCGCCGAGTTCGGTGTCGTGATGATGCTCTTCCTGATCGGACTGGAACTGCGCCCCGCCCTCCTGTGGCGAATGCGCGGACCGATTCTCGGCACGGGCGGGCTGCAGGTGGGCGTCACGACCGCCATCCTCACGGCCATCGGAATGCTGCTCGGTCTGCCGTGGCAGACCTCACTCGCCGTCGGCATGACGCTGGCTCTCTCTTCCACGGCCATCGTTCTCCAGACCCTGAACGAGAAGAACCTGATGGGCACGGACGCGGGCCAGAGCTCGTTCGCCGTATTGCTCTTCCAGGACATCGCGGTCATACCCATGCTGGCTCTGATGCCGCTGCTGGCTCTGCAGTCCGGGCCGGTGGCGGCCGCCGACGGATACGGGACCGAGGCCGCAAAGCACGCGACCACCTGGGTGGAGGGCCTGCCGCCGTGGGAGCAGACCCTGGTGGTCCTCCTCGCCGTGGCCGCCATCGTGCTTGCGGGGCGCTACTTGCTGCGGCCGGTCTTCCGGGTGATCGCGTCCACGCGGCTACGGGAGTTGTTCACCGCCGCGGCGCTTCTCCTCATCATCGGCATTGCCCTGCTGATGACGCAGGTCGGCCTGAGCCCGGCTCTCGGCACGTTCCTCGCCGGCGTGGTGCTCGCGAACAGCGAGTACCGGCACGAGCTCGAGAGCGAGATCGACCCGTTCAAGGGCCTGTTGCTGGCCGTGTTCTTCATCGCGGTGGGGGCCTCGGTGGACTTCCAGCTGATCCAGGATCGTCCGCAGTTGATCCTCGGGATCGTCGGCGGGCTGATGTTGATCAAGTTCGCGGTGCTGTTCGTGCTCGGGCGGGCGTTCAAGATGGGGCTGGATCAGAATTTCCTGTTCGCCTTCGCGCTGGCCCAAAGCGGGGAATTCGCCTTCGTGCTGTTCTCCTTCGCCTCTCAGAATTCGGTGATCCCGGACGACGTCACGGCCCCACTCATCGCCGCCGTAGCGGTCTCGATGGCACTCACGCCGGTGCTCATGCTGATCAACGAGAAGCTGATTCAGCCGCGGTTCGGGACTCGCGAGATCGTCGAGAGGGAACCGGACGAGATCCACACCACGAGCGCCGTGATCATCGCGGGTTTTGGCCGGTTCGGAAGCATCGTCGGTCGGTTTCTGCGGGCCAACGGTGTGCGGCCCACGGTCCTGGAGTACGACTCGGATCGAGTGGAGTTGCTGCGCAAGCTCGGTCTGGACGTGTTCTACGGAGACGCGTCCCGCAAGGACCTCCTGGAAGCCGCGGGCGCCCGGGAGGCCAGGCTCCTCGTGGTCGCGATGGAGGATCACTCGCGCGTTCTCGCACTGGTCGAGACGGTGCAGAAGCACTTCCCCAACCTCGTCATCCTCGCCCGGGCCGCCGGGCGGCCGGAAGCTTATGAGCTCCAGGATCTCGGGGTGGACCACGTGTACCGCGAGACCCTCGACACCTCGCTGCGCACGGGCATGGACGCGCTGCGGCTGCTGGGCCGGCGTGCCCACCAGACCTACCGGTCGGCCCGCACGTTCCGCGTGCACGACGAGGAATCCGTGCGGGATCTAGGCCGGATGCGGCACGATCGAAAGGCCTACTTCTCGGCCGCTCGGGAGAGAATTCAGTCGCTGGAGGAGCTGCTACTCACGGAAGTCCAGGGGCCGGTCGAGGAACGCAATGCGGGTTGGGACACGGACACGCTGCGTCAGGAGTACGGGGGCGGCGAGGCGTAACGGCGCGGTCCCGTGTGATGCCCGTCGTTTCAGAACATCCCGGGCGCCGCTCCGTCCCTCCCCGGCACCAGGATCCACGAGCCGAACAACCGAAGCTCGGGTACGGTCTCCCGGACGCCGTCGAAGAGAGCGACCGAGTAGCGGCTGTCGCGCAACCAGAGACGGAACTCCCCGCCCAGGCCCAGTGCCCGAGCGATCTTGAGTTGGGCCGAGAGGCGTCCCTGGTGCACCCAGTGATCGGCGTTGCCGCCATTGACCGAGTTGTGATTCAGGCTGGTCATCCACGACGATCGCCACGCCGCACCGCCTCGCAACCGGCCCACCTGCACTTCTCCCTCGATCCGACCGTCGAATCCAGCCGTGTAGTCGAAGGGCCGCAGGCTCCACCCGGTGGGTATGTCACCGGCCGGACGGAGCGCCGAGTCCAGCGTTCCGAATAGAATCGGTCCCGCCTGAATGCGCGTGACGGCGCTCGCACCAGCGCCCAGCTTCCAGAGGGACTCCAGCCTCAGGCCAATGTTCTGGTTTCCGAACTGGTATGCCGAGTTGTCATCGTATTCGTGGCTCTGCACGATCGCCCACACGTGCTCGGAGGAACCGCCGCGCTTGAGGTCGCGCGTCAGCAGGTTCCCGCGCACCGCCAGCGCCCCGAAGACGTTCTGATCGCCGGCGTAGAACGTCATGTCGAATTCGAACACGTCGAAGGCACCGCGCCGGCGACCTGCGAACGGATTGCCGAAGTCCATTCGAAATCGGAAGACACCGCCGCTCACATCGTCACGAAGTCCCGAGTCCGGGTTCACCCCGCGGTATCCGGCATCGACCGAGAATCGGAAGAAGTCAGGCGTGCGGTCGTTGGGATCCGCCGGATTGGAGGCGACCTGGAACATGCGTCCCGAGATCGCCCGGTTGAAGCCCCGAAGCGGGTTCATGAAGAACCCGGCCAGCTCCCGGCCCACGCGACCTGCCCCGGTCGCTTCGTTGCTGAGGACAGCCGACGAGGATCGGTACAGGGCCTCGCCAAGGGCGATTCCTCCCAACGTCGTGTTGACGACGTCGTTGAACGCCATCGGATGGCGTTCGCCGCAACACTCCCACATGAGGCTGCCGGCCAGGGTGAGTGGCACCGACCCCCAGAATCCAATGCCGTTCGATCGAGACGCGTTGAAGTACGTGGACCCGTGGTACGGGTGATCGATCATGTTGGTGGCGAACAGGTTTCCGTCGTACTCGAATCCGTTGCTGATGTTGTTCCACCAGGTCTTGGGGTAGACCACGGCGAAGTCCTCATCCCGGACGTAGTAGTTCATGCTCCAGGTGAAGACGTTGATTCCGACGATCTCGCCCACGGCCAGCACGGGACGCGTCGGAACACCCCACGCATCGACTTTGGGAGCGTCCTGCGCGCCAAGTGGCGTGGAGATCGCGACCAGGGCGACGGCGAACCATGAGAAGCGAGAGGTGGCCCGCCTCCTGCCCTGCAGAGGATTCTGCCGTCGCTTGTCACCGTACACGAGCAGTACTCCATCGCCGGCTTGCCGAGTCGTCCCAACGACGGACTCGTAAGCCCGGCGTACGTCTGGAATTCCGGCCATCATCCTAGCCGTCCGGCGCACTCCGAGAAAGGCGGCGAGCAAACTGGGGGGAATAACAAAGCCCCGGTGCAGGTCCGGGGCTTCGTCTTTGGCGTTCGGAGTGGCCTGAGACGTTTATCTGAACGCTCAAAGCAACCTAGTAACGCGTGAGCCGCCCCTGTTGTGACGCCTATACGGCACTACTGCCCGCCCGTCTTGGTTCTCAGTTCGATGGTCAGCGAGATCAGGGCGACGAGAAATCCCCCGAAGAAGAAGATGCTGCCCAGCAGGGCGGCGTGCTGACCGCTCCCTGGCGCGAACGAAAACTCTGCGACCAGGCCGAGAACGCCGATGATGGCCCCGGCGCCCGCCACTACGATCGAGATGAGCCGCACCCACTCGACCCGATTCTTCGGTGGAAGCTCGTCGCGCAGAAGCCGCCACATGGCGTATCCGATAAGTCCGAGCAGTAAGGCTACCACGACATAGGAGAACGGATCTCCCTGACCCAGTCCATCGAGCAGACGGTACAGGAACCTGCCTTCTTCCGGCATGACCACCTCCGACGGGGAAACCCATATGTCCGATCGAGAGAACATAAGCGTGGAGGCGGCGTTTGACAGGCTGACCCGTCCCGGAACTCACTCGCCGTCGGGTTTTCGAGGCTGCCATCATGACCGCCTTCACCCCATAGGCTTCAGAAGGGCGCGCGGCCGGACGCGATGAAAGCGGGCCCCGCGGGAAGAACCCGCGAGGCCCGCCTCGAGAAAGGACTTCCGCCCGGCTGAATCCCTACAGGCCGAACGCCCAGCCCGCCATCGCGGCGAAGAAGGTGGTCGATCCCGAATCCTCACCCTCACCCGTGCTGGAGGATCCCATGTAGCGACCCTCCACGAACAGCCCGATCGGGAAGGACAGGCCAGCGCCCACCTGGTACCCGAATGCCGAGTTGGATTCCGAGAACTCCTCGAACGAGAACCGGTGGACCATTAGTCCGGCACCACCGAACACGTAGGGCCGCAGCTTGCCTTCGGAACCGAACGCGTAGTCGGCGATCGCCATGATGCCGTACGGGGTCGTCTTGGCTCCGTCGAAATCCGAAAAGGTATTCTGACCGTAGAAGACCTCGCCCCCGACCCCGAATCCGCCATCGCCGATCCCGAAGATCACGCCGCCGGCACCCATCCAACCGGTGCTCGAATCGCCAAAGTCACCCGTGGGAAAGGTGGCGCCACCCGCGATGTACAGCGTGGTCTGGGCCTGCGCGGGAATGGCGAAGCCCATAAAGGCCAGCGCCGCCAGCAGGAGTACTGACTTCTTCTTCATCATCCGACCTCCGTGAAAGGAATTGGAACCGCCCATCCGACCGTACATGGATGAAACCTCTGGCGGGTTCCGAAGAACCCGGTTATGCGGATGGGCGAGACGTTCCAGTACCTGGCACGGCCTCGCTTTTACGGCGGGACATGAGCCGAAACTCGTCAAGAGGTTACATCGAAACACGTTACTTGACAAGGGCAGGGCTGACTCCCGTTCCTACTCCCTGCAATTCGGGTCCGAAAAGCGGATGGCGACGGTGTTGTACTGGACGCAGTTCGGCGTCCCGCAGACGCCGTCTTCCCTGGCCGGTGTCGCAGCGCCGGCGAGAACCGTACCGATCACACCATCCGCGCCCATCTCGCGGGCCCGGTCCAGGGTGGCATCCAGGTCCTGCGAGGCGATGATGCCGACTTCTTCGTAGGCACAGCGTGGCAATTCATCCGGGAAGACCCGGACCTCCGTATCCGCGGGCAGCGGATCGAGTTCGACCCGCGCCTGTGACTTGATCTTGGGTCCGCACGCGGCGAGCAGGACGAGGAAGAGCGAGAACGGCACGGCACGATGCAACATCGAAAGCCTCCACGCGGCAGCTTGGCAGAGCACACTAATATTATTGAAGCAGTGGACTGAAGGCGATGGGGAGGTGCCGGCGGGCTGCGGCTGCAGGGGCAGCTCAGAGGCCCGGAACCCGTCGCGGAACTTGCGTTTCCCGGGCGATCCTGAAGATACTCCTACCGTTGCACGCGGACATACGTGCCGGTCATTCAGCAACCGGGGAGATGTACCTTGAGGATCCACAGACTTTGACCGCCTTCGGGACCCTACTCATCACGTCCAGGATCACGCGTTGACACTCTTCGCCGAAACGGGTGAGCGCCTTACCCGGTTCTTCGCCGAGCTCAGGCGCCGCCGGGTGTTCAGGGTCGGAGCCGCCTACGCGCTGGTGGGCTGGTTTCTGATACAGGCAGCCGACGTCATCGTGGAACCGCTCAGGCTTGCGGAGTGGATTCAACCCCTCCTGATCATGACCGTCTTCCTCGGTTTCCCGGTGGCCATACTGCTCGCCTGGGCCTTCGACCTCACGCCGGGTGGGGTGGAACGCACTCCCCTGGTAAGGGACGACGGGACGCCTGTGGAGCCCGCGGCGGCGAGTGGCGATGCCTCGTTCCCGCACCCGGCTGGGGACCACTCGGTGGCGGTGCTCCCCTTCGCGAACCTGAGCGAATCGGCGGAGAACGAGTACTTCAGCGATGGGATTACCGACGATCTGATCACCCATCTCTCGAAGATAAAGGACCTTCGGGTCATTTCTCGGACGTCGGTCATGCGGTACAAGAAGGGGACGGCCAGCATCCGAGGATATCGGGCGCGAGCTCGGCGTAGCGCTCATCCTGGAGGGGAGCGTCCGGCGCGCGGGGAGTCGGGTTCGGGTCAACGCGCAGCTCATCGACGTGAGATCCGACGATCACCTGTGGGCGGAGATGTACGACCGCGACCTCGAGGACATCTTCGCAATCCAGCTCGACGTGACCTCTCGTATCGCGGACTCGCTCCACGCGCACCTTTCGCGGGAGGAAGAGACCGGTCTGGCCAGGAAGCCGACCGTGGACATGGAGGCATACGATCTCTTCCTGAAGGGACGCTTTCACTGGAACCGGAGAACCGAGGCGGACCTGCTTCGGAGTGTCGACTACTTCAAGCAAGCCGTGCAGCAGGGACCCGCATTACTCGATGGCCCTGACGGGCCTCGCCGATGCCTACGTCACTCTCGGCATCTACGGAGCCATCGCTCCGGCCGACGTCATGCCGCTGGCGAGAGGCGCGGCGGAGCAGGCCTTCTCGTTCGATGAGTCGGCGGCATCCCATGTTTCGCGCGGTTCCGTGCGCTCGTTCTACGAGTGGGACTGGAGAGCAGCGGAGCTGGATTACCGGGCGGCGATCGAAATCAACCCGGGCTATGCCCTGGCTCACCAGTGGTACGCGACCAACCTGTTGCTGCCCCTGGGCCGGTTCGAGGAGGCTCGGAAGCGCCTGCAAAGGGCACGCGAGCTCGACCCCTTGTCGCCGTCCATCCAGGTGAGCTTCGGCTTTCTGGCCTACTTCGCGGGTCGATATCGGGAGGCGATCGAGGAGCAGCAACGCCTCGTCGCCGGTGACCCGCAGTTCGGAATGGCGCATTTCGTCATCGGCAGTTGTTACGAGCAGATGGGGCAGTATCCCGAGGCCCTCGCGGCGTTCCGCAAGGCCGTCGATCTATCAGGCGGAAGCGCCGAGACGGTAGCCGCGCTGGGGCACTCGCTGGCGCTGTCCGGACAGGCTGACGAGGCCCGTTTGCTCCTGGAGCAGCTGCTGACTCGATCCAGGGATGCATACGTGTCGCCCACCCGGCTGGCCCAGGTGAGTCTCGGTCTCGGCGATCGGGAGGAGGCCCTGGACCTGCTCGAAGGGGCGGCGGAGGCGCGGGCCGCGGATCTCGTCTGGATCGGCGTCAGTCCCGTTTGGGGACCATTGAGGGCGGAACCCCGATTCAGGGCACTCCAGCAGATCGTGATCGGCGAAGACGCAGGCTCGCCTGACGAATAGCCCCACCCGAACGATCGGCGACGCGACTGTGCGTGGCTGGCCCAAGCCGGATTCTTCTTGCATTATCAGCATAGTGGCCGGGGCTCAGGATCCCCGCCCGGGACGGGCCCCGCCGATCGCCTCTCGCAGGGAGGTCGTCGTGAAGCCGGATCGCGCCCGCATTCTGTCGGAAGGGCTGATCACGGGCCTGCTGGGGTATGCCGTGGTCGTCGTATTCTACGGAATCCTCAACCTCGTCACCGGCCTGTCCTTCTTCTCCACCGCGGCCCGGCTCGGAGCCGGGCTCGTGTCGCCGGAGAGCAACAGTGCCGTCGGAGCCGTTCTCGCGTTCAACGGCCTGCACGTCGTCGTCTTCCTCCTCGTCGGCCTCCTGGTGGCCTGGCTCGTGATGCAGATGGAGCGGCGCCCGAGCTTCTTCGTGCTGGCCCTCTTCATGGGGGTCATCGGACTTTTCGCCGTGATGGCCGCGTTCCTCTCGTTCGCGGCTCGAAGCGGCGTCGAGACTTCCGATCGGATCGGTGTTCGCGGCGAATCTGTTGGCGGGAGTGGCCATGGGTGCATACCTGCTGAAGGCGCACCCTCGGCTGTGGTCAGCAATCAGGGACCACCTGGACCCGGAAGAAGAGCACCCCGCTCCCGGTTGAACCACGGCGATCACCCGCGCTCTCGCGGCCGCCGCAAGTTCCTCCTCGATCGCAAGGCTGAGGAGCCGCGAATGGGTCACCTCGTTGAATCCGAGGTTGCGCGGGATGCGTAGGTAGGGAGCAAGGAGGGCGAGACATGAGCCAATGTCATGGCAACACGAAGTCGGGAGACCGCTGCAAGAGGTCGACGCGCGAGGGCTCACGGTTCTGCGCGACCCACACCGACCAGGCCCAGAATCCGGGCGAGGCAAGCTCACCGGCTGGCGCATCAACGGAGCGGGGGGTCCTGGAAGCGGTCGTGGCGATCGCCGCCGCGGGCTTGGTCCTCGTCACGGTCCTGACGGTCCGGCGACTGTTCAGGTTTCGTGTAGGGCGGAAGGCCCGCCCGGCGGATCGAACGGTAGGGCCCCGCCATCAGCCCTACCGCCCGGTTCTCAGTTTCAGGTCCGCGCCGCCGGCTCGCCGGGTGACCGGCGCATCGTGCGGCTCCGCCCCGCGTCATTGTCGCCGTCGCCGAGAGCATCGTAGGTCGCGTCGAGACCACGCCTCATGATCCAGGCGCGCTCTACCGCATCATCCTCGTGCTCCGCCTCCCGGACCGCGGTCCGCAAGACATCGCGAACGTCAGCGGGCAGCTGCGAGCGCATCCGGAGCAGTGCTTCCGCTGTCACCAGGTAGACGTCGGCACATGCCTCGGCCTCACCGCCGTTGAACAGAGGCGCGCCCAGTGATATCGCTCTCTCGATCAGCTGCATGGCCGAGGCAGCCGCCACGGCACTCGTGCCAGGAATCAGGACCGCGTCGATCACGTGAACCACTCCGTTCGAGGCATCGATATCGGCGGAAACGACCTGCGCATCACCAACCAGCACGCGACCACCCGTCAAGCGTACGTCGACCTGGCGACCCTCCAGAGTGCCGACCTCCCCTTCCTCCAGGAGGTCCGCGCTGTACAGACGCCCGGAGACGACATGATAGGTGAGGATCTCACGGAGCCGGTCGAGACTCGCCGGCTCCAGGAGCGACTCGACCGTGCCGGCAGGCAGGCGCTCGAAAGCCTCGTCCGTGGGCGCGAAGACGGTAAACGGTCCGTCGCCCATCAGGTCGTGCGTCAGACCCGCCGCGTCCACCGCCGCCAGCAGGATACCGAAGGACCCTGCGGAACGAGCCACGGCGATCAGATCCTCATCGGCCGGGAGAAGCACCGAGTCGATGACGTGGATCACACCGTTGCTCGCAGACACGTCGGCGGTGATCACGGCCGCTTCATCGATTCGCAGGCCGGAACCCTGCCGTGCGATTGAAACTCGCTGGCCGTTGACGGTCCCGGCTCCACTGAGCCGCGCCGCCTGCGCTGCCGTGACTCGACCGGGAACCACGTGGTACGTGAGTATCGCGACCAACCGATCCCGATTTTCAGGCTTGAGCAAAGCCTCCACGGTTCCCGCCGGCAAAGCCGCGAATGCATCATCGGTGGGGGCGAATACCGTGAACGGACCATCGCCCATCAAGGTTTGTGTGAGCCCGGCCGCGTCGACGGCCGCCAGCAGGGTCTCGAACGATCCGGCCGAACGAGCGACTTCGATGAGGTCATCGTGCCCCTGGGCCCGGGCCTGCTGCGGCCCGCTCATGAGCAGGCCGACCAGCGTTAAAGCAAGAATGCCGCCTGAATTACGCATGGATCTATCCTTTCAAGCCTGCGTCAGGGAACGAGCACGGTGTCGATGACGTGAACGACTCCGTTCGACGCCACCACGTAGTAGCGTGCCAGCCACAGCTCCACGTAAGATCGTCTGGGTGCGCATGGGCAATGTCTCCTTCAGCAAGTGAGTTCAATGTTTCATGTCGGTTGCTCAGGGGTTCGACGGATTCGTGGATTCGGATTCAAGCGGTCCGTGAATCCAAATCGCTCGCGCGTGCGAACCCACGTGTGATGGGAAACGAATGACCGATCCCGTGGAGCGGACGAATCCGGCGGCGGACGTTGCGGCCACGAAGCTCCTGACCCGGGTCGCAGGTGGAGACCAGGCGGCTGTTCGGGCCTGTATCGACACTTTCGGGCCGCTGGTGTGGTCCCTGGCACGCCGCTTCTCCACAACGAATGAGGACGCGGAGGATTCCGTGCAGGAGATCTTCACGGACGTGTGGCGCAGCGCCGGCCGGTTCGACCGGGATCGCGCGACCGCTCACGGGTTCGTGGCGATGATCGCGCGCCGGCGTCTCATTGACCGGCGGCGGAAGGAAGACCGCAGGCCCGTGCTGGTGGCTTTGCCGGAAGGCATGGAACCGGCGGACGACACTCACGTAGCGCTTGAACGGCGACTGCGGGCGCAGCAGGTCGTGCGGGCGCTGGACCAGTTAAAGCCGCAGCAGAAACGATGGCTGGAACTGTCGCTCCTTCACGGCATGTCGCATTCGGAGATCGCGACCGAGACGGAAGCACCGCTCGGAACGGTGAAGACGGGTTTACGTCGAGGGCTCGCGCAATTGCGCGGGCTGTTCGCCGAGAATGATACGATGAAGTCCAACGAGGTCCGGGACGCATGAGGGACCACGAAATGAATAGAATCGAAGAGCTGCTGATCGATCGGTCCACCGGTGATCTCACACCGGAAGGAGAGATCGAGCTGCGGCAATGGCTCGCACAGAACCCCGGAGGCGACGCCGAGGCCTATGAACGATTGGCGGGCGAGATTGCGGCCGCGTTGTCGAGCGGCGAGGCGGCCGATCCGCTGCCGGAACCCTTGTTTCAGAAGGTGTTGGCGGACGGCGAGGGGTTCTTCTTGGCGGCCGGTCGCTCGCCCGGTGAGCTGAGTCCATCGCGTCGGCCATGGCGCGCCTGGTCCGGCTGGATCGTGGCGGCCGCGGCGGCGGTGGGCTGGTTTCTGGCATTGGATCGCGCCACGCCCGTCGTCGAGCCCCGGGTCGAGCCGACGATCGCGGAGGTGCGCGACGGTCTGGTCGATCGCAGCGCCGCGCTCCTGGCGTGGACCGCGACGGAAGATCCCTCCGCGAACGCGGCTGCCGGCGATGTCGTGTGGAGCGACGTCGAGCAGGCCGGCGTGATGCGAATCGAAGGACTGGCCGTCAACGATCCGACCATCAGCCAGTATCAGCTCTGGATCTTCGACGAATCGAGGGATGAACGCTATCCCGTGGACGGCGGCGTGTTCGATATCCCGGAGGGGGGCTCCGAAGTGTTGGTGCCCATTCGCGCGGCGGTGCCGGTCTCCAGGGCCAGTCTCTTCGCGGTCACCGTGGAGCGGCCGGGCGGAGTTGTGGTATCCGACCGCGAGCGAGTCGTGCTCGTGGCGCAGCGAAGCTGAACCGGCCGGTTCAGGCGCCCGAGCCGTTCGGCTTGTGCAGGCGGTTCGGGATGACGATCAGCGCCACGAAGGCGATGACCACGAGCACCGTCCCCACGTGCCCCATCGCCGCAAAGAAGATCATCCACAGGACGAACAGGGCGGTCAGGGGTACGAGGAAGCGCACGACCAGTCCGGCCTGTAGTTCGTCGTTTCTCACGGTACCTCCCTCGCGTTGAGCTCCTCCCTCATCTCCTCGATGAAGCGCCGGGCGTTTTCGTTAGAGGGGTCCATCTCGGCGGCCCTGCCGTACATGGCGATCGACTCCTCCAGCCGGCCCGCGGCCCTGAGTCCCTCTCCGAGGCTGTCCCACACGTTCGAGGACTCCGGGTAGTCTACCGTGTTGCGCTCGAACACCCAAATCGCCGCATCGACCGCCTCGCGCCTCAAGAGCAGGTAGCCGAGGTTGTTCACGTCGGATTCTTCGAGAACGTCGGGGTGCTCGACCTTGACCCGCTCGAACTCCTCGATTCCCGCGGCCGTTCCCTCCTCAACGAACGCGTGCGTGACGGCAAGCTTCGCAACATGGCCGGGATCGTCGTACCGGTCGTAGTCCAGCCACCGGAGGGCCCATTGATCGTCATCGAACACGAGATCGAGCAACGCCGGCCCCATCGCGAGCCCGTTTTCGCTGTTGGTGAAATAGACCAGCGCCGCCCCGTCCTCTGGATACGCCACGACGAAGCAGCGGGCCGTTCCCTGGTCCCCCCAGTGCCAGAACGATTCGCCTCGCCGACCCTGTTCGAGCCCCCAACCGAGCGCCCCAGAACAGGTGTGTCTTCGCTTCTTCGTCGTCCCCCCACTGCGCTCCGGTCAGGTCGGCCCCCGGGGTAAGCATGGCCTGGTGCGTCTCCGGAGCGAGTCCCTCTCCACTCAGCACGGCCGTCACGAATCGGGCGTAGTCCGTGGCCGTCGTGTGAAGGCTGCCCGCGGCGTTCCCGGTCTCCGGCGTCCGGCGGCTGGCAGGGTAGCCAAACTCATCGTGCGGAATCGCCGCGAGAGAGTCGAACGCTTCGATCCACACGTAATGCGTGTCCGACATTCCGAGCGGTTCAAACACTTCTCGCAACGCAATCTCTTCGAGCGTGAGTCCCGTCTTCGCCTCCACCGCCCTCTGCAGGTACACGATCCCCTCGCCCGAGTACCCCCAGCGCTCACCGGGGTCGGAGTTGAACTCGAGTGGGGTCCCTCCCCAGTTCGGAAGCCCCGTGGTGTGCGTCAGCACCTGCCGGGCGGTGATCTGCCGGGCCCGGTCGTCGTGGGAGAGACGATCGTACTCGAGACTGCCCCACAACGGCTCGTCCAGGTCCCACTCGCCCCGGTCTACCATCCGAAGCACGGCATACGCGAACACCGGCTTGCTCAGGGAGGCCGCCTCGAAGACGGTCTTGTCGGTGACGGGCGCTTGCGTCTCCGTGTTCGCGTAGCCGAACGCCGCCGTCATGACGACCTGACCCTCTTCCAGGTACGCCAGCTGCAGGCCGGGCACCTCCGCGCGCTTCATGATCTCCGGCACGCTGTCGAGGAGGACGAGCGCCGGATCGTGCGCGGCAGGCCGTCGCTCGGTATCGGAGAGCCGAATCATTCGGCGGAACCGCACGCGGCCAGTAGACAAAGCGTGACCGTTACGCGAGTGGCGTACCAGACCGTGGAAGCGGGACTTTTCATGTGTTCTCCGGGCTCTCGGGATCGCAACTGTGCCGCTCAAGGTTAAGCGGCAAGGCCGTGCCGTGCGATGGAAGCGGATCGAGACCGGCGCTTGAAAATGTACGATCTGTCGGACGCCTCCATAGGGATTCCCGGGGCAACGAATTATCTTTTCAAGATGACCAACCTCACGAGATCAACAAGCCAAGCTGCACTCCGCGCCCGTGACGGCCACGAATGGCTCGTCATGCTTTCGGCATTTCTTCTTGTCATGCTCCCGAGCACTGCGCTCGCGCAGAGCGGCACGGAAGCGGCGGCCACCGAACTGAGGGCCCGTTTCGAGGTTCCTACATCGAACACCAGCGCTACTCCGGCCGCCATGGTCGTCTCTGGTGAGTTCCTCTATGCTCGGCAGGCCCTCGGCGACTTCTATCCAGACCGGGACTATCGACCGGTGTGGACGACTGGTGGCCGCCCGGGACTCGCCGTCGCGGCAGTGACAGCGGCCGCCTTGGCCAACCGCCTCGGCCGCGCGCCGAGGGCACACACGACCCTGGCCGGATGACTGTTGCCTCGAACCGTCCCGGGCTCATCAGAGCATTCCCGTGAGCTTCAGTAACGCCAGCAAAATGAGCGTGACGACTGCCAGCCATGCTTCCTTCTTGCCTGGATAGTACACGAGCGGCTCCCGAGCGAGTGACGTGTCATCTCCGAGAAATCTACCCGCCAAGACGGAATGTCATCGTGTGCGTGAACCGAGGCGCACATTCTTCCGCGATCGGTGGTATATTGTAGCGTTACGCTACAGGTGTACGGCTCTTGCGGTGCGCGGTGGTAGACTTTCGAACGACAGGGGGAGGATGGACACCGGACTTTCGATCGTCGTGGCCGGCACGGCGGAAGCTTTCTCGCAGGTTTGGGCCCCACTCGCCGATCGCTTGGGCATCGAGTTGGTGCGCGAGGAAGCGCCCGGCCCGGTGAGCGGGCGAGGAACCGTTGCTGTGCTCCTGTCCTGCGGCGGCCAGGAGGAGGGAGCGATCGAGCTGCTGCATGAGGCGGCCCGCGCCGGGATCGACGGTCCACTCGTGGTGGGCGCGGTCGAGGACCACCGACTGGCCGTTGAGCTGATGAAGCGGGGAGCCGGCGGCTACTACGCGCTGCCGGGAGACGTCGAGCGCCTCGAGCAGGATCTGGGGCGACGGATCGAGGGTTTGGGCGTGCGAGTGAGCGGGGAGGCCTTAGAGACGTTTCAGCAGAACGCGTACGACTTCGGAGCGATCCTCGGCGAGGACGAGTCGTTGCGGTCAGCGCTGGATCGGGCCGCACGGGTCATCCCTGGCGGCCGCGCCACGATCATGATCACGGGTGACACCGGTACCGGGAAGGAGCTGTTGGCGCAGGCCATTCACTATAACGGGCCGCGCTCCGGACAGCCTTTCGTGCCGGTCAACTGTTCGGCGATCCCCGCTAACCTGCTTGAGTCCGAGCTGTTCGGACACGAGAGAGGGGCGTTCACGGACGCGCGCGCGGCCAAGCCCGGGTTGTTCGAGGTTGCGGACGGCGGCACGCTGTTCCTGGACGAGGTCGCCACCCTACCGATCGAACTGCAAGGCAAGCTCCTGCGCGTACTCGAGACCATGGAAGTGCGGCGCCTGGGCGGCGTGCGCGACACGAAGGTGGACGTGAGAATCCTGGCGGCCGCCAACGTGGACCTCGCAGGGGAAGTGAGAGACGGACGATTCCGGGAGGATCTGTTCTACCGCCTGGCAGTAATAACGATCCGACTACCGCCGCTGCGCGAGCGCGGAGACGACCCGATTCTCCTGGCCCGCCATTTCCTGGCCCATTCTCGCAGAGCAGTACGGATTCGAAGGTGTGGAGCTTTCGCCGGAGGGGGTGGCGGCCATCCGTCGCCATTCGTGGCCCGGGAACGTGCGGGAGCTGCGAAACGCGGTCGAGCGAGCCCTGCTCCTGGGCGACGGCCGGGCCATCGGGCCCGAGGAGCTTGTCCCTGCACGAGTCTCCCGCAGGGCCCACTTCCGCTCTGCCGGGCGCCGGTGCGCACCTTCCGTTCCCGGCCACCCTTGAGGAAATCGAGAAAGCTGCGGCCCGAGCAGCGGTCGAGCGATGCGGAGGGAACAAGAGCGAGGCGGCCCGTCTCCTGGCGACCACCCGCACGCGGCTGTACCGGCTTCTGAAACAGAACGGGGAGCTCGAAGACGTGTAGCGCTCCGCTACAAGTGTGATGTCGCGGGACGCAAATACACGAGAGAAACGTTGATTTCACAGGCTTGGCAGGCGGAACGGTCTTTGCACCAGCGTAGGTCGAGCCCCACTCACGGTGAGCGAGGCAACCGCTTGATGGACGACAGCAGAGGATGAATCACGTGTCTGAAAGATCTCGATGGAGTGTCAGGAGTGCGGCTGCTCCCGATCCTCGCGATGGGAGCGTGCGGGTGCAGCGACGACGAACCAACCGGCGTTCCCGATCCGCCGGACACGCTGCCCGAGGAGCAACTCACGTTCCTCCGCCAGGCGGGCACGGCGCCGCCCCTGGTGACGTACGACACGACTTCGTGAGCCACGGCCGGCGAGGCGCTGGACGCGGAGATTCGCTACATGCCGCCTCCCGGCGAGGACTCCGGGGAGAAGTTCCTCGAGTTCGAGCTGGAGGACACGAGCCTGCTCCGCTACCCGGCCGACCACCCGACGCGTCCCGGCCCGGCGTTCCAGCCGGGCGACACGGTGTGGATTCGGATCACGGTAGATCCGAACCTCCTGATCGCCTCGATCGAGCCATCGGGGCTGCAGTTCAACCCGGCGGACCCGGCCGAGCTCGAGATCCGCTATGCGGAGGCGGACGACGACTACGATGACGACGGGGACCCGGACCCCGAGCTCGAGGACGAAATCGACCTGTGGAGGCAGGAGTCGCCAGGCGACGACTGGGAGCGGGTCGGCGACCTAAGGACATTGAGCTGGACCGCGTGCGGGCCCTGCTCACCGGCTTCTCGCGCTACGGTCTCGGGATCTGAGGCGACGCGTGACCGAGCTCCGGCCGCCCACGGATCCGCGACCCGCGAAAAGCGAGCCGACGCGCTGGCCGGCGACTCGCGCTGGCCAGAGCTGTTGCGGCTTCCTGGAGGGATTGCAGGAGGCGGAGCGCGTGGACGATCGCGCTACCTGGCATACCGGTATGGCGAGGCCCTGTACCACACGGGGCGCATGGGCCCTTTCGTCGCACGCGTCAAGCGTTCGAAGCGCAGCCCGGCGCACGCGCGACGTCGCGGCGCTGCTGCGGGCCCTGAACCTGAAGGGAATTGCGGCGTTCGAGCTTGGGAATGCCGGAAGAGGCCCGGCGGGCCTTCGAGGCGCTGATGGAGCTGTCCGAGGCCGAAGACGACTATGACATGCTGGCCCGCGCAGCCCTCAACCTGGGAGCGCTCGCGAACCTGCATGGCGACCCGGCGGACGCGCTGGCCATGTATCACCTGGCGCTTTCCCTGTTCCAGAAGATCGGGCAGACCCGGGGCCTCTCACAGACACATCAGAGCCTCGGGATGTCGTACCGGGACCATGCGCCGAGGAGGAGTCGGAGGACGCCTACCACGAGGCCATGCGCCTCGGCACGGGGTTCGGCTATACCCCGATCGTGGCCATGGCGGCGATCGGGCGGAGCGAGGTGCTGGTGCTGCGCGGAGACCCGCACGCCGCGCTGGGCCTCGTCGACTGGGGGCTGAAGCTCACGCGGCACTCGGTGATCCGATCTCGGAAGGGCACGGCCCTCAGGGTACGTGGAACGGCACGGGCGGCCACGGACGAGCTCGCCGAGCAGCGGGCGCGAGGCGACTTCCAGCAGGCGCTCGCCCTGGCCCGCTCCACGGACAACGTGCTGCTCGAAGCGGAGACCTTGCGCGACCTGGCTCACATCGCGGCCGTGATCCCGGACGCCGAGAGTGCGCGCCAGCACTACCGAGGCGGCGCGCGAGCGCGTTCGATCGGCTGGGCGCCCGCACACGCCGTCGCGCATGAAGGACGAGTTGGAGCGCTCGGAGGCCGGTCCCCCGGACGCCTGAGCCTCTCCGGCGGCGTCGCTTCCGCTGTACCTCTCCGTTTCACCCCGCACGCACACTGTAGCGTAACGCTACAACCTAACCGGTGAACACCGGGCGGCTAATGTTCCCTAATTCATTGCAAAAACGTTAGATCGACGATGTTCAGTCATGGCGCTGCGGTTGGCCCGGCCCTTGCGTTGCGTGGCGAGCAGGGCCGATGACGACGCAACGACAACTCAACGGAGGAAACCATGAAACACCCCCTTCGCACCGGAATGATGATCGCCGCGCTGGTCTCGGCCGTGGCTGCCTGCGACGAACACCGACAGCCGCTCTCGGGCCCTGGGTCGGCCGCGCCTGGGAACGTCTCGCTTTCGTGAGCGTGCCGCAGGCGACCGGTCGGCCGGTATGACCTCCGGCAGCGCCCTGTTCGACATCGTCCAGAACGACGGCGCAGCGGAGCTGGTGATCACGCGGGCAGCCATGGTGCTGCGCGAGATCGAGCTCGAGCGGCGGTTCGACGACGACTGCGACGACCACGTGTCGGGGTCGGACGACGACTGCGAGGAATTCTCTACGGGCCCGATGATCCTGGAACTGCCGGTGGACGGGTAGGTCGATCACGTCCTGTCGATCAACGACGTGCCGGCCGACGTGTACGACGAGGTCGAGTTCGAGATCCACAAGCCAGAGGACGACACCGCAGAAGACATCACCTTCATCCAGGCGAACCCGACTTCGACCGCGTCAGTATCCGGGTCGAGGGCACGTGGAATGGCGAGGCGTTCATCTACCTTACTGACCTGAACGAGGAGCAGGAATACGACCTGGTACCGCCGCTCCAGGTGGACGGCACGACGCCGTGAACGTGACGCTGTCGATCGACGTGACGCACGTGGTTCGTGACGCCGGACGGAAGCCTGGTGGATCCGCGTTCGGCCAACGATGGCGGCCCGAACGAGAATCTCGTTGAGAGACAACATCGAGCGTTCGATCGACGTGTTCGAGGACGACGATCGGGACGGCGACGACGACTGACGACTTGATCCGGAAAGCGCGTTCGACGCAGCTGGGGCAGCGACTCCATGCGACGCTTCCGCACAGGCTGAAGCACGCACGGTCCGGCTGACCGGCGGGCGTCCGATAGGTCGGGTCAGCGCGCCTCGGCGACCGTCCACTCGTGCGGGTTCCTGAGGAAGCCTACTGCGTCGACCTGCGGACAGCCTCCAGCCGCTTTGACGCCAACCACACGAAGTCGAAGTACCACAAGAAGGCGTACGGATAGTCCATCGCGATGAGGCGCGCCGCCTCGCGCCCAGTGCGGAGCTGCCTCACGTGCGCGTAGTCGAGGCGAGTGCCGCCTCGATGTGCGAGCGCGCGTCGGGTGCCGTCGTAGCTCGCGATGTTGACGGGGCTCTCCGGGTCGGCCCAGAAGAACGAGATGTCGGGGTCAAGCCCGACCTGCCAGCCCAGGAACACGGCCTCGTAGTCCCGGGCCCGGGCCCTCGCGAACAGGGAGTTGAAATCTTGCGCCACGATCTCGATGCGCGCCCCGACGTCCGCGAGCTGCGCCTGGATCATCTGTGCCGCGTCCAGGCGCCGCTCGTGCTCCGCGGGGACCCTGAGCTCCAGGATCAGCGGAATTCCGTCGCGCTCACGCATACCGACGCCGGTGTCCATCCACCCGGCCTCCGACAGCAGCCGGCGTGCCCCGGCTGGATCATGGTCGCCGCCGCGCGGGGGATCGGGTGCCAGGTCTCCGAAGATCGAGCCGTAGGGACCGTAGGCCTTGTCGGCGAACTCCGTCATGCCGAGAGCCGCAAGGATCGCATCCCGGTCGATCGCGAGAGAGAGAGCACGACGCACAATGGGGTCGGCCAGTGCAGGGTGAGCCGCCGGGTTCCAGGCGATGTAATCGTAGCCCCGCTGCGGAACGCGCAGAATCTTCGCCTCTTCCTGCGCGGCGAGCCGCACGGCTTCCCGATACGATTCAATTTGCACGAGGTCCAGCTCGCCGGCCCGCAGCGCATTCAGCCGCGTCGCCGGATCGGGTACCACCCGGAACACCAGGCGGGCGAGTCGGGGCCGGACGGGCGAGTACTCGTTTGGAACGAGGTCCAACTGGTTTCCAGGCCCGCTAGAGGCGACGGTGAAGGGCCCGCTCACGACCGGATCGTCCGGCCCGTCGCCCGCGGCCTGCGCGGCCGCGGCAATCGCGTCGCGCGACAGCCCACCGAACACGTGCTCGGGCAGGATTCCTACCCCCGTATCGTACAGCATGCCGGGATAGGGAGCATCGAAATGAAACACGACCGTGGAGTCGCCCTCCGCTACGACCGAGTCGAGCCGCGCGGCGGCGATCGACATCGGCATGTCGCCAAGCTCACGGAGCAGCTCGTACGTGAAGATGACGTCGCCTGACCGGATGGGTGAGCCGTCCGACCAGCTTCGCGATGGGTCGAGGTGGTACACGAGCCGCGGTCCGTCGATCTCCCAATCCCGGGCCAGCGCCAGCGGATGGCCCTTCGGATAGCGAAGTTGCCCATCTCCCCACTCGGCGAAGTTCAGACCGAGATACAACAGGGGACCCAGCTCTCCGTCGAGCGACGACGTCGCGAACGGTGGGAGGATTGAGGTAGGCCTCGACGCGACACCGACGGCTACGGTTCCGCCGGTGATCGGTCGGTCGGCGGTCGCTGGCTCTTCGGCGGTACAGGCGAGGACCAACGCGGCAGCCAAACTGAGGCCGAACTGCTTCAGGGTAGACGGCACGGCGCGCATCGCACTCTCCAGCTGTGGCCCATGAGCCGGATCCCGGTGACCCGACACGGAGAAGCTACATCCGACCGGTCCGCGCCGGCCACGGTATTGGCCTCGACATGGAGGGCGCCTCGATCAACTCGGATCTCCCGATTCTGAACGCATGGCTCCCCGTCGAAGCGAAGAAGACGGCTCAGCGATCGGCCGAGGCAAGCCTGCAGGCGGGGAGTGGCGGGGCGCATCCGAATCGAGTGCTCTTCCGACAAGGACGGCACCATGCCCCACAAGCCCCACCAGGAATAGCGCACCGGTCCCTATGTGCAGCACGACGAGTGCCGTTACAATGATCGGCAGTGTAACTACCTGAAGGAGGTAGCCGCTTCCCACCATCGGCGCGAGCATCCACACCATCACCAGGCCTGAACGCCGACCACGATCGACCTTCTTGTTTCTGATCTGTGGAACAATGTGTCGGGTCACGATCAGTCCTACCGCGAACACGAACACGGGAGCGATCAGGATGTGGAGCTTGAGGAACCAGGGCTCCAGGGGGTGGTTGATGACGGCCCACGCCTCCGTAGGAGCGACCAGGTACTTGGCCCACATGAAGCCGAGACCGGTCAGACCGGTCGCCACAGCCGAGATCCAGACAGTCCAGCGCTCGACTGGACTCACGGTTTCGGCTCCGGCAGGGGCCGAGAAGAGACGTCGGCGTCGCCGAACGGTCGGATCACCTCATTGAGCGCCAGGCTGAGGCGCACGGCATCCGACACGGCATGCGATGTCAGCGTGGCGCCCGTGAGGATGGGGATGTCCCCCCGTGTCAATGTACCGGGTTCCAGCCCCCGACCGGAGAACAGCTCGAGCCAGCCGTCGGGGGCCATGTAATCGGGCGGCTCCGCAAACCCCAGTACTTCGACCCGCGATACTCGTCCTGCCGGATCGACGACGACCATCAGGACTTCCTGAAGCGTCCGCACCCAATGGGCGTCGAAGTACGCCGTACCGAGGGGCTCGTCACCGAGTCGCCCCACGTAGTACGTGACAACGGCCCGATTCAGGGGTCTCCGCGTCTCGGACAGGAGATCCACCTTCGCGATCTCTTCCTCGGTTAGGTACGCCGTTCTCCGCTCGACCGCGGCCGGCACGGGAAAGCCCAGCAGCAAGGCTTGCTGCTGGGTCATGAGCACCTGGGCCCCGACCGGCTCGGCGAAGGCAGCCAGAAGCGCGAGGACGGTCGTCACCATGGCGAAGCGGGGCAAGTCGTGGAGCACGTCAGAACATGTAGGAAAGCGGAATGTTGAGCGCGTTCACTCCAGTGTCTGCCTCATTCGAGCGGATCGCGTAGTCCACCTTCGCCGCGATGTTCGGGATCGGCAGCACCTGAGCGCCCAGAGTCAGGAAGCGCTGGTCGTTCGCCGGGTCTGTGTCGAAGCCCTCCGGGACTCGCTCCTGCGTGTTGATGCTCTCGTACCGCACGTAGGGCAGCAGCTGCACCCGGGTTCTCACGCCACGCAGCACGTCGTATCCCCCCTGCACGTACCAGCCCACCAGGCGCTCGCCGATGGACTCCGCCCCGACGAGATCGTTCACAGCATTCAGGGACGCGACATCGCCGACAGTGGACAGGGCATAGAGCCCACGCAGGTCGAAGCCGCGAGCCCGGTATGCGACGTGGCCCTCCACGATCAACGTCGGCGCCCGGATCGTGCCTCCGGGATCAAGCGGGTCATCCGCGGCCTGGCCGGAGCCACCGAAGTATCCTGAGGCCCCGACCAGAAGTCCGGGAGCGCCCACCCAGTCGACCCGGCCGACGGCAGCGAAGTCCTCCGCCAGCGCCTTCGAACCTTTCTGCCTGCCTCCCCGAAGTCCTACGCCGTCGAAGCCGGTGCCGTCGAGTCCGGTCATCACATACGCGCGCCAATCGAAATCCCCGACCGCGCCAAAGAAGCCGAGCCCGACTTCGCGCCACGTGGTCGGGATGATGCGACGCTCCGTCTCCGGCCTGAGCGCCCCGAGATACGTAGGCGGCTCGTGGATCTCATTGATGAAGCCCATGGGGTGGAGAAGGAGCCCCGCCCGCACCCCGGTGGAGCCCTCGAGTCCGCGGAAGCGCCAATCGAGGTAGGCGAACTCGAGGGACACGGATCCTTCCTCGGCGGTACTCGCGTGCTCGAACTCGACCTCGGAGTTGAAAATGAAGTTCTCATTGAACTTGTAGCCCACGTACACCACGCCACGCAGTGCATCGATCCGGGAGTCCGCCTCGGAAGGCGATCCATCCTGGCGAGTCGAGAACGGACTCTGGAAGAGGAACTCTCCGTAGCCTCCGATCGACACGCCTTCTCCGACGCGGTACACCTTGGAGGCGGCCGGCCCGAGGCCCCACCCGATCGTGTCGGCGCTGGCCGTCACGGCAGCGCCCAGCCGGAGGGTCTCCAGCTCACGCGTGATCGCGTCCAACTGACGGCGAATCTCGACCAGTTGGGCGCTGTCCGCATCTGAATCGAGAAGGCGACGAAGCTCCGCGACCTGAACCTCCAGCCGTTCGACTCTCTCTTCGATCGGCTCCGCGGGCTCCTGTCCAAGAAGTGGGCCCACCGAGACAAGACCGATCGCGGCCAAGAGGCCGATCCGCCGTGCGAGCACCGGCGCGACGGGCCGCACCGACGCCCGAAGCATAGCGAGCCGAGGGAGGATTTGGAACATCGCGATCCGCTGGATGCCTATGATAGTCTTACAGTTACGAGTAAATGAAACTCATTCTCAACGGAGAGAGGATACACACAAGAGGGAGGGGTGTCAACCTGTCGGGAACCACGGCCAACGAGGCACCGCACCGCGCGCCGAGGGACCTTCAGCGGGTATATTGGTCGGTTAGGGAGCTCTGCGAGCGGCCAACGCGGACGGAGTTAGGGCGTTTCCGGCACCTGAAATCCGGGTGAAGATGCACAGCGAGAAGTCGGGCAGGTGGCAATGACCGGGGTGGGGATCGAACCCACGACCTACGGATTAAAAGTCCGTTGCTCTGCCAGCTGAGCTACCCGGTCGAGACGCCGGCGATAAGATACACCCTCACACGCCGGTGGCCACTCCAGACTTCCAGCGTCGAAGAGACGGACCTGCCGCACCCGAGAGATTTCGACCTATTGTGGGTCTTCGTTATTGAATATGTCTTTCAACTTCGGAGGAATCGATGGCGAAGTACCTGGTGGCAGGGTCCTACACACCGGACGGCATACCCGGCCTCATGGAGGACGGCGGAACGGGGCGAGTCGAAAAGGTCACGCGGATGGTCGAGGGGCTGGGCGGGAAGATCGAGGCTTTCTACTACGGCTTCGGCGACCATGACGTCTACCTGATCGTCGATCTCCCGGACCATGAATCCGCGACGGCCATCAGCATGGCGGTGAACGCGAGCGGGACCGTCGTGTTGAGCACGACCGTCCTGATCACGCCGGAGCAGATGGACGCCGCGGCCCGGAAGGCCGTGGACTATCGGGCCCCCGGAGACTAACAGGAAAAGGGGCCGGTGCCGGATGGGAACAGCCATTCGGCACCTCGGTCCTCAAAGACCCCGCAGAAGCTCCAGGGTCTCCTCCGGCTCCGGTCGAACCATGTAGTCCGGGTCGGACTCGGCGTAGCGGATGATCTTGTCCGAATCCACGACAAAGCGGGCCGGAATCGGAAGCCTCCAGCTGTCGTCCCCGTTGTACTCCACGAGGTCGATGGTCCACCCGACGTACATCTCGCGCATCGGTGCGGGCATCGTCCACGTCAGACCGAACTGGTCCGCTACCCGGTTGCCCGGATCGTGCAGTACCGGGAACCGGAGCCGGCGTTCGGCAGCGAACTCGCGGCTGTGCTTCGCCGTCTGGGGCGATATCGCCACCAGGTCACCGCCTGCAGCCCGAATTTCATCGTACGTCTTGTTCAGAGCTTCCAGCTCCGCGTTGCAGTACGGTCACCAGCGTCCACGATAGAACGTGAGAATCACCGGACCCTGTGTCACCAGGGCATCCAGAGAGACCATTCCTCCGGCAGCGGATTCGAGTTCAAAAGCCGGGGCCGTGCTCCCTACCTTGAGGACGCGATCCTCGATACCGGTCGCCCGCAGGTCCTCGATATACCCGTGCAGCGCGGCCGATGCCTCCGGCGCCTGGGCCGACAGGCCGTCCGCGATCGCCTTCAATCTTCTCCCGAGACTCATTCGCCCCCCTCGTCGTCGTGATTTGCTGACCGACGGCGCCTTAACCCAGGCCGGAGGTCGTCCCGCCGTAGGAACCGATTGCGTTGCCGCTCGTCTGCCAGGCAATCCTCGTGACAGCGAAGACCCTCGACCTGCGGGTACACGAGTGGGCATACAGGCACCCATTCGCTGACCTCGTCCGAACCGACAGGCCGATGACAGATCGGACAGCCCTCGATCTTCGGTTCCAGTCTCGGATCGGACATTCGAGGGCAGCTCCCGGTGGTCGTGCGCCAGCGTGCGATTCCGCGTAACCTCTAACAAGCGAGCCGACTCAGCAAGAAACCGGGAGACGCCTGGATGTTCCCGCTGTCAGACCTCCAGTCCATGTGCCACGAAGCCGCCGGGCGCATCGTCCGACACGTCCGCCGCACCCCGATGGAGTATTCCCCTGCCCTGAGCGAGGTGAGCGGTGCAGAGGTCTACCTCAAGCTGGAGAATCTCCAGGCTACGGGCTCGTTCAAGCTTAGGGGCGCTACGAATGCTCTCCTGGCACTCGGTCCCGATGCCAGAGGCGTCGTCGCCGCCTCATCGGGCAATCACGGATTGGCGGTCGCCCATGCGTCGCGGGCCGCAGGACTGAATGCGCTGATCTTCGTCCCGGAGAGTGCCGCCCCTTCGAAGCTGGAAGCGATTGAAGCCCTTGGAGCCGCGATCCGAACCGTAGAGGGCGATCCGGTGCTCGCGGAGAGCGCGGCGCGGGAACACAGCGTCGAGACGGGACTTCCCTACCTCTCCCCTTACAACGACTTCCGGGTCGTGGCCGGACAGGGGACGATCGGCGTGGAACTAGCGTCTGATATGGATCGAACCGACGTGCTGTTCGCATCGATGGGTGGTGGCGGCCTGATCTCGGGCGTGGGCGGGTACCTCAAGGGAGCCCGTGGCACTCACGTGGTGGCATGTTCGCCGATCAATTCGGCGGTCATGCACGAATCGCTGCTGGCAGGCCGGATCCTGGACCTGCCGTCGTTCCCGACTCTATCCGATGGAACCGCGGGCGGAGTCGAACCCGATGCCGTCACGTTCGACATGTGCCGCGAGATCGTGGACGAGTCGCTCACCGTGACCGAGGACGAGATCCGGGTGGCCATGCGCCTGATCATCGGGCGCCACCACACGCTGATCGAGGGATCGGCGGCGGTGGCCGTCGCCGGGTTCCTGCAGACCGCCGACCGCTGGGCCGGGCAGGAATGCGCGATCATTCTCTGCGGCGCGAACGTGGACGCGCGCGTGCTGAGGAAGATCCTCTAGCAGGTCTTGCGGCTCTCCCGCTGTCCCGCCGCTACTGCACGTGCCACCCCCAGAACTCGCCGTAGAAGTCTCGAATTCGCCGGGCGTCTTCTTGAGTGATCGTCGCCCCAGGCTCATTCATCATGGCCAGGATGACCTCCCAGCGTTCCTCCTGACTCATGATGGTCAGTTCGCGGATTCGATCGATGGTGTGGCAGTGGGCGCATTTCATGTAGGTCAGCGCCGCCTCGACTCTCGGCATGTCGTCCGCGGAGATGGCCACTCCGTTCCTCTCCATCATCCGGGAGATGAGTTCATCGATCTCTCCCGTATCGAGGTTGCACACATATTGGAGTGCTTCTCCCTCACCATGTGCGGTCGCGAAGGTGGCCCGATCATGGCAGTTGCCGCAGGCGCCGGTCAGGGTCGCCTCCACTGGATCGAGCGGCCCGATCGTCATGGCGAGGTTGGTGAGGTCCTCCTTCGTCGCCAGCACGTCGCGCAGGCCCGACACGTCGTTGTGCAGGCTCACCACCAGTTGAACGAGAAAGACCACGAGAGCAAACGTCGCGACGCCCAGGAACATGAAGAACGTGCGACGGCGTGCGCCCCTCGGGACGCTGGTAGTGCTTTCCATCTTCATCCTCCCTGCGGTTCCGGCTCGGTCCGTGACCTCGCCACGGCGGCCGCCATGGGTTCCCGTTTCTCCCGTTCAAGGAGGCCAACGGGGCCTTCCGCGAACACGGGAAACCAGGTGACGATGGATCGATATGCGAGGATCGCGATCGAGAAGATGCCCGCGGTGATCACCACCTCGGACCATGCGGGTACGTACGCCGCGTATTCGGGCACCGACATCCCCACCATCGCGACACCGGTTCGGTTCACGACGAGTCCCGCGACCGCGAGAAGGGCGCCCGTCAGGAGTCCTCCCGTCCGATGGCTGAGCTCGGGCGTGGCAAATACGGACAGGGCCCCGATCAGAAGCATGATTTCGAGCCACCACCACATGCTCTCGGACGTCACCGATACCGTTTCCAGCACCCGTCCGCCGATCACGACGTCGGCGGTCCGCAGTAACAGGTAGATCCCGATGAAGAACGGCATGAGGCGGCTCAGGCGATACAGGAGAGGCGTTTCAGTCTCCCGCCCGAAGGCACGGGACGACCACAGAGACTCCAGGATCACCGTCGCCGGCGCCACGAGCACGGCCGAGAGGAAGAACATCGCCGGCAGGAATGGGCTATGCCATACGGGGAGCAGCTTGTCCGAAATCAGAAACAGCGTCCCGAGACTCGATTGGTGGAGTGTGGACAACATGATTCCGGCCATGATGAGGAGCACGGGGATCTGCTTGTCCCGGTGCATGACCCCGAGCCGCATCAGCAACTCCCAGCCCGACACGATCGCCAACGTGATCACCGCCCACGTGGGTGAGCCGGTCATCGCGTAGATGAACAGGGCCAGCATTCCGATGACCAGGAACGGAACCAGGTCGTACCACGCGCGCCGCGCACGTTCCCACCCGAGCTTCTCGAAGATGATCGGAAGAAACTCGAGAAACAGGACGAACGTGTAGAACATCACGCACCACGCCACCTCGAACATCGGAGAGGCGTGGTTCCAGGATATCAGAGCCACCCACAGGTTCCAGGGACGGCCGAGGTCGACCATCAGGGCGAAGATGAAGAACAGGTATCCGAGGAAGGCGGTGAGGATGGCCGGCCGTACGAGGGCTTTGAACTCCTTTCTCCCGAAGATCTCCACGACCCCGGCCAGTACGAATCCGCCGGCGGCGAGCGCGATCCCGACGAGCACGTCGATCGCGATCCACAGACCCCACGGGTACCCGTCGCTCAGGTTCGTGACCGAGCCCAGACCCGCGTAGAACCGGAAGGCGATCAGCCCGAGTGCGACAGCGCTCAGGATGATCAGGACCGCGAGCCCGGGCCCGACCTGGCGCCGTGCCTGCATCAAGGCACTCATGGCTCACCCCCTTCCTCCTCACCGGAGATTTCGGCGGCTCTGTTGAAAACCCAGGCCGACACGCCGAGTACGAGCCCGACTCCGTTGAGCGTCCAGGGAATGGCCGCCATCGCCGGCCGCGTGTACTCCCGGTACGAGCGCTCGGGCAGGTCCCGCCTGTATCCCAAGTCGTCGAAGGGTCGGTCGGCCAGGTTCAGGACGTTGGTTCCACCGGCCTCCTTCTCCCCGTAGACGTGGTGCACATACAGGCGCGGATTCTCCTCGATACGCCGGTGGGCCTCGTCGATCAGCTCCTCCCGACCTCCCGCCTGCAGGGAAGCCGTCGGACAGGCCTCCACGCACGCTGGTGGCTGTCCGTCGGCCAACCGCCGGGCGCACATGTCACACTTGGTGATTCGCGGATTGCGTTTGTCCCACTCGAAGCGCGGGACGAGAAACGGACACGCCATCATGCAGTAGCGGCATCCCAGGCACAGGCTCGAGTGCCATACGACGGGCCCATGACTCCAGCTTCTCCAGCGCGTGCACCGGACAACTCGAGACGCAGGCCGGCTCAATGCAATGCATGCACTGCACCCGCCCGAAGGCCGCTGTATAGTCGTCGGCCTCCACCTGGTGGAACGTGGTGTACGACCAGACGTCCACGTCGAGGGCCCGTGCGTCCTGCGACGGGCGTCCCTCGTAGATATCGGAGCCAGAGCGCGCGAGATCGTTCTCCTGGTTGCACGCGACCTCGCACGCACGGCAGCCGATGCAGAGCGTCGAATCGAACAGGATCGCGATCTGGTCGGCGGCTTCCTCCGCGAGCTCGTCGGGACTCCGGCCCGACGGCTCCCGGCCCATCGCCTCGGCTACGGTGCCCGTAGTTCCCGCGGCCACCATGCCCACGGCGGCGGCACCGCCTCTCTGGAGGAAGCCCCTCCTGGAAAGCGGACACATGGTCTAGCCCTCCGAATTGCGGGTGTGAGTTCCGGTCGCAGCTTGGCCAACGGAATTGCCGGCCGCGTCCAGCACGTGGACGCCGCACGCGATACATGGATCGAAGGAGTGAATGGTCCTGAGGATTTCGATAGGCCGCTGCGAATCCTCCAGGGGATGATTGTCCACAAGGGCCGCCTCGTACGGTCCCATCTGGTCCCGGTCGTCCCTCGGCGAGCAGTTCCAGGTGCTCGGGACGACACACTGATAGCGCGAGATGACTCCGTCCTGGATCTCGACCCAGTGGCCGAGGTTGCCGCGCGGAGCGTCCACCCAGCCGTAGCCCCTGGCGCTGTTCGGCCAGGAATCAGGCTCCCATCGGGTGCCGTTGAACGTGGAGTGGTCGCCGCTCGCGATGCGCCCCTGGAGCTCGTCGAGCCAGTGCTGAAGGCGGCGTGCGATCAGCACCGTTTCGATCCCGCGCGCGGCAGTGCGGCCGAGGGTGGAGAACAGGGCCTCCGGACCTACCTCCAGGCGGGCCAGAGCCTCCGAAACGAGGGCCTGACACCCGGCATGGCCTGATCCGTAGGCCACGAGCATCCTGGCGAGAGGTCCGACTTCGACAGGGCGCCCCCGGTAGCGGGGCGCCTTCATCCAGGTGTACTCGTCTCGATCGCTGATCGTGTCCCATGGCGGTTCTGGGCCCGTATAGCGGGGCTCCGTTTCCCCTTCCCATGGATGCAGGCCGGCGAATTTGCCGCCCTGGTAGGTATACCACGAGTGCGTGACGTATTCCCGGACTTCGGTGTGCTCATACGGCAGCACTTCCGCCAGGTTGCGGTCCATGATGACCCCGCGTGGCAGATAGAGCGAGTTCAGGTCCCGCACGTCCGAATCCGGGAACTCACCGCAGGCCATGAAGTTGCCGACGCCACCGCCGATGGCTGCCCAGTCCTTGTAGAAGCCGGCGATCGCCACCAGGTCAGGCCAGTAAACCTGCTCGACGAACGCCAGTGCCCGCTCGATCATTCCACCGATGTCCGTCATGCGCTCGGCGTTGATCGTTCCACCGTCGCGATCGCCGATGGTGACCGCCATGCCGCCGACGAGGAAGTTCGGGTGCGGGTTCTTACCGCCGAAGATCGTGTGGAGGCGGATCACGTCCTTCTGCCAGTCGAGCGCCTCCAGGTAGTGGGCCACGGCGAGGAGGTTGACCTCCGCCGGAAGCTTGTACGCGGGGTGGCCCCAATATCCGTTCGTGAAGATCCCGAGCTGCCCGCTCTCCACGAAGCGCTGCAGCGTGTCCCTGACCTCGCGGAAGTAGGCTGGCGAGTTGTTGGGCCACGGCGACAGAGATCGCGCAATACGAGAGGTCTCGCCCGGGTCTGCGGATAGGGCGCTCACCACGTCCACCCAGTCCAGGGCATGCAGATGGTAGAAGTGCATCACGTGATCTTGCACGAGCTGCATTCCCTGGAGGAGGTTGCGGATCACGTTTGCGGTGGGGGGTATCCGAATGTCCAGCGCGTCCTCTACGGCCCGCACCGACGCCATAGCGTGCACCACCGTGCAAACGCCGCAAATGCGCTGTGTGAAGGCCCACGCGTCTCTTGGATCGCGCCCCTGCAGGATGATCTCGAGGCCCCGGAACTGCGTGCCCGAGGCCCAGGCGTCCACGATCCTCTGGTTGTCCTCCTGCACCTCGATTCGCAGGTGCCCCTCGATACGAGTGATCGGATCTACGACGACGGTGCGGCTCATGATTCACCTCCCCGGCCGCGGTCGACCCTCGGGCCTGCGCGTTCCCGACGCAGGTTGCGCACCTTTTCCGTCTCCGGGGGGCGGCGATAGAACGGCGTGAACACGTCCCAGAAATTCCGCTCCGTGCACCCCAGGCACGGGTGACCGGCGTCGATCGGCCAGCTCGTCCCTGAATTCCACTTGACGACCGGGCACGGCGAGAAGCACGTGATTCCCTTGCACCCGACGTCGAAGAGACACCAGCCCTTTCGCGCCCCCTCGTCGTCGAAGGCCGACGCGAACCGCTCTTCCTCGAAGTGCTCGAGCCGCGGACACTCCCGGTGGACGGAGGTGTCGTAGGCGAACAGGGGGCGCCCCTCAGAGTCGAGCTCCGGTGGCCTGCCGAACGTGAGGTAGTGCACCACGGTAGCCGTCACGACGTCCGCGATGGGCGGACACCCCGCGATGTTCACTACCGTCTTGTTCTTTACGATCTCTGCCACGCCCACGGCACCCGTCGGATCCGGGCTCGCGGCCTGAACGCCCCCCCAGTGAGCGCAGGCGCCGACGGCGAGGACGACCGCCGCGCCGGCGGCAGCCTCTTCGAGCACGGCCCGTGCGGTCCTTCCCGCCATGATCGTGTAGATGCCGTCTTCCTTGACCGGCACCGATCCGGTCACCACCAACACGTATTCCCGGCGGTTCTCGCGCATCGCGTCGTGCAGGGCCGCCTCGGCAGCGTCCCCCGCAGCCGCCATTATCGTGTGCTGGAAATCGAGGGAGATCGTGTTTAGCAGCAGATCACCGATCGATGGGTTCGAAGTGCGCAGCACCGTTTCTACGCAACCGGTGCACTCCTGCAGCTGGAGCCATATGACGGGGGGTCGCTTGAGGTTCTCGAGGGCCTTCGCGATTCGGGGGGTCAGGGCACTCGAGAGCCCGAGCAGGGCCGTCACTTCGGCGCAGTAGGTCAGGAAGTCGCGGCGACCGATCCCCTTGCGCCGCATGTAGCCCGTCAACGTCTCGGTCGTGGTCCAGGCTTCGGTCATCGGAGAGAGCATGTGCCTACCTCCGGTTGCCCTAAAGGTCAGTGGATCCGGGAGCCGGCATGACCGCCGATACGAGGCGGATGCACCTGGGTAAGGGACAAACTGACTGGCCAGGGGAGGTGACCAGGCGTCGACAAGGCGAGGAACGAGCCATTGGGGGAGTCCCCCTCCATGCAGGTCGGAGGGGGCCGACCTGCTTCTATGCGCGGGTCGGAGGGGGCGACCAGCTGCCGTGGGCAGAGGCGGCGCATACGGCACCGCACATTCTTGCACCTTTTTTCACATACTACTTTGCACCATTTATCACAATGGCCGCGAGGGCGCAAGATCTGGTGTTGAACTCAATGACCGAGGCGCGCCGATCGGATGGAGAAGCCACATCGCAAATACTTGACAGGCAACCAGTTGCGCGACAATGGGACGGAACGAGCGGAATGGCGCGAGGCGAGGTCCAACGCCAGTGTCTGGACCGTGGCCTAGTCTACTCGCACCGGCGTATAGCGGTAGCCCACCCAACACCCGGCAATCGCCGCCAACACCTGCACCAGGAGGGCCGCCGCCAGGCTTTGGCCCCCGAAGTACTCCCATGCGCTGATTCCGGTCGTCATGCCGCCGAACGCCAGATTGAGCGCGAACCAGGCGACGAAAGTGAACAGGGCCATGGCGGCCCCGTGCAGGACCGGAGCGGCGGCTGCCTTGAATCCCACGATAAAACCGCCGACAAACCACCCCAGTGCCACCGCGACGGCCAGAGCGATAGCCTCCGCGAGACCGCCCCAGTTCGAGAAGCCCGCGCCGGCCAGGAGCAGGAGAACGGTCGCAGCCACCGCCAGCCCCACGAACCAACCGAAGGCTACCCAGGAGATCTGGACATTACGGAGGTGCTCGGTATGCATGTCAAACCTCCAGCGGAAGCTCGTGCTGCGCGATCGGCGCCCAGGTGCAGCGATGGTGAGGAGTCGGTCCGAGCTCCCGGATCGCCGCGAGGTGCCGCCCGGTCCCGTAGCCCTTGTTCTCGTCCCACCCGTACGCGGGATAGCGGCTCGACAGCCTCTCCATCAGGTGGTCGCGGACCGTCTTCGACAAGATGGAGGCGCAGGCGATGGAAAGCGACAGCCGGTCGCCCTTGATGATCGCAGTGTGGTCTCCGAGCTCCGGAACGCGCCGCCCGTCGACCAGCAGAAGTTGCGGTTCAAAGGGAAGTCGGCGAATGGCCCGACGCATGGCCATCGATGTAGCGCGGCGGATGTTGAAGCGCTCGATCTCGCGGGTCGAGGCTGCCGCGATGGAAAACGCGAGGACCCGGTCCCTGATTTCCAGAGCGAGTTCCTCGCGTTGTTTCCTGCTGAGGGCCTTGCTGTCGTACGCGCCCTCGAGGTTCTGTCCCGGCCTCAGAGCCACTGCGGCAGCTACCACGGGTCCGGCCAGAGGACCGCACCCCGCCTCATCGACGCCCACCACCTTGTCGAGACCTCTTGCCCAGGCCTCTCGTTCGTAGTCGGTCGGCGCCGTGCGAGCCATCGGCCCGCGGTTACTCGGCGGCCTTCTCGGTCTCGTCGCCCGTATCGGCCGCGACGTCCTCTACTGCCTCCACCGCCTCAGCCTCGACCTCGGTGTCGCGCCGCCTCCGCAGCGGCCAGCGCAGCGGCTTCGCGACTTCGGCTTGAGCGGCAGCTTCTGCAGCGGCTTCCGCCTCAGCCAACTCCGCCGCGGCTGCGGCAGCTTCTGCAGCGGCTTCCGCCTCAGCTTTGGGCGATAGCCCGCCGCCCTCCCACCAGCGCCGCTCACGCACCCTCGCGCTCTTGCCGCGCCGGGCCCGCAAATAGTAGAGCTTCGCCCGCCGCACGTGACCGCGGCGAACCACTTCGAGCCCAGCGATGGACGGCGAGTGCACCGGGAAGATCCGCTCGACTCCGACACCGCCGGAGATCTTCCGGACCGTGAAGGTCTCGTTGAGGCTACCCCCCTTGCGAGCGATGCAGATGCCCTCAAACGCCTGGATCCGCTCCTTGGCGCCCTCGCTGACCCGCACGCGCACCCTGACCGTATCACCGGGCGCGAACGCCGGCAGGTCGGACCGCACCTGGGTCTTCTCGATTTCCACAATCCTCGGATCCACGATTTCGCTCCTTCCGGGGTCGCCTGCGGCGACCGAATCTAATAACGCCTGTGGTTCATTCCCAGCGAGCTGCGGGCTGACGAAGGATCAGTTTCCCTCGCGCTCCCAGAGCTCCGGTCTTCTATCTCTCGTCAGCCGCTCAGCCTCCAGTCGGCGCCATTCCGCGATCCGGGAATGATCGCCCGATCTGAGCACCTCCGGGACTTCGCGTCCCCGGTACTCGGCCGGCCGTGTGAACACGGGCGGCGCGAGCAATCCATCATAGAACGAATCCTCCGCGGCCGACTCGTGGTCACTCATGGCTCCCGGAAGGAGCCGAACCACCGCATCCACAACCACCAGTGCCGCGGGTTCGCCGCCGGACAGCACGTAGTCGCCGACCGACAACTCCTCGGTAGCCACACCCTCGGCCACCCTCTCGTCCACGCCCTTGTAGTGCCCGCACAGCAGCGTCAACTCGGGCTGCACCGCAAACCGGACCGCCGTATCGTGATCGAACACTCGGCCCCGTGGACTCAGCAAGACGACCGGACCCGCCGGTTCCAGCTGGTCCATCGCCTCGAAGAACGGCTCGGGCTTCATGACCATGCCCGCGCCACCTCCGTACGGCTCATCATCCACGGTGCGGTGCCGGTCGTGCGTGAAGTCCCTCAGGTCCACGACCCGGTACTTCACCAGTCCGGCGGTCGCCGCACGCCCCGGGATGCTGGTGCCCAGCGGCACCTCGAAGAACTCCGGGAAGATCGTAACGACGTTGATCTTCACGTCGTCAGTCCTCCAGCAGTCCCGGCGGCGGATCGATCACGATCCTTCGCGCCTCCCGGTCCACCTCCTTCACCAGCTGCCTGCCGAACGGAATGAGGACCTCTCGCTCCCCTGTCGTGACACCAAGCAGCAACTGCGCCCCGGTCTCATACGATGTCACCACGTCTCCGACCGGCTCGCCGTCCGCTCGCACGACCGCATACCCCACCAGGTCGTGCAGGAAGAACTCGTCCTCGTCCAACTGCCGCAGATCTGCCGTCGGCAGGGCCAATTCCCGGCCCCGCAACCTCTCGGCAGCGTTGCGGTCGGCAACCTCCTGGAACTGAAGGAGGAGTCCTCCCTTGTGGCGCCGAGCGCCCGTCAGCGTCAGGCTCCCGGGGCCTCTTCCCTGTCCACCGACGATCCGAAGAACACGGCCAATCGCGAAGACATCGTCCGGATCTCCGGTCAACAACTCGACGAGTACTTCCCCGCCCAGCCCGTGCGCGTTTCGAATCGTCCCTACGACAATCTCGTTCATCGAACTGCGGAACCCGCGGAGCTTGACGCCCCGGCCGGTCTCCGACTCAGTCCTTCTTCTCGTCCTCGTCGGCCTCGGCGGCGACTTCCTCGACCTCTTCGGCCGCCTCTTCTACCGCTTCTTCAGCCTCGGCCGCGACTTCCTCGACCTCTGCGGCCGCCTCTTCTACCGCTTCCTCAGCCTCGGCGGCGACTCCCTCGACCTCTGCGGCCGCCTCTTCTGCCGCTTCCTCAGCCTCGGCCGCGACTTCCTCGACCTCTTCGGCCGCCTCTTCTACCGCTTCCTCAGCCTCGGCGGCGGCAGCATCGGCTTCCGCCGCCGCGGCGGCCTTGGCCTCTGCCGCGGCCTTCTTCGCGTTTTCCTTCGCCGCTTCCTCGGCCAACTGCTTCGAAGCCGCAACCTCCACTGCCCTCAGCTTCTGGGCTTCCGCAGCGACGGCCGCGCGACGCGACGTCTTCTGCTCGCCCTGCGGCGGACCTAGCGTCACGACAGTCTCCTCAAGGGAGTCCGCCGTCTCGCCGGCCTGGTACCTCTGCCACACGCCGGCTTTCCGGAAGATCGAGATCACGGTGTCCGTGGGCTGCGCGCCTTCGTGCAGCCAGTTCAGGGACGCCGCGGCGTCCAACCGAACGATGGACGGCTGAGTGCGCGGGTTGTAGGTCCCGAGCGTCTCGATCGCCGGCCCATCACGCTGCTCGTTCACGTCGGTCACGACGATCCGGAAGGAAGCCTGCTTCTTCCGGCCTGTTCGCTGAAGTCGAATGTGTGTCGCCACTGATCCTGTTCCTCTGGTTACGTCCGGTCTGTCATGGACAGGTGAAGCCTCGCGAGGCCCGACCTGCCCGTCATTGAAGCAGCGAGTCCAGCTTTCCGCCGGCTGCGAGGCGCGGCGCAAGCTTGCCCATCTGCTTCATCATCTTACGCATCTCTTTGAACTGCTTGAGCAGCCGGTTCACCTCGTGGACCGGCCGGCCGGACCCTTTCGCGATCCGCGCCCGGCGCGAACCGTTCATGATCTCCGGCTTCCGCCGCTCTGCGGGCGTCATGGAGAGGATGATCGCCTCCATGTGCCTGATGCGGCGGGGATCCACGTCCACCCCTTCCAACATCTTCGGCTTCACGCCCGGTATCATCTTCAGCAGGCCCTCGATCGGGCCCATCTTCTGTATCTGCTTCGTTGCCTGGAGAAAATCTTCCAGGTCGAATTGCCCGCCGCCGAGCACCTTCTCCTCCAACTGCTTCCCGGCTTCGAGATCAAACGTCTGCTGCGCCTTCTCCACCAATCCGACGATGTCGCCCATCTGGAGGATCCGCCCTGCCATCCTCTCCGGCTCGAACGCCGTAAGATCCTCCAGGCGCTCTCCGACACCGACGAACTTGACCGGCACTCCGAGCACTCCGTGGATCGAAAGCGCCGCGCCGCCTCGCGCGTCACCGTCCATCTTGGTGAGGATCACTCCCGTGATCCCGACCGTCTCATGGAAGCCCTCCGCGATGCGGACCGCTTCCTGTCCGGTCATTCCGTCGGCGACGAGTAGCACTTCCTGCGGCCCGATCTCCGCCTTCACCCGTCTCAACTCGTCCATCAACTCGGCATCGACCTGCAGTCGGCCGGCCGTGTCGATGATCACGTGCGTCGCCCCCGCCCTGCGAGCTCCATCGACCCCCTTGGAGGCGAGTGCGACCACGTCCGTTTCACCGGGCTCGTGCACGACCGGCACGTCGATCGACTCGGCCAGGGTCACGAGCTGCTCGCCCGCCGCCGGCCGGTAGGGATCGCAGGCCACGAGCGTCGGCCGACGCCCAAGCCGCTCGAACCGGCGCGCCAACTTCCCGGCGGTCGTCGTCTTACCCGACCCCTGAAGTCCCACGAGCATGATCACCGAAGGCGGAACCGCCGCCTCCGCGAGCCCGGATTCCGCGCTCGCTCCGCCCAGGACCTCGATCAGTTCGTCGTGCACGATCTTGACGATCTGGTCGGCCGGTCGAACCGACTCCAGCACCTTTTCGCCGAGCGCGCGTTCTTCCACGCGCTTCAGGAAGTCCCGGGCGACGTGGAAATTCACGTCCGCCTCGAGCAGCGCACGGCGCACCTCGCGGAGCCCCTCGCGGAGCATGGGCTGCGTGATGACCCCCCGCCCTTTGAGGCGGCGAAACACGCCATCCAGCCGATCGCCGAGCTGCTCGAACATCCCGTCCCGGTCCCCGCCCCGGCTTACGCTGCCACAAGGCGGCCCGGGGCCCTTTCAATACAAAAGACGCGACGCCGTGACTCGGTTCGCGTCTGCCCGCGCCGGCCGCTCGGGCCAGCCCGAATTCAAGAGCCCCAGATTATAGCGAAAGCAGCCCTAACGGGCAATCCGTGGCGATCATCAGGGGGTCGGCTTTCGCCGGACTCCAAAGCACCTATCTTCAGCGGCTCCGACCGGAGACGCCGGTCGGAGGACCATGTGAATACAGGAGACGTTCACCATGCGACTTCGGAGCGTTCTGGCCACGACGGTCATGCTGACCCTCGTGGCGATGCCTGCGACAGCGCAGGTCGGGATCACGGCCGGTGGTATCTACTCGGATGCCAGCGTCGAAATCGACGGCAGCAGCGTCGAGACGGACAGCCGGACCGGATTTCAGTTCGGCGCCTCGTACGCCACAGGAGGCATCTTCGGCATCATCGTGGGCGGCTACTACTCCGAAAAGGGTTTCGACCTGGCGAGCAATACCGATCGGGTCCGCCTCTCGTACATCGAGGTTCCGGTCATGGGCGTGGTTCGAGTCCCGATCCTCGAACGAGTCATTGGGCCGCGCGTTTACGGTGGAATCAACGGAGGCTACGAGGTCAGCTGCAGCACGGACGGACTTTTCACCGCCGACTTCTGCGACGAAACGAACAAGTTCGACTTCGGCCTCAAGGGGGGAATCGGGCTGCAGGTACTGTTCTTCGGACTCGACTTCGCCTACACGTACGGCCTCTCCGACGTGGCCAAGGACGACGCGGTGAAGATCAACAACCGTTCCTGGTCGCTGGCGCTGATCGTCGGGGTCGGCTGAGCGAGAGTGATGTGGGGCGGACGGGAACACCCCCGTCCGTCCTCACTGCACGTCAGCGTCAACCGTAGCACCCCCATCGCCCTCCGCCGTCGCCGCCTCCGGCTTCGGCCCCCCGGTCTCGATGCGCCACAGCAGGTCGGTGCTCTGCTGGTCCCCGGTGATCGCCTCGATCGACCAGCGCGCCGAGAGCAGGTAGCGCAGCCGAAGGGTGCTGATCGGTTCGTAGATCCCGATCCCGTATCCCACGTACAGGCTGGGAGACAGGTACTTGCCGACCACCAGTTGCGCCTTGTTCTGGCTCGAGCCGGTTTCGATGCGCGCCTCGTCCAGGCCGAGGCTGGGCGCCAGGCTCATGGTCAGCATGTTCGCTCCGAGCAAGGCCGCAGCGTTCGAGGCACGGCTGCCCTCTGTGCCCGACGTCTGGCTCATTGGCCGGCCAAACAGGATGTAGGCCATGACGTCGCTCTCCGGTTTCGGCGGGACGGAATAGGTGGACACGTCCAGATCCTGCACCGTGCCACCGACCATGAACCCGGCCTCCGTCCCGTCGGACGCACGCACGAAGGCTCGCGCATCCACGCCCGGATCATCGATCGGACCACTGAACAGCAGGCGGCCCGGATCGACCCGCAGCTCCTGACCCAGCGATCGGTAGGTGCCGTTCACGAGGCGTACCTCACCCCGGCCCCTCGGCTCACCACCGGGTTCTTGAAGGATCCGCACATCGCCGACCAGGTTCGCGGCAAGCCCGAATCCGTTGAAGAATACGTCGTCTCCCAGGGTGACGGTGATATCCGCCCCGAAGAGCACCGGTGGCTGCCTGTCCACCAGGGAGTCGCCCACGATCACCACGTCGTCGGATGGCGTCACCGCGCCGGGAGGAATTTCAGGGAATCCGAGGCGGCCGCGGGGAAGATCTACGATTCCGCTAAGCCGGAGCGAGGACCCGTCGAACGCCAGGTCCAGACGCGGATTCGCCGAGAGGTTGACCTCCGGAATATCCATCACGAGGAACCGCTCGCCCCGGACCTGGAAGACGGACGGGGATTCCGCCGACGGGTAACGCTGAGAACGACCGCTCAAGGTCAGACTCCCGTCTCCGGAGCGGACTTCGCCCTCCAGTTCGACCGTACCGTCCGGCCGACCGGCTGCGTGGAGGCTGATGTCCGTGAGATGGAGACCGAGGGCCGGCACCAGCGCGTAGCCATCGGTCAGGGATGCCTCACCGTCGACGGTGAGACCGGCGAGTGTCCCACCGAACCGGCTCAGGAGCTCGAAGCGTCCGCGGACATCCGCGACCTGGACGAGGAAGGCTTCGACGATCGACAGGTCGGCGACCCGGACATCCAGACTCCCGTCTACGCGCTGATCGTCGGCGTCGAAATCCAGCAGCGAGAAGCCGGGAAGGTCGACCTGCCCCGTCGCCGTGAGGATCTCGCCCTGCCCCGGCACGGTCACCGCGAACTCCACCTCTCCTTTCGAGCCGTTCGGGCGGATCTCCCCCTTCATGCGGGCCGGCTCCACGACCAGCGTCCACTCCTCACCGCGCACGCTGCTGCGAAGCACCAACGAGTCGGTCGTCGCCGCGAAGTCGCCAGCCAGCAGGCCCTCTGCATCCAACTCGAGGTCCGCCGTGGCCTGCAGGGTTCCCGTTGCGTCCCACAGGGGCAGTAGATCACCCACCAGCAGCAGGGCGTCCGCCGCCACGTCCAGGTGAGCCGAGACCGGCCGGCCCCGCAGCTGTGAGAGACCGGCACCCTGATCGATGGCCATGGGAGAATCCGCCCGACCGATGACGTCGAGGACCGCCGCGCCCGCCGCATCCGCAACGTGCAAATCGATCTCCGCCCGGATCCCGTCCCCCCCGGACGAGGCCGTCAGCGTGACCGGCTCGAAGAAAGAACTCCCGCAACTCCGTACCCACTGGCAACGTGAGAAGGCCAGCACTCGTGTGCGCTTCCAGTTCGCCCGTGACACGGCCCTCCGCATCCACCTGCACGTCCGCCATCGCCCGTGCGCTCCCCGAGATATCCCACTCAGGCGGAAGACCGTCCGCCACGAGCCGCAGATCGCCCGCCTCGATTTCCAGGACAGCCGAGCCGGGCTGTCCCCGTAGCCGACCCAGGTCGCCCGTCGAACCCATGGCGACCGGAGACTCAATCCGGCCATCGATCTTGAGAATTCTCGCGCCGGAGGCATCGGTAACACGCAGTTCAAGCGCCGCGCGCGTTCCTTCCCTGCCGGACGACGCCGACAAATGAACCGGTTCGAAGAACAGGTCGCGCGACTCCCCTCGCACTGGCAGGGTGGCAGCACCGGGGCCGGTCAGGATTTCCGCTTCTCCGCTGAGCCTGCCTTGCGGATCGATCTCGAGCGAGAGGGCTCCCTCTACGCTCGCCCGCGCCTGGACGTTGTCCGGCATCAGCGGCGCAAGGCGCTCGACCTGGAACGAGTCGACGCTGGCCGTCAGGCGAGTCCACCCGCCACCGGTTTCGCCTTCGGCGCAAATCAGAGCTGGCGCGGAGGCGAGGCAGGCCTTCCCCAGACGCAGAACGTCCGTTGACACGGTGATCGCCGCGGGCGCGACGAGGGCCCACGATCCGACAGTGTCGGCGGTCAGACGCAGGGCTTTCACCTCGCCAGTCCATACGCCATTCGGATCGAGACCGCCGACGGCTTCGAAATCGACCTCGCCGTCCGATCCACGGGAGGAGATCTCGAGCCGGTGGGCGGCCCGACGCCCGGACAGCTCGATCCGCGCTGAACCGAACTCGCGACCGGCGATCGAAAGGCCCCGGGCGAACACCGTGGCCCCCAGCGGCCCGGCCATGTCGAGGTCCAGTTCTCCGGCCACCGACGCCGCTCTGGCCGTTTCCACCACCACGCCGTCCGCCTCGAAGTCCGCACGCAGCCGGGGGGCGTCCCGGGAGCCCGTGGCATGGCCTGAAGCCACCAGCCGGCCTGACGCTCCGGGGAAGACGAGCCCGAGTTGCGGCAGCCTGGCCTCGAACTCCAGGTCGAGCGTCTCGCCGGCGGCGCCCGACGCGCGAACGAAGGCTCCCCCCCACTCGATGCGCGCCTCCGGCAGCTCGAGATCCTGGCCCCGCAAGCGCGCTTCGAAACTGCCTCCCAGCCGCTCGCCTCGGAGCTCGCCGAACACGGTATCCACGACCGCGTTCAGCTCCACCGCTCCGACACCGGTAATCCGACCGTCGCTCGAGCCGGACAGCGAGATCCAGCCCGGCCACTCCTCGAGGTCAGCCGCGAGGCGCGAGGGGGCGAGTTCCTGGACCTCGAAGTCCCCGTCCCATGTCAGTTCTGGCCACCACGAGAGGGCCCCGAGGGCCGAGACCCGTCCCCCCGAAGTGCTCGCGACCAGGCTGTCCAGGTGAAACCCCGTCGTCGAGCCCTGTCCGGAGAGCATCACGTCAGCTGAAGCCAGATGGGTCACGTCCAGGTGTCCGGAGAGAGAGAGGCGGTAGTCGTCCAATTCGCCCGCCACCACCGCGCGGGCGCCGGATACCCACAGCGAGTCCCCGACCTGAACCGTGATGTCGGACAGGGCGAGCGAACTGAACGAAAGGCGAACGGGGAGCTCCGGGACCGGGGAACCGCGAAGGGAATCCGTGACGGTCTCGCGCCGGATGGCGGCTGAGTCCTCTTTCCCTTCGGGCAGCCGCACGACCATCCCCTCGACCGTGGCCGCATTCACGTGCACCCGTTTGCGCAGCAGGCCGGAGCCTCGCCAGTCCACGGTCACCCGGCGCACGGCGACTTCGGCTCCGGGAAGACTGAGTTCCACACCACGCAACTCGAATCGATCGATCAAGCGGCCAGAGAACTCACCCATCTCTGCGTGGAGATCGTCGGGAAGGAAACCTCGGGCCACGGAAAGGACCATCCGTCCTCCCGGTGCCGTACCGACGAAGAATCCCGCGAGGGAGAGGATCAGCAGGACGAGGACCGCGAACCCCAGGATCAGTCGTCTCGCCCAGCGAGTCCACCGCGATCGAACCGCTCGCTCTGTCATCAGAAGTCCGGCCCGATCGAGAGGTGGAGGCGGACTGGATTGCCCTCCTTCTGCAGGCCAAAGCCCACATCGACCCGGACCAGGCCAATGGGCGAGATCCACCGGACGCCGAATCCCGTTCCGGCGGCGACCGATCCTGCTGAAGTCGCGAAACGCGTTCCCGGCATCGAAGAACACCGCCCCGGCCCACTTCTCGAGCAGGCGGTACTCCAGCTCTACGCTCCCCGACGAGGAGGCTGTTGCCGCCAGTCACGTCGCCGTTCTCGTTGACCGGACCCAGCGACTGATAGCTGTATCCCCGGATGCTTCGATCGCCTCCCGCAAAGAACCGGATCGAGGGCGGGAAGCCCGCGGAATTGTTCGGTGGCTATCCAGCCGACGTCCGCGCGAAGCATGCCCGCGGATCTATGGGGTCAGACCGCGAATCGCCTTGATCGACGTCCACGCTCTGAAGAAGCTCGCAGAAGAAGCCGAATCCGTCCACGCGCCCCCCGAAGCTCGAGGATTCCGCCGATACCACGCGTGGCGTAGAGGCGGTTGTCGGCCTCGCGAGAATGTCCACGCCGCAATCGGCTGCGTCAGGTGCGAGACGCCCGGTGTCCGCTGCCACCTGGAAGTCGTCGTGCTGATATCGGATCGAGAACACTTCGCGCACATCTCCCCGCAAATGCGCGAAGCTGAGCCCGGCGATCCCCTGGAGGGTCTTGCTGGTGACCCACTCGATGCGGCCGTACCGGCCGGTGATCGTCCATAGCGAAGGATTCGGAAAGCCGACCGGGATGTTGTAGCGGGCCGTGACGCTCTGCTCGCTCGTCGACAGCCGAACATCGCCGTCCGCGTAGTGTCCACGGCGGTTGAGGCGCCGAAACTCGGTCGCCAGACGAATCCGGGGCCCGGTGTCCGTGCCGTACCCGACGCCGAGCCTCCCAGCGCTGCGTCTTCCGGGCTGTGGCATGGATCTCGATCGGCACACGGAGCTCATCGTCTGCCAGATCGCGGCGCGGCACGATTTCCACGTTCGCGAAGTACGTGGTTCCGGACAGATTGGACTGAAGAGCGCGCAGGTCGGAGGTGTCGAAGAAGTCACCGGCCTGAAACCCGATGTAGCGGGCCAGGATATCCAGATCGACCCATTCCTGGTCGATCGTGACATCGCCGAACCGGAAACGGGGCCCGGTCGTCATGTGAAGCACGATCGCGGAGCGGTTTCGCTGCACGTCGACCCGGATCAAGCTGGAGTCCCAGACGGCATCGAGATAGCCGCGGTCGGCGGCCAGGAGCGCGAGCGATGTCTTGGCGCGCTCGTACGCCGGGTGCTTCGAGCGTGTCTCCCTCGGCCAGCGGAAGCCGCGCCAGGGCCGCCTGGAACGCGCTGTCCTGCTCGGCTTCACCGGTCACTCGGACGTCCAGCCGCTCCACGAGCATCGGTGGCCCCGGATCAACGCGAAGACTGGCTCTCCAGGGAGTGGACTCCGTGTCCAGCGACGACTGGACCGCCGGGTGGTAGAAACCGAACGGCTGCAGGGCCCGCTCGATCTGCTCGGGGGCCTTCTCGAACAACCGATACACGTGACCGGGACGCACGTCTTCGCGCGTCGCGAGGCCGCTGACGATGCCCGTCAGGGCCTCGACGTTCCTTGAGCAGTTCACCGTCGATGCCCGATATCTGGACGGTAGAGGCGGACTTCGGCTGGCTGTTGCGCAGACAGTACGGAAGCTGCGCCGATGGTGCTACGCGACGCCAGAAAGACGAATGAAAGGGCGCCGAAGCCGCGAACCTGGGAAGCGTCGAGCCAACCGCGCCCCCTTCCTGACCGTCAGCCGACCCTGACGATCTGATCCCGCGCCGAACCTACGGAAACGAGCCGAATCGGTACCTCGGCCACGGTCTCGATGCGCTTCAGATAATGCCGCGCCGCGTCGGGAAGCTCATCCCAGGAGCGGCAGGAGCCGGTGTCCGTCTTCCAGCCCATCTCCTTTTCGTACACCGGGCGTACCCGCGCGATATCGGCGGCACGCTCCGGGAAGTTCGCCGTCGCGACTCCGTCGAGCTGGTAGCCCACGCCGAGCAGCACTTCATCGAAAGAATCCAGCACATCGAGCTTCGTTACCGCGAGCCCGGTGAGGCCGTTCACCCCGGCGGCGTGACGCACGACGATTCCGTCGAACCAGCCGGGCCGGCGGGGCCTTCCTGTAGTCGCGCCGAACTCCGCGCCGAGGTTGCGAAGCCGGTCCGCCTCATCGCCCTCGAGTTCGGTGGGAAACGGCCCGGCGCCGACGCGGGTCGTGTATGCCTTGACCACGCCCAGAACTTCGTCGATCAGCGTGGGACCGATCCCGACGCCGGCGGCGGCACCCCCCGCCGTCGTGGTGGAAGAGGTCACGAACGGGTACGTGCCGTGATCCACATCCAGCAACGAACCCTGCGCCCCCTCGAGAAGGACGCGGCCGTCCGCCGCCAGTTCCGCCCGGATTTCCGCCCCGGTGTCGGTGCCCAGGGCCAGGAGTCGCTTCGTGACGCTGGCGAGCCTGGTCATCACGGCCTCGGAGTCCGCTCGCTCCTCGACCCCGTAGTAGTCCAGGACCGCGTTGGCCGCAGCGGCTCCCTCGCGCACCACGTCCCAGCAGTAGTCCCGATCCGCCAGGTCACAGACCCGGAGGCCGCTTCGCGAGATCTTGTCCCGGTAGGCCGGGCCGATTCCCCGCTTCGTGGTGCCGATCCGACCGGCGCCCTTGGCCGCCTCCTTCGCACCGTCCAACTGCTTGTGGTAGGGGAGCACCAGGTGTGCGCGCCGCGAGACGCCCAGCCGATGCTCGATGTCGACACCGCGGGATTGCAGCATCTCGATTTCGTCGATCAGCTTCCAGGGGTCGAGCACCACACCATTGCCCAGCAGGCAGCGCACATCGGGGTAGAGAGCGCCGGAGGGAATCAGGTGCAGGATGAACTCCTCGCCATCCACCAGCACCGTATGTCCGGCGTTCGCCCCGCCCTGGTACCGGGCCACCAACGTGGCCTGCTCAGCCAGGACATCGGTGATCTTGCCCTTCCCCTCGTCGCCCCATTGGACGCCCACCAGCACGACACAACGCGTCTTTTCGTCGAACAATTGCGGCTCCCGCCCGGTGGGCTGGTTAGTCAGATTTGCTGGGGTGATCCCTGTAGAAGGCCGGCCCGCTCGAGGGCCTCGGCCACGTCCTCCCGCTCCCGATCGGTCGCCGGGAGAAGCGGCGGACGGGGGAGACCGCCTGCCATGCCCAGCAGATCGAGACCATGTTTGATGCCCGGCACGCCCGTGCCCGCGACGACCCGTTTGTGCAGCGGTCCGATACGCTCCTGGAGCCGACCGGCTTCGGCCGAACGACCCGCCATGAACGTCCGGTACAGCTCGCACGCCGCTCCCGGAGCCAGCAAACCGACGGCAATGATGCCGCCCCGGGCTCCGATCTCCAGTCCCGAATACAGCAGCGTGCCGGCTCCCACGACCACCGTGGCGCTCTCCCCCACCGCCTGGCACACCGCTCCGAGGTTGTGAATGTCACCGGAGGAGTCCTTGATCCCGGCGACGTTGTCGTGATGCGCCAACTCGCCCGCGAGTTCGGGAACCAAGTCCACCGGGACGAACTTCGGCACGTGATACAGGATGACCGGAACGGGCGAGGCATCCGCGACCGCCAGGAAGTAGGTGCGGACCGCTTCCGGGGACATGCGTCCACGGTAGTATGAGGGCGGCTTCACCAGCACCGCGTCCGCACCCTCCCGGGCCGCCAGGTCGCACAGCCGGATGGTCGCCCGGGTGGACTCGGCACCCGTGCCGGCGATCAATGCCATGCCATCGCGGCGTGACCGGGCCCCTCGTGCCACCAGCGCCACGAGTTCGTCCTCGTCGAGCAGCGCCTGCTCCCCCGTCGATCCACCCACGACCAGGCCCGCGATCGAATGCTCGCACCAGGCCTGGATGTTGGCGGCGAACGCAGCGAGGTCCGGATCCCCGGTCGTAGGGTCGAACGGTGTCGTGACCGGCAGGAACACACCGTCCAGGTTCATAATTGGACGTCTCCCCGGGTGGGATCCACGGCAGCCCCGCCGAGCGTCTGCATCGCCAGCTCGAAGTCGCTGGGACTCGGCGCCGCCGACCGCGCGACCTCGTACTCGACCATCCCCGACTTCACCAGCTCCTGCAGGTGCTGCTGGAAGGACTGCATCCCGTACGCTTCTTGACCGCTTTCGATCAGGTCCGTGATCTCGTCGAGGGCACTCGAGTTGAGAATGCAGTCGCGGACGGCGCCCGTGATCCGGAGTATCTCGACGGCCGGAATCTGGCGGTCCATGTCCCTTCTAGGAAGCAGTTTCTGCGCGATCACCGCCTTCAGCGTGTCCGCCAGCCGCATACGTGCCATCTCCCGCTCTTCATCCGGGAAGGCGGCGAGCACGTAATTGATCGCTCCCACAGCGGTCGGCGTCGGCAGAGTCGAGATCACGAGCTGGCCTAACTCGGCCGCCCGCAAGGCCGTCGCTATCGTCGCCCGGTCTCGCATCTCACCGATTAGAATGACATCCGGATCCTGCCGGAGCGCAGCCCGCAGCCCCGAGTGGAAGGACGCGGTGTCAACGCCGACCTCACGTTGGGTCACCGTGCTCGCATCGTCCGAATGCAGATACTCGATTGGATCCTCGAGTGTGACGACGTGCTTCTTGTGCCGTTCGTTGAGCCACTGGATCATGGCCGCCTGGGTGGTGCTCTTTCCAGTACCCACGGCGCCGGTGACGAGCACGAGACCGTGGTCGGTCTCCGCGATCTCGCCCAGGACCTTCGGGAGGTAGAGCTCCTCCAGGGTCGGTACGTTCGGGGGGATGACCCGCAGGACGACCATCACCGACCCGCGCTGCCGCGAGATGTTGATCCGGAAACGTCCCACGCCCTTCAATCCCCAGGACGTATCGTAGTCCCGGATCTCGTCGAAGCGCTCACGGTCCTTCTCACTCGCGATCAGCTTCAGCGCGATCTTCGCCGTCTCCTCTTCCGTGAACACCTGATTCGAGAGCTTGACGATCTTGCCCTCGATCCGGGCCCGAAGGACGTCGCCGGCCTTGATGTGGATGACGCTGGCTCCGCGATCGACAGCCGCCTCGATCAGTCTCTGCACTTAATAGCCCCGTGTCTTGTCTACCATGTTCTCCATCCGGCCGCCCGCCAGGTAATGCCCAATGTTGCGCACCATGAGATCTGTTTCCCGCTCCCAGAACCGGGGCGAGATCGCGCCCACATGCGGCGTGATCAGCACATTGTCGAGGGTCCAGAGCGGACTGTCGGCCGGAAGTGGTTCCTCCCGGAACACGTCCAGCGCGGCGCCCCGGATTCGATTCGATCCGAGCGCGTCGGCCAGCGCGTCCTCATCCACTATGCCACCTCGAGACAGGTTCAACAAGACGCTGTCGGGCCGCATCTGTCCGAGTTCCCGAGTCCCGATCAGCCCGGTCGTGAGCGAGGTCTCGGGCAGACTCAGAACCACGTAGTGGCTGCGCCCCAGGACCTCCTCCAGGCCCTCCGGTCCGAAGGCCTCGTCCGCGCCCTCCGGAAGGCCTTCGCGCACATGGGACCGCACCGCCAACACGTGCATCCCGAGCGCCTGCGCCCGCGTGCCGACGGCCCGTCCGATACCCCCGTATCCGATGACCGCCATCGTGCTGCCGGCGGCCTCCCTCTGCGGGTTACCGTAGGCCGCCATCTCATCGTACGGCCAGCGCCGCTCCCGCATGCCCCGGTGCGCAAGGTCGAATCCGCGAGCGAAGTACAGCACAGCCGCCATGGCCCACTCGGCCAGCGGCTCGGCGTAGATTCCGGCGGAATTCGTGAGAACGACGTCGCCTTCGTTCATCTCTGGGAACAACGTGGCGCGGGCGCCGGCGGCTGCGGAGTGAACCCAGCGAAGCCGGGGTGCCGCCAGGAACAACTCCCTGGTGATCCCGAACCCGAAGTAAACCTCCGCCTCCGCCACGGCATCCCGCACGGCGGCGGGGATCTCGCGGCTCCCGTCGCCTCCGGCGAAGGTCGGCTCGGAAACGGAGTCCACGATCCAGCCCGGCCCGAGCGCCTCCTCCAGCCGTTGGACGGCGGACAGAGGCATGGACCAGGTGGGATACCGGTCGGAGTGCATCCAGACGACGAGTCGGCGGGAGGTATCCGTCATATCGATAGGCGTTCCACCAGAATCCCGGGGCGTTGGATCCTCAGGAGCCGTGACGCTCCAGTCCCATGCGCTCGTAGACCTCGCCGAGAGTAACCGATGCGATGGCGCGGGCTCTCCGGCCCCCTTCGTGCAGGATTTCACGCACGGAAGTCGGGGTCCGCGCGCAATTCAGCGGCTCTGGCCTGGATCGGCGCCAGTTCAGCGGCCACGTTGGCCGTCAGGCGCTTCTTGCAGTCCACGCACCCGATACCCGCGGTTCGGCACAGCCCATCGATCTCGGCCCGCTCCTCTTCCGAGGAAAAGTGGCCGTGCAGCGAGAAGACGTTGCATACATCGGGATTGCCGGGATCGTCGCGCCGCACACGGGCCGGGTCCGTGACGGCCGTGCGAATCACCGACCACAGCTCTTCCTCGTCGGCCAGTAGCGGGATCGTGTTGTTCTGCGACTTCGACATCTTCGAGGCACCGTCGAGTCCGAGAATGCGCTTCCCGCCTCCGATCAGGGCCTGGGGCTCCGGGAAATACTCGCCGAACCGGCCGTTCCATCGGCGGGCGATCTCGCGGGTCAGCTCCAGGTGCTGCGCCTGGTCCTCGCCCACCGGCACCCGGTCGGCCAGGTACAGCAGGATGTCGGCCGCCTGCAGGACCGGATAATTCAGGAGACCCGCGTTCACTGTTTCCACCCGGCCGGACTTGTCCTTGAATTGCGTCATGCGGGACAGCTCGCCCAGCGGCGTGACCGTATTGAGAAGCCACTGGAGCTCCGCGTGTTCCGGAACGGCCGACTGCACGAACAGGGTACAACGCTCAGGATCGAGGCCCGAGGCGAGAAGGCCGAGGGCCAGGTCGTGAATCCGCCCCGGCAGCTCCGACGGCTCGTACGGAATGGTGACCGCGTGCAGGTCCACGATGCAGTAGATGCACTCGTATTGCTCGGTCAGTGCCACCCAGTTCTTGATGGCGCCGAGGTAGTTGCCGATGTGGAGTTCGCCGGACGGCTGAATTCCGCTGAAGACGCGGCTCTTGCCCTGAGTCATCGAGCACTGTCTGATTCGTGTGAAGAGCGCCCGGATGATGCGGATTCTGGGCACCGTCCGGCGGGACGCCGGAACGTAGCCGGGCCCGAAACCCCGAGCAAGCGAGGGAGTCGTTGACTGATCTGCCGCCGGAACCGACGCCGATGGACGACGACGCCCTTCTGGAAACGGCCCGCCTGGCGGCTGCGCGGGCCTCGACCGTCCAGAGCGAGGCGCGAGGCCAGGTGGACTCGTCACAATGGACGGAGAAGGGGCGGTCCGACTTCGTGACAGAGGTAGACGTCGAGTCGGAGCGCGTGATCGTAGCAACGCTGCTCGAGCGTTTTCCGGACCACCGGGTCCTGGCCGAGGAGGGGACGGAGAACGAGTCGGACGAAGTCGCAGCCGTCCGTGCTGTGGATCATCGATCCGCTGGATGGCACGACGAACTTCCTGCACGGCTATCCGGAGTACGCCGTGTCGATCGCCGCGCATGACGCCGCCGGACTGAGGGCAGCGGTGGTACTGAACTCTGCGACGGGCGAGCTGTTCGAGGCGACGCGCGGTGGGGGCGCTCGGCGCGATGGACAGGACATCAGAGTCTCCGACATGGATGACCTCGACCTGGCCCTCGTGGGTACCGGGTTTCCCTTCAAGAAGCTCCATGTTCTCCCGGCCTATCTCGAGACGATGTCCCGCGTGCTGCGGTCCACCGCCGGCATCCGGCGCGCCGGGGCGGCGGCCCTCGACCTGTGCGACCTGGCGTGCGGCCGGCTCGACGCCTTCTGGGAGTACTGGCTGATGCCGTGGGACGTGGCGGCGGGTGCGCTGATCGTGCGGGAAGCCGGCGGGGTATTCGAGGAGCTGGAAGTCCCGGGCATCGGTCGTGGACCGGGGGCGGCGGGCCTGACCGTCGACGTACCGGCGGGCCTCGGACCCGACCGCTTTCCTGGGGGCCAACTCGCTGCTCGCCGATGAGTTTCGGACGCTGGTCGCGGGAGGCCTGCCGGGTAGGAACTTCACGGGGCGAAGCCGGCGTCCTTCATCCACCGATCCAGCACCAGCAGCGACCAGGTCTGGTCGTTGTCGAGCCGGGGAATCGAGCCACCGCGCAGGATGCCCGCCTTCGTCAGCCGATCGAACGCGCTCCGTAGCAGGTCAGGCTCTCGGCCGACCCACTCCCGGATCGGCAAACCGAATCCCTTCTTGGGCTGATCGAACAGGCCGACCGGCACCCGGGACTCCATGAGTTGACGCACCACCAGCTTCCCCTGCCCCGCTGTCGGGTCTCGGAGAAGCGTCGTGTCCAGAGAGAGCGCGAACTCCACCAGCCGGTGGTCCAGGAGTGGGGGGCGGGCCTCCAGCGAATGGGCCATGCTCGCCCGGTCCACCTTGGTCAGCAGACCGCCCGGAAGGTGGGCGTGCAGGTCCGTCCACTGGAGCCGCTTCAGAGGATCCAGGTCTTCCCGCCAGAATCGCCGCACGTGCCACAGGTCGTCGTAGCCCGCTGCCATCAAGTCCGGCGACAGAAGGGCCTGTTTCTGCCTGATGGTGAAGGCCGGGAGGAACACCGCATACCGCTCGAGGCCGGTCTCCGCGCGCCTTCCAAGCGACCGTCCGAGCTGCGAGAACGGCGAGACCATTGGCACCAGCGCCCGACGAAGAGCTGAGGACCGGTACGTCGGGAATTTGTCGTAATAGCGATACCCGAGGAACAACTCGTCGCCGCCTTCGCCGGTCAGAGCGACCTTCACGTGCCGAGCCGCCATGCGCGACACGAGCCACGCGGACCAAGCCGCGCTGTCGCCAAACGGTTCGTCGTACAGCCGGGGAATCGTCCGGATCGCTTCGGCCAGATCGATGGGGGCCGCGGGTTCTTCCAGGTGCTCGGTCGCGTAGTGCTCCGCCACCACGTTGCGCCGATTCCGCCTCGTTGAAACGGGCCGAATCCACGGCGAGCGTGAACGTGCGGGGGCGGTCCAGGTGCGCCGCGAGCGTCGTCGAGTCGATCCCACCGCTGAGAAACAGGCCGACGGGGACGTCGGACAGCGTGTGTTCGGGCACGATCTGCGTCAGCAATTCGCCGAGGCGCCCAGCCGCCTCGCCCATGTCGGTGATCCGGGTCTCCGCGCTCGGCTCCCAGTAGCGCTGGATCTCCAATCTCCCGGCGGCCCACGAGAGCGTGTGCGCCGGGGGCAGCCGGCGGATTCCCGCGTAGATCGTCTTCGGGTGTGGGATGTACTTGTAGGAGAAGAAGTCTCGAAGGGCGGTCCGGTCCATGTCAGGGCGTCCCAGCTCGAGCAGGGCCTTGATCTCGGATCCGAACGCCAGTCCATCCGGGATTTCACGGTAGAAGAACGGCTTGATTCCGAGTCGGTCGCGCGCCGCGAACAGCCGGCGCTCACGGGCGTCCCAGATGGCGAAGGCGAACATGCCACGCAGTTTGTGCACCATCTCCGCGCCATCGCGCTCGTACAGGTGCAGCAACACCTCAGTGTCGCTTTCCGAGGCGAAGGGACCGGGCAGCGCTTGTCTGAGCTCCCGGAAGTTGTAGATCTCGCCGTTGTAGACCACCGCCAGGTGGCCCCTCGATCATCGGCTGGTGGCCGGCCGACGACAGGTCGAGGATCGACAGGCGGGTGTGACCCAGGCACACTCCGGCACTGTCCCACACCCCGGAGTCGTCCGGCCCCCGGTGCGTGAGGGTGCGAGTCATGGCCTCGACGGTCTCCCGAGAAGGCGCACTACCGATGATTCCGGCGATTCCGCACATGGACAGCCACACTACCGGCGGCTTCGCCGGCACGTCAAACGAGGGTGGCACCCACCGGAGTGGTGAGGTGCCTTCAGGGCGTCTAACTTCCTAGCATGCCCTACTCCGTCAAGGAAATCTACTTCACTCTCCAGGGGGAAGGCGCCCAAACGGGACGGCCGGCCGTGTTCTGCCGCTTCGCCGGGTGCAACCTGTGGTCCGGTCACGAAAAGGACCGTGAGTCGGCCGTCTGTCCGTTCTGCGACACGGATTTCGTGGGCACCAACGGCCCCGGTGGCGGCAAGTTCCGAACGGCGGAGGACCTGGCCCGTGCGGTCGCGTCCGCCTGGCCCCACGGGCCCGACGCTCGGGAAGGTCGCGCGCGGCCGCTGGTCGTGTGCACCGGCGGCGAGCCGCTTCTGCAACTCGACGCTGTGGCCGTGGCAGCTTTGCATGAAGCCGGATTCGAGGTCGCCGTCGAAACGAACGGAACGGTGGATCCTCCTTCCGGCCTCGACTGGCTCTGCGTCAGCCCCAAGGCCGGCGCACCCCTCCGGTTGGTGAGCGGTGACGAGCTGAAGCTGGTCTATCCACAAGCGGAGGCGCCGCCGGAGGACTACGCCGACCTGGATTTCCAGCACTTTTCGCTGCAGCCCATGGACGGGCCCCAACGGGCGCGAAACACGAAGCTGGCGGTCGACTACTGCCTCGCACACCCGCAGTGGCGCCTGAGTCTGCAGACCCACAAGTACCTCGAAATCGACTGAACGAGGCCAAATGGAAATCTGGAAGGAGTTCACTTTCGACGCGGCGCACCGGCTCCCGAATGTGCCCGAGGGCCACAAGTGCAGGCGCCTGCACGGTCACACCTACACCGTGCGGGTTTACGTGCGCGGGGAGCCGGACGAGAGCGTCGGGTGGATTCTCGACTTCGCGGATATCAAGGAGGCGTTCGACCCGATTCGGAATCGACTCGACCACTACTACCTGAACGAAATAGAAGGCCTGGAGAACCCGACGGCCGAAGTGCTCTCCCGCTGGATCTGGCAGCGCCTTGCCCCCCGGCTGCCCGGCCTCAGCCGGATCGAAATCCAGGAGACGTGCACTTCCGGCTGTACCTACGAGGGAGACTGACCGCTCGCGGACCCTTCGGCCCACGCTCGTCGCGCCTTCTCCACCGCGTCGGCCAGCGGCTCCGCCCCGAAGCGCACCGGGTCGGTGGACGGCAGCCCGGTGACCCGACCGGCCTCTTCGATGAACCGCCGCGCCTCGTCCTCTGTCAGGTCGTACGTGTTGGCCGACAGCGCGATCACCCGGCTGTCCAGTTGCGGGGCCGCCCATCGCATAGCCTCCTCGTACGCGGAGATTGCTTCCGCCGGTGTCGGTATCTCGACCCATTCGTAGCCGCCCGCGTAGACCTGCTTCCGCCCCGGCATCCAGCACAGGATCATCGCGTGCGGCATCGACCCGTGCAGGAGGCCGAGTGTGACGGCCGAGTAGCCCGGATGGAACAATGAACCCTGACCTTCGATGAGAACGACGTCCGCGCCCTCGGCGGCCTCGAGCGTGATCCGCTCCGCCGCCCCGGACACGAAGTCCGAGACCACGGCGTCCACCGGAATCCCCGCTCCATCGACGACGATCCCGCTCTGGCCCGTTCCGGCGAATCGCGCCTTGACTCCGCGCTCGGTCAGGGCTCGCCGGATCTCCAGGCTCGCGGTCATCTTCCCGACGTTGCAGTCGGTGCCCACGGTCAGCACGCGAAATCCGGCCGTCCGAAGGGCAAGCCCGGTCCCCACCGGGAGGTCTCCGGGTGGGTCGCGCAGGTCCACCAGCCGGACACCCCGCTCCAGGGCGTGCGCCGCCAGTTCGGCGTCGTCTGCCAGCCGCTCGTGCAATCCGCACCAGATGTCGAGGCCGGCCTCGACCGCCTCGAAGAGAACCGGTCGATGCTCGGGCGGAATCGTACCGCCACGGTTCGCGACTCCCACCAGGAGGGCCTGCGGAGGCTGTTCCGAGACCCGCACGGCCTCGGCCAGGTTGGCGACAATCGGGATCTCACCCCCGACCCCGAGCACTTCCTGCGCGGTGAGGCCGGAGTGCTCCGAGTCGATCACGGCCGCGACCCGATCGGGCAGGTAGCGCACGGAGCTGACCGCCGTCTTACTCGTTTCGATCCCTAGCTTGCCCTCGGCAAGGACGACGAAGATCGGCTGATTCATGGGTGTCCGGGGTGAGGATTGAATCGATGTTTGGCCGACGACGGGAAGCTAGGCTTGCCCTGCCGCGCTTACAAGACGGGTCACCGGTGGGCTAGGCGTCCAGGACTTCGAGCATCTCGGGAACGGACCGATCCGCGGCGGGGCCGAGGGAAAGACCGACTTCCGCCGGCACGGTGATCACGAGGGGCTCGTCGCTCAGGATGGGGTGAAAGCCTCCTCCTTCCAGCACGCGCTCCACGTACAGCCGCTTCACCAGTACCCGGCCCACGGCCAGGATCGGCACGGCCACGATCATCCCGATCGGACCCAGCAGCTTGAGCGCGATCAGCACCGACAGCAGGGTCCACACGGGCGGTAGCCGGACCTGGCGCTCAAACACCTTGGGAGCGACGACGTTGGCCTCGAAAACGTGGACGACCACGCCGAGCAGGACCACGGCGAGCGCCCACAGCCATCCGCCGAACGGAAGCACGTACAGGGCGGGCAGCAGGGTCGAGAACAGACTTCCGAAGAAGGGGACCAGCGCGGCGAGCCCCGTGAACACCCCGAAGGCCAGCGCGTAGGGGACCCGCAACAGCTCCAGCCCGACCCATGTGAACACCCCGAGCACCGCCATGGCCATGAGCTGTCCGCCGAGCCACGCGCGAAGCGTCGCGGCGAGCTCACCCAGGATGTCCGACGCCAGGACCCGGTTGCGGGGCGGAACGAGCTGCAGGAGATCGGAGCGGTAGAGCGACGGATTGGCCGTCAGAAAGATCGCCATCGCCAGGACGGCGAACGCGTGGATCAGGAACCACAGCCCGCTGAACACGTAGGGGACCGCGTCCGTGAACCAGCTTCCGACCTCCCCGAAGATGGAACCGAAGTAACTGCCTCCCTCCTGCACCGGCCCAAGAAGGTCACGCACGACCGGATAGCGTTCGGCCAGCCGTACGAGGTCGGCTTCCCAGATCAACAGACGCTGCGGCAGGACAGCCAGCAGTTCGCCGACCTGCTCGGTCAGCGGAGGAATCAGCAGGAAGCCCACGCCCCAGAAGGCCACCACGGTCAGCAAGACACCGGACGCGATGCCGAGGGGACGCGGCAGCCTCAGCCTTCTCTGGAACCAGTCGGTGAGGGCGCTCAGGTAGACGGCCAGCAGCACCGCGATGAAGAACAGGATCAGGAGTTCGGAAGACTTCCAGGCGAACAGCAGGAGGAGGACGACGGCCAGCGCGCCCAGCACCACCTGAAACCAAACACGCGCGCGCGTATCGGACATGGACCCGCATCCCGGTGTCCGTGAGAGCCCGCGCCAGGTGACGCGGGCTCTCCGATTTGTGCCGGCCAGGTCGGCCGGAGGGTTATTCCTTCGTTTCTGTTGCGTCGCCCGGACCGGCGTCATCCACCTCGGACTCATCGACTTCAACGATCTCGACGTCCGCCACTTCCACCTCGCCGGAGCCGAGGGCCTTCGGCTCCTCCGCGGCGCTCGCCGGGCCGATGAGTCCCATGTCGCGTTTGAGAGCCAGCAGCTTCTCGTCCACGTCGGTGTCGGTGCCGGAGCCCTCGAGCATCGCGAACTCGCGCGTCAGGTCGTCGCCCTGGAGGTCTTCGGTGACTTCGGCCGCGGCCAGCGCCTTCCTCTCGCTCTCCTCCACCTTCTCCACCATCTGGTCGAAGGCCCGGAACGCGCTCTTGTCCTCCAGTCCGGCCATCGTCTCGTGGATCCGCTTCTGGGCCTGGGCCCGCTTCTGCTTGGCGATCAGGAGGTTCTTCTTGCGCTTGGCCTCTTCGATCTTGGAATTGAGCTGGCGGAGAGAATCCTTCAGCCGTTCCGTCTCGGCCCGGTGCTTCTCCCACTGCTCCTCCATCTCGGCCGCGTTGTTGGCGTGCTCCTGGCCCCTCATCAGGGCCTGCTTCGCCAGGTCGTCGCGACCTTCGCGGATCGCCAGGCGGGCACGGCGTTCCCACTCCTGGGCCTGTTTCCGCTCTTCTTCCATCTGCGCCCGCAGCTTGCGTTCATCGGCAATGGCGACGGCCACTTCCTGCTTGGCCTGGGCCAACTGCTTGCGCATGTCCTCGATGACCTGGACCAGCATCTTCTCCGGGTTTTCGGCCCGGGCGATCAGGTCGTTGAGGTTCGACCGCACGAGGCGGGAGAGTCTATCGAAGATTCCCATGGCTGCGTCAGTCCAGTCCGAGTTGCTGTACGTGCGACGTCACGGCCAGAGAGAGGCTCTCCAGGGACGCCTGAAACTCCGAGTAGTCCAGGTCCTGGAGCTCGAGGGCATCGACCAGGATGACCTCGTTGCCTTCCAGGCCGTACGCTCCGTGAACCAGGTCCGAGGCGTTCAACTCCAGTAGCGTCTGATACAGCTTCAGACGCGCGTGATCGCCTTCCGGTACCGTGCCGATAGCGGCACGGAAGATCACCAGCGGCGGTGACAGGCTCACCACGACCGCCGGGTGGTCCTCCACGGCATCCTTCACCGGATCCACGAGCCACATGGATTCCCCGATCTCCCGGTGATCCATCTCGGTTCGGATGAGAAAACTCTCCAGGTCTTCGCGGCTGATCATGTTATCTCTTCCTCACTGTGCGCGGGCGGATCGCTCGCCGGCCGGTGTTCGAGCAGGCGGGTGAGGAAGTCCTGGTTCTCCTGGATTCCCTCGACCTGCTCCACAAGGTACATGACCTGCTGTTCGAGCTCTTCGAGCCGGCCCGCCTGTTCCGGCTCCTTCGGCAACGCTTCTCGTGCGGCCTTCGTTTCGATCGCTTTCGCGATCGCCTGCCCGATGGGCACGACCACGAAGAACACGAGAATGATCAATACGAAGAAGTTCACGTGCTATCCGTGCTCCTGGTGACCATTCGGTAAACGCTCTACGGAAACCAACCCTCGCCGGTTTCGCTCGTCACCGCGGTACTTCGAAGTCTTTTACGTTAACCCTATGGCAGGGCTCGATCAACGACGCATCAGAGGATGTCGCGCAGGTAGCGGCCCGTGTAGCTGCCTGCGGTCGCGGCGACCTCCTCCGGAGTTCCGGCGGCGACCACCATTCCGCCCCCCGAGCCGCCTTCCGGCCCGAGATCAATGATCCAGTCGGCGGTCTTCACGACATCCATGTGGTGCTCGATCACGAGAACCGTGTTCCCCAGCTCGACCAGCTGGTGCAGAACCTCGAGCAGGATACGTACGTCCTCGAAGTGAAGCCCGGTCGTAGGCTCGTCCAGGATGTACAGGGTCCGCCCCGTGCCGCGCTTCGACAGCTCTGACGCCAGCTTCACCCGCTGCGCCTCACCGCCGGAGAGCGTCGTCGCGGACTGGCCGAGGTGTATGTAGCCGAGACCCACATCCGATAGGGTCGCCAGGTGCCTCTTGACCCTCGGGATGGCGTCGAAGAACTCGAGCGCCTCGTCCACCGTCATGTCCAGCACGTCGGCGATGCTCTTCCCTTTGTACAGAACCTCGAGCGTTTCGCGATTGTAGCGTCGTCCGCGGCATACGTCGCACGGCACGTAGACGTCGGGCAGGAAGTGCATCTCGATCTTCACCAGGCCGTCGCCCCGACACGCCTCGCAGCGCCCGCCCTTCACGTTGAAGCTGAAGCGACCGGGGCCGTAGCCGCGGATCCGTGCCTCGGGAAGCTGGGCGTACAGCTGCCGAATGGGCGTGAACACGCCCGTATACGTGGCCGGGTTCGAGCGCGGGGTGCGGCCGATCGGACTTTGATCGACGTCGATCACCTTGTCCACCAGGTCCAGGCCCTCGATCGAATCGTGTGCGCCCGGTACCGTTCGGGCCCGATGAAGCTCCCGCGCCACGCGGCGGTACAGGACGTCCTCGACGAGGGTGGACTTCCCCGACCCTGACACCCCCGTGACCGCGATGAAGCGTCCCAGTGGAAACGTGACGTCGACACCGCGGAGATTGTGCTCGGTCGCCCCGCGGACCACGAGCGCCTCGCCTTCCCGACCGGTCTTCCGCTCGGCCGGTACCGGGATCTGTCTGTCTCCGCGGAGATATGCGGCCGTGAGCGAGTCCTCCGTCGCGAGCAGCTCGTCCACGGTTCCCGACACGAGGACCTCTCCACCGTGCCGGCCGGCCCCCGGGCCCATGTCCACGACGTGGTCGGCGGCCCGCACCGTGTCTTCGTCGTGCTCGACGACCAGCACCGTGTTTCCGAGGTCCCTGAGCTGCAGCAGCGTGTCCAGCAGGCGCCGATTGTCCCGCGGATGGAGGCCGATGCTCGGCTCGTCGAGGACGTACAGGACGCCGACCAGGCGGCTCCCGATCTGGGTGGCCAGTCGAATGCGCTGAGCCTCCCCGCCCGCGAGTGAGTCCGCGGATCGTCCCAGGGTCAGGTAGCCGAGCCCCACCTGGGCCATGAAGTTCAGGCGCTCGCACACTTCCTTGAGGATCGGCCCCGCGATTTCCTCTTCGAGCGGTTCGCTGCTGTTACCCGCCTGCAGGCCCTCGAAAACAGCCAGCGCTTCGCCCACCGAAAGCTCGACGACCTCGGTGATACGGCGACCGCCGACGGTCACGGCCCGACTCTCCGCCCTCAGCCGCCCGCCTTCGCAATCCGAACACACCCGTGCCGTCATGTATTCGTGCAGGTTCTTGCGGACGGTGTCGCTGTCCGTCTCGTGGTACTGCAGCCGGATCAGCTCCAGCGCGCCGTCCCACTCCAGGTCCGGGTCGCCATCCAGGACCGCGCTCTTCTGCTCGTCCGAGAGCTCGCCCCAGGGGTGGTTGAGGTCGAACGAGTACTTCTCCGCGAGCGGCGGCAGAAACTTCCGCGCCCATCGACCGGCCGGGACCCCCCAGGGCAGAATGACCCCTTCGAGGATGGAAATCCGCGCGTCACCGATCGACAGCTCACGGTTCGGTTCGAGGCGTACGCCGAGCCCGTCACACGCCTGACAGGCTCCGTAGGGAGAGTTGAACGAGAATTGCCGCGGCTCCAGTTCCGGAATGCTGATCCCGCACTCGGCGCACGCGTAGTGCTCGCTGAACAGATGTCGCTCCGAAGCCGAATCTTCCTCCTCGGGCGACGTCGTGTACTCCAGCACCTCCACCGTTCCGGCCGCCATACGAAGGGCGGTCTCGATGGACTCGGCCACCCGGGCTCGCTCGCTCTTCTGCAGGACCACCCGGTCCACCACCACCGAGATGTCGTGATTCAGGCGACGGTTGAGCCGCGGCGGCTCCGACAGATCGATCAGGTTCCCGTCCACGCGGGCCCGAACGAAACCTTCCTGCAGCGCTTCCTCGAACAGGTCCCGGAACTCGCCCTTTCGACCGCGAATCAGCGGCGCCAGGATTTCGACCCGGGTGCCTGCAGGCCACGCCGCTACACGGCCCGCGATCTGCGTCGCCGATTGCCGGCGGACGGGTCTGCCGCAGTCCGGACAGTGGGGAGTGCCGGCCCGGGCCCACAGCAGTCGCAGGTAGTCGTAGATCTCGGTGACCGTCCCGACGGTGCTGCGGGGGTTACGGGCGGCCGACCGTTGCTCGATGGCGATCGCCGGGGACAGCCCGTCGATCTGATCGACGTCGGGCTTCTCCATCACGCCGAGAAACTGGCGGGCGTACGCCGACAGCGACTCGACGTACCTTCGCTGTCCCTCGGCGTAGATCGTGTCGAACGCCAGCGATGATTTGCCCGAACCCGACAGCCCGGTCACCACGGTGAGGCGGTTCCTGGGGATCGCTACGTCCACGTTCCTCAGGTTGTGCTCGCGCGCCCCGCGTACGACGAGGAAACCGGCTTCTTCCTGGCTCAACCGACCGACTCTCCCCGCCACAGGTCCTCGAGGGTCTCGCGCTCCCGCACCACCCTCCAGCCCCGGGCATCCGCGAGCACCTCGGCCGGCCGGGGGCGAGCGTTGTAGTTCGAGGCCATCACGAACCCGTACGCGCCCACGTCACGAACCGCGAGCAGGTCGCCGGGCTGAACGCCATGGAGCGGGCGCTCCGTGCCCAGCTTGTCACCCGACTCACAGGTCGGGCCCAGGACTTCGACCGTAGCCGGGCCCTCCATCGCCCCCTCCAGGGGTTCGATCCGGTGCTGCGCCCCGTACAGCGAGAACCGCCCGAAATCGGTGAACCCTCCGTCGCATACGAGCGCCGGGTAGCCCTCCCGTTCGCGTCTATACAGGACCCGGGTGACCAGCGTGCCGGCGCGCGCCGCGATCGAACGACCCGGTTCGTAGCGCACCTGCAGGTCCGTGCCGTCGAGCCTCTGGCGCACGATGCGAACGAGGTCCGCCGGCTCCAGGTCCGCCCCGGCGTCCTCGTTCGACACGCCCAGCCCTCCTCCGAGGTCCAGTTCGCGCACCGGATGTTCACTCGCTTCCAGGTCCGTCACGAGGCCGAGGAGCACGTCGATCGCTGCCCCGTACGGATCGAGCGAGTCGAGACCCGAACCAAGGTGGAACGCCAGCGTCGTCGGCTCGACGCCTTCGGCCGAGGCCAGCGCCTCCCAGGCTTCCCGGACTTCGGCGGGACCGAATCCGAACTTGGCGTCGGCCCTCCCCGTCTCCAGGGACGGGTGCGCCCCCGCACGGATCCCGGGACGAACTCGCAGCCCGACACGCGCAGCGCGGCCTCTCAGCGCAGCGCCCGCCTGGATGGCGGCCTCGACTTCGTGCGCCGCCTGCAGGACCACCAGGTCCAGACCTCGCTGAACCCCCTCCTCGACCTCCTGCGGCGACTTGGGCACCCCTCCAAGCACGATACGGTTGGCGGCAACCCCGGCGGCCATGGCTCGGGCCATCTCGCCCACCGTGGAAGCCTCGAATCCGATTCCGTGTGAAGCGAGGTGCGCCAGCACGCCCAGGTTGTAGTTGGCCTTCACCGCATAGCAGATGCGGGACGGATCGCCTACCGCCTCGATCCACCGACGAACGCCGGTGTCCAGGATTCGCGCATCGTACACGTAGGTGGGCGTACCCTGCTCGCGAACGATCTCCGCCAGCAGCGCGGGATCGAGGCTGGTGATCATCGGGGAACCAGGATACGCCCGGCGAGAGGCACGATCTCGGCCACGATCGGGGTTTCCCCCCTGGGTTCGCCGTCGATCTGTGCCGCGACCGGAGGATCCGATTCGACGGTGACCTTACGGGCCTGCAGGAAGATCATGCGGTCATCGCCCGAGTACTTCTGGAACACGACCCGGGTCAGCATGGCGGCCATGTCCGGCAAGTGTCGCGGAGAGAAGATGGCCACGTCCAGCAACCCGTCCTGGAAAGAGGTTCGCGGCGCCACCTTGAGCTCGACCGGGAGGCCTCCAGCTCCGATGATGCCGGCATTGGCCAGGAGCACCATGGAAGCCTCGACCTCGATTTCCTGTTCGTCAGCCACGATGTGGTACATGGTCCGACTCGGCGTGACCACGTGCTTGAGTCCGCCCACCAGGTACGCGAGCACGCCCAGCCGGCTCTTGAGCTCGGATGTGGCACTCGCCATCACCTCGGCGTCGAGGCCCGCCCCGGCGATCAGGGCGAAGTACTCGTCTCCGATTCGACCGAGGTCGATCTTCTCTTCCACCCCCTCCACGGCCACACGAACGCTGTCTTCCAGCGAAACGGGGACCCCGAAATTGAGGGCCAGTTGATTGCCGGTACCGAAGGGCAGCAACGCCACCGGAACCTCGCTTCCGGCCGTACCCCGAAGAGCCAGGGCGATGGTTCCGTCCCCACCCGCCGCGACCACGGCCCTGCACTTCGATGCCACGGCCGCGCGTACGATCCTGAGACCGTCTTCCACGCTGGTGGACTCTACGATGTCGAACGGCACCCGGTGCGACGCCATGGCGCCGGCGATCCGGCGGCGCAGGGCATCTCGTTGCCCGCCCGCCGCATTGGGGTTGAGCAGGACGAGGTACCTATCGGAATCCCGGATCGGGTAGTCAGACTCCACGCTGGCCGATCTCCTCCAGTCGCCGCACTCGCTCTTCGGTGGGTGGGTGCGTCCGAAACAGGCCGCTCAGGCCGCCCGCCTTCAACGGGTTGACGATCGCCAGGTGTGCGGCGCTCGGATTCAGCTCCATGGGCCTGCGTCGGGCCTCCGCCTCCAGCTTCTTCAGCGCCGAGGCCAGGGCGCGCGGCTGTCCGCTGATCTCGGCCCCAACCCGGTCCGCCCGATACTCTCCAGCCCGGCTGATGGCCATCTGGATCAGCATGGCCGCGATGGGCGCCAGGATCAGCATCAGCAGGCCTCCGATCGCCCCGCCCCGTTTATCGTCGCCTCCGAACCAGAATCCGAGACGCGAGAGCATCACGACCGCCGCGGCCAGGGTCGCGGCGACGGTGCCGATCAGCATATCCCGGTTCTTGATGTGCGCAAGCTCGTGTCCGATCACCCCGGCCAGTTCGTCCTTGTCGGCGACCCGAAGCATGCCCTGCGTCACACACACCGCCGCGTGCGCGGGGTCCCGGCCCGTAGCGAACGCGTTGGGCTGCGGCGAGGCCGAGACGGCGATGGCCGGCATCGGGAGTCCGGCCCGCTGTCGCAGCTCGTCCACCATGTCGTACAGGCCCGGGGCCTCCTGCCGTTCGAGTGGACGCGCCCGATACATGCGGAGCACCACGCGATCCGAGAACCAGTAGGACCCGACGTTGAACACAGCGGCAATAGCGAGAGCGATGTACATGGCCGAACGACCGCCGAACCAGCCGGCGACCGCCACGAACAGCGCCGTCATCAGGGCCATCAGGCCGAACGTCTTCACATAGTTCATTCTCGAACCTCCCGGGGGCCGGAATCTATAGTCAGAAGTTCCAGTCCCGGAAGAGCATCAGTCCGTACGTCCGTCGACTGTAGGAACTGAACGAGTAGCCGTACGATGCGTATCGCTTGAACCGGTCCTCCGTCAGGAACTCCAGCCGCCAGTGAGTGGAGAACGCCCATTCCAGCCCGAATCCGGGCAGCTGGCCGCCAAGTGGCTGTGTCGCGCTGACGAACAGGTCGGGCGTCAGGTACCGCCCGATCTCGAGCTCGGTTCCGTATAGCAGGTTCGTCGTGTTGCCGGAGTCGATCGGGCCCACCTGCCCCGTAGACCGGATATCGAAGTAGTCCACCAGTCCCACTCCACTCACCAGCACCTGCGAGAACTGATTGCTTACCGTGCCGAGAAGGCTCTCCCGAACGAGTGAAGCCGCGAACTCACCTCCCTGCGTTCCGGCGCCGAGGCAGGCCGTCGAGAACAGGAGGAAGCAGACTTCGTCCGCCGCGGGGAGTGGCGGATCGCTGGACGTCTGCAGAGTCGGCGCCGTGGCCGTCCCCCCTATGTCGACGGTGATCGTCACCGGACCCAGGTCCGACCGTGTCTCGTACTGGGCCTGGATATCCAGGTTGGGATCCATGCCCGGCGCCCCCGTGAACGTGATCGACCCGCTGGCGATTTGCAGTTGTCGTGAGTACAGACTCGACAGATCCGTCCCGGATCCTGACACGTAGCGGTACTTCCCGCGGGCCAGGTTCAGGGCGCCGAAGGCCACGAGGTCACCCCGGGCCCGGTCCATCTGAACGTCCAGGGTCCCGGCCAACTCGACCTCCAGAGCCCTGGAGCGGAGCCAGAAGTTCGGGCCAATGGTGATTTCGGCGTCCATGCGCAGGTTTTGCATGAACGGGTTCTGGGCCCTCTCGAACAACCGCTGTTCCATCACCAGAGTCGTGTCGATCAACGCCGTGACCATGGGGTCGGTGAGATCCACGGCCTGCCGCATGCGCATGAAGCGCTCGGCACGCACCTGGCCTTCGGAGATCCGGAAAGCGCCGGTCAGCTCGGGCGAACGGTACGATCCCCCGAGGTGGCCTTCCCCGTCGAGCAGGAACTCGGCCATTCGCCGGTCCATCGCCCTGAGCCTGTTCATCGCGATGGTCAGGTCGAGCCCGAGGTTCGTCGGCTCCCGCGTGTCTATCGCGCCTCTCAGCGACGCGGTGCCACCCGCCGAGGAACGCAGCCTCCCCGACTGAACCAGGGCCCTGGTTCCCTCGAAACTCCACGAGGCCGTCACTTCCTCGAACCGCACACCGAGGTACGGGACGGTCGCGGCGGCGTTGGAAAGGGTGGCCGCCCCCTCCATGCGCAGCGCGTTCGGTTCACCCGAGAACTCGACGCGCCCGACCCCGAACCCTTCCACGTCCTTGAGACTGGCAAACGCCAGTTCGAGAGGCTCCATGGGCAGGCTGTCCGCCTCGATCACCATGCGAATCGGATTCGGCCCGAGCCGGCTTTCTCGGTTCCTCAACGCCAGGTCCGTCAGTATCGAGCCATCGAGGCGCCCGAGGAGCGTCCCGTTCTCGTGCAGGCTCACGCCGAGGGTCATTCGGCCGTCGATGTAATCGGCGTCACCTTCCAGGCGCTGGTACTCGAAGCCTCGGACCGCCGGCTCCGACACCTCGAACGTGAGATCCCACGCCGGATCGTCAGCCGTGCCCCGGAGGCGTCCATCCGCGGAGAGGATCCCTCCGTAGGGAAGAGCCTCGTCGGGAATGCGGAATACGCTCGCCAGGTCGAAGCCGCGGATCTCGAGGTCCAGGTTCGCGCGGCCGCTGTCGGAAACGACGCCCTCGACGCGCAGGCGGGCTCCGTCATCACCCGTGAGATGGAAGCCTCTGGAGGCAAAGCCCTCGTCACCGAACATGATCTCGGCCGCTCCATCGAGCGTCATGCTTTGCGATCCGAGAGTGGCGCTCAGCCGCTCGAGCCCGAACCGTTTCTCAGCCTCCGTCCACCGGATCCGCGCGCGTGTGTCCAGCTCGAGGTTGGATCCACGACGGGCGTACAGGTCCACATCGCTCAAGGTCGAGTCCTGGCGCACCCACAGGACATGCAGGCTGTCGAGCGTGGTGCGGCCCCCCGTGAGGCGCCACGCGACCGCGCTCGCGGTCAGCTGATCCAGTACCCTGGGATCCTCGACGTCCACGGTCAGCATCACCGAGTCAATCTGCACCGGGCCATAGCTGACGTCCCGGCCATACAGCCGCCCTCCGAAGGTGAAGTCCCGGACGTTGCCGGAGAGCACCCCGAACCCCTGGATGGACCCGGCGAGCGTGTCAGGTGGCTCACCAGCGGCCGGTGCGGGAGATCCCGGTTCCACGCCTTCATCGCCTGGGAATGCGGCGAATAGACCCTCCAGGCTCGTGTCCTGGCGAGCCGGGTTGCGTCCCGGGACGAGCCACCGATTCCACGAAGCCATGTTCGGGGCGAACACGTCCAGGATCAGCGCCCCCCTCGTCTCCTCCGAGAGTCCGAAAGTGCCGCGACCCCTGACCCGTCCGGCATCCGTCTGAATCGCGAAGGTGTCCGCCACGGCCAACCCGTCCGACACCGTGAAACGAAGCAAGCTGGAGTCGACCCGGGCGCCCTCGATGAGAGACTGCATGATGGTCAGGTCGAACGTCGCCTCGAGGGTGGCCGGGTCCGTGCCGATCCCCTGCACGCTTCCCTCGACCGCCAGGCGGGTGGATGGCGCCTGCTCCACCCACTGCCGGAGCTGGATGTCACGAGCCGTAAGCCGTGCGTCGTACCGCCGGTCCTCGGCCATGAGATCGAAACCGCCCGTCGAAATTGAGGAGCCCGCGCGGTGTGCGCAGATCCGCGATCACTCGCAAGTCCGAGAAGAGCCCGCGCGCCGAAACAGGTCCACGCACATCTCCCACCAGCTCCACGTCCGGAGACGCATACGGTTGCAGGGCGGCCAGCGAAAGCGGATCGGCAACGAACTCGACGGTGACGCCGGGCTCGTCCCCCAGGACCACGCTGCCGGACCCGGACAAGCGCGATGCCGGTCCGGAAGGAAGCTGTTGCACCAGGTCGGTGTCGAAGTCGAACCACTGTCCCACCGTTCCGGTCAACGTGGTGCGGCCGTCGAGTCTTCCGCGCAGCAGGTGCGTGATCCCGACGATGGCCGTCCAACGCGGCTCGAACGACAGGAATGCGAGCTCGAGATCCTGCATGTCTCGAGGCTCGACGATGGAGAGGCCCCCGGTCGCCGTGACGAAGGACGGCCTCACCGTCTCGTCGAGGTCGGTGAGCGTCAGGTCGGCCCTGATCTGCATCAGGTCCAGGGGTCCCGTGCCGCTGACGGTTCCCGTGACATACCCATCGATCAGTGAATCACGCTCCAGGACTTCGTCCACCAGGCGGAGACGCAGCGGCTGGAGGAGGAGATCCAGGCTCTCGAAGCGAGGCACGCTCTCGAGCGCCAGCACAAACGACCCTCGAGCGCGCGAGTCTCCCGAGCGAGCATCCGCTCCCGACACGTCGACGACGATCACTTCGCCCCTCGTCCACAGGTCGATCCGGGCCGGGCCGTCTCCTCGCGCTGGCATCGGCACCGGCAGCCACCTGAGGTCGCTGAACGCGATGGGTTCCGCGTCGAGTCCGAAGCGGAACTGTTCCGGATCCGCGGGCACGATCCAGCCCGAGCCCGACAGTGTGCTTTCGCCGGTCTCCAGCGTCTCGACCTCCACCGCGATCGTGTCCCGGAAGGTGGCGCTGCCGTCGAACCGGCGGATGCCCAGGGTCTGGGTCACGACGGACGCGGCGGTCGCCATCCCCGTCGTCTCGATGCGGAACGGCCGGACGGGATCGACGATGCGGAGCAGCGGGAAGCCGGCGGAAAGAGAGTCGAGTCGTATTTCGCGCACCCATCGGCCGGGGCCGGCTCGCACGACACGCCACAACTTGTCTCCTCGCAATCCCTGCGCGATCAGCGAGTCCCTGGCGGCTCCCTGTCGGTCGGCTGCCCAGGGAGTGGTGACCAGGAGGCTGCCGCGGCTGATGTTGAGATCCGTGAGGAGCACCTTCGTCCGGCTCGGCTCGCCCGTGGAGTCGGCCGCCAGGGCGGAATCGGGAGGTACCTCCGGTTGCGAGGGATCGTCTCCGAACAGGCGGTCGAAGTTCCAGGTCCGGTCCGGCGCCTGCAGCAGCGAGACGCGCGCCCGCTGCACCGTGACGTTGTCGAATCGGTAGGTCCCGATAAGGAAGCCGAGCGGATTGTAGCTCACGCGCACACTGTCGAGCTGAACGAACGGTGCACCGCCGGACTCGAGGATTTCGAAGTGAGCCAGATGGACCCGGGTCAGCATGTTGCCACCGAGAATCGGTCCGACTCGTACCTCCCCATTGACCACGTCCGCCAACAAGCGCTCGATCTGCGTGGCCACGACGGCGCGCCCCACTACCGTCTGGCTGAGCAAGAGGACCGCGCCGGCAGCCGTCAGACTTGAGAGACCGACCAGTACGGCCGCAGAACGCCCGATCACCTTGATCAGGTGCCACCACCGCCGGGGCATGCCGAGCGGAGCCCTGAATTCGAGGTCCCGCGCCTCCCTCCGACTCCGGTCTCCCTTCCTCGCGGTCGTCACGTCAGAACGCCTCGCCGATCGAGAACTGTATTCGGGTGCGGCGCCATATCTCGGTCAGGGTCGACGGGTTGTCCCACGTGAAGGGGTTGTAGGCCACCGGATTCGGGACCTCCACGATCGATCCGTCGTCCAGGACCACGACGGCCGGCTTCAACTTCTGTCCTGTCGGATTGTACCCGACGTCCAGTCGGAGTGGGCCGACGGGGCTGCTGAAACGAACCCCGGCCCCGGGAGTGGCCACGAGAGGCGCGCGGTCGTCTACATTCTTCCACACCTGGCCGAAGTCGACGAAACCGGCCACCGACCACCTGTCACCAGCCCGGAACCTCGCCTCGATGCTCCCCTCGAACACCGCATTCCCGCCCAGCGGACGCTCGTTGAAGGTGGTCGGCGGGACGTCCTGGGCGCACTCGGGCAGGCTGGCGTATCCATCGCAGTCTGACTCTTCCAGGACGAGCACGGTCGGTCCGAGCAGGTTGAGTCCAAAACCCCTGACGCTCTGCGGTCCACCGCCGAAGAAACGCTTCTGCGGATGCACGATGGCGTCCGACGAGACGTTCCCCTCGAACACGTTGCCCGAGTAGGGCAAAATCGCCCCGGTTCGCACGTGAGCCCCGATGACGACCGTCGGAGACAGTCGTCGGAAGACGGCGCCGTCGATCGTACCCCGCGTGTACTGGTAATCGGAGAGAGTCAGATCGCCGGCGTTCTCGAATTCGACCGCCAGATACCATCCTCGCGTCGCCGCGAAAGGGTTGTCCGTCCGGTCGTAGGTCCACAGGGCGGTGATCGGGGACAACCAGTTGGCATCGGAAAGAACCTGGATGTCCTCGGGGTCGCACACGCCGAAGTTGATGCAGAAGTAGATATCGGCCGATTCCTCGGCGAACGACGTGAGCGCCGCTTGATAGCCCAGGGTCAGCTGCATCCGGCGCTGCAGCCGCCGGCTGAACGACAGCTGGCCCCCGACGGCGTTTCTCACGTACAGGTCCGGTACGGTCTCACGCTCGACGAACACGCTGGCCCGCAAGTTGTTGCGACCGTCCGAGAACACCGGCTGCTCGAACCCCACATCGAGCAGGTAGTTCAGCTCCTGGTAGACCTCGTTCGTGCTGACATCGGTGCACGGAAATTCGCCCTGAAGCTCGCTCGCGAGGAGGTTGGATACGCCGCCCGGTGAACCTGAGAATCCGTGCATCGCCGAGGAAGTTCCGGTAGATCAGGCTGGCCTGCCCCTGTACGCACTCGTCGGTCTGGAGACCGAGTCCAGCCTGGATGGATCGTTTCGGCGCGGGCGCCACTTCGACCCGCAGATCGATCAACGTGTCGGTGTCCGCGCGTCGTTGGGACGAGATGTTGGCCCACCGAAGAGCCTGCAGGCCGTAAAGGCTGCGCTGGCTCTCGACGATTCGGTCCTCACTGAACCAGTCACCGGACCTGAACCGGACGAGCTCCTGGATCACCCCGTCGCCCACTTCCCCCGAGCCGACGATCGTGACTTGGCCCACCCTCACTCGCGGACCCGGCTCGACCCGGAGGACCACGTCCGCCTCGAGGGATTCGGTGGGAATGAAATACTCGCGGAGCACCTGGGCGTGGACGTACCCGTCCTTGCGCAGGCGTTCGGCCAGGGCGCGCTCCCCGTCCCCGAGAGCCACGAGGTCCAGAGGGTCACCCACCGTGAGGGGAAGAGCCCCGGCTACAGCGGCCGAATCAAGGAGGTCTTCACCGCCGACGACGCTCAGGGCCCGGATCCGGGTTGGCTCGCCTTCCACAACGTCGAACTGGATTCGAACGGTGTTCCCGTCCCTCGCGACCGTCGTGTCGACCGTCGCGGCCCGGAAGCCGCGCTGCCGGTAGTATAACCGGAGCCGCAGCACGTCCAGAGGCATCTCCCCGTCATCGAGGTATTCGCGAATGTGCGCGAGGCCCCAGTCTGTCAGGGGGCAGAGGGGAAGAGGGAAGACGAAGAGAAAGGTGCGGCAGTGAGTCTCCTGGGTCAGGATCGCGTTCTCGAGGTCGCCATCGGAGAACGCGGAGTTCCCTTCAAAGGTGATCTGGACGACCTCGGGGTCGGCGAACGTCTGGCTAACAGCGTCGGTGGAGCCCGTCGCGATGAAGGCGACGCCTACCGCAATCGCGCGCCAGGCTCTCTTCACTTCCGCGAGGTCTCCCGCGCACCGGATCCCAGGCGATTCATGAGCCACGCTCCCAGGCCGATGAAGCCGATGCTGAGGACCTGTGCCAGCGACAGGGCGCCAAAGAAACGGTCATCCTTGGCGCGGAAGAACTCGACGAACAGGCGCTCGAGTCCCGCGAGCACGAGCCAGAGTGAGAACAGCCACCCCGGCCTCTTATCGCGAAACCGGAGTCTCCATAGCACGAAGAAGATCAGCAGCGAGATGCCCGTCTCGAAGAGCTGTGTCGGGTAGACCGAGAGGACCTGACCATCCGGTATGTCAGCCGGGATGTCTACCCCGAAACCGCGCCGCAGATTTCCGGCCGTCGATGGCGGCTGACCGTTCGGAAAGGCGATTCCGACCCAGCTGTCCGTCGGGCGACCATAGTCATCGCCCACCAGGAAGCAGCCGATACGCCCCAGGGCATAGGAGAGGGCGAGCCCCGGGGCCACTGCGTCAGCCATCTCCGCGACGCTCTGGCCGGCGCGCCGGATCATCCAGATGACTCCCACCGAACCTCCGATGAAGCCACCATACCACACCAGTCCTGACCGGCTGGCGAGCATGCCGATCGGGTCGCGGACCGTGAGCGGCCAGTTCAGGAGGACGTAGTAGAGCTTCGCCCCGAGTATGCCCCCTATGAGGGCGCCCAGCAGTATGTCACCCGCAATCTGCTCGTCTTTGCCCTGCCGCCTGAGCTCGATCCGGATCACCTGGTACCCGGCAAGAAAGGCCACCGCCATCATGACCCCGAACGTCGTGATCGTAAAACGACCGAGGACCGGCAGGTCGAGCGTGATCAATTCCGGATACATGTTTTGCTTTCGTTCGTGTTACGAGAGACCCGGAAACGGCAGGGCCGGATCCGCGTTGAGGTCCAGCCCGTGTATCTGGCCGGCCGCCAGCCTGTGCTCGGCGAGCCGGGCCACCATCGCCGCGTTGTCCGTCGACAACCTCGGAGAAGGGGCGAACATCTCGCCCGCTGGTTCGAGGGCCGACGCCAGCCTCTCGCGCAGGGGCCCGTTGCGGACCACCCCTCCGCCGAGAAGCACGCGCTTGCACCCCGTATGCTCGACCGCTCTCAGGGTCTTCGCCACCAGCACGTCCAGGACCGCTTCCTGAAACTCCGCCGCCACGTGGGCACGGGCCACGTTCAGATCCGCACCGGCATCCTGTTCGATGTCTGCGATCAGCAGCGAAGCGGCAGTCTTGAGCCCGCTGAACGAGAAATCGAAGTACCCGGCATCCTCAGGACCGTCACGCGTCGCGAGCATCGGGCGGGGAAGCCTGTATGTCCCGGCCACCCCCTGCCGAGCCAACTTCTCGATCTCCGGACCGCCCGGAAAGCCCAGACCGAGCCGACGCGCGACCTTGTCGAACGCCTCCCCCACCGCGTCGTCACGCGTGCTGCCAAGCAGCTGGTAACTCCCCCACGTGGGCGCGTACAGAAGCAGTGTGTGACCCCCTGAAATCAGAAGCGCGACGAAGGGAGGAGTCGCCTCCGGCGATTCCAGGGAGTTCGCGTACAGGTGAGCCTCCATGTGGTGTACCCCCACCACCGGCAGACCCAGCGCATAGCCGAATCCCTTTGCCCAGTTCAGACCCACGAGGAGGGCGCCCACGAGTCCGGGGCCCGCCGTGACACCGATCCCCGCGAGGCCCTCGGGCTGGACTCCCGCCTCGATCAGTGCCTGACCGACCACCCCGTCGATGTGGACCAGGTGCTGGCGCGCGGCGATCTCGGGTACCACCCCGCCAAATACCGCGTGGGCGTCCTGGGACAGGATGACGTGGCCCATGATCCGACCGGCAGAAACCACGGCCGCGGAGGTCTCGTCGCACGACGACTCGATCCCGAGGACGGGCCCTCCCCGGAAGCTCATGGCATCAAGAACCGTTCGGTCTGACGGTCACCTCTTCCGGACGCGGCGACGCAGACACGAATCCCCCGGTGGTAAGCTCCACGGTGACGGGCGCCAGCCGGGGACCCGTGGGCACCTCTTCCACCTGAACGGTCGCCCAGGTCACGGCGTCGAGTTGCCGTCGCACCGCAGCGGCGGCACCGCGCACCACCACATCCACCGAGTCAGGCTGAAGTCTGACGCGGTCAGCGGCGGCTCCCGCGGCTCGGATGGGGAGCCTCACCTGCCGGACGACCAGCGAATCCACAGGTACGGTCACCAGTACGCTCGGAGGATCGATCTCGATGCCTCGCATGCCGGCGGGGACTTCCAGGGGAACGTCTCTCATGACGGCGTTCTGGAGGTCCTCGAGCGACACGCGGCGCGTGACCACCTGGCGAATCGCCTCGACCTGGGAGGCTCCACCCCTGACCGTGACACTGTCAGGTTCGACGAGCAAAGGCCTCAACACGGTGAACCCCATGGCCGGAACGGTGACCAGGTCCGGTACCACGGGCACGCGGCGCTCTGCCAACCGCTCCAGCTGAAGCTCCACGGAAGTGGGAACCACCAGTGTGGCGCGCACGCCCATCTCCCGATCGTACACCACCTGGTCGGGATCGAGGGCCACTCGCATGACGGGACCCGTGACGGTCGGAATGCCGATCCTGACCTCCGGGTCGTCGCCGATGAGCGCCAGGAGATCGCGATTCCGACCCTGGAAGGTCGTGGCGACGGCATCGGGAGCATCCAGCAGGACCCAGGCGGAATCCTGGACGTCGATGACGAGTCGGGTCACGACCTCCTGCGACTGTCGTTCGCCGGCCGTGAGATCGAGCCACAACAAGAAGACGATGAACACCGCACCGAGCTTGTACAGCCAGTGGTCCAGGAAGACGGATTGCCAGGTCACGACTCAGCCGCCCCGCTCATCGATCCTGATCCTGCGGCTCGAACCAGCGGCGCGTCGGGTCCACCCGGCTCACGTCGCCGGCCACCCTCACCTCCACGGTGCCCCCTTCGCGCAGGCTGTAGTCCGGAGGTGGGTACTGGCCCACGATTCTCCCCGGAGCCTCGAGCGCCTGCGGATCGTAGGTGATCGCCCCGAGCTCCAGACCGGCCGCCGACAGGGCGCCCTGCGCGTCGTCCACGTGCCGCCCCACCAGATCCGGCACGCGCACCACGGGACCTCCCTCGCTGACCACCAGCGTGACCTCGGCGGGAACGGCCAGCTCGGTTCCCCGTTCCGGTCGCGTCTCGACGGCCTTGCCGCCTTCGAGCGCGTGGGTCCTGCGCTCGACCACCACCTCGTACCCGAGGCGCTCGAGCACGATGACCGCCTGCCGCTCCGAGAGCCCCGATACGTCCGGAAGGACATGAAGTTCCGGGCCTCGGCTCAGGGACACGTAGATTGGCGCTCCCGGCCGCGCGTACTGCCCGGGCAGCGGGTCCTGCGCCAGGACAGCCCCCTCCGGGGCCAGGTGATGCGTCACGCCGGAACGGACCGTGTACTCGAGCCCGAGTCGTTCCAGGCGGCCCTGCGCCTCGTCTTCGGTCAGGCCTACGAGTTCCGGCACCTTCACGAGCGACGCGTCTTCCTCGACTCTACCGCCCGGAAAGACCCACTGCGCAGCCGCCAGGTAGCCCCCTCCAAAGAACGCTGCCACGACCGCGGCTGAAATGAGCCACCGCCTGGATCGTCGGTCCCCTCCGCTCGCCACGGGCTCCGGCGCGGGCTCCCTGGCGAACAACTCGGACAGGGTCTGGGTACGGGGCGGAGCCGCGCCGGCCGCCGTCCCATGGACTGGTTCCCGGTGTTCCGGAGACCCGTCCGTCGCCTTCTCCTCCGGCGGCGATCCCGAAGTTCGATCTCCGCCTCTTCCGCCCCTTCCGCCGCCCAACCCACGGCGCCGCCTGTAGCTCATCCCTTTGTTCCCCTTTCGTTCGGGCCCCGGGGCGCCTTCCTAAGAGCGCCTCAGACGGCTCGCGAACGCTCCGTCGGTGTCCCACATCCACGGCAGCACCCGAAGGTCGCCGATCTCATCCGTCGCTCCACTACGTACCCACGTCGGTTCCGGCGGCTCCCTCCTGAAGTCGCGGTGCCTCGCCAGAAACCTCTCGACCTGACCCTCGTTCTCCTCGGGTTCGAGGGAGCAGGTCGCGTACACCAGCAATCCCCCTGGCCCGACGCTTTCCGCCATCGCGTCCAGCAACTCGCTCTGCAGCGCCACGAGCGAGTCGAGCTTGCCCTGATCCAGGCGCCATCGGGCGTCCGGGCGGCGGCGCAGCACTCCCGTACCCGTGCAGGGCGCGTCGAGCAGGACGGTCCGAGCGACGCCGATCGCCGGGGCGCGTGCATCGGCTCGTAACAGGCGGATATCCAGACCGAGCCGGGCGATCGGCTCGCGCAGCCGGTCCAGCCGGCTACCACTGATGTCCGCAGCCACGAACGGCCGAGCCGCCGGGGCCCGCCACGCCAGGGCGATCGCCTTTCCACCCGGTGCGGCACAGGCATCCAGAACCGGACCGAGGAAACGATCGCCCACGTAGTCTACCACCGCGGAGGCGGCGGGGTCCTGTACTACGGACGCGACGCTGCCAATCACCCGCTCCGGCAGCCCTTCTCGAATCCGGAACATCGCGCGCCAGCCCGACTCCGGCACCAACCGGACGCCATCGACCGGCGTGAGATCGCGGTCGTGATTCGCCTCCGCCACCAGGACCCGCACCGTCACCGGCGGAGCCCGGTTATCATTCTCGACCAGACGACGAACCGAGGCAAGCGGCCAGCGGGACAGCCACCGCCGGATCAACCAGCCGGGATGCGACCCCCACTTCGTCAGGTATCCCTCGGGATCAGCGTCAAAGTCGGGGAACGCCGCCTCCCGGAGACCTTCCCGGATCGCTCTGCGGAGGACAGCGTTTGCCAACCCGCTGGCCTTGGGTCCTACGGTCGTCTTGAGACCGCGGACGGTCTGGTCCACGGCCGCATGATCGGGGACACGGGTCTCCCGAACCTGGTACAGTCCGAGACGCAGCCACTGCAGCACTTGGGAATCGACGCGGCTCAACGGCCTTTCGAGCAGATGCACCAGCTCGGTGTCCAGGCGGGAACGCAGTCGGATCGACCCGTACGCCACCTCAAGAGCCAGGCCGCGGTCGGCGCCCTGTACATCCGCCAGGCGGCGTGTGGCGGCATGGTCGGCGAATTCGCCACGATCCACGTCGCAAAGGATGTGAAAAGCGGCGATGCGAGGATCGTCCGACATCCGCTCCCGGTCCCGGCTCAACCCAGCATGCCCGCGGACGGGCTGGAGGGTACACCCCACTCACGCTTCGGCATGCGACCGGCCAGCCAGGCGGCCCGACCGGCCTCAACCGCCTGGCGCATCGCCCCGGCCATCAGCACCGGGTGCGCGGCCGCCGCCAGCGCCGTGTTCATGAGGATGCCGTCGACGCCCAATTCCATCGTGGCACACGCGTCCGAGGCGGTTCCGACACCGGCGTCCACGATGACCGGAACGTCCAGGCGACTCTTGAGGATTCGAATGTTCACGGGGTTGAGCAGCCCGAGCCCGCTTCCGATCGGTGAGGCCAGCGGCATGACGGCAGCCGCGCCCGCTTCCTGCAGCTTCAGGGCCGTGACCAGGTCGTCGTTGGTGTATGGGAGTACCGTGAAACCCTCCGCGACCAGGGTCCGGGTCGCCGCGAGCAGCGCCTCCGTGTCAGGTAGCAGCGTCTCCTGATCGCCGATGACCTCGAGCTTGACCCAGTCGCTCAATCCGGCCTCTCGTCCAAGTCGGGCGTAGCGTACCGCGTCCTCTTCCGTATAGCATCCGGCGGTGTTGGGCAGGAGGAAGAACTCGGCAGGGTCCAGGTGATGCAGGAGGCTTTCCTCCTTGGAAGCGTCGAGATCCACTCGCCGAACCGCTACCGTGACCATTTCCGCGCCTGAGGCCCTCAAGGCAGCGACCGTCTGCTCGGCGTCCCTGTACTTGCCGGTGCCGACCATCAGTCGTGACCCGAACGTCCGTCCGCCGATCGTCAGAGGATTTGGATCCGCCGACTGCCCGATGTTGTTGACCGTGTTCATGGTTCCGCTCGATGCTCGTGTAGGTGATTCAACCGCCGCCCACGAAGTGGACGATCTCGATACGATCGCCGTCCTGCAGCGTCACGTCCTCGATTTCGGTTCGCCGGACGATCTCTCGGTTGAGCTCGACGACCACCAGCCGGCCGTCCAGCTCCAGGTCTTCCAGGAGTCCGGCCACGGTGCGGCCGTCCGAGACCTCCCGGTCCTTTCCATTGACCTCTATCCTCAGCATTCGCCCCCGTCCTCCTGATTCTGAACCGCGGCAACCCGCTCGATGAGCCCAAGAGCCGCGTCTACCGGCGATGGTTCCCGCCAGACCGAGCGAATGACGGCGATTCCCGCGGCACCGGCCGCGATGACCTGTCGCGCATTGCTCGCTTCGATACCCCCGACTCCGACGACCGGCACACCCACGGCGGCGCACGATGCCACGAGCCCCACGCCGGCCGGATCAAGATCCGGGTGGGTGGCCGTGCGAAACACGGATCCGACGACCAGGTAGTCGGCTCCCTCGGAGACTCTCTGCCGGGCCTCGTGGGCCGAATGCACCGATGCTCCAATGGCGAAGGCTCGTCCCGCGAGCCGTCGAACGGCGCGCACCGGAAGCGCTCCCGATCCCAGCTGGACGGCCCGCGCCCCGGCGGTAAGCGCGACGTCGACCCGGCCATTGATCACGATCCACGCGCCGGAGCCGGCCGCGGCATGGCCGAGTCGGACGGCCAGTGAATGGAAATCCCATCCGCTCGCCCGCTTCAGCCGGAGATGGAGCGCGAGCCGGTCGCGGCCGGCTGCGAGGAGGGCTTCAGCGTTCTCCGGGAACTCCGGCGAGTCGGCTACTTCGTCCGTCACGATGACATGCAGAAGCGGCACGTTCACTCGAACGATTGACCCTCCGCGATACCCCGGCCATGGATCCAGGCCTCCGATGCCATGCGGGGACGACCCGCCGGCTTCACTTCCCGAAGACGGATCGCACCCGAACCCGTGGCCACGACGAGACCGCGCTTCGCTCCCGCGGCCAGCACGGTTCCCGGTGGGCCCTGCGCCGGCGGAGGAGCCTGGCTCCGGGCCGAAGAACTGCACGGGCTTCCCCCCAACCGTGGACCAGGCCCCGGGCCACGGATCACATCCTCGGATCCACCGATCCAGCTCGGCAGCGGGAAGACGCCAGTCCAGCCGAGCCCCTTCCCGACTCATCTTGGGCGCGTAGGTCGCCTGCTCATGCACCTGGGGCTGTTCGCTCAGCACGCCGGCTTCCATCTGGGCCAGCGCTTCGACCAGCGCCGTCGCACCGATCTCCGAGAGCATCTCGTACAACTCGCCGGCTGTCACGTCGGGGGGCAGTTCTACCGCCACGCGGTAAAGCACCGGCCCGGCGTCCAATTCTCGGACCATTCTCATGATGGTTACGCCCGAGTGTTCGTGACCCCGGATGATCGCCCAGTTGACCGGCGCCGCGCCCCGCAACTCGGGGAGCAGTGATCCGTGGACATTGACCGAGCCAAGCGACGGCAGGGCCAGGACTTCCTCGGTGAGGATCTCCCCGTAAGCCGCGACGACCGACAACTCCGGCTCCAGGTCGCGAAGCTGTGCCAGGAACGCCTCCCCGCGGGGCTTTTCCGGCTGAAGGACCGGTATTCCCTCCTCTTCGGCCACGGCCTTGATCGCTCCCGGACGCACGATGCGACCTCGGCCAGCCGGGCGGTCGGGCTGAGTGACCACGGCCACGACGGCGTGTCCCTCCTCCTGAAGGGCCCGGAGAGACGGCACGCCGAAGTCCGGCGTACCCCAGAAGAGGATCCTCATGCGTTATCTCCGCCGATTTCGCGATCGCGTTTCCGGTTGGTGCCTACCGTACCGGACTCGTCCATCTTCGACCACTTCTTGAGAAGCATGCGCCGCTTGAGCGGGCTCACCCGGTCGATGAACAGGACCCCATCGAGGTGGTCGCATTCGTGTTGAAGACACCGGCTGAGAAGCCCCTCCGCCTCGACGCGCACCGGCTCGCCGTCCCCATCCAGACCCTCGACCACGATACGGCCGCTGCGCTCCACGACTTCGTCCAGACCGGGAATGCTCAGGCACCCTTCTACTTCCTTCTGCTTGCCGGTCGCCTCCACGATCGTCGGGTTTACGAGCACTCCGGGCTCGATCTCGTCTTCCCGCACGTCGTACACGAAGACCCGATGGGGGACGCCGATCTGGGGCGCGGCCAGACCGATTCCGTCTTCCGCGTACATCGTCTCGAGGAGATCCCCCACGAGGGCCCGAACGTCCTCGTCGAAGGCCTTCACCTCCTGGCACATCTCCCGCAGAACCGGATCTCCCAGGTATCGTACGTCGCGAACGCTCACGTCAGCCGTCTCTTCCCCGAGTCCCGGGCCGATCTCAGCCGTCAGCCTGCGGTTCGCCGGCCTTACGTCCGACCTTGGACCGCTCGATCTCGAGACGCGTGTCGTCCGCCGTCTTGATCGTCATGCTATCGTCCGTCAAGTGGATGATCTTTCCGATGATCCCACCGATCGTGACGATCTCATCGCCCCGGCTCAGGGATTTCACCATCTCGTCGTGCGACTTCTGCTGCTTCCTCTGCGGCCTGATGAGCAGGAAGTAGAAGATCAGGAAGATGGCGCCGAACATGAATACGGTGCCGAACGGATTCCCCGCGGCCGGCGTCTGCGCCTGAAAAAGTGATAGGATCAGCACGTTTCGTCTCCTGGCCCGTTCCCGCGGCGAGCGGGCATAGCCTTGCGTGGTTCAGTGGTTCGTTCAGCCTGATAACTTAATGGATCCAGACCGGTATCGCTCTAACCAGGCATCCGCCCAGGCCCCAAACCCGGAAGCGAGAATCGCTTCGCGGGCCTCGGCCGCCAGGTCGATCAGGAACGCCAGGTTGTGAAGGGACAGCAGGCGCAGTCCGAGGAGTTCATCCGCGACGAACAAATGGCGCAGATACGCCCGTGTGTAGTTCCGGCAGCATTCACATTCGCAATCCGGGTCCAGGGGCCGCGCGTCTCGGGCCAAACCCGCCCTCTTCACGTTCAGCTTGCCGTCGCGCGTGAACGCGGTGCCGTTGCGACCGTTCCGGGTGGGCGCCACGCAGTCGAACATGTCTACCCCTCGCCGGACGGCCTCCACGAGATCCTCCGGGTAGCCGACGCCCATCAAGTAGCGCGGCAGCGCCGGCGGCAGCGCCGGCTCCAGCACGTCCAGCATCTCCAGGGTCACGTCCTTGGCCTCACCGACGGACAGGCCCCCGATGCCGATGCCGCTCCACTCGCCCAGCTCCAGCGTTCGTTCGAGGGATTCCAGCCGGAGGTCCGCGAACGACGCTCCCTGTACGATCGGAAAAAGGAGGCCTCGCCCGGCGTCTTCCTCCTCGAGCCCCGCATGCCGGACGCGGCATCGCTCGAGCCACAGAATCGTCCGGTCCAGCGCCGCACGCGCCGTCGGGCGATCTGCCTGCCCGGGCGGACACTCGTCCAGGGCCATCATGATGTCAGATCCGAGCACGGCCTGGATCTCCACGGCTCGCTCCGGAGTCAGGAGGTGGCGGGATCCATCGATGTGGCTCTGGAAGGTCACGCCTTCGTCTTCCACCCGATTGATACGGGCGAGCGAGAACACCTGGAATCCCCCGGAATCCGTGAGAATCGGTCCGTCCCAGTGCATGAACCGGTGCAACCCGCCCAATTCGGCCATCACCTCGGTGCCCGGTCGCAGGAACAGGTGATAGGTGTTGGCCAGGATGATGCGGGAACCGATCGAACGCAGGTCTTCCGGAGTCAGAGATTTCACGGTTCCCTGCGTGCCGACGGGCATGAAGCAGGGGGTCGGGATCTCGCCGCGATGCAGAGTCAGGGTTCCGGCACGAGCCCGGCCGTCCACCGCGGCGACGCTGAACCTTCCGTCCGATTCGCTCATTTCACACCACCAGCATGGCGTCACCGTAGGAATAGAACCGGTAACGCTGTTCGATCGCGTGCCGATACGCCGCCAGGACCCTCTCCTTGCCCGCCAGGGCCGCGACCAGCATCAGAAGACTGGAGCGTGGGAGGTGGAAGTTGGTCAGCAATCCGTCCACTGCCCGGAAGTGATACGGGGGGTAGATGAACAGGTCGGTCCACCCCCCTGCGGCGACGAAGGAGCCATCCGGTGAGACCACCGTTTCGAGCGTCCGGGCAGACGTGGTGCCGACGGCCCACACGCGCCGCCCGGCGGCGCGTGTGCGGTTGAGAAGGCGGGCCGACGCTGCGGACATCTCGTACCATTCCGAGTGCATCCGGTGCTCCTCGACGACCTCGGCGTCGAGCGGCCGAAAAGTGCCGACGCCCACGTGCAGCGTGACCGGAACCACGCTGACTCCGAGCGCCTCGGTCTGCTCGATCATGCCCGCGGTGAAGTGGAGTCCGGCCGTGGGAGCCGCTACGCTTCCGCGCTCTCGCGCATAGACGGTCTGGTACCGTTCGCGGTCCGCCGCGGTCCCGGCGCGCCGAATGTACGGAGGCAGCGGAACCTCTCCGTAGCGCTCGACCAGGGCCCACGGGTCCCCGTCTCCTTCGAGGCGCACCCGGCGGCTTCCGTCCGCCAACGAATCCTCGACTCGTATCTCGAATCCATCGGCGATCTCGACGACCCGGCCGGGTTTCAGCTTCCCGCCGGGGCGCACGAGCGCCTGCCACGTCCGTCCGTCGGGCTCTTCGGGCAGCTGGCGGAGCAGCAGGACCTCCGCCCTCGCGCCGGTCGGCTTCCGGCCGACCAGGCGGGCCGGAAATACGCGAGTGTCGTTGACCACGAGGGCGTCGCCCTCGGTCAGGTACTCCAGGAGGTCCGGAAACCGCGCGATCCGCCGTCCCCGGGTGCTCGCGGTCCAGGACCAGGAGGCGGCTTTCGTCCCGCCGATCCGCCGGATGGCTGGCGATGAGGTCCTCGGGAAGCGGATAGTCGAAATCGGCCGTCAGCAGCGCGGATCCGGGTTCAGCCGTCATCCCCGAACAGTCCTGCCTGGGCCGCCGAACCGTCCGGTGGAAGGGCGTAGCCGAACCGCTGGAAGGCCCTCGGGGTCGCCACGCGTCCACGCGCCGTCCGGTGCAGATAGCCGTTCTGGATCAGGTACGGCTCGTACACCTCTTCGAGCGTGTTCGCATCCTCTCCAACAGCCACTGCCAGCGAGCCCAGGCCGACCGGACCGCCACCGAAGTTCTCGATGATGGCTCGCAGGACCCGCGCGTCCATCTCGTCGAGGCCGTACTCGTCCACGTTCAGCATTTCCAGCGCGTTCCGCGACGTGTCCCCATCGATTCGCCCGTCCGACTTCACCTGCGCGAAGTCACGCACTCTCCGCAGCAGCCGATTGGCGATGCGAGGAGTGCCGCGGGACCGCCGGGCGATTTCTGCCGCTCCATCCTCATCGATCGAAACCCCGAATATTTCGGCGGAGCGCTCGACGATCTGGTGAAGTTCCTCCGGCGGATAGTAGTTGAGTCTCTCGATGACTCCGAAGCGGGCCCTCATCGGAGCCGTGAGCAGTCCGAACCGAGTCGTGGCGCCCGATCAGGGTGAAGGGCTCGATCTTCATCGAAACCGTCTGCGCCCGCGCACCTTCACTGAGCCGGATCTCTATGCGGTAGTCCTCCATCGCCGGATACAGATACTCCTCGATGACCGGTCGAAGTCGGTGGATCTCGTCGATGAACAGGATGTCGCCGTGATCGAGATTGGTCAGGAGGCCCGCCAGATCGCCCGGCTTCTCGAGCACGGGACCCGACGTGATCTTGATGTTGACGCCCAGCTCGCGGGCCATCAGGATGGCCAGCGTGGTCTTGCCGAGACCGGGCGGACCGAAGAAGAGCGCGTGGTCCAACGCCTCCTCGCGCTGCAGGGCGGCGCGGATGTACACGTCCAGGGCCGCCTTCACCTTCTCCTGTCCGACGAACTCCGCCAGACGGTCCGGTCGAAGAGATCGCTCCTGGCCCGCTTCGCCGTCCAGCGGCTTCGGAGTCGTGATTTCCACGCGTTCGGACATCGGGGTCTCCGGGGGTTCCATCACAGGTGCCGCAGGGCGGCGCGGATCAACTCCTCGGGCTCCACGTCGCCGGCGACCTCGCGTCGGGCGGCTCGCAGCGCACTTTCGCTCTCGAGGTGCGAGTACCCCAGGGCCCTGAGGGCATCGAGGGCCGCTACTCCACCCTCGAGTGGCTCGTCCTCGGGCCCTGAACCCGCCAGGGTCGCCAGATCATCAAGCTTGTCGGCGAGTTCCAGCGCCATCCGTTCGGCCGTCTTGCGTCCGACACCGCTCACCAGCTGCAGGGTCTCGTGATTGCGGCTGCGGAGCGCGCTGACGATACGCTTTGCCGGAAGCGTACCCAGAATCGCGAGCGCGAGGCGGGGCCCCACGCCGGAGGCGCCCTGCAGACGAAGAAACAGCTCCCGGTCCACGGAACTGCCGAAGCCGAAGAGCTCGAGCGCATCATCCCGCGAGACGAGGGCCGTATGCAGGTCGACCTCTCCACCCGGTTGCGGTAGACCCTCGAACACCCGGGCCGGTACGATGATCTCGTACCCGACCCCTGCCACCGTCATGACTTCGAGCCGATCGCCCCGGACGGCCGCCAGCTCTCCCCGGACTCGGCTGATCAACCGCCCGCTCCCCGGCGGGCCAGAGGACCGGTGCCGATAAGCAGGTGACACAGAGCCGCGGCACAGCCATCCGAGGCGTCCGCCGGTCGGGGTGGCTCGGCCAGCCCCAGGAGCTTCTGTACCATGAAACCCACCTGTGTCTTGGTCGCTCGTCCCGTGCCCACGACAGCCTTCTTGATCTCCGCCGGCGGGTACTCGGCGACCGCCAGTCCGTGCTCCGCGCCGGCCAGAAGCGCCACGCCTCGCGCATGCGCCAATACGACCGCCGTGCGGGGGTTCTCGCGATAGAACACTCCCTCGACGGCCATGCAATCCGGCTCCAGCCGTTCGATCACGGCCACTATGTCACTGTAGATGTGCAGGAGGCGTACGGCCAGATCACCCTTCCGCGGCGACCGGATGACGCCGCATTCGACGAGGCGGCAATCGGTCCCGCGGCCTTCGACAACCCCGTACCCGGTGACCGTCGATCCGGGGTCTATCCCCAGGACTCGCACCGGGTCTCTAGCCTGCCGGACGAGCGACGGAGCGCCCGGCCCGTGCGACTTCAGCTTTCGAGAGACGCGAACGCTTCGTCATCCACCTCGAAGTTGGAGTAGAGCTTCAGAACGTCGTCCTGCTCCTCCAGCGTCGACACGAGCTTGATCAGCTTCTCCGCCTCTCGCCCCTCCACTTTCACCGTCGTGGTCGGGAGGAGAGCCAGTTCGGCCTCCTCGAACTCGATCCCCTGTTCGCGAAGACCGTCCTGTACCACGTGGAAATCCGCGACCGACGTAGTGAGGACATGCACGCCGTCATCAGTGGTCATGTCCTCGGCTCCGGCGCCGAGCGCCGACTCGAGAGCGGCTTCCTCGTCGTAACGTTCGACGTCGAGATAGATCTGGCCCTTCCGCTCGAACATCCACGCGACCGAACCGTTCTGCCCGAGGTTGCCGCCACCCTTGCTCATGATGTGGCGGATTTCGGCCACCGTGCGGTTCGTGTTGTCCGTCACGCACTCCAGGAAGATGGCCACGCCACCCGGGCCATAGCCCTCGTACGTGGTCTCCTCGAAGACCATGCCCGGCAACTCTCCCGTGCCACGCTGTACGGCACGGTCGATGTTGGCCTGCGGCATGTTCTCGGCTTTCGCGTTGGCGATCGCCGTTCGCAGTCGTGGATTGAAGTTGGGGTCGCCGCCGCCCTGGCGGGCCGCTACGGCGAGTTCCCTCCCCATCTTCGAGAACATCTTTCCCCGGGCCTGATCATTGACCGCCTTCTGGCGCTTGATCTGGGACCACTTGCTATGTCCTGCCAAACGTCTCTACTCCGTCTCTGGGCACCGCGATCAGTGGTGCGCTTCTTCCTTACGGGCTTCCGCCTCGGAGATGATCTTCTGCGTCACGTCCGCCGGGGCCGGCTCGTATCCCGACAGATCCCTCGCATGCGCTCCCTTGCCCTGCGTCAGCGAACGCAACGCGGTCGAGTAGCGGTACATCTCCGCCTGCGGCACCTTCGCCTTCACGACCTGCCAGTGTCCGTCGGCCTCCATGCCCATGATGCGGCCCCGACGCTGGTTGAGATCGCCGATGACCTCGCCCATGAACTCCTCGGGGGTTCGGACTTCCACGTCCAGGATCGGTTCCAGAATGATCGGACGAGCCTCCCGGGCCACCTTCTGAAACGCCATCGATCCGGCGACCTTGAAGGCCTGTTCCGAGCTGTCCACCGCGTGGTACGACCCGTCGTAGCACTCCACAGCGACGTCCACCACGGGGTAGCCGGCGAGAATCCCCCGGTCCAGGGCCTCCTGGACCCCCTTGCCCACGGCCGGCACGAACTTACTGGGGATCACACCGCCAACGATCTTGCTGATGAACTCGAAGCCCTCGCCGCGGGATCGAGGTGCGAGGCGAAGCCAGCAATCACCGTACTGCCCCCGGCCACCGGTCTGCTTCTTGTACCGTCCCTGGCCCTGGGCCTTCTTGGTGATCGTCTCACGATAGGCGATGCGCGGTGCCTCGGTTTCCACGTTCACGCCGAATTTCCGCTTCAGGCGCTCCATCGCGACGTTCAGATGGAGCTCGCCGAGCCCGCGGGCGATCGTCTGGCCCAACTCGGGGTCGAAGGCGGCGATGAACGTCGGGTCTTCCTCGTGAACCCGGTTCAATCCGTTGGCCAGCCGGTCTTCTTCTCCACGCGAGGCCGGGAAGATCGCGATCGCGATGTCCGGCTTGGGCCAGTTGATCGGCGCGAGCCGAAGGTCCTTGCCCTGCGCGCACAGGGTATCGCCCGTATGCGTGTCTTTGAGCTTGGCGACGACGCCGATGTCCCCCGCGTGCAGAACCTCGACTTCCGAGCGGCTGCCCCCGTCGGGAATGGCCGGGTGGGTGAGCCGTTCCGTCGCCGCTCGCCGGGGGTTGGAAACCGTGATGCCGCCACGCACCGAACCGGAGAACACCCGGAAGTAGGTGAGCTCACCGACCCGCGGCTCCTGGGTCGTCTTGAACACGAGCGCCGTGAGCGGCTCCGAGTCCAACGGCTTGAGCTCGGTAACCTCGCCTTTCGCGGAGCTGGCTTCGACCAACCCGGCGTCCACCGGCGACGGCATGAGCTCGACCAGCTTGTTCATGACGGCACGGACCCCGCGGCCCGTATCGCCCGAACCACAGAAGATGGGAAACAGCTCACCGCGCCACATGGCCGACGACATGGCGGCGAGGACCTTCTCGCGGTCCAGTTCCTCGCCCTCGAGGTACGCTTCCAACAGCTCGTCATCCGTTGCCGCGATCGTCTCGATCAACTGCTCGCGGTACGTCTCCACCGTGTCGAGAAGCTCGCTCGGGATCTCCGTTTCCTCGTAATCGCCCTTGGTCGAACCGGCCTTGTAGATGTGGGCCTTGTTCGAGAACAGGTTCACGATCCCGCGGAAGCTGTCACCGGAGCCGATCGGGACCTCGACCGGGATCGCCTCCCCCGACAGGGTCTGCCGGATCTGGTTGAAGCACTTCTCGAAGCTCGCGTTCTCACGATCCAGCATGGAAACGAACAGCATGCGGGGCAGCGAACGCCTGGCGCAGGCCGCCCACACGCGTTCGGTGCCTACCTCGACCCCACTCGCAGCGCTCACGACGACCAGGCCGCCGTCCACCACCCGCACTCCGGCTTCCACCTCGCCGAAGAAGTCCAGGTATCCGGGAGTATCGATCAGGTTGAGCTTCGTGCCCATCCACTCGGCGCGGGCAACGGCCAGGTTGATGGAGATGCCGTGATCCTGCTCTTCGGGAGTGAAATCGGTGTGGGCGGTGCCATTCTCGACCGACCCTCGCCGCGCGGTGGAACCGGCTATGAAGCACATGGCGTCGACGAGCGTCGTCTTCCCGCAACCGCCATGACCGAGTACCGCGATATTTCTGATGTCGGAGGAACCATACTCGGTACCCATCGCACCTCACCTCCTGTAGTCGGGGGTCACGTCCAAAAGGCCCCTACGGAGCACCGGGGCCACGTAGCAGGGGGCCACATAGTAGAAAAGACCTCGCCTCGTGGAAAGGGGCGACGTCGGCCTCAGTCCGAGCCTCGATAGCGGCGGCTCATATCATCCAGATACGCCTTCTCCTCGACGGTCAGCGACTCGATCCCCGAGTCCCGGATCTTGTCCAGGATCCGATCGACTTTGTCGAGCGCGTCTCCGTCCACCGGGCCGCTCTTGCGCCGCCTGTCCGTCGCTCGTCCACCCCCGGTCGCCGACCTTCCCTTTTCGACGCCGAGTTTCGCCCGGCGAGGGTCCATCCGGCGCAGCCTGGCTTCGATTCGATCTCCGTAGCGCAGGTAGACCCATGCGGTAGCGGCTCCCCCGAGGTGTGCCCACGTCGCCACACCCCCACCCGGGTTGCCGCCCAGCGCCGAACGGGTGGCCCAGAGGTCGAGGAGAATGATGACGCCGACGAGATACTTGACCTTGACCGGGATGATGAACCACAGAAGGACGCGCGCATCGGGCCACTTCATCGCGAAGGCGAGCATCACGCCCATGAGGGCGCCGGATGCACCGATCACCGACACGGGACCGATCCACCGGTACAGCAACACCGAGGTCAGAGCAGCGCCGACGCCGCACACCAGGTAGAACTTCAGGAACTCCCGCCCACCCCAGGCCCGCTCGAGCGGCGGGCCGAAGAAGAACAGGATCATCATGTTGAAGAAGATGTGCCCGAACTGGTTCGCGTGGACGAACGTGTAGGTGACCGGCGACCACGGGTGCCGGAACAGATCGGGCGTGGAGAAACCGAGCACGTCCACGGCCCATTCGAACGGCAGCAGGCCGACCACGCTGATCGCGAGGAACACCGCGAAGTTCGCGGCGAGGAGTCGTTTGACCCACGGAGTGAGGGAGTAGCCGAACAGACCGCCCCCGCCGGCGGGTCCTCCGTAGCCACGGGACCCGTCGCTCCATCCCCCCCGCCGAAGCGGCCACGAGGACGGCGCGCCTCGTATCTGCGATCCGCGAAGCCCATCAGCGCCCTGCGCTCCCGCTCGCCCGGCGCACCGCCGCACGCGCGATCCGCTCGCACAACTCCGGGAATCCTATGCCCGCGGCTTTCGCCGCCTTGGGGACCAGGCTCGTGGACGTGAGTCCGGGAAGGCTGTTCGCCTCCAGACACCAGAACGAACCGTCTTCCGCCCGCCTGAAGTCTACCCGGCTGTAGGAGGTCTGTCGGAGGGCCAGATAGGCCCGCACCGCGAGATCCTGCAGCCGTTCGGTTTCGGCGGCCGAGAGGTCAGCCGGCGCCTCGTATCGGGACATCCCCTCCGAGTACTTGCACTCGTAGTCGTAGATCTCGTGACTCGGGATGATCTCCACCGGGGGCAGCGCCTCGCCTTCGAGGACGGCGACCGTGAGTTCGCGGCCGGGGATGAACGCCTCGCACAGGACATCGTCGTCGTAGCGGGCCGCCAGTTCGATCGCCGGCTCCAGCTCGCCCTCCGACCGCACCACGGAGAGGCCGACCGTGGATCCTCCCGAAGACGGTTTGACGACCACGGGAAGACCGAGCGCGGCCACGATCTCCTCGGGGGTGGCCGACGTCCCGGTCCAGGCCGGCGTGGGCACGCCTCCGTGCGCGAGCAGCTCCTTCGAGACCCGCTTGTCAAAAGCGACGGCGCTGCCGAGGCATCCGCTGCCGGTGTACGGCACGCCCGCCAGGTCCAGCAGCCCCTGGACCGTGCCGTCCTCCCCGAACTCACCGTGCAGAGCCAGGAATACCACATCGGCCTTCCGGACGGCCGGGAGGTCCGCCAGAGCCGCTCCGACAGCCGAGGCGCCGAGACGGGCCAACTCCTCGATGCCGGGCGGATCCGCACCGACGGCCCCGCCCAACATCCGGGCCTCTTCTTCGGGCGGCACGGCTCCGTGGGCCGGATCCACCGCGACGACCTCGTGGCCGCGCTCCCGGAGGGCGCCCACGACGGCCCGGCCGGTCGCCAGCGATACGTTTCGCTCCTCGTTCGTCCCGCCGAGAACCACGGCGACATGCATGGGCTCACTCATTCTCTCGCCCCGGGGACGCGGTGGGTCGGTAGACCAGGTCGCCCATCCCGTTGGCCTCCAGCCATTCATCGTTGAACACCTTCGACAGGTAGCGTTCGCCAGTGTCGCACAGGATGGCCACGATGCAGGCCTCCGGGTCGTCCACCTCGCGGGCCACTTCGGCCGCGATGTGCACGATGAGGCCGGTCGATCCACCGACGAACATTCCCTCTTCGCGCGTGATGCGGCGTGCCATGTGGAAGGAGGTGTGGTCGTCCACCGTCCGGAACTCGTCGATCCAGTCGAAATGGAGAGTGCCGGGCAGCTTGTCGTTGCCGATGCCCTCGACCTTGTAGGCTGCCCCTTCGCCGACTTCGCCGGTCTCGGAATACCCGGCGAAGACCGAACCCGCGGGGTCGCCGGCGATCACCCGAACGGCCGGGTTCCGTTCCTTGAGAAATCGCCCGGCGCCGCTGATCGTCCCGCCCGTGCCGGGCGAAGCGACGAAGTGGGTGATTCGGCCCTCGGTCTGTTCCCAGATCTCCACACCGGTGGTCAGGTAGTGGGCTTCCGGGTTGACCGGGTTGTAGAACTGGTCCGCGAGGAACGCGTTCGGTGTCTCCTCGGCGATTCGCCGAGCTACGGTCCCGTAGTACTCCGGGTGATCGGGCTCCACGGTCGGAGTGACGATCACTTCCGCGCCGAACGCCCTCAGGAGTCGCACCTTCTCGTCACTCATCTTGTCAGGAATCGTGAATACGCACCGATACCCTTTCACGGCCGCGGCGACGGCCAGTCCGATCCCGGTGTTGCCGGAGGTGCCCTCGACGATGGTGCCGCCGGGTCGCAACAGGCCGTCCTTTTCGGCCGCCTCGATCAGGGCCACGCCGATCCGGTCCTTCACCGAGCCGCCCGGGTTGAACGATTCGGCCTTCACGTACACCGGCGTGCGCGCCCCGTCGGTGACCCGGTTGAGCCGGATCAGCGGCGTCCACCCGATGGTCTGGAGCACGTCGTCATACGGCTTCGGGTGCGGCCTATGGCTCATCGGGACGTTCCTCCGGGCTTGGATATATGACGGGCAGCCTTCCCCATATGGGAATCGGCCGGCCGCCCTGTTCGGCCGGCTCCCATTCCAGGCTCCGCGAGTTGGCGATCGCCGCAGAATCCAGGGCGTGATCGCCGCTGGTCTTGAGCACGAACGCGGAATCCACCGATCCGGTCTCGGAAATCAGGATCTTCAGCACCGTCGTCCCGCTGGCCCCGTGCGACCAGGCCGCCTGTGGATATTCGAACGGATGCAACGAGTCGATGCGGACCGGCGGCTTGAGGGGTGCGTTCTGCACGCCGATTCGGAGTCCTCCCACGGTCGGGTTCACGGTGTCCGCACAGCCGATCAGGCCCGAAACAAGCGCGAGGGCCACGCCGGATCGCCAGGCGCTCCGAAACCGCTGCTTGGGTCCGTGCGCCGGCCTCACTTCCCCTCCTCCTTCGCCAATCGGCGAAGCTCCTCAAGCGCCACGAGAGCCTCGATGGGCGTCAACCGCTCCGTATCGAGTTCCGACAGCCTCTCCAACACTCGCGAAGGCCTCAAGTCGAAAAGGGTGAGTTGGCCTCGCTCGTGCTCGTCCAGGTGACTCAGGCGCGTGCCTCCGCCCGGGCCGTCCTCAAGCTCGTGCAGGACGGCGAAGGCTCGCTCGATCACGGCCCGGGGAACGCCGGCCAGCCGAGCGACGTGCACGCCATACGACCGGTCGCACCCCCCCGGCTCCAGCCGCCGAAGGAACACGATGTCCTCGCCGGTTTCCCGCACGGCCACGTTCCAGGCGGTGACGCCGGCCAGCTGGTCCGCCAATTCCACCAGTTCGTGGTAGTGGGTAGCGAAGATCGTGCGTGCGCCGATCCGGTCGTGGATGTACTCGGTCACGGCCCACGCGATCGCGACCCCATCGTAGGTCGAGGTCCCTCGGCCGATCTCGTCCAGGAGAATGAGGCTGCGGTCGGTGGCGCCACTCAGGATGGCAGCCGTCTCCGTCATCTCGACCATGAACGTGCTCTGGCCGCGTGCCAGGCTGTCGGACGCTCCCACCCGGGTGAATATCCGGTCACATACGCGCGAGCCTGGCCGAATCGGCCGGCACGAAAGAGCCGCTCTGGGCCATGAGCGCGATCAGGCCCACCTGGCGCAGGACCGTCGACTTCCCGGCCATGTTGGGGCCCGTCAGGATCATGCTGAAGCCGTCCCTGTCGAGCCTGACGTCGTTGGGGATGAAGTCCTCACGCGCGATCATCTGCTCGACCACCGGGTGCCTGCCCGCCCGGATCTCCAGGCCGAACCCCCCGGTCACCTCGGGCCGGACGTACCCGTTCCGCTCCGCTACGTCGGCGAGCGCCGCATGCACGTCAAGTTCGGCCACCCGCTCGGCCGTGTCCTGCAGGCGGCTGGTGACAGACTCCAGGGACTCCCTGAGAGCCGCGAACAGGCGCGCTTCCAGCGTGCCGATGCCCGACTCGGCGTCCAGGATCTTCTCTTCGCCCTCCTTCAACTCCGGCGTCACATAACGCTCGGCGTTCGAGAGCGTCTGCTTGCGCATGTAACGCTCGGGTACGCGGTCCAGGTTCGAGCGAGTGACCTCGATGTAGTACCCGAACACCTTGTTGTAGCCGATCTTGAGGCTTTCGATGCCCGTGCTGTCTCTCTCGCTCCGCTGCAGCCCCGCGATCCATTCCACGGCACCGTCCCTGAGAGACCGAAGTTCGTCGAGCTCGGCCGAATAGCCGGGGCGTATGACCCCGCCAGCGGAGAGCAGCGCCGGCGCTTCAGGATCGACGGCGGCTTCGATGGCTTGCCGAACGTCGTCCAGAACGTCGAGACCGTCCAGCAGATCTCGCAGGCGCGCGGAGGCCGGGTCGCCGGCAGCGGCCACGATCGCCGGCAGCGCCGCCAGCGATCGAACGAGGGCCAGCAGTTCGCGAGGGTTGACCCGCCCGGCCGAGATCTTGGCGGCGAGCCGTTCGAGGTCCTGCACGTGGCGCAGCGCCTCGCGCATCGCCCGCCTGTCTCCCGCCGACGCGTGCATCTCGGCCACCGCTTCGAGCCTCGCCTCGATCGCCTCCAGGTCCACCAGGGGAGCCAGGAGCCGACGTCGGAGCATCCGGCGACCCATGGGCGTGAGAGTGCGGTCGAGAACGGCCAGCAGAGTCGCGTCCGCGTCTCCTCGGATCGGTTCCACGACCTCCAGGTTGCGCCGCGTCATTTCGTCCAGGTGCAAGTACTGGCCGGATCGTTCGACGCGAGGGACCTTGAGGTGGGCGGTCCCGCCTGGCCGCACCTCTTCCAGATAGCCGATGACCGCGCCCACGGCACCGAGCATGTGCGGCGCCGAGTCGGCATCGAGTCCGAATCCCGCCACGTCCTGCACTCTGTACTGGCGCTTGACCGCCTCGGCTGCAACGTCCGGACCGAACCGCCACGCCTCGCGCTCGGTGACCAGCCAGGGTCCGTCGGGCGGCATCGCCGACCCCATCGCCAGAACGACTTCCGCGGGCTCGAGCCGCGCGAGCTCATCCGCCACCGCGCCCGCGGCGCACTCCCGGACCTCGACCTCACCGGTGGAAAGGTCGGCGGTCGCGATCCCCACCGGACCGGACCCCGCTACCGCCGCCACGAAGTTGTTCCGTCCGGCACTCAGCAGCGAATCCTCCAGCGTCGCACCGGGCGTCACGATCTCCGTGACCTCGCGGCGGACGATGCCCTCCGCTTGCGACGGATCCTCGACCTGCTCACAGATCGCGACACGCCGTCCCTGCCGGACGAGCTTGGGCAGATAATCGTCGATCGCCTTGGCGGGGACACCCGCCAGCGGGACGTCGCCGGAGCCCCCGTTGTTCCGCGAGGTCAACGTGATGCCGAGAAGGCGACTGCCCTCCTCCGCATCCTCGAAGAACATCTCGTAGAAGTCTCCGACCCGGAAGAACAGGATGGAATCCGGGTGTCGAGCCTTGACGTCCAGGTATTGCTGGATGAGGGGCGTGTTGGCGGCGGCCCGGCTCATGGCTCCCCCGGAACGACGATGCTCTCGAAACCGGCTTCGGCGAGGCTTAGCGCGTGGCGCGCTGCTTCCTCGCGACCGGCGAAGCGACCGGAGCGGACTCGATACAGCTCACCCGGACCCGAGGGCTCGACGACGCGCGCCGTCCTTCCCGAGGCCACGACCCGATTGCGCAGGTCCTCGGCCGCCACCCGCGAGCCGAAAGCCCCCAACTGAGCGGAAAACGACTCGGCGGTTTCCGGCGCGCCGCCGGAATCCCGGCACGTATCCAGCGCCGTTCGCACGAGTTCGCGATCCGACTGAGCGGCGGGGGCGCCCTGCATGGATGCTGCGGTTTCCCAGGCGGCGCACGCCCCTCGAGCGTCGCCAGAGGCGGCCCGGACGTTACCCGTCCACAACCACGACGTGAAAGTGAGCGGGCTGCCCGGAAAATCAGCCCGCATCCTCGCGAGGTCCTCCTCCGCGCGGTCCAGCCGGCCCTCGGCGACGTACAGTTGTGCCAGTCTCAGACGGGCGGCGGCGCCGTAGCGGTTGTCGGCCCGCACGGCCACCCAAAGATAGTCCACCCTGGCCGAGTCCAGGTCCGACGTGAGACGAGCCCTGAGAAAGCGCGCCCGCTCCACGTCAGCGCCCCGATCCGAGGCCTCCTGAGATGCGAACCAGCCCGCGAGGAGGCGTCGCGCTTCGGCAGCCTCGCCCAGGTCCACCGCGCGTTCCACGGAGTCCAGCACTTCGTTCGATTGTGCGGCAGCGGAGGGCGCGAGCCCGGCTCCGCCAGCCATCAGAAAGACGGCCCAGCCGGCCGTGCGCCATCCGTTCCCGCTGGATCGCTGGAAGCCGCGGCGCTTCACGACGGGCTCTCCGTCTTGAGAACCTGCAAACCGAGAAGAAGCTCTTCGAGCACGGCACCGTCCCGCCCGCCCGTGGTCTTGGATCGCGCGTCCGCGCGGCGAAGCAGCCGCAGCGCACGATCGATTTCCTCCCCGCTCCAGCTGCGCGATTGCCGGGCGAACGTCCGTACTTTGAACTTCAGGTACGGCTTGCCGACGTCGCCCAGGGTGCGCTCGAGAAGCGATGCGCCCCCCTCCGCGGCGATCCCGAGAAGCACGTGGTGGTCCGTCATCGCGTTGATCAGTCCGACGGCGCTGGAGTCGGGCGCCGAGAGAAGGGTCGGCAGGTCCGCCAGGGCGGCCCGGTAGTTCCGTTCGGCGACCGCATCGAGCCAGGCCCACCGATTCACCATGCGGACGTTGGGTACGATCTCGGCGATTCGTTCAAGCGTGACGGCGGCACCATCACCGGTGGACGCCAGCTTTTCCAGTTCGGCTTCCAGCAAGCCGAGGTCGGACCCCACGGCCGCGGCGAGGGCCTCCGCCGCGCGCACGTCGAGCACGACCCCGTGCTTCTCCGAAGCCCTCTCCATCAGCCAGCCCGGGATCTCGGCATCCCGCGGGGAGGCCCACTCCAGCGAAACGGCGCCCTGCTTCATCTTCCGGTAGAAGGCCTTGCGAGATCCCTTCGGAATGGTCGCCGTCACGACCAGCGTCAGTTCGGGTGGTGTCCGTTCGAGCACCTTCTCGACGACCCCGCACCCGGTTGGCGTCAGGCGCTCGGCGCCAAACAGCGCCACGACCCGCCGGGGAGCCATAACGGGCGGCATCGCCAGAGAGGCCGCCAGGGCCTCCGGGCTCACCTCGGCCGCTCGATAGGTGTCGAGATTGAAATCACGGGTGGTCGGATCGATGGCGGCTTCGACCAGAGTCCGGGCCGCATCATCGCGAAGACGCTCCGCATCACCGTGAAAGAAGAACACGCCTTCGACGTCGCCCCGGTCGACGAGGCTGCGCAGACTTCGATCGGCCGCGAGACTCAAACGATCCCCCGCCGCGGGGCTCCGCGGTTCACTCGCATCGCCGAACTCAGCGGTTGAAGAGAGCGGGCTCCGACCTGAGGTAGGAAGCTTCGATGGCAACGGAGGAACGCAACTGTGGAGGAGGCGGCCACTCGAACTCCGTGAGATATCCGTCCAGGTGCGATTCGTCTTCAAGCAGGAGGGTAGTCACGAACGGACCGCTGCGGAAGAGCGACGGCATCTCCTCTACCGCTCCAGGCGGGGGAAACTGCGCCGACACCGCCGGGAGCTCCATCTCCAGGGGTACGCTTGCCGCAAACGGGAGCCAGAACAGCGCGAGCAGGCCGACCGCGGCCACTCCGACCAGCGCGGCACTGCCACCAAAGCTCCTGCGTCCCTCCACACCGCAGTCCACGTTGTACAGCCGGTGCCGCAGCCGGGGCATGAAGTCGTCCGAACTCTCGGTCAACGGAAGGTCCGAGAGCAGTTCCAGACCCCGTTGCATCACGCTATCGTACCGGGCACAACAAGAGCACGAGGCCAGGTGCATCTGGACCTCTTCCCTCGTTTCGGCGTCCAGGAGACCATCCCGGAAGTCCGTGTACCGTTCAATGAACTGATCGCACGACATGAGAATGCCAGTTTCCGTCGGTTGACGCCCCAAATGACCTGTTGCAGGCCGATTGCCTCCAGCGTGCGATTACTACGCGCCTGTCGAAGGGTTGTTCCCGCCGGTTCCCGGATGCAAGAGAGGCGGCCCGAAGGCCGCCTCCCAGGTGCTTCCACTCTCCGGCCCGCGTCTACTCGAGCATCGGGCCGATGATCAGCGCGAACTTGTTCCGAGCACGGTTCAGCCGCGACTTGACCGTGCCGAGAGTGACTCCGGTAATCTCCGAAATCTCCTCGTAGGTCTTGCCCTCCATCTCGCGCAGGACGAATACCACCCGGTGGTGCTCCGGCAGCTCCGCCACGGCCTTCTCCACCTGCTCCCGAAGGTGCCGCTTGCGGAACAGATCATCCGGTGAATACGAACTGTCTTCCCACTGAAGGGGCCGGTGATCCGCCTCCCAGTGCTTCTTGATCGCCTGGAACAGGACCAGCGGATTGCGCGAACGGTTGCGCAATTCGTTCTTCGCCAGGTTGCTCGCGATCGTGTAGATCCACGTCGAGAACTTCTTGGTCGGGTCAAACCGATGCAGGTGGCGGTACACGCGGACGAAGGTCTCCTGGACCAGGTCCTCCGCGCGATCGCGATCGCCGATCGTCCGGTAGATGAAGTTCAGAAGACGCGTGTGATAGCGCTCGGCAAGCTCGTGAAAGGCGTACCGGCGGCCCTCCAGATACTCGGCTACGAGCGCTGCGTCATCCAGCTCCTTGAGGTTCGCCCGCAGCGTCCGCTCATCGACGCGCGATTCTGAACCTTCGAGCCGTCTGGACTCTGTCGCGTTCATCATGGTATTCTCCCGCGTTCCCCGGCTTCCCCACCCGGGAGCGACCGTGCGACCGGTGCCGAACCTGGAAGGGCACCTCCGAGGTCACTCCACTGTCGCTTGTCTGTTCTATGGTCTCCCGGCGCAGTCACCACCGGGGCAGATCTCTTCCCCTGTCCTTCAGACACCCGCCAGTCGGCGATTGTTGCGCTCCGGCTGCCGGTGAGCTGTTCAACCACCCCAAACGGCCGGAGCGATCGCCGCCATCAACACTAGACTGACGGTCTTACCGTCCACGATGTCACCGGACAGGACCAGCTCCACCGCCGTCGCCAGCGGCATCCTGTGGCACTCAATGACCTCGTGCTCCTCGAGCGCCTGGCGGCCTTCCGTCAGGCCCGTGGCGAGAAACAGGTGCACGCGCTCGTCCGAAAAACCCGGGGTCGTGAGGAGGGTCGTGACCGGAATCAGCCGGCTGGCTTTGATCCCCGCCTCCTCCTCGAGCTCCCGGGCCGCACACGACTCCGGGGCCTCCCCCTCGTCCAGCTTTCCCGCCGGCGCTTCCCACAACGTGCCGCCCGCCGCGTATCGGTACTGTCTCAACAGTACAACGTCCGGGCCGGTTCCGGACTGACAGTCCTCCGGCCCATACAGCGGAAGAACCGCGGCCGCACCGCGGTGCCGAACGATCTCGAGAACGTCCTCGCTGCCGTTCGGAAACCGCACGGTGTCCTCGTGAACGTCCAGTATCCTGCCCCTGTATACGGACCGGCTGGTCCGCAATCCGAAGGCATCGGAATTCACATCCGGATCGTTCAATCGGTCACCATTGACACATGACCAGAATAACCGAAAACATACCGAAGCTCAAGGTGCCTCCCGCATCGAGACCGGCCCCAGCTCCTCCAGATCCCGCGACACCTCGTCGGCATCGCCGACGACCAGGATCGCGAGCTTGTGGGGATCCAGCAGGCGCGCGGCCATGTCGCATACGTTGTCTCTCGAGACACCCTCTATCCGGGACGTGAAGGCAGCCCAATAGTCGTCCGGTAAGTCGTACACGACCTGCTCGCTGATCGTCGCCGCGATCTGCGAGTTCGTCTCGAACCGCAGCGGAAGGGACCGGGTCAGCGCCCCCGCTGCCGTCTCCAACTCCTCCTCGGTCGGAAGCGACTCCCGCATCTCGCGGACCTCCCGCAGCATCTCCCGCACGGCGGCTCCACTGACTGCGGTTTCTACGGCCGCCCTCAGGACCACCGGCCCTCGGGACCGCCGCAGCGCGAGCGCCGACCGGGCCCCATACGTCCACCCTTTGTCCTCGCGAAGATTCATGTTGAGGCGCGAGTTGAAGAGCCCGCCGAGGATGGCGTTGGTCACGCGGGCCGCCGGCTCATCAGGATCGCCTCTCGCGATTCCGATGCCGCCAATCCGGATCTCCGATTGGTGGCTTCCCGGACGATCCACGAGCACGATTCCGGGGTCGGCGACCTCCTGGGCCGACGCTGGCGGTTGCCGATCGACATCGACCCCCCGCCACTCACCGAACCGGGCGGCGGCCAGTTCCGTGAAGTCACCCGGAAGGTCTCCACACGCCACCAGCGTGGCCGCGCGCGGACTGAACCGGCTCGCGTGAAACTCGATCAGATCCGCCTGGTCCAGCGGTGCGACCGTTTCCTCGCGGCCCCGGGTGAGCCGTCCGTACGGGTGCTCCCCGTAAACAAGCTCGGTGAGGACATCGTCGGCCACGTCCGCGGGCTCATCCCTGAGTCTCCGGATCGCGTCGAGACGCTCGCCTCGGCATCGCGTCACCTCATCCGCAACGAAGTCCGGTCGCAGCGCAACGGCAGCGAGGGCGTCGAGGGCCGGCGCGAGCTGGCTGGAAAGGGTATGCAGACGCAGGATCATCGAGTCGTATCCGACCGCGATTCCGAGGTGGACTCCCAATCCGTCCAGCCATGTGGCCATCTCGCGGGCGCCCTTCCCGGCTGCGCCTTCCGGCATGACCTTGGCCGCGAGAGAAGCAAGACCGGCCCGGCCGGGTCCCGTGGAATCGGCGCCCGCGGGAAGCACCAGGGCCAGACTCACGTCCGGCAGCCGGGGCCGGTGCAACGCGGCCAGACGCATTCCATTCGAAAACGCGTGGCGATCCGGCCGGGGAATCGCCAGGTCCCGGGCAGCGCCGGCAGCGGGGGGTCGCGATCGGTCCAGGCTCACGGCCGGCCGCCGTTCGGCGAGCCCGATTCCGGCTCGCGGGGAACCACGTCCACGACCGTGCGGCCGTCCGGCCGCAGTACCGCCGCCGCAACGTCTCGCAGGTCACGGGTACGCACCTCGCCGTAACGATCGAAGACGTCGTTCACGTACGCCGGTTCGCCGCGAAGGACGGCGGCGTGGGCGAGCGCACCGGCCCGGCCTCCCACGCTTTCGAGCTGAAGCAGCAGCTGCCGGCGGGCGCGGCGGCGGGCCCCCGAGACCTCATCGTCACTCGCGGGCCGATCCAGGAGCCGTGCAATCGTCTCGTCCATGCCGGACCTCAGCATCTCCGCACTCACCCCGGGGCGCGCGGTCGCTACCACCCACAGCATCCCCGTGCACTCGAGCGGCCATACGAACGCGTGCACGTCGGCGGCGATCTGGCGCTCGTATACCAGCTCCTGGTACAGACGTGACGATCGGCCGCCAGCGAGAACCGACGCGACGAGCGCCGACGCCTCGAAGTCGTCCGAACGGAACGAGGGGGCGTGGTACGTCATGTAGACCCGGGGCACGCTGACCGAGTCCTCCAGCCTGATCACCCGGGACGATCGGCCGTCGGGCGTAGCCACCACCGGTCGCGCCGGAAGCTTGCCGCGCGCGATCTCGCCGAAGAACCGGTCCACCCGGCGCATCGCGTCTTCCGTCTCGAAATCCCCGCACAGGACGAGCACGGCGTTCTCGGGACCGTACCACTTACCGAAGAACCGGCTCACGTCCTCGAGAGTCGCGGCGTCGAGGTCTTCCATGTAGCCGATGGTGGGGTGCCGGTACGGATGCCCGGCCGGGAAAGCGTGATGCAGAACCGTCTCCGTAGCCAGCCCATAAGGACGGTTCTCGTACGACTGGCGGCGCTCGTTCTTCACGACGTCGCGCTGATTGTCCAGCTTGGCCTGAGAGATCGAAGGCAGGAACCAGCCCATTCGATCGGCCTCGAGCCACAGCGCCAGGTCCAACCGGTGCGAAGGCAGCGTCTCGAAGTAGTTGGTCCGGTCGAACCAGGTCGAGCCGTTGAGCGTGCCCCCCGCTTCCTGGATCAGTCGGAAGTGCTCCGCCTCCGCGACATGCTCCGAGCCCTGGAAGAGCAAGTGCTCGAACAGGTGCGCGAAACCGGTGCCTCCCGGAGACTCGTTCTTGGACCCGACGTGGTACATGACATGGACCGCGACGACGGGGCTGGAGCGATCCGGTTGCAGGATCACTTTCAGCCCGTTGTCGAGTTCTCGCGTCTCGAACGGGAACCGGATGGTACGGGTCGGCGTGGTCACGGTGGCCGAATGTACCGGCCACCGCACCTCGCCTCAACGGTTCTCGGTCAGTCCGCGCGCCCCATGCCTTCGGCGAGGCGCTGCACCGGGGCCAGTTCGTAGGACACCACGGCCGGCGTCGGCAGGTGCCGCACCGCGAGGAGACGGCCCCGCCGCGAATCCACGGCAATCGCCATGATATCCGCATCCAGGTGTATCACCGATCGCAGGGTGCCGTCCCAGTCGAACACGTGCACGTCTCGGGCGTAGATCGCTTCGCCCGGGTGACCGGCGCGGGTCCGCCCCGAGAACAACGCGTAGATCCGGTCGCTCGTCGTGGCCACGTCCACGTAGCCGAAACGCAGGTCCTCCCCCGTGGCCATGCTCGGTCCGCGCTCACCCGACTTCACGCGGAACACGGGCTCGAAGGCGAAAGGCCCCTCGATGCGGCGGATCGGCTCTCCGTCGGACGAGAACACCTCGAGGAATCCCGCGTGGCGATTCGCCAACACGAGCCGAGTTCCCTCGGGATCCGCCTTCAGGTTTCCGCGATACGCGTGCTGAAGCACTTCGGGCGGCGCTTCGATCTCGGAGGTCGGGATCGCGCCCGAGGCTCCCTCGTACTCGCCCTCGTACGTGAAATGCCCGAGCCGACCCTCGCCGAAGAAACCGGCCGCCAGGAATCCATCGTCCCCACGGCGCACGACGTTCGTGACCATCGCCGGCCCGTGGATCGGCAGAGTCACCCGGGCAGAAGCGGGAATCGCTTCCCACCGGTCGGGCTCGACCAGGGTCAGACGTGACAATGCCGCGTCGAATACCCAGAATCCCTGGCCGTCGGCGGTCGGTTCGAGGGCTCGCGCTCCCTCGAATTCTCCCGGCCCTTCCCCGGCCCGTCCGTATCCCGCCAGGTAACGACCCGCCAGGTCCAGGACGTGGATCGGGGTCTCAGCGAATCCATCGACCATGGCGATCCGATCGTTCGAAACGACGATCTGCGTCGGCATCGCCAGCAGCTCACCATCGTAGAGCAGCGTGCCGATCGGCGCGACGCTGCTCACGTCCACCGTCCCCAGGTCATCGTTCGGCGGAGGACTCGTATGGGAGCCGAAGGCCAACCCCATCCAGGCGATGAAGGCCGCACCGCCGAGCGGCACCCTCAGCAGGGGACTCAACTGGCCCTCCTCCTTCGTGTAGTAGTTCGATGATCGGCTGGGTGCCGGCGGTGCACACGGAGTCGATCTCGCGCACGCAGTCGGGCTCCTTTTCCTCCGAACAGGCCTGGTTGTCCTGGATGCCGCCGTCCGCGCTGAACGTGACCGGCGTGAGCACGAGCAGACCGAGGACGACGGCCGATCGGGTGACCAGCTTGATGGGACGCATACGCACCTCCGTTGTGGAGTCGTGAGGCCGGAATAAAGGAACGACCGAAGGACAACGGCCGGTCGTGGGGCCACGACCAGCCAGCTGATCCGGCGCGCCGGGCCGGCGCGCCGACTCAGGCCGTGTCGCGAGATCCGAGTTGAAGGACCTCGAGATGCCTGACGGCCTCCATCAGGCTATGGCTACGGGTCCGGATCCGTCCGGTCCGATCGATGACGAAGTAGCCCCGCAAGCCCCACTCGCCGAGTGCCGTGGCCAGTTCGGAGCCCGGATCGTGGTAGGCGGGGCAGGCTCAGCCCGACCTGGCGCCGAAGGACTGAAGCGACTCGGAGTCCGGCTCGGGCGTGATCCACAGCAGCTGGCCCGGACCATCCGACGAGGAGGTCGCCCGCCCTGCATCGATCTCCGCGACGCTCGTCCGGGCAGCCGAACACCCGCCGATCCCAGAGCAGGAGAATCGTCGGCCTGCCGGCCAGCAGGCTCTCGAGAGTGCGGATCTGACCCGTCGAGGTGAGCAGTTGCGCCGGAGGGAAGCCCGCGCGACATGTCGTCCGCGAGCACCCGTTGGATCATCTCGTTCTCGGCCTGTCTTCGACCGTCGACCAGATCATCGCGCGTCAGGGAAGGAAACAGGCGGCGCAGCGAATCGACCGATTCGCGCGGATACACCGGATCCGCGTCGAGTCGATGGAAGTCGGATCGCGCCGCCTCTTCATCCCCGAAGCTGAGCAGGGCTTCGAGCCGCAAGCGGTATAGATTCCGGAAGCCATAGTCCGAGATGCTCGGCCGCGTCGAGCTCGAGGATCGCGCCGACCGGCGCGCCAGAAGCCAGCAGCTGTTCGCCCAGGCGGATCCGCAGCGCTGCCTGCAGACCTCGGGACTCTCGACGAGTCTCCTCTGGCGTTTCGTGCAGCGGACGCTCCTCGTCCGGATGTTCACTCACGTGATCCAGAAGGGAGCGGATCTCCCTGATGCCACGCTCACGGGTCTCCTCATGTGCAACGAGGGTCAACGCCAGGTCGAGCCTGTCCCAGGCGTCGTCCGCCAGGGGCAGGCACCGCAGCGCCCACTCCCGCGCCAGGGACGCATCGCCGGTCGCTTCGGCCGCGCCGTACCCGGCCCGGCAGACGCTCGCGGTGCGATGCTCCTCGACCGACCATAGCGTCTCGAGGTATCGCGCCAGCATCGACCGGGTCCGAACCCACGCCTGCCACGCGGAAGCTCAGGACCAGTTGGTGAGTCGGCGCACGCGACTCCAGGCGCTCCAGCCAGCGGTCGAGTGCCTCCGTGTCTTCGAGGGCCCGGGCATAGCGGACCATCGCCGCGACCTCGTCGACCGACGGCTCCGCATCGTTCAACTGCCGATCGAGTCGCCGGAAGTGCTCTCGATGACCCGCCAGGCTGACGGCCTTCTCGGCCGGCGGCTGGGTGGCCTCTTCGTACGTCAGCTGCATGCGACCAGCCTTCGGCCCTGTCCGGATACAGGAAGGTCATTTCATGCAGCGCGTCCCGTGGCTTCCGGCCAACTCCTGTTCTGCAGCACGAGGAAGTTCTGCCGGAGAGCGCCCGGGAGTGGGACTCCATCGTCCGCGTGCGCGCGCACGTCCCACAGGCGACCCCCGCGGTCGTCCAGTCGGTCGCCGGACAGGTTCTCGACGGCCATGACGGCATAGGCGAAATCCGGCGGCAACTGGAAGCTGCCGACGTACAGGCCATCGGCTTGCGGGCTGCAGGATCACCTCGTCATAGGCTCCGAGCGTCTCGCGCGGGGGCTCCGTTTCGGGCCGGCGAAGTCGAAGTCGAAGACGCAGCGCCGTCTCGCCAGCCAGAAGGCCCCCCGGGCGGTATTCCAGCCGGATCTCCTCCCCAGGCACGGGCTGCGCGGGAATGACCGTGAGCTCGCTGGCGCCGGCCCCCGCCTCGGACGTCAGCGTGAGGGTCGCCAGACCGGCCAAGGCGGCCACGATCACTGCCGCCGCGGCCGCCGCCGGCAACCGGCGCCCGCGCGGTGAAGGGGGTGAAACGGCCGGAAGAATGACCCGTGCGCCCTCCGAGCGGTGCCGCAGAATCTCATCCAGCAGACCTTTCGGCGGCCTCGGGTGCTTCATGTCTCGGCCCGCCTCGCCCAACTGACGAATGAAAGACAAGCTCTGCGAGCACTTCGAGCAGGAGGCGACATGCGCCATCGCCCGGGCCCGGGAGTCAGCATCCAGCTCGTCGTCAGCCAGCCGATTCAGCTCGCCCCACGCGAGATGTCTGCTCAGATCGATCATCGGCTGCCTCGCAGAATGTCTCTCAGTCGCGTCCGCGCCCTGTGGAGGCGGACGGCGGCCGCGCTCTTCGTGATCTCGAGCAGGTCGGCGATCTCCTGATACGAGAGGCCTTCCAGTTCCCTCAGCACCACGACCGACCGCAGATCCGGACTCAGCTGGTTCAACGCCCTCTCGAGAGTGAGCCGATCGACCACGCCCTCCTGCCGTGCCCGGACCGCGACTCCCGCGACGTCTGGTAGCGCCACTTCGCGCCGCCTACGCTCCGAACGCAGGCGCATCAGCGCCGTTCGGACGGTGACGCCGCGCAGCCACGACGGGAAGGACCGCTCCGGATCGTACCGTTGCGTGGCTTCGGGCAGACCGAGGAACACGTCATGGGTCACGTCGTACGCATCCGCGGACGAACCCGTGAACCGAAGCGCGATCCGGTACACTTCGTCCGCGTACCATTCGTACACTGTGCCCAGGGCATCCGCGTCACCGCGTCTCAGGCGCGACAGCAGCTTCGGATTCGGGTTCGGTTCGTTTCTCACGCTGATCCGTCGGTTGCAGACCCCAGGGTACACCGAGGGTTCAACGAGATCTCAACCGACTCCATAGAGTATTTGCCGTTCGACCTCTGAATGTTACACGCCGACAAGGCAACGATACGACTGCGTACCGTCGCAGGTGTACGTAGCGTCACACGAAACGAGCCAATAATTCGGTTGAGACGGTCGCCAGTGCGCCGGCTACAAACACCGGCGGCCCCCGGGATGTAACAAATTGACGTCTGATTGCATAACATAGGTTAGAGGGACGCATAATAAAGGGTAGAGGAACGCAAGGAATCAACGCTGACGAAGGTCCCGAAATGAGCGAGTCAAGGGTTCCGACCTGGTTTGCCGCCACCGGGCTGCACGGGGAGAATGCTCGCGTCTACCAGGCCTTTCAGCGTTTCCTGCGCAACTTGCCGGTTTCGTATACCAACCTGGCCAGCGAGATCGGGGTCTCTCAGCCCGCGGTCAGTCGGTGGGCCAGCGATGTGACTCGCCCGTCTCTCGAGGAGATGTCCGCGGCCGTTGACGTGGTGCGGGGCAGGCTCGACGAGATCGCCCTGGAAGCGGAGCGCTTTGCGGAAGTTCTCCAGCTTATCGAAGAGGCCATGCGACTGTACGACCTCGAGGAGCAGGGGCGGGCAGATCTCGATCCGCACCAGCAACGCATCACCGCACGCCTTCGATCGGAACTCGGTCTCAACACCTGAGGACTCGGGCGGACCGCAACACTGACGACGGCCCGCTCCAGACCTGAACCATATCATACGTGCATCGTGCATGTTTCCATACATGCGGGGTTATGCACGTTGATCGCGTCGTGTCTTCGCGGTAACGCCACCCTTCCTCGATCTCCGCACCAGGGCTTTAGGCTGTTGAGCAGCAGTTACTTAACGAGTTTCGTGCGCCCGTCAGTCACCCGCCCGGTAATGGCGGGAACACCCCTTGCCCCCCGCCCTCCATGTTGATGTTTAGCACGCCTCGCGGCGGATGGATGCCCCGGGGCGGAGCGCGTTAGCGGCTGAGATAGGCGCCGCGACTCAATTGGAGAGGTAAGGGAAATGAAGCGCACACTTCTGACGGCCCTGGCGCTGGCGCTGATGATTCCGAGCGTGGCGAAGGCGCAAACGACCGACGGCGGCACGATCACCCTCAACATTGGCGACCTCCTGTACGTCAACATCGCCAGCGGAGCGAGCCAGACGTTGAACGCGACGGTCTCGGATTTCAACGCCGGCTTCATCGACGCGGCGCCCCTGACGATCAGCAGCAGCGGCAATACCGGATACAACTTGTTCGTCCGTGGCGATGCTACGACATGGACCTACTCCGGCACGGAGACGGACCCGTCGAAACCGGTGGGCGACCTGGGCTACAAGCTTGCCAGTGCCGGCTCCTACACGGCGATGACAGACGCTAACCAGCTGATCGAGCTACTCGGTGTGGGTTCCAACACATCCAATGTCGATCTGCAGGTGGACCTTGATTACGCGACCGACGTCGAGGGTGCCTACGAACTCGACTACACGGTCGAGGTGATCGCGGCACCGTAGGGGAAGCTACATGGTCTCAGGGCTTGGCCTGAACCGACATTTTGGGTACCTGGCAGCGTCACTGGCGCTGTCAGGTATCTTCGCGCTTGGAACCCCCGCCGAGGCGTCAGGGCAGTACTCCGTCAGCCCCGTAATATTTGCGGTTCCCGCGACGGGCGAAGACCAGGAACTCACGGCGATCGTGCACAACGGCGGTGACGTCGCCCTGGATCTACGGGTTTTCGCGGAGGACTACGATCAGACTCGCGGCGGAGACTACCTGAACTCTTCGTACGGGGAACACCCGAACACATGCGCGGACCGACTCGAAGTACTCCCGACCGCGTTCCGTATACCTGCCGGCGGATCGCAGCCCATAACTCTGCGAATGCGAGGAGCCGCAGATCCAGCCGCTTGCTGGTCGCTGGTCTACGTGGAAAACCCCGCCCCGAAGACGGGAACGCTCCGCGTGTCATCGCGCATCGGGGTCAAGGTTTACGGCCTCACTGAGGAAGGGAAATACCGGGCTGACATCACGGCGGCGGGCGTTGAATTGGAGGGGGAGGATCACCTTCTCCGTTTCACCGTCACCAACGAGGAGGCCTGGCCCGTCATCGCGCGCGGTATCGTCCAGGTGCGCGATCTCGCGGGAACCTCGTTCGGAGAAGTCCCTGTGCGGGTGTTCAGTGTGTTGCCCGATCACGAACGAGAATTGAGTGTTCCCCTGCCCCCGGGTCTCGAGCCCGGCCGCTACCTGGCGATCCCCGTGCTCGAGTACGCCGAAGACGGTTTCGCGGGCGCACAAGTCACATTCCGAGTCATGGAGTAGTGAGTTGCTGAGCCGCCGCCTCGTGCTGGGGAGGATCCTCCTCACCGTCCTGACCCTGCTTGCCGTTGTCGCGACCGCGGAGGCGCAGGAGTGCACAGGATACGGAAGTTACAGCATCCGAATCCGCCCTGGCTCGGTCAGCTTTCCTTCACCCACGGTCGCGGATTACAACGCCGGGTGGTTGTTGGCGCCCACAGCCGACGTGAAGGTCCGGCCGCTCGGAAACGCCAATCGCGGATGGGAGCTGTGCCTCGCCGCAGACAGCCCGTCGATGGGGGGCTACGGAAAGCCCGTGTCGGATATCGAGTTCCAGCAGGATGGCACCGGTGCCTGGATTCCGCTTACCACCTCCGACCAGCTTCTCGCCACGGGTAACCGCAACCGGAATGTCACGCTCCAGTTCCGTGTGGCCCTCGACTGGGCTCAGGATGTGCCGGGGTACTACGAAACCGATTTTACCGCGAAGGCAGCGAGGGATTGACGTATGCGCAAGCTGCGTGCCTCCGCCGTCGTCCTCGGGTTGACTGCACGGCTGCTCGTTCCGTCGAGTGCCGTGGGCCAGGAGTCGGTGCCGGCCGACCCCGGTGACATCGTCACAGCGCCGGTTCCCGTCCCCCCTGACCTGTTGGGGGCAGCCGGCGGAGACGTGTCGTATGCCGTCGAGGCCCCCGCGGGAGTGATTGTCATCAGCTCAGCGGTCGGGACCTTCACCTGGGAAGAGGGCGATCCGCTGCTGCTGCCCGTCACCCTGCGAGTGCCTTCGATCGTTCGGCCGGGACCGATCGTGGGGCTCAACGTCGTGTTCGCGCTATCGGGCGAACCCTCGCGGGTCGTACCCGTACCCGTGAGCGTGCGAGCGTCCCATCGCCTGGACGTCGACCTCGTGGTGGAACAGGAGGTGGTCGAACGGGGAGACATGGCCAACTTCCGCTATACCTTGTCCAACCTGGGTAACTCGACCGACTCCGTGCGGCTGGAGCTAATGGCGGGCGATGCGCCGCGACCCGCAGAGCTGCCGATGGTAATCTGGATTGAACCGTCCCAGACGATAGAGGGAGAGTTCAGGCTCCCGATTTCCTCGACGGCCGCGATCGGCTCCAGCGAATATGTGCGGCTCACGGCGGCGGGAAGCGATTCGCAGGGCGCCGGCCACGCCACAGTCGTCGTCGCTGCAGACCAGGGTCTGTTCCCCAACCTCGTGCAGATCCCAACGGCCATCTTCCTGGGATCCACCGTCTCCACCAATGGCACAGCGACCGCTGCGCACCCGCTCGTCTTCGTTAGCGGCGGTGGCAAAGCCGGAAGGAACACGGATGTTCTGTTCTCCTACCGGTTCCGCCCCGAGGGAAGCGTTGGGTACGCGTTTCGAGGGCTCTTCTCGGGTCCCGGGCTCTACCTGGCCGTGCGGCGTCCGTCATGGGAGGCGGCGGCCGGTGACCTCAACCCTCGGATGAGCCCGCTACTGGGCTACACTCACCAGTCCCGCGGCCTGAACGGGGCATGGCAGGCGGGGCGAGTCTCACTCAGCGCAATCGGAGGCCGTCCGCTGGCCCCGGATGGTGGAGTGTCGACCGGGCATGTGGCTGCCGTCGAACTCGGTTACAGACTGGGCTTCACGCGAACCGCCGTTCTCCTCAGTTCTACGGAGCGAGACAGCCCAGGGTTCGCGGAGAGTTCGGTCCGAGCTGCCCTGTTCCGTGTGGAAGGCGGCCTGACGCACCACACCTTCGGCGCGGATGCGGGCCCGATGCGCATCGAAGACCGCAGAACCGGAGAGGTGGTGCAGGGACCTTCACTGAACGCGCGCTACGCCTACCGGAACCGTGCACGCTCACTCGACCTCCGGGCCCTGCTCCTGCCGAAGCTCGCGGCGGATCCCAGGCTGCCGGTCAGTCAGCTGCGTGCCTCGGGCACGCTGCCCCTGATCGGAAATTTGACCGCGCGGGCGAGCGCGTTCAACGAGGAAGCGGCGAGAACCTCGTATCTGGAAGGAAGTCGGGTCACAGGGGGCGAAGCAGGTCTCCGGTTTGGCGCTCCGGGATGGTCCGCCGGTATCGTGGCCGTGGGGCGAGAGGTGACTGGACGGGTGGAAGGGGGGCGAAGAAATATCCGCCTGGATGGAACGACCCGGGTAGGAACCGTGCATCTGGATGGTACGGTGGCGCTTGGGGAGTCTCGACTGAAAGACGTATCCGAGTTCTTCCAGAGGTACCGGCTGGGAGCCTCCTGGCGCGGGTCGCGTTCCTCCCTCAACCTGAACCTGACGTATTCGGACGACCTGTTGCAGCCTGCGTCTTTACTGGTCGATGCGTCCGCGACGTACCAGGTAACCGACGGGATGGAGGTGTTCGGGGTCGTGAGCAGCTTCACCGACCAGATTCTGGACGGTGTTCCACTGCGTACCATGACACAAGACCTGACCGCGAGGTTGGGTGCGGCGGTCCGGGTCGGACGATCTCTCAACCTGTACGCCGGGATCGAGCGGCTGTCCTCGGGTGCCGGTTGGGATGGCGAGTGGCGTTTTTCGGCCGGCGTACAACAGGGAGTCCCCCTCCCACTCCCCGTGCGCCGCCCGCCCGTGGTCAGCGGCCTGGTCTATGAGGACGTGGACGGCGACGGCACCCGGGGGCTCGGAGACCTGCTTCTGGACGGTACCACCCTGCGGATGGGCTTCGAGAGAGTGGTCAGCCGGCCCGGGGGACGATTCGAATTCCACACCGCCGACCTGACGACCGTCACCGTGGACACTCGGAGCCTGGGCGTCGACTACCTGCCGATGGCTGACATCCCGGTCCCGGATGACCGGTACATGGAGATCGGGGTCACACGGTCCGCCAGCCTTCGGGTCTCCGCGTTCCTCGACAACAACGGGAACGGAGAGTGGGATGCCGGGGAGTTACCGGCGGACAGGGTACAGATCGTGCTGCGCCGACAGGCAGACGAGGCATGGGAACTCACAACCGGGGCGGATGGTTCGGTTTCTCTCGGTTCCGTAAGACCAGGATCGTTCGTAGTCTCGGTGGTCGGAGCATCCCTGCCACACCGCGCCCTCATGCCGGATCTACTAACCGTGCCGGTCATCGGCGGCGAGCAGGCAGACGTCCGAATTCCGATTCCCATGCGCCAGATCAGCTTCAGCCAGTTCGGCGATTCGGGGATACCCTGCGAGGGTAAGTCGGCCGTCTGCGACGACGACTGAGCCGGCTTCGCCTCGACTTCGTCCGTTCGGACATGGCGGAGACCGGCGGAGGGGGGTAAGCCGGGTTCTGTGGGCGGGCCGAAGCCCGCTGAGGTCATCTCTCTGGGACGCCGGTCTCCCGACGCCTCTTGCGGCCTACCCAGAGCTCGAACGCGGCGGGCCGCCGCTCGCTCCTGCTTGGCCTTGCTCCCGGTGGGGTTTGTCGTGCCGCGGCCGTCTCCGGCACGCGCGGTGGGCTCTTACCCCACCGTTTCACCCTTGCCTGTGCGTGCAGCCGAAGCTGCCCGCCATCGGCGGTCTGTTCTCTGTGACACTTTCCGTCGCCTCGCGACGCCCGGGCGTTACCCGGCACCGTGCCCTGTGGAGCCCGGACTTTCCTCGAGCCGAGCCTGTAGCCGGCCCGCGACCTCATCCCCCTCCGCAGCTCCGACTTCAGTATACACGTTCCGACAGCTCTTTGTTTTGTCGGTGGCGGGATCCGGGGTCGCCAGGGTAGACTGTGCGGCCCGCTATTGCCGAAGACCAGGCCTAACGCCCCAGGGGCTTAACGTGTTCTTTCATGAGGACGCTGAGGCCTTGTCGCATGGCCAAGGCTGTAGAAAAGACCCGGAGTCTCGATGAGTCGGACTGGATGGAGATCGATGCTGGCGAGCGCTGTGGCTGCCGCCGCGTTCGCGAGCCAGCTGTGGGCGCAGGAGGCACCGCGGGCGGACTACTACGTCTACGTGGCCGCCGAATCGCAGGACGAAGTCGCGCTCGTCCGGTTCGGACCCGATGGCGCTGAGGTCGTCCGGGCGATCGAGGCATCGCTGAACCCGACGGACATGGATGGTCCACACGGAATCGCGGTGTCCCCAGACGGGTCCAACTGGTACGTGTCGATCGCGCATGGTCTCCCGTTCGGGCAGATTCAGAAGTTCTCGACCGGATACGACCGCAAGTTGGGAGCGGCGGCAGTCGGCCTGTTTCCGGCGACCATGGCGGTCACGCCGGGCGGAATGATGTTTGTCGCCAACTTCAATTTGCACGGCGATCCGGTGCCAAGTTCTGTCTCAGTGGTCGAGACCGGCGCCATGGCTGAGATCGGGAAGATCGCCACGTGTGCGATGCCGCACGGATCGAGGCTGTCGCCCGACGCGAGACGGCACTACTCGGTGTGCATGATGGACGACCAACTGGTGGAGATCGACGTGCGGATGCTCGAGGTCAGCCGCCGATTGTATCTTGCACCCGGTGCGGAACGTGATCTGCCGCGCCAGACGACGGAGTCCCTGGACATCGTCGGTCATCGGCCCGGAGCGCGGGGCGAGGCACGCTGCGGCCCGACATGGGTGCAGCCTTCGCCGGACGGACGCCGGGCCTGGATCGCGTGCAACAAGAATCGGGAAGTCCTCGAAGTCGACCTGGAGACGTGGGAAGTGACCCGCCGGCTCGCTACCGGAACGGGTCCCTACAACCTGGAAGTTACGCCGGATGGAGCCACTCTCGTGGTGACGTACAAAGGCGATGACGCGGTCGGCATCATCGACCTCGATGGCGGAAGGGAAAGGGTGGCGATACCGAGCTCACGGCGCATACCGCACGGCGTGGCCGTGAGTCCGGACTCGAGATTCGCCTTCATCACCGTGGAGGGAGTCGGCAACGACCCCGGCACGGTAGACGTGATCGACCTCGAGGCCGGAGCGCGCGTCGCCTCGGTCGACGTTGGCCGGCAAGCCGGTGGTATCGGCTTCTGGAAGATGGAACGAGAGAACGATTGACAACCCCGGCGGGCCTGTCTGAAACCTGGACGTCCCGCCACTCGTCGAAGCAGACAGGGTCGAGCCAGGACAAAGACGCCCCGACCTCCATAGAAACGACAGGATACCAGGAGATGGACATGTCCAACTGGACGAACGGCTGGCCGGCGCGAATCAGAATGGCGACGGTGACCGCGGCGTTGTTGGCTCTCACGTTCCCCGGCGCGGCGATGGCTCAGTCGGCAGACGATGAGACCTCCGCCAGTGGCTTCGAACTCACGGGTTATCTCGGGGCCTATCTGCCGCTGGCCAAGCTGGCGGACTCCGGGGACACGCTGCGTGCCGAGTTCTCGACCAAGGTCGCCTTCGGCCTCGGCCTCGAGTACTGGTTTGGCAGTTTCGGAATTGCGGTGAACGGGAATTACACCAATCCGGACTTGACCCTGCAGGTTGTCGAGGATGAGGGCTTTCCGACGTCGATCCCCCTCGGCGACACCGAGCTCTGGATGGCCTCGGCCAACGTGCTCTGGCGACCCGTCCTCCACGGAAGCGCATCGGTCGTCAGGCCATATTTCGGAGCGGGGCCGGGAGTGGTCAAGGTCATGTACCCGAGCGATGATGCGTTCGACATTCAGGACGAGACCCGCTTCGCGATCTCGCTCGTGGGTGGCGCGCAGGTAGAGCTCAGCAAGGGATGGTTCGTGCGCCTGGACGTGCGCGACTATATTTCGAAGTTTGATACGGAACCGTTTGCCGAGACCAAGACTCAGCACGATTTCCTTACTTCGATCGGCGTCGGCTACGCCTTCCACTGAGGCCGGGTCACCGGGCCTACAAGGTGGGCCGCCGGTCAGCGGAAGGTGAAATGGGAACCATGCAGCCACGCGTCCTCGTGTCGGAGGAGGACATCAGGGAGCGAGTCGCAGAGCTTGCCGCGACCATCGAACGGGACTACGCCGGGGCGGATGAGATACTCCTCCTTGGCGTCCTTCGTGGGGCCTTCATTTTCCTTGCAGACCTGGCCCGCGAACTCAAGGTGCCGCGGCGAATAGACTTCATCGCCCTCTCCAGCTACGAGAACGGCTCCGACTTCGCGGGCGGCGTGCGGTTGATCATGGACTCCCGGATCAACGTCACGGGCAAGCACGTCCTCATCGTGGAGGACATTCTCGATTCCGGCCGTACGCTCTCGTACCTGCTGGAGACTTTCGAAGCGCGCCACCCGGCTTCCTTGAAGAGCTGTGTCCTCGTCCGGAAACCGGGACAGGAAGTTCAGGTGGAGGTGGACTACGTGGGCTTCGACATTCCGGACGAGTGGGTGGTCGGCTACGGTCTGGACTACGGTGACCATTACCGCGCTCTTGCCTACATTGGTGTCATCGAGCCGGAATCGGCTGACGACGATTGACGCCGGGGCGGGACTCGATCTCCCGGCCCATATGGGACGATCGCGCCGCCGAGTCTCCCGGAAAGGGCTGTTTTTCTGGCATCTCCGAGCCCGGTGTGCCACAAAGTCCCGCCAGGGGACGCCTGTGACAATGTGTCCTGCCCGTGCGGCTGACGGGCAAGTCGGTTCCGTGTCGAAAGACCCGGCTTTCCGGCGCGTTCGCCGGGGCGTAGCGGGGAGGCTGACAGGCATGGATGATGCACCACCGGCAGCGGTTTCGTGCGGCTCCCCGGCGGAGTCGCAGCGGTCTTCCGGAAGCCGTTCGTTCGGTGGCCGTTTGAAGAGGCGAGGATAACCTGAAAGACGACGAGAGCTCTCGTGGGTGACGATACAGCTGTCAAGACGCGGGTAGAGTCGAGCCAGGTACAGACGACCCGGTATCCACAGTGTACGGTCGAGGTCGTATCCGATTCCGGGGAAGGCGCCCAGAAGTGCGGACAGACCTTCGGCGCGGTCAGCGCCAAGATGGGCAACGGCGTCTGGACCGTGGAGATCATTCCGGCTGAGATCCAGCCGCCGCCTCGCAGCCCGGCTGGGGCCAGCGGCAATCGTATCCGGATCGGCGAGGGCGTGGTGACCAATTGGGGTGACCGCACCAACGTGTGCATCGCGTTCAACGAGCAGGTTCTCGTGGCGCGTCACAGGCTCGATGCGATCGAGGACGACGCGATCATTCTCGTCGAGAACATGTGGGCCACCCACAAGGACGAGGACATCCGGGCTGAGTGGACCGCGGCCATGGAGGAACTCAGCGCGGCGAACTACCGAATCATAGAGGTCCCGATGGAGGAGGAGTGTCTCACCATCGTGGACAACGCCCGCAAGGGCAAGAACATGTTCGCGCTCGGCATCCTGTGCTGGATGTTCGACCGGGACATGGAGATCACGCGCGACCAGATCGCCCACGCGTTCCGGAAGAAGTCCCCGGAGATCACGGAGCGGAACCACGAGCTGCTGGAGCTCGGGTACTCGTGGGCGGACGCACACCTCGACGTGCGCATCGACGTGGAGCCGGGCCTGTCGCCCGAGAACACTCTCGTGATGAACGGCAACCAGGCGATCGCCTATGGCGCCGTGGCCGCCGGGATGGACCTGGCCGCCATGTACCCGATCACCCCGGCCACCTCCGTCTCGCACCAGCTGGGCGAGATGTTCTACAAGTTCGGCGGCGTCGTCCACCAGGCGGAGGACGAGATCGCGGCGGTGGGCGTCGCGCTCGGGGCTTCGTACTCCGGCAAAGTGGCGTTCACGATCACCTCGGGCCCGGGGCTCGCCCTGAAGACCGAGTTCCTCGGCCTGTCGGTGATGACCGAGATTCCGCTCGTGCTGGTAAACGTCCAGCGCGGCGGCCCGAGCACAGGCCTTCCCACCAAGGTCGAGCAGTCGGACCTGCTGGCCGCCGTGTTCGGTCAACCGGGCGACGCGCCGCACGTGGTGATGGCCCCGGCCACCATCGAGGAGTGCTTCCACGCCATGATCACGGCGCGGCGGATCGCGGAGACCTTCCGCACTCTGGTGATGGTGCTGACCGATGCCAACCTGGCCACCGGGGTGCAGCCGTTCCCACGCCCCGTGCTCGATCCGGCCTGGCAGGGATCCGCGCCCGACATGTCACCGGTACCGGAGGGCAAGGCCCCCTACGATTGGAACGAGGAGACGGGGCTGTCGCGCCGCTTCATCCCGGGCACGCCGGGAGGCATGCACACGCTCACGGGCCTGGCGCACGACGAGAACAGCAAGGTGGCCTACGCGTCGGCCATCAACCAGAAGAGCTCCGCCATGCGGAGCCGAAAGATAGCGGTGTTGCAGAGCACGCTCAGGCCGCCCGTGGTGTACGGTCCGGAATCGGGCGACCTGCTCGTCGTCGGGTGGGGCAGCACCAGGGGTGCGATCGAGGAGGCCGTGGATCGTGCGCGCGAGGAGGGACTGTCGGTATCGTCGCTCCACCTGCGATTCCTGTCTCCGCTGGAACCGGGGCTGAAGGGGATCTTCGGACGGTTCAAGAAGGTCATGACGGTCGAGATCAACTACAGCGATGATCCCGACATGCCATACATCACGGATGAAAACCGGCGCCGCGGTCAACTGGCATGGCTGCTTCGGGCGCAGACGCTGGTGGACGTGGACTGCTGGACGCGTGTGCTGGGTGAGCCCCTGAAGCCGGGGGAAATCCACGACGTGATCCGGGCCAATGCATCGAAAGGAGGCGCGGCATGAGCCTCTCCTGCTGCTCGCTTCTCACGCCGGTCGAGGACGATCGTGAATTCAACCTCGGCGACTACGAGGCGGCCCGCGCCCGCTGGTGTCCGGGGTGCGGAGACCATTCGGTCCTCACGGCGGCACAGCGACTCCTGGTCGACGAGCAATTGAAGCCCGAGGAAACCGTGTTCGTCTCGGGGATCGGCTGCTCCAGCCGCTTCCCGCACTACATGAAGACCTACGGGTTTCACGGTCTGCACGGACGGGCGCTCCCGGTCGCTACGGGAATCAAGCTGAACCGGCCGGACCTCAAGGTGTTCGTGGTGATGGGCGATGGCGACTGCGTGTCCATCGGCGCGGGACACTGGGTGCACGCCACCCGGTACAACGTGGACATGGTCGCCATGATGCTGGACAATAACATCTACGGCCTGACCAAGATGCAGACATCGCCCACGACGCCGCAGGGCTACAAGAGCAACACGCAGCCGCAGGGAAGTTATCTTCCGGCGCTGAATCCGATCGAGGCGACGCTCGGGATTACGAACGCGTCTTTCGTGGCGCAGACGGCCGAGTGGATCCCGGCACACCTGTTCGCCACCCTCCAGGCTGCCTACAAGCACCGTGGGTTCGCGTTCGTGCGGGTGCTTCAGCGGTGTCCCGTGTTCACGGAGGACATCTATCTCGACGCGGTTCGAAATCCGGAGATGATCGAGATGCTGACGCATCCCGATGGAGTCGAGCTTCCGGAGTCGCTGCGACAGATCTATCCGAACCAGCTGCGGCACGACCCGAAGAACCTGGCCGCGGCCAGGGAAATGGCCTCGGACTCGTCGCTTCTCCGGCTCGGTGTCCTGTTCCGCGACGAGTCGCATCCGCGATACAATGAGACCCGACACCTTCCGCTACATACGGCGGAAGACAAGATCCGAATCCTGAACGAAGAGTTGGACAAATATGCCGTCTGACAAGACGACCGACGAACGGGCCTCGGGCGCCCTGGCAGTCCTCGAGAAGGCCCGTGAAGATTTCCAGTCGGCCCTGGTAGCAACGTCCGAGGAACTCCGCGGCCTGTTGGATGCGGGAAGCGCTACCGCCGGGGCCAGGGCGGAGCGAACGGCGGCCGAGCTCGGCGCGTTCGCCGTGGGACACATCGATATCGAGAAGTTTGCCGCCTTCGAGCAAACCGGGAAACCCGTGGCGGTCACCGAGGCGCCGAGACTCGAAGCGGCCTCGCGCACGCTGCTTTCGCTCCTGGAACGCGGCAATGACCTCTACTACGTGGACGTGGACCCGGGCTCCGACTTGCGCGACGCGGTCGCGAGGGGACTCGGAAGAGTCGGGCGGGCGTTCGGCGCCGCGCGCACGGTGGAACTCGCCCGGTCCGGCAAGTACGACGAAGCGACTCACGGCGGTTGGACGGACAACTTCCCGCCCTCTCTCTGGAGCCGACGCGAGAAGCAGCTCGCGCCGCCCCTCGTCGTCGAGGTCGACGGTGCGGACCTCAGGCCCGGTGGCCTGGCCGATTTCCTGGACGGCGAGCAGAAGATCGTGCTCGTCGTTCGCGGATCCGCGCCGCCCGCCGCCCTGGCACGACTCATCACGCCGGGACTCCTGGTCGTGCAGACCGAGAACCCGGCCGACCTGGGCGTGGTCACGGAGGCGGAGGGCCCGGCGATCGCCGCGCTGGTGCCGGGCGATGCGTGCCACTTCACGCACTTTCCCGCCACCGATGGAGGCGGGGGGCGCCTCGTCGTGCGCCACATGCCGACCGAGGAACCCAAGCGCGCCCTTGGCAACCTCAGCGTCTTTCAGCAGACGGAGGCGATGCGGCACCTCGCCGCCCTCGCAGCGGGCTGGGGACTCGGCGCACCCCAGCCGACCGCGCCATCGGGCGACGGAGCCAGCGCGCCAGCACCGGCCGCTTCGGCGGCGGACAACCTGGCCGCGTGGATTCTCCGCCAGGCGGACATCTCGGGAACAGGCTGAGGGGAGGCTGATTGGACCCTCAGGCCGTTCTGGCTTCCGTCGCCGTGCTGGGCGGGGTGGGCCTCACGTTCGGCACCCTGATCGCTGTCGCGAACAGGAAGCTGTACGTGTGGGAGGACCCCCGCATCGACGAGATCACCGACATCCTGCCGGGTGCGAACTGCGGCGCGTGCGGATTCGCGGGCTGCCGCGCGTTTGCCGAGGCGGCGATCGACGGCGAGGTGGCCCCGGCCGGCTGTACGGTGATGGGAGAGGCCGACCTGGAGGACGTGGCGACGATGCTCGGCGTCGCCGCGGGGGAGGCCGACAAGGTCGTGGCGCGACTTCTTTGTGCCGGCGGCACGGACGTCGCCCCTCGCAAGGCCCTGTACGATGGGATCGAGAGCTGCGGGGCGGCCGTAGCGGTGAGCGGTGGTGGAAAGGCCTGTGCCTGGGGGTGTATCGGATTGGCGGACTGCGCCGTCGAGTGCACCTTCGACGCCATCCGGATGAACGACGTGGACCTTCCGGTAGTGGACACGGAGAAGTGCACGGCATGCAACGATTGCGTGGAGGCATGTCCGCTCGACCTTTTCGTGCTCCTGCCGATGGACCACAAGCTCATCGTGCAGTGCAAGAACCTCCTGGATGGCGACGCGGCGACCGACGTCTGCGCGGTGGCCTGCAACGCGTGCGGACGGTGCGCACAGGACGCGCCCGAGGTAGTGACCATGAGCGACGGCCTGGCCGTCGTGAACTATGATAGAATCGATATGGCCGACCCGACGGCGGCCGCCCGCTGCCCGACCGGAGCGATCCGGTGGGTAGAGGGCGCGCAGCGGTTCGAGGTCGAACTGACAGCGGCAGGGAGTCTAACAGGATGATCAGGCGAAATAGAGGCGACGAGCAGGCGACCGAGGCGAAGTATCCCGGCGTCCCCATGGCCATGGACGGCAGTGCGGCGGTCGTGGAAATGGAGACCGCGGCCAGCGAGGGAGCGGGAGCCTACCCCATCACCCCGTCCACGCAGATGGGCGAGGGCTGGGCCGCCGCCAAAGCCGCCGGGAAGACGAACGTCAACGGCAGGCGGCTGCTGTTCTTCGAACCCGAGGGCGAGCACGCAGCGGCGGGCGTCACGGCCGGCATGAGCATGACCGGGCTTCGCGCGACCAACTTCTCGAGCGGCCAGGGCATCGCGTACATGCACGAGTCGCTGTACGCGGCCGTCGGAAAACGCCTCACGTACGTGCTCAACGTCGCGGCTCGCGCCATGACGAAGCACGCGCTGAACGTCCATGCCGGTCATGACGACTATCACGCGGTGGATGACACCGGCTTCTTCCAGGTGTTCGCCAAGGACGTGCAGGGAATCGCCGACCTCACGCTGATCGCCCATCGCATCGCGGAGCTCAGCCTGAATCCCGGCCTCGTGGCGCAGGACGGCTTCCTGACCAGCCACGTGATCGAGTCCATGCGGCTCCCCGAGCGCGAGCTCATCAAGGAGTATCTGGGTGATCCGGCGGATATGATCGAGTCCCCCACTCCGGCCCAGATGTTGACGTTCGGTGAGACGCGCCGGCGTATTCCCGAGATGTTCGACCTGGACTACCCGGCCCTCCTGGGCTCCGTGCAGAACCAGGACGCCTACATGCAGGGAGTGGCGGCACAGCGGCCGTTCTACTTCGACCACGTCCAGGCCCTAACCGACCAGGCGATGGACGAATACGCCGCCCTCACGGAGCGCCGGTACGCACGCACCATGGGCTACCGGCTGGACGATGCCGAGTACGTGCTCGTCGGCCAGGGCTCGGTCGTGTCCAACGCCGAGGCCGTGGCGGATTACCTGCGCGCCGAGCGCGGATTGAAGGTCGGGGTGATGGACGTCGTGATGTTCCGTCCGTTCCCCACGGATCTGATCAGCGCCATGCTGAGGGGCAAGAAGGGCAGTGACGGTGCTGGAGCGCTGCGACCAGCCGCTGGCGGTCGACCAGCCGCTTCTCCGGGAGATCCGCGCCGCCATGTCGAAGGGGCTGGAGAACTACCGCGCCGCCCGCGCGTCGAAGAACGGTTCCCGGCCCTTCCCGGGCGTTGCCGACATCGCTCCCGAACAGACGCCGGACTTCTACTCGGCCGGTTTCGGATTCGGCAGCCGGGACCTGCAGCCGATGGACCTCATCCTTTCGGTCGAGAACATGCTTCCCGCAGGTAAGAAGCGCCGGCAGTACTACCTCGGGATCGACTTCGTCCGGGAGGGCACAAACCTCCCGAAGCTCGAGATCTGGCAGGAGAAGCTGCTCGAGCACTACCCCGATCTCGCCGAGCGGGCGCTCGTTCCCGAGGGCCACATCAACCTGCTGCCCGAGGACGCGATCTCTCTGCGGATTCACTCCGTCGGTGGGTGGGGCGCCATCACGATGGGCAAGAACGTGGTCATGACCGGGTTCGAGCTCGCCGGCCTCAACGTCAAGGCGAATCCGAAGTACGGCTCCGAGAAGAAGGGACAGCCGACCACGTTTTATGGCGTCATGTCGCGCCAGCCGCTGCGCCTGAACGGCGAGCTCAAGTTCGTCAACGTGGTGCTGTCGCCCGATCCGAACGTGTTCCGGAACTCCAACCCGCTCGCCGGCATGCAGCCGGGCGGCGTGTTCGTGATCCAGAGCGACCACGAGCCGGAGGTCCTGTGGGCCTCCCTGCCCCCGCAGGCGCGTCAGTTCATCCAGGAGAACGACGTCAAGGTGTTCGCGGTCGACGCGTTCAAGATCGCGACCGAGGAAGCCACGGACCCCGACCTCAGGTACCGGATGCAGGGAACGGCCTTCATGGGAGCCTTCTTCCGCACGTCGCCGTTCATGGAAGCGGAGGGCCTGGACGAGGAGACCCTGTTCGAAGGCATGCGCAAGCAGCTGCAGAAGAAGTTCGGGCACCTCGGCGAACGCGTCGTGGATGCCAACCTGCAGGTGATCCGGCGGGGCTTCGACGAGGTCAAGGTCGTTCACGTGCAGGGCGAACTGGTGGGAGCCGGCCAGGTGATGGCCGAAGCCGCGGTCGGACAGATCCCGACGCTTCTCGATCACCCGGACCAGGATTGGGGCATCGCGAACCAGGGCCGCTTCTGGGAGCAGGTGTGCTCGCTGTGCGGCATCGACCAGGACGTGATCGCCGATCCGTTCTCGGCCATCAGCGCCATACCCGCCGCCACGAGCACCGTGCGTGACATGTCGGACATCCGGTTCGAGATCCCCGAGTTCATCGCCTCGAAGTGCACGGGCTGCGCCCAGTGCTGGACCCAGTGCCCGGACGCGGCGATTCCGGGACTCGTGAACTCGGTCGAAGACGTGATCCAGACGGCGATCAAGACGGCCCAGAACGGGAAGCCCCTGGACCGGATCCAGTCCGTGTCGGCCAACCTGGCCCGCGAGGCGCACAAGGTCCTGAAGGCGGTCCCGTTCCAGACGTTCGGCGACACCGTGCTCGACCGCCTACGCCAACCTGGCCGAGAAGCTGCCGTGGGACGCGGAGCGCAAGAAGGCGCTGGACGAGGAGTTCGCCGCCGTGTACTCGGTGCTGTCGGACTTCCCGCTCGCCAAGACCGTTCCGTTCTTCGATCAGCACGAGAACAAGGAGAAGGGCGCCGGCGGGCTGCTGTCGATCACCGTGAACCCGGAAGCCTGCAAGGGCTGCAACATCTGCGTGGACGTGTGCGCGGACGGGGCGCTGGTGACCGTGCGGCAGGACGAGGAGAACCTGGACCAGCTGCGGCGGAACTGGAAGCTGTGGGAGAACCTGCCCGACACGGCCGACCGGTTCATCAACATCCGGAACCTGGAAGAGGGCATCGGCGTCCTCCCGTCGCTTCTCCTCAAGAAGGAGAACTACCGCACCATGGCGGGCGGCGACGGGGCCTGCATGGGCTGCGGTGAGAAGACGGCCGTGCACCTGATCGTCTCGACCGTCGAATCGCTGATGCAGCCACGGGTCGAGAACTTCGTGGCCCACCTGGAAGAGCTGATCGCCACCCTCGACGGGCAGGCCCGCGAGCTGCTGTCGGCCGACGCCGATCTCGACCTGGCGGCCGTGGCTGACGGGGAGGCCGCTGAGGTCCCGCTGGACGATGAGAAGCGGGCCCAGCTCAAGCTGTACACCGACGCGATCGCCGCGCTCAAGGACCTTCTGTGGCGCTACACCAAGGGGCCGAGCGGCCAGGGTCGCGCCAACATGGGGATCAGCAACAGCACCGGCTGCTCGTCGGTGTGGGGCAGCACCTTCCCGTACAACCCGTATCCGTATCCGTGGGTGAACCACCTGTTCCAGGACTCGCCGTCCGTGGCCATCGGGATCTTCGAGGGCCACATGCGGAAGATGCAGGACGCGTTCGTCGCGGTCCGGCGAGCCCGTCTCCTGGCCTCCGGGGAGTACGACGCCAGCGTGCACGAGCCAGAGTTCGTGGCCTTCACGTGGCAGGACTTCACGGACGAGGAGTTCGACATGTGCGCCCCGATCGTGGCGATCGGCGGCGACGGGGCCATGATGGACATCGGGTTCCAGAACCTGTCCCGGCTCCTGGCCTCCGGTAAGCCGATCCGCGTGATCGTGCTCGACACCCAGGTCTACTCGAACACGGGTGGACAGGCCTGCACGAGCGGGTTCATCGGGCAGGTCTCGGACATGGCTGCCTACGGCCAGGCGCAGCACGGCAAGGAAGAGACCCGCAAGGAGCTGGCGCTGATCGCGCTGGCGCACCGGGGGGCCTTCGTGCTCCAGTCCTCGCAGGCGTCGGCATCCCACATGATCGGCGGCGTGATCCGCGGACTGAAGACGCACCGCCCCGCGATCATGAACATCTACACGCCCTGCCCCGTGGAGCACGGCCTGGCCGACGAGTGGGCGCCCAACGCGGCCCGCTTCGCCCTCGAGGGACGGGCTTTCCCGTTCATGATCTTCGACCCGGATCAGGGAGCGACGATCGCGGACTGCATGGACCTGAGCGGCAACCCCGATCTCGACCAAACGTGGCCCAGCTACGAGCTGGAGTACGTGGACGACGACGGCCAGGCGCAGAAGATGGAGCTCCCGGTCACGACCGCCGACTGGGCGGCCACCGAGGGTCGCTTCAAGAAGCACTTCAAGCGCATCAAGCCGGCGGACTGGGACGAAGACGCCCAGGTGCCGTTCCACGAGTTCCTGGACCTGTTCGCCCGACGATCGCATCGGGAAGACGCCCTTCATCTGGGTGATCGACGGCGAGAAGAAGCTGGGGCGCCTGGCGTGCTCCATGGAGATGGTGCTGCTGGCCGAGGACCGGCTCCTGTACTGGTCGCAGCTCAAGGAGCTTGCCGGGCTGGAAGTCCCGGCTTCGGTGCGAGCCGACATCGCCGACGACATGGAAGAGGAGTTCGAGGCGAAGGCCGCCGCGATTCGGGCGGAGTACGAAGTGCAGCTCACGGAGCTCCGTATGAGCTACCCGGCGCTCGTGGCGCGGCGCATGGCGGAAGGCCTGCTGTCGTCGGGCGACGGCAACCTGACGGTGGCCGAGATCCTGGCCCGGGCCAACGCCGACCCCAGTCTGGAGCCGATCACTGCCGCATCGGTCGCGGGACTCGCCGGTGGAACGGGCGGGAACGGCGGCGGCACGATCGCGGTAGCGCCGGCGGAACCGGTCACGCGGGCCGTAGCGATCGCCGAGGCGGCCGAGGTCGCGGAGGTCGTGGTCCCTCCCGCTCCGGAAGCGGCCGAGGACGAGGACGACGACCTCGTGATGGATCCGTACATCGAGACGGCCCGCTGCACGTCGTGCGACGAGTGCATCAACATCAACAAGAAGATGTTCGCCTACGACGAGAACAAGCAGGCGTACTTCAAGGATAAGAAGGCCGGTACGTTCGCCGAGATCGTCCAGGCGGCCGAGCGGTGCACGGCCGGGATCATTCACCCGGGCACGCCGCTCAACAAGAAGGAGAAGGATCTCGACAAGTGGATCGAGCGGGCGCAGCCGTTTAACTGATCGCGAATCGCGGGGCGGCTGAGAGGAACTCGATGCTCGGATCCAGCACATTCAGACACGGCGTACACCCGCCGGAGACCAAGCACCTGACGGAACACGTGCGCGTCCGGCGCATGCCGTTCCCGGAGGAGATCATCCTGCCGCTCCGGCAGCACGCCGGCCGGCCGGCTACCGTGCTCGTGAAGGTCGGCGATCACGTCGAGCGGGGAGACAAGGTGGCCGAGGCGGACGGTTTCGTCTCGGTGCCCATCCACGCCTCGGCGGCCGGAACGGTGAAGGACATTCGCCTGTGTCCGCACCCCGACGGCTCGCATGGCCGAGTCCGTGGTCATCGCGGTCGATCGGTTCTCCCCCCAGATCCCGAGACCCCGCATCGTGCCCCAGTGGGAGGGTCTGTCTCCGCAACAGGTGGTGGAGGAGGTGCAGAAGGCAGGAGTGGTGGGTCTCGGGGGCGCCGCGTTCCCGACTCACGTGAAGCTGCTGCCTCCGGCGGATATGCCGGTGCACACGCTGATCGTCAACGGGGCGGAGTGCGAGCCCTACCTCACCACCGACCACCGGACGATGGTCGAATATCCCGGAGAGGGTGCAGTTCGGGATCCGGATCATGATGAAGGCCCTCGGCGTCGAGAAGGCGGTGATCGGGGTCGAGAAGAACAAGCCCGATGCGATCGCGCGGCTTCGCGAGACCCTGCCCGACGACCTCGACGTATCGGTGCTCCCGCTCACGGTGAAGTATCCGCAGGGCGCCGAGAAGATGCTGATCAAGGTCGTGACCGGGCGCGAGGTCCCCTCGGGCAAGCTCCCGATGAATGTCGGCGTCGTGGTGCAGAACGTCGGATCGATCGCCTGCATCGGCGAGATCTTCGAGACCGGTTACCCCCTGATCGAGCGGGTCGTGACCGTCACGGGCCCGGGAGTCCGGAAGCCTTCCAACCTGCTCGTACCGGTGGGCACGCGCCTCCGGGACGTGCTCGAGTTCTGCGAGGGTCTGACGGAGGACGCGACCCAGATCGTGTTCGGCGGGCCGATGATGGGCGCCGCCCAGCCGGATCTCGACACGCCGCTGATCAAGGGCACCACGGGCGTGGTCGTGCTCACGAAGAAGGAGGCCCGCTCGGTGGAGCGCTACCCGTGCATCCACTGCGGCCGCTGCCTCGAGGCCTGCCCCGTGTTCCTCAACCCGTCGCTTCTCGGCACGCAGGCCCAGGCCGGCCGCTACGAGGAAATGGAAGCCGCCAACCTCATGGACTGCATGCTGTGCGGCTGCTGCTCGTACGTGTGTCCTTCGCATATTCCGCTGTCGCAGATGTTCGCGCTCGGAAAGAACATGCTCCGCAAGCGAAAGGCGGCGGCGTGAGCGACGCGGCGCCGGGACCGGGTCGCGGGCGCGGCACCGGACATCGATTCGCTGGCGGAGATCCGACTGCGGATCGCGGCTTCGCCGCACCTCCGCACCTCGCACTCCACGCCGCGCATCATGTGGAACGTGGTGGGCTCGCTCGTGCCGATCCTCGCGGCGGCCACCTACTTCTTCGGCCCCAGCGCCCTGCTCGTGGTGGCTGCGGCCACGCTCGGATGCGTGGCTCACCGAGCGGCTGTTCGGCCCGAAGGGGAGCACGAGAGACGGCTCGGCCATGATCACCGGTCTCCTGCTCGGCCTCATCCTGCCCGCCCGGCTTTCCGCTGTGGATGGCGTTCGTCGGCGGCGTGTTCGGGGTCGGCTTCGGCAAGCTGATCTTCGGCGGGCTGGGACAGAACGTGTTCAACCCGGCGCTCCTCGGCCGTGCGTTCCTGCAGGCCGCCTTCCCGACGACGATCACCACGTGGCCGGTGCAGCCGGACAACTGGTGGGCGCTGCGCGGCGACAACTTCGCCCTGCCTCTCATGTCGCCGAGCGCACCTGACCTGGTGACCGGAGCCACGCCGCTCGGACTCATGAAGTTCGAGCGGATCGCCACGCCGACAGCCGATCTGATGATCGGCGCGACGAGCGGATCGATCGGTGAGACGGCGGGCCTGCTGATCCTGTTGTGCGGGGGGTACCTGGCGATCCGTCGCTACCTCGACTGGCGCATCCCGCTCGGCATCTTTCTGACGGTCGGACTGTTCTCCGGGGTCCTGTACCTGATCGGGCCGGACCGCTTCCCGACCCCGTTGTTCATGCTGTTTTCCGGCGGACTGATGCTCGGCGCGGTCTACATGGCCACCGACATGGTCACCTCTCCGGTCACCGCGGCGGGCGCCTGGATCTTCGGCATCGGAATCGGGCTGCTGGTCGTTCTGATCCGGGTGTGGGGCGGTCTGCCCGAAGGGCGTCATGTACGCCATCCTGTTCATGAACGCGCTCGTGCCGTTCATCAACCGGGTCACGCAACCGCGCGTGTTCGGACATCTCGTGGCCGGCCGAAGGAGGCCGAGGCATGAAGGAGCTTCCGACGGCTCCGGCCGCGGAACGGTCCCGGCGATACCCGCGTCGCACCAGGCAGCGCTCGGCTCGGCTGCATCATGACGCTCGCCTTCGCGGGAGCCCTGGCCGGACTGGTGATCGTGCTCGTGTTCGAGTGGGCGGATCCGCAGATCCAGGCGCACCGGGCCGCGGCGCTGCGGGCGGCGGTGAACGAGGTGCTGAGCGATCCGGCGAGCTACCGATCCGTGTACGTCACCGACGAGCGGACTGAGCGACGCTCCCCCGGTGGGAGCTGACACGGTGACGGCCGAGAAGGTGTTCCTCGGATTCGACGCAGCCGGGACTCCGGTCGGTTACGCGATCACGGGGGCCGAGCCCGGATACCAGGATCTTCATTCACCTGATCTTCGGCTACGACCCGGCGGACGGCCGGCTTCTCGGGATGAAGGTCCTGGAGAGCAAGGAGACCCCGGGTCTCGGCGACAAGATCATCAAGGACATCGGCTTCGTGTCCGGGTTCGACGACGTGATGGCACCACTGCATGGGAGTGAAGGCGAATCAGGGCACCGGCGACCCGCACGAGGTGGACATGATCACCGGCGCCACCATCTCGTCGCGCACGGTGATCGGGATCATCAACCACCGGATCGAAGACGCTGGGCGAGGCGATCGCCGAACATGCCGCCAGGTCCGCCCCGGCCGCGCACTCGGCTCGGCGACGTCGAGTCGGAGCCGCTCCAGGCCAGATGAAGGCGAGGAAGGGTCATGAGAGAGACCACCCCGCGCGAAGACCTGATCCGCGGGCATCTGGAAGGAGAACCCGGTACTCGTGCAGCTGCTGGGCCTGTGCCCGGCGCTCGCCGTGACGAACACGGTCCCGAACGCCTCGCCATGGGAATCGCCACGTTCTTCGTGCTCATCGGATCGAGCCTGCTCGTCTCCCTGGTCAAGAACTGGATCCCCTCGGAGGTCCGGATCTCGGCCTACATCCTGATCATCGCCACGTTCGTCACGATCGCCGACCTGGTGCTCGCCGCCGTGGTGCCGCTGATCCACAAGGAACTCGGCGCGTTCATCGCGCTGATCGTCGTGAACTGCATGATTCTCGGCCGCCAGGAGGCGTTCGCCTCCAAGAGGCCCGTCGGCAGGGCACTCCTCGACGCCGTGGGGACCGGCACCGGCTTCATGATCGCCATGCTGATGATGGGCACGTTCCGCGAGGTGCTCGGCAGCGGCTCCATCATGGGCTACAGCCTGTTCGGCGAGAACTTCGAGCCGTGGATCGTCATGATCCTGCCGCCGGGCGGCTTCCTCACCCTCGGCTTCATTCTCCTCGCCTTCGGCTGGTGGAAGGAACGCCAGTCCGAGGCCATCCGGGTGCGGCAGTGGCCGCACGGTGTGGCGAGCGGAGAGGAGGTCGCGTGATGGGCGAGCTGTTCTGGATCCTGCTCTCGGCGATGCTGGTCAACAACTTCACGCTGCATCTCTTCCTCGGCCTGTGCCCGTTCATGGGTGTGTCGGCCAAGGTCGAGACGGCGCTTCGCATGGGGCTGGCGAACATCTTCGTGCTGGTGATGACCTCGGTGTGCGTGTGGCTGCTGAACACGTTCATCCTGGTGTACGCGCCGTACCTGCAGGCTCATCTCGTTCATCGTGGTGATCGCCTCGTTCGTGCAGATCACCGAAATGGCGATCAAGAAGTTCAGCCCGACGCTGTTCCGGCAGCTCGGGATCTTCCTGCCGCTGATCACCACGAACTGCGCGATCCTCGGGCTACGCGATCTTCAACACGAACCGGGGCTACGACTTTCTCCAGGGCCTGTTCTTCGCGATCGGCGCCGGGACTCGGACTCACGCTGGCCCTCGTCCTCATGGCATCGATCCGCGAGACCTCGGAGACCGCCAGCATACCGGCCGTGGCCCGGAACATGGGCCTGGTGCTGATCATCGCGGGCAGCCTCTCCCTGGCCTTCATGGGCTTCGCGGGACTGTTCACGTCGTGAGAAGCGCGGGGCAACTTTCCGGGCGTGCGCGCACGTAGGGGGTCACAGAGATGACCACATTTCTGGCGATCGCGGGGCTCGCGGCGCTGTTCGTCGTGTTCGGGTTGTTTCGACCCGGCGTGAAGGGCGGGTGCGGCAACTGTTCGTGCGAAGGAGATTCCTGCGATCTCGAGGACGATCCGGCCGCGCAGACTCGCAGCTTCTGAGAGAGGACCCGTCATGGACAAGCATTGGGCCTATTGCTCGGCGTGCGATCGCCAGGTCGAGGTCGCGGTCGACCCGACCGGCGGGATGGATCCGCTGACCGGAGACCCGGTGGAGGCGCTGGTCTGTCTCGAGGTCGGTCACACGTGCACCGGGCGCCCTGTGCCCGATCACGGATGCCACGCCCGAGGAGATGCGCGAGGCGCTGGAAAGCCTGCGGGCGGGTCAGCCAGACTCGAAAGCCGAGGAGTAGACCATGCCATACGGAGTTGACTGGGTTCCGATCGTCGGCATCGTGATGGGAACGCTCACCGTCCTGATTCCGCTCTCGCTCATCACCCTGCGATTCGCCATCAAGCCGATCGCCGAGGCCGTCGCCCAGATGCGGTCCGGCGGTGCTTCGCAGGAGCAGCTCGCCGTCATGCAACAGCGGCTGGCTTGCTCGAGCAGCAGTTGGGAGGTCTCGAATCAGAGGTGCACCAGATCGGTGAGGCACAGGCCTTTCAGGCCAAGCTGCTGGAGCCCGCCGACTGAGATAGACGTCGTGCGGAAGCCACGGGTCGCTTTTTGTAACAAAATTGTAACAGACCACGTCTGGCCTCCCCGGCGGCCTGGCAACGCCATCTACCTTGCCTCGGGTGGAGCGGCTACCGTGTGTCATTCTCTGCGCAGGCTGCTTCAACCTTTCCCAAGGCAGGAGGCCGCGATGAGGCAAATGCTACCGTTGCATTCGTTTGCCGCACTGTCCTTCACCGCCCGCTCCTTCCCTGCTCGCTCCCTGATTCGCCACTCGTCCACGCTCCTCGCGATCGTGGCGCTGGTTCTGCTTTCGAGCGGAAACCTGGTGGCACAGGGCGTGACCTCGGGAGGTATCGACGGCGTGGTGACGAACGCTGCAGCGAGTCCGCTGGTGGGTGCGTCGGTCACGGCCGTGCACGTGCCGAGCGGCACGACGTACCGCACGGTCACGCGAGCTGGAGGCGTGTTCACGATCGGGGGCATGCGTGTTGGAGGCCCCTACACGGTGACCCTCTCCCTGCTGGGCCATCAGCCAGGCACCACGGAAGGGCTCGACGTCGTACTGGGTCAGAGTTCGCGGCTCAGTTTCATATTGACTGAGTCGGCAATCGAACTCGAGACGCTGACGGTAACGGCGGACCAGGATCAGGTCCTGAACAGCGACCGGACCGGCGCAGCCACGACCATCCCGCGAGCGGAGGTGGTTGCCCTGCCGTCGGTGCGCCGCAGCACACGGGATCTCACGCGAATCGATCCGCGCAGCGACGGCAACTTCAGCTTCGGCGGACGGAACTGGCTGTACAACAACATCACGCTGGACGGATCCTACTTCAACAACTCGTTCGGCCTCGACGACCCGGCACCGGGTGGTCAGACGGCGACGGAGCCCGTTCCGTTCGACGCTGTGGAACAGGTGACCGTCCAGATCGCCCCGTACGATGTGCGTCAGAGCGGATTCACGGGAGCCAGCATCAACACGGTCACCCGAAGCGGAACCAACCAATGGAAGGTCTCCGGCTTCGCGTTCTACCGTAACCAGAGCCTGGTCGGCAACAAGGTGAGCGGACAACGAGGTGATCGCCAATCCGGACCTGAGCGTCGGCCAGTACGGCTTCAGCGTGGGTGGCCCGATCATCCAGGACAAGTTGTTCTTCTTCTTCAGCGGCGAGCTGACGCAGCGGGACGATCCCGGGATCGAACTTCGTCCCGTCGACCGGCGGCACGCCGGCGTTCGGAGAGTCCAGGGTGGAGCAGTCCGTGCTGGACCAGATCACGGACCGCATGGCCACGGTCTACAACTACGACACGGGCCCGTACGCCGGGTTCCTGCACGAGACGAACAGCAACAAGGCGCTGCTGAAGGTGGACTGGAACGTGAGCTCGAATCACAACCTCATGTTCCGCTACAATCGGCTCGACGCCGAGCGCGACCTGCCGCCCCATCCGTTCGTGCTCAGCATCTTCGATTCGGGGCGCGGGCCCGAACAGCACGAGTCTCCCGTCCCAGAACTCGGGCTACCAGATCAACAACGAGCTCAACTCGTACGCGTTCGAGTGGAACGCGCGGGCCAACGAGGGCAAGTGGGCCAACCGCTTCTTCGCGAGCTACAACCGGTTCCGCGATTTCCGGAACGCGTTCAGCGAGCCGTTCCCGACCACTCGAGATCGCCGAGGACGGCAGTCACCTACACGACGGTCGGCCACGAGCCGTTCTCGATCGAGAACAACCTCGACACCGACGTGTTGCAGCTCACGAACGACTTCACGCTGTTCACCGGCCGGCACAGCCTCACGTTCGGCGCCAATTACGAGAACTTCAAGTTCTTCAACTCCTTCAACCTGTTCCGGTACGGGACATTCGGCTTCCCTGGCGGGGCGGGCAACTTCACCAGCCTGGATGACTTCTTCACCCGGACTAACCCCGGGCGATCCGAATTTCTATGACGCGGAATCCTTCATCGTAACGGGTGACTACAAGGGCGAGAAGTTCAACCTCGGCCAGCTGGGCGTCTACGTGCAGGATCAGTTCGTGATCAGCTCGACATTCACGCTGAACGCAGGACTCCGGGTGGACTTCCCGATGTACAACACGGATCCAGTGGACAACCCGTTCTCGAGAAGCCTGACGGCCATTAACGGGGAAGGCGAGAGCGTCGTGGTAGACCAGAGTCAGCTTGCGGGCACGCAGGCCCTGTGGTCCCCGCGCGTGGGCTTCAACTGGGACGTTACGGGCGACCGCTCGACGCAGCTCCGCGGCGGCACCGGGATCTTCACGGGTCGTCTGCCTTTCGTGTGGGTCGGGAACGTGTTCTCCAACCCGAGCTCCAACCCCAATATCTGGCCTGATGCGCCGAAGGTGGTCACGAGCGGACCGCGGCCGGGCTCTGGCGAGGACAGCTTCATCCTGCAGCAGTCGTTCGACGGAATCGCGGCGATGGATCCCGACTTCAAGTGGCCGCAGATGTGGACCACCAACATCGCCATCGACCAGCGGCTTCCGTGGGACATGGTCGGAACATTCGAGTTCATCTACGGCAAGGACATCAACAACATCTACATGCAGAACATGGACTTGCCCGCTGAGACGGATGTGGGCACCCTGGCGGATGGGAGGCCGAACTACGCAGGGCCAGCGCAACAATGCTGACCCCAATTTCCTCGGCAGGTCGATCTACGTCCTGAGCAACACGGACGAGGGCCGCAACTACAACATCACGTTGCAGCTTCGGAAGGCGTGGGAGAGCGGCCTCGGGCTGGGGCTGTCGTACGCCTACCTGGACGCCACGAACACGCTGAAGTCGACGGAGATCGCCAGCGTTCTGTGGGGCGGCCAGCCGACGACCGGGAATCCGAACCTGCCGATCGCCTCTCCGTCCGAGTTCGGCCAGCGGCATCGGATCGTGGCCACCGGGACGTACGACAAGAGGTGGAGCGACCTGCTCAGGACCAGCTTCGGCCTGTTCTGGGAGGTAGCCGAGGGTAACTCGTACCGTGCGGGGCGGCGGAAACCGCTACTCGTTCATTTACTCGGGTGACGTGAACGGTGACGGGGCGAACAACGACCTGATTTACATTCCCTCGGGACCGGGCGACATCAACCTCGCAGGATCCCGAGTCAGTGGAACGCTCTCAACGCGTTCATCGAGCAGGACCCGTACCTGAGCAAGAACCGCGGGAAGATCGCGGAGCGCTTCGGCCTGGTGAATCCGTGGTACACGGACCTGTCGCTCCGGATTCTGCAGGACTTCATCTTCGGCAGCGGCGACATGGACAACGTTCTCCAGGTCAGCATCGACTTCGAGAACATGCTGAACCTGTTCAGCTCCGAGCTGGGGCGTGCGCCAGGTGGCGAACTCGGCGGCGCTGAACCCGCTGATCTTCACCGGTAATTTCGATGGCAACCGAGCCAGAGTTCTTGGTCAATGATGCGATCGCCTCCGGTGAGGTGACGGAGACCTTCGTGGACGACCCGTAGCGAGTTCTCGCGCTGGCGGATCCAGTTCGGCATCCGGTACTTCATGGACTGATCCTGGTCCCGCGGATCGTCTTCTGTGACGACCCGCTGAGCCTCTTACCGGGCCGCTCGCGAATGCGGGCGGCCCGTTTCGTATATTATGCGGCATGAATCGAATCGCGCGGCCCGGTGTCGTGGGCCTGGTGCCGGCGGCGGGAACGGCAAGCCGCCTTCCTGGTTTAACGGGCAGCAAGGAACTCCTCCCGGTCTGGAGACCCGAACGCGCCCCTGACGACAGGCCGGAGCCCGCCATCCATTGCCTGCTGTCGGCGTTCGAGACCGGTCGAATCGGCCGGTCGGTGATCGTGTTGCGGACGGGGAAGGAAGACATCCCGTCGGCTCTCGGCCCGGTAACCGGCGGCGGCATGCAGTTGGAATACGTTCACACGGAGGGCACGCCGTCGCCGCCATTCACCCTGGATGCCGCCCTGCCGAAACTGGAGGGCTCCACGGTCGTCCTGGGCTTTCCTGATATCCTGTTCGAACCCTCCGACGCCGTGGCCCGGCTGCTGGACCGGCTCGGGGGCGAGGAAACGGACATCCTGCTCGGTCTATTCCCGCACTCGGAGACTCGACGGGCCGACGTCGTGGCCCTGGAGGCGGACGATCGCGTGGCCGCGGTCGACCCCTGGAGAGCGGAGACGTGCCGCGGCGTCACCTGGGGCCTCGCGGCATGGCGAGCCGGCTTCTCGCGGTTCCTTCACGACTGGGTAGCCGAGTGGGATCCCGCCTCTTCCGACGCCCAGCGCCTGGGTGTAGGGCACGCCATCAACGCAGCGATCGAGCGGGGGTTTCGCGTGGGCGGCGAAAAGGTCTCGGACACGCCGTTTCTGGATGTCGGAACTCCAGAGGCTTTGGCGGAAGCCTACCGCCGGCTCGCCTGACCGTGACTCAGAACAGATAGCCGAGGTCAATCTCGAGGCGCACGGCATCGGCGTCGCTGCCACCCGTCACCAGCAGGCGCGCGAACCCGATCCGGGAAGCGAGCCCCACTCCGGCGCCGAATCCGGTGATGAAGTCGTCGGTGTCGAATCCCCACTCCTCGGGAAGCGCCGCGGTGTTCCACCGGCCAAACGCGAAAAGATTCGGGATCACCTCCCACTGGAGTCCGACATCCAGCATCTGCAGGTGCCGGCCCCGGCTCTGCATGACCCGCTGCCCCACGAACGAGAAGTGCCGATCGGGATACAGATAGAACGGGTTGGCTCCGCCGATGAAGAACAGGTACTGCGAGGGCAGGTCATCTCCGTCCGATGTCCCGGCCACCGCGCGGCCCCGCAGCGACACGGTGCTCGAAAGGGGAACGGCCGCGTCCAAATCGAGAACGTGGTGCGAGAAATCGCCCGATTCGCCCCATTCGGTCTTGCCCAGGATCTGGACCCCGGAGCGCGGGAACACCAGCCGATCCCTCGTATCCACCTTCACGACACCGGACAACGTGAAGTACGAGCGATCCTCGCCGGGCCAATCCAGCAGCTCGTTCCCATCCGCCTCCACGCCTTCGAACTTGACCACCGCACCGACCTCGGTCGAATACCCGATGCCGAGGCCGAAGAACCCGTCGATGTGTCCCACCTTCACCCGCGGTTCGGTGACTCGCTCGCCATCCTCGTACACGTCGAACGGGCTGCGCTTGTACTCAGCCTTCAGTCCGACCAGTGGCGCCACGTTCCACCCGAATCGCTTCTGAATTTCGGCCGATACTCGCGTCTGCTCTCCAAGCCGCAGGTCGGCCAGGAGGGTCGACCCCGGAAGCAGGAGGTTCCGTACCGCGGTCGTCGCCAGGATCGAGGCCTTGTACCGTCCCTCGTACCGATAGCTGCCCCCGACCCAGCTGCGCCCCTCGTCCTTCACGCGCACGGTAAGGACCCGGTCCGAACCGTCGCCAGCCGGATCCAGCCGGTATGACACGCTCTGGAACAGGCCCGTGTCATATACCCTGGACACGGCCTCGTTCACGTCGCGCACATCCATCTCGACCGGTACATCGAGTCCCAGGCTCCGCAGAACCGCCGCTTCCGAGGAGCGCTCGAGTCCCTCGACACGAACCTCACTCACGCGCGCCAACCCGCGGAGGGGATCCTCATCGACCTCGCGCCGGGTATTCATGAAGCCCGTAATGCCGAGACCCTCGAACTCGCCCAGGGCAGACTCCGCGGCGGCCCGGCCGCGGGCGATGATCGCCTCCGCATTGGCGAAGTCAGAGGAGTTGAGTCCCTCGATGTCCGGCAAGATCATCACGTCACACAACTCGGCGTCGATGTCCCGTCTCTCCACCGTGCGAAAGGCCATCGTCTGCGTCAGGATGTCCACCAGGGTCCGCAGGCTGTCCGCCGTCGCGAGAGGCTTGGTCACGTCGCTGCAGATGACGATATCGGCCCCGAGCGCCAGGACTTCGGGCGTCGGCAGGTTTCGGACGATGCCACCGTCGATCAGATACCGACCCTCGATCTCGACCGGAGCGAATACGCTTGGGATCGCGAGGCTGGCCCGGATCGCGTCCGCCAGGAAGCCGTGGTCCAGAACGACGGCTTCCCCTGTCTCCGCGTCCGTGGCAATGGCGACGAACGGAACCGGAAGATCACGAAAGTCGCGAACGGGGTGGACGCGCCACGTCAGTCCAGTGAGGAGCTGAGTGATCCGCTGGCCCTGGACGATCCCGCTGGGCAGGCGTGGCGATCCGTCAATGATCGGCAATCCGAAGACGGTGCGTCCCTGCTCCACCTTCCGCTCGACCGGGAGGTTGCGGCGATCGGGGGCGTCGCTGAACATCCGGCCCCAATCGACCTCGGCCGCTACAGCGCGAAGCTCGTCCGTTGAGAGACCGGAAGAGTAGAGACCGCCTACCACGCTCCCCATGCTGGTGCCGGCAATCGCGTCCACCGGGACCCCGACCTCCTCGAGCACCTGGAGAACACCGACGTGCGCGAATCCGCGAGCGGAGCCGCCGCTGAGCGCGAGGCCGATGCGGGGGCGTTCTCCATCGGAAGGACCGTCCGAACGAGCACCGGGTTCCTGGGCGCCCAGTGGTTTAGTGCTGAGCAGCAGCGCGCAAGCAGTTGCGGCGGCCAGGCAAGCCAACTTGTGGTTCACGAGAGCCTCTATCGGTATTGAAAGGTCGGGTGTTCGAGTCTACCGCTGGTTTGAACCGGCTGGAATCACACGGGTCGGGGGTGGCAGCGGGCGGATGCCGGGTGGAACGGCTCCCGGCGGTGGATATGTCGGCGCCCCGATGACGCCGCTGCCCGGTATTCCCCCGTCCGGCCCGTCCGGAGAGCCCGGGTCATCCGGATCCACCGGAACGAAGATCGGGACCGCGATCGGATAGTAGATCCCGGATCGGTAGCCACTTCGATACCCGTCGTCGCTCCCGGCGGCGCTGGAACTCGTGCCCCCCACCGCGACCGTCGTGACCAGGACATCAGGCTTCAGGCCCAGGGCCACGATCGTCTCGTAGGAAACACAGCCACACTGGTACAGCCCACGCTCCTCCTGGAGCTCGTTCAACGCTTTCACCGTGCCGTGGTCCAGTTGGCCGGTCCAACCGACGCCCAGGTACCCATCTCCGCGCAAGGCCCTCTGCACGGCCTTGATCTCCTTCTTGGTGAGGTCGTAGACGGCCTGGCGGTAACGCGCACCGCTGACGGGATCGACGGTCTCGACGACTCTGACGTCACCACCGTCGGAAGGGCGCTGCCCTTCTGCGGACAGCGGAAATAGAAGGGCGATTGTTACCGCAGCCACGGCCACGGAAGTGGCCCGGTCCCTCAGGTCGGGGCGACACGAAATCACGACTCTACCCACCTTTCAGCCTCTGAAACCGGTCATCCACTGAAGTTCTACAATAACGAGGCGGGGTGGTTTCCGCAGAAACAAAGAGCCCCGGCGCTTTCACGCCGGGGCTCTGTCAACTGAGAGGGCGAGGCCACTTCCCTATCCCGTCATCGTCACCCCGCTCGCCACCCTCAGGTATGTCTCAGCGTCCTCAGTCCGCCGCCAGCGTCATCGGGAATCCGAGCCGCATGGCCAACGCCACTCGAGCCGACGCCGGTCCGGCAGGCGCGCCTTCGATTCTGACCAGGATCTCGGCCTTCTCCTCGGCGGTAACCCACGGGGAATCAGCCAGCTTCCGCGCTTCGCTCACGAACTCTCTCTTCTTGCCCGCATAGCTCTCGGCGATCGCGATGAACGCGGCGTCCACGTAGGTGTTTGCCGCCACGTACATGTCTCCCGTGGCCACGGCTACCTGCGCCGCGTCCTCCATGGACCTGCGCGCATCCACGAACTCTCCGGCATGGAAGTACAGCACCGCGGCTCGATTGAAGCCGAAGAACTGTTCCGCGTCGTTGCGCGGCAGGGCGTCCGCCGCTCGCTTGTGCAGGTCGCCCGCCAGCTTCCAGTAGCTCGGAAACTCGTACAGCGAAATCGCCGTCTGATGCAGATCGTTCTGCAGCACCGTTACTTCGATCGCCGGCAGTTCATAAGAAGGCCGGTCCTGCGCGGTCACCGGAGCCACCGCGACCAGTACCGCAGCCAACGCCGCCGCCGCCTCGAGAAGTCGCATCGTCCTCATCATCATCCTCCCAGTCTTCTCGTCCCATCCTCACACGCGTCCGGCACCGCGCCGGCCCGCCCTTCCGGTGTGGGATGAATGCAACGGGCATGCCAACGCCGAATAAGGTGCGTAAGTGATTTCTCAATAGCACTTTACCTGGACTATCATAGACCGCTCATCCCTAGTCTGCATGCTCCGTGGCCGGGATGGGCTGTATCGAATCCGAACACTTTCGGGACCCGTGATTCGGTCAGCGGGGTCGGATGTGAAGAACGGCCCTGACCGTTAGTTTGCCATTCGTCGAAACCCGAGGACCGCAAGAAACCGAGGAGTGGAGTCAGCCATGAGATGGGTCATGAACGGGGGAGTCGCATTGTGTGTCCTCGGATCAGCCGCGTGCCTCCAGGGACAGGATGCCGACTCGGACTGGCGTGATCCGTACGACTCCGGCGGACCGCTGATCGTAGAGCAGGCGGCCTATGACGTCACCTACTACGACCTCGCGCTCGCGGTCGACCCGTCCGACAGCACGATCACTGGCACCCTGCGCATGGACGCCCGCATGGTCGCTCCCGCTGAAGTCGTGGCTCTCGATCTCGACACGCTGCTGGCCGTCGAGTCGATCTCCCTGACCGATCTCGAGTCGGCCGCTCCCCTTTCGTTCCGAAGATCCGGTAGTCGGGTGTTCGTGGAACTACCGTTCACCAAACAGCCGGGCGATGATCTGTCGCTGACCGTCGAGTACGGAGGGAAGCCTCGCGTGGCGCCGCGCCCCCCGTGGGACGGCGGCTTCCAGTGGGCGACGACGCCGTCTGGCGAACCGTGGATCGCGACGTCCAACCAGATGATCGGAGCCGACGTATGGTGGCCGAACAAGGACCACGTGTCGGACAAGCCGGATTCGATGAGAATCCGCATCACGGTGCCGGATCCGCTGGTCGTGGCCACCAACGGCCGTCAGGAGAAGGTGACCGATAACGGAGACGGCACCCGCACGTACGACTGGTTCGTCTCCACGCCGATTTCCAACTACAACGTGGCCCTCAACATCGCGCCGTACGAGGTGCTCAAGGAGGAATACCGGAGCGTCACGGGCGAGACCTTCCCCGTCGTCTTCTGGGTCCTTCCGGAGAACCTGGAGGACGGCCTTGCCTTCATGCCGGAGATCCTCGAACACCTGCGCTGGTTCGAGAGGACGCTCGGGCCGTACCCGTTCCGGGCGGACAAGTACGGCGTCGCTCAGACTCCGCACCTCGGGATGGAGCACCAGTCGATCATCGCCTACGGGGCGAACTTCGATAACGGAGCGATGACGGGAGGCGAGGACTGGGGATTCGACGCTCTGCACCACCACGAACTGTCGCACGAGTGGTGGGGCAACCTGGTCACCAACGCCGACTGGAAGGACATGTGGATCCACGAGGGGTTCGGGAGCTACATGCAGGCGCTGTGGCTCGAGGACACGCAGGGAATCGAGCGCTACCACGAGTACATGGCCAGCGTCCGGCCGCGAATGGGCAACGCGCAAGCCGACGGCGCCCCGCCACTCGCTCTCGGCGCAGGAAGTGTACGGCGGCGACATCTACTTCAAGGGCGCCTGGGTGCTGCACACGCTCCGCTACCTGCTCGGCGACGAGGCAGTCCGCGAGGCGCTGCGACGCATGGCCTATCCCACGGAAGAGGCGGCGTGGACGACCGACGGCTCACAGGTTCGCTTCGTCTCGACGGCCGATGTGGTCACGGTGTTCGACGACGTTTCAGGCCAGGACCTGGGCTGGCTGTTCGAAGCCTACCTGCGGCAGGCCGAACTGCCGGCTCTCCTGGTGGAGATCGAGGGCGGCGAAGGGAGCCCGGATCATGGAGCTGCGCTGGCAGGTGCCGGGTGATCTTCCTTTCCCCATGCCGGTGCCGGTGCGCCTGGGGGACCGGACGGCCGTCGTCGACATGACGGACGGCTCCGGAACGCTGCAGGTGCCGGCGGGCGTCGAACCGGTCATCGACTCCGGAGAACTGGATCCTGCGGGCCACGCCGGGACGGGGATCGTCCGGGTAGGCGCGCCAGACTGTGCAGGCCTGTCTCAGCCCGTCGTGTTGGCCCCCTCGTGCCGCCGGTAACCCGCGGTGTCCATCACCGACATCGCGGGCGCGTCGTCTACCAATGTTCCAGGCGCAGCCGAAGTCCCCGTCCCGGTTGATCGCCACGAACTTCTCGCCCGGTCGATAGTCGATTCCGACGGCCGCGTATCTCGCGTCGATCTGGCGCAGCGCATCCTCGCAGGCTTCCTGCGGAGATCGCCCTTCCCGCATGCGCGACACGATGTAGAACGAGGAACAGGCCTTGATCACGTCCTCTCCCCGTCCCGTGGCCCCGGCCGCCCCCACCTCGTTGTCGACGTAGAGCCCCGCACCGATGATCGGTGAGTCGCCGATCCGTCCCGGCACCTTCCAGGACATCCCGCTCGTGGACGTGATCCCGGCAATGTCGCCGCGCGCATCCACCGCCAGGACGTTCACCGTGCCATGCGTCGACAGTTCGGGTCCGCGCAGAAAGGCCTCGCGATCGCCGCCGGCTTCCGGGATCCCGCGCCCCTCCTCGTCCTCCCAGCCCCGCAGGTGGTCCGGCGGGCCCCAGTCGTCCCGGTCCGAGTGTTCCTCTCGCCAGCGAAGCCAGGCCCGGCGAGACTTCTCCGTCATCAGATCTTCCTCCGGGAATCCGAACGAGAGGGCGAACTCCTTCGCCCCATCGGCCGCCAGCATCACGTGGTCGGTGCGCTCCATCACGAGGCGCGCGACCGACGACGGGTGCTTGATGTTCTCGATTCCCGCGACCGCGCCCGCGTTGTACGTGCGCCCGTCCATGATCGACGCATCGAGCTGCACCACTCCGTCTTCGTTCGGCAGTCCGCCGTAACCGACGCTCATGTCCTCCGGGTCGAGCTCGATGACGTTCGTGGCCTCTTTCGACGGCGTCGAGCGCGGACCCGCCGGCGGCGAGCGTGTCCCATACCTCCTCGAGAGCCGCCTGCCCGGTGGGGTTGGGATGGCTCGTGATGATCATCGGCGTCGAGCCCGTCCGGCCCGCGGCGCGGATTCCAAAGCTGCCCGCCTTCAGGCCCAGCGAGCGGCGAGCACCGCACCCGTCGTGATTCCGAAGCTCTGTCCGAAGAAGCGGCGACGCGAAATGGGAAGGATCATGGAAGTCTCCTGGGCCGATTTGCCGGCAGTGTCGACGATTGAGGAACCGTTCAATTCTGCCCGGCCTAGGCCAGGGCGCTCTCCCGTCCCGAGTCCCGCGCGAACAGGCAGGTGCTGCGGGTCTCCGTGACCATCCGGCGCATGAAGGCGAAATCCGGCCTGGGCCCGAGCCCGAAGATGCTCACGTCCGCCTGGGGCGCGTGGACCAGGTAATTCGCAAAGGGCTCGGTAACCACTTCCACTGTGCTGCGGGGGATCCTGCCCAGGGCAAGCAGCGCCTGCAGGAACTGCCGGGCGTCCTCCGCGCTCTCCGCCCGGTGACCACCGTGATGAGGCGCATGCGTGCGTCCCAGTTCCTCATGAGCTTGTAGCCCACCAGTATGGGGAGGTCCAGGTTCCCGAACTTCATCCGGATCCGCCAGTCCGGACTCCGGTCGCGAATCCACACGTTAACCGCGCGACGCTCGCCCAGCCCTGACCTGGGATGCGGAGCATGCACGAGCACGCCGATCTTCTCGCCGCCCGCCTCTGCCTGAATGTGCGCGTAGTCCTCCTCCCGCTCATCGGTTTCGGGGAGTTCGAGGAAGACGATGTTCGACTTGAAGAACGCTCGCCGAAGCGCCTACATGCCCGTTACGAGGCCCTGTACATAGGGCCCGGGCTTTTCAAGAACGGTGCACGAAGAGAAGACCTCACGGTCCCGGAACGCTTCGTTGAGGGCTGTAATTCCGCTCTCAAGCCCGGGATCGGCGCGCTCCGTGCTGAGTCCCATGAGCTTCACCGACCCCTTCGGGGCCGCGATGTCGTGCAGAAGCATGAACGAGCCGCGGACGGAGCGCGGGTCTTCGACCGGGACGAGAATGTTGGGCTTCCACGCCCGTTCCTGCTGCTGGGGCAGAATCGCTACCTTCTTGGCCGCCCATTCGGCCGCCGTCACGAACAGGCCGGAGCGCATGTCGCCGAATGGCGCTTCGAGTCTGCCGCCGGAGGAGGAGCACGTAGAACACCAGCACCGTGGCGACGGCGGCCAGGCTGAACACCGGGTGGATGATGAACATGGTCACGGTGGATCTACGAGGCCGGCGGCCGACACCCAGCGCGGTATCCTGAGCAGCGGGCGAAAGCTCACCAGGCCCATGCTCTGTTCGATGAGGACTACCAGGTTAAGCATCGCATACGTGATCAGGTAGAACATGGTGATCAGTGGAGCCACCACATTCAGGTCTCTCAGCAGCAGGCTTCCCCCGACGATGGCGCCGGTCACCATCATGGCGTGCCGGGGCTCCCCCTTGTCGCTCAGGTAGGAGAGCCAGTCGCTGTTCGGGAGCACCCGGTGGTCTCCCATCGCCTGGAGGATGCGGGCGGAGCCCACGAGCGAGGAAAGGGCCGAGGAGAGAGTGGCGCCGAGGAGTCCGGCCAGCACCGGTGGCCCCCAGGCCGCCTTGTCGATCATCACCGTGTAGTTGCCGGCAAGCTCCTCGGGGGTAGCCGACCGGGCCAGCCAGTAGGCCAGTCCCAAGTAGATGACGAGGCTCACCCCGATGGCCGACATGGTGCCCAGCGGTATGCTGCGACGCGGGTTCTTCAGGTCGCCCGAGAGATTGGCCCCGGCGATGATTCCCGTCGCCGCCGGAAAGAAGACGGCGAATACCATCCAGAAGCTCGTCCCGCTGAACCCGTTCTCGATGCTTCCCGGGAAAGTCCCCCACATTCTGGACGTCCTGGAACGGGATCACCATCGAACCCTGGTAGGCTGCGACCCCGATGCTGACCAGTGACACCGCGATCACGGCCATGATGAGGTACTGCACCTTGATGGCCAGATCGAGGCTCAGGTAGGCGACCGCATACAGGCCGACGAACCCCACGATGTCGACCAGCAATGGGGAGTGACCCGGGAACACCCACAGCCACCCCTCCCGGAATCCGAACACGTACATGGTCACGGCAAGGGCCTGCGACAGGTACCGTGGAATCCCGAGCGCCCCCCCGATCTCGAGGCCCAGGCTCTGCGCCACGATCGCGTAGGCGCCTCCCGCACCCAGGCGGATATTCGTGGTCATGGACGACATCGCGAGGCCCGTGGTGGCCGTGATCCCGTACGCGATGAGGATGATCAAAAAGCCGCCGAAAAGGCCGGCGTTTCCGATGACCCACCCCTCCCGGAGGTACATGATGACGCCCAGGATGGTCAGAAGGGTGGGAGTGAAGACCCCACCGAACGTGCCCAGTCGACGACCGGGGCCGGCGAAACCCAAGACCTCCCGCGGCGACTTCGAGGCACTGCGCGGCATATTCAGTCTGCCCTGGCGTCGGCGAGGTGGCATGCCGTCCAGTGTCCCGGCCGTGTTTCCTCCAGGGGCGGGTTCTCCGCCCGACACACGTCCTGCACGACCGGACATCGGCCGGCGAGCGGACAACCACCGGGCGATCCGGTGGTCCGAGATCATCCCGGAGTCGCACGCGATCGCGGTGAAAGGCCGGGTCCACGCTGGGAACGGCCGATAGCAGCGCCTGCGTGTACGGGTGCAGCGGCTGCGATATCAGCCGGTCCGTCGCGGCCGACTCGACGATCCGCCCGGCGTACATGACCGCGATGCGGTCCGCGATCCGCTCCACCACGGCCAGGTCGTGCGAGATGAAGAGCATCGCCAGCTGGCCGTCGTTCTTCAGATCCAGCAGGAGATTTAGAACCTGGGCCTGAACCGACACATCGAGAGCCGAGACCGGCTCGTCCGCCACGAGGATATCCGGATCCGTCGCCAGGGCCCGGGCGATAGCCACACGTTGGCGCTGCCCCCCACTCAGCTCGTGCGGATACCGGCTCATGAGGCGGGGCTCGATACCCACGCGCTCGAGAAGCCCGATCACCTTCTCGCTCACGGCGCTGCGCGGCAGCCTTCCGCTCGCTCGCAGTGGCTCGGCCACGATCTGACCGATCTGCATCCGCGGGTTCAGCGAGGAATATGGGTCCTGGAATACGACTCCAAGCCGCCCACGTCGTTGCCGCAGACGCTTCCCCCGCAACGCCAGGAAGTCGCTTCCATGCAGCTCGACCGTTCCAGCAGACGGCTTGACGAGACGCAGCACACACCGGCCCAGAGTGGTCTTGCCGCTTCCCGATTCCCCGACGATCCCTAGAACCTCTCCCGGGTGAAGATCCAGCTCCACGCCGGCCAGGGCCTCCAGCTCGCCCGCTCCGCCGGCCCACCCTCGTCCCGCCGGGAAGGACTTTCGCAGTTCGCGGACCGAGAGGATCGGTTGGGTCGCCATCAGTCGCGCTTCACCCGGTAGCACGCGCAGAGCCGATCGCCGACGTCCGCGAGAGGCGGGTCCGATTCCTGACAGGCGTCGATGACTTCGGGGCAGCGGGGGTGGAACGGACAGCCGGCCGGGAGATCGGTGAGATCCGGGACCGCTCCCGGGATGCTCTCGAGCGGTCGCCCCGCCCCCGCGCCGAGGTGGGGAATCGCTCCTATCAATCCCTTCGTGTACGGGTGCCGCGGCTCGCGGGAGATCGCCGTCCAGTGGCCGATCTCGACGATCCGTCCCGCGTACATCACCATGATCCGGTCCGCCACGTCCGTGACCATGGCCAGGTCGTGCGAAATGAGCAGGATCGACATTCCGAACTCACCCTGGATGTACTTCAGAAGATCGCAGATCTCGGCCTGCACCGTGGCGTCGAGCGCCGTGGTGGGCTCGTCCGCGATCAGGAGCTTCGGCCGGCCGGCCACCGCAATGGCGATCTGCGCTCTCTGGCGCATCCCGCCTGAAAGCTCGAACGGATAGGCGCGAGCCCGCCTCTCGGGATCCTGGAAGCCGAGATCTCCGAGCAGGTGCACCGTCTCGCGCCACGCCTCCGCCCTGCCCAGACCGCGATGCAGGCGGATTACATCCGCGATCTGATCGCCGATCCTGTAAACCGGGTTGAGGCTGACGGAGGGATCCTGAAACACCATCCCGATTCCGCCACCGCGCACTTTGCGCTTCGCCGAGCCGCCCAGGGACATCAGGTCGAGGCCTTCAAACGCGACCTCTCCCGAGACCACGTGGCCGGGAGAGGGAACGAGGTCCAGTATGGAGAGCGCCACCATGCTCTTCCCGCTCCCGGATTCCCCGACCAGGCCCAGCGTTTCGCCGGCGACGACGGAGAATGACACGCCATTCACGGGCCATATTTCAGCTTCGTCCAATTCGAATCGCGTGCGCAGGTCGCTGACGGAGAGGATCATCACACGAACTTCTGGTCCGGCGCCTTCGGATCCAGCGCGTCGCGAAGACCGTCCGCCACGAGACTGAAGGCGATCAGGGTGATCGTGAGCAGCGCGCCCGGGAAGAACGCGATCCACCAGGCGCTGGCCAGCGTGTCCTTACCCGCCGCCACCATGTTTCCCCAGGACGGGGTCGGGGGGCTGATGCCCAGTCCGAGGAACGACAGGCCGGCTTCGGCCCCGATCATTCCCGCCACGGCCAGCGCTCCCGTCACGAGCACGGGCGACAGGGCTCCCGGAATCAGGTGGCGCAGGATGATCCGGTGTGCGGGGAGACCCATGGCTCGTGCCGCTTCCACGTAATCGCGCTCCCTGAGAGACAGGATCTCGCCGCGAATGAACCGCGCGGTGGCGGGCCATGCCGTGAGTGCCAGGATCAGGATCAGGATCGGAACGCTGGCCTCGAACACGCCGACCAGGAGGAGCATGAGATAGAAGGCCGGGAACGCGATCCAGACGTCTACGATTCGCATCATCACACCGTCCACGATTCCGCCGAAGAACCCCGAGACCGCCCCGTACAGGCTGCCGACCGTGGTGGCGAGCAGCATGGCCAGGATTCCCACGGAAAGGGAGACCCGGGCCCCGAACAGCGCCCGGCTGAACAGGTCGCGGCCGAATTCATCGGTGCCGAAGGGATGGGCCCAGGACGGCGACTGAAACCGGGTGGCCATCACGTCGCCGATCGCGATCGGATCGTGGGGTGCCAGGAGCGGCGCCAGGAGAGCGGCGAGGACCAGGATTCCGATCACGTAGAGGGACCACAGAGCGAGCCGGTTGGCGCGAAAGCGCCGCACCGACATACCCCATGGGCCGCGGGCCCCAGCCCGCTCAGGGCCTGGAGCGTTCATACGACACCCTTGGATCGACCGCGGCATAGCCAACGTCCGCCAGGAGACTCCCGAGCACGGTGAGCACGGCAGCGACCATGGTGGTGGCCAGGATGACGGGGTAGTCGCGCCCGACCACGGCATCCACGGTGAGACGGCCCATCCCCGGCCACGCGAATATGGTCTCGACGATCGTGGCGCCACCGAGCATGAGGGGCAGGCTCATGCCATAGATGGTGATGATCGGGATCATGGCGTTCTTGAGGGCATGCCGTCGGATGATCGTCCATCCGCGGAATCCACGCGCCCGGGCCGCCGTGATGTACTCCTCGCCCAGAACGTCCAGCAGACGGCTGCGCATGTAGCGGGCGGTGGCCGCCGCTCCCCCTACACCCAGCACGGTTACCGGAAGCACCAGGTGCCACAGCCGGTCCAGGACCTTTCCGAGAGCGCTCAGGTCGGCGTAGTCGAGCGATGTCGCCTGCGATGTCGGGAACCAACCCAGGCCCACGGAGAACACGAGAATCAGCATCAGCGCCAGCCAGAAGCCGGGCATGGCATACAGTACGAGAGATCCGAGCGTGACGACCCGATCCAGCTTCGTGCCGCGCTTCACCGCTGACACCACGCCCAGCGAGATCCCGAGCAGGGCATCGACGAGGAGGGCCGCCAGGATGAGAAGCAGGGTGTAGGGAACGGTCTCGGCGAGCACGTCCCGCACGGGCCGGCGCAGGAGGAACGACTCCCCGAAATCTCCGCGAGCCGAAGCGGAAAGCCAGTTCACGTACTGGACGTGAAGGGGCTGGTCCAGACCTCGCTCCTGCCGGACTCGCTCGATCACCGCCGGATCCACCTGGCGCTGTGGTTGCAGATACAGATCGACGGGGTCACCCGGCGCCAGATGCATCAAGAAGAACGTCGCCGTGACGATCCCGAGGATCAGCGGAACGGCCAGTAGCAGGCGTCTGGTGATGTAGGCTAGCATGAAGTCCCTGATTCCGGGGGCACCGAGTAAGCTAGGCGGTGGGTGGGGATACGTCTATCGGGCTGGCCGCGTGAGGATCGTTGGCAGGCCGACCCGGATCACATATTGTCCCGCCTTGGACAGCAACATAGTCCCTCGAGGGAGACCCGCGTGACATCGATCCTGAATCAAGTCTATCGACGTCTTCGATATGGCGATCCGCTGGTTGTCGTTTCCGGCCTTCCCCGTTCCGGCACCTCCATGATGATGCAGATGCTGGAGGCCGGCGGGCTGGAGATCGTGGCCGACTTCGAGAGAGCGGCGGACCCCGACAATCCCGAGGGCTACTACGAGCTGGAGCGGGTCAAGAAGATCGATCGCGGCGGCGACACGGCGTGGCTGACTGACGTCCGTGGTAAAGTGATCAAGATCGTGTCGCATTACCTGCGCTATCTACCTGACACCAACAACTATCGGGTGGTTTTCGTGCACCGTGACCTGGATGAGGTTCTGGCGTCACAGGCGAAGATGCTGGAGCGGCGTGGTGAGGATCCGGGTGCCGATGACGGTCGGATGAAGCTCCTATACGCCGAACACCTTTCGGAAGCGGCCCGGGAATTGGCGGCACGTTCCTGCTTCGAGACGCTCGACCTCCGGCATCGCGAGACGATCCAGGATCCGGAGGGAGCCGCAGCCCGGATCAACGCGTTCCTCGGCAGCGGTCTGGATGAGCGGGCGATGGCCGAGGTGGTAGACCCGGACCTGTACCGAAACCGGGCCTGAGTTTCGAAACGAAACCCCCGGTATCGAGCGGAACGACAGCGGGGGCGCCTGATCACTCGCGCCTCGCGGCGCCAATCTAGAACGCGAACGTCAGGCCGGCCTGCACGTCTCCCTGCCAGACGCCCCATCCGCTCAGCCCTATTCCACAGCCGCCGGTCCCACACCAGAATCCACCGCCTGAACTCAGAATCGTGCTGTACAGGTGGCCGGCGAGGCGGATCCCAATCCGCTGCGAGGGGAAGATCTTTACTCCACCGCCGAATACCACCGAGAAGAAGGTATCGCCGGTGAGGTTCGGAGCATCGTCGTCCAGCTTGTCACCGACACCGTAGTGCGTGAAGCCCAGGCTCCCTGAGAAGAATGGGCGCACGGTGGCGGTAGGATTGAACCGGTACTGCCCGCCGATCTGCCACACGTTGACCGATACATCGTAGATCGACCGCCGGCCCACTCTGAATTCGTCGAAATCGAGCTTGGTGTCCTGGCGGGTGTATGACGCCTCGACCTGCGTCGACCGGTTCAGCGTGAAGTCCAGAACCAGGCCGTAGTTCATGTCGTCGCGGAGCCGCAGGTTGCCGTTCCGGATCGCCACTTCCCCACCGAACATGTAGCCCAGGAATGGCGTGATCTCGAACTTGTGGCTCTGTGCGGTCGCCGGACTGACCAGCCCCGTCAACGCGATCAACAGGCTCGCCAGCGTGACCCACCGATTCCTCATCGTCATCGACAACTCCCTGAAAGACGTGGCGTGCGGCCCACGCAAAGCATGTTTCTGGTCTGATTCGGGGGCCGAAGATACGTTGGCCTCGTAGAGTGACGCGAGTCTCCGTGTCATGAACGGTGAACGCCGAGGAATAGCCATGGATCTGAATGCTGTGCCCACGGAGCTCACCACGGCGGCGACCGATGCCCTACTGGCGGTACTGGCCCTGGTCTGTATCCGTTGGCTGGCCGCGCGGCGAGCGGCCGACCCGCCCAAGGTCACCGTCTGGATCCTGGTGCTCGCTCTTCTCGCGGTCGCCTCTGCCCTGGGTGCCGTAGCCCACGGGCTGGCGCTTTCCTCCGACACCATCTATCTGCTGTGGCAGCCCCTCTTCCTGTCTCTCGGCCTCGTCGTGGCCCTCTTCGTGGTCGCGGCGGCGTATGACGGACTCGGGCCGGACACGGCACGTCGCCTGTTGATTCCGGCCCTGGTCGTGGGAGCGTGCTTCTATCTCGTGACGCTCCTCTTCCCGGGCACGTTCCTGGTTTTCGTGCTGTACGAGGCGGTGGCCATGCTCGTGGCTCTCGCGCTCTACGTGCGTCTGGCCGTGCGGACGGGCGAGAGCTGGGCGTGGCTCATGGTGCTCGGAATCGCCCTCAACATCGTCGCCGCCGCGATTCAGGCTTCGGGCACCGTCCGGCTCGATATCGGCGTGCCCCTGGACCACAACGGGGTGTTTCACCTCGTGCAAATGGTGGCGATGGTCGTGCTCGTGGCAGGCGTCGGGAAGAGCCTGCCAGACGAGAACGGTTTCACCTTCGACGGAGCTCGTGACCGATGCGGTACAAGCTGCTGGGCAGAAGTGGACTCAGGGTGTCGGAACTGGCCCTGGGCACGATGACATTCGGGCCCGAGTGGGGTTGGGGCGCATCGAAGGAGGAAAGCCGCCGCATGTTCGATGCGTACGCCGAGGCGGGAGGCAACTTCCTCGACACGGCGAATCGGTATACCGAGGGAACGAGCGAGAAGTATGTCGGCGAGTTCATCGCCGCCGACAGAGACCACTGGGTCGTGGCGACCAAGTATACCCTCTGGACCCGGCGTGACGATCCCAACTTCAGCGGGAACCACCGCAAGAACATGGTGCAGGCGCTCGATGCCAGTCTGAAACGGCTGGGCACCGACTACATCGATCTGTACTGGGTGCACGCCTGGGACTTCACGACCCCCACTTCGGAGGTGATGCGGGCGCTCGACGACATGGTGCGCGCCGGGAAGATCCTGCACGTGGGGATCTCCGATACTCCGGCCTGGATCGTCTCACGGGCCAACACGGTGGCGGAATTCCGCGGCTGGAGTTCGTTCGCCGCCCTTCAGCTTCGGTACAGCCTGATCGACCGGACGGCGGAGAGAGACTTGATTCCCATGGCCCGCGCCATGGACATGGCCATCACGCCCTGGAGCATCCTCGGGGCCGGCACCCTGACCGGGAAATACAGCCGCGGGGCGGCGCCGGCGGAGGGCCGGGCGAAAGAGGGAGCGGCGACGGACGAACGGAACCTGCGCATCGCCGAGGCGGTGGTCGATATCGCGGAGGAAATCGGGTGCACGGCGTCCCAGGTCGCCGTGAGCTGGGTGCGCCAGCAGCACGGGGTGATCGTGCCGCTCGTGGGAGCCCGCAACCTGGCACAGCTCGAGGACAACCTCGGGGCGCTCAACGTTACGCTGGACGAGGAGCACCTGGCGCGCCTCGACGAAGTGAGCCGAATCGAGCTCGGCTTTCCGCACGATTTCCTGGCCTCGGATCCGATCCGGGACATCGTATTCGGCGGCACGAGGGACCAGATCGACAATCACCGGGCGAGGCACTCCGGAGCCTGACGGGCGGCGCAGGCGACCGTCTCGGCTGGATCGTTCCCGCGTCGAATGACAGTCCGCACGACTCGAATCCCGCAGGAGACCAGGTGTGGCACGCCCTTACAGGCCCACCGAAAACACGAAACCATACACCAGCGTCACGCGCGTGGAGCTGATGTCCGTGTTGAACTCCGGGGATAGCGACACGCCCTCTCGGAGCGGGAACGCGTACGCGACTCCCAGGCGGAGAAGACCCTCCCATTCTCGCTCCGCGAGTATCCCCTCCTCCTCGACAACGTCCACGCTGACCTGCTCCGCGCCGTATGCGACGACAAGCTCGAACCTATCGACGGGCTCGAACGCCACTCCGAGCAGGCCGACGATGTCCCGCTCGATCGAGCTCGTGACGTACTCCAGCTTCAGGCCCGCAGACCACTTGTGAGAGAACTTGTAGGCATACGAAATCCCCATCGCGCCACCCGTCTCACCGACGTCCGTATAGGTGGCAAGTCCTCCGAAGAAGCTCACGACGTGGCGGTAGACGAGTTCCTCGGAGTGCGCCGAGTGTTCGCCTTCTGCAGCATGCTCAGCTTCCTGGGCATATCCTGCCGGTGCGGCGAAGAGCACCGCACCGGCGAGGAGCATCAGTGCGAGAAACCGTCCGGGTCGGACTCGGGTCCGACCCACCGTGGTCGTTGATTCCAAGACGGGCTCCGAGTGGTTAGGGTCGAGCTTCAAGCGGGCGCGGACTCCATTTCCTTCTTCAGGCGGCGGAGCTTGAAACCAAGCATCAGTTTCAGGATGCCGCTCACAAAGGCGTAAATGGCGATCAGCCAGACCAGCGCGAGCGCGCCGGCACCCGGCCGTGCCAGAACGAATACTCCGAACAGCACGGAGACGACCCCGCTCAACGCGATCGCCCATTCACCTTCGACTTCCTTGCGAATTCGGATTGCGGCCGCGATCTCGCCGATTCCCCGTGCCACGGCCCAGATACCGATCAACCAAAGAAGAGCGAGGGTCGTCGCGCCCGGCCGCGCGATCGCGAATATGCCGGCCGCGATGCTGATGAGTCCGAGGAAGATGTAGGCGAACCGTCTGTTCTCGCCGATCCCGGTCACAAGCGCGATGACTCCCTCGATCAGGGCGTACACGCCGAAGAACATGATGAGGACGAACACCGTCTTCAGAGGGTAGGAAAGCGCCGCGATACCGAAAAGGAGCGCGATCACCCCGCGAAAAGCGAAAGTCCACCACGAGTCCGCTAGAGCCTTGAGCATGAGCCTCTCCATCTCTACGGTACAGGTCGCCGCCCGTCCCATCAGCCGCACCCGAGAAACGTCAATATAGCAGGCACTTGCCACGTTTGTCGCCCCAGCGGCGCCTGACCCTGGTGATGAGCGCGCCGCCCGACACCCTCGGGGCTCGCACGTGAGAGCGCGCGGCAGAAAGAAGCCCCTAACCGGATTTCCCGGCCGGGGTTGCGCCGTGCGAAACACCCCATTAGCGTTTTTCCGGGTGTAAACCCATGTCCCGCTGCAAACGAGACGTACCAGCTACGACTGGAACACGGCTCGCCCATCCGCAGAAACCCGGATTCTTCCGAGAATCCAAAGGGAGGTATTTTCCATGAAGCGCATTCTCACGTTGGCAACCACACTCGTGCTGGTGGCGCTCTTTGCCATGCCGGCGCAGGCGCAGGAGACCGTCCGCTTCGGGTTCCAGGCCGGTGTCACCTCCTCCACCTTCTCGGGGATGATGTTCCGGACGACGTGGGCTCCAAGACGGGCTTCCTCGCCGGCGCCACGTTCAACTACTTCTTTGCCCCGAACTGGAGTCTTGGACTCGAGGGCAACTGGCTTTCGGGCGTCGGTGCCAAGGACGACGAGGGCGAGATCAAGTTGTCGTACTTCACCTTCCCGGTCACCGTGAACTTCGACTTCCCGCTCGGCCAGAACGAGAAGACATGGATCGGTCTCCAAACAGGCATCACGCCGATGCTCAACCTCAACTGTGAGGAGGGCCCGACCGGATCCGTGAATATCGATTGCAAGGACGAGACGAACAGCGTGGCCTGGGCCGTCCCCCTCGGCGCCGGGATCGGCTTCAAGATGAGCGACGCCGCGGTGATCTACCTGCGAGCCCGATATGAGCTCGGTCTGTCCGACACGTTCAGCGACGATACCGCTGCCAAGATGAACGTATGGGAGTTCATCCTGGGCGCTGGCTTCCCAACCGGCTGATCCACGTAGCCGAAGTCGGTGCTGTTTGCGAGAGCCGCCGGGCGAGACCGTCCGGCGGCTTTCTGCATCACTGCCGCCGGGGTGCGTGCCCTCGGGGAAACGGGATCCTCGTTAGAAAGGCCGCACTTCGGCCGCGACGTACACGGAATCGGATACATCGAGCAGCAGGGTCAGGTGGACCGTATCGCCCTCGACCAGCGGATCCGACCCCCATCAGCATCAGGTGGTAGCCCCCGGGCTCGAGTGCCGCGACTCCCCCCGCGGGTATTTCGAGTGCCTCGACCTTCCCCATGCGGGCGAGTCCCGTCTCATCGATCGTGGTGCGATGAATCTCGGTCATCACGCGAGACTCCCGATCGAGCTCCGATCAGCCGATCGGGCGCGCCGCCCGTGTTGCGCAGCGTCATGTACGCGGCCGTGTTGGCGTCCGGTCCTGCCACCGCTCGTATCCACGCGTCCTCGACGCCGACCTCCGGACGTGGCGGAGCGGCCTCACGGCATGCCATAAGCAGCACCGCGATCAACACCGCCAGGAGGCGACCACGTACGCCAACCATCAGAACGCCTCGCCGATGCTCAGGTAGAATCCCGACGAGTCTTCTCCGAATGCGAAGTCCGCCCGGATATTGAGGCCTTCGCGCCTGGCCAGGAGAAACCTCAGGCCCGCACCACCCGAGACCCAGAAGCGGTCCAAACCGAAATCCCCGATTCTCGGCGCCACCTGCCCGGCCCCGACGAAACCGGCCGCGCCGAGCCTCCAGAACAGCGGCAGCCTGTACTCTCCCTGCAAGGCGAGCAGGCTGCGGTCCCGGTAGCGTCCCTGGAAGTATCCGCGCAGCAGCGACTCTCCCCCAAGCTGGGGATACAGATCGAACGGTGGCTCGCCGCTCGTCGCGATCCCCAGGGCCTGCAGCGCCACGACATGCGTGCGAGCCACCGGGAAATACCGTCGCAGATCGACCGTGTACGCGCCGAACCCGTTGTCCCCGAAACGATATATCTCCGAACAGGTCCACGATGAATTTGAGGTACGAGCCTCGTCGCGGGTACACACGGTTGTCCCGACTGTCCCGGATCAGGCTGCCTCCGAAGCCGACCGCCTGCTCGTCATCGACCCCCGGAGCCAGACCGGAGTCGATCAGACCGCCCTCGGTAGCATCGCTGACCTTGCGGTCGATGATGTGGGCCGCCAGGCCCGCGTACCAACCGGCCGCGATTCGCTTCTGCGGCCACAGCCTCAGGGTGAAAGCCCTCGGAGTGTAGTCTTCCTCGGCCGAGTCCGGCGTGTCGTTTCCGATCCCCCAGTACTTGGTCGGGAACTTCGAGTAGCTGACCGACGACGAAAGGCGCCACCGGTCCTCGTCCACGTACATGTCACTGGACAAGGCAAGGACCAGCTGGTTCTTCGTCGTGTAGATCCCGATGAAGGAGACCGACGATGGCGGACTGATCGTGTCCTCAGCGGTCGCGCGGTAGTAGTTGATCGCGGTCACCCCAAAGCCCAGGCCCGTCTCGGGTTGGTAGAAGATCACCGGAAGCGGGATCAGGGAACCCCCGGCGGCGGCGTCGGAAGGATCCTCGGCCGGTTCGGTGGCCGGCGCCACCGCGGTATCCGGCTCCTGGGCGCGGACCGGCCCGACCGCGCCGAACACGGTCGTGAGCAACAGGAAGGCTGTCGTCTGTCTCGAAGCGAGAGGCATCCGGACCCTCGGATTTCGGGTCGCGCGAAGAAGGACGCGAAACCGTAAGTCTATCGCTTCGTATGGCGCGTATCGACCCCGGGTGTCTCGGGACCACCCTTTCCGGCGATTCGCATTCCCGCGACATTCGCCGGAGGAATCGGTTCGAAAGGAGCCCCGATACATGATCACGCGTAATTCAGTCGCCGCGCTCGCAGCCTGCATACTGGTCGGCGCGCCGACCGCCGCCGCCCAGACTCTTCCGACGACCGATCCGGTCATCGAGGCAATATGGGCGGAGGGAATGGGCAATTCCGCGACACCACGACTCGCGCAGGCGCTCATGGACTCGATCGGTCCTCGTCTCGCCGGATCGCCGGAATTCAATGCCGCCGGTGCGTGGCTGCTCTCCATGTACGAGACGTGGGGCGTCCCGGCGCGCAAGGAAGAGTACGGGACGTGGCGTGGCTGGCGGCAGGGTGCCCTGCACGTGGACATGGTGGCGCCGCGCACCCAGACTCTCGAGGCGGAACTTCTGGCGTACAGCCCGGGAAGCGGAGGCCCGATCGAAGGCGAGGTCGTCGTGCCGCCCTCCGGATTGACGGAAGAATCGGCCTCCGCGTGGCTCGGAACCATCGCCGGGAAGTACGTGCTGACCATGCCTCCGGAGCCCATGTGCCGCGCCCGGCAGGAGCTGGAGACCTACGCACGGGCCGAGACGGTGGAACGGGTGGATTCTCTGCGGCAAGCAGCGCGCGGTGAAATGTCCGAACGGATGCGAGCCATCTCCCGGAGCAGGCGAGAACGAGTGCGCGCCCTGGAAGACGCGGGCGCCGCCGGCATTCTCACTTCCTGGTGGTCCGGCGGATGGGGGGTCAACAAGGTGTTCGACGGTGGCACGCAGACGGTTCCGGCGATCGACCTGTCATGCGAGGACTACGGAATGCTGTTCCGCATGGTCGAGGCCGGCCAGGAGCCACGCATCAGGGTGATCGCAGAGGCGGAAGACCTCGGTGAAGTGCCGCAGTTCAACATCGTGGCCGAACTTCGGGGAACGGAACTGCCCGACGAGTACGTCGTGCTTTCGGCGCATCTCGACTCGTGGCACGCGGGAACGGGCGCGACGGACAACGGGACCGGCACCGTCATGATGCTCGAAGCCATGCGGATCCTGAAGGAGACGTACCCCTCGCCAAGGCGGACGATCATCGTGGGACACTGGGGTGCGGAGGAAATGGGGCTGATCGGTTCACGGTCGTTCGTAGAAGACCACCCGGAGGTCATCGAGGGTCTCCAGGTCGCGTTCAACCAGGACAACGGCACGTGGCGCGTGGAGCGGATCGAGGGCCAGGGCTTCGTCGGCGCCGGGGCACACATTGCCCGTTGGATGTCCCTCGTGCCCCGCGAGATCAGCGGGCATGTCACCCTGGAGTTCCCGGGCGCTCAGAACAACCGGGGCAGCGATCACTCGTCGTTCGTGTGCATGGGCGTACCGGCCTTCCGACTGCAATCGAACTACGAGGAGTACCGGCAGTACACGTGGCACACGAACCGGGACACCTACGACAAGATCGTGTTCGACGACCTGAAGGAGAACGCGACGCTCGCCGCCATGCTGGCCTACGCCGCCTCGGAGGACCCCGAGCGCGTGCCGTCCGACCGGGCCATCCTCCCGGTAGACCCGAGAACGGGAGAGCCGCAGCCCTGGATGCGCTGCGGCACCGCCCGGCGCAGCCCCAACTGAGCGTCCCACGCCACGAGGAGAAGCCGATGAGCGATAGTGGAATCCGCGTTGCCGTGATCCTGGGCTCCGTACGACCCGACAACTATACGGCCAGAGCCGCCGCCCTCGTCGTGGACGAGCTCAGGTCCCGTGACATTCACGTCGACGTGATCGACCCACGGGCCATGACCCTGCCTCTACCGGGAACGGGCACTTCCCCGGACGCCGAGGCCATGCAGCAGACCGTACGAGACGCGACGGCCCTCGTTCTGTGCACGCCGGAGTATCACGGCGGACTCTCCAGCGTCATGAAGCTGGTGATCGAGAACATGGGCTTCCCCTCCGTGATGAGCGGAAAACCGGTGGCCCTGCTGGGCGTGGCGGCGGGCCGAATCGGGGCGATCAAGTCGCTCGAGATGCTCCGCTCGATCTGCTCGCACGTGGGATGCCTGGTCCTGCCGATGCCCGTGTCGGTCGCCAACGTGCAGGCAGTTTTCGACGCGGATGGCACCGTGCTCGACGCTGAGGTGGAGAAGAGCGTTCGCGGCGTAGCGTCCACGGTGCTCGACTACCTGAACCGGCACGTATGCCCGCTGGTGACGCTGGAAGCCATGGCGCGAGAGGGCACCCTGGTGTGACTCCCCTGCGTGAAACCGTGACCCGCATTCCACAGCCCGCCGATGGACGGCCCGTGATCGCGGTCGTCGGCGGTGGTTTCGGGGGCCTGGAGTTCTGCAAGCGTTTCAGGGGCGACGCGCACGTCGTGCTGATCGACCGGCAGAACCACCACCTGTTTCAGCCCCTCCTGTACCAGGTCGCGATGGCCGGGCTGTCCGCGCCCGATGTCGCTGCACCGATCCGAAGTGTGCTCTCCCGATATCGAAGGGTGAGCACGCACATGGGCGAGGTAAGGGAGGTCAATCTCGCCGCTCGCACGCTGGCGACCGGAAGCGTGGTAATCGAATGGGACTGGCTGGTCCTCGCCGTAGGCGGAGTGACCAGCTACTTCGGGCGGGACGAGTGGTCCGAGCACGCCCTTGGTCTGAAGACGCTCGACGACGCACTCCGGATCCGCAGTCACATCCTCTCATCCTTCGAGCGGGCCGAGAACGAACCGGACCCCCACGAGCGCGCTCGTCTCATGACGATCGTGGTCGTGGGCGGCGGCCCGACCGGAGTCGAGCTGGCCGGGGCCATGGCGGAGCTGGCCCACCGGGTGTTCCGCAAGGACTTCCGCCTGATCGATCCCGCGCAGTCGCGCGTCGTTCTCGTCGAGGCCACCGACCGCATCCTGGGTGCGTTCACCGAAGGACTGTCGGACAGCGCCAGACGGCAGCTGGAGGACCTGGGTGTGGACGTCATGCTGGAATCACGAGTCCTGGACGTGCGCGAGGACGGAGTCCGGATCGCCGGTCCGCTGGGTGTCGAAACGATCGAGACCCGCAACGTGCTGTGGGGCGCCGGCGTCGAAGGGAATCCCCTACTGCGTGCCATTCAGCCTTCGATCGGGCTGGATCGTGCGGGAAGGGTGGAGGTTCAGCCGGACTTGAGCATTCCCGGCCATGCCCGGGTGTTCATGATCGGCGACGCGGCAGCTGTGGATCAGGATGGTGACCTGGTGCCAGGGCTGGCTCCCGCCGCGATACAGATGGGACGCCACGTGGCGAAGGTCATCCAGCGGGAGCTGAACGAGGAGATGGACCCGAGTGCCCGGCCCCGATTCACCTACGCGGACAAGGGAATCATGGCCACGATCGGCCGGCGGCGGGCGATTGCAATGTTCGGACCGATCCGGGCCACGGGGTTCATCGCGTGGCTCATGTGGCTGTTCGTCCACCTGATGACTCTGGTGGGGTTCCGAAACCGGCTGGCCGTGTTCTTCGAGTGGACCTGGCAGTACCTGACATATCAGAGGGGCGCGAGAATCATCACCAAGCCCGAGGCCAGAGACTGATGACCAGGATCTTCGCGGCACGCACGGCTGCGGCATTCTTCCTCTTCGCGGGATTGACAGGGTCCGGTATCGCCAGCGCTCAGTCCGACGAAGACCGGGCAGAGGCCCTGGCACAAGGACTTGATGGCTCCCTTCAGACCGAGCGATACGCGGTGTTCTGGCGCACGGAGGAAGCGTCAGCCGCAGATGTCCGCGAGTTGGGCCGGGTCCTCGATGCCTACTACGACGGAATCAGCGCGCTCGTCGGACCCGAGCGAACACCGCAGAGACTCATCGTCATCCTGCTCGATGGCCACGGACAGGCACCCGACGGCACGTGGAGATTCCCGCATGTCGACCGCGCGGGTCGTGTGTTCCTGTACCGCTACTCACCGGAGTTCTCGGCCTATGCCGTAGAGGCCGCGCACGAACTCGTTCACGCGTTTCGACGCGCCGCCGGGATCTGGCATTCAGGCTTCTGGGAGGAGGGATTCGCCGAAGCCGTCGCGATGAACGTCGATCCAGGGGATGTCGGGTTTCCGAGGTACGGCTATCCGCTGACCGTCGCTGCCGGACACCTCCTCGTCTGGGACCAGTACGTGCCTCTTCAAGAGGTCCGGACGCGTCATCGACAGACTGGACGCCGCTGCCAACTTCAGGTCTACCTCGAGAGGGCAGCGTTCTTCGACTATCTGGTCAAGCTGGAGGGGATTCACACACTCGTCGAGCTCGCCTACCAGCCGCGCAGTCCGGTAGATGAGGACTACGCCCGGGTCTACGGAAGGCCCTTCGAGAAGCTGGTGACCGATTGGGAAATGCAACTGAGGTCAGAATACCTGGCCACGCCCGATGCGGATGCGATGGCACGTCGATATCGCGCAGAGCCTCCCATCGAATCGCGGCCGATCTGCGAGGCTGGCTGACGGACTATGGTGAGAGGCTGAACCCCGCCGTTAGTCCTGTGTCAACGGCTGCAGGGTGATCAACAGATCGACGGTGCCCCCCGAGAAATAGACCGGACGAACGACCGTTTCGTATCCGTCTCGCTCGACGCGGATCGTGCCTTCCTTGTAGCGGCGGGTAATGCTGCCGCTACCCTCGGGCACGTCGATCCCCACGTCCTTTTCGACGAGATCGAACTGGTATTCGATCGGGGCATTCCCGATCAGCCGGAACTCCTCTTCGAAAGCGCTCCCGGTGATCTTCCCCGGTATGCCCTTCACTTTGGCGTTGATCTCGAGATCGCCGCGTCGCTGCAGGTAAACCTCGGCTCCGATCGGGTCGGTTCGGACGGATACTTTCTGTGCCGATCCGCAGCCGGCGAGGAACAGAAGGGTAAGAATGACGGTCGGTCTGAGGAATCGGCGCTGTTTCAAGTTCCCGCCTCCGGTGATGGGGACAGGGTGCTCTACACCGGAACGGGGTCCAGGTGTCGCAGCTGGTTCGTAACCCCGTCACTGAGCGGGCGCCCAATCGGGGACCGTGTTGCAGCTCGGTGATTCGTGATGTTCGTGGGATTCGAACCGTCCGCGTCCATGACCCATAGTTGGTAGCAGTATCCGTCAGCCGGGTTGAGCGCCCAGTACGCGATCCGGCTGCCGTCAGGCGACCAGGTCGGCCGCCAGGCCTGGTAGCTGAGCAGATCGGTCGTCAGCCGGGTCAGGTTGGAGCCGTCTGAATCCATGACCCAGATCGCGGTGACGGCTTCTTCGACGGGACCCACGAACGCGATGTGGGCCCCGTCGGGAGACCAGGCGGGCTCGTACGCGGGCCACCAGTAAGCGTTCGGCACCGACGCCATCAGGTCCGTCAACCTGGCAGGGCTCGAGCCATCGGCCTCCATGACCCAGATTTCACCGTGACGAACGAACGCGATCTGACTTCCGTCCGGAGACCAGGCAGGGTCGAAGCCAGTGTCGGGCCCGGGCGTGAGGTTGACCGGGTCCGTGCCGTCGGAATTCACGGTGTATACATCGACGCAGGCATGTCCGGGCAGTCGAGGAAACTGTCGTGAACGATCCGGGTTCCGTCCGGAGACCAATCGCACAACCCGACCGGACCCGGACTCGTAATCCGACGCACGCTCATGTCGGCCGTATTGAGAATGTTGACGCCGTTGTCGCCGGCGTAGGCGATCTCGGTCGCGTCGGGCGACCACGATGGATACGGCTCGCCGTTGATCGGCAGCATGTGGACAGGAGTCAGGTTCGTGGGCCGTGACCCGTCCGATTCCATCACGAAGATGTCGGTGCCGCCCTCGCGGTTGCTGTTGAAGACGATATGGTCGTAGTACGGTGGACAGGAGACGGTGAAGTCGATCCTCGCCGTACCCTCCGCTGGAACGGTCGCACGGACGGGATTCTCACCGATGACCGCGCAGTTGTCAGCGAGTCCGGTCAGCTCGACGTCGTGCTGCCCCGCTGCAACGGAAACGGTCGTCGAGTCGTTCGCCCCTATGACCTCCGTGTCGGCGCCGTCGAGCCGTACCGCGTAGCCGTCAGCATCGACCGCCGAGCCGATGGAGGCCGTGGTCAGACTGATCGTGCCTGGCGCAGAGCAGTCAACGGCGAATTGTGTGAAGACCGTCACATTTGCGCGCACAGTCACGGAACGGGATTCGTTCACCCTGCACGGAGCAGTTCGACGCCACATCGGAGATGCTGACCAAATGCTCGCCAGTGGAAAGGCCGCCGAAGACGTAGCTCTCGCCGTCGAGGAGCTGCTGCCCGCCCATGCCGTTCACCGAGACGAAGCAGCCGTCTGCGTCCGTCATTGAGCCATCGATGGTGAGACTCACCTGGATACTGCCGGTCTGCGGTTCGGTGTTGTTGTCACCGCAGGCGAGAATCAAAAGCGTCGCAAAGCACAGAGCCGAGACCGGGTATCCTGCAACGCGATATGGCATCGTGTCTCCCCACCGACGGAGGACTAGAGAGTGTTCGTCACTGCCCTGGCGACCAGGCTGGTTGGCCACCCTCGACGAGGAACGATACGTCTGAACCGTCGGCGTTCATGACGAAGATCCCGGTCTCAGCCCGGCGACCATTGAACGCGATTCTGGTCCCATCTGGCGACCAGGCGGGATGCCAGTCGTTGTCAGGGGGATCAGTCAGGGCGACCGGGTTCGACCCGTCCGGGTTCATCGAGCAGATCTGCATGAAGATCGCGTCTGTCCCACACATGCCATTGTAGAGAACGCGATTCCCGTCGGGCGACCACTGTAGGTCCGTACCCCCTGTATGCTCGCTCAGAAACGTCGCGTTCGACCCGTCCGCATCCATGACGTAGAGGCCGTGCTCAGTGTCTTCGGTGAGGCCATAACGGGCGAACATTATCTGACTTCCGTCAGGCGACCAGGTGGCACCCCACTCGCTGCCTGCACTGTTGGTGAGGTTGACCAGATCCGACCCGTCCGCTTCAACTGCGACGACATCGTGATTCTCCTCTCCACCCGAAAAGGCGAGCCGGTTGCCGTCCGGCGACCACTCGAGGCTATGGACGCAGAAGAGCGGAGGGAGGCCTAGTGACACGGGTTCAGATCCGTCGACTCGCATCACCTGGATATCGTAGCCCTCGTTACCGTAGACCCTGTAGGCGAGTCGGGTACCGTCGGGCGACCAGTCGAGATAGGCAACATGTTCAAGATCCAGATGCGCCGTGACGCTGACGGGTATCGAGCCATCCTCCTTCATGACGGAGATGCCCTCGTAGGAGGTGAAGGCGATGTAATCGAAGAACGGTGGGCAAGCGACGTTGAAGTCGATCGTGGCTCCCTGGCCCTGGCGTATGGTGACATCAGTAGGATTCTCGCCGATCACTCCGCAGTTGTCCGCCAGCCCTGTTAACTCGACCATGTATTGGCCGAAAGGAACATCCTCAAAAGACACCCCATCCTTCGAACCAATGTCGCGTATGGTTATCCCGTCGAGCACGACCACGTAGCCGTCGGGGTCGAGCGCGGAACCAATGGTTTCGGTCACTACCTCGATGCTGCCCGGAGCAGCACAGTCCAGGGTAATCGGGGAGTGCGTGGTGCCATTGGCTGAGACTGAAACGGAACGGGACGAGCCGCCTTGCACGAAGCAATTGTCAGCCAAGTCGGTGACGGTCACGGTGTGCGTGCCCGCAGAAAGGCCCTCGAACAATCGGCTTTCACCATCAAGGAGCTGCTGCGTGTCCGTGCCGTCAACGGAAACGAGGCACCCGTCTGCGTCGGGCGTGGAGCCGTCGATGGTGAGGTCCACCCGGATGCTGCCGGTCCGCGGCTCGTCGAGAGGCGGGCATGCGACATGGAAATAGGCCCGAGCTGCCTCGTTCTCCGGAACGATTACGGTAATCGGGTTGTCGCCCGTAACTGAGCAATTCTCTGCCACGCCTGTGAGTTCGACGACGTGCTCTCCGACCGGCAAATCCTCGAAGGTCTCGCTGTCTCTCACACCGATGTCCAGCGTGGTTATCCCGTCGAGCACAACTACATAGCCGTCCGGGTCGAGATCGAGACCCAGGGCATCTGTCACCACCTCGATGCTGCCTGGCGCGGGACAGTCAACAGCGAATTGAACCTCGGTCGTCACGTTCGCACTCACGGTCACGGAACGGAACGCTTCGCCCTGCACGAAGCAGTTGAAGGCCACGTCGGAGATGGTCACAGTGTGGGTGCCCGTGGGAAGATCTCCGAACACGCGGCTCTCGCCGTCGAGGAGCTGCTGCACGTTCGCATCATCGACCGAAATCAGGCAGCCATCGGCATCCGGCGCCGCGCCAACAATGATGAGACTTGCCTGGATACTGCCGGTTTGCGGCTCCGTGGTCTCGTCACCGCACCCAAGGATCAAGGCGACCAGGCACAGAACCGTTGGTGCATGGCGTTTACGTCGGTACGGCACCTCGCACCTCCACCATCGGAGGACTGCGGATACGGGCCGTCAGAAGGGGGGGGCGGCGGCTCGCCCGGTAACGCTTAGGGCCAGCTCTAATATAGGGTTCCGAGACCCGGTTCGCCGCCGCTGCGCGGAGCGCAGCAGCCACACCGCTTCGAAGGGTGTTTCCTCCTGGAGCGAGAATCGGTGGGTCAGCAATGTTCGACTGCGCCGCGATGCAGGCCCACCGCGCGACTCGCAAAAGGAGGGACACCTTCGAGATACGCCCGGAGGGACTCGAACCCCCAGCCTTCTGGTCCGAAGCCAGACGCTCTATCCAATTGAGCTACGGGCGCGTGAGGGCGGGCTGATGCTACGGCGGCCGGAGCCGACAAACAAGCCGGCGCGCCTCTAGTTGGCCTTCTTTCGCGACACTCCGATCGCCGTCAACACCCCGAGGGCGTAGCCGATAAGCATGGCAATGAGCAGCAGGAAAGCCCGTGGCATAGTGACCGTAGCGAAGAGGAGCCGCGCCTCTACCGTCTCCGTATTCTGGGCGACCAGCACCAGGGCGAGCAGGACGAGAATCAGAACCATGACGAGCTTGAACTTGGCCACGCGGCTTCCTCCCACGGCAGAGAAGAGAGTCCGTACTCCGGGTCGCGGAAACCTATGCGGGCCGCAAAGCGCTGGCCAGACGGTCGAAACTCCGTGCTACTACGGCGCGTACGAGGAGACCAGGAAGGTGCCACATCAGCGCGGAGAGCCCGATGCCGTACGAAATCGCAGAGCTGCTGGCCATCCTGGCCATGTTCTTCCTGGTCGGGACCTTCATTCTTCTCTTCCCGATCAGCCGCCGCCTGGGAAAGGCCCTCGAGGAATGGGTGAAGATCCGCCACGAGAGCTCGCCCGAAAGGGACCTGCTCGCGCGCATCGAGGTGGAGCTGCTGGAGATCCAGAACCAGGTGGACGGGATGGACAAGCGAATGCACTTCCTCGCGGAGCGTCAGGAGTTCACCGAGTCGCTGATCGACCAGAAGCGTCGCACGGCCCTCCCGGCAGACTCTCAGCAGACCCCGGCCTGATGCGCAGAAGCCCGGCTCCTAACCGGGCTTCGCGCTTCTTCGAAGAACGCACCTGCCGCTCCACCTACTCGAACGCAGGAATCCCCGTGATCTCCATCCCCAGGATCAGGCCATGGATGTCGTGCGTCCCTTCGTAGGTGTACACGGACTCGAGGTTCGCCATGTGGCGCATGGACTGGTACTCGACGAGAATCCCGTTCCCGCCGAGTAGGCGCCGCGCCTCTCGGGCGCACTCGCAGGCCATGTCCACGTTGTTCCGCTTCGCCATCGAGACCTGCGTCGGCGTATAGGTCCCGGCGTCCTTCAGCCGCCCGAGCTGCAGGGCCAGAAGCTGCGCCTTGGTGATCTCGGTGAGCATCTCCGCCAGCCGCACCTGCTGGATCTGCGTGGCGCCGATCGGCTTCCCGGCGAACTGCACCCGGTTCTTGGCGTAGTCCACGGCTTCTCGATAACAGGCCATCGCCGCGCCGATCGCCCCCCAGGCGATGCCGTAACGGGCCTGGGTAAGGCACATCAACGGGCTCTTGAGTCCGCCACTCTCCGGAAGGAGCGCCGAATCGGGCACGCGGACGTCCTGCAGGACGAGTTCGCTGGTGTCCGAGGCGAGAAGCGAGAGCTTGCCCTCCTGGTCTTTCGCGCTGAAGCCGTCGCGGTCGGTCTCGACGATGAAGCCCCGGATGGAGCCCTGGTCGTCGATGTCACCCGTCTTGGCCCAGATGATCGCCACGTCGGCCATCGAGCCGTTGGTGATCCACATCTTGGCCCCGTTCAGCACCCATTCGTTCCCATCCTTCACGGCCCGGGTCAACATGCCGCCGGGGTTCGAGCCGAAGTCGGGCTCCGTCAGGCCGAAGCAACCGATCTTCTCGCCCGTGGCCAGCTTGGGAAGCCACTCCTGCCGCTGCTCTTCCGATCCGAACGCGTAGATCGGGTACATCACGAGGGCGCCCTGGACGGACGAGAACGAGCGCAGGCCCGAGTCTCCGCGCTCCAGCTCCTGGTTGATGATCCCGTAGGCCACGTTGTTCAGTCCGGCGCATCCGTATTCCTCCGGCAGGTTGGCCCCGAAGAAGCCGAGCTCGCCCATCTTCGGGATCAGGTCCGTGGGGAACGTGTGCTCCATGTAGTGGTGATTGATGACGGGCATCACCTCTTCGTCCACCCAGTCGCGCACCATGTCCCGGACCGCCCGCTCTTCTTCAGTCAGCAGGCCATCAATGTCGTAGAAATCCACACCTTCGAAGCTCATGTCACCTCGTCCATCTGTCTCTCATGGGGAAACTGCGATTTCTCGGTGGCGAAATGCTATCGCCTGCGGCGGCTTGAAGCCAGCGAGCGGACAGATGTCTGAGAACCCGGCGCGCTCACTCCAGCGCTTCGAGGGCTCGGAAGTAGACGTGGTCGGGGATGTCGGCCTCACGCTTCCAGCGGGCGCCGGCGGTATAGAAGTCTGGTTCGGCCCCGCGGCTGCGGGTCTCCTCGATGAGTGCCGCCACCGGGTCGGTCGGTAGACGGGGCGACGCGGGTCTGCGGCTGCCGTGCGCCTGGCCCTTCGGATCGATGAACACCGGCATCTTCTCCTTGCCCCACCACTCGATCGTCCACCCCTCCTCGTGCACCAGCCGGTGATGATGACTGCACAGGAGAAGCAGATTTTCGAGCTTCGTCTCGCCTCCGTCGGCCCAATGCTTGATGTGGTGCGCGTCCGTGAACCGGAGCCCGCAGCCCGGAAACCGGCAGCCCCGGTCCCGGGCCTCGAGCGCCCGTCGCAGCGAGGGCGGAATGGTGCGGGTCTTTCGGCCGACATCGAGCACGGCACCATCCCTGCCGTGGCCGATCTCGACTACCGCGGCATCGCACGCCAGCCTCCTCGACGTTTCCGCGGAAACGCGTGTCCCGTCCTCCAGCTCGGACTGCCCGAGCCCACTGCCTTCTTCCGACAGCGTATCTGCGTCCACGTGCAGCATCACCTGGTAACGCTCCGCGCGTGTGCCACTGAGCGGAGCATCTCCAAACCCGGCCGCCAGGACTCGCTCGGCCACCAGCCCCAGGGCATCGGCCCGCCTGCGGGCTGCGTCGTCCGCCGAGGACGTTTCCGCGGAAACGTCTCTCTCCCGATACAGCGAGTCCGAGGCCGCCTCCACGGCTCGCATCAAGAGCGCGCCCAGCTCAGGGGTGAGCCGGCCCTTCACCACGACCATGCCCTCTTCGTCCGGGAATACGGAAAGGGACCGGCTCTCAAACCGCTCTCTCTCCCGGTCCACCTCGTCCTGCCGGCTCCCGAGCTTGAAGCTCCTCACCATGCGCTCGAGCTGGGCCGCCGTGGCTCCCTGGGCCAGTTCCAGTAGATCCGCCTCGTTCTCGGGTGTGGCGACTCGGGTCAGCGCCCGCACGGCGGCGAAGGAGAGCTCGCCTCTACTCATCGAGGCGCTTGTCTCGGGCAGCTCTACCAGGGCCCGGGCCGCGCGTACCCTCTCCCGGCAGGCCCCGAGATCGATCCCGGTGCGGAAGGCCAGCCAGTGGGCACACGTCCGGTGGCCTCCCATCTCCCAGCCTCGCCTGCGGTCGAACTCCGCCACCAGGACCAGGAGCCGGTGATCACCGGCGTGGAGATGAGCCGCGAGGATCACGATCTCCTCTTCCAGATCTTCCAGTTCCTGGAGCGGGTCGATAAGGACACGAGCCGTCTCGCGTACGTGGAAGGTGCAGGCGACGTGGGTCGCGTAGCGGACCATCGAGGAACTCCCGTGTCAGAGGCCGAACAAATACCGAATCATACCTACAATATACACCCCCACTTTTCGGGTCTCGAGGCTTGGATTCAGGGCACAAACAGGGGTCAGGAGGTCAAGAGATCCACCGGCGGCGGAGGAGTCGCGACAGGCGGCATCCTGCAGGGCTCAGGGCCTGTCTGGGGAATGGGTCACGGACTCCGATGCGACGGCACCCCCAAATCCGTCAAGTGCCGTTGTGACAGTTCGCGGCCGTCCACCCTGCCCGAAGCAGAGCCCGAAGCAGCGCAGGAACCACTCGGTCGCCGCCCCTTCGCGCATCAAGCTGACCAACCTGTCAATGAGAAGCTCGGAGCCTCACCGGGCCCGCAGATAGTTCCGGAACAGCACCCGTCCGATGCGGGATCCGAGGTACCAGGCCGCCAGCAGCGGAAGGGCCCACGCGTAGGTCGGAAGCACCGTACCGGTGCCGCCGACCAGGATCCACACCAGGAACGGCAGGGTAATCAGGGCGGCGACCAGGTACTGCCCCCTCCGGACCTTTCGGTTCAGCTCCGAGCTACAGGACTTGCACCAGTTCCACCGGTCCAGCGTGCTGCCGGGAACGTTCCTGTGCACAATGCCGGCAGTGGGCATCCGACGGCTTCGTCGGAGTCGCGCACCGCGACGTCAAACGGTCTCGACATCGGCCTGCATCGCCTCGATGACCGCGGCCGCGAACTCCGTCGTGCTCGCCGATCCGCCCAGGTCACCGGTCACGGTCTCGCCCCGGGTCACCACGGTCTTCACGGCGTCACGGATTCGGGTCGCCGTCTCGCCGAGTCCCAGGTGGTCCAGCATCAGACAGGCGGCAAGCAACAGGGCCGTCGGGTTCGCAATGTTGCGACCCGCGATGTCCGGCGCGGAGCCATGCACGGCCTCGAACATGGATATGTCCTTGCCGATGTTGACTCCGGGAGCGAACCCCAGCCCGCCGACCAGGCCGGCCGCCAGGTCCGACAGGATGTCGCCGAACATGTTCTCGGTCACGATCACGTCGAACTGGTAGGGATCGAGCACCAGCTGCATGGCCGTGGCGTCGACGATCCGATCCTCGAACTCGACCGCGCCCGCGTAGTTCTTCGCCACGTCGCGGCCCACCTCCAGGAACAGCCCCTGCGTGCACTTGAGGATGTTCGCCTTGTGGACCAGGGTCACCTTCTTCCGGCCGTGCTGGAGGGCATACTCGAAGGCGTAGCGAACGATTCGATCGGACCCGTAGCGCGTGATCAGCATCACCGACTCGGCCACGGCTCGCGGGTCCTGCCGCATGCCGATGTAGTGCTCGATCCCCGCGTACAGGCCCTCGGTGTTTTCGCGGACGATCACCAGGTCGATGTCCGTGTAACGGCCACCCGGGACGATGCTCTTCGTGGGTCTGACGTTCGCGTACAGGTCGAAGTGCTTGCGAAGAGCCACGTTGATCGAGCGGAACCCGGCGCCGATGGGCGTCGTGAGCGGCCCTTTCAGGCAGAATCGGTTTCTTTCGATGGAATCGAGCGTCTCCTGCGGTAGCAGGTCGTGACCGTGCTCGGTGGCGGCGAGACCCGCTTCCTGGCGATCCCATTCGATCGGAGCCCCCGCAGCCTCGAGTATCCCGAGGGTGGCCTCGGTGATCGCCGGTCCGATGCCGTCGCCCGGAATCAGGGTGACCGTGTGCGTCATCAGCTCCCGCCCTTCACATACCGCGTGCTGTACTCGAAATCGGCGGTTTCTTCACCGTACTCGATGAGATCCAGGATGTAGCTCGGGCGGCGCGTGCCCTCGAGCCTGGCCTTCCCCACCAGGTTGATGGCGCGTGGCCAGGTGCGGCTGTTCAACGTGCCACGGGGAAGCATGGCGCGTGCGATCATGCGCCCGCGCCCGTCGGTCGTCGTGATCCGCACTCCGCCGACCCCGGACCAGGATTCGAAGATGTCCTGTGACTGCGGAGAGAACAGATAGATGAACGGCCCGACCTTGGCCCACGTCGCGCCACCGCGCCTGAGCTGGTCGGCCGACTGATAGACCTCCACGTCCACCACGTTGCCGTTGAGGCTGACCTTGGGCGTCTCTCCGTACAGCCCCGTCAGGTCGTCGTCCGTCGGCAGCCTCAGCTCCTCAGGGCTGTCACAAGCTGCGAACGCGACGACTGCGGCCACGACCACCGCGAGCCCCACCGCACCTCGTCTCCCGTCACGGCGCCAGTTTCTCGGCCACCCGGTTGGCCAGCGTCGCGAGCAGGGATCCCGAATCCGATGTCCCCGGATCGCCCACGAACTCGCCCAGCCACAGGACGTCGGAACGTCGGATATCGATCATCGCGGCCAGGAGGTACGCACGCTGGGCTGGGGCGACCGCATCGCCGCCGGAGTAGGCCACCGCCGACCCGGATCGAGCCCCATCCGTGGACTCGGTCTCCACGGTCAGACGCACCGGAACCACCACGTACCGGGTGTCATAGAGCGCCGCCAGCGTGCGCAGCTCCGAGTGAAGCGGCTCCGGGATGTACTTGCGGTCGTCGATAGGCACGAGCAACGGACTGTAAGCCATCCGATCGGGCTTGATATCCAGGGACGGATTGCGCTCCATCGTGCGGCGCAGATCCGAAGGCAGAATCCAGTCCTCGGCGGAGCGCCTTTCCCGGAACGCGAATTCGAGTTCGGCGTCCATGGCCCGCAGGGCGTCTTCCTCCGTGCGCGCCAGCCCGGGCCAACTTCCGTCGTCGAGGGGAAGCGTGGACTGCACGGGCACGAGGACGACCGTCGTGCCGTTCGGGAAGTGCGGCATGGCCGTGTTCTGTGCAGCGGCGGGCACGGGACTCGTAAGCGCCATGCCCAGGACGGCGCAGGCCACCAGGCCCGGTAGGCCGCCGTGATTTGCTCGGATCGTATTCATGATTACGCGTGATTACACTCGGAAGGGAAAAAGGTACCCGGAGAGCTAGGGCGCATCGTTGGGAAGCGCCCGCAGGCCAACAACGGACACGATCACGCCCGTGATCGCGAAGAGGGCGGCCAGACCCGGCCTCGAGATCGCTACCAGCGTCAAAGAAGTGAAGATCCCGATGAGCCCGATCATCAGCGTGGTCAGGCCGACGAGTCGCCTGGCGTGCGGGCGGTCACCCATCGCTGTCTCCATTCCGGGCCGCCCCTCCGACTTCGGCGCATGCCGCGATCTCGTCCTCGATCTCCTGACGGGTCAGCGTGTGGTCGCTTCGCTTAGCCAGCGCGAACACCGCATCGCACAGAGCGTTGTCCTGCGGATCATAGCCGTGCTCTTTCAGCCAGAAGCGCACATTGCTCAGGCCAGAAACGGGGGACACCTCGATCGTCTGCTCGAGCCCGAACAGGGACGCGGGCACGCCGCTGTAGACGCGGTCCACGAGCCACTCGTCTCCCATGTCCATCGCCTTGATGATCGCGGACGCGTGCACACCGGTGCCCGTCCGGAAGGCATCGCTTCCCATCACCGGGTACGAGTGCGGAATCTCGATGCCGCAGATCTCAGCGGCCACTCGGCAGTACTCGGGCAACCTCGTCAGATCGACATCGTGCATGTCGAGAAGCTTGAGATTCACGAGGAGGAGATCCATCGCCGTGTTTCCGACCCGCTCGCCGATTCCGAGCGCCGTCCCGTGCACACGGTCGGCGCCTTCCTCGATCGCCGCCAGGGCGTTGGGCATGGCCAGTCCGCGGTCCCGGTGCCCGTGCCAGTCGATCTTCACGTCTTCGCCCGTATCGAAGATGATCTTGCGGACGAATCGGACCAGCTGGCGAACCCCGAACGGAGTGGCGTGGCCCACCGTGTCGGCCAGGCAGATGCGGCGGGCGCCGCACTCGATCGCCGTGGTGTAGAGCGCTTTCAGCGTCTCGGGACGCGACCGCGTGGTGTCCTCGGTCACGTACATCACGTCCAGCCCCTCTTCCGCCGCGAAGGTGACGGCCTCCGCCGTCGTTCGGAGGAGCATTTCGATTCCCCAGCCCTCGGCATACTGCCGGATCGGAGAACAGCCGATAAAGGCCCCGACCTCCATGCGGAGCCCGGTCGCCTGGGCGACGTCGACGATCGGAGCGATGTCGGCCTTCACCGTTCGCGCGGCGCAGTTCGGGGCGATCGGGAGGTCCTGCTCGACAATCTCTTTCGCGAGCGCCAGTACCGCTTCCCGGGCACGGGGCCCAGCCCCCGGGAGACCGATGTCCGCCGCCTGGATCCCCATCTCGGCGATCAGGTGGAGCATCTCGATCTTCCGCTCGATCGGAGGATCCTTGACCGTCGGGTTCTGGAGGCCGTCGCGTAGCGTCTCGTCGTCCAGTTCGACGTGCGCGCCCGCATAGGCGAAGCTGCCCGGCAGCCGGTTCCAATCGTAGATCAGGTCGTTGGGGTCCACACTTTCCTCCAGATCCGGTCGCGGCCACGCCGCCGCACGGTCAGTCGAGCGCGTCGATCACCGTGTGATCGCCCAGTGAGGCCGTACCGCTGAGGCCCGAGGCGGTCACCTGATCCCCGATCAGCGAGTCGTGCAGCTCACACCCGTCGAGTACGCTGTTCTCCCCCACGATGCTCTCGCGCACGTGTCCGCCCCGGATCGTCGAGCCACTGCCGATGCTGACGTTCGGTCCGATGACCGTGTTTTCGAGAATCACGTCCGGCGCCACGCACACCGGCGGGACGACGCGGACCCCCTCGGCGGCTGCCGGCTCGCGGGCGCCTCCGGCGAGAAGGACCTCGCGGTTCGTATCCAGCAGGGTCTCGGGCTTTCCGCAGTCCCACCAGTGATCGACCTCCGCCGTCAGGAGGCGGGCTCCGTGGTCGATCATGTATTGGAACGCGTCGGTGAGAAAGTACTCGCCCATCTGCGGCGGAGACGCCATCACGTGCGCGATTCCCTCGAACATCAGCTGCCAGTCCCTGAGGTAATAGAGGCCGATGTTGGCCAGACGGGAGATGGGCTCGGCCGGCTTTTCCACGATCCGAACCATGTCACCGTGCTCGTCGGTGACGATCACCCCGAATCGCTGATAGTCCTCGACCTCCTTCGCCCAGATGATGCCGTCGCGCTCCGGCATCTTCTGAATCAGGCCTAGATCCGCATCGAACAGCGTGTCGACGAATACGATGAGGACCGGCCCATCCACGTAGGGCTCGGCCAGCCGGATGGCGTCGGCCGTACCCAGTTGCTGCTCCTGGGGCACGGCCCGAAACGACAGATTCGGGTGCTCGCGCGCGAGCCAGGCCTCGATGGTGGGTGCCAGGTGCCCGGTGATGCCGATTATCTCGTCGACCCCGATCTCTTCGAGCTGTCGGAGCACGTAGTCGAGCACAGGGCGGTTCGCGACGCGCAGCAGCGGTTTGGGCCGCGTATGCGTGTGCGGTCGGAGCCTGGTCCCTTTTCCCGCCAGGGGAAGTATGGCTTGCATACGGCCTTCTCAGAGGTTCTCATTCGTGTGTGGAATCCCCGGGAACGTAAAGAGGATTCTACGAATCGGGCAACATCTTGCGCACAGCGCTTCCGCGGCGTCGCAGCGGACGGGACCGACATGACGACCATCTCACCCAACCAGGCGGGGAGACCCGCCGCCGCCGAGTCCGTGGACACCCGCTCTCCCGGGGGTCCGGACGGGCGCCTGTACACGGCGTCGTTCGCCGTGGTGTGGGATCAGGTGCTCGAAGAGGCGCGCGCGCGCCATCGGTGGGACCTGGTTCACCACGACGAGGACCTGGGATTGGTTACGGTTCGCTGCCGGGGATTCATGTCCGCGGGCGCGAGCCTTCTTACGATCTGGGTCGGCCTCGACGACAACGGATTAACCCGGGTGGACCTGCGCTCCGTGCCGGAGACACGGCGAGGCCTGGGAGCAGGCGAGCGCCGCATACGAGACCTGCTGGGCCGCCTGGACCGGAAGCTTGGGGCCGGCGCACGTATCAGCGCCTGAGCCCTACCGGTCGCGTCCGCCGCGGAGAGCGTACTCGTATTCCGATCTCTCGATTACCGCCGCGGCGGTCAGATCTCCCGTCACGTTGACCGCCGTCCGGCACATGTCGAGAATCCGGTCGACCCCCAGGATCAGCGCGATCCCGGCCGCCGGTTCGACTCCGGAACCGGCCAGCACGCCCTCCAGGACGACCACCAGGATGATGATCCCCGCCGAGGGCACCCCGGCCGCCCCGATCGAGGCGAGAGTCGCGGTCAATACGATTCCGAACTGGGCGGTGAGCGAAATGTCGCCGATCAGGACCTGCGCGATGAACATGGTGGCAACGGCCTGATACAGGGCCGTTCCATCCATGTTGATCGTGGCTCCGAGGGGCAGGACGAAACTCGACACCTCCTTCTCGATCCCGAGATCTTCCTCCGCCGTCTCCATCGTGAGCGGAAGGGTCGCGTTGGAGCTCGACGTGGAAAAGGCGATCAGCTGCACGCCCCTGACCTTCTTGAAGAACGCCAGGGGTGCCCGCCGCGCCAGGAACTTGAGCGCCCCGGTGTACGTGATGGCCACGTGCAGGGCGAGCCCGATCAGAACCGTGACCACGTATACCATGAGACTGCCCAGCACATCCAGGCCGAACCTGGCGATCACCGCTCCGATCAACGCGAACACGGCATACGGGGCCAGCTTCATGATCCAGTGGATCATCACCATGCAGGCTTCGTTGAGGCCGTCGAAGAAACCCACGATGTGGTCCCGCCGCTCCATGGGCAGGGCGGAAATGGCTGCCCCGAGGAAGATCGCGAAGAAGATGATCGGAAGCATGTCGCCGCCGGCCAGCGCTTCCACCGGGTTTCTCGGAATCATGTTCAGAAGCACGTCCACCAGCCCCGGAGCGTCCTGGGCCAGCTCGACCCGGCTCGCGCCTTCGGCCATGTAGTTCGCGCGCAGGGCCTCGAGCGCCTCCGGGCTCATGCCACTGCCCGGGCGGATCAGGTTGGAGAGCAGGAGGCCGATGGTCACGGCGATCGCGGTCGTGGCCATGTAGTAGACGATCGTCTTGCTTCCGATCCTCCCCAGCTTCGTGATGTCGCCCAGGCTGGCGGTGCCGACGATCAGGCTCGCGAACACCAGGGGAACGACCACCATCGTGATCAAGCGGATCCACGCCGTACCGATCGGCTCGATCGCCACCAGGAAGCGGGTGAGCGGGTCGAGATCCAGGGCGTTCGCCACGAGACCGGCTACTACGCCGAGAATCAACGCGATGGTGATCTTCGTATAGAGCTGCATGGCGAACGCTGTGTTGATGGCCTCGGTCCGCCCGAGTGGCGGTTGCCCAAGATAGGAAGGGCCGGCTGGCGGTGACAGGTCTCACGGCCACCGGTACTTTGAAGACCTTATGGAGGCCCATGACCGACATGAACGACCGATGACCGAATCTCACCGAGACTCCAGGCGGTTGTTCCGCGCCTTGTGCTCCTTCTGCGCGATCGGCGTCGGGCTGAGCTCGACCCTGGTGGGGTGCGGCGAGGCGGAAGAGCCGGACCGTATGTCGAAGACCGCTCCTACCGCCGAACCGATGCGGGCGGAGCCCGTGGCGGGAGCCATGTATCGCACGGAGCTCAGCTTCGTCGGGCATGGCGTCGAACCGTCTCTCCTTCATCTGCGATTCGACAACCGAACCGACTCCGCGGCGATTCACCTGCGCTACCGCGGGTGGTTCGGCGGAGGCGAGTGGCGCGAGATCCTCGATCAAGCCGATTCTCTCCCCGTACCCAGGGCCGCCTGGCGGATTCTGCCCACCGGGCCGGTACGGATCATGGCGGGGGAAGGCGGAGAGCCATCCTCGGTGATTCTCCAGTTGTCCGAAGGGGATCTGCGTCTCGATTCGAGAGGCGCGATCGGCTCCTGGAACAGCCGTACGGGCCAGCGTGAGTCTCTCCGCCTCGCCGAGCTGCTGGACGAGTCGGGGGCAGAGACGGGCCTCCTGCTGGCCCGCCAGACCGCGCGACGAATCGACGATCCACCGGCCGGCGGGCCGGGGCAGTATTTCATGGTGACCGACACCGCCGGGAACGGTCTCCTGATCATGCGAGACGGCATTTCACCGGACGCACCCGTCACGGTGTGGACATGGTTCGAAGAAATGGACGCCGAGTGGGACGATGCCCTGGTCCTCACGCTAGCCGCCGCTGACGACTCACCGGGACGTTGGTCATTCGAGCTTCCGGAGGCCGGATTGCTGGGCGAGATACGAGGTGTCGCGCCGGCGCTCACCGACACCGCGGATGTTCAAGGCGGGTTCACGGTGTTCCGCGTCGAGGCCGCCCTGGTGCTCGAGGGCCAGTCGTGGACCATGAAGGGCATCGGAGCTCAGGAGCAGATCCTTGAGTGAGGTGGCCATGCAGTGGTTTCGCGATGCGCTGACGGTGATGTTCGGCGCCCTGGCCGGAGGTCTCACGAACCGCGTGGCCATCACGATGCTGTTCCATCCGTACAAGCCGCCACGTGTCTTCGGACGAACGATCCACTGGCTGCAGGGAGCGGTGCCGAAGAACCAGACGCGCATGGCCCACACCATCGGCAACACGGTCGGGACGACGCTACTCACTCCTGGCGATGTCGCGGCCGAGCTCAAGGACGAGCGGCTGCGGGAGGCGTTCGAGGAACAACTGCAGGGACTCGTACAGGAGCTGTTTGAAGGGGAAAAGCCGGCGGTCGCTGAGCTACTTCCCGAGTCGGCCCTCATCGAGGTCCGCCGGATTCTTGATACGCTGCTCGACTCGGTGCGTGACCGCGTCGTCGAAGCCCTCTCGTCGGAGGAGTTCTCCGAAGACGCCACTCGAATCCTCGGTACGCTCGCTGAATCCCTGGAGGACGAGTCCCTGGCCGAGTCGCTCGGGGAGGACCGAATCGCCTCGCTCCGGGGCCAGGCCGGGGACTGGCTGACGAAGCTGGTCGATTCCGCGTCGTTCACGGCCACGGTCCGGAGCCACCTGGATCGAGCGGCCGTTCGCCTGCTGCGGCCGGGACGATCGTTCGAAGAGCTGCTGCCCGTGGGACTCATCGCGGCCCTCGAACATGCGATCAGCGACTACCTCCCCCTCGCCATGGAGCGCCTCGGGCGGCTTCTGGAGGATCCGGCGGCGAGGGCCCGCGTCGAAGGGGCGATCCACGATCTGCTGGACCGGTTCATGAAGGACCTGCGTTTTCACCAGCGGGTCGTGGCGAAGCTCATCATCACCGAGGACACGGTCGAAAAGGTCATCGACACGCTGGAAGCCGAGGGAGCCGACCGACTCGGTGACCTGTTGCGCGAAGGCGAGGTTCAGGACGCGATGGCGCGCAGCGTCAACGAGGCCATCGTCGATTTCCTGCGGAGGCCCGTGATCGACGTACTCGGTTCGCCGGGCGACCCCCAGGTCGAGAGCGCGCTGGATTCGATCACCGCCTGGACCCTGGATGCCACCCGCGATCCGGAGGTCAGGGAGTTCCTCCTGGACAGGGCGGAAGCGGCAGTGCTCAAGGCGGGCGAAAGAAGCTGGGCCGACGTGGTCCGCCTGGTCCCGGCCCGAAGAGCCGGCGGCTGGATCGCCTCCGGACTTCGGTCCGAAGCCGGACGCGAACAGTTCGGCCGTTTCAAGGAGTGGCTCACCGACCGCGTTCTCAGCCAGCCGATCGGGTCCCTGGAACGGTACGGCAGAGAGGGCGCGGCGCTCCGATTCACCGAGTCTCTGAGCGAACCCGTTTGGGAGTGGATCGTGGGGAAGGTTCCCGAGGTCGCGGCCAACGTGCGAGTGGCCGACCGGGTAGAGTCCAAGATCCTCGAATTCCCGATACCGGAGCTGGAGCGCCTCGTCCGCTCGATCACCGAGAAGGAACTCAACCTGATCGTGCGGCTGGGGTACTTCCTGGGCGCGGGAATCGGCTTGCTGCTCGTGGTGATCCGGCGCTTCACGGGCTGACAACGAGCCGCCGAAGACCACCTTCACTCTACTCGGCGTCGAGAATCTCGCGGGCCTTGAGGTAAGCTTCAGACGCCCGCTCCGGCTCGCGCTTTCGATCGTACAGAATTCCGATCGTGTACCAGGCCCGGCCGTTCCGGGGCTGAATCTCCAGGGCGCGTTCCATGGCCGCGAGCGCCATGTCGATCTGGCCAAGGCGATTGCAGGCTTCGCCGAGGTAGTAGTAAGCGGACTCGGATTCCGGATCGAGCCCGATCGCCCTCTCGAGCGACTCACGGGCCGCCGTGTACAGGCCCTTTCGGAAGAACACGAGCCCCAGATTCAGGTGGACGTCCGGGTCCTCGGGCGCCAGCAGCTGCGCGTTCCTGAGGGTCTCCTCCGCCTCACCGTACCGGCCCAGCGTACCCAGCACCGCACCGACGTTGTTCAACAACTGGACGTTCTCCGGCTCGATCGCCAGGGCGGCCTGATACTCCTCGAGGGCGCGGGCCGGCTCCCCGAGGCTGTCGTACACGTAGCCGAGGTTGTTCCGGGCCTTGAGGTGGTTCGGGTCCCGGAACAGGAGCTCCCGGTAGCCCTTCTCGGCTTCGACGAGGCGCCCGTCTTCGGCAGCGCGCCGAGCGCCCCGGTACAGCGCCTCGATCTCCGCCCTGTCCTGAGAGGAAAGCCGGTCTAGCTTGGCGTCCGTAACCCCCGGGTCCGCCGGCTCGTCCGTCCCCGGATCATCGGCGGGCTCGGTGGCGGCGGCGATGTCGCCTTCGGGTTCCCTATCCGTCTGCGGGGCGTCATCTGCGGCGTCGTCCTCCCCCGCAGCGGCGGTCAGATCGAGTTGAGCGTCATCGACGTCGACATCGGGCGTGGCTTCATTCCCGGTGGGTACCTCCGGCATCGCGCTCCGGACCGGCTGTGGTCCGCGGCTCCCGCCTCTTCTACGCTTCGCCATCCCCGCTCCCATCCGTTACGGATTCTCTCACCCAACGCAGGTAGGCAGGCGAACCCTCGGTGACCTCCACGGCCACGAATTCCGGCACGTCGTACGGGTGCAGGTCGGCGACCCTGAGGCGCGCGGCCTGAACACAACCTTCCGTCGTCTTGATCATCGCCAGGCATTCCGGCTCCACCCGGGTCTCGCCCTCCCATTGATACACCGACGTGATGTCCGGGAAAATGTTCACGCAGGCGGCGAGTCCCTCTTCCACCAGGACGCGGCCTATCGACTGCAGGGTCTCGGCATCCGGGCCGCTTACGAACACGATGCGGACTTCACGCTCAGGCACAGGGCTCCGCCTCCGCTTCCACCAGGCGGTAGATCTCCTCGATTCGATCCGCGTATCGCTCTTCGATCACGCGCCGTTTCACCTTCAGGGTCGGCGTGAGTTCGCCCCCTTCGACCGTAAACTGGCGGCCCACCAACAAGACCCGCTTCGGACGCTCGTACCGAGCACAGGACTCGACCCGCGAAAGGACTTCGTCGTCCATCAACCGCTGCAGGTCAGGGTCATCCGCCAGCTTCTCCATATCTGATTCAGAGATCGGTCGGCCCGGAAACGCCGTCTTGTACGCCTGGAAGCTTGGAACCACCAGGGCCAGCGGGAACTTACGCCGATCGCCCAGAAGTACGACCTGCTCGACGAAGGGCGATCGGGCGACCAACTCTTCGATGGGCTGCGGAGCGATGTTCTTGCCAGCCGCCGTCACGAGCAGGTTCTTCTTGCGATCGGTGATCTTCAGGTATCCGTCCTCATCCAGTTCTCCGATGTCTCCCGTGTGGAACCACCCGTCCTCGGTGATCGCCTCACGAGTCGCGTCCGGCCGACCGAAGTAGCCCTTCATGACTTGCGGTCCCCGGATCAGAATCTCGCCGTCATCCGCGATCCGGATTTCGGTGCCTGCCAGCGGGGGGCCTACCGTGCCGAAGCGTATGTCATCGGGCGGATTCACGTTGGACACCGGCGAAGTCTCCGTAAGCCCGTATCCCTCCAGCACCACCAGCCCGCCGGAGTAGAAGAAGCGCGCGATCTCTGCCGACAGGGGCGCGGCTCCGCTGACGAAGTAACGCATCCGGCCGCCCGTCCGCTCGTGCAGCTTCCGGAAGACGAGTCGGTCGGCCACCCCGTACGCCCCCTCGAGCAACCGCCCGATCGGCTTGCGGGCCAACCTGCGGTCGGCCCGCCGGTCGCCGACCCACTTCGCCACTCGGAACACGGCCTTCTTCGCGGCTCCACCTTCCCGCACCGAGTCCATCACCGCGTCGTAGAACTTCTCGTACAGCCGCGGTACCCCGATCACGAAAGTCGGGCCGGTCTCGATCATGTCACGCGCCACCGTCGTCGCGGAGCCGGCGTAAGCGATCTCCGCCCCCGAATACCACATCAGGAAGTGCCCCGCGAGCCTCTCGAACGCGTGCGAGAGAGGCAACCAGCTCAGCACCTTGTCCGTCTCGCCGATCGGGAGCACCATCGAGGCTCCGACCGTGTTCGTGAACAGGTTGTGGTGGCTGAGCATGACTCCCTTGGGCTGGGCCGTGGTGCCGGACGTGTAGATCAGGGTGGCCGTGTCTTCGGGCTGAGTGGAGGCCGCGTCCGCCCAGGAATCGTTGCCGCCGGCGAGCGCCCGGCCCGCGCGCTCCAGCGCCTCGAGCGACCGTACCCGGATGCCAGCGTGCTCGCCGCCGCGATCGTCTTCCGGAGGATCGAACACGACGACGCGGCTCAGCGTCTCCAGCCGGTCGTGCACCTGCAGAACCTTGGCCAGCTGGTCGCCGTCTTCCACGAAGATGGCCTTCGCTGCGGAGTCTTTCAGGATGTAGAGGACCTGGTCAGCGGGCAGCGTAGGGTAGACGGTCACCACGACCAGGCCTGACATGATACAGGCCCAGTCCGCAAGCGCCCACTCCATTCGCGTGTTGGACAGGATCGCCACGTGGTCGCCGGGCTCGAGGTCACCCCCGAGCAGGGCGCGGGAGATGTTCCGGATCCGATCCGCGGCCTGTCGGGCCGTCCAGGAACGCCACGTTCCATCGTCCTGGCGACACGTCATAGCCCGGCGGTCGGGATTGAGTTCCAGGCCGTGCAGGAACACGTCCACCAGCGTTCCGGGGCCGAATTCGAAAGGCTGGGACGCCTCCCGAATCAGCGGGGGCGACGTTACCCGGCATCGGGTGACGGGGTGTGCCCGGGGGGTGCCTCGGCGGAGTCCTTCCGGCGCAGCCGGTCCAGGGTTTCCCGGGCGTGGCTCGCGTGCCTCTCGGAACCGGGGAGCTCAGCGCCCGACCTCAGAAAAGCGTCCAGGTGAACCGCCGCCTCGGTATCGCGCCCACGATTCAAGTACAGGAACGCGATGCCGTAGTGGGCACCAGCACTGTCAGGGTCCTTTTCCAGCGCCCGCTGGTACATCTTGATGGCCTCGTCGGTCATCCCCATTCGCGTGTAGACGATGGCCATCTGCTCGAGTGTGGCGACGTCGCCCGGGTGTTCACGAAGGGCCAGCCTCAGGGACGTGAGCGCCTCATGATATCGCTCTTCCGTCGCCAGCTCGAGGCCTTCGCGATAATAATCGGGCCTTTCCTCGTCCTTGCCGCTCACTCCGGTGAGAAAGCTCCACCAGGGCATGGTCAGCTCTCCTCTTCCGGCTCCACCGCGTCCCGGTGGACCAGGGGCGGCGCCGGCGGAATCACGGCGATGTTATAGGCGAATGCGAAGGCGGCTCCCGCCAGGAACCCGTAGGCGTAGGCCCACATCGCACCGATGAACGCCCCCTCGACACTGATCGAATAGGCGAAAAGGACGCCCGCGAGAATGCCGGGGTCGGTGGTCCGTCCAAAGACGGCCAACGCGAGCAGAGTCACCACAAAGACGGCAGCGCTGGCCAGTGCTCCGGTGGCCATGGCGAACGCTCTCGTCTGAAGGCGCATTCGGCTCGTCCTCGGTTTGTGACGGAAGTGGCGCCGCTCGATCGCGGAGGCACGTGCAAAACTAGATGCGCCGAATTGCTGAGGCAACGAAGTGGGGCAGGTTGTCAGCACTGCCGGGAGCCGACGGCGACCCGGTCATCCGAGGCCAGCACCTCGAGTCCGGCTTCCCGCATGGCGGCTGTGACTCCGGGGGCCGGGGTCACGACTGCCAGCCGTCCCATGGATCCGAGCGCGGCGGCGAATTCCCGGATTCGATCCGGCCGGGGATCGCCGGCCAGCGCGGCCGCACCGCAGCGGCCTGCGAGGACGGGTGGGGATCGGTCTCCGGATACTACGATCCGGCTGAGGTTGGGTGCCCGCGTCGGTCGATCGGCCTCCACAGCGGCGAGCGACACCACTTCCCAGCTCTCGGCCACCCCGGCGACCGCATCCGCGATTGCGCCGAGTTCCGGGGCGAGAAGAAGATGACCGCTGCCCCCGGCAACGTCGAGCACCGCGCCTACCAACATCGCCAGATCCTGAGTGAAGGCAGCCTCGGGTGCGCCGGTCGCTTCCGGCTCCACGCCAGATTCTGGCCGATCGAGGTACAGGGCACCGTCCTCGATCGGAAATCGCGAATCGCAGGTCGGGCAGCCGAGAAACCCTCGAACAACTCGGCGTCCCACCGATTCGTGCACCACGGCCACCATGACCTGAGGCGGGCCGCACACGGGACAGGCCAGGATTTCGGACAACTCCAGCAGCATGCTCGGTCCCGGCGGAGTCAGGAGATGAACTGCGGGGCCAGGACGAGGCGCAGGAACTCCTCACGGGTACGATTGTCCGACCGAAACCGGCCGCGCACCGCGCTGGTGATCGTCTTGCTGTTCTGCTTCTCGACTCCGCGCATCATCATGCACAGGTGGTAGGCTTCGATCACCACCCCTACGCCGCCGGGATTCGCGGCCTGCTCGATCGCATCGGCAATCTCGTCGGTCAGGCGCTCCTGCACCTGCAGTCGGCGCGCGAACACGTCCACGACGCGCGGCACCTTGCTCAGTCCGAGCAGTTTTCCGTCCGGGATGTACGCCACGTGCACCTTGCCGAAGAACGGGAGCAAGTGGTGCTCGCACAGGGAATAGAGCTCAATGTCCTTCACGAGGACCATGTTGTCGTGCTGCTCCGTGAAGACCCCATCGCCGATGGCATCCGCCACCGTCGACCGGTATCCACGGGTGAGCCACATCATCGACTTCTCGACCCGCTCCGGGGTTCCGAGAAGACTGTGCCGATCGGGGTCTTCGCCCAGGCGGCGCAGCTGCTCGCGAACGAGATCGGCATACGGGACATGGCTGAGGTCCGGCACTTCCGGCCGCTCGCTTCCGTCCGTCATGGTGTCATCTCCCCTGGGTTCACTGACCGCGATACTCGACTGAATTCCGCTCGGTCTCCCACAGGCGCACGGAGAAGAGCTTCACTCCCGGGAGTCCGTTCTCGAGCCGCCTCCAGATCGCGACGGCGAGGTTCTCGGTCGTGGGAATGACGCCGGCCAGCCAATCGACGTCCACGTTGAGGTTCGCGTGATCGACGTCGCTCAGCACCTCTGTCTCGAGAAGGAGCTTGAGGCGTTTCAGGTCCATCACATAGCCGGTCTCGGGGTCCACCTCTCCCTCGACTGTCACCTCGACGTCGTAGTTGTGTCCGTGCCCCGTGGGATTGTTGCACAGACCGTAGGTGGCGCGGTTCGCTTCGTCCGACAGGTCGGGATTGTGAAGTCGGTGTCCGGCGGAGAAATGCACCCGCCGGGTGACGCGGGCGATCGGCATCGGATCTTCCTTTCGGGCAAAAAAGTCAGGGGCGACCCGCAGGTCGCCCCTGACGGTTGACATGAGGGGGTTTTTGTGAGACCCGTCAGCTACGGTTCGCCATTCCTCCCGGTTCTCCGCCTTCCCTCAGGGGCCTGGCGTCCGCCGAAAGACAATGGCTCTCACACCCATGTGTTGGCTCAAAAAACACTCCTCACATCCGCCACTGTGAACCTAACCACCCCCTGTTTACCGGTCAAACGAAACCGCTACAGAGCCAGCCACGCACCCGTGATCACGAACCCCAGGATGGCGATCCCCCCGGCCAGAACGGCATAGGGAATCTGCGTCCTCACGTGTTCGATGTGGTCGGAGGCGGAGGCCAGCGACGACACGATCGTGGTGTCGCTGATCGGACTCGCGTGGTCTCCGAAGATGCCTCCCGACAGCACGGCGGCGATAAACGGGGTGGGCGGCAGGCCCAGCGTGATCGCCACCGGGACCGCCATCGGAAGCATGATTCCGAAGGTCCCCCAGCTGCTGCCCGTAGCGAAGGCGATTCCCCCGGCCACAAGGAACAGGACAGGAAGGAGCAGGGGCAGCGGGACCCGCCCTCCCACGATGCCCGCGACGTAGGCGCCCGTTCCCATCTCGACGGTGACCGCCGCAAGGGTGATGGCCAGAAGGAGTACCAGGGCCATGCCTGTCAGGGCTCCGGCACCCTGCAGACTGGCCCGACTCAGCGCCTCCAGGTCGAGCAGGCGCTGGCCGAGCGAGAGGATCCAGGCCGCACCAATGGCCGAAACGACGGCCCACAGAACGGACGTTGAGCCCGAGCCGGCCATGATGTTGCCTTCGCCCGTGATGTACATCGAGACCGGCATCATCAGAACCATGACCGCGATCGGAACGATCATGTTCACCGGGCGCAGAGGCATGCCCTCGCGAGGGGGGGGCGCCATGTCTTCCGGATCGGCCAGCGCAACCGAGTGATCCCAGTGCAGCTTTCCATCTGCGGTGCGGGCCTGAGCGGCTTTCATCGGTCCGATGTCCACCTGCCTGAACGCACTGACACCCGCTAGGGCCAGGGCGGCAATGGCATAGAAGTTCAGGGGAATCGAAGCCACCAGGACCGGAACCGGATCCGCGATGCCGAGCGTGGCGAGAATGCCCAGGATATAGGCGCCCCAGGCGTTGAATGGAATCAGAACACACACCGGAGCGGACGTGGAATCGATCAGATAGGCCAGCTTCTCTCTCGACACGCGGTAGCGGTCGAACAGGGGGCGGCTGATCGATCCGGCCACGAGCACCGTGATATTCGACTCGATGAAGATGGTGACTCCGAGGAACCAGGCGAGGATTTGCGCCTTGCGGCCGTCGTCCACCCAGCGCCGTTCTTCTACCCAGCGGACGAACCCCTGTACGCCTCCGTTCGCCTCGACGAGAGCGATCAAAGCTCCTATCGCGAACGTGAACATGATGACCTGCGCGTTGCCAGGATCGGTCACGGTCGTCACGGTGGCGTCTACGGCGCCGGCCAGGCCGGCGATCGGGTTCCAGCCGAGGATGATCGTCCAGCCAATCCAGATCCCTGCGGCCAGGGACAGGTAGACCTGTCGCGTGTAGATCGCGAGTCCGATCGCGAGCAGCGGTGGCAGCAGAGACAGGGCCCCGAATTCTATGGCTTCCTCCCATGGCGATGCGTGTCGGTCGCCTGCAAGAAACTGGCTGGCGCCGGGTTCGTCAAACGCGCGCCGGCGGCTGGCCCACTACCGCTTCGAGACCCAGCGACTGCATGCATCATAGAATCGCAGCGGAAGATCCGCTCCCCGCGTGATTCCGATCCGCGTGGTGGTGACGAGGGAACCCTCCGGCAGAGTCGGACCGCGCTCGATCCACAGGGGCGCCTCGTCCAGTCGATGACCCTGGAGGTCCGGCCCGATCCCCAGCGCCTGCGCCAACCGCGCCGGCCCGCTGGTCAGCTCGACCCGTCCTCGCCTCAACAGCATGTGGCCCTGACCCTGCACGGGCTCCAGGGCACGGATGAGCACACCGTGAGGACTGCCCTCCACGTCGGTCACGGCATTGAAACACCAGTGAACCCCGTAGTTCAGGTGCAGGTAGGCCGTGCCTGGTGGACCGAAGAGGCCGTCGTTGCGGCGGGTGCGACCAATCCTGGCAGCCGCGTGCGACGCCGGGTCTCCTGGGCCCTCGTAGGCCTCGACCTCTACGATTCGGCCCGCCGTTCGCAGGCCACCCAGCTCCGACACGACCAGCGCTCCGAGCAACTCCGGCGCCACCACGCTGGCCGGACGCGCGAAAAAGGGCGCTCGAAGCGCCCCCTTCCTCCCTCTGCTTCCGTTCGACATCGAGCCGCGGCGCTGGACTAGCTGCCGCCGCCTTCGCGCTCCGCGCGTCGGCCGTCGATGACCGCCTGGGCCCTGCCCTTGGGAAGAACGCTCTCGATCCGGCCAGGCTGGTTGTCGATCACGTCGAGCACCTGATCTCCAAATTCCTCGACGAGACGCTCGGCCGTCCGTTGGCCAACCCCCTGATATCCACGCGCCATTCTCTCCACGAGGTCCGCCTGCTCTCCGGAAGGTGCGGCAGCGGGAGCCGCATCCACTTCAGGTCGCGCCTCGTTGCCGGCGGCGGTCGCCGCCGGCGCACCACCAGCCGGGGTCGCGCCGCCTGGAGCTCGCGAACCTCTCCGGTAGCGCCCCATGGTGCGAGTACTGGGTCGCGCCGGGGCGGACTCATTCTTTGGCTCGGGCTCCTTAGCCATCGTGGCAGGCGGCGAATCCACCGGACCCGGAACGATCGTCGGACCGGCCTTCGGCTTCGCAGAGCGGCGCTTCCGTCCCGTCAGCCGCGTCGGGGTCACAGCCACCTCGCTCGCCTCCGCAGACGGCTCTGGCACCGAAGCCTCGGCGGGCGTCTTGTCGACATCTTCGCTCGGGGCCTCGGCCACCGGTGCTTCAGACTCCGGTGTGCCCTTGCCGTCCGGTGCCCCCCTCGACTCGTCCCGATCCCTGTCGGCCGTTCGTCCACCACGCCCTCGGCGCCCGCTGGAGCGTTCTCCTCGATCTCGCCGTGCGCGCGTCTGGCCCTTCTCCTCCCCGGAATCACCGGGCGCGGCATCGGCCGCCGGGGCTTCCGTGACCACGGCATCGCCGGCGCCGGCCGCGGAGATCTTGTAGTTGCCTTCGCCCGTTCTCTCGAGGTTTATGACTTCTTCGTCGTGCGCCTGGCGAAGGAAACGGGAGAACTTCCGGAAGCCGAGGGCCGCTTCGTCGAAGTTCGGGTCCTTCTCGACCATCTGCCGCTTCACCTCGGAATCACGCACGGATCCGCTGCGAGCCGCCTTCTCGGCCACTACCGACCGAAGAAGCTCGTACGCGGCGCGAAGCCGGTCCTCGTCCACGGACGGCGGCGCCTCGCGTGACATGTCCGTTTCGCGTGCCTCTCGCGCGTCGCGCGACCGGCTGCGCCGCCCGGGCCGGGACTCTGCTTTCGGCGTCCGCGTTCGCTCGTCTCGACCTCGACGGCGACCGCGACCCTCGTCGGCTTCCTTCTTCGGAGGAGCGGACACGGTGGTGGCAGGCGGCGCGGAGGTCGCGGGCGCAGAGGTTGCGGGCGCAGAGCCGCCTCCGGCGTACTCGTCCACGCGCGCGCCGATCGCGACTTCATACTGGCCGTTCGCGGCCTTGTGAAGATCGAGAATGCCTCGCGACGCGGACTCGGTGAGGAATCGGTTGAACTTGCTGTACCCGATCGACTTCTCGCTGAAGCTCGGGTCGAGTTCCAGCATCACCTGCTTGAAGCGGTCCGAACGCATCACGTCGCCGCGCTCGGTCATGCGACGAATCGCCTTCGCGGCCAATTCCCACGGATTGTGCTTCTCGATGTTCTTCATATCGTGGGCGTTCGTGAGACCCGACAGGCTGTTGTAGCTGTAGTACTCGTCGCAGTTCTGCACGAGCAGGTCGGAGCTGGACTCCTGGATCCCCACCCCGATGACGTACTTCCCGTACTCCTTGAGCTTCAGGACCAGGCTCGAGAAGTCGGAATCGCCCGACAGGAGGATGAACGTCCCGATCTCGGGCCGGATGAACACGATTTCGAGCGCGTCGATCGCGAGCCGGATGTCGGTGGCGTTCTTCTTCGTCGACCCGTACGCCGGGGCGAAGATCAGGTCGATCGAGGCCTCGGACAGGGATACGATGTACTGTGGATATCGGCGCCAGTCCGCGTATGCACGCTGCACCGACACCTTTCCGCGGATGATGTCCGAGTCCAGCAACTTGCTGAGCTCCTGGCCCAGGTTGGACCGGATGCCCATCGTGACGTTGTCGAAGTCGATCAGGAGGGCCGCGTGCGGGGAATGCGCGTCAGCCGGCGCGGCGGGCCTGTGCGGCGCGCGCGTGTAGAGTTCGTTCATTTTCCTCTCTTCTACTGCTCAGTTTGTTTCGCAGAACCCGCCGCTCGGGCGGGCGAGAGGCCCTTCGACCTCGCCCCCGGGTCTTTCCCGGGGGGGATGGTGCGAAGAGTCTCTCCTTCTCAGTCGGCCTCTTGGTCTCGACGGGCCGCCAGTTCAAGCCGCATGCGGCGTGAAATCTCGGCGCGTCGTGAACTGCCCGTCGTGGTCTTCGGCAACTCCTCCACGAAATGCACCACGTCCGGCAGCTTGTACTCCGCGAGCGTCGGCCGGCACAGCTCGCGGATTTCGTCCTCCGTCACCAGCGCGCCCTCGATCAGGACAACGCAGGCGCACACCAACTCCCCCAGCACCTCGTTCGGGATACCGACGACAGCCGCATCAGCGACCGCGGGAAGGGATCGGAGGTGGTCCTCAACTTCTCGCGGATGGACACTGTATCCTCCGCGAATGATCAGGTCGCGCTTGCGACCGTCAATGCGAAGATAACCCTCATCGTCCAGCGTTCCAAGGTCTCCGGTCTTGAACAGCCCCTCCGCCGTCATGACGTTGCGGGTCGCGGCCGGCTGCCGGAAGTACCCGGACATCAGGTTGAAGCCCCTTACGGCGATCTCACCTTCAGTGCCGGCGGACACCGGATCCTCTGCCTCATCCAGGATCTGGACCTCGACCCCATCCAGCGGACGGCCCACGGTCGCGGACCGTCGTTCGGGTCCGTCTTTCGGAGACGTCATCGAAACGGTCGGGGCGGTCTCGGTGAGTCCGTAGGCGATCTCGAGGTCGGGCATGACGCGAGCCCTGATCTCGCGAGCCAGCTCCGGGGAAACCGGCGCCCCCGCGATGAGTCCGGCGCGCAGGGACGACAGATCCGTCGTGTCGATGGCCGGGTCACGCAGCATCATCACGAACATGGTCGGCACACCGTGCAGCACTGTCGGTTTCTCGGCCGCGATCAACTCGAGGGCCCGGGTGACGTCGAAGCTCTCCTGCAGCACCATACCTGAGCCGGTGACGATCGACGTCAGGAGGGCCACTCCGAGACCGAAGATATTGAACAGGGGCACGGTGCAAAGCGTTCGATCCGAGTCCGTCATTCCGAGTCCGGCAGCCGTCGCCATGGCCGTCCGGACCAGGCTTTCGTGCGACTGCACCACGCCCTTGTACTTCGTGGACGTGCCGGCCGTGAACAGGATGGCGAACGGGTCCGCCGGGTCGATGTCCGGCGGGATCAGCGCGTGACCGCGTCCCGCGGAGACCAGATCCTCGAACTGGAAGATCCGGTCATCGTACCACAGGTCCTCGTCGCCGACGGTGACCAGGTACTGGAGCCCGGGGAGCTCGGAGAACAGGGACTCGAACAGTTCCAGATACTCGACGCCGGCGTAGCTCTCGGCCGTCACGACCAGCGCTGCTTCCGTATTCCGGAGCACGAACTGGAGGTCCCGGGCCGAGTAAGCCGGATTCAGAGGCACGACGACGGCGCCGAGCTCGGCCGCGGCGATCACGGTGAGCACGAATTCGGGCCAGTTGGGCATCGTGATCGCCACCCGATCACCCTTCTCGATGCCGAGATCCTGGAACGCGCACGCCAGGGCATGCGCCTGGGACGCCGCCTCCGCCCATGTCCAGGAGTCGTTTCGGTATCTCAGGAAGATGTCGTCGGGCCGCTTCTCACGCTGCGCGTAGAAGGCGGCGAAGACTCCGGAGACGTCGGTTCTTACCTCCAAGGAGTCCCTCGTCGGTGGGCTCGCGCCCGGCAGGTGTCTCGGTCCAGTCTCAACTCCTTGTGCTCCTCACGCGTCGGAATCTGCGGCCTCGAAGGCCCCACGTAAAGCGGCCTCCAGCGCGCCGCGACACTCGGCGTCCGGTATCGCGTGTGTGACCTCACCGTTTCGGCCGAGCGCCACACGGCCGAGTTCGGCGAGCAGCACCCAGCGCAGCGTGCCTCCGCGCGCCTTCTTGTCCGGCCGGGCTCTCTCGAGCAACGCGTCGAGGTCGAGGGGTGGCTCCAGGACTTCCGGAAGTCCACATTCGGCAAGGACTTCGTCGAGTCGTTGACCGACGCCCGCGTTCGTCGCACCGACGCTCTCCCCAAGCCGCGCCTCCATGCGCATTCCCGCCGCCACGGCCTCCCCGTGCAGTACGGAGAACCCGCTCACGGATTCCAGCGCGTGTCCGAACGTGTGCCCGAAGTTGAGGATGGCCCGGAGTCCCCGCTCCTCGGGGTCCTCGGCCACGACCTGAGCCTTGACCCGCACACTTCGCTCGATGAGCCCGGCGGTAGCGTCGATCTCGCCGTCCCGCAGCGCGGTCGCGTGCTCCGCGATCCACCCGAAGAACTCCGCATCCCGGATGGCGGCCGCCTTCACCGCTTCGGCGATCCCGGAGACCCGCTGGTACTTCGGCAGGGTACCCAGGAGTTCGGGGTCGATGATCACCGCCGAGGGATGGTGAAAGGTCCCGACCGCGTTCTTCACCTGGCCGGCATCGATCCCCGTCTTCCCGCCCACGGAGCTGTCCACCATGGCCAGAAGCGTGGTGGGAACCTGGATCACCGGAACGCCGCGCATGAAAGTGGAGGCAACGAAGCCCGCCAGGTCGCCCGTGACCCCCCCACCGAGGGCGATCACGACCGAGTCACGGCCAAAGCCCTCGAGCCTGAGCTCGCCGCACAAGCGACCCCATTCCGCGGCGGACTTGTTCCACTCGCCAGCCGGAAAAGTGAACAGGTCGGCGGCCAGTCCGGCTCCCGCGAGCGAAGCCAGGGCCCTCTCCGCGTACAGCCCGGCTACGTGGCTGTCCGCGATCAGCGCGTACCGGTGAGCGGGCGTCGCGGCACACGCATCGCCCAGGCGGGAGAGCCCTCCCGGATCCACCTGGATCTCGTACTCATGCGCCGGCTTCGCCGGGACGGCAACGCGAATCACGCTCAACGAGGCGCCTGCGGAGCCGGCCGCTCTTCCAGCTCGAAGAGCGTGAGGCCCTCGAGCCCGTCCGCTCTGTCGAGTCCTGCCGGAAGGTCCCACACGACCACTACGGGGCGGCGAGCCTCGGAGCCCCGGAGCACCTCGATCTCCCGACCCTCCGCACGAGGATTCCCGCCGTATCGCTCGGTGAGCGCCCGCCGGATCGCCGGTCTCGAATTCGAGCGCGTCGCGATCCGTGTCCCACACGGTGGCCCACACGAAGACCTCTCCATGGGGGCCATCGAGCAGGCGGAATCGGTCGCCGTCCCAGCCGGCCGCGGCCCGGTCGGCCTCCTCGCGATCGGGCAGGAACTCTCGCAGCAGGAGACGGGTCTCGAGCTCCCCGAGGTCGTCCGTGTACACTTCGGTCCAGCCCGCGGGAGGTTCCTCCAGGAACCGAACGTCGGTCGGCATGTCCTCCCGGCCGGGCTCGAACTTTTCCGGGTGAAGGACCTGCTCCGTGGACACCGGCATGTCCGGCCCGAGCGGCGGAACGCGGCCCCACGGACCCGCCCAGTGCTTCTGCAGGAAGATGAGTCCCCCCAGGTACGGGAACAGCAGCGATTCGCGGATCACGGCAGGAGCGTCACCGAGTACCGGCATCTCGATGCCGGCCGCCGCCAGCGGGTCATCGCCCAGCAGGCCCTCGAGGCCCGGCAGGGCCGTGAGATCGGCGTTGCCGCCCGTCATGGCGGCGAGCTGCCATTCCAGCATCGCGAAGGTGGCGTGGCCCTCCATGGCGGCCTGGGCCGCAGTGCCTCGATCGTTCGACTCGAGGTTCGCCTTCATCAGCGAGTCCAGGTCCACGTACTGGTCCTGAAGAGCATGAACGATCTCGTGCAGGAGAACCGGTTCGACCTGGGTGGCATCCACCCGGTCGACCACGTACAGCGTGTCGCGGGCGGGGTCGTAGTACCCCACGACCTGCTCCAGGAGAAGCGATCGCAGCAAGCGCTCGAGGTCAATGTCCACGGGAACGAGCCCAAGGCGCGCGTAGGTGCGCACCACGGACCGCATGCGGTCGGGTGGCAGCTGCTCGGCCATCTGGCCCACCAGGAAGGCCTCGAGGTCCTCCCTCGAGCGCGTAGCCAGCTGGATGGGGCCGCGGGCGGGGAGACCCGATCGCAGCTCCGCTGCCGGGAGGAGTTCGGCGGCCAGCCGACGAAGCGCTGTGTCCGCGCCGATCTCGCCGGCAGTACCGGTCTCACCCGCCGCGTCCGCGCCACCGCAGCCGCCAACCGCACGCAGCGGACACGGCGACGGCCGCGACGGCTACCCATCTTCCGCGGCGCGGTCGACGTCCCCCGCGTATCCTGTTCAGGCAACTCACAGCTCGATCTCCGTTTTGTTGACTCCTGTCCGATCCGCGGTGTCCAAGAGCTCCGCGACCGTGGCCGCTTCCCGCTCGGCCGTGCCGGGGACCGTCCAATCCGCCGCGACCTCGGCCAGCGGGACGAGTACGAAAGCTCGCTCGCTGAGCCGGGGGTGCGGTATCAGGAGCGGTCCACCATCCAATTCCAGATTGCCATACAGCAAGAGGTCCAGGTCCAGCGAACGAGGACCGAATCGGGGTCCCGGCCGCTGCCTGCCCGCCATTCGCTCAATGTCCTGCATCTCTGACAGAAGTTGCCGGGGCGACAGGCGCGTCCGGCCAATGCAGCAGGCGTTGAGAAATAGCGGTTGGGCATCGTAATGCATCGGGAGTGTTTCATAAACGGCTGAGCACCGCAGGTCTTCGAGGACCCGTCGAAGCCTGCGGACGCCGAACCGCAGGTGCAGAGCCCGGTCGCCCAGGTTCGAGCCGAGGCCGATCGCCACCGCCTCCGTTTCCTGAACCGCAGCCCTGGGATCCGCGCTCATCGGAAGCCGTTCGCAGGTATTAACGCGAAAAAAGCACGGGAGCCCCGAAACTCGGGACTCCCGTGCTCGTCCGATGCGCCAGAGCGCCCGGAAGCTCTCCTACTGGACGACCGCCTTGACCCGATACGACGTTGGGTGGTCCGGTCCCGAGTAGTTGTTCAGCCACAACTGATAGTCTCCGTCAGCCGTGATCTCGCAGGTCGAGACCTCCGGCGCCGCGCCCGTGGCTCCGTCGAAGCACACGAATGCGGTGACACCGGCATCCGTAACCAGGATGTCGAGGTCGACGCTGTGATCGTCCCAATCCAGATCGATCACGATCGTCTGACCGGCCGTCGCGCTGAACAGGTGGAAGTCATCGACGTCCACACCTTCATACGAGCCTACGGCATCGAGCGGGAACGTGATCGGCGTCGCCGTCGCCGGATTGTCGTTCGCCGGCTCGTCATCTCTCGCGTTCGCCAGCTGCGTATACGTGAACGTCGCCGCCGCTACCACGCCACCCACGGAAATGCCAACCTCGAACGCGTCATTCGCGTTGCCGAGGTCCGGCATGAGGATCGTGACATCCGTGTCGCTCACCGACTGCACGAAGCCCGGCGCGGCGACATCTCCACTGACCGAAGATCCATCGATCAGCACTTCCGTGTCGAAGCCCGCAGCCGCGAGGCCCGTACCGGAAATCGTCACGGCCGTTCCCACGACTCCGGTCGCGGTCGAGATGCCCGTCACGGACGGCGACAGCACGACGATGGAAGCCGGTCCGTAATTGAACACGCCCTCGCTCGTAGTGACGGTACCGCTGATGTCCGCTCCTCCCGGAGCCACCGTCGTCACGTCCACCAGGACGTTGACCGAGTTGGTCAGGTCCAGCGTGCACGTCGCCGTGGCGACAGCCGGGTCACTGGACAGAACGGTGCAGCCCGTGATCTCGGTTTCGTCCGTGTTCTGATTCCCGAACTGATCGAGAACCAGCACCTCGGCCTGTACCGTCTCGCCGCCCGCGACGGCCCCGAAGTCGTCCTCGTTATCGAACGCGGCCGAAGCCGGCACGTTCGCGATGACCTCGATGCCAATCTCGTCCGAGCGAACGACTCCCAGCCCTGCCGTGCCGTTCGCAGCCTGCCCGGCCCAGGTTACTCCCAGGGTCGCCGTCCCGGCCGTCTCCGTGGAAAAGCTGCCCATGTCGTCGGTGTAGTCCGCGACATCGGCATCGCTCGACGTAAACACCGCATCTTCGGCGGCGTACGGTCCGACCGCGTTCCCGTCCAGGTCCGTCAACCCGGCTACCACCTGACCGGTCTCGCCCGCTCGGAACACGGCACCGTCAGCCGGCGCCGTGATCGCGATACCGTCCGCGACTACCGTCACGTCCACCTGGGCCGTGTTCGACCCGGAGGTCAGCACGACGCAGCTCTGGCCGAGGACCGCGCCGCCCGTGACGATGTACAGCCCCGGGGGCTGAATCTCGAGCGCCGCCGGATCGGGCACCACCGTGATGGCGCCTGGTCCGCAGGTCGCATCCACCGCAGCTGAGACGGCGTCGAACGTGGGCTCGTTGCCCTGGTTCACCGCGCGGCTCTCGAGCTCGGACGTCCGGCCGGCCGCTACGACCATTTCGGACGGGTTTACCTGAATCCCCACCGTGTCCTTGACGTTGAAGTTCAGGGGATTGTCATTACACCCCCCGAGCGCGAGGACAGCCAGCGCGGTAATGCTGAGCCCGACATTACGCACCAAGCCAACTCTCATGATACCCTCTCTCTCAATGTGACACCGTTTACAGCGGTTCTCCGCCGGCATCAGTTATTCAATTCCGGATATATACCGGGTGTTGATTCCGAAGTTCGTCTGCAGATCCTGCAGCGCCGACGGTCCGCATCGGTTGTACCAATCCGCCATTGAATTGATGTCGGGGTCGGTGCTGTAGATCAGCCGCCAGTGATCGAAGCGATCATCCTGAATGAACAGGTATACGAAGCTCGTCGTCTGATACTGCCAGATCTCGTAGGGTGGCTCCCCTGCGAAGCCCCCGCCACCGATGATGGTGTTGGGACTGCCGATATCAGACGGCGAGTAGTTGACTATCCGGTCTTGCGGCTCGCCATACTTCAGATAGATCCGGCCACGGTCCGTGTACCACGGCATGCGCTCCTCGGTGCCTATTCGCTCGTCGTACCGGGCCCGGATCGTCGCGATCCGTTTCAGGTAGTCATCGAGAAACAGGTTGCCGGGAGTACCCGGGTTCGGATCCTGGCGCTGGAAGAACTCCGTCAGATACCTCCGCTTTGCGTCGGGCGGAAGCGCCTCATAGGTCGCGCGCTCCGTATCGGTGATAAAAAGCGCCACGCCACCAAAGGTCTGCTCCAGCTCTGCGTCCGAGAGCGAGGTGAAATAGTCCGCCTCGAAGCTCCCGGCAGCGGTGCCTGCGGCAACCGCGGTTTCCGGACTCAGCATCTGGAAGGGAGCCCACCTTCGCTCTCCCTCTGTTTCGTCTCCGACGGTCATGGCAAGCCGGTACTCGCCCGGAGGAAGACCGGCGAGGGAGAGGTGTCCCGTGAAGGGCACCCCACCCGTGCCGACTTCCACTTCGCTAGCGGGCGTCCGGTACACGACCCGGTCACCCGACATGACCTCGGCGTTGACGCTGACCCGGGTTGTCTCGCTATCCAGGCCATACAACTCGAGATAGTAGTAAAGGTCGGGCTCAGTCGGCATCACCGACATGCGGGCCGCTGCTGCGATCCCGAAGCCCCCGTGGGTCACTGACCAGCTCCCGCCTCCTGCACCTTCGGTGATGGGTTCGACTCGCGCCGCCAGAAACAGGTCCGACGACGTAGGCCGCCCATCAAACGCCACCAGGGGAAGACGCAGGCGCTCGCCAAGGTCCGGCGCATCCGTTGGATACGCGCGGATCTCGACTTCGTACTCGCCTGGTCTCACCCCGAACCGGAAAGGTTCGAGAAGATAGGAGGTTCCGGACTCCACGTAAGCAGCCGCCTGCTGGCTGAGCTGCCTTTCCCAACTGTCCCGATACAACTGCGTGTCCGTCGCATCGAAAACGGATAACTCGAATCGGTAGGCTCCCGTGGTCCCCCCGGCCAGCATCGTGAGGGGTACGTTGGCCAAGCCATCCACCACCGTCAGGTCCTCCGGGGCCCACGTTCTGAGGAGCGTGACCTCGAGTCGTTCGCCAGCCTGCTCCTGCTGCGCGACGGTCGAAGCGGAAGCCCACGCACCGGGCGCGAGCGCCCATGCCGTGACCACGAGGCATGGCGCCACCATTCGCCGGATGGCGGCGCTCATGCCTCTAAGCTCCCAACTCCTCGGAGGAGTACGAACGGACATACGGTCTTAGACTCCGCTCAATTCACGCCAAACGTGACCGAAAACGCGTTCGCGCTCCCGAGCACGCCATAGTTCTTGTAGGCGTAGTCAAACTGGAGCCGATACCGGTCGGCGAACTTGTAGAACAGTCCGCCGCCCAGGCCGAGGCCGTCCGAGCCCTTGCTCGTCGCGAGGGCGCCCGTCGAGAAGTCCTCGGTGTTGTCCGGCTGCGTCTGATACGAAGCCCGCAGCGCGACCCCCACCGGCACATCCACGCCGGACCAACGGTATTCGGCGCCGAAGCCGAACGCGGCGTTCGTGTTGTTGGACTCGATAAACTCCGTCAGCAGCGCCAGAGTGCTCGACTCTGTCGATACGATGTCGTAGTTCAGTCCAACGCGGAACAGGCGCGGCAGCGGGAATGCGTCAGTAACCAGCCGCGCCGGCGGCGGATCGACCCGCTGATCGGGTATCGTCGCATCCGCGTCGCTGCCGTTGATGTCGCGGAACCGCAGGGCCTCGCCCGAGTGGGAGAGAGAACCACCGAGGTTCTGGACGACGAACGCCAGCCGGATCGGGCGATTCCCGAGTTCGCTGTGGAAGTTGACCCCAAAGTCGATCGCCATGGCCGTCGCATTGGCACCACCGAGGGCGCCCGTCGCGAGGTCGTCGTTGACGAACTTCAGCGTCAGTCCGGCGGAGAACCGGTCGATGAACGCGTGGGCAAACGAGATACCGGCGACGGTCTCGTTCACGCCATACGTCTCACCGGACAGTCCATCCGGATCGGCTTCCGTGTAAATCGGCTGATTCCCGAACCCGAAGTGTCCCAGGAAGAAACCGATCCCGAAGTCACCATCAGAGAACGGAAAGGCCAGGCCTGCCCAGTAATAGTCAGTGTCCGCGAAGTAAGGCATCAGCGTCAGCGCTACCTCGGGACCCTGCATCGTCGTCAGGCCGGCAGGATTGTAGTAGAGCGCGTTCACGTCATCGACGATCGTGGAAAACGATCCGCCGAGAGCCATGCCGCGAGCCCCGGAACCGAACTGCAGGAATTCCGCAGATGTCCCACCGAAAGCCGTGTTGTCGCTTTCGATCTGGACCGGGTTGGAATCCTGCGCCCAGATCAGTCCCGGCAGGGCAACCACCATGAACAGGGCGGTTACCGCTCGACTGATTAGCCGCATGAATACCTCCTAAAGGAGCTGGTCAATTCCCCGTGGAGAGGCACGAAGCCTCTCCACGGGTCCGGTTCTCGTCAGTTCTGTCCCGCGAAGTTGACGACTGTGAACTTGCCAACGTGCGTATCGCCTTCCGGTGTCACCACGTGGAAGAAGTACACACCGCTGGCAACGAACTGGTTATTGCGATTTCTCAGGTTCCACACTGCCCGGCCACCGCCCGCGACATCGTCATGGTTGACGATATCCACCAGGACGCCAGTCAGGGTGTAGATCCGGATCGTGGCGACCGGCGGCAGATTCACGAACATCAGCTGCTTGGTCGACGGGCTCAGGTCGTACTGGCTCGTCGCCAGGTACGGATCCGGAACCGTGTGGACCTGGGTCAGGTCCGTCGGACCGCTGAAGTTCGTGGCATCTTCCACCAGCCAGTTGAACACCAGGCCAGGAATCAACACGGGTCGGCCCGCGCTGGCGTTCGTCGCGGTCGGGTTGTACGAGTACCCGTTCGGGTCATCCGTGCCGAAGCTGGCCGCATCTGAGCGGACGGCACCCGAGTAGGTGCGCAGCGTCCACACCGTTCCGGCTGCCGGCAGCGCCGACGTCTGGAAGATGAAGCGCTGACCGCTGATGTAGAGGCCGAAGCCCTGTCCGGTACCGGTCCAGGTGGCAGCTCCGTTGGCCGGATCTGCCCAGCCAAACTCGAAGTCGTCCACATGTACGGTACCCAGCGTGGCTGTCGGCGTGAGCGGCAGAGCGCTCGGGATGTTGAACTGGATGTCACCACCATTGAAGCCATCGCAGTCACCACCGCCGAAGATCGACTCGTCGTTGATCTGATCCCACACGCGAAGCATGCCGTTGAAGTCCTGCCAGTCGATCACACCGTTACCGTTCGCGTCCTGCACGAAACCGTACGTTCCGTCCGGGAAGCCGGTGTGCGGCATGTCCACGTTGTGCGTGATGTCGCGCACCGTGATCGCTCCACCTTCGCCCCACGTGACCTGCACGTCGGCCTGGCGACTGGAAAATGCGTTCGCCCGGTCGTGGCACTGCTTCTCGAAGTCAATCTGCCCGCCGCCCGACGGCGTCGTCGAGTTGAACGGCGTGTAGCCGATGGGCGAGAAGATCGTGTCGACACCTTCGAGGTGGCCGACCCGCATCCAACGCGTCGGATCCGGAGTGGTCTCGTTGGCTCCATCGAACCAGCGCGATCCGCCGTGTCGCAGACGGTCACCGCCGAAGCGGCGATTCTGCGGCCCTTCGGCCGAGCTGTAGTTGATCGCTTCGACCAACGTCGCGTCAGCGGTTGCCAGGCCCGAAGCCTCCGGAATCCCGAAAGCGTCCAGCGCGTCCTGGTCGAACGGAATGCTGTTCGACACCCAACGGACATCCACTGCGGCAGGCGTGCCGAAGGCGCTCCACCAGTGATTGACCGCTTCACCGAGGATCGACTGCGGATTTCCGTCGAGATCCGTGTAGCTCATCCAGACCTTCGAGCACACCGCGAAGCTGGTCCCACCCAACGGACAGTTTGCCGTGGGGGTGCCCTCGTCCGACGCCGGATCGAAGACGGTGGTGACCGAGTCGATCACGACCTGCAACTGCAGCTGCGGCAGCAGCCTCGGCAGTAGGGGAGCGAACGACAGCTCGATCCCGTCGGTCGGCGGCATCGGTCCGGACCAGGTACCGTCAGCCGGATCAATCGTCGGCATCGGGTTATTCGCGTTCAGACCGTTTCCGTCGTCACCGGTCAGCAACACCTGCAACTCGGCGCCGACCAGGTTTGGAGCATCGGACCGCGGCACGATGGACTGCGCGATCCGCGTGGACCGCAGGGAGTGCGGACCGGAAGCCTGCGAATTCACGTCAAACGCAGTCACCGCGTACCAGTATGTGAAGTTGTTGACTGCGTCGTTGTCGACGTAGAAGAACGGAACCCCGGTGTCCAGGGCCGGGGAGCCCGGTCCCGCCTGGTCGTCGGTAATCGCGGTGGTGATCGACGTGCCGATCGCGGACAGATCCGCGAGGCGCGCCACACCGGCTCCGGCCAGACCGCCGTCCGAGCCGTTGTTGAAGATCAGGTCGGCACTGCTGACGTTCCGCGCGATGAACGTGCCACCCGAGAAGGAGAAGGGACACGTCTCACCGGCCACATAACCAACCACCGCGGTCGGCGTGCCCGTGATGTTACGCGTCGTGCCCACGTCTTCGTCGGGTGCGACCGTTTCACACGTATAATCGAAGAACGTGGTTCCGGTCTTGTCGAACTGCGTCAGCAGGCTGAGCTGGCCCGGGTCACCCCCGCGCCACACGCGATAGCCCTCGACGTCGAACTCGCGGTAGTTCGGGTTGAACAGCGGGCTGGTCTCATCGCTGGCGACCACGTAGAACGGATCACCGAGCGTCTCCGTCGGGCTCTCTTCCCAGATCACGGTGACGTTGTTGTTACCGGGAACCAGGTAGAAGGCAGGTGCGTCCGGCGCGAAGCCCAGCAGGAAGCTGCTGTCGAAGATCGACTGCGCGACCAGGGAACGGCCGAGCAGGCTGTTCGGCACCACCAGGACCTGGAACTGATCGAGCTTGTTGTCCGGTCCCTCGAGCAGGCCAGCCAGGCGTCCGCTTGGCGCCGGTCCCGTGTACTGGAACCAGCCCGCGCCTCGCTCGATCGTCTTGACATCGTTGGCTGTGCGAACGTCCGTGCAGCCGGTAAGGTCGTTTGAAGCCACGGCGGCCGGTGTGCAGCCGCGTGCGCTCGTGAATCCCGGGTGGAACGACGGGTCGCCGGGCGTATTCGCGTTCGCGTCCGCCTGGTTCACCAGAATGCCACTCGGGGTGCCATCCGGCATCGTCTCCACGGTGGCAGCGGCGATGTAGGCCACCACGATCGTCGCCGGCTCGTCGTCCGGACCGAGAACGAACGGGCCCGAGGACTGGTAGAACCGCGTGTCCGCGGACTCCTGGTAAATGAAGCATACGGAACGCTGCGGTGTCGTTCGGATCCGCGGTCACCACCTCGGGCTCGACGTTGCAGGGATTGTCGCCCTGCGACGGATTGATCTTGCCCGACAGGTAACGCCACAGCTGCTTGTCGTTCTGCGGATCCGGGAACCCGAAGCTCGCGTTCAGGTTGGCCGAGAACAGCGTCAGTCCCACCTGTTCGGGCGGATCGCTTCCTGGACGGATCGGGCTCCGAAGGTACTTGATCCCGATCAGGCCCGGCGCGTCCGTGAAGAACGGCGGGAAGAAGATGTCCGGCGTGTAGGCGAACTCGGGAGCGTTGAAGCCGCCCGTGTACGAGATCCCCACGTCGAACGGAAGGATCGCCGTGGAGAAGTTCTCCGTGGCATCCGACACGTCCATGTCCGTACCGAAGGCACCGTACAGCTCGCCGATCGTGTAGCCGTCGGCCGGAAGCGCCTCATCTCCGCCGAAGAATTGACGGTTGTTGATCTGACGGAAGTTCTCGGAATCCGTCACGTTCGCGAACTTGTAAATGAAGTAGATCAGGGACTCGTTACCGGCCGGATAGTTCCAGGCCAGGCTTCGCTGAGTGACCTCGACCCCGAGCGGGTGAATGCGGCCCGCGATCCTCGCCGGATCGCCGTCCCAGTACTTCACCCACGAGTCCTGCTGCGACGCGGCATCGCGCCCCCACAGGACCGGCTGGAACAGGGGGTCGCCGACCGCGATCTTGGCCTCCTCGGGCCAGTTCGCCAGGTCGTCGGGGTTCAGCGAGTCGTAGATGTTCGTGACCGCCGTCCCGTGCTGCGTCGTTCCCTTCGGGTCAAAGAAGAACGCCGCCGTGGTGTCGTTCGCCCACGGGCCGCCGTCTTCCTGAATGATCCCGGCGATCTGCAGGCCGGTATTGAAGATGTACGCGTTGGGCGAGCCAACGGGCCAGAATCCACCGCCGCCGGTCGGGCTGTCGAACACATCGGTGCAGATTTGACCGTTGCTGTTCAGACCGCACTGCAGCTGGTTGCCCGTTAGAGTCGCCGTTGGTCCGGCGAAGAGCGAGAACGAATCGTTCTGGCCCCTGGCACGCTTAGCCTCCGGAGAGACATCGCCGATAGCCGTCGTACCGGCCGCGAGCAGGAGCCCTGTAAGCGCCCCGCCCCAGACCAGCCTCCGACCGTTTCGGCCGAGCCGTGCAAACATGCTGAGTCTCATGGCCACTCCTGGTCTTTCGGGTAGCGGGGAGCGGTCGGGCCTTGACCGCTCCCCTGCCGTTATACCTCAGCGCCTCTAGAAGGCGATCCTGAGACCGAGCCGGAAGAGCTGGTCGGACGTCTCGAAACGGACGTTCGAACCAAAGTTGCTTTCGTAGGTCTGACTGAAAGCGAGCTCCTGTTCTTCCACGGTGAAGACGCCGTCTCCGTCGCCCCACCGCTCCTCGGCACGCATGAGCGAGTACTTGTTGAAGTCGGTCTCCGGCGACTCGACCGCGATGTCGAAGTCACGGATCAGGTTGTCGCCATCGAGGCGGGTGTCCGAAAGGGCCGTCAGCAGCTGCGCTTCTCTGTGCTGCTGGTTGACGATCCCAGCCGTCTCGAGGAAGACCGTGGTGTAGTTCGCGATATTGAACGGATTCCGCCAATCCAGGAACGCCTGCAGGTTCCAGCCTTTGCCGAGCCGGAAGCCCTTGGTGAAGCGCAGGTCGAGTCCCGTGGACCACGGCGTCTGCGTGTTGCTGATCGAACTCTGCGGACGGCCCTCGAGGCCGGCTGCACTGGGCGGGCCCACCTGGCCGTTACCCGTGTTCACCAGCTTCGTGTACGGAAGTCCGCTGCGCAGACGCAGGATCGCGAACACCCCGAAGTCGGACAGGATCGCGCCCATCGTGGACCCCTGCATGTAGTCCACCGGGAACGCGAGGCTGCTCGTCAGCGAGATGTTGTGCTTCCGGCTCTGCTCGAGCGGCAACAGAACCTCGGGCGGATTCTCCGGCGCACCCGTCAGCAGCGCCAGGTTGGAGACCGCTCGCAGGATCAGGCTGGTGTAGGTGAACGGGTCGGAGCCGGTTCCCCGCGCGTCGATGTAGCTGTACGAGAGGCTGTTCACCGACAGGTTGCCGAAGGCCTTGTCCGCCTTGACCTCGAAGCCGTTCGACTCCGTCCAGTCCTTGTTCGTGACCTGGTTCAGGAAGGTCGTCGCACCTTCCCGGTTCGGGTCGTTCACCGGCAACTTCCTGACCGCGAGGGCGGAACGCTGCTTCTTGTTGAATGCCGAGATATCGACCACCAGGTCCTGGCCGATCAGCTGCCGGTACCCGAACTCGAAGGTTCGTGTGCTCGGCATGACGACGTCACGACCCCAGGTGGCGTTCGTGTTCTGGTTGACCAGATCGGAGTTCGTGTTCTGCAGGAAGCCAACCGTCTGATTGGCCGTGTTGGCGATCCCTGAAGAGAACGAAGTTGTGGTGAAGAACGCCGGTGTCTGCACGAACCGCCCGTAGCTCAGACGGAACGTCGAGGTCGGCGTGACCGGGAAGCTGGCTCCCAGCCGCGGGCTGAACTCGGACTTCGTCTCAGCCGCGATGAAGTTCGACTTGCACGGCGCCGTCGGATCGAACGAGTCCGGTCCGCAGGCGTTGAGCGGCACGTATCCGCCCGTCGCCGCGTCATATCGCGTGAAGCCCAGCTTCAGGCTGTCGGGCACGTTGAACACGTAACCCGGAGCCCGCGAGTATTCGACGTCCGGTTTCAGGTAGTCCCACCGCACGCCGCCTTCCAGTACCAGGTCGCCGATGTCGAGGCGGTCCTGGAGGAACGCGCCGATGCGCTTCGGCGAGGACGTCTCGGGAAGCGGCACGCCCGTGTAGAGCGGGATATTGTTGCCAAGCAGGTCGATGTTCATGTACTCACCACCGACCTTGACCCGGTTGAACCGGCCGATCTGCCAGTCCACCGTGGCCCTGAGCTGCAGCCGATCCTCGTTGACCTTCGAGAGACCGGTGTTCCCATACCCGTTGATCCCGTAGCCCGTGCGCATACCGTACGGGTTGGCGCGCAGGTTGTCCGTCAGGCCGGTCAGCGACTGCGAGCCCCCGAGGTCGTTCCGCTGCGGATAGAACCGCATGCTGTCGTACGGGACGCCGTTCGACCGGTACGCGTTCAGGAACTCGTCATCGAAGTCGAAGGCCTTGATGCCCGTGACCTCGAAGTCATCCGGAATCAGGAACTCGGGGTTGGAGAACGAAAATCCGAGGAACGGATCCCGGTTGTTCTGCCACCAATCGGCCGTCAGTGTGCCGTTGCTGAACCGGTCCGTCTGGTAGCTGGCCCGGAGGTCCAGGGCCAACTGCTGGTCGGCCGACTGGGTAATCGTCTGGAACCAGCCCAGTGTGAACACGTTCCGCGTGTTCAGATTACCGTCGAAGTTGTCGGTGTTGAACAGACCGGTGAAGCCGCCGCGGCCGTATGCCTGGTTGCGGTTTCGCGTGTACGCGAAGTTCACCCGCGAACCCCGGGGCAGCTGCCAGTTCAGGTTCATCGTGAACAGGCCGTTCTGACTCCAGTTGACCGGGTTCGTGCGGCCATTGTCCCACGGTACGTAGTTCAGGGCCGTGACGTCCACGAAGTCCGTGGCGCCGGAAGTTGCGGACCCTCGCGCCTGCGTAAAGACCGCCGGCTGGCCGGCCGTGCACAGACCCGCGTACTGAGAGCCGCTCGGGCACGTATCGATTCCGTCGATGACGAATCGCGTGGGAGCGCTCTCGGTGCGGAACGACTGCTGTCCCGACACCGTCCCGGCGAAGAAGAACGTCAGCGGGCCCGCGATCGGACCGCCCAGTGTCAGCTCCGCCCGGTTGAAGTTCGTGCGCCAGGAGCTTGGAGCGAGCTGGTCCGTGAAGAACTCCAGCGATCCCGTGAACTGTGCACCACCGGAACGGGTGACGTAGCTCACGACGCCGGACTGCGCTTCACCGAACTCTGCCGCGAAGGCGCCCACGTTCACGTCGACCTGCTCCAGCGCGTTCGTCGGCAGGTTGACGTTGTTCGCCTGCGCCTGTCCGAACGACCGAATGAGCACGCCGTCGATGAACACGGCTTCCTCGTTGGCGCGACCTCCCCGGATCGTCCGTCCCTGGTTGGTCTGGATCACGCCCGGCTGCAGAACGATCGATGTCCGAGGCGTTGTCCAGCGGAAGCTGGTCAATCACCGCACCCTGGACGATCGACTTGGTCGAAGTCTGGTCACGCGGAACCAGCGGGTTCCGCTCCCCCTCGACCGTGATCGCCTCGAGCTCGACCGCCGTCTGCTCCAGTTCGAAGTTTAGTGTCGTTGTCTGACCGGCGAGGATTCTCTGATTTTCAATCACGAACGGCCGGTATCCGATGAACTGAGCCCGCACGCTCTGCAGACCCGCCGACACTTCGTTGATGAAGTAGAATCCCTGGTCATTGGTCAGATTACCCAGCGTCGTTCCGTCGACGAGGACCTGCGCTCCCGAGATCGGAGCACCCGTCCCCGCGTCCGTCACACGACCCTGGATCTTTCCAGTGCTCGCCTGACCGAACAGCGGGCCGACCGCAAGTAGCGTCAGTCCTGCCGTTGTCAGACTCGCCCGAAAAGCCCCTCTCAACCAATCACGAATCATGGATCACCCTCCTCAGGGCATTAAGGAGATGCGTCGACCGCACCACGCGACCACGAGACAAAAGCCCCCTCGCGGCCCTTCGCGTCGTAGTGGCGTGCGGGTCGAACAGTGAATGAGAGACGACTGATTTGGAGAACCGCTGAGGCCTCCTGGGTACGAACGAAAGTGGAGCCGATAGTCCCCTCCCCTTGCTGGAGGAATCGGATCGTCGGTGGGCCTCGTGCCGACCGACCTCCTGTCGAGCCTCGCGATGTTCATTCCGACATGGCACGTCCCTGATTGTACAGGGCGTCGAACATCCGAGAGACAACCTCAAATAAGCCTGCAAGACTTCGTTCTATATGAAGCGCATCGCCCATGCGCCTGTGCCTCAGCGACACGACCCCCCCGAGGGGGCCTTTCATCTCGAGAGTCCAGGAGAGGTGTGGCAGGCGGACTCTCGCTATGTATGGCCGGAAACCGCAGTCCAGTTCTCGACCGGTGGAAAGCTTACGGACACACTGTACGAGTGTCAATAGCCGCAGACTCTCCGCAACGCCCCGTGCGCCGGCATCTCGAACCGGCGTAAGTAACGCTGCTTCAACTTGGTTGGAGAAGCTGAGGCCCTGCGCCGCCCGTGTCAACCTGAGCCGGTATCCCCGTCGGTTGTCGAGGGGCAATTGTCGGGTTCCCCGGCAGCCTTCACGGTCAGTCGCAGGAACCTCCGCTTTCCTCTTTGCATAACGTACGACCCGTGTGAAACGTGACACTCGGGGTCGTCGATGACGGACCCGTCGATTCTGATGCCCCCCTGCTCGACCAGCCTCCGGGCCTCGGACGTGGACCGGGCCAGGCCGGTGCGCGCCAGGACGTGTCCGATCCACAGGTCACCCTCATCGCCGGTCTCGAGGACACACGTCTCGATCTCATCCGGTATATCGCGCTGGCGATGCACGCGATCGAACGCTTCTCTTGCGGCCGCCCCCGCCTGCACGCCGTGATACCGGGCGGTGAGCGTCTCGGCGAGCCAGCGCTTGGCGGCCAGCGGATCCTCGTCAGCCCTGTCGGTCCACTGAGATCGCTCGGGCTCCGCCGCACCTGACGCCAGGCGGATCCACTCCTCGAGCAGCGTGTCCGGGATCGACATCGTGCGGCCGAACATGTCGGCCGGTTCCATGGTGAGGCCGACGTAGTTGTCGTACGACTTCGACATCTTGCGATCGCCATCCGTACCACGGAGCAGCGGCAGCGTGATGCATATCTGCGGCTCCTGCCCGGCTTTTTCCTGCAACGTGCGGCCAAGCAGCAGATTGAACTTCTGGTCGGTACCGCCCAATTCCACGTCGGCTTCCAGCGCCACGGAATCGTAGGCCTGCATCATCGGGTACAGGAACTCGACGATCGAGATCGGCTTCTCCTCCGCGTAACGGATGGAGAAGTCGTCTCGCTCGAGCATGCGCGCCACCGTGTACTGCGACGTGAGGCGAAGAACGTCCTCGAGGCGCAGCGGAGAGAGCCACTCACCGTTTCGCCGGATTTCAGTGAGCTCGGGGTCCAGGATCTGAAACACCTGCTCCTTGTAGGTCTGAAGGTTGGCCTCGATCTCGTCCCGGCTGAGCATGGGCCGGATGTCGCTCTGGCCGGACGGATCGCCCACCAGGGCAGTGAAGTCGCCGATCACGAACACCACCCGGTGGCCCAGCTCCTGGAAAGTCCGCAGTTTGTGGATCGACACCGCGTGGCCAATGTGGAGATCCGGTCGGGTCGGGTCGAACCCCTGCTTCACGACCAGGGGCTCCCGGTTGGCGAGCGAGCGACTCAGCTTCGCCACGAGTTCGGCTTCGGGAACGATCTCGGCGACACCGTCGCGGATTCGCTTCAGCTGCTCGTCCACCGGGAGAAACATTCGTCGTCCACGTTCGTAGAAGTGGCACCGTGATGCATCAGATCACATGGAAGCGCACAGCATAGATATGGCGGAGAGCACAGGCAACAAGAGATTTCGGCTCAGGTGGCCCGGTCCGCGGGGCCGCTGGATCGCGTTCACGGCGCTCCTCGCCGGGGGCGCGCTGGCTGGCGGCGCGGCGTGGGGTATGTGGGCTCACATCTGCGACCAGTGTCCGTCGATCGCGCAGATCTATGCGTTCGAGCCCAAGGAAGCGACCCGGGTGTACGCGGGCGATGGATCCCTGTTGCACGAATTCGCGGTGGAGCGGCGTACGGCCATCGAGTATGCCCAGGTTCCCCAGCACGTCGTCGACGCGTTCGTTGCGGTCGAGGACAAGCGATTCTGGTCTCACGGCGGCGTCGACTACCGCCGGTTCGCCCGGGCCGTGGTCGAGTTTGCGTTCGCCGGATACGACGCTGCCGGCGGCAGCACGATCACGCAGCAGCTCGCCGGGAACATGTTCGCCTCGATCGTGGATCGGCAGGACATCTCGGTCCAGCGCAAACTCAGGGAGATGCGGGTCGCCAAGTCTCTCGAGCAGGCCTACACCAAGACCGAGATCATGGAGGCGTATCTCAATCAGATCAACTTCGACGGGGTGTACGGAGTACAGAACGCCGGCCAAAGATACTTCGGGAAGAACACGCGTGACCTGAACCTGCCGGAAGCCGCTACCCTGGCCGCCATGCCGGTGGCGCCGCGCCGTTACAATCCGATCCTGAACCCGGAGCGCGCGGTGGCGCGCCGCAACCTGGTGCTGTCGCTGATGGCCAGGCAGAACATGATCACCGCGGAGGAGGAAGCCGCCGCACGGGCTTACCCGCTGGCGGTGCGCCCCGATGCGCGGGATCACGTCCCGGCAGCCTATTTCGTGGAATGGGTGCGACGCATCCTCATCGACCGGTACGGCACGCAGATCTACGAAGCCGGTCTTCGGATCTTCACCACGCTGGATCCGAACCTCCAGGCCGTTGCCGACTCCGCGGTTCTCGCCCAGCTCGAGTGGATCGAGAGACAGCCGGGTTTCGGCGCTCCGACGTACCGGGCGACGCGGGCGTGGCCCGCGGACAGTCTCGCGGGACCCAACATGCCCTACATCCAGGGCATGTTCGTGGCGGTCGACCCCCTCAACGGAGATGTTCTCGCGCTCGTGGGGGGACGGGATTACCAGGACTCGGAGTTCAACCGGGCCACCCAGGCCGAGCGACAGCCGGGTTCTCTATTCAAGCCTTTCGTCTACACCGCGGCCATCGAGAGCGGGATGCCGGCATCGGAGGTGATCTTCGACACGCCGATCGAGTTTCCGCAGCCGGACGGTTCGATCTGGTCACCCAGTAATTTCACGAACGACTTCCGCGGACCCGTCACGATTCGGGACGCCCTGGCCGCTTCCATCAACGTGGTCGCCGTGAAGGTCGGCCTTCGCGTCGGACTCGAGACCGTCGCGCAGTACGCGCACCGCATGGGGATCACCTCTCGGGTGGACCGGGTGCCCTCGACCGCCATCGGGTCTCCCTCGGTCAAACCGATCGAGATGGCCGAGGCCTACACCACCTTCGCCAACCTGGGGATCCGGGTGAAGCCGCGCGCCATCCTGCGCATCGAAAACGTCGATGGCGAGGTGCTTTGGGAAGCGCCGGTGGAGCGCGAAGAAGTCCTCGACCAGAAGACCTCGTGGATCATGGTGTCGATGCTCCGTGACGTGGTGGACCGGGGCTCCGGCATCCGGGTGCGCTCGCTGGGCGTTCCGTGGGAGATCCCGGTGGGCGGCAAGACCGGCACGACGAACGAGCTCACCGATACCTGGTTCGTCGGATTCACGCCGGAAATCGTCACCCTCACGTGGGTCGGTTTCGACAGGCCGGCCTACATCCGGGATGACGCGCAGGGCGGACGCGATGCGGCCCCGGTAAACGCCGAAGTGCTCAAGTACTTCTACCAGAATCGCCCGGCGCCCGAGCCGTGGGCCCGGCCAACGGGTCTGATCGAGCGGCGGGTGGATCGCACCACGGGGATGCTGGCGACGGGCTGGTGCCCTCCGGAGGCCGTCTATACCGAGGTCTACATCCCCGAAACCGAGCCGCGGGAATCCTGCGACGTGCATGGCCCGTGGGGGACCCGCAACTGGGCGGACAGCCTGGGCGTCGTTCCCGACTCACTCGCGCCGCCGGTATCCGACGACTTCGAGTTCTAGCCCTCGGGCACCCGGCGCCACACGAGCGGCAGGTCCTCCGGCGGCGCCTCTCCGAATTCGAACGCCCCGCGCAGCCGTTGGATCGTGGCCTCCGCCGCGTCCCGGGAGCGGGCATGGACTCGCGCCACGGGCTGACCCCGTCGCACTGGCTCGCCCCGGCGGGCCAGCAGTTCGATCCCGACGGCGGGATCCACGTCATCCTCCAGCCGCCGTCTCCCCGCCCCTAGCTCCACCGCCGCCACCCCGATCCCGTACGCGTCAGCACGCGTGACGAAACCGTCCGCCGGAGATTCCCAGATCACCTGGAGCGGCGCCTCCGGCAGGAGGTCGGGGCGGCCGGCCACCTCGGGGTTGCCGCCTTGCCGCTCGACCAGGCTGGCGAAGCGGGAGAGGGCCCTTCCATCATCGAGCATGGCCGCGAGTTCCGCTCGCGCTCCGGCGGTTTCCGCGCCGGTCGAAGCGGCGGTCACACACTCGGCCGCGAGCGCGAGGCTCACCTCCCGCAGGTCGGCCGGACCTTCGCCGCGCAGGCAGTCCACCGCCTCCCGCACTTCGAGGGCGTTGCCGACCGCGTGACCGAGCGGTTGCTCCATGGCCGTAAGTAGCGCCGTAGCCCTCACCCCCTCGGATTCCGCGAGGTCGACCAGCGTCTCGGCAAGAAGAACGGCCTGGTCGCGGTCCTGCATGAAGGCGCCGGATCCGTACTTCACGTCCAGCACCAGGGCCTCGATGCCTTCGGCCACCTTCTTCGAAACGATGCTCGCGGAGATGAGCGGTATCGATGGCACCGTCGCGGTCACGTCGCGGAGGGCGTAGAGACGTCCGTCCAGGGGAGCGATGGCAGGAGTCTGCCGGATCATCGCGCAGCCCACGTCGGCCAGCACGGCCTGGAACTCGTCGAGGTCGAGGTCGGTCCTGAACCCGGGAATCGACTCGAGCTTGTCCACCGTGCCGCCCGTGTGTCCGAGGCCACGGCCCGACATCATGGGAACCCGGAGGCCATACTCGGCGAGTAGCGGAGCCAGGATGAGGCTCACCTTGTCGCCCACGCCTCCGGTGGAATGCTTGTCCACTGCCGGCGGCCCTCCATCCGTCCGGAAATCGAGCCGGCGACCGGAATCGATGATCGAACGGGTGAGCGTACCGAGCTCTGCGGCGCTCATGCCATTGAGCAGCACCGCCATGAGGAAGGCCGACATCTGGTAGTCCGGCACCTCGCCGGCGCCGTAATCCACCAGGAACTCGCGCAACTCTTCGTTCGCGAGCTCGCCGCCGTCGCGCTTTCGCGCAATCAGCTCCTGGGCGAGCATGAGCCTCCCGGGCGGGGCGTGATCACTGAGAAGCGATCAGGTGCGCAGGCGGTCGCGGCCCTTGTCGACGACGTCGGCGATGCGGTCGCCCGTGCGGTCCGCGCTCTTGCGGGCACGCCGCGCCAGACGACGAGTCTCCCGCGAAGCGCGGTCGGCCAGCTCCCGGGCCTCATCGCGGGCGTCCTCGAGCGACTCTCCCGCCGTGTCCGTCCACTCCTCCGCCTTGCGGGCGATCTGCCGCCGCGTCCGGGCACCGCTCTGCGGCGCGAGGAGCAGCGCGGTGGCCGTACCGATGACGGCGCCGACGGTCAGGCCGAGCAGGAAGCCGAGAGCTTCCCGGTATTCGGTGTTATCCATTTGCAGCCTCCGATAATGCGATGGCGTGGGACGGTAAGGTGGCGCGATTTATCCCACCTGCCAATAACCTCTTGAGGATCGAAAGTGCCCTCGCTTGCCGGTCGCCCGGCATTCTCTACTTTCAGGGCTCTGCGACGCTCCAGCGAAACGGAAGATACCATGAACGACTATCGCCTCGAGGACGAGGTTCGGATTCCCTCTTCCGCCCTGCGGGCCCTGGCGGCCGCGGCGGACCGCGGTGGTGAGGTCGTGGCGGCGGCGGTGAGGGATGCGGGCCGGGCGGCGGGTGAGGAGATCACCCGTCGAATCGCGCATGCGGTCCCGCTCTTGGAACTCGATACCGATGATTTCTGGTCGGCCGTCAATGCCGAAACGGACGCCAGGGGCCTGGGATCGTTCGAATGGGAGCGGGGAATCGGAGGCCATGCCCGGTTGCGGGTACTTGGAGCGCCCGAGCCGGGGGGAAGGCGGGACACCCTTTACGGAGGGCCTCATCGAGGGCCTGCTCGGAACCGCGGCCGAGGAACCGGTCGGGGTCGTGCGCGCACCGTTCGACGGTGGTGAGGGGATTCGGTTCGTGATCGGGGCCCCGGTCGCCCTCCGCCACGTCCATCTGCGGTTGCGCGGAGGGGCCACGCTCGAACAGGCCGTGGAGGGCATCTGAGCCTGGATCCCGGCCGGGTCGTGGCCCTGGACTACGGGCGGCGGCGGATCGGAGTGGCCACCACCGACCCCGCGCGGACGATCGCGTCACCTCACGTGACCATGAAGAATGCGGATCCGCCTGCCGAACCGCCCCAGGGCCTTCTGAACCTCCTCAAGGACCTGGCGCCGACCGTCGTGGTCGTGGGCATCCCGGTCCACATGGATGGCAGCGTGGGAGAAATGGCCATCGAGGCGAAGGAGTTCGCGGTCCTCCTCGCGGCCCGCAGCGGTCTCCACGTGGTGGAGCGCGACGAGCGCCTCACGAGTTACGAGGCGGACGAGATGCTTCGCGACATGGAGCTTCCACGGCGCAGGCGGCGTGAGAAGGGTCTGAAGGACATGCTGGCGGCGACGATCCTGCTCAAGGAATACCTCGAGGAGATCGGATGAAGAGGCACGGCTTCCTTCTCCTCGGGATCTTCCTCCTCGCCGCGGCGGGAGCCGGGGCGTGGTTTGCCACGAGTGCGCCCGCGGGAGGTCCCGCGGATGGAGAGCCCGTCGAGATCGTCGTCCCCGCCGGAGCGGGCGCCCTGGCGATCGGTCGGCAGCTGAAGGCCGAAGGACTGATCCGGTATCCCCGCTTCTTTGCTCTCGCGGCCCGGTCGCGCGGAGTCGAAACCTCGCTCAAGGCTGGGCGCTACCGGGTCCGGGGCGGCATGGGATGGGGCGAAATCCTGGACGTGATCGCGGCCGGGGAAGTCGTCACGTTCCCGCTCACGGTCCCGGAAGGTTTCACCGTTCGAGAACTGGCGCCGCGCGTGGCCGAAGCGACGGGCGTGAGCAGCGACTCGGTATCGGCTCTCGCGGCGGACTCGGCGTTCGTAGCCGAGCTGGGGGTTCCGGGTCCAACGCTGGAGGGATACCTGTTCCCGGAGACCTACCGGTTCGCCGAGGGATTGGCTCCGGCAGACCTCCTGCGCGAGATGGTGGCTCGGTACCAGGCATTCTGGACCCCGGAAAGACGAGCCCGGCTCGACAGCCTGTCACTCGACGAAAGAGGCCTCGTGACACTGGCCAGCATCGTGGAGGAGGAAGCTCGCGTCGCCGAGGAACGGCCGATCATCTCCGGCGTGTACACGAACCGCCTCGAGATCGGGATGCTGCTCCAGGCCGACCCCACGGTGCAGTACGCCCTCGGAGAGCCAAAGGCCCGCCTCCTCTTCTCGGACATCGACCGGGTGGCAGACGACCCTTACAACACGTACACGCATGCAGGGCTTCCGCCCGGTCCGATCGCATCGCCCGGGGAAGCTTCGCTGGACGCGGCGCTCTACCCCGCGGACGTTCCCTACCTGTTCTTCGTCGCCCGAACGGACGGATCGCACGAGTTCACCCGCACCAACCGGGAACATATCAACGCCAGGAACCGGATTCGCCGTGAGCGCGGAGAGTGACCGGCTGGAGACGCGCCTGCGCCTGATCGTCATCACCGATCCAGAACCCGCCGCCGGGAGCCTCGCGGACGTCGTGGCCGAATGCCTCGAGGCCGGGTGCCCCGCGATTCAACTTCGCGACAAGCAGGCGTCGGCTGCCGACCTGTATCGCCAGGCCGTGAAGCTGTTGCCGCTGGTGCGAGCTCACGACGCGCTGCTATTCGTGAACGATCGGCTCGACGTGGCCCTGGCGGCCGGAGCCGACGGCGTTCACCTCGGCCCGGACGACATTCCGGTCGAGGCGGTGAGAGAGAGCTGTCCAGTTGGATTCTGGATCGGCTATTCGACGGACGAGCCTGCCGCAGGGCGGGCCGCGGCGGCATCGGGAGCCGACTACCTGGGCGTCGGTGCCGTTTTCGGGACCTCTTCAAAGCCCGGCCTTGAAGACGAGGCCATCGGACCGGATCGCGTAGGGGAGGTCATCCGCTCGTCCGGCCTTCCCTGCGTCGGAATCGGTGGGATCACGGCCGAAAACGCGCGTGCGGTGCTGGAGCAGGGCGCCGGCGTGGCGGTGCTCGGCGCCGTGATGCACGCCGAGAGCCCGGGAGATGTCGTCGCCACGCTGCTGCGGATGGCGGCCCGAGCCGCTGACCATCTGCCGGCCCGGGGCGAGACCGACCTCTGATCAGTAGCCGATTGGCTTGTAATCGAACGTCTGGCCGCCGAGAGAGGCCTCGTACATCAGACCGCCCTTTGCCTTGGTGACCACCGCCACACCCTTGGTGTAATCAATGTCCGCCGATGCGCCTTCCGTGATCGCGACCGCGGAGACCTGCCCGCTGAATTCCAGTTTGCCGGCTCTGAAGCGGGCCAGGTCTTCCGGACCCTGGAAGAAGATGACCTGGATGTAAGACTGACCGCCCAGCTGCAGTCCCACGTTGACTTGCTTGAGGCTGGACTGCCCGACCAGATCCCCTCCCTCGTAAACCAGGCCCGTGCCGTGAGCGCCTCCGACCACGAATCCACCCTTGCCCACGTTCGGGAAGACCGCGTATCCGTGCGAATCGTCGAAGAACCTCTGCAGCCCCGGATCGTCCGCAACCATGCTTTCGACGGCCTGGGCCACCTCGAGCTTCTTCTTTTCGAGGTCATAGTCGGTGTCCTGCGCCACGGCCGGGGGTGGCGTCGCCATCATGGCCAGACTCAGGCCGGCGGCGAACACGGCCCAGCGGCCGAGCTTGCTCTTCATCGTCGTGTCTCCGTTCGTGGAAGGCATGTCGCGCTTGACCTCGCGAAGCCAGGGTATCCCCGGTCGACTTTTCGGGCAATGGTTCACCTGGCGCTGCATTTCCGGGGTAGACGTACGAACGCCCCACGTCGCGGGTGAGCGAGTGAGGCGTTGGTAGTAAGAGCCGGCGGTGACCTACTCTCCCACGGCCTGAGGCTGCAGTACCATCGGCGCTGAGGGGCTTAACTTCTGGGTTCGGGATGGGACCAGGTGTATCCCCCTCGCGAGAACCACCGGCACTTTGACTTTGAGAAATGTCGCATCTCGGCGTTTCTGCTCCTTCCTCCTTCCTGCGACGTAGGACTCCCTACGTCTCGGTCGTCGGTCGTTGCGCGCCTTGATCTGCGCCATTTCTCGGCGTCAAAGCCAAGCTCCAGCCATCGGAGCGTGGCGTATGTGCCAAAGAGGGGTAAGAGGTTGTCGGTTGTGCGTTGTGGGTGCAGTGAGCCGCTTCCTGTATGTGTAAGAAGAGGATCAAGCCGCACGGCCGATTAGTACGGCTCGGCTGAACGTGTTGCCACGCTTACACCTGCCGCCTATCCACGCAGTCGTCTCCTGCGGGCCTTCAGGTACCTTGCGGTACGGGAGATCTCATCTTGGGGGGGGCTTCCCACTTAGATGCTTTCAGCGGTTATCCCTTCCCGACGTAGCTACCCTGCGATGCCCCTGGCGGGACAACAGGTACACCAGCGGTCAGTCCACTCCGGTCCTCTCGTACTAGGAGCAGCTCCCCTCAAATCTCCAACGCCCACGGCGGATACAGACCGAACTGTCTCACGACGTTCTAAACCCAGCTCATGTACCGCTTTAACGGGCGAACAGCCCGACCCTTGGGACCTTCTCCAGCCCCAGGATGCGATAAGCCGACATCGAGGTGCCAAACCGCCCCGTCGATGTGAACTCTCGGGGGCGATAAGCCTGTTATCCCCGGCGTACCTTTTATCCGTTGAGCGACGGCCCTTCCATACGGGACCGCCGGATCACTAAGGCCTGCTTTCGCACCTGCTCGACCTGTCGGTCTCGCAGTCAAGCTCCCTTGTGCCTTTACACTCTCCGCGCGATTGCCGACCGCGCTGAGGGAACCATTGCGCGCCTCCGTTACCTTTTGGGAGGCGACCGCCCCAGTCAAACTACCCGCCTGACACGGTCCCCGAACCCGATATAGGGTCCCAGGTTAGAATTCCGACATCGCAAGGGTGGTATTTCACCAGTGGCTCCCCGGAAGCTGACGCCCCCGGTTCATAGCCTCCCACCTATCCTACACAGGCGGTGCCGCAGTGCGTCGACCTCCATCATCTCGATCCGAAACTTACGGGGTCATTTTGCCGAGTTCCTTAGCCAGAGTTCTCGAGCGCCTTGGGATTCTCTCCCCACCCACCTGCGTCGGTTTACGGTACGGTCAGCCCACGAACTGGCATAGAGGTTTTCTTGGCAGTCAGCTTATTCCCCTTTTGCGGGCCTTGTTGGCCCTCCGCATCGGCTCTCGGGAATAGTCAGGCGGATTTGCCTACCCGACCTCCGTACAGCCTTGCACCCGGACTTCCATCACCGGATGGGGATTCACTTCTGCGTCACCCCATAGCTCATAACGCGCGTGGACTGGTACAGGAATGTTAACCTGTTTTCCATCGGCTACGCCTTTCGGCCTCGGCTAAGGGTCCGACTAACCCTGAGCGGATTAACCTTCCTCAGGAAACCTTGGGTTTTCGGCGAACGGGTTTCTCACCTGTTTTATCGCTACTCATGCCGGCATTATCACTTCCGATGCGTCCAGGCTCCTTCCGGATCTCCTTCAGCCCATAGGGAACGCTCCCCTACCGCCGAGGCGATCCGCAGATCGCCTCGACCCGAAGCTTCGGCGCCCGTCAGTCCCGTGAATTATCGG